>NZ_LWLS01000074.1 GCF_001905095.1 Micromonospora sp. CB01531
CCACCGTGATCGGCCAGTAACACAACACTCTCTAAGTATGCCGGCGACACGTTCCTCGGACTTGCTCCCAACGAGCCGTACGCGGTCGGCGTCGCCGACCTGCTCGCCGTCACGCTGCTGGACGTGAATCCAGGTGCGGCTGCGGCGCGAGCGCTCCTGCCTGGGGGGAAACTCGCCAACCACACGTCG
This sequence comes from Micromonospora sp. CB01531, assembly GCF_001905095.1. Classification (GTDB taxonomy): domain Bacteria; phylum Actinomycetota; class Actinomycetes; order Mycobacteriales; family Micromonosporaceae; genus Micromonospora. The sequence continues at coordinate 190 of NZ_LWLS01000074.1, forward strand.
ACGCTGCTGGCCAGGATTCCACTCGGTGTCGCCATCTGGGAGGCGACCGACGACGACTTGGCTTGGTCCGGTTCGTTGTGGTCGCTGCTGCGAAACGTTGATGGCGTAGGGAGGACGATTGCTGGGAAACTCTTGGCGCGGAAGCGTCCCGAACTCATCCCGATCGTCGATGATGTCGTGCACGGCCGTCTTGGCTGCATCAAGGGCACCTACTGGAAAACATTTCGCCGCGTCCTCCAGGACCCCGCCCGTCGAGCGCGCATCGCCTCGCTCGCACCTCACGTGCCCGCACTACGCGCACTGGACACCTTGATGTGGATGCATTGGAAGAAGCATGGTCTGTCCTGAACACGAACTCGGCGCAGGACGGCATGAAAGTAGACCTCTGTGGATCACTTCAGCTGCCGCCAACCGTGCGGCGTCCGGCATCTAGGTGGCGCGCTACCCATCTCGACAGGCGCCCAGTGTTATTTTCTGCGGCAACCGCTTGGCCATCCGGAAGCATGACGCATTGACATTCTTCTGTAATCAGCTGAAGTTCGCGTCCGCTAGTTCCAACCAGGCCCGTCTCTAGAAGTCCATTAATGAAGCTCTCAGGATCTATTCCCGCTTGACTCAAAAAGGTTAGAAACTCATAATTATCAGTCTCGACAACCCAGCCGTTACACAGGGCCTGAATTACCACGAACTGCTCATGAGAAAGGCGGGCGGGTTCCCATTCAACCGATGTCTCTTGCGCCGCTAGGTGCTCTTCGCTTGCGTCTACTATCTCATACACCCAGCCGGTCCTGCCGTCGCTTTCGACAGCGTCCGCCAACAAGAATGCACTGAAATTCTCAATTGATAGGTCTTCCCCCCAAGGGTCACCCATTCCGAACTCGCGGTGAAGCCGCGTCCAAATGAGTTCTAGAAGCAGTTGCAGGGGGTTGGTCGACGATGAAACGCAAAACGGCCACTTGCCATCTTGCAAACGCGTAGAGAATGGCTGGCCGTTGGCTTTGAGCAACGAGTAGCCGCCCGACACGATAAGCTGCGGAAAACTTCCTGGACCGAAGCCACGAACGCCAGTGTTGCTCCCTAAGTACTCAGCCAGCGACCTTCGGAAGTTGCGCTCCCTTGCAAATCCGCGATATCCGAAGATTACTCGGACAGCACAAACCTGCTCCATCACGAGAGCATGCAAGATCAGTTGATGGCGCAGAGTTAGCCTCGACTTTATCTCGCTGAATGGTGGGGCGACAACCCCAGTTGTCTCCGCAAACGCTTTTTGAGCCGAGCGGACGTCCACGCGTCCCGCCTCACTGTCTCGAGATCGAATATAATTCGACTCCAGTGCGCGCACGTTGGCGAGATGCTCGAAAGCATCCGCTAGGTCACTGCTATAAAGCGTCTTTTTGATTTCAAATACAGCAATTACATCCCGCACGTGCCAGATATATTCTTTAATGTACGGGAGCCTCTGCCCTTCGCCTCGCACTAGCATGCAATCGATTTGCCCGGACTGCCCGCCAGTTCCGTCAGTGATGAACCCACTCACTACCTGCAGACCAAGGTGTTGCGGGACCGCCTGGCTCAGGATCTCCTTGGACAGGCCCTCGAACATGTCTCCGATAGTTGGCCCGTGCTTGATGTTGACGGCTTCCAGTCTCTTGATCTCCTCCTCTTTGAGGCGGAGTAGCAGCTCGGCAACCGTCCGGATCATGACTACTCCACACTCATCCCGCGTCAGGTCAGCATGTTCGACGTGTCAATACAGACTATAGATGGCCAGCGACACGTATCCGCGCTCCAGAGGCGTCAGCTACCTCGGTGGCAGGCAATAGCTATCAACGCACTCTTCTCGGCTACCTATTGACTGGTGGTACGACCGCAGCCCGGCCAGGCTTGGTCGAGGTGACCGGTGGGGTCGCTCTCATCTCGGCTGCCCACCGCAGGCTGGTGTGGCTCTCATCTGGCGTGCGCCCCGCCGGTCACCGCGGCGGAGAGAGGCTCAAGAGGGGACTGACCGGCTCAAGGTAGCGCTCGACGAACACTGCCGGATCGAGGGAGGACACGATGGCTCAGGCCATCATCGGCGTGGACCCGCACAAGCGTTCCGCCACCATCGAAATCATCAACGCGCGGGAGAAGACGCTCGGGCAGGGCCGGTTCGGCACCGACCGCGACGGCTACCAGGCCATGCTCGCCGCCGGCCGCAAGCACAAAGACCGCCTTTGGGCGGTCGAGGGCTGCAACCCTCGAGACGGTGCGGATCGGCAATGACCCGGTCGCGCTCGGGTTGGAGATCGCCAAGGCGGGTCCGGACCCGGACGTGGTCCTGGAGGCCACCTATGGCTGGTACTGGGCGGTGGATGTGCTGACCGCGGCCGGTGCTCGGGTGCATCTGGCGCATCCGTTGGGAGTGAAGGGGTTCGCCTACCGGCGGGTGAAGTACGACGCCCGGGACGCCGCGGACCTGGCGGATCTGCTGCGGATGGGCAGGCTGCCGGAGGCGTATGTCGCGCCGCCGGCGGTGCGGGAGCTGCGGGAGCTGGTGCGGCATCGGGCCAAGCTGGTCGCGTGGCGTTCGGGGTTGAAGGCGTCGGTGCATGCGGTGTTGGCCAAGCAGGGCGTGCACATCGCGGTGTCGGATCTGTTCGGCGTGGGCGGGCGAGAACTCCTTGCCCGGGCGCCGCTGGACGGGGCGTATCGGGGTCGAGTGTCGTCGCTGTGCCGGCTGATCGACGCGGTCGATTTCGAGATCGACGCGATTGCCGGTCCGATCCGGGCCAGACTCTGCGGGCACGGCGGTTACACGGCGATCCAGGCCATCCCCGGTATCGGACCGGTCCTGGCGGCGGTGTTCGTCGCCGAGATCGGCGAGGTCGACCGGTTCCCCGGCCCAGCGCAGCTAGCTTCGTGGGCTGGGCAGGTCAAAACCCTACCCTTGACCGGCCCCGCTCCTTCATGGATGACGTGGCGGGCCGGGCGGCGGCCCGCTCCCCGGAGGGCGGGCCGATGGCAGACAGTGAGGATGGTGGGGTGGGTCGCCGGGCCGGTCTGACTCACCGGCAGACCGACGGTTGCTGTCCTCATCCCGATCCGTCGGCCGGCCCGGTGGCTCCGCGAGCAGCATGTCACCGGTCAGGCGTCGTGACCTGATAGGAGCCTGTGCGAGAGGCGCCCACCACTGTGTTGTCCCTCTGCCTGACCGGTGACGTGTCCACACATCTCGACGCAGACGAGAAGGGCGGACCTCACCAGCATGGCAGCCAAGAAGCGACCCGTGATCGGTGGTGTCGACACCCACCACGCGGCGATGATCGACAGCAATGGCGGACTACTGGCCGACGCCGAGTTCCCCGCGACCACCGCCGGCTACGCGGAACTGCTGGCCTGGATGCGCTCCTTCGGCCGCTTGCTCGCCGTGGGCGTCGAGGGCACGGGCAGCTACGGCGCTGGGCTGGCCCGTCACCTGGCCGCCCGCTCACTCGGATTATCGCGGGGTCGCTCGGCGCCACCATTGATCGAACGGTGGCCGCTCGGAAGTAGGAGAGATCTCCGAATAGTCGTTCTTAAATAAGGTGTTGATAGGAGGAACGTTCCAGACAACCTTGTCGTCGCCCAGCCAGCGGTCGTGCCAATCTCGCACGCCCCGGCGATCGACCCGCCATTGGGCGACGATGTTGTAATTGCTCATTTCCTGTTGAAAACGCTCAAAGTCTTTCAGTGACTTGTTGCTGATCACATTCTCGGCGTCGCCTGAGATAATCCTAATTTCTGTTACATCCTCTAGGCGAAGCTCCTCGGCCAGTTCCTCTAATGCTCGTGCGCCGAAGTGGGGGTCGGCCCACCAGACAACGCCCTTCAGTGGTCTAATAACCCGACGAAGCTTTACCACATTCAGGAAAGGAGTTCGCGGGGAGATCATGGATGCTATCGCTTGAACCTCACCCGCAAGTGCCGCATCGGGGGCTGGCGCAAGACTTCGGACGGTCTTGAGTTTGGTCGAGTAGGCGAGAAGTCCTACGCCGCTCAACCATCGCAACGTGGGTCGGATATCTGTAACAGTCGTTTCGGTCGAGACTGCGCGATGCTGATGCAGCAAATCGAGTACGCCATCTTCTGGCACAGGGCCAAGTCCTCTCAACTCCTGTTCAATCACTTGTAGGGGATTGAGTTGTCGCAGCGCTTGCCCAAGCGCTTGGTTGGCTTCCTTATCTTTTCGCATCACCCAGGCAAGCTTGAACAGCGCGAGTCCCGCATCCGTCAGTTGAGACTCCCCGAGTAGGCCACACCGAGCGAGGAGGTATTTGGGTATCGGTTCAACATCACCGCCTGAGGCGGCAGTACGAATTGCGGACAATAGCTGCTGAGGAGGTATTTCGAAGAGGGAGCTATCATTTGGTGTGTCGGCAGCCACTACTGGAATCCCCTCAGGGATTGCAAGATTTGAATGACTTCATCCGCCCTATACTTCGATAAATCGAGCGATACCGAGATCGACAAGGCGGGTTGAGGGTACGCTGCACCGGGCCGGCTGGTGCTTTCAATGCTCTGCTCCGGATCTTCTTCATGTGGCGGCTCGTCCTCAGCCTCAAATGCTCGGTCCAGTTCGGCATCGTCCGCGTCCGTGTCCTCGACCACGTCTCTTTGGACGGGGATGGAAGCTTGCTCCTGGTCTGCATTGGCCGGCGGCATATCTCCGATTCCCGCTTTGCGGACGATGTTCAGGCCGTCGACCATTCCCGCATGGTGAAGCGATTCAACGAAAGCCTGCGCGGCTTTCTCGGCAAATTCCGCGGACTTGCCATAGTCGAACTGCAAACGCGAGGACAGGGCCGACAATTGAGGAAGCTCCGTGCCATCGAAACTATCCACCAGTTCACGGTATGCCTTCAGGTTCAATAAGGCGATCCGTCGAGCTTCGCGTTGACCATCTGCATTTGATGTGTTCACCAGCTTCTGACCTAGCTCCGACAGCCCAATCTGCTCGCCATCGATGTTTATCAGCTTAAAGCCGCGTAGAAGTGCTATCCGCGTATCCCAGTGGTTGCCCGAGGCGCGGTTCCAACCAAGCTGCTTCGCGAACGCTTCCTTGGAGGTCATGCCAAGCCGCGCGATGTTCCATAGCTTTGAGGCTGAGCTCTCGGCCACTGAAAGGCCCTGGCTAGGCAGCCCTTTCTTGAATGCCGGATTTCGAGCGGGCGTTGACGAGATAGCCGGGGTGGATGGCTGCTGCGACAAGTGGTCCTCCGGTAACGACGGCGGCAAGCAACACTAGGACGCGGCGGGGCGACTCGCCTCCGCCAGCTGGGTCCTACACGATCCTCCCTTAGTTCCGCACCTAAGGCATCCCGCGACACTGCTGCTTCGCATGGAGTCTGATGAGGGGTTTGGCAAAGCGTTGCCAGCAATCCCATCGGGGATGCCGGGAATCGGGCACGAGGTGGCACCAGGCATGATGGGGCAAACGGTGCTGATTCGGGCGTCACCCAGGTGTTTCCGGGCCGTGGGGGGTCGTCAAGTGGGGACCACCGCTGACCGACGACAACAAGCAGCGCTTTACAAGCGAGGGGGGCGAGCGCCTCGAACTGTCGTATCGCGGACAGAAGACCATGCAACCTCGCTCAGCTAGGCTGACCGCTCGACCTCTTGGAGGCTCAGGTGTCTGTCGGCAAGGTCTCTGTCGAGCGTAGCGCTCTTTCGTCTACTCATCTCATGATCATGCAGTTCGATCACACAACCGCAGAAATGGTTAGGTTCGGCGACACCTATGCGGACTCGGACTACAACCGGGCCGAGGCGGAACGCGACGCAGCCAACTATGCGCAGCAGGCGGGGGCGAAGGGCCTGTCGTTGCAGTATCTCGTCGTGCGAGTGGAGACCTTGGTGGCGTTTGGACCCGACAAGTTCTAAGCCTGAATCCACCGATAGGCATCGGGTTACGCCGGCGCGGTAGACAGGAAGATGCCCTCTGACCGGGGAAAATGGGAGTTCTCGAAGCTTCCATCAGCCTGGTCGAGAGGGCATCTGTCAGGTGCGATTGTTGCATGGCCGCCGCGGCGTGGACGCGGTGTTTGATGATCCGAATTTGGTGTCGTGTGCCGGGTTGGTCCCGGTGATGCGCTTGGCCGAGCAGGTGGATCTTGCTGGCCTGGTCGCAAGGCGGGTACGCCCTGACCTGTCGACCGGAGCCAACGCTGGGGGTAAAGCCGCGGCGATTGTGGCCGGGATGGCCGCCGGCGCGGACTGCATCACCGATCTGGACGTGCTGCGCCACGGCGGGATGGGTGGCCTTTTCGCCGGGGTGTACGCGCCGTCGACGCTGGGATCGTTTTGCGGTTCTTCACCTGGGGTCACACGCTGCAGTTGGAGGCCGCCGCACGGGACCTGCTGGCTGCCCTCGCCGCGCGGATGCCGCTGTTACCCGGCGCCGGGCAGTTGGCCTATGTGGATGTGGACTCGCTGTTGCCTCGCGTGTACGGGCACGCGAAGCAGGGCGCGGCGTTCGGGCACGCCAAGGTCGGCGGCTACAACGTGCGGCTTCGTGGCCTGTCACCGTTGGTCGCCGCGATCAGCACCCCGCAGGCCGCCCCGGTGGTCGCCGCCACACGGTTGCGTGGCGGTAACGCCGGTTCGGCTCGCGCCGCGGCGTCGCTGGTGAAACAGGCGATCTCCACCGCCCGCGCGTGCGGGGCGACCGGTCAGATCCTGGTACGCGCCGACTCGGCGTTCGGCTCCGGCCCGGTGGTCTCGGCCTGCCGCAAGGCAGGCGTGAACTTCTCGGTCACCCTGCAGACCAACCCGAAACTACGGGCCGCGATCGACGACATCGGGAAGTCAGCGTGGACGCCGGTGCGCTACCCCGGCGCGGTCCGCGACGACGACACCGGGCAGTGGATCTCCGACGCCGAGGTCGCCGAAACCGTCTACACCGCGTTCGAAACAACCACCCACAAGATCACCGCCCGGCTGGTCGTGCGCCGTGTCCGAGAGAAGAACCCGGCACCAGCCGGACAGGAAGAGCTATTCCCCACCTGGCGCCACCACGCGTTTCTGACCGACACCAGACTGTCCACCGTGGAAGCCGACCTGACCCACCGGGCCCACGCCATCATCGAGCAACTCTTCGCCGACCTGATCGACGGGCCCCTGGCCCACATGCCCTCGGGCCGATTCCCGGCCAACGCCGCCTGGCTGACCCTCGCCGCGATGACCCACAACCTCACCCGAGCCACGGCGACGCTCGCCGGACCGGCCCACGCCAAAACCCGCGCCGCCACCATCCGCCGGCAACTCATCAACGTCCCCGCCCGGATCGCCCACCGAGCCCGACGAATCATCGTTCACCTGCCCACGCACTGGCCCTGGCAGACCGCCTGGCAGCAACTGTTCACCGCCGCCCACGCACCACCCGCACCCGCCGGCCCCTGACCGACCACCCACCACAGGCCCGAGCACCAACACGGAGCAAGCCGGAACAAGCCGGCAGGCTAACCACGCCCGCCACCCCAACCATCAACACACATCAACGAATGATGATCAATGCCGCCAACCAAAGATCACAGCGGTGGATTCAGGCTAAGCCGTCGCCAGGCCGTCAAACGGATGAAGCGCCCAAAACGACAAGCGCGGGGTCAGGGGGTTGGCCGAGTTGAAGCCCGCGGCTCTTCGTTTCCACTACAGCCAGCGTCGGCGAGCAGCAGGGGAGCACCGAGCGCGGCCGCCATCCGACTCGTCGCGCTCGGCATCGGCATAGCGGCGAAATGACGCGGCACGGTGGTCTAATGAGGACTCGCCCCCAGTGAGGAGCTTGACGTGGGTCTCGCTGACTTCATTCGGATCGCCCGAGGAAACCTGACCGCCGAGGAGCTAGCCGAGCGTGACGCTCTCGCCCGCGAGCGCTCTGAAGCTCGGCGGGCCGAGGCCGAGCGGGCGCGTGTCGAAGCCGAGCAGGCGTTGCAACGTCGACGTGCGCAGATCGCCGCGCGGGACCGGCACCCGGAGCGCATGGAGGTGGCCGTTGGCATCTCCTCGATCGAACTGGTCTGCCATGCCGACACGCTGACTGCGTTGCTAGTCATGCTCCAGGACACGTCCGGCTGGACGAGCCCCCGAGCGCAGGAAGGGCGGATCGAGGCCCTCGACGGCAACATGGTGCGTGTTCACCTCTCTGGTCACCAGGTCTCCCTCATTCTCTTCAGGACGGCTGAGCGCGCGCAGAATGCCTGGCAGGGACAGGCTGTTGTTGCCAAACGTCTATACCGAGCGTTTGCCGGGATCATCGACCAGGTGGATCCGGACGCGCCTTCTGCTGAGCCGATTCCGCCGGTGGTGCTGGACGACCGGGTGGGCGTGCGTCGCGGTGAGGATGACGAGATGGCTGAGCCCGGCCAGTCGTAGCCGAGGAAGGGGCCAGGCGGCGTGCGGCTGGGCCTAGCATCTGGGGGCACGACGTCATGGTCCTTGGCGCCTTGATCGGTTGCACGCCTACGAGGCAGCGAAGAGGCAGCGAGACGACCGACAGCACCCGGTAAGGGATGACGAGAGGCAACAGAGTCACCGTGCTCGGCGGCCAAGGACGCCAGCGGATGACATTTAACCGTGCCGCGGACCCGCGTTCACACCGAAGCGTTCTGTGCAGATGCGCCCAGGCTGATCCAGCACCGAGTGCTAGAGCACCCACCGCGGCTGTTGTCGGCAGCCGTAGCAGATCCTCGCCATGATTTGCAGCCGCTAGATCCTTGGGTTCGAGAATCTGAACGATGCCCAGTGGGCCCTGGTCGAGCCACTGCTGCCGGCGCCGAACAAGGGCGAGCGCCCGGAAAAGCATCCGCGAACTGGTGGACGCGATCTTGTATGTGGTGCGTACCGGCTCGGCTGCTCGTGGCGGCAACTGCCGGTCGATTTCCCGCCATGGCAGACGGTGTACTGGTACTTCACCCGCTGTGAGGAGAACAAGGCCGCCGAGCGGATGCTGGTCGTGCTGCGCCGCCGGGTTCGTGCCGGAAGTCGAGGAGGAACTCCTTCTTGCCCTGGCCGATGATATCGGAATGATGGTCGACGAGGCACCGGGAAGCGCTACTGATCCGCACGCGCGATAGGCGAAAACAGCGCCCCACTCGATAATTCACAAGTGATAGTTCTGGGACGCGGCCGTCGGTGCCTGGGCCAGGCTGGGCACCTCGTGCGGAGTGAGGTGCCCAGCCCGTGTGTCCGTTTGTTGCGGAGGGCCTCAGGACTCGAAGTCGAAGGCTAGTTGAATATCGCCTTCGGGTTCGGGTTGATCGTCGATGTTGTCGCCTTCGTCTTCGAGGGTGTCGTCGGCGGGTAGGGCGTATTGGTTGGTGAGTCGTGCGACGTGCATGATCAGGGGCCTGCTGAGGGCTGCCCGGTAGTCGTCAAAGCAGTGGCGTTGCTGGTGCAGAAACCCGGCCCAGGTTGCAGGGTCTTCACCCTCGGGGTGAGCGACGACGACGAACTCGAGTAGTTCAGCGTTCCAGGCGTTCTTAGAAGGGTCGAGATAGTTCCTCGCACCTTCTAGCTTTCCGTCGTCGGGGGAACGGCCCTCTGAGGGATCGGGAGCATCGGCCTTTGCCGGGTTCTCCTTGTAATGAGGCGTAAGTTTGGCTAAGTCGATGACGATGGAGCTGTGGGTAGCCGGCTTGTCAACCGTGCTGTAGTAGACGCGCGTCTGCTCGGTGTTTCCGGTTCCGTCGTCGTGTCGCCACAGCCCGTCGGAAATGCCGATGCTGTCGCCCTCGAAAGCCCATGACTCGGGGGTTTCGAGGCGATCGTTGCCGCAGATCCGCACCAGCCTCATTTTCTTGCCGAAAAGGCTGATTTTCTGGGGTCGCAATTCGCCAAGCTGGAGGTGGTTGGGAAGCATATGAGCGTTCTGTACCGTGGTGAGCCGATACCGGATGTTGTGGGCTTCAGTCACGATCAGGGTCTGCGTGTTCCGGAACCGGGTTAGGGTGCTTCGGATGAAGGCAGCGAGCCGCTCCTTCTGTTCGTCTTCCTTGGCGGGGCTGGCGTGGTAGTTCGTGCCGGCCAGGGTCTTGAGCAGGGTCGGGTAGGGCACCCAGTCGGCCATGCCCTCCGTTTTGCCCATGATGTGCTTTTGGCCGGGCCGGATCAGGATGGCGATCGGGATGAAGATCTGGTGAGTGTTGGTGTCGTCGTTGCGCCGTTTGACGACCCAGAACGCGAGCTGCTCGAGGTCGTCGGGGATGGCGCTCTTGAGGCGATGTTGCGGGACGAATCGGACGCCGAGCTGACGTAGGCAGTCGTCCCAGGCGGCTTCGGCCCGGTGCTGGTTGCTGGCTTCTTCTTTGTCGAGGTCCTTGCCGGGGAACTCGTCGGGGCGGATGAACTGGCTGACCATGCCGGCGTCGGCGCAGCCCATGCGGATCGCGAATTTCGGGTCGGTGGTGCGTGCGTTGAAGGCTTTCGCGCCGTCGAGCTCGATGAGGGCGAGTTGCAGGCTGTCACCGACTTCTTCGGCCAGATCTTCCATAGCGGAAGCGACCAGCTTTCGGCGTGTGGCGACGGCTTCGTCGTGCTTCCTGCCGCGCCGGGGAACGGAGCCCTGCCCGAGCACTGCGCCGAGCCTGCCGAGGGGGCGGGCGTAGATCGTGAGGGTGAGGTCTCCGACGTCCCATGTCCAGGTGTCGTTGCTGACGGGTTGCTGATGGGGCAGATCAAGTAGTCGTTCGACGGTAGCGAGCAGGCGGTCCCGCATTCCCTTGCCGTCTCCCTGGTAGAGCAAGACGACGGAGAGCCGGCCGTCCACCGCAGCGGCCAGTTGATGGCGCCGGATGACCGCGTTCGCCCTCGAGATTTCAGCGTTTGCGGCGTGGACGGCTTCCTGCCGTTCGACGAGCTGGATGCGCTCGGCGTCGGTCTGGTCCTTCTTGCCCTTGGGGACGCCCTCGAGCTTGGTGAGGCTTCGGCTCGCCTTGCCGCCGATGAGCACGCGGGTCAGGGGCTGGTCGAGGTCGAAGTCGGGCTGCAGGCACTGGCCGATCCAGCGGATGAGGCGGCTGCGTTCGGCTGGCATGATGCCGGTGCCGACCTGGTGGTCGGGGCCGCGCATGGTGGTGTGGTAGGTGACGGCGGCAGTGACGCCATCTCGGCCGAAGATCCAGGCGTCTGACTTACCGGCGAGCTGCTCGGCAGCCGGGAGATTTTCCAAGGCGCCGATCCGGTTGAGGATCTGTTCGGTGCCGCCGTTGCGCCAGCCCATTTCCCGGGTTTCTCGGTCCCAGATCAAATGGGCGACCGCGAATTTCTGCGATGTCGGTGCGTCGGTGACGAAGGGGCTGGTCGACTGTAGGAGGGTGGAGGCTCCCCAGCGGCCCTTGGTGTGTAGCTCGCCGCTGGTCCAGCGGCGGATGCCGGTGTCGACGTGTAGTCGCAGGGTGGGGTCGAACGCCTTTGTACGCAGCGCGATCTTGATTGTGGCGCTATAGTACCAGGTCCGGATGTTGCTGCCTTTGCCGGTGTGGTGTTCCAGCGGTGGCCAGGAGACGAGTTCGGCGTAGCCGTTGGCGGGATTGGTCGCGACCTGCCGGAATCGTATGGATTTGCTGCCGTGATGGTAGGACTGGCCGGCGATTTTAGCTGCGGCGTAGTCAGGCAGCAGGGTGAACAGGTGAGGCTGCGGGACGGCGGTGTTGCCGTCGGAGAGTTCGTGGGCGAGCAGGTCGACGGTCTTCTGCGTCCATTGCAGGGTGCCGGAGCCGAGTTTCGTGATTGCCGGCAGGACGAGCGCTTTGCCGTCGTCGGTGGTGGGCAGGTCATACAGCCAGGCGTTGATGAAGGTCCGCATGATCGCCGGAGGGAACGGCTTCGCCGCGAATAACCAGGGGTTGCCTTCGTCGAGGTTGGCCCGGGTCGCGGTGGAGACCAGATCGGGGGCTGCGGTGCGCATCAGTGCGTTGAGGCGCCCGATTGGCACCTGCTGGGCGCGCGCGCGCGATTCCTCGCGCCAGCCGGCGGTGTATAGGTCGAGGATGGGGCGGCGCCAGGAGACGGGGAAGGTGAGCGTGTGCAGCGGGATTTTGAGATCGCGTGCTGCCACGAAGGCTGCGGTCTGGGTGTGGTCGTAGCGCATCGAGGGCCTTTCTGAACCGGTCCGAGCGTGGGGCGGTCAGTTCATGTCGCGCAGGGCGCGGTAGAGCGGGTCGTAGAGGGCTTGAACCAGCGATCGGTCGATCGCCGTTTGTGCCGTCTCGGGGTCGAAATAGGGAGCGAGTTCGTGCAGCATGCTGGCGAGCAGGCTGGTCGCTGGGGTGTCGTCTCCGGTGAAGCCGGCCTCGCGGGGTGAGAAGGCTCCGTCGACGAAGTAGACGCGGGCGGCGACGCCGCCGCGCACGAGTCGTCCGATGACCTGCCAGATGACCACGAGCTGATCCCAGGTGAAGGCCGACTTCTCATCGGGAGGCAGGCTGGTCCAGGACAGGCGGCGGGTGAGGAAGCGGTGCCATTTGCGGGCGGCTTCGGCCCGGAAGCGCAGTCCGGCGTCGTCCGGGCTGCCAGCGGCCAGAGCGGTCTGGGTGAAGTGGCGGCCTGGACCGCGGACTTGGCGGACCGCCCAGTCGTTGATCGCCTGGGTGGCCAGGGTGATGTCGTCGGGGCGGTGATGCGGGCGGGCGAGGAAATACACGCTGCCGATGGCGGCTTTGCCGCCAGGAACCACGATGTTGTGCCCGCGCTCGACGGCCAGCAGCGGCGCGATCAGCAGCTGCCCGCCGATGTCGGGGAACTTGGTCAGCTCGCCGCGGCGAAGGTGCAGCTGGCGGGTGTCGGCGGGCAGGTTGCTCCAGGAGTGGTCGAGGTCGGTGTCGTCGGATACCAGGACCGTGACGTTGCCGGTCCATTCCGGCAGGTTGTTGAGGTAGTGCCCGGCACGGTGTGCCTCGGCGTAGCTGCCGACCAGCAGCAGGATCCTGCGGCGTTGTGGGTCGTCGATGTCGTCCAGTTCCTGCTGCAGCAGCGAGGTTGCGCCCGTCAGGCTGCGGTCAGGTACGGCCAGTTGGTGCAGCATCTGCTCGAGCTGGGCGGGCCGCTGCCGGGGGTCGGTGCCGGACAGCCTCAGGGCGGTGGTGACGCCGGGTGGGTAGAGGAAGAGCTTGCGGAAGGTGCTCTTCTTGATGGCGGCGACCTCGTGCTCGTGGGGCCGCAGCACGGCGTCGACCTGGGCGTGCAGGTGGTAGCGGCTGGAGGTGCCGGCCCAGCTGGTGGCCGACATCAGCAGCACGTGCGGGCCGGGCCGGTTGTCCACGGCAGGGATGTCGGCGAGCTCCAGCAGCAGCTCGCGGCCGACGCCGTTACAGCGGAAGAACCGCAGCTCGCCGCTTTGGTCGCCGTCCTCGTTGCGGTCGCCGGCCTGGAACTGAAAGCCGAGCACGTTACCCATGGGGGATTCGGGGACCACCGGCATGTAGTCCTTGGGCGGCCGGCGCGACAGCACGTTGGAGGTCGAGTCCAGGTTGAGCGCGGCTTCGACGCGCGGCCACAGAATGGTCATGCGGTCAAGACGATCGTGCAGGACCGCCAGGACGAGGGTGAATTCGAAGCGGTGCAGGTTGGCGTCGAGGTCACCGGCGACGGAGGCGTTGTTCGGGACCAACTGGCGGAGCAACTTCTTGAGCCGCTCACGGCTGAACTCGCGAACGAATACCCCTCGGGGGGCGTGCAGCAACTCGGTTGCCATCGCCACGAGCGCGTTGACCAGGTCCGTGGTCGTATCCTCGGGACCACGCCCGCGCAACGGGGTCAGCGGCGAGTCGCGGAAACTGCCGAGAACGGTGTCGACACGCTGGAGCTCGGCCCGCTGGGAAGCAAGTTTGTCCTCGTCGGGGGCCACGGCATTCTCGTCATCGTTGCGGTTGCGCCTGCGCAGCTCGGGAAACCACTCATTGATCAGCCATTGGTGCAAGGTCATCGCGCTGAAGTAGTCCTGCGTGATCCATCGCCGCAGCGGCTCGTCGTTGATCAGCATGGAGTAGATCCGGTCGGTGGCCGTGATGACCGTGTTGAGCGCGTTGTTCCAATCGTCGATCTCGTCACTCGACAACTGCAGCCGACCCTGCGCGGCCAACTCGGTGAGCTTGTGCTTGCCGACCTCGTCGAGCCACGACTCCGCACCACGGGCCACCAGCGTCGCCGCCGGCGCGAACGCGGTGTCGAGCTGCATCTGTACCCGGTCGGCCTCGTCAACGATGATCAGGTCGCTGCGGCGGCAGGCCAGCTCCAGGTAGCGCATGTTCTCGTCGTTGAGATGGTCGGGCACACGGCTGTGCACCAGCGATGCCGGCGTGGCGACCCAGATCTGCGCGTCGACCAGGTCGCGGGCCGCACTATGCCGCGGGCACGCAGTCCACAACGGGCATCCGTGACGTTTCGGCCTGGCTGGCCTACGGCGACGCCGGAACCCCGTGCTGACGGGGTCGGGATCGTCGTGCTCGATCTCGGCCTTCTCGACATCGTCAGCGTTGTACAAGCCGGTGCATGGCGCAGCGGTGATTGCCAGCGCCCGGCGCGCCTCGAACCCCCGTAAGGCGTCGAGCGGGCAGGCGCTCGACAGGTGCGCGAAACCCGGGTTGTCATGATTCAGCATGGTCTGTGTCGCAGACTCGCTGCGCCGGTGCAACCGCTGAATGTTGCGTTCGAGGGTGGACTTTCCCAGGATCGGCGCGGCGTGCACACCGAGGCGGCGGAACTGCTCGGTGATGGTCAGCACTTCGGCGACGTCACCGACGACGATCGTGGTCCGGCGTCGGTCGGCCGGGCGCTCGCGGGTGGCGAGCTGGAAGGCCAGAATGTCACGGATCGTGGACTTGCCGGCGCCGACCATGCCGACCAGGTTCATCAGCCTGTCGATGCGCAGCCGGGGATGGGTCACGAACGCCCCGGCGGCTTCGTCGCGCAGCAGCAACTCGACCCGCCGTAGACGCTTCTTCCAATCGTTGGACTTGCCCGGCGTGCGGTTCTCCGCCAGATCCGCGGCGTTGGCGGCGACCTCCAGGGCATCCATAGCATCAGCGGCGGCTTCCAGCTCGGTCATGGTGACGGTGATCGGCTCGCCTTTGCCTGCCGGCACCGCCCCGACGTCATGCCCGATCCAGGGCTTGAGGCCGATCAGCTCGACGGGGATGTTCACGGAGTGGCGCTGGTCGCGGACGTAGAACAACTGATCTCCGGCACCGGCGATGGGCAGCTCGCGCCGCTCCAGAGGAGGCGGCTGGGTCAGCAACCGTTCGTAGACGTCCCCGCGGTCGTGCGCGCGCGTGGGCTCGAGCGCCTTGGGCAGATCGTCGATGGTCGCGAACGTGTAGCCGCGGAGCGTGATGTCGACGTCGAGATACATGTGCAGCGAGTTGTGCCAGGTGTAGCGGCGGCTGCGGTCCCACAGGAAATGCCGGGCTCGCCGGATCATCAGCCGCGCTTCGCTGGTGCGTACGTCGCCGAACGCTTCCTCATAGGGGTAGCCGCTGAGCAGCGTCCAGATGTCGCGCACCGGCCGGGTCGGCATGACCCGCGTGCCGAGGTAGATTGCCAGCTCGACGTCGAGCAGGTCACCGATGCCGAACCCGGCAGGCGCCTTCCACGCGCCACGGAATTCGCCGGCGAGGTCGCCGTGCCAGCTACTGCGATCACGCATCGTCGCCTCCCGCGCCGTTCTTACGCAGCCGGGCCAAGGTGGTTGTCAACATGCGGAGAAACGCCTTGTCGCTGAGCAGGGTCACTTGCTCCTTGACCTCCGGCGGGCAGAAGTGCTCAAAGACGATCTTGTAGTCCTCGCGGTCGTCGAACCGGTACTGCGGCACCACCAGGAAGGCCCGGTTGTACGGCGGCTCCGGCCGGAACCGGGTGGCGCTGTGCCCGAGCAGGGCCGGGTTGGCGCGGTCTTTCACGTCGACGGCCCAAACCTGCCGGTTCGGTAGCGTGATCCTCAGGTCGTAGGCATCACAGCCCGGCCACATCTCGGGGACGAGGCCCTTGCCGATGAGCTTCTGTTCGAGCTCGACCTCGGCCAGTCCTGGGCCGGTGATGAACATGCGCAGCGGCGCTCGCAGTAAATACAGCCCGCCGGTCGAGCGATCGTCGATGAACTCTTTCGGGGTGGCGTGGGCTTCGCGGCGACAGCGGTCCAGCTCGCACCGCCAGGACCGCCCATCGGGTTTGAGTAGGCAGTGGCAGCGTGCGCATGTAGCGAAGCGTCCGTCGGTGCCTCGGTATGCGGCCGGGGCCGGCTCGTAGCACCGGTTCACCGTCTCCAAAACGGTGCCCAGCTCGGGATGCTCACCGATCAGCGTCGCCTTGTCGATACCGGTCAGGACCGGCTTGTCGATCAAAAGGTACCGGAACGCGGTGTAGGACTGCGGCGATCGTGCCGCCTCGCACTGTGCGAAGACCGTACGGATGATCTCGTTTTCGAAGAGCTCGGCTGCGGCATCGGGACCTGAGACCTCCCACTCGTAGCATCGCTGGGTGGGGACCCCGGTCTGCGCGTCGACCAGGAACTCGTCCAGGTTTTCGGCTTCCGCCGGCAGGTCAAACGGCCATTGTCCGATCGGCCTGGTCGCCGCCCAATGCGCCATGTCTGCGACGCTGGCCGGCGGCTCCATCTCGCGCAGCAGGCACTGCAGGACCAGGTGGTTGTAGGCCTTCTGCACCTTGTCGGAGTAGATCGGGTCCGGGGACCTGTCGTGACGCGACAGGTCGACCAGAGCGGTCGCGACCATGCGCAGCAGCGTCACCCCGGTGAAGGTGGACAGATCAGGCGGGCGGTTCTCGGTCAGCACCACGGGCGGTCTCCTGAGAGGACGGCGGCGTGTCCGTTTCCGCCGCGCGGGGACACCACCTACTTACCGGACAGGTACGACAGTTATCCCCAGGCGCCGCGGCGAAGGTGTTGTCCTCGCGCCACGGCTGCGCCATCTTCCGCAGGACTGCGTACGCCTTATCGAGCTCCTGCGGATCTGACGGGTCGACCATGATGAGATCCGCTCCGGCCGGCCGGAGAATCTCCAGCTCCACTCGGGAACCGTCGACGGGTCCGCCGAGCAGGCCTCGCCCGAGGATGGCTGTCGCGAGCGCGACCTGCGGGAATTCTGTGACGACATCCTCGCCACCACGCTGGCGGCGTCGGGTGGTCTTGGTCTCGCGCCACACCCAGGCGCCGTCGTCGCGGTAGACGAGGTCGGGCTTGGCGATCACCAGCGTCTGGGCAGCTGTGTCATGAAAGACGAAGGTCTCTTCGATCCTGAGGTCTGAAGTGTTCTCCTCAAGCGGGCACACGGACGGGTGATGCGCGAGCATCCGCATGCCGGCCTCGGCTGCATCAGCATCGAGCTCCCAGCGCGGGTCGGGCCAGCTGGTGTCAGCTGGCATGTCCGCGTGCTGGCATGGTCCGCTTGCTTTCGCGTGCAGCGTCTCTAAATAGCGATGAACTGCCTGGCCGATCCGGGCCGGAGTGGCGTACTCGTTGACCTTCGGCA
Source organism: Micromonospora sp. CB01531 (assembly GCF_001905095.1). Taxonomy (GTDB): domain Bacteria; phylum Actinomycetota; class Actinomycetes; order Mycobacteriales; family Micromonosporaceae; genus Micromonospora. The sequence goes on from NZ_LWLS01000074.1 coordinate 17,682, forward strand.
GATGCAACGTCTGCAGGTAATGCTGGGCCGGGCAATTGTCGTAATAGCGTAAGTCGGTGATCGACACCTGGCGCAGCTTCGCTCGCCGGTACGACCGCAGTCCCAGTAGTCCCGGAGCTCGCATCACCTCGTCACAGGTCAGCGCGAGGCGGCATTTGAGACAATCGCCGCCTGGGCGGCGCGTCTGGCCATGAAGGACCTGAATCGCTGCGCGACGTCCATCCTTCTCGTAAAGAGCGGCGGCATCCTCGATGGTTCCGTCGAACAGGACTCTTCTCAGGCCTTCGGTGAGGTCGATGTCGGCGACCACCACGCGAGACACCTCTTCGCGTGCCCGGACAAAAAACTTCTTCTCCCACTCATCGGGCCACGGCGCGGGACGGCCGTATGCGGCCGTGTAGGCCGCGGCCGCCACCTCGGCCTCGCTGCGCTGTCGCTCTAGCATGTTCGCGAGGCGAATCAGCCGTAGTTCACGCACCGCACCATCGGCCGAGCGGTAGCGCCGACCCCAAGCCCATAGCTCGCGTACACCTTGATCGACATGCTGGACCACCCACCAGTGGGCGACCGGCAACATCGATGGTTCCGCCTCACAGATCGACAGGTAGCTGCGCACGGCATGCTTGATGAAGGCTGCGAGACCTTCGTGAAGCGGCTGCTTCGCCAGCACCGAGTTCAACGCCTCGTCAACCGGTCGGCGGTCGAACTCCACAGCGTCCAATACGTCCATGACCAGCCGCACCGGCACCGGCGGCTTGTCTCGACGCGGCCAGGCGGCGGGCTTGAGCCCTGGCCTCGACTTCACCGCAAGATGCATCGCGCACCTATGGTCTCCCCCAGCCAAGACGCTCGATGCCACACGAATGGGCGACGCGCTGCCGACGAGTTCAGGCGGCGCGGTCCAGGTTCTTGCAGGCGGTGCGTCCTCGGGTGTTCTCTGACCGGGAACGAGGGGAGGGGTGCCGCGTTGTTCCAGGGGTAACGGTTTCCTGTCTGACATCGCGCTCCCATGACGAGGGTGCTGGTCCAAGCCGACCTGGCTCTTGGCCGCCTGGAAGGCTTCCTCGACGGTCCAGCGGATGCCCGCGACCCGCACGAGCTGAGCGAGGGTGGCCGGGTTCGGGGTCCAGCAGCGGTAAAAGGCCAGCTCACTGGTGGTGGTGTTCTTTCTGATCAAGAGACTGTGCCGACCGCCGTCGTCGGGGTCAGCGTCGGTGCACACGTCGTCCAGCCAGGCCCAGTCGTAGAAGCCGGGACTCAGGAGCCCACTCGCTTACGCCTCTGTCTCGAGCAGCGGCACCGTACCCCCTCGAAGGAGGCGCTCGCCTTCCGCCACAGCCACTTGCAGCTGTTCGACGAGCTGGCGCAGGTTCTTGTCGAGATCGACCTGGTCACTCGTTTCCGCGACAATTGTTGTCCGCACATCGTCGACAAACGGCTTCCACGCATCGTGAGCGTGCTGCGTGCACTCAGTGACGACCTGTTGGCGCTTCTCGGCCGCCGTCTTGTCCTGGTTCAGGCGTGCGCGATCTGCTCTCTGCTCGTCGATGACTTTCGCCAGGTAGACGGCAAGGGGAAGCGCGGCTTCGGCGATGCCGATGTGCCGTCCCAGGTCCCTAGGCGCCTTCGTCGAGCTGGCCTTCCCGCCGGCGGTCGGCCCGGGTGCTTTGTTCGCGGCCTTCAACATACCGATCAACATGGTCCCTACCGTCTCGACATGTCCTGGGGCAGCGCCGGGCCCTGCCGGGGTCGCGGAGGCATCCTCCTCGGCCCGGAGTGTCGCGACCAGCGAAGCAAAGCCGGCCCAGGAGGGCCGGGCGCGCTCTCGCTCCCTGGTCTTGCGGATCGACTGCTGCAACCGCTGGAGGCGGACCTCGTGCTTGGTGAACCACTCGTCGAGCGTGCGCCGAATCTCGGCCTGAAGTTCATCGGTGCCGGAACCCGCCTCCCACGACTGCCGCATCACCTCCTCGACGAGACCGTCGAGGCTGGCTTGGGCTGCCCGATCGAGAGTGTTGAGTTCGCTCTCCCACGCGTCGCGGCGAGCGACGCCATTGGCAGCTACTTCGGCACGTGCCGTGTAGTCCGACAGTTGCCTCCGCAGCTCGGTCACGGTTTCGTCCAGGACCGCTGTCCAGTACCGTTGCCCGGCCGCATGTCGCCATCCGGGCAGTGCCGAAGGGGACACCGCCACGACAGCATCCGCAAGGTCCCTCATGCCGTCCCAGCCACGGAAGTCATCCCAGGTCTCTCGGCTGAGATCTGTGTCCGGTCCTGCCGTCTGGAACGGGTCCTGCGAGACAACGAAAATCGGTGTCCTGTCGTCCAGTTCGAACAGTTCCTGCAACTCGCGAACCTTGCGATCACTCAGCTCCCGGTACTCCGCGAGGTCGTACTCCGGGTCCACACCCGCCTCGTCGAACCGCGAGATGACGAACCACATCGTCCCCACCGGCCATCCCTGCGTGAACAGCTTCTGAAGCACGTCACGTTCGGCGGTCGCCAGCTGCGGGGTCAGTACCGCGATGCCGACGTCCGTGAGTCCGACCGCCGCCATTGCTCGGCGCGAATTGTTCTGTGCACGAATGTCGGACGCACCGACCGCGAATCCGGGAGTGTCGCGGATGAGGCACCCGCCGACCTCGACGTCGTTGACCTCGAAGGTTTCGTGGCGTGCGCTGATCGTGAGCCAGCCGGGAACATCGCGGCCCGAATCGACGAGCAACCGGCGGAGCAGGGAACTCTTGCCGGTGTCGTAGGACCCGAAGAGGGTCACGACCGGTCTGTCCAGCTTCTCGAACGCGTCCCAGTCGTCGACATACTGGCCGACCAACGATCCGCCGGGAAGTCGCGCCAGCCAGTCACGCACTGCACCGATGTCAACCACTGTTACTCGTTCCTCCCTGGTGTGCCGATCAATTCGTCCGCGGCCGCGATCAAGGCCCCGACCACCTCGGCCCGCGCTTTCGCCGAGTCCATCCGTTCCCTCATCGACGATTCGAGATCGAGGTGCTCGTCGAGCAATGCTTCGAGTTCCTTGGTCCGCTGCTTCAGATATCCGACGGGACCTTCCCCCTGTGCGCCGTGCATGACCTGTTCGACGATCCCCGCAGCCGCTTCGTCGATTTTCTGCGACGCCAACTCCTGCTGGTGCTCGTGTTCTCCAGCCGTTCGGATGTCATTGGCCATCGCTGCAACATCCACGGCGGCAGCAACGGCCCCGAGGACCACCCCGAGCTTGGCAACGTTGGCGCCGCCCTTCACCGCACCCCACGGCTTGAACTTGTGGCCGAACTGCTTGCCGATCGCGTAGACCGCGTCCCGATTTCCAAGGGCTTTCGCAAGCGACGCTGTGGCTCCTGCGACGTTGCCAGCACCCTTGGTCAGATCCTCGTACCAGGCGTTTCCCTGAGCCTTGAATTCTGCCGCGAACTCGGGTGTCACCTGGAACTCGGCAGCGCGCATCTCACGTCCGATTGCTGATATGTGGTCGCTGTACCACTCGTCCAGTTTGCGTGCCGCGTCGGCAAGGTACCGCTCGAGATCAGCTTCGAACTGCGGAGCCCTCCACCAGGACTCGACAAGGTCCTTCAGCTTCTGGCCGTCTTTCCGGTCGAGTTTCGCGACTGCGGATTTCGTAGCTACCAAGTGGCGGTCCACCATCCGGCGGGCGTCCTCTCGCAGTGAACCTTCGAGGACCACGGCGTCGTTCACTGCAGCCCGGAGGGCAGCGATCACCGGTGACGAGCGGCGCAGGTCTTTCGTGCCGTCGACCTGCACCTGGTGAAGCGTGTGCTGGTGACGCTTGAGGTCGGTGACCGCCGCATCGAAGGCGGCCGACGACGCCGCAGCGGACAGCTGCTCGTCGGAGAGACCCGGCATGGCGCTCGTCAATGCGGTCACGCCGTCCCACAGCCGATTCTCGTCGAAATCACCGGGTTCCGCCGTTGCATCGCCTCCCACCAGGCCGAACGGATCGCCGGACAAGCAGTGAACTCTGTCGATATCGACTTCGATGGAACGAGCGGCGAAGGCCGCACGCAGTTCCTCGCGTTTGCGGTTCTGCAGGTTGAGAAATGCCTCGGGTGCAGTCAGCGGATCCACGCCCAGTTCGTCGCACCGGTTGATGAGGAACACCATCCGCCCGCCTTTGGCGGCGATCGACTCCGAGCCGCGCGAGAGTTCTTCCAGTATCCCGGTGTTGCCGACCAGCAGATTGATGTGGACGACGACGAACACGAGAGCGGCTTCGGCGATCGCCTCGAGCGCGGCGGTGTCGTGCTCGCCGTGTCCGCTTTGCAAGCCCGGTGTGTCCACGAGATCGAACCGCGGCAACTGGTAGCGGTTCGCGGCTGCGGTCGCGGGCAACGCCCGGATGTCGAACGCTGCGTGCGGTTGCCGGCCGCTGTCCACCATGATCCGGCGGATCAACGACGACTTTCCTGAGTTGTAGTCACCGAGAACGGCAAGGACTGGTCTTGCCCCGTCGACGCGCCAAAAGGTTCGTGCGATGTCGAACAGTGCCGGATCGCGTCGGGCCGCGTCCTCGAGGTCGTCTCGCCACGAGTGGATGTTCGCCGTCGACGGTGCGTTCCACGCCGCAGCTATTGCGCGCGTCAGCCGGCGGCGGTCCTCCTCCCGGCGGCTCGAGTACGCCTCGTGGACGGCATGGTCGATCTGCGCCGGCTGGTGGTCGACGCCAGACTCGAGCCAGTCCTCGCCCAACAATGCCCGGGTTACCTCGGCCGGGGATTCCCCCATCCGACGCTGGGCCCGCAGCAGGACGTCGGTCACAGCGGGTGCGGGCTTGATCGAACCGGCGTAGGTCTGCAGGCTGTCGATCAACCGCACGATCCGGCTGCGCGCCATACGAAGCTCGATCGCAGCGCGGAGCGACTCGCCGACCGCGGGAGCCAACAACGCCCACGCCGCTTCGCGGCTGTCGCGGACGAGGGCGTCCTCGTAATCGACGAACGTCTGATCCACAGCGCGCTGGCAGTCTGCAATCGCCTGAGCCTTCGCTTCTCGTGCTCGCTCCGACGCTTGCCGGCTCATCTTCTTGCCGAAATGCTGCTGGAGCTGTCCTGCGATCCCGACGCCCGCGGCAGCTACGCCTAGGACCCAACCTGCGGGGTTCCAGATGAGGGCCAACGCGGGTCCCGCAAGGGCGACCGCGATGCCCGCCCCCCTGACAACATCACCCGCCACACCACCACCCTCGTCGCCGAGGATCATCGCGGCGTGCGATACCGCCGTCCCGTTGTCGATGGACTTATGGTCCACCGCGACTTCAAGCTCACGCTGCAGGAAGGCTCGACGATCCGCCCAGACGGCTTCCGCCGCAACGGAAATGGAACCTTGATCGAACACGACCTTCGTAAACTTCGACTCGTCGACTGCACTGCGTTCGTCGAATGCCCTCCGGATTAGATCATCCGCGTTGGCCTTGGCCTGTCGGCGGCATCCTGCAAGGTGCGAGGCAGCGAGGTGCCGGACGAAGCGGTCCAGTGCACCCTTGGCCGGCGACGTGTACGGGCGACCCCGCGCCAGTTCGGACACCTCAACCAGATCCGCGCTGAGAGCCGCATCGTGCAACCACTGGGCGCGTTCGGCGTCTTCCGGGTAGCCCAACATAGCGAACAGCGACTCGACCTCGCGTTCGAGGGATTCCGCTTCCTGCTCGATCTCGACCGCCAGGGCATCGAGTTCGCCGACCCCTCGGCGGCACCGTGATCGGATGTCCTCGCGCAGCGCGGTCAACCGGAGATCGGCGCCGCCTTCCGCGATGGAGGTGGCGATCAGGCGCTCGAGCGTCCCGAAGTTCGACCAGCGATCGAGGTAGCCTTTCCCGAACTCCTCCCGTTCGTGGTGGAAGTCCCTCTGGGCTGGGCCGTGGAAGGGGGTCGTGGCGCGCGCGAACAAGGCCCGTCGGCTGTGGATCGCGACGACCGGTGTGTCGGGCAACCCAATCTGTACGAGCTGGGTCCGAATATTGTCGGTGTGCTGGCGAACCGATTCGGACAGATTCCTGCGGCGAGCCTCGGGTACTTTCGCGGGGTGACGCCAACGCGGATTGCGGACGTTGAGGACGGCCACCACAGGCTTCCCGTGGTCGCGGATCCACGCCGCGATCTTCTCGAACTCCATCTCCTGCTGAGACTGATTGTCGAAGCACAGAAGCACGATGTCGGCGATCTCCACTGCCCTCCGGGCCTTGGCCTCGAGGTTGCTCCGGCTCTCGGTCCGTCCCCAGCCGTTGATCCCGGGTGTGTCGAACAAGCGGCAATCCCGCCACTCGACGTGATGCACATCGGTGGTCCAATCGCTGACACCCGGTGAGACGTGCTCACCGTCGAGCCGGCCGAACGCCGATAGCAAGGTGCTCTTTCCAACACCGGTGCGTCCGAAGAACGCGATGTTGAACGACCCGAGCGACTCGCGCTCCCGATCGAGGTGACGTCGCAGGTCCCCCGGAAACTCGCGAGTGAAGTCGTCCAGTCGGGCGATCAAGCCAGACGAGGACGGCGCGACGTGCTGCCCTCGCCCGAACGCCCCGACCAGGTCGTCCGTAACGTCATCCAGGCGCGTCAGTTCCGCGTGTCCCTGCTCGACGGCCGATCGGATGGCCTCCTCGAGCGACACCACCTCTGTCGTCAACTCGTCATCCCCTTCCGCTGGCAGCCCGGTCACGGCGCGAACGCACCGCCAACTCCCCGGGCACGCGCTTGCCGAGAAGTTTGTCTACGCGGTGTCGGTCGATCCGATCCGGCGTGAAGCTCGACTCACGGCGCGTCAGAGGGCTCATGTCCGAAGCGGAGGGGTCCGGGACCTCAAGCGCGACCACGCGCGCTTCGTCGGCGTCGATGTTCTCGGAGGCCCATACGCCCCCATCGTTTTCTCGCCGATGGTCCTCGATCACAAACCAGTTGGCGACGAACACCGAGCTGTTCGGCACCAGTGTCCAGACCTTTTGACGATCGATCACTGACCGAGCACCTGGCCGTGTGACGGCAAGCCACTCCAGCGTCGCGTCCGCTGCTCGGGTAACCGCCAGATCTCCCAGCCGTCTTTCGCCATCGAATGTCCCCCAGACTCGGTTTGCATCACCTTTCGATGAGGCCGTTGCCCGCGCATGTCTCCAACCCACTAAGCCCTTCCGAGCAAGGCCGCCGTGGCGGTCAGTGACCGTCCATAGGCGACTCGCCGGAGCCGTTGAGCTGCAATGAAATGCGTGAGGCTCCTGGTATGAAGTGGTCTTTCCAGAGATCAACTTCATAGGTGCCTCACGTGGCTGCCAGTGTCACATATTCTGCAGTGCTCGATGTCCGTAGGGAGACCGTGATCTTCCTGTCCAGCCTGCTGCACGCCCACCGGCGTGCTGTCGGCACACGCTGTGGCACCCGAGCCCTGGGTTGCTTCGCCCAGGCTTTGCTCGTGCTGCACAGGTTGACGGCACCCGCCTTGCCCAACTCGCCGTCGACAACGCGATCGGCCGCTCGACCACCTACCGCTACCTGCACGAAGCCATCGACCTCCTCGCCGAGCGCAAGCCTCGCCGCACGCGGCCGGTCCGCTGATTTCGTGCGACCGGCCGTCGCAGTTCCAGCGGGCCGTGATGACGTAGCCCTCGTCCTCGCGGGACAGCTCAACGGCCCGGTCGCGGTTTTGCTGGGACATGCTTCCTGTCTTTCCGGCGCTTCGTGGGCGCCTGTTGCCCGACTGCGGCGGCGGTCAACTACCTGCTCCGCCCGGGTCAGGGCGTGGGAGTGGCCGCGCTGAGGACGCTGCCGAAGAACACCATGACGGTGAAGATGATCATCGGGCCGACGAAGACGTAGCCCAGGACGAGACCGGCGACGGCCATGCCGTGCCCCGACCGCGTGCCGTCGCGGGTTTCCCGCATGGCGACGTGGCCGAGGATGACGGCCAGGATGCAAGGCAGCCCGAACAAACACCACCCGCCGAGCACGCCCAGGATTCCGAGCACCAGCGACGCCGTGGCCATGCCCGAGGTCAGCGGCGGCTGCACGGCGACCGGCCGCGCAACCGGCGGAAAGGCCGGGTACGGCACCGCCGAGACCGGTGAGTACGCGCCAGCCGGTGCGGACACCGGCGGATACGGCCCGCGAACAGCGGACACCGGCGGATACGGCCCCGGCAGAGCGGGGAGCGGCGGCTGCGGGCGGGTGGGGTCGACGCCCGGCTGCGGGTAGGTCATCGTTCGGGTTCCGTTCTTCTGTCAAGTTGGGTGAGCAGGGCGCCCACGTCGGTGTGCAGGCGACGCAGCTCGGCGGCCGTGGGCGCCAGCTCGTAGCAGTGGTGGTGGGCGGCGGCCGACAGCGCCGCCCAGGTGAACGCGACCCGACGGGCGACCTGGACGCCGGGCCCGAGCCGCCCGCGCAGCATCAGCTGCTTCGCCCGGCCCTGCCGGCACGCGGCCACGGTCGGCTTGACCCGCCGCCAGTAGGCGTCGACGCCACCCTCAAGGGCGAGCCGGATCAGGCAGGCACACGCCCGCGGCCACCAGCCGGCGGTCACCGCGGCCGCGCCGAGCCTGCCGGAGCCGCGCAGCATCTCGTCGGCCGCCGCCAGGCAGCGCTGTGGCGTCGGCGCGGTCACGACCGGACCTCCCCGCGACCCGCGCGAGGCGGTGGCAGGACCTCCGCGAGGTGGCGGACGTCCGCGACCAGGCCGGGCAGGTCAAACAGGTACGCCCCGTGCACGCCCTCCTTGCACGCCTTGTACGCGCCGACGGCCCGGGACCCGTGCCGGCGGCTCAGATACCCGAGCACGTCGGCGCCCCGGTCGGCGTCGTCGAACAGCGCCAACGCGAGCGTCGTGGTCAGCCGCCGGGACGCGGCCACGACGGCGGCCTCGATGTCGTCGTGCGGCACACCCCGGGCCACCCGCCGCCACCACACGATCCGGTGGCAGGCCGCCTCGATCGCCGAGCGGCACAGCTCCGCCACCACCGGCCCACGCACCTCGGCGGCGATCTCCTCATTGCGAGCCAGGGCGTACGCGTCGTCCAGGTAGCGGCGCAACGGGTCGGACCCGGGACGCAGGGTCACCACGGACCGCTCGGCGCGGGTCACCTCGACGATGCGGGACTGACCCAGATCGAGCCGGCCGAGGGCATCGGGCAACCGGGTGTCGTGGGTGAACACGATCACCTGCCGCTGCTCGGCCAGCTCGGCGAGCACCCGCGCCAGCCCGTCCACCTTGGCCGGATCCATGCTCTGCACCGGGTCGTCGACCACGATGAACCTGAACGGGCTCTCCGCCGCGCAGCCGCGCGGCAGGAACGTCGCCAGCCCCAGGGCGTGCATCTCACCCTGGCTCATCACCCCGAGCGCGGTGCCGTTGTCGGCGCCGTCCACGCTGACCGGGATCACCACCCGCCGCCGGGTGTTCGTACCCTCCAGGGTCATCGCGCCCAGCTCGACGTTGCTCTCCTGCCGCAGATGCCCCCAGATCCGCTGCGAGTGCTCCGCGAAGGGCGCCACCCGCTGGTTACGCAGCTCCGCCCCGGTCGCCTTCAGCCACGCCCGTGCGGCCTTCACCCGGGCGAGGGCGGATTCCCGCTCCGGCAGCGCCCCGGCTGCCGCAATCCAGGAGCGCAACTCACCCGCCGCGGCCTGCCAGCCGGTGTCGCGCTGCCGGAGCAGGCCCTCCGCGTACGCCTGCGCGGCCTTCGCCGCCGTGAGCAGTGCCGGGTACCGGGCGGTCAGGTGGTCGGCGAGGTCCTCCGGCCCGCCCGGCGCCAACCGCAGCGCCGCCACGGCCGCCCGCAGCTCACCGACTGGGACTCCGGCGGGGTCGCCGTCGGGCACGTCGAGGTCGTCGATCAGGTAGTGCGCCCGCTGCAGCATGACGGTCAGCCGCGCGGCGGCCGCCTGGGCGGCGAGGGTGCGGTCGCGCAGCTCCGCCAGCGACGCGTTGGCGCTGGCCCGCCAGTCGCCGTCGAGGCGACCGGTCGCGCAGACCGGGCACGGCCCGTCACCCCGGTCGTCGTGGTGCTTGAGGGCCAGCCGGAGCAGCTCGGCGCTGCGCAGCGACGCCCGCGACCGGCCGCCGTCGTGCCAGCGCGCCTCGGCGGCCGCCTCCCACAGCTCCCCGGCGAGCCGGGTCACCTCGTCGGCATCGGGCAGCTGCATCGCCACCAGCTGCCGGCACAGCAGCACCGCCTCGTCCGCGGTCGCCTCATCCGGCTCGTCGAGGATCGCCGCCAGCGCCGCCAGGTCGGGGCGCGTCACGAGCAGTGCCGCCGCCCGGCGCGCCCGCTCGTCGGGTACCTCGGCCAGGGCGGCGGCGAGGGTGGCGCGCTGTGCGCGTACCTCCTTGATGGCGGCGTCAAGGGGGCGCGCGGCGGTCATCAGCCGGCGGTCGGCGTCGGTGATCGCCTCCAGGCCGAGGATCGCGGAGATCGCGTCGAAGAGCTGGCTCTGCGTGCCGGCGGTGAGCCGGCCCAGCTCGGCGGCGGTGAGGAACGGCCGGTACAGCTCCAGCGGCCGGGTCAACCCCAGCTCGGCGAGATCCTTGTGGCTGCCGTGCCCGCTGGTGACGCTCACCTCGGCTTCGCCCAGCTCAGCTTCGGACGGCCATTCGCGGACCACGCGGGTGGGCGTGGCGACCCCGTCGACTCGCAGGTCGACGGCGATTCGGCACGGGTCGCCGGCGTGCAGGTTCCGCCACCCGGTCCGCCACACGCTGTTGCGGTCGGCCCAGCGGGCACTGTCGCCGGTCAGGGCTAGCTCCACCGCCTCAGCGAAGCTGGACTTGCCGGAGCCGTTGCGGCCGACCACCACGGTCAGCCCAGGGCCGGGCTCGATCGCCAGGGTGCGCTCCGGGCCGACGCCGCGGAAACCGGCGACGGTGACCGACGAGAGCCAGATCCGCTCCCGCGACTCGTCCGCTGCCGTGCGCTGCGGTGCGAGGGTGGTCGGCTCGCCGGCGAGCGCGGCGGCCAGGTCGGTCTCGCCGCTGAGCGCGGCGAGGACCACCTCGGCGGTGTCATCAGGTACGTGATCGGCGGCGAGCCGGTCGAAGATCAGCTCGACCAGGGGCTCGGTGCGGTTCATCAGGACCTCCGCTGATGCGGCTGGGGGAGGGCGTGCGGTGCCGGCGGCTCCGGCTCGGACCGGGCCGCTGGCATGTGTGGTGCTGCGGGGATGCTGTGGAGCTGATGTCATAGATGGATCAGGCGGGCGTGATGGTCCAGTAGCCGTCGGCAGTGACCTGGACGAGCGCGGGCGCCGACAGCGGACGGACGCCGGAGTAGCCACCGATCTCGTTGACCAGCAGCCCGCCCTCGCCCGTGTCGATCGAGTAGGCGTAGACGACGAAGTTGGAATCGCCCCGACGGTGGGTGATTTTGGCGGCGGTGGCGTCGCCACCCAGCACCAGCACGTCGTCGCCCTTACCGGAAGCCTTGCCGGTCGGGAACTTGGTGGCCATCTGGGCGATGGTCCCGATCGTCAGCGTCCAGGATCCGCTCGCCTCGATCTCGAACTGGGTGGTCAGCGAGCCGTCCTCCAGGTTGATCCACCGCTTGCCGGTGTACGAGCCGATCTCGTTGACCAGCAGGCCGTCGCCGTCACTCTTCAGCACCGTGTTGCTCGTGCACTTGCAGGTGAACTTCACGACCGACAGGTCGCTCAGTTCGCCGACCCGCACCAGGTCGTCACCGCGTCCCTTGATCACCTTCGGCTTCGGCGTCGGAGGAGCGGTGGTGGGCGCCGGTTCCGTGGTGGCAGGGGCCGCCGACGTGGGCGCAGCCGTGGTCGGCGCGGCTGTCGTCGGCGCCGTGGTGGTGGGGGCGGTGCTGCTCGGGCTGGCCGACGTGGCGGCGATGGACTGCGGCTCAGCGCCATCGTTTCCGTTGATGGCGTTGATGGCGGCGCCGCCGCAGCAGAGCGCAACGACAAGGGCGATACCACCAACGGCCCACGCGCGAGCGTTGGACCGCTTCGCGGGAGCGGCCGGGATGGGCTGGCTGAAGAGGGTGGCGTCCTGGGGTTGAGGGGCGGGCGGAGGGCCGGCGGCGGAGAGCGGGGGCGGCGCCGGTTGCGGCGGGCCACCGGCCTGGTTGGCGGGCTGGTCAGGCGGCATCGGGCTGGTGGGGTCAGTCACGACCGTCTCCTCTGTGAACGGGAATCGGGGACGGGAAGGCTGGGGCGGGCGGTTGCGCCCGCCCCGGCGCCTCGGTTGATCAGGTGAGGGAGACCGTCACGCCGCCGGAGAACGGCGAGTCGTGCAGCTCGAGCTTGGCGAGCTTGACGTTCTTCGGGATGTCGAAGACGACGACGCCGGTGACCTGGTTGCCGGGGTTGATGTCGTTGAGGAACGTCTCGGCGTTCTTGTTGGCGTAGATCGCGGCGCCGCCATCGGCCGAGTACTCGGTGCCGTCCGCGGCGTACGCCTTCTGGCTGCTGCCGTCGAACATCTGCGACTCCTTGCCGATGTTCTTCACGTTGATCGTGACCAGGCAGAACTGGCCCTGCGCCTTCGTGCCGACCAGGTCGGTGCCGATCTTGGCGACGCCGCACTTCGACGACTTGACGGTGAACTCGAACTTCCCGTCCCGGGCCGGCTGGCCGATCTTCGCGGTCTTCGGCTTGTCGTCGCCCTTGCCGGCGCCGGCGTCGGCCTTGCTGCCGGTGCCCTCGTCGGTGCTGCCGGCGCCGCAGCCCAGCGCGACGAGGCCGGTAGCGATCAGAGCGAGGGTCGTGGTCTTGCGCATCGTTTTCCTCCTGCTGTGAACGTTGCGGCGTCAATGAGAGCATCATCTGTGAACACTGTCAACGCACATGATGCTTGACAGGTGTGACACACTCCGAACGTGCAGGAGACCCCGACCATCACGGCGGCGGAGATCGCCCGGCTCGCCGGGGTCGGTCGCGCCGCGGTCAGCAACTGGCGCAAACGGCACGGCGACTTCCCCGCCCCGGTGGGCGGCACCCCGGCGAGCCCCGAGTTCGACCTCATCCAGGTCGAGCAGTGGCTCCGCGACCAGGGAAAACTGCCCGAACTTGCCACCGCCGACCGGCTCTGGCAGCGCCTCGCTGCCGCAAGCCAGTCACCGGCCGCCGGCCTGGCCGCCGTGGGCGCCCTGCTCCTGGCTCGGCAACGCGGCAAACGCCCCGACCGATCAGCAGGTCCGCAGCTCACGCCGCTGCTACCCGACATCGACGCGCTCGCCGGCGAACTCGGACCGCAGGGCGCCTTCGACGCGCTGTGGCAACGGTTCTCCGCCCCCGGACCCGGCCGACTCTTCGCCACCCCCGACGACCTGGCCGACCTCATGGTCGGGCTCGCCGGTGTCGGCGGCGGCTCCGTCCTCGACCCGGCCGCCGGTTCCGGCGCCGTCCTCCGCGCTGCCGCCCGCGCCGGCTGCACCTCGGCGCACGGGCAGGAGATCGACGAGGACCTTGCCCGGCTCGCCGGACTGTGGCTGGCCCTGCGCGACGTTCAAGGGGAGCTGTCCACCGGCGACTCACTACGTGCGGACGCCTTCGCCGGACGCACCTTCGACGCCGTGGTCTGCAACCCGCCCTTCGGAGCCACCAACTGGGGCGACGAGGAACTCGGTCACGACCCACGCTGGATCGTCGGCACCACTCCGCGCACCGAACCCGAACTGGCCTGGGCCCAGCACGCCCTCGCCCACCTGCGCGCCGGTGCCCACGCTGTCCTGTTGATGCCACCCACTGTCGCCAGCCGCCGCGCCGGCCGGCGCATCCGCGCCGAACTGCTCCGCCGCGGCGCCCTACGCGCCGTTATCGCACTCCCGCCCGGCGTGGCCGCGCCGCACGGCGTACCCCTGCACCTGTGGGTCTTGCGACGGCCCGCGCCTGAGGCTCCGCCACCCGCGCGAACGTTGCTGATCGACGCCGCCGCCGGCGATGTCGCCACGAACTACCCGCGGATCCTCGGCACGTGGCGGTCCTTTGCCGCCGCACCGGACGCCGACGTCGAGGAAGCCGGCTTCGCCCGGGCCGTCCCGGTGATCGAGCTGCTCGACGAAGAGGTCGACCTCACCCCCGCACGCCGCCAGCCCGCCATCGGGGGCGAGGCCACCGGAGAGCATCTGGTACGCACCCAAGAGCGCCTGGCCGCCATCGTCGGCGACCTTCCGGCGATGATGCCGCAGGTCACGCCGGCGCCCGCCGAGCAGTCGTCCTCGCCGATCCTGACCGTCGCCGAACTCGCCAAAGTCGGCGCGTTGCAGCTGATCGGCCCGCTGCGCCCGACAACAGGCCGGCACACTGAAGACGAGCCGGAGACAACCGACGAAACCGCAGTGCTCACCGCCCGCGACGTCGTGGAAGGAGCCGCTCCTTCCATAGGCAGAGTTGCGGGTCAACCCGTCCGGCTCGCCGAGGGTGACGTGGTGGTGCCGATACATGCCAGTCGACTCACCGCCCGAGTCATCACCGACGAGAAAGCCCTCCTGGGCCCCAACCTATACCTCCTGCGGCCCAACCCTGCCGCGCTGGATTCGTGGTTTCTCGCCGGCCAGCTGCGCACCTCGGCGAACGAGAAGCAGACGTCGAGCCTGTCCGGGACATTGCGCTTCGACATCCGCAGAGCACAGGTCCGCCGGCTACCGCTGGACGAGCAGCGGATACACGGGGAGACGTTCCGGCGGCTGGACGCCTTTGAGTCGGCAATCCGACAGGTGGCGGAGCTCGGGGCGGAACTCGCCCAGCTGTCAACGGATGGACTGGCGCGAGGCGACCTCACGCCGGGCGCCCGGCGCCGAGACCAGCGCAAACCGCCGGACGGGCACTAGCCGCATGATCGTCCAACGTTGTACGGTCATGCGTCCGCCAGGTGTGGGGCCGATACGGCGGGCAGCAACTTCAGACGGGTGTCATCGTGAGGGGGCGGGATGACGCTGGGCACCATTGGTGGCTTCGAGTTGATCAAGCCACTCGGGTCGGGCGGTATGGGCGACGTGTTCTTCGCCGTCTCCCCGACCGCCGACCGGGTCGCACTCAAGGTGATCAAGCAGCACCTCATCTCGGCGCCGACCGTCCGCGAACGGTTCGCCGCCGAGGTGGAAAACCTCAAGCTGGTCTTCGGCTCCCGGGTGGCCCGCTTCGAGGACGCCGACCCCTACGCCGACCCTGCCTGGCTCGCGGTGGAGTACGTGCCCGGTGCCACCCTGCGCCAGCACGTCGACGCCCGGGGAGCGATGCCACTACCGGTGGCGGCCATGACCGGCGCGATGCTCGCCGACGGGCTGGCCCGGGTGCACCAAGCCGGCCTCCTGCACCGCGACCTCAAGCCACAGAACATCATCCTCAGCCCGGACGGACCGAAGCTCATCGACTTCGGCCTGGCGATCCTGATCGGACGAGACGAATACCTCACCCAGACGGGAGAAATGGTCGGCACGCCCGCCTACATGGCTCCCGAGCAGGTGCGCGGCGAGCGGGAGCTGACCGCGGCGGTGGACATCTACGGCCTCGCCGCGACCCTCGTCTTCGCCCTCACCGGGCACGGCCTCTACCCGTCGACGAACTCCTGGAACCTGCTCCTGCGCATCAGCGAGCCGACCGATCTGCCGGACCTGGCGGACGTGCCGGGCGAACTGATCGGACTGCTCGGCGCGATGCTCGCCTACGACCCGAGTGCCCGGCCCGCACTCGACGACGTCCGCGCCCGCCTGCTCGCGGTAGCCACCGCGACCAGCGGCAAGAGCATCCTCGAGCTGCGGCACGAAGTCGCCGAGCTCACCTACGACGGCGGCACCGAGCTGGGCGTTCCGCCCGCCCTGCAGGATCCGAAGCAGGACCCGGAATCCGCCACGGTCGTCGAGGACGAGACCAGCCCAGAGCCGGATACCACCCCGACCAAGGCCGACCCGGAACGAGTCGCCGACCAGCGCGTCGACGTCAGCTGGCTGGTCGACAAGATCCGCCGCCAGTACGCCCGCCGCTCGACCCTGTAGGAAGGCTCCACCAGATGACCACCTCCCAGGACGCCACCTTCGCCCCGGGCTCCCGCATCGTCGTACGCGACGAGGAGTGGCTGGTCCGCAGCGTCAAGACCGGCACGGCGGACGGCACCATGATCAAGGCCGTCGGCGTGTCCGAGTTCGTGCAGGACGTCGAGGCGACCTTCTTCACCGCCCTCGAAGACATCACGCCGCTGGTCCCCGAGGAAACGGAACTGGTCCCTGACCACTCGTCGCGGTTCCGGCAGAGCAGGCTCTTCCTGGAAGCGGTGCTGCGGCGCACTCCGCTACCCCGCACCGAGCGCGGCCTGGCCCTGGCCGACCGGTTCCTGCTCGACCCGCTGACCTACCAGCAGCGCCCGGTCGAACTGGCACTGTCCGGCCTGCGACCGCGGATCCTGCTCGCCGACGTGGTCGGCCTGGGCAAGACCCTGGAAATCGGGCTGATCCTCGCCGAGCTGATCCGCCGGGGCCGAGGCGAACGAATCCTGGTCGTCTCCCCGCAGCAGGTGCTCGAGCAGTTCCAGCGGGAGCTGTGGACCCGCTTCGCTATCCCCCTCGTTCGGCTCGACTCGACCGGCATCCAGCGCATCCAGCAGGAGATCCCCGCCGGGCGGAACCCGTTCACCTACTTCAAGCGGGCCATCATCTCCGTCGACACGCTGAAGGACGCCGGGCAGTTCGGCCACCACCTTGACGCCACCACCTGGGACGTCGTCGTCATCGACGAGTCGCACAACCTCATCAACAAAGGCACTCAGCGCAACGAGCTGGCCCGCCGGCTCGCCGCGAAGACCGACGCGCTGCTGCTGGCCAGCGCCACCCCACACAACGGCGACAAAGACTCCTTCGCACAGCTGATCTCGCTGCTCGACCCGGCGGCCATCGCCAACGAGAAGGACTACGACGCCAAGGACATCGCCCACCTCTACCTGCGCCGCACGAAGATGAGCCCCGAGGTACGCGACCAGATCGGCGACCGCTGGGCCGACCGCGGCCCGTCCCAGGCGGTGCACTGCCAGGCCAGCCCGCCCGAGGAGCAGATCTTCGACGAGCTGACCGACGTGTGGCTGGCCGGCAAATGGAGCGACGAGGCGATCACCGGCCAGCACCGGCTTTTCCCGTACACCCTGCTGAAGTCCTTCCTCTCCTCCCACCGTGCCCTGCACGAGACGGTGACCAACCGGCGCAAGAAGGCCACCGGTGCCGAGCGGGCGGCGCTCGATCGGCTCGCGGAACTCACCTCCGCGATGACCGACCGGGCCTCCAGCAAGCTGCAGAAACTGGTCGAGGAGCTCAAGAAGATCGGGGTCGGTAAGGGCAGTAACACCCGGGCGGTGGTGTTCTCCGAGCGAGTGCCGACCATCAAATGGCTCGCCGACGCCGTTCCCGCCATGCTCGGCCTCAAGCCGAACGCCGTACGGGTCCTGCACGGCGGCGTCGCCGACATCGACGAGCAGAAGATCCTGCAGGAGTTCGAGCTGGCCGGCAGCGAGGTGCGGCTGCTGTTCACCGGCGACGTCGCCTCCGAGGGCGTCAACCTGCACCAGCAGTGCCACCACCTGATCCACTACGACATCCCGTGGAGCCTGATCCGCATCGAGCAGCGCAACGGCCGCATCGACCGCTACGGGCAGAAGCACCAGCCCCAGTTCCGCGCGCTCATCCTCACCTCCGACCGCGAGGACGCCAAGGACGACCGGACCGTCTCCGAAAAGCTGCTGAAGCGCGAGGAAGTCGCCCACCGCAGCCTCGGCAGCGTCGAAGCCGCCACCGGCCTTTACGACGCCAAGGCCGAGGAGGACCGGCTGGTCCGCGACCTGCTCAACGGCAAGACCGTCGACGAATCCTACGAAGCCGTCCACGCCGAGATCGACGTGATGGCCGACCTCTTCGGCGAGGTCGGCACCGCCCCCGTCGCCGCTGATATCGCGCGGGCCCGGGTGCCGAAGCTGTTCGACTCCACCCGCGACTTCGTCGACGCAGCCCTGCACGAAATCTACGAAGACCGGCCCGAGGACCACATCGACCTGCGCCGCGAGGACGAACTGCTGACCTTCCTCGCCCCCGACGACCTGGTCCACCGGCTCACCGACCTGCCCCGCTCCTACCTGCGCGCCCACGGCGAAGGCGAAGACCTTCGGCTCAAGGTCACCTTCGACCGCACCCTCGCCCAACGCAAACTCGACCAGGCCCGGCAGAGCAAGACACCGATGTGGCCTGAGATCGCCTTCCTCAGCGACGTCCACCCGATGGTCGACTGGCTGGTCGACAAGGTGCTCATCCGCCTCGGCCGCCAGCAGGCCCCGGTGCTCACCGCCGACGTGGCCACCCCGACCTACCTGATCCAGGGCGTCTACGCCAACCGCCTCGGCCAGCCGACCGTGGTGCAGTGGATGGCCGTCTCCGGCCTGCCCGTGGCGCCGGAGATCCGGCCCATGGACGTGGCACTCCGCGAGGCCAACGTCGACCCGTCGATGGTCAACCGCGCGGAAGCGATCGCGCTCGAACCGCTCAGCCAGCTCCTGCCGCAGGCCGTTCAGGTGGCCCGGGAGTACCTGGAGGGCAAGCGCGACGAGTGGGCCGCGGCCAACGCCGAGCCGTTGGAGAAGTACCGCCAGCAGCTGACCCATTTCCAGCAGGCCAGCATCTTCGACGAGTTGCCCGCGCCGCACCGCGAGAAGCGCCGCCAGCGCGTGCAGACCACCGTCCAGGAGCAGCACGATCTGCTCGACCGCCTGGAAACCGCCGGCGACCCGCTGCTGCGGGTGCTCGCCGTCCTCGTACCGTCCCCGGAGAGTGCAGCATGAGTTTCGAGTCGCTGACCAACCGCGGCGAATACCTCTCCGCCCACTACCTCGCCGAGATCCTGCCCACCACCCTCAAGGGCGGCCTGCTCAAGCAGTGGTCGGAGGACGAGAAGGGCGGGCGTGTCACGCCCCGCGCCGGACTGCGCGGCATGCGCCGGCCTTACTTCGACGCCAAGACCGAGCTGGCCGACGACGAGTTCTTCGACGCGGAACGGCTGCGCAAGCTGCACCAGGACCTGCTGCGGGAGCTTGGCTTCGAGCCGCAGCCGCAGACCATCACCGTCGAGCGCGCCGGCCAGGAACACCAGATCACCGTCGCCCACGCCGAGCTGACCACCGGGCACGGCATCGTCGCGCTCGACTGCGGCTGGGCCGTCGACACCGAGGCCGCCCAAGACCCGGACGAGGCCGGCCGCCTCCTCGACGCGGTCACCCTGCCCGGCAACGAGACCATCACCACCGGCGCGAAGCTCGCCTCCTGGCTCTTCGCCGCCGAGAACCCGCCCCGCTACGTACTCATCCTCAGCGGCGGCGTCATCACCCTCGCCGACCGCAGCGCCTGGGGCGAAGGCCGCTACCTCGCCGTCAGCCTAGACACCGCGTACGCCCGCAACGACGACAAGGAGTACGACGTCGTCGCCGCCCTCTTCGGCGCCGACTCGCTGCGCCCGCCCGCCGAGGGTGGCACCGAACCCCTCGCCGACCTGGTCGCCGGCTCCCGCCAGCACGCCGTCGGCGTCTCCAGCGAACTCCGCGAGGGCCTGAAGGTCTCCGTCGAACTCATCGCCAACGAGGTCCTCGACCGCATCCGGCAGGCCGGCTACCAGCCGCAACAGGTGATGGACCTCGACGAACTAGCCAAGGAGCTCGGCCGGGAAGCGCTGCGCTACCTCTACCGAATCCTCTTCCTGCTCTACGCCGAGGCCCGCCCCGAGCTGGGCGTGCTGCCGGTCAACGACCGCGAGTACGTCGAGGGCTACAGCCTCGCCCGCGTCGGCGACCTCGTCTCCCGCCGGCTCGCCCCCTCCGCCGAGGGCGGCTTCCACCTGTACGAGTCGCTCGACCTGCTCTTCCGCATGGTCAACGAGGGCCACCGGGAACGCGGCGGCGCGGAAGTCGACGACAAGGCCAGCGAGGGCGAGGGCCTGCGCTTCGAGCCGATGAAGTCGGACCTCTTCCTGCCGGAGAAGACCAAGCTCATCGGTCGGCTCATTCCCAAGCCCGACAGCGACGATCCGGACGCCCCTGGCGCGCCGACCATCGACACCCGGCTGCGCAACAAGGTCCTCTACCAGGTGCTGCGCCGGCTGATGCTCACCAAGGGTGCCAGGAAGCGCCGCGGCGGCTTCATCTCCTACGCCCAGCTCGGCATCAACCAACTCGGCGCCGTCTACGAAGGCCTGATGTCCTACACCGGCTTCGTCGCCACCGAGCAGCTCTACGAGGTCGCCAAGAACGGCGACCCCAAGGACGGCTCCTGGATGATCCCGGCCTCCAAGGCCGACGAATACGACGACGGCGTCTTCGTCTACAAGGAGGACCCGTACACGGGCGTCCGCAGCCGGGTCAGCTACGCCCCCGGCGCGTTCGTCTACCGGCTCGCCGGCCGTGACCGCCAGACCAGCGCCTCCTACTACACCCCGCAGTCGCTCACCGAGGTCACCGTTCAGCTCGCCCTGAAGTACCGCCTCGACCAAGACGGCACGGTCACGCCGGCACGCGAGCTGCTGAACTGGACCATCTGCGAGCCGGCGCTCGGCTCCGGAGCGTTCCTCAACGAGGCGATCAACCAGGTCGCCGCCGAATACCTGCGCCGCCGGCAGAAGGAGCTTGACACCACTCTCGACCCCGAGCAGTACCACCTGGAACTTCAGCGGGTGAAGGCGTACATCGCCCTGCACAACTGCTACGGCGTCGACCTCAACCGCACTGCGGTCGAGCTGGCCGAGGTGTCGCTCTGGCTCAACGTCATGCACGCCGGCCTCAAAGCGCCCTGGTTCGGTCTGCACCTCCAGCGCGGCAACTCCCTCATCGGCTGTGGACGAAAGCTCTACGACCCGAAGCAGCTCGCCGACAAGTCGTGGCTGACCACCGCACCGACGGAGAAGCCGTTCCGGGACGGGCCGATCGGCGAGGGCAGCATCCACCACTTCCTGCTCCCCGCCGACGGGTGGGGCGCGGCCGCGGGGGAGAAGGAGGCCCGCGAGCTCGCACCCGAGGAGACCGCCAGGCTCAAGGCATGGCGTACGGCGATGAAGCGGGTGCCGTCCGCCAAGGGGAGGAACTCCCAGGTCAAGAGGTTGCAGGCGCTGGCCCGCCGGGTAGAGTTCCTGTGGGGGCTGGTGCAGCAGCGGCTCGACATCTCTGAAGGGGAGATCCGCCGCGACATCAAGGTCTGGGGCGCAGTGGACCTGCCGCCCGTGACCGAGGCGGTAGCCCGGGACAAGATCCTCTCCGACCTGACCGCCCCCGGCACTCCGTACTGGCGGCTCAAGACGCTAATGGACGTGTGGTGCGCACTGTGGTTCTGGCGGCTGGACAAGGTCGGCCTGCTCGACGGCTCCGACCACGCCGCATATCCGCCCAGCCCGGTTCAGGTCACCCACGTCCGCGAGGAGCCGGTGCACGAGGAGCCAGCGGTCTACGAGGTCGCGGACTTTTTCGGGCAGGTACAGCCGCAGCAGCTCAAGATGCCGACCAAACTGACCGGCGGCACAAGGCAGATAACGATAGCCGAACAGCTTCGCCAGCAGGTGCCGCTGGTCGACCTCGACGACTGGCTCACCTTCGTCGAGGCACTCATCGGCAGGCGTGACCTGGACGAGGACACCGAACGGTTCTTTGGCAGGACCTTCACGAGCCTGAAAGAGATGAGCGAGTTCGAGGGTCGGCTGGAGGGCTTGGTCGGGGTGGACTCGTCCTGGACCCTCGCCGACCGGTTCCCATGGTTGCTCGCCGCCGAACAGCTTACGGAACAGCAGGGCTTTTTTCATTGGGAGCTCCTTTTCGCCCAAGCCTTCGCCAATGGCGGCTTCGACCTGCAGGTTGGCAACCCACCTTGGGTTCGCCCGCGCTGGGAAGAAGACGTTGTTCTCGCCGAACTTGAGCCTGCCTTCGCGGTGAAGGGTGCCTTCGATCAATTTAATCGGAGTCGGCGTAAGGCTGAGGTGCTCACAGCGGGCGCGCCGACGTACCTTAGCGAGATGGCGCGAAATGCGAGCGTTGTAGCGTTTCTCGGTGCCGGGGCAAACTACCCGCAACTAGTGGGAACGCAAATCGACCTCTACAGGGCATTCATTCTTCACTCTTGGAGCGTGGCCGGGTCGGATGGAGTAATTGGCCTACTGCATCCTGACTCTCACCTGACCGGGACCAATGAGAGGCGTTTGCGGTCTAGCACTCTTCAGCGTCTGCGAGTTCATGCCCATTTCCGCAACGAACGAAAGATTCTCGCCGACGTTCATAACAATTTCTCTTTCGGAGTCCATATTTATGGGCGGGCTCAAGGTCCGGACTTCCTTCACCTAAGCTACCTTTTCGATCCGTCGGTTTTGGTCGCCTCGCTGAATCATGACGGCATTGGGCCAAGACCAGGAACGAAGCTTGGATCGCAATGGGACATTCGGCCACATCGGGATCGGGTCGTAAAAGTCGACGAGGCTGTGCTCGCAGAATGGAAAGAGCTTTCCGGCGTAAAAGACCTCGCGATTTTGGAAACTCCGATTCGTTACCCGGTTACGATGGCCGAACAGGGCGCGATGCGTGCCTTGGCGCACGCGAGGCTCAAACTCGGTTCACGGCGGCCATGGATCAGTCGTGGATATGTCGAGGGCCTTGCCAAGCGTGAAGGCGTTCTCCAGGAGTTCAGCGGCAGGGTCGAAACCCTCGCGGACGTTATTCTTCAGGGTCCACATTTCGCGGCCGCAACACCCTTCAGCAAGGAGCCGCGGGAGCCCTGTCGGAGTAACAACGACTGGGATCCGGTGGACCTAGGCTGCCTGCCCGCTGACTTCGTTCCATCTACGACGCTAGTGCGCGGGCCGAATGAGAGTCAGTTCAACTCGCTGAAGGAGCGGTGGGACGGAAGGGATTTCACGGATTTCTTTCGCGTGTGTTGGCGTGAGATGATCCCATTTGACACGGAGCGGAGCCTTTTTGCGTCCCTCGTGCCGCCTGGGCCAACTCACGTGAAGGCCGTTCACACCCTCGCTCTTCCAACCAATCGAGAAACCGCCCTTGTCGCCGGCTTCTGGGCGAGCCTCCCGCTCGACTATTTGATCCGAATAGCAGGCAAGTCAACCTTGTATGGAGGGGACGTGCTTGCAATGCCAACGCCTGCAATCGACCATCCTCTGGCAGCGGCCCTGCTTCTGAGGGTGCTGCGCTTGAATTGCCTGACCCGCCCCTATGCCCCATTATTGCGAGAGTTGGCGGAGCCTGGCTGGGTGCATGAAGCGTGGGCGATCAAGTCCAGTGGCCTCCAGTCGCTTGGGATAAGTGGTGAGACATGGACAGAAGAGTTTCCTCTACGGACCGAATGTGCACGGCGGCAGGCGCTGGTAGAAATCGATGCGATTGTGGCTGTTTGGCTCGGCATCTCCTTCGAGGAACTGGCCGCCGTCTATCAGTCTCGATACGCTATCCTCGCCGATCGTGAGAGCGAGATGTGGTTTGACTCGGCCGGTCGTAGGATAGCGAGGGCGCATAACGCTTTTGGGCTTGGGCAAGAAAAGATGCACTACGAAGAGTTGATGGCGTACTTGAGCGACCCGGATCGGAACCCCCCACCTGAGGGATACAAGGCGCCGTTCTACAGGGCGCATCGGGAGAACGAGTACCGACAGGCGCACGCCGTCTTTAGCAAGCGCCTTCAGGATGCCATCGACGCGGGCTGGCAGACAGCATGAAGCCGACCATCGCCGCCGACACCCTGCGCCGGGCCCTCACGCAGTACCTGACGACCACCTTCGGCCTGACCGAGGAGGGCGTACGCCAGGGCCTGGAGGGCTTTCTTTCCCACCCGGAGCAGGGCATCTTCCGCGGGCCGTACCTGCGGATCCGCACCCCCTTCCGCCCGGCGGAGGGGGACTGGCGGGCGTGCCTGGACTGGGCACCGGCCGACTTCACCCCTTACCTGCACCAGGCGAAGGCGTTCGCCCGACTGTCGACCAAGGGCAGGGCGGCCGAGCCGACGCTGATCACCACCGGCACCGGCTCCGGCAAGACCGAGTCGTTCCTGATTCCCGTGCTCGACCACTGTCGCCGGCAGCGGCAGCAGGGCAGGGCCGGCGTCAAGGCGATCCTGCTCTACCCGATGAACGCCCTCGCGACCGACCAGACGCAGCGCATCAACGAGCTTCTCTCCGATCCGGAGCTCAGCGGGGTCACCGCCGGCCTTTACATCGGTGACGTGGCGGCGATCGAGTACCCGCATGTGATGACCAAGCGGTCGGAGATGCGGCGCACTCCGCCGGACATCCTGATCACCAACTACAAGATGTTGGACCTGCTGCTGCAGCGCGCCGATGACCTGCCGCTCTGGGAGGGAGCCGAGCCGGCGTACGTGGTGCTGGACGAGTTCCACACCTACGACGGCGCGCAGGGTACCGACGTGGCGATGCTGCTGCGGCGGCTCGCCGCCGCGCTCGGTCTTGACGAGCCGGACCGGCCGCTCGGGCCGATCTGCCCGGTCGCCACCTCCGCCACCCTCGGCGAGGGTGGTGGCCGGGACGGCCGAACGGCCATCCGTGAGGTCGCCGAGCAGGTCTTCGGCGTCCCCTTCGACGCCGAATCGCTCGTGGGGGAGGACCGCTACGAGCCAGGCGAGTTCATGGCCCGCCAGGACTTCAACCTGCCGCTGCCCAGCCCCGAGCAGCTCGCCGCCGTCGACGAACGCCACCCCGACCGGATGATGGCCGAGGTCGCCGAACTGGTGCTCGGCGAACCCTGCCTCGACAACCCCACTCGACTCGGTGAGCTGCTGCGCCAGCACCCGCTGACCAAGGCGGTGCTCGACTCGCTGCAGGCACGGCCGGGCACCCTCGACGAGATTATCGACGTGCTGCCCCGGAAGAACGCCACCGGCTGGGGCAGCGCCATGAAAACCCGCCCCGAGGTCACCGCGAAGGCCCTCGCCCGCTTCGTCGGCCTGCTCTCGATGGCGCAGAATCCGCAGGCGCCGGGTCGCCCGCTGCTCAACATCGAGACCCACCTGTGGGTACGCGCGGTCTCCCGGCTGCTGCGCGGCACCTCCCACCAGCCCGCCTTCGGCTGGTACGGCGAATCACCCCGCGAGCTCGACCCGTACGCGCCCGACGCGGACGTGGTGGTCGCCGACAACCGCTACCCTCGGCTACCGGCCATCTACTGCCGGCACTGCGGCCGTTCCGGCTGGATGGCGCTGTCGCCGGAGAAGGACCCGCAGGAGCTGGAGACCGACCCGGACAAGATCTACCGGGCCAGTGTTGGCAGGGACAAGCGCCGAGTCCGCGCGCTGATCGCCGCGACCGAGGATGAGATCCGGCAGCGCCCCGGCGGCCTGTTGGTCCTGGAGTACGGCCGCCGGGTGCGCCCCTTCGACCCGCAACGGGACAGCGAGCCCGGCGACGACGCGATCGTTGTGCTCGGCGACCTGTCCGCGATCGACGCGGCGGAAAAGGACCGCTGCCCGTCCTGCGAGATGGACCACGGCATCCGCTTCCTCGGTGCAGGTCTGGCCACCCTCGCCTCGGTAGCGATCACCCAGCTCTTCACCGGCGGGGAGCTGGACGAGCGCGAGAAGAAGACGCTCCTGTTCAACGACTCGGTCCAGGACGCCGCGCACCGTGCCGGTTTCGTCGCCAACCGCTCCTACGCCTTCTCGCTGCGCTCCCTGCTGGCCGACCAGCTCTCGCCGGGTGAGCCCGTAGGGCTCGACGATCTTGTGGCGAAGATGGTGGAGGCGGCCGCCCAGCCGGAGATCCTCTCCACCGTCGTCCCGCCCGACCTGCACGACCAGCCGGGGGTCGACAGTCTCCTCGCCGGTGAGCACACCGGCAGCCGGGAGACCTGGTCGCTGATCAGCGAGCGACTCGTCTTCGCCGCCGTGATGGAGACGGGGCTGCGCTCCCGCCAGGGGCGCACGCTGGAGCTGACCCGCAGTGTCGCCGTCGAGGTCGCCCTCGATGATCCCGCGAAGGCCGCCGCGATCTGCCGGGACGTCCACCTCACCGGCCCCGCGCAGCTCAGTGCCGCGCCCCCGGACGACGCCCGCTACCTCGCGTTCCTTCGCGGCCTGCTGGAGCGGCTGCGGACCCGCGGCGCGGTCTACCACGAGTGGCTGGTGCCGTACCTGAAGCGGGGTGGCACCCGGTGGCAGGTCTGGGGTGGCCGCCCGGCCGGTATGCCCGCGTTCCCGAAGGGTGTGTCGGCGCCGGCGTTCCTGCTCGCGACGTCGAAGTCCCGCTCCGAGTTCGACGCGATCGCGGCCCGTGGCAACTGGTACCAGGACTGGACCTCGCGGTGCCTCGGCATGGACCTCGGCGACACCGGCACCTATCTTTCCCGGCTGCTGCCGGCCTTGGCCGCCGCCGGCATCGTCGCCGCTGGCGAGGCCGAGGACGGCAACGCGGTGTACGGGCTGATGCCCGGCCACCTGCGGGTCACGCGGCTCGCCGACGCCGACGCCGTGCGCGCGGGAGTCGGCTGCGACACCTGCCACTGGCAGCAGACCGAACACCCCGACCGGGTCGGCGACTGGCTCGGCCAGCCGTGCCGCCAGTACCGCTGCCGCGGCCGGCTCCAGGCCGCCCACGACGACACCGCGCCGGACGACTACTACCGGCGGCTCTACCTGGAAAGCTCCGTCTTCCGGGTCGTCACCGGCGAGCACACCGGCATGCTCACCCGCGCCCAGCGGGAGACTGTGGAGAAGCAGTTCCGCGAGGGCCAGCGGTACACCGACCCGAATGTGCTCTCCTGCACGCCCACCCTGGAAATGGGCATCGACATCGGGGCGCTCTCCGCGGTTGTGCTGGCGTCCCTCCCGCACGGACCGGCCAACTACGTGCAGCGGGCCGGCCGGGCCGGCCGTAAGAGCGGCAACGCCCTCGTGCTCACCCTGGTCGGGCGCAGCGAGCGGGACCGTTACTACCTGACCGAGCCGCGGGACATGATCGCCGGGCACATTGTGCCACCCGGCTGCTTCCTGTCCGCCGTGGAGATCCTGCGCCGGCAGTACCTGGCGCACCTGATCGACCTGGCCGCGCGCGGCCGGCTGCCCGGAGTGCTGCCGATGCCCCGGCGGGCGCACGTCCTCTTCGGACCGAGCGGCTGGCTCACCAACCTCGCCGAAGCCGGCCGCCGCGACGGCGCCCGGCTGGTGGAGGACTTCCTGGCGCTGTTCGGTGACAAGGTCCTGCGCGCCGCCGCCGACCAGCTTCGGGAGTTCGCGGTCGACGGCATCGTGCACCGGGTGAAGGAGGCCGACGAGACCTGGGAGGAACGGCTGGCCGATCTGCGGCGCCGCCTCCAGGAGATCGCCACCGCCCGCGGCGCCCTGGTGCCCAGCGACCCGGACCACGCCCGCGAGATCAGGATGCTCAAGGCGGAGGAAGCCGCGGTCCGCCGCCGCCTACGCGAGGTCAGCGCGGCCGCCGCCCACGGCACCATGGTCGAGTTTGGGCTGCTGCCGAACTACGCGCTCATCGACAGCCGTACCGACCTCGAAGCCACCCTGACCTGGGAGGAGCAGACCGACGGCGACCGCCGGTTCCACAGCGAACTGCGCGAGTACGCCCGCCCCGCCCGCCAAGCGCTCGTCGAGATCGCCCCAGGCAACAGCTACTACATCCGCGGCTACAAGCACGAGATCTCCGGCCTCGACGTCGGCCCGGCCGACCGGCCCGCGTACGAGCAGTGGCGGGTCTGCGCCCAGTGCGGGTACGTGCGCACCCACCTGGCCAAGGAGGACACCAGCGTCTGCCCGCGCTGCCAGGATCGGGGCATCGCCGACCACGGACGGCTGTTCCAGGTGCTCCAGCCGACCCGTGTCTACAGCCGGGACAAGCGCGACGACGCCCGGATCCGGGATGACAGCGACGACCGGGACCGCCGCTTCTACGCCACCACCGTCGCGGTCGACATCGACCCCGCCAAGGTCGGCTCGTCGTGGCGGCACGCGCACGACACCTTCGGCGTCGACTACAGCCGGCACGCCATGATCCGCCACTTCAACCTCGGCGCCCAGCGGTACGACCGCGCCGCCGAGCTCTTCGCCGGTGACGAGGTGCGGATCAACCGGTTCCACACCTGTACCTCCTGCGGTGGCACCACCGTAGACGGCCTGCCGGCGGCGAGCCAGCAGCTCGCTGCGCAGGCCTCCGGTGCGACCGTCGTGCAGGGCGCGGAGCATCACCGGCCCTGGTGTCCGTACCGGCGCTCCCCGGCAGTGCCGGAGGCGCACGTGGACCTGATCCTGGCCCACGAGCTCGAGACCGAGGCGCTGCGCATCCTCATTCCGGCGGCGACCGCGCTGGTGCAGGAGAGACTGCTGTCCTTCGCCGCCGCGATCAAGCTCGGCATATCGGCCCAGTACGGCGGCGAGCCGGCCCATCTGCAGGCCGTGTCCGCCACCATGCCGGATGGGCAGAGCGACGGCACCCGCAACTTCGTGGTCGTCTACGACACCCAGCCGCAGGGCACCGGCTACCTTCACCGGCTGGCGAAGCCGGAGGAGTTCCGCGCGGTGCTGGAGCTGGCCCGGCAGCGCATCGCCGACTGCGACTGCCGGCACGAGGCGAAGCCGGTGTGCCACCGGTGCCTCTTGCGTTACGCCCGCAACGAGCACTTCGCGCTGATGAGCCGCGACGAGGCGCTGGGCATGCTCGACAAGCTTCTCGACACCTGGGATGTCCAGGAGGGCACCCGTACCGATGAAATCTCGCTGATCCATCAGGTGGAGAGCGAACTAGAGCTGCAGTTCCTGACCAAGCTGCTCACCCTCGGCGAGACGCCAGGCTCCGGGCTGCGCATCGACCGGCGCCGCGACCACGACGGCGCCCGCATCGCCGACCTGCGATTCATCCGCGACGGCGGGCAGAGCGTCACCCACTGGCAGATGAAGCTGCAGAACACGGTCAAGGGCACCCGACCCGACGTGCACTTCAAGCGACTCGACGCGCCCTCTCCTGAGGTGGCGGTCTATCTCGACGGGTTCAAGTACCACGCCACACCCCAGTACAACCGGCTGGCCGACGACGCCGAGAAGCGAGCCCGGCTGCGCGCCCACGGCTACCTGGTCTTCGCCGCCACCTGGGATGACGTCAAGACCTGGGGGAGCGCCGAGGGACACGGGCGCTGGATGCCGTACGGCGGGGTCTGCAAGCAGGCGGCCCGGGACAACTATCGGAAGTTCCTCCCGGGCGCAGACCCGGACGAACTCGAAGAGACGATCTGGACCAACCCGGTCGAGCAGCTGATGCGCTTCCTTGCCGACCCTGATCTCGTGCGATGGCAGCGCCGCGCGGAAGCGACCCTGGCCGGGATGCTCAAGCAGGCCCGCGACAACAGCCCCACCGACTCCGCCGGCGTCGGTGAGCGACTGCTCGCCTCGCTGCGCGGCGAATCGCTGCCCGCGCCCTCCCCGCAACGCCACATCATCGTCGCCCGCGCTCGCGACAACGCCGATTGCGCAGTGACGCTCGTTGTCGACGGCCGCACCAAGCCACTGCCGACATGGTCAGCGCTCACCGTCGTCGACGACCTGCCGGCCGCGGTCGCCGACGAGGGACACAAGGAGCGCTGGACGGCCTGGCTCGCCTGGGGCAACGTCATCCAGTTCCTCGGCAACGGCGGTGGTGACGCCGGCCAGCTTGCGGTCTCCGCGCTGGACGCCTTCGATCCCGCGTCGATGGCGGTCACCGAAGGCACCGGGCTGGTGCTGGCCCAGCGCGCACTGCCACTGGACGAGGAAACCGCCACCTGGCTCGGCGTCGCGCCTCAGCCGGTGCAGGCCGAGCCGGATCCGGTCGACGACGAGTCGCCCTGGCAGGAGGTCCTGCGGTACATGGACCGCGACGAGAACACGCTGGAGCTCCTCGTCCAGCAGCTCGCGCGGCAGAACCTGCCCGCGCCGGTGGTGGGCTACGAGCTCGGCGACCAGGCGTGGCCGGCCGAACTCGCCTGGCCCGACCGGCGGATCGCCATCGTGCTCACGGGACCGGTCGACGACCCGGAGACGGAAGACCGGGACCGCGCGTACGCCGAGGCGGGCTGGCATGCGCGGACCGCGCGGGAGTGGTCGGTTGAGGAGCTGGCAGCACAGCTCACGGGGACGAGTGGGGGACAGAGCTGATGAGCACCGGAGCCACCCTGCGGATGCTGGACCGAGCCGACAAGGAGGTCATGAAGCTCACCCGCGCCGAAATCGGCGCAGTCTACGAGTTCATGCACAAGTTCCGGCACAACCCGGAGAACCCGGGGCTCAACCTGAAGTCGCTCAACGGCGACGCCCGGCTAATGTCCGCCCGGGTCAACCGGGACTACCGGGCGCTGCTGCTGCACATCGCCGACCGGGACTATCTGCTCGTCGACGTCAAGCACCGGGGCGAGGTGTACGACGACCTGTCCCGGTACGCGTACCGGATCAACCGGATCACCGGCGGCATCGAGGTCATCGACCTGGCGCCGGTCGGCGACAGCATCGTCGGCCGGGTCGTGCCGCCGGACACCGAGCCGAAGCCCGCTCAGAAGCCCCTCTTCGACGTGTACACCGACGCCCAGCTCCTGGACCTGGGCGTCTCCGAGCCGCTGCTGCCGCAGATCCGCGAACTCACCACCGAGGCCGAACTGCTGGAACTGCTCGACCGGGCGCCGCAACTCACCACCGACGTCCTGTTCGCGCTCTTCGACGGCACCCCCTACGACGAGGTGCTCAAGCAGGTCACCGACCCGGTACGCGCCGACGAACCGGTCGACCCGGAGGATTTCGAAGCGGCGGTGGAACGCCCCGCCACACAGGTCACCTCGGACGACGAGGCGCTGCAGGCGATCATCGGTGAAGCCTTCGAGCGGTGGCAGATCTTCCTGCACCCCACTCAGCGAAAGCTGGTCGAGAAGAAGTACAACGGCCCTGCCCGGGTCGGCGGCGGCCCCGGCACCGGCAAGACGATCGTCGCGCTGCACCGGGTCGCGCACCTCGCCCGGCAGCTGCCGCCTGGCACGGACAAGCCAATCCTGCTCACCACATTCAACCGCAACCTCGCCGCCGACCTGCGGACCCGGCTGCTGGCACTCGGCGGCCAGGAACTGGTGGCGCGCGTCGACATCGTCAACATCGACCGGCTTGCCAGCCGCGTCGTGACCGAGGCGAAGGCAGGTGGGAGCCGGCGGGTCGTCGACGACAACCGGGTCCCCGAGCTGTGGAGCGAGTTCCTCCTCGAGACCGGCGAGTCCGGCTGGGACGCGGAGTTCCTCGCCGCCGAGTGGACCCAGGTGATCCTCGGCCAGGTCCTCAACTCTCGGACTGAGTACTTCAAGGCGCGTCGCCCCAACCGAGGCCGCAGTCTGACCCGCGTCGAGCGGGACCAGATCTGGCAGCTGACCGAGCGTTTCACCACGTGGCTCGAAGGCCGCGGTGTCTGGACCTGGCGCCAGGTTGCCCAGCGGGCAGCACGCCTGGAGATGGACCGCGCAGCAGCGTCCAGCGAATCATCCGGCGGCTTCCACCGCCCCCGCTACCGCCACATCGTGGTCGACGAGGCCCAGGACCTCAGCGCCGCCCACTGGAAGATGCTGCGCGCCATGGTTGCTCCAGGCCCGGACGACCTGTTCCTCACCGGCGACACCCACCAACGCATCTACGACAACCACGTGACCCTGAGCAGCCTCGGCATCAACATCCGCGGTCGCTCGTCCCGCCTCACCCTCAGCTACCGCACCACCCGGCAAATCCTGGCCGACGCACTGCAGATCATGACCGGAGAGGTGTACGACGACCTGGACGGTGGCGAGGAGGACCTGGCGGGTTACCGCTCGCTGCTGCGGGGCGCCCGGCCGGCGTTCCGAGGCGCGGCGACCTGGGCGCAGGAACGGGATCTGATCGCCGAGCAGCTGCGGGCCTGGGGCAACCCGACCGACGGCTCGGTGGCCATCTGCCTACCGACCAGGGAACTAGCGGCAGACGTGCTCAGCCGGTTGGAAGCCGACGAACTGCCGGCCGTGGAGATCGGGCCGGACGGCCCGAAGCAGCCGGACGGCATCCACGTCGGCACCATGCACCGGTTCAAGGGCCTCGAGTACCAGCGCATGATCATCGCCGGCGTCAGTGACGGGCTGGTGCCACGCCAGATGATCAGCCGGTACCGGGACACCGACCCCAAGCGCTACCAGCGCGAGCGCCAGCGGGACCGTTCCCTGCTCTTCGTGGCGGCCACCCGGCCCCGCGACGAGCTGGCGGTGTTCTGGCACGGCACGCCCAGCCCGTTCCTGACCGCCCGCCTCGTGCAGCGGCAGCTAACGTAACTGCTGGCCGCGGTAGGGGCCAGCACGCGAAGAGGGAGAGGCAGAGGTGCAGGCGCGGGACCGCATCGCCGACCGGTATGAGCTCACGTACCCGATCGGGCGTGGCGGAATGGGCCAGGTCTGGGCAGGCTACGACGAGCGGCTCGACCGGCCGGTGGCCGTCAAGTTCCTCCGGCAGATGGAGGTGCCTGAGGACGAACGGGACGTCGCGGTCAAGCGCTTCCGGCGGGAGGCGCGTGTCACGGCACGTCTCGACCACACCGGTGTGCCGGTCATCCATGACCTCGGAGAACACGGCGAAGACCTTTACATCGTCATGCAACTCGTGCGGGGCATCGAGCTCGCCGACCTCATCGCCGAACGGGAGCAGCTCAGCGTCGGCGAGTCCACCTCGATAGCCAGCCAGGTCTGCTCCGTGCTCGCCACTGCCCACGATGCTTCCCTGGTGCACCGCGATCTCAAGCCCCAGAACCTCATGATCACTCCCTCGGGAGGAGTCAAGGTCCTGGACTTCGGTGTCGCAGCCCTGCTCGGTCCCGCCGAGGCGTCCCGACTGACGGCTACCGGTCACACGCTGGGCACTCCGCCGTACATCGCACCGGAACAGGCCGCCGGAAACCCGACGGGACCCGCGGCCGACCTGTACGCGCTCGGCTGCATCCTCTTCGAAATGCTCACCGGACGCCCACCCTACGAGGCCAAGAACGCCCCGGACATGCTCCGCCGGCACATCCAGGCACCGATCCCCGTCATCACCGAATACCGGCACGACGTTCCCGACGACCTGGCACACCTGCTCTACTGCCTGCTCGCCAAGAAGCCGACCGACCGCCCCGGATCGGCATCGGACGTCGAACAGCTGCTCGCCCCGTTCCATCCGGAGACGGATCAGGCCTCAACGGGAAGTGGACGCCGGACACCGCCGGCAAGGACTGACGGGTCAATTGAGCGGATAGGCCCGGCAGTGGCTGGTGAGCCGCAACAACTGGAAGAACTGCGTGAGCGGGGACGAGAGTTGGCCGAGGCGGAACGCTTCGCGCAAGCTGCGGAGGTCCTGCAGCAGGCGTTGCTGCCGACGCGAGCAGGCCTCCTTGAGCCGCAGGTCATCGCTGTCCGGATGGACCTCGCCAACGTCCGCATGCTCGCCGGGGACTATCGGAATGCCCGGCGTGACTTCGACGCACTGGCGCAAGACCTCGGGGGACCGGGCGGTGACCTCGATCTCGCGCAACGCTGCCGGCAGCAGGCCCTCGCGTGCGACGCTGAACTGGCTTTCTCGCCGCTGCCGGCACCTGCCGATCTGGCCGATTGACGCGGCCGCCATCACGAGTGGCGGTCCGGCTCGTTCCCAACCCGTTACCACGTCTCGCGGTCGCCGCGGCTCCGGTCGCCGATTGAGCAGGACGGTCTCGCGCGCCTGACGCGCGCCCGGTTCGATGTGAAGCCGGCGCGAGACCATGCAGTCCTCCGCCTGGCGATTACTGTTGGTGGGGCGGCTCGTCTGTTGCGGCTCGGCGACGTTCCGCTGTTGGGATGCCATGAACAACGGCTCGCCAGCCATTTCGTGGTCAGGGCGAGACGCCGAGAACGCCGGCGGTGAGACCGTCGGCGATATCGCGGGCCAAGGCGGTTCCGGTAGCGGCGGCTTGGTCGAGCCTGGTGCGAAATGCGGCGAGTTGGTGAAAGGCTTGTCCGTACGTTTGCTGCTGGTCCAGCGGCAGCACGGGGATCGTGAGTCGCCTGATGTCGATGCGGAGTGTCCCGCTTCCAGTGCTGGAGGCGCGGCCGGCGACGCGCAGGTTGTCTGTGCGGGAGATGACGCCAGCGACGAACCACGGGTCGAAGCGGGTCGTGTCGACGCGCATCAGCTGCACGCCCGGGCCCAGTTCTGCTCCGATCTGCTCCGGGGTTGCTACGTGGGCGATGATCTCGCGGGCGATGATCGGGATGAGGATGTCACCGGCCTGCACGCGCGGTCCCGGATGGTCGTCTTCAGCCTGGTCGTTAGACCCGGCTGCCGAGCGTCCGGACAGGATGTTGGAGGCAGTCAGCACTGCGTTGTCGGAGGCGGTGCTGACTGATCGGGTGCGTGAGGTCGCGCGATGCACGGAAATGCTCCCTGATCGGATCAGGTCGGCAATGTCGGCTTGTGGGGCTGCGTGTAGTGCTGCGGTGTGTACCTGCTGTACGGGTGGGAGGCCGCGCCGTAGCTCCTCAAGGAGCTCGTCGAAGTCGCTGATCTTGGCGAGGATCTGCGCCGGGGTGGCGGCGAGCTCGTTGGGCTGAGGTACGTAGCGTTGCGGTGTCAGGTCGACCTGGTCATCGAGCACATCGATGGCGGGTACGGTGCGGTGGACGCCGGGCTCTTCGGCGGTGTCGTTGGACAGGTAGGCACGCCATGCTGTCCCCACAATGTCGTTCAGGGGGCGGGTCTTCGAGGCGGTTGTGGTGTCGACGACCAGTAGACCTGCCGTGGGTGGCTGCTGCGGGTTGGGCTGGGTGAGGACCCAGACGTGCAGGCCGATGCCGGTCGGTGGCATGAGGCCGGCGGGCAGGGCGATGACGGCGCGCAGCGCGCCGCGGCGTACCAGTTCGGCGCGGACGCGGCGGCCGGCCGGGCGCAGCGCGGCAGCTGGGGGCATGAGTACGACGGCGGTGCCGTCGGGGGAGAGGTGGGCCAGGGCGTGCTGCACCCAGGCGAGTTCGGGTTCGGTGCGCGGGGGCAGGCCGTAGGTCCAGCGTGGGTCGTAGGCGAGGCGGTCGTGGCCCCAGTCATGGATGCCGAACGGGAAGTTCGCCACGACGACGTCGGCCCGCAGGTCGGGCAGGGCGTCGGCGAGCAGGCTGTCGCCGACGTGTACGACGGGCGGCTCCGCGGGGTGCCCTGCGCGTCGGGCACGCAGGTGTACGAACCATAGGCGTAGCAGGGTGATCAGCGCGTACTGCGGCTTGATCTCCTGCGCGTAGCAGCGCGTGATTGTGGCGTTCTTAAGTGCGAGGTCGGCGGCCATGCGCAGGATCGATCCGGTGCCGCTGGTGAAGTCCAACGTGCGGGCGCCGGTGCCGGCGAGTGCCAGCATCACCTCGGCGACGCTGTCCGGCGTGCCGGCGAGGCCGGACAGCGGGTTGGCCGATGTCACGTACCGGTTGTGCAGGTACTCGAAGGCAGCCTCCGGGGCCTGCTCGAAGGCAAGTTGGTTCACCGTGCGCAGCAGGGTGGTGAGCTGCGGCGTCCATTGTTTCGGCAGCAAGTCGCCGACGAGTTCGGCCAGGCCGGGGTCGAGGGCGGCCAGGCGGGTGGCGAGTTGTATCGGAGTGAGTAGGGCCTCGTCGGCGGGCTCGTTCTGCTGGGAGCGGACGAGTAGGTAGGCGCCGCAGATGCCGAGGGCGTCGGTGATCTGTGCAGCCGGCTGGTAGCTCTCGATGTGTCGCCAGACCCACTGCTCGATGCTGGCGCGGTGCAGCCGGCCGTGCTGGCGGAGCCACTGCTCTACTTCGCGTGCGTC
Organism: Micromonospora sp. CB01531; assembly: GCF_001905095.1. Taxonomy (GTDB): domain Bacteria; phylum Actinomycetota; class Actinomycetes; order Mycobacteriales; family Micromonosporaceae; genus Micromonospora. Next base: position 53,462 of record NZ_LWLS01000074.1, read on the forward strand.
GAAGGATGGGCTGGTCGGGGTGCCGCCGACTGGTGACGGGAAGTCGGCGTAACGGCGGCGCCAGTTGCTGACCGCGGCCCGGCCGACGTTGGCCAGGCGCGCAATGCCGCTGGCGGTCAGGGTCGCGTCTCCGATGGCCATGTTCGGCTCTCTTGTCACACGTGAACGCTACCATGTCGTCGGCTCTTGTTTACAGGGTTCACAAGCGCTACATTGCTCCTGGTTCCGATATACAAGCCACCTTTGGGGGTATCCATGCCTCGTCGTGGACGTAGCACCACCGTCGGCAAATTCGCCAAGTTCTATCAGGACCGTCGGGTCTCCGAGATTCGCGTGCTCGGCGAGCTGCTGCGCCGCGAGCAGCACGCCGCGTCCGGCGACGGCGCAGAGGTGGCCGACGTGCGGGAAGGCGCCATCGCCGCCCACTGAACCGGATTCGTTTCATCCCAACGATCGAAGGAGGACCATGAACACCCTTGCTCGCGTCTGCGCTGCCCACCGCCTCGACCTCATCCTTCTCGCCGGTCGCGTACCTGCTCGCCGGGGTGCAGCAGTACGGCTCGGGGAACAGTCGGGCCATCGCTCCCGAGGCGTATGCGCGTGTGCGCCTTGACCCCGTGGTCGGCGCGGCCATCGCCGACGCCTACATGGCCGCACCGACCCGGGACGAGCGGGCCTTTACCGCGTACGCCGCGTTCTGCCGGGAGACCGTGCGGCAGTACCACTTCCTGGTGGGCCGGGTCGAGTTCGGTGGCCTTGGCGTGACGGTGCGGATCGTCGACGAGGACCCGTACCTGGACGTGGAGTCCATGGTCGAGGACGTGCAGGGGCGCCGGTTGAAGGTGTGGGCCAGCGCCGCGACCGGCAACCCGCACCCGTACCTCAGTGACTGCGAGAACGACATGTTCCGCGCGGTGCACGACGCGTTCGGTCACGCGTCCAGCGGCCGGGGCTTCGACCGGCACGGCGAGGAGGCGGCCTGGTTGAAGCACAGTGCGATGTACTCGTCGCTGGCCCGGCGTGCGCTGGCGACTGAGACGCGCGGTCAGAACTGCGCGCAGATCTTCCACTACGGGGGTGGCCGGTTCGCGGAGCAGAAGGCCGTGCTGTTGCCCCGGTCGTTCAGCGATCCGCGTCTGGTGCGGATCGGTGGGATGGGGGTGAAGACGAGAGCTGCTTGTTGAGCCGCTCAATCTCCTGCCGCAGTTCCATCACCGTGGCGTGTTCCGGTCCGTCCAGTCGGACACGGTCCTCTAGCAGCATGTTGAGTTGACGCAACGCCCGCCTTTGCTCGCCGAGTGGTACGTGGGCGCGGGCGGCGCGCAGCCGGAAGTCGAATACCAGCCGCTGGTCCTCGCCGTGCCGCTGCGCGAGTTCACTGGCGAGCCGCCGCCACTCTCGCGCGGCGGCTCGGAACTCGCCGGCGGCGTGCAGCTGCTCGGCCTGCTTCGCGGCCTGCTCGACATCCAGGTCTACGTTCCCATGCTGTGCGGGGTCGGCTGCGGCACCCGCCCGATGATCGCGGCGTATGCCCGCACGGGGCTCATGCCGTCGGCGACCACGCCGGGGAGGGGAGGAAGGTCCTGGGCAAGTGGCGCCAGTACGCCGTACACCTCGGCAGCGTTGGCGGGCCGGTCCTGTGGGCGGGTCGCCAAGAGCGCGTGGACGAGATCATCGAGCTCGGTGGGGATGTCTTCGCGCAGCTCGGCGGGGCGCGGTGGGGGGTCGGCTAGCTGGTGCCGCACCGTGGTCATGGTGGTCACGCCGGCAAACGGTGCGCGGCCGGTGAGCAGGTCGAACAGCGTGGCGCCCAGGCCGTACAGGTCGGTGAGGTGGTCGGAGGCGCCGCCGAGGATCTGCTCCGGTGCCATGTAGCCCACGGTGCCCAGGCTCTGTCCGCTCAGGGTGATCCGCGAGTAGCGGTCATCGTCGCGCATGACGGCCAAGCCGAAGTCGAGCACTTTGACCGCGCCGCTTCTCTCCAGCATGACGTTGCTCGGCTTGATGTCTCTGTGCACCAGACCGATGTGTTGCGCGGCGAGCAGGACGCTGCTGACCTGTGCTCCGATGGCGGCTACCCAGGCGATCGGAAGCTCTCCCTGCTCGGCGACCAGGTCCGAGAGAGTGATGCCGTCGATCTTTTGCAGTACCACGTAGGGCAGGCCGTTGTGCTCGCCGAGGTCGTAGACAGCGGGGACCCCGGGATGATCGAGCCGGGCGGTCAGGAGCGCCTCGCGGCGGAACCGACGCACAAGATCAGCGCTCGGGACGCTGACGACCTTCACGATCACACCGCGGTCGAGCAAGGTGTCGTGAGCTGTCCAGACCTCGCCCATTCCTTTGTGCGCCAACGGGAGCCGGCTCACGTTGTACCGGTTCTTGAGGCTCGCGCCCGCCACCACGGGGGCCAGCATAACCGCCAATGACCGGCCAGGCACGGACGGCTCGGGTGAAAGGCGCCATAGTGAACTTACGCAACAAGATGATGCTTGCAAGCGGCGTTCACAATATGATTCACTGTGGTCGGTTCGGGGTGCCAGGACGCCACCGGGCGGCCGTACGTGTCGCGCGGGCGCCGCCGCTCACCCCTGTCCAAGGCTCACGACAGTGCCAGCACATGGCGCCTCGGTCTACCCATGGCGCCGGCGACGGGGGGAATGGTATGGCTGAGCTGGCCATCGACCGCGGATTTCTGCCCGCGTACCCCAGGCTGGACCGCCGAGTGCAGCGGGCCGTCGACGCGTGTTGGCGCAGCAGCTGACCAGCATGGAGGCATATCACGATGCCCCCCGCCGGGGCCGTGGCGAAGGGCTGCGCGCGACCCAACGCGAGCCGGTGTGGACCATGATCGACACCGTGGTGCGGGAGCTCGCGAAGCGACGGCTGCGCACCGGCGGTTCGCCGCCAACATCCCCGGTGCCGCCGCCAGCGTCGACGCGATGGCCGCCGCAGCCCTCGTCGAGGCGGCCGAGGCCGAGCTCGAGATCCACCGGGACGCCGACCGGTCGCACCGCGAAGCGGGCCCGCGAGCAGCTCGACGACGTGGAGCAGCTCTTCGGCAGCCGGCTGCGGAGCATCTCCGCGACCGGCTCCTGACCCCCTGGTAGCACTTCGTCTTCCGCGAAGGACGACTCGATGGACAACGACACCCAGGACCGGCTGCGCCGTATCCGCGGCGCCAGCGCCGCGAAACGCCACAATGCCCGTACGGTCGCCGCGCTGACCGGTAACCCCGGCTGCACACGCCGCGCCGTCCTCGACGCCGCCGGCGTCGACAAGGACGCCTTGGCGCGCCACGTCGGATTCCCGGCGAAGTTCGGTCAGTCCCAGTTCGCGATCACCCGCGGCAACGCCTTCGAGGCTCAAGTTAAGGCGAACGGATACGCCGAACTGCTCCGCCTGCTGCGCGAGACCTTGGGCCTCGAGATCCGGGAAGTCGGAAGCACCGACCTGGGGGACGTCGGTGGCAACACCGGGCAGGAAGTCCGGCACGCCCGGTCGCGACAGAAGCTCACCAGCGCCGCGGCCGACCCGAATGCTGCCGCCACCTTCTACGACCACCCACTCCTGCTCCTTGATGTCGGCGGGAACGACGTCTACCTCGAACCTGACCTGGTCGCCTTCCACCACCACGGTGTCTTTCACGTGGTCGAGATCAAGTCCTTCGCGGTGATCGACGATCAGGCCGACGGCCGGAAGGTCGCCGCTGCGGCCACGCAGTCCGCCGTCTACGTGCTGGCCCTTCGGCGGCTGCTCGGCGATGACAAGGTCGCCGACGAGGTCGTGTTGGTTTGCCCGAAGGACTTCTCGAACCAGCCGGTGGCCACCAAGGTCGACGTCCGAAAGCAGCTCATCGTGCTAAACCATCAGCTGTCCCGGCTCACCCGCATCGAGAGCCTGGTCGCGGCGTTGCCGCCGACCCTGACGCTCGACCTCGCGCCGGACGACGACGGCAAACCGAGCCGGCCACCCACCGACGTGATAACCGCATTGGGCGAGATCGAGGCACGGTACGCACCCGACTGCCTCGCCAAATGCGAGATGGCCTTCTTCTGCCGGCGCGAGGCTACGGGCTGCACCGCCGCCCTGGGACTTAGCGTGCGCGAGGAACTCGGCGGTGTGGAGACCGTCGCCGAGGCGCTCGGCCTGGCCGACGGCACCCTGGTGGCGAGCGACGACCAGGCCGAGGCGGCGGCGATGCTCCGCACAACCGCCAAGATCTTCGGCTCGGTGGCGGCATGAGCGCCATCTCCTCGTACGCCAAAGCGCTGGCCGTGGGCGCTGGCAGGGCCGTTCCGATCGCAACACGTCGCCATGTCCACCTGTCCGACCGGCCGTTGGTGTTAGTCCCACTGGCGCTCGCGGGCGAGGCAAATGCGCCGCTGGCCGCGATGATCGGCACTGACCAGCACGCCCCGGCCCTGTTGGTGGTGCCCCAGCCGCGGAACCGCAACCTCCGCTTCGACTTCGCCGCCTCGTTGGCCGAAATCGTGCTGGCCTATGTGCGCTCCTGCACTGCGAGGTTCGAGGTGGTCGGCTCGAACAAGGTGTTCCTCGAAGCTCCCCAATTGCTGGTTCCGAACGCGGCCGGCCTCGGTTTCGTCAAGCTGCTCGGCCGATCCACCCGCTTCCGGCGCACCAACGGTCCGTTCCCGGTAGCGCAAGGGGTGCCGCTGCTGGGCCGGTGGCTGACCTACCTGGGCGAGCGATCCGAGCACCCCGGCTCCTCGGCCATGCTCGCGATGACTCAGTCCCTGAACCTGCACTGGGCCAGCGGGCAGAGCGCTGTGGAGGACGCGAACCTGGCCGCACTGCTCGGCTGGATCGACCCGCCCGAGGGAGTCTCCGGGCCGGAGGCCGCGCTTGCGGCCGAGGATCCGCTCGTCTGGCCGCCAGCCGGCCCGTCAACCGACCCCGCCTTCGACAACGAGGTGCTGGCACCCGCCATCCGGGCGTATGAGAGCGCTGCGCCCGACAGCCCGAAACGGCTGCGCGCGGTGGAAACCCTCAAGCGTGAGCTTCGTGGCCAGTTGGAGCCAACCTGGCGGTTGATGTGGCGCGCGATCGAGGTTCTTCGGAAGCTGCCGGCCGCAGAAACGGTCGAGACCCGCTGGACGGCGGATCGCCGGGATTTCAGCCGCTACCACGACTACCTCACCACCGATGGCCGTCCGCAGGCCCGTCGGGACGGTGCGGTGGCCGCGGCTCGTCGACTCCAGTCCCTCGAGCGGGAGCAGACGACCTACGACGCCAGCCGAGCCCTGGACGATCCGCTCATCATGGCGAGCTACCGGGTCAACGGCGAGGCGTTCCAGGGAACCGTCGTTTCGGTCGACCGTGATCGGCGCATCCGGAGTGAGAAGGGTCGCCGGGTCACCCGACCGCTGATCGTGGTCAGCACCGACGATCCTGTACATCTGCCGGTCGGCAAGGCGTTGCGGGCGCCGGAGCGCATGAAACAGAACGCCCGTATCACCGAAATCGCGCGATCGGCCGACGGTGTGCTGGTCAGCCTCGAGCTCGACGGAGGCATGGGCCGGGCGGCGGCGCCCGCGCCGGGCAGCGTGCCCGAGGTCGGCGACGAGATCACCTACACCAGCGTCTACCCGGACGCGATCCGCACACCCGACCTGCCGCCGACCGACCAAACACCGTGGACCCACGGCGGACCGCCCCGACCGTACGTACCGACCGATGACGACGCCCAGGAGCCATGGGAATGACCATCGACCCAGCAGCCGAAGCCGAACGCGTCATCGCCGCGATCCTCGCCGACTTCCGATCCCGCCGGCACCGCGGCGTGGTCGTCGATTCCCCACCCGGGGCGGGAAAGTCAACCCTCGTGGTCCGGACCGCGGTCGCGCTCGCCTCGGCCGGCGAGCGGCTGATAATCGTCGCCCAAACCAATGAGCAGGTCGACGACCTGACCACCAACCTCTCCGCCGCCCTGCCGACCGGTCTCATGATCGGACGGCTGGCGAGTTCCACATACGGGCGGCCAGCGCGCCTCGCGGCCCTGACCAACGTGCTCGTCGACAAAGATCTCGGCAACCTGCTGAGCTGTGAGATCGTCATCGCGACGGCCGCCCGCTGGGCCTACGTGAAGGACCGCTCCTGGCCGTGGGCGATTGTCGACGAGGCCTACCAGATGCGTTCGGACTCCCTGCTCGCCATTGCCCCGCGGTTCGAGCGGGCCCTGTTCGTCGGCGACCCGGGCCAGCTGGATCCATTCTCCGTGGTCGAGAACGACCGCTGGCGCGGGCTCAGCTGGGACCCGATGCAGAGCGCGGTGGCCGGGCTGCTGCGCACTAACCCCGACTTGCCGGTTCATCGGCTGCCCGTCTCGTGGCGGCTGCCCGCGAGCGCCGAAAAGGTCGTGGCCACCGCCTTCTACCCGTACACCGGGTTCCGGACCGGCGCCGAACCGGGAGACCGTGAGCTCACCTTCGGCACCCGCGCCTTGGGGCGCTCTCCCCTGGACGCCCTGCTGGCCGAGGCGGCGACCACCGGCTGGGGCTTCTACGAACTGCCCGCGCGACACACCCCCAGGACAGACGCCGAAGCGGTTTCCACGGTCGCCGACGTAGTTCGGAGATTTCTCGAACGCGGAGCGAACGCGCGGTCGGGGAACGACTCTCGGCCGATCACCTCGCAGCGAATCGCGGTCGGCACCGCGCATCGCGATCAAGCGGCGGCCATTCGCGAAGCGCTGTCCGACCTGCCGGACGTCACGGTCGACACGGCGAATCGCTTGCAGGGCCGAGAGTACGACCTGACCGTGATGCTGCATCCGTTGTCGGGACGACGCGACGCCACAGCGTTCCATCTCGAGGCCGGACGCCTGTGCGTACTCACCTCCCGCCATCGACAGGCCTGCGTCGTCGTCGGGCGGGCCGGCATCCGGGAGCTGCTCGACGCGCACCCATCCAGCGAGCCAGTTCACCTACACGAGCCGGTCAAATTCCCAGACGGATGGGCGGCCAACCAGACCGTCATGAATCACCTGTACGCGCACCGCGTCGCGGCCTGACATCTCTTTGAAAGGAGCCGGACATGAGGTTCCTGCATACCTCCGACTGGCACATCGGCAAGACCCTGAAGGGCCACAACCGCCTCGCCGAGCAGCGCGCGGTTCTGGAGGAGATCGTCGGCATTGTCCGGAAGTACGAGGTGGACGCCGTCCTCATCGCGGGCGACATCTACGACTCGGCGGCACCGTCGGCCGAGGCTCAGCAACTTCTCGTCCGGACCTTGCTCGAGATCCGCAACTCCGGGGTGCCGGTGATCGCCATCGCCGGCAATCATGACCACGCTCCGACCTTCGACGCGTACCGACCGCTGATGAACGAGGTCGGCATCCACCTCGTCGGCACGCCCCAGGCCGGCTCGGACGGAGCGATTGAGATAACCGCCCGCTCGACCGGCGAGTCCGCGGTGATCGCGACGTTGCCCTTCGTCTCCCAGCGCACCGTCATCCGCGCAGCCGAGCTCATCGCCAACACGCCCGTGATGAACTCCATCAGCTACGCCCAGCGCGTCGAAGACATGCTGAGGGTCTTAGCCCGGGCCTTCCGGCCGGATGCCGTCAACATCCTGATGGCACACCTCACCGTGACCGGAGGCAAGTTCGGCGGCGGCGAGCGCGACGCCCAGTCGATCTTCGAATATCACGTGCCGGCTATCGCGTTCCCGGCTGAGGCGCAGTACGTGGCGCTTGGGCATTTGCATCGCCGGCAGGCGATCGACGCGCCGTGCCCGGTGCACTACAGCGGCTCGCCGATCTCGATCGACTTCGGAGAGCAAGACAATGAGAGCGTCGTGTGCCTGGTGGAGGCGACACCCTCGACGCCGGCGGCCGTCACCGACATCCCGATCAAAAGCGGCCGCCGGTTGATGACGCTCCGTGGCACACTCGCCGAGATTGAGAGCCAGGCGCGTTGCGCCGGCGATGCGTTCCTCCGCGTTCAGCTCAAGGAGCCGGCGCGTGCCGGCCTGCTCGAGGAGGTTCGCGACCTCCTGCCCAACGCCCTCGACATCCGCATCGATCCGGCCTTCGCCGCCCCGAACGCCACCACCCGGCCAGCGAGCAGCGGCATCGAGCGCACCCCCACGGAATTGTTCGCCGAATACTGCGCCACCAAGAACATCGACGACCCACGGCTGGCGGCACTCTTCGCACGCCTGCACGACGCAACCTCCGAGTCATAAGGGGCAAGCTATGCGGCCAGTGCTTCTGGAGATGACCGGCTTCGGATCGTTCCGTGAGCCGGCGACGGTCGACTTCACCGACGCGAACTTCTTCGCCCTCATCGGCCCAACCGGCGCCGGCAAATCAACCGTCATCGACGCGATGACCTTCGCACTGTACGGATCGGTGCCGCGCTGGGACGACCGGCGAACCGTCTCGCTGGCGCTGTCACCCGCGGTGAATAGGGGAGTCGTGCGCCTGGTCTTCGACGTGGGTGCCAGCCGGTACGTCGCCGCGCGCGAACTGCGGCGAACCCGCGTAGGCGTCGGCATCCACAGCGGCCGACTCGAGCGGTTGATCGATCCCACCCGGCTGGGGTCCATCGATGACGAGACCGAGTTGATCGCGGCCGACGGCAAGGTGAACGCCGCCGTCGAAGAACTCCTCGGGCTGTCGTTCGACCACTTCTGCTCCTGCGTCGTCCTGCCCCAAGGCGACTTCGCCGAGTTCCTCCACGCCAAGCCAGCCGACCGCCAGAAGATCCTCACACGCCTGCTCGGAATCGGCCTGTACGAAACCATCGGACAGCGCGCCAACGCCGAAGCGGCCGAGGCCAAGCAGCGAGTCGCTTTCCTCGATGAGCAGATCGGCCGCCTCGCCACCGTCACGCCGGAGGCCGTGGGCGAGGCGAACCAACGACTCCAGCAGCTCACCGCACTGAAAGACGAGGTCATCACCGTCCTGTCCGAACTGACGGCCGCTACAGCAGCGGTCGACGAAGCGCGGCGAAACAACGATCGGATCCGCGAGGAGACGCAACAACTCGGCAGCGTCGCCCTCCCATCCGACCTTGAGACCCGCGCCGAGCGGCTGGCCGAAGCGACAGGCGCCGCAGATCGGGCCACCGAGGGCTTCGCCGTGGCCGAGAAGGCTGACGACATCGCGAGGGCGACCTTCGAGACGGCGGCCGCGGAACGCGGTTCCCTGGAACACGCGAAGCGCAACCACGCCGAGCGCTCACACCTCGAGCAACAGCTACCCGACGCGGAGAACAATCGCGCGGAGGCGGCTAAGACTCTCGCCGCGGTCACCGCTGAACGCGATCTGGCGACGCAGACGGCGGCCGTTGCCCAAGCGGCGTCAGACACCGCGAAGGCGGCGGCAACGGCCGCGCGGGAACGCGTCGAGACGGTCCGGTCCCAGTACGAGAAGCTCAGCAGGCTGTCCGTTCCGACCGGGATAGGCGAAATCCAGGAACGAGAGGTCTCCGCCAAGAGTGCGCTGGCGGCCACCGGCCGACGCCTCGCCGAGGCGGAGGAGGCGGAGTCTGACGCGCGCCGCGATGTTGAGGCGGCACCCACCCGTAGCGCGCTGGACCAGGCCAAACACCACCACGCCGAGTTGACCAAGTTCGCGGCCGCGGAACCGGACCTGATCACCCGGGCCGACCGCGCGCGAGCGGAGGTCACCGCCGGGCAGGCCGCACTCGACGAAGCGATCCGGGCCGTTGACCAGGCTCGGCTGGCCCGCAATGAAGCCGGGCGCGCCGAAGCCGCGTCGGTACTTCGGCCGCACCTCGTAGCGGGAGAGCCGTGCCCGGTCTGCGAGCATCCGGTGGAGGATCTGCCGGCACCCCTCGAACACGAGACCGTCGCGGCGACCGAGAAGGCCCTGGCAACCGCCGAACGGCACCGCGACACCGCAGCTCGGCAACACACTGCGGCCCTGGCACAGGAGCAGAAAGCCACCGATGCGCTTGCCACAGCGCGGGAAAAGACAGCCGAGCTCAGGCGAGCGCTCAACGGCGAATGGGCGGACGAGAGCGCCGTCGACGGCGAGCTGAGCCGTCTGGACGGCCTGAACGCCAGACTCAAGAGTGCCGGCGTAACCCTCCGCGAGGCTCGGGCTGCTCACGAAGCGGCCGGCCAGGCGGTGGCAACGCTTGCGAAGACGTACGCAGCGGCGCGGACAGCACTGACCGCCGCTCGGGATCCACTTGTCTCGCTCGGCGCGCCGTCCGTGGACGGCCTCGACCTAGCGGACGCCTGGCACACCTTGACGAGCTGGTCCGGCCAGATGGCCGAAGCCGAGGCCAAACTCCTCGACCAAGCCGAAGCCGAGGCGCGCCATGCCGACGCCGAGTCGTCGTCGATGGCGGCGCGCCTGAAGCAAGCGCATGGGGAGGTCAAACGCCTGGATGCCGCCAGGGTGGCCGCGGAGCGCTCGGATCGAGAAACCGAACTAAGGCTTCGCAAGATTAACGACCGCATGACGGAACTGACGGAAGCCCTGGCCACGGCGCCGAGCAGTGCCGAGGTCGCGGCCGAGTTGGCTCGAATCGACAAGCTCGAGGCTGAAGCCAAGGTCGCACAAGCGGAACTGAAGAAGGCCCGTGCCGGCCGCGACTCGGCTCTTCAAGCGCTCGCATCCTTGAGAGCCCAGGAGCAGATGGCCTGGAAGGAACTTCGAGCGGCACGGGACTTGCTCGTTCCGCTCGGGGCCCCGCCGGTCCCGGAGGAGGACCTGCGGACCGCCTGGGCCGAGCTCGTCGGCTGGGCCGAGCAAGAAATCGGCAGCCGAGAGGTGACGTTCGCGACCGCCCGGGCTGCTGTTGCGACGGCGGAGCACCACCGGAGTGAGAAGGAGCTGGCGCTTGGTCGGGCACTCGAACAGGCCGATATCGCCGTCTCTCCTGCCTCCGCAGCGGATACGGTCTCCGCGGCCGTCGCTGCCGAGCTTGAGCGGGCGCGCGCCTACGTCCAGAGCCTCGATGCGCAATTGTCCCAGCTGGCCGACCTGCGCTCCAGCCGTGCAAAGTCAGTCGAGGAGCATGCCGTCGCCAGCACGCTGGGCGGCCTGCTGCGGTCGAACGAGTTTCCCCGTTGGCTCGTAGCATCGGCTCTTGACGTCTTGGTCCAGGACGCCTCGGCGAGCCTCGCCGAGCTGTCCGGCGGCGAGTTCAACCTCGCGCATGAGAACGGCGAGTTCGTGGTGATCGACCACAACAACGCCGACCTGCCTCGGCCAGTGAAAACCCTCTCCGGTGGCGAGACGTTCCAGGCGAGCTTGGCGCTGGCGCTCGCCCTCTCGGCGCAGATCACCACGTTGGCCGCGGCCGGCTCGGCCCGGCTGGACTCGATCTTCCTGGACGAGGGGTTCGGTACGCTCGACGAGGAGACCCTGGAGACAGTCGCCAACACGCTGGAGAACCTCGCCAGCCAGGGCGATCGCATGGTCGGAGTAATCAGCCATGTAAGCGCCCTGGCCGACCGTGTCCCCGTGAAGTTCCGAGTAAGCCGCGATCAGTTCGGCTCAGCCATCATGAAGGACAACCTCTGAACAGTTGGAGGGCATCCACCGGCCAAGGTCGTAGCCGTGGTTGTCGAGGTGCTTACCGACCAGGTCCAGCATCTGGCCGGCCGCGATATGCACCAGCTACGAGCCGGCGGCCCGCATGTGCGCCGTGCTGATGGTCCGGCTGGTGCCATGAGTGATCAGCTGATCATGGCCGAGTAGGTCACCCCGGCGCCTTTACCGAGCCGGATGTGACGGTGCGCGCTCCTATGCTCGCGTAGCGGTTCGTGTTCGGCCTGGCGAGCGCGTCTGGTGCCCGGCCCGAGCGCGAGCCCTGGGATGTGGTGTGGAAGGGGATGTAAGTGCGGCCGGACGGCGCAGAGCTCGACGATAATGAGGAACGGTCGGCTGAGGGCCCGGATCTGTGGCAGCTGGCCGGGCTGCCTGGCGGGTTGTTGCAGGCCAGCTATCTGACAAGCCGGTTCTCGGCCCAGTACCGGCTGATCGTCGATGTGCTGCTCGCCGAGCAGGAGCACACCCTGACCGGGGTCGCGGCCACTGAACTGCCCGGGCTACTGCGCCGCCGTCTGCAGGTGCTGGGTGTCGATCCGGGGCTCCTCGACGACCCGGCGTTCAAGCTGAAGGATCGGATGGGCCGTCTCGAACGGTGGGGTGTCGTCTACCGGTTCCAGGACAAAGCGGTCCGAGACGCGGAGTTCGTTCTCGACCGGGACCGGTACCAGCTGACCGAGACCGTCGCGGAACTACACCGGGCGATCACGTCCCTCGGCGACGACACCGCCGCAGCCGCCGCTGCAACCCTTGCCCCGGGATCCTGATGGCCAACCTGTCCCTGCTGTACGAAAGCGCAGAGGCGGGTCCGACGGAGGCGGCGGGGGCCTGGTCCGTGATCGCGACGACGCACCAGTCAATGGTGAAGGCCGCCGCAGGGTGGCAGGCTCGGCTCGCCGGTGCGCTCGCTGGCCCGCCGACACTTGAGAAGATCACCACGGTCCAGGAGACCCTGCGCCGTTATGTGGATATGTGGGGCGCCGGCGTCGACACGCACTCAGAAGCGATCATCAATCTCGCGGCGAAGCTCGCGTCGCTGTCGATACCGGCGTGGCGGCGCATCGCTGTGCACACCCTCGGCGCGAACGCGGACGAGCCAGCGATCGAAGCGCTCGTCAGCGCCCACCTGCTCACCCTAGAGACGCTGCGCCGCTGGTTCGACGGACCGGACTGCCAGGCCCGCAGACTACGCCGACAGATGCGCGACACGATCGGGCCGCTGTTGCGCGGGCAGCGGACCTTAGCCGCCGTCGGCGGGCACGTCTCTCGCCGAGCGGAACTCATCGATCTGGCCACGCGCCTGGAGTCGACCGCGGACGACGACGCCGCCTGGCGGCTGTGGTGCAGCTCGACCGGGCTATTCTCCGCCCGGCATCTGCCGGGCGCGGGGGACCCACCGGCGGGCAACCCCGGCGCGGTGTCGTTCTGGGATGCCGATCCGGTCCCCGTGGAGGCCCGCCTGCGCAAGCAGGGCCCGAAAGCAACGACCGGGACCGCAGCGCGGATTCCCGACCGGACCGGCGCGAAACGCGCTGCCCGCGAACGGGCCGCACGGGCCGCCGCGCAGGCCGCGATCACCGAATCGGCAATTCTCGCCCGCTCCGGGCAACGGCTGTCGCAGTGGCGGGACCTGACCACCGCCGAACTGCAAATGCTGCTGGTCCTGCTCGGCGCGGTCGCCGCCGCCCAACCGGACGGCACCGGCCGGCGATCTGCGACCACCGGAGACGCCCGGTGGCTCCTGCGCGCCGACCCACCGGAGGACGGTGCGCCGGCCGCCGTCGTGCACACGCCGGACGGCCGGCTGGTACACCCCGACATCGTCCTGCACATCACCCCAGCCGGGAGCCGGCCGTGAACACATCTACCTCCGCGTCCGTACGGGAGGCGCAGCAGGCGTTCCTCGGTCTGCTCGCCCAGCCACTGGTTACTCCGGCCACGAACCGGGTCCTGCACCGACACGTCCTGCGCCACCAGCGACAGATCACCGAGCATGCCCGTCGGGCCGGGTACCGGATCCAGCGGGTCGGCCGGGCCGTACGCCTGATCCGGATTCCGATCACCGGGACCGTTACGGCCCCACCCCGCCCTGCGGACGCACCTGGCCGACGGCTGCTCTCGCTCGTCTGCTGCCTAGCCGCATGCTGCGAGGAGATCTCCGGGACGGTGACGCTGCAGCGGCTGTCCGACATGGTCCGGGACTTGACCTCCGCGCCCGGGGTCACCGTCACCGGCTACGACCCGGAGCAAAAACCGCAGCGTCGCCTGCTGCGTGACGCGGCTGCCCTGCTCGCCAGGTGGGGCGTGCTGCGCCGCCGGACTAGCGACGAGAAGATGCTCTACGACTGGACCGAAGACGGGGCCGGGCCTGGTGCCGGCTACGAGGTTGACCGGGACGCGCTGCTGCTGTTGACCAGCCCTGATGTGCTCGCCGCTGCCGTGCAACCGCAGGACACCGACGCCGAGCAGATCGCCGCAACCCGTACAGTCCGGCAGTTGCGTGCCCTGCTGGAAACTCCAGCCGTCATGTACGCGGATCTGGACGAGCAAGACGCGGACGCGTTGCGTAAGGCCCGCGGGCTGCGCACCGCCGACCTCGCGCAGATGACCGGCGGGACGGTCGAGGCCCGCGCCGAAGGTCTCGTCCTCGTGCTGCCCGACGACCCCGATCTGTCGCCGACCGTGGCCGACTGGCCGCGCGCGCGAGCGGCTGATTGGGTGGCGCTGTTGATGGCTGACCTTGCTGGACGGCATGGCACCCGTACCGCGTCCGGCACGGTGGTACTCACCGACAGGCAGGTGGACGAGGTCGTCGAAGACCTGATCGGCTGGCGCGGCGAGTACATGTCCAAGGACCAGAAGACCGTGCCCGGCACGGTCCGCGCCGACGCGGAAACGATCCTGACCGAGCTCGGCCTGCTGCACGTCAGCCCAGACCAGTCATGGACTCTGTCCCCGGCCGCGGGCCGGTATCGCGACCCTGACATCACCCTCATCGACCCATCGGAGACGACCCGATGACCACGACCGACCTGCCGACCCCAGGCCCGGCCGCCACCGACACGCAGCTGGCCGCGTGGCGCGACGCGGTCACCACCGCCGGCCTGCCCGACCCGGCCCGCCCCCGCTGGCAGGTACTGCGCGCCGGGGTAGTCGGCCTGTGGGAGTTCGACGTGGCCGAGTACTGGTTCGCCGACGGCCGCGCCCAGTTCGTCGGGCAGAACCAGTCCGGCAAGTCGACGCTCATGGCGCTGACGACCCTCCTCATGCTTGCCGGCAGCCTCGACCGCAAATACGTCGACACGTTCGGCCAGTCCGACAAGGAGTACCGGTACTACGTCGAACCGGTCGCCGACGACCGCGACCGGCGGGATGCCTCCGCCTCCACGAACCGCGGCTGGGCCTGGGTCGAATACGGCCGAATCGGCCCGCTCGGCACGCCGGAATTCTTCACCACCATGCTGTACACCCAGACCAAACGCGGCGTGGCGCAGATGACCCGCGCATGGGTCGTCTGCCACGGCACCGCCCGGGTCCGCGCCGGCCTAGACCTCGCCGCAGGCCAGGCGGTCACCGAACCCAAAGCCCTCGAAGCCATCGACAGCGTCACTGTGTACCCAAAGGGCCAGACCTACGCCGAGCGGCTCGCCACTGACCTGTTCGGGTTCGACGACACCGACCGGTACGCGACCGTGATCGAGATGCTCAAGGTGCTACGCACCCCACACCTGGGGCAGAAACTCAACCCTGATTGGTTCACCTCCCAGATCCGCTCGGCGCTGCCACCAGTTGCAAAGAGCGAGGTGACCGAACTCGCCCACGGCTGGCAGGAACTCGAACAGCTGGCCCGCGATCGGGACTCGGCCGAGGAGGCCCGCAAAGCAATCGCCGTCTACCTCACACGGGCATGGCGACCGTGGGCCGACGCCGTCCTCCGTCTGCACGCCGACACCCTGATCGCCGCCGACACCGGTGTCACAGAGGCACGCGCGCAGGTCGGCGCCGCGAAGGCCGACCTGGACGACGCCCGCAAACGCCTGGACGAGGAGGCGAGAAACACCCAGCACCTCGAAGAAGCTCGCGACCGTACGCGCACGGAACTGATGCAGTTGCTGCGCTCCGCGGCGTACACGACCGCGGTAGAGCGGGCCAACGATGCCAAGCGGCTGCGCACGGAAGCGAATGCGGCGAAACGCCGCGCGGAGAAAGCCGCCGCTCGCCTTGAACGGACCCGCGCTGAACTCGAAGCGGCCAAGTCCGAGCAGGAGAAAGCCGACGAAGAACACGGAAACGCTGAGCAGGAGCTGAACCTCGCCGCCCGCCGTGCGGCCGAGACAGCGACCGGTGCCAGGCTCGGCGACCAGGTTCCGCAGTGGGCAGCATCCGGCGACGTCGACCGGTTCGACGCAGCGATCACCGCCCGCCGCGCCCACGTCGGCACGCTGCGGAAACTGATCCGCGCCGCGAGCAGAGCGTCCTCGGCCTGGCAGGCCCTCGACGACGTGGCTCAGAAGGCGCAGGAGCAGCTCAAGGAACGGATCGAGGCAGCGGAGGCCACCGAGCAAGCCTTGGCGCAGGCGTTGCAGATCCTGTCCGACGGTCTGGAGCGCTGGGCGACAACACTCGGCGATGTGTGCCCGCCGGTCGAGGTTCGCGACGCGTGGATCACCGCCGTTACGGCCCAGGCGGGAACGCTCCGGCCACGGGAGGTACTGACCGGCCTGCTGACCCGGGAGTGGCTCGACCCAGCGACCGGGCCCCTCACCATCCGCGTCGCTGAACTACGGGCTGCAGCGAAACTGCAGCCGCCCGCGCCGCCGAAGCCGAACGCGACGCTGACGCACTCGAAAGTGCCGGCGACCCGATGCCCGATCCGCCAGTGCGGTGGATCCGTCGTGACCGGCCGTCATTCCCGTCCGGTGCCGGCGCCCCGCTGTGGCGTCTGGTCGACCCGGTCGACGGTCTCGACCCAGTAGTCCTCGACCAGGTGGAGGCCAGCTTGTCGGCTGCGGGTTTGCTGGACGCCTGGGTGACTCCCGACGGTGTCTGGGCACCGGACCGCGACGGGGACGAACTCGTCATCGTCCCCGGCACCGTCCCGGCCGGCACGGGAAACCTTGCGCAGGTGCTGCAACCGGCCGAGGACGCCGGCAGCCTGTCCGCCGCGGTACTGCGGATCCTCGCCGGCATCGGATACACCACCGACGGGCCGTTGACCGCACCGACCTGCCTGGCCGCCGACGGACGCTGG
Organism: Micromonospora sp. CB01531; assembly: GCF_001905095.1. Lineage (GTDB taxonomy): Bacteria > Actinomycetota > Actinomycetes > Mycobacteriales > Micromonosporaceae > Micromonospora. The sequence goes on from NZ_LWLS01000074.1 coordinate 70,267, forward strand.
CAGACCCCCGCTGCGGCGGGCCGGGCTGGAACCGCGACGCATGGTGCCGAGCTCATCGGCACCGCCGCTCGGGCTGCAGCCCGCCGTCGCAAGATCGCCGAGTTGCGCGCGCAGGCGACCGGGTTCCGGGCCGAATTTGGGCAGCTGGCCGGTGAAGCGGACCAGGTCAGTGAGCAGATTACGAGCTTGCGGGCGGCAGCGGATCAAGCGCCTACCGACGCGGATGTCGTTGCAGCCGCTGCTGCACACACTGCTGCGGCTGGCGAGGCGGACAAGGCATCCAACACTTACCGTGATGCTCGCGGCCGCGAACAGGAAGCCCGACGTGTCTCAGACGCGGCGACCGGAGAGGTGACCAGGTACGCCGCCGAAAACCTGCTGACGACCGGCGAGGAACAACTCGACAACCTCGCGGGGGCCCTCGATGCGGCTGCGACCGCCTCCGGCGGTCTCCGTCTCGCCCTCTCCGCGCAGAAGGCGGCCATGTCGGCGGTCATGGCCGCAGCCGGACGGGTCGCGATCGAGGACAGCCGAGTCCATGAGGCCGCCAGCACCGCCGAGGACGAGGCGCAAGCGGCGCAAACCGCAGACGTGAACGCGACGCTGGCCGAAAAGTCCGTGGACGCTGACGCCCAGCAACTGTTCGCCCAGGCTGAACGCCTGGAACGCCAGGTTGAGGAGTACGGGCCGTCGATCTCGGCGAGCAAACGCGAAGGCCTCGCCCGCTCGGCGGCGGCCGGGGAGGCGAACTCCACCTGGCAGCAGCGCTGCAACGACCTCACCGCCGCTCTCGAACGTCGGGACATCGCAGCTGCGGCATGGTGGGTGCCGGTCGACGCCGGCCTGGCCGCAGCCCGCAACCTCACCGTTCCGGACAGCCGGGATCTGGATGCCGCACTCGCGCATGCTCGCACGGCTGCCGACCAGCTACGACCTCAAATGTGGCCGGAGCGGCTCGACGAGAAGGCCAGGCGAGCCGAGGCGGCGTTGTCGCGCATGCTCGGCTCGTCGCTAGTCGACCTTCGCACAGTTCTGGAAACCTCTGGCGGCCGATCGGTGATCACCACAGAGGCCGACGAGCAGCATCCCCTGCCATCGGTCACCCTGATCGTGGACGCCTCCGGCGCCCAGCTCGATCCCGCTGATGCAATCCGGCATCTGCAGATTCTGGTCGAGGATCTGTCGCGCACCCACGACGAGAAGCTGCACCAGATGTACACCGAGCTGTTGTCATCGACTTTCATCGACCATCTCGCCGACCGGATGAAGAAAGTCATCAAGCTCCTCGAGGTCGTCAACGACGTACTCAGAAAGCATCCGACCGGGGCGAACAAGACCACGCTGCGGCTGCGCCGCGTTCCGGCCGAAGGGCAGGAGCCCGGATTCAAAATCCTCAAGGCATTGCAGGAAGGATCGATCGAATCCGAAAGCGCACAGCAGCAAATCCAACTGTTCCTCGGCGCCCGGCTGCGCGAGGCGCAGGACGCCGGCCTGGTCGGCACCGAAGACTGGACCGACCGCCTCGCGGAACTCCTCGACTACCGAGCCTGGTTCGACATCGTCGCCCAATACAAGGTGGGTGACGGCGACGACGAGACCCGCTGGAAAGACCTGACGAGGAAGGTCCACGGCGTCGACTCCGGCGGCGGGAAAGTGGTCACTCTCCTCCAGCCGCTGCTGGCGACGCTGGTCGCCTTGTACTCCGAATCGGAGGACGCGCCGCGGCCGTTGTGGCTCGATGAGGCGTTCGAAGGCGTCGACCCGAGCAACCGGGCCACGATGATGCGAATGCTCACTGACTTCGACCTGGACTTCCTCCTCGCCGGACCGGCGCCGCTCGTCGCGGTCGCGCAAGTCCCGACAGCCGCGCTATGGATCATCACCCGCGCCCCAGCACCGGCCGACGGCGTTGACCTGTCCCTGATGCTTTGGGCCGGGAAAACCCTGGAGCAGGTTCCGGTCGGCGACTACGCAACCCGAATCCTCACGCCGCGTCGCCCAACCGACGACGCCGGTCCGGACTTGTTCACCACCATTCCCGAAACAGGCGGCCCAGCCGGCCCGAACCACACCGGCAACGACGTGGGCGTTCCAGCGAGCATCGTCGCCGTGGACACGGGCGGGCCAGCGTGACCGCCGCAACGGATCGATGGGCGGCGCAAGCCGGCCCGCAGAAGGTACTCGCGGCAGTCCGCAAGCTGTTGGAAGAGCACCGAACAGGAACCGGGGTCACCGTCCGTGTAGCCCTGACCGAGCCCGAACGGGCGCAGGTCGGTCGGATCCTCGGCCTGGACTGGGAAACGTCCGGCCGACCGATCACCCTCGGCAAGCTGCGGGCCGCGCTGACCCGCGCCGGTGACGACCTGCTCGACCTGCTGACCCGCACCGGCGGCCCAATCGTCGACGTCCGCGGCCGCAGGGAGCAGGCCGCCGCGCTGGCGGCCGCCACCATCGAATCCGCCTATACCACCCTCGACAAAGCCGGGCTGCCCACGCACGCAGTGGAACTGGCCCGGACCCGGCGCTGGCTTGAACGCCCTAACCCGGAGCTGGCCACCAGCCGAGCTGCTGACCTCACACGGCTGTGGCAGACGCTGCCCCGCACCGGCCGACCCCTGGCGGAGGTGGCGAACAGCCTCTTCGCCGACCCTCACCGGCTGGACCGCGACACCGACCTGGGACGGATCGCCGCCCGCCTACTCGCGGCCGCCACCGCCCTACCCGCCGACGCCGTAGCCGCCGCTGACACGGCGCTCGGCGCAGCCCGGTGGCGGCAGGTGTGGGCCGCACACGGGGTCAGCTGCGACGAAGTGTCCGCCACCGTCCTGGTCCTCAACCTCCCGCTCACCGGGACCGCGCCGGCAACGAGGATCGCGGCTGCGGCCGCCGGGTGTGGCGAGCCAGTGTGGCTGACCAGCCGGTCACTACGCGGCGACTGGGCACCCTGCCCGGACGTGGACATGGTCCGGGTATGCGAGAACCCGGCAGTAGCGGAAGCTGCTGCCGAGCGTCTCGGCCAGACCTGTCTGCCGCTGGTGTGCATCTACGGCCGGCCATCGTCGGCGGCCTGGACACTCCTGCGCGGCCTGGCCGGCGCCGGCGTGCGGCTGCTGGTAACTGCCGACAGGGACGACGCCGGCCATCGGTTCCTCACGGAAATGCTCTCTCTCCCCGGCGCCACCGAATGGCTCACGGACGTCGACGGTGTGTACGAGGAGGCCCGCCTGGACGCGCTGATCACCGACCTGACCCCGGCACTCAGCGTCGCTGCCACGCGTACGACAGATGATCCTGGCCGCGTCCCGGGCTCTGCTTGCTCGAATGGACTGAAATGACTGTGAGGCTGGCCCGCGCAGCCCTACTCGCCGGGCATCACTACATGATCTGGATGGTCCGCAGGGTCACGCGCTACTCCTCGACGGTCAGGGCCGAGGCGCAGCCCGTTCGAAACAGCCGGCGTCAACGACGCGGTCAGCGAGGGCACACCGCCGCAGCGGCTCGCCCCACCCAGCAGTACCGAATGCGGCGCGACATCAACCACGTCGTCAGCGAGGCGTTCTATCCGGAAAGCCCTCTACTCACCGCGCCTAACGTCGCCACCAGGCCCCGTAGCAGCAGGGCGGCATGGGCGCAAGGGGAGCTGGTTCTGCTCGACACGTCCACGCTTCGCGCGCGTACCGCCCGCAAGCAGGGCATGTCCTCCCGGTACAACCTGATGCACGCGCAACTCGCCGCCGGTCTCCTCACCGGCCCGGCCGCCGAACTGTCCACCCTCGGAGTCATCTCACCCTTCGCCGCCCAGGCTCGCCTGCTGGAGTCGCTGCTGCCCGAGGCGAAGCTCGACGAGTGGGGCGCCTCGACCGTGCACCGGTTCCAAGGCTCTGAGCGAGACGTCGTCGTCTACGACACCGTCGACAGCGGCATCGGCGTGCGTCCCCTGCACCGCTGGTTCACCGAGGGCCAGAACGGCGGCGACGGGGCACGGCTGCTCAACGTCGCCGCCAGCCGCGCCCGGGACCACCTCGTAGTGGTCGCGGCACTGGATCAACTGCACCGAAGCCGGACCACCCAGGACGCGGTGTCAAAGTTCTTCACAATGCTGCTGGAGCGGGGCCGCACCGTCGGTTGGGAGTCGGCGCTGGATCACTCGCCGGTCACCCAGCGAATGACCACGGGGGTTGTGGAAATACTCGCGGAGGACCTCGAAGGTGCCCGCAGCGTCGAAATGTGGCTGCCCCGCGCGCGGCTGGTCGGACTGCGATCCCTGATCCCCTCACTGAAGCTGATTACCGATCAGGACGTGGACACCGAGCCGGTGACGATCTGGTGCGAGCCCGACCCCGACGGGTACCTGTCGCCGGAGGCGATGCAGGCCAAGCGCGGCGGCATCAACATGCGCCCCTGCCGGCCGATCCTCGAATCCAGTGCCATCATCGACGACGTGGTGTGGACGTCGACCGGATGCCTCCTCGGTCCGGATCCCGGCGTGGTGCTGCGTACCCGGCACGCGGCCTTCGCCGACGCCGTACGCCGGGCGCAGCGTCGACGCCCCGGCATCGCCCCTGGCAGCGGGCAACTCGGGGACGAGTGCGGCCGCTGTTCCCGCAGCCTCATCCGGTTCGAGGTGGGCCGGCGCGGACTGCCCACCGTCGGCTGGGGCTGCCTGATCTGCGACAGCCGGAACAGCCGCCAGGGCCGCGATCGGGCCGCCGGCGAGCGGCAGCTGATCTGGGGACGCCCTTGAGATCGGCTCGACAACCCAGCACGGGGAAAGGAGTATCTGACCGGCATGGCTCACCTCACCATCGCGGAGCGCATCATCCAGGAACTGCTGCGCACCAGGCTTCCCCTCGACGACGACGAACTCGCGCGGCGCCTCGATGTACAGCCACGACAAACGATCAACCAAGCCTGTCGCAGACTTGAACAGAGCCGCCGGCTCCGCCGCTACATCGGCACCCACGGCAAGATCGTCAACGAGCTTCTGGGCGGCACGCTCCCCGTGGCTGCCATGGTGGAGCAGGAGGTCCTGCCCGAGCCGCCCGCTGGGGACAGCGCGGCGCAACGGCGTGCCGAAGGCGTCATGCTCGGCCTGTTGGGTGAACGGCTGGGCAAGACGCTGAGGCCACGCAGATTCGCCCTACCCGACGGGGCCAGGGTCGAAGTCGACGGCGCCGATGACGGGGTCACCCTGCTCGTCGAGGCATGGGCACATCAAGGCCCGCCGAAGTCCGCCCAGAAGCACAAGATCCTCGCCGACGCGATGCGTCTTCTCTTCGTCGCCTCGACGCTGCCAGTCCCGCCACGGTTGGTGTTGTGCCTGTCCGACGAGGAGGCCGCCCGGCACTTCACCATCGCCCGTTCCTGGGCGGCCACCGCACTGCGCACCTTCGACATCCATGTCGAGGTGGTCGAACTGCCAGCCGAACTGCGGAACGACATCCTCTCCGCCCAGCAGCGCCAGTACCGCTGACGCCAAAGGCTCGGATCGACACCCTTCCACTGCAGGAAAGGTGCCGCAAGTGGGCCCCAGTGAGGGGTACACGGCCTTCGAGTCCGACGCACCGCCATCGCCTCAACCAAGCTGTCCATGAGTAGAAAACGCCTTGGACCAGGCGCCGAGGGGACGACGTGAAACGGTCAGCATCTATGACGATACGGTCGATGCCTGACGTGACCGAGTTAGCCAGGATCGAGCCGTGGCTGTCTTCCTGACCGAATTGGACCCCCGCGCACGTATCAAGGGATCACGGGACGGGCTCGGCGCCCAACCGGTGTGGTCGGCCATGGGCCGCCCGCTAATCGGCAACCTGACGACGGTCACCACCGACCTCGCCGCGTTCACCACCCTGCTGGTCGGCCTGCGGCTCACCGAAATCGGCCCCGCCGACGATGACGCGCAGCGGCAAGCGGCGTTCCTGGTCTGGGAGCAGATGGCCGGATACGTCCGGCACGTCGTCTACGACGACCGCGGATTCTTCGGACGCCAGCGCATCGCCGCCCGCGCCGCGTCGGCCGGAAGCAACGGCGGAAAGGTACGGCTGTCGGCTGACCCCGCGTATCAGATCCTGAGCAACCAGAAGACCGACGGCCTGCTGGGCAACTACACCGCGCCAGCGCGGGCGTCAGGACTCCTCGCCCCCGGCTCACCGGCCCGCCTCACTCCCGAAGCCGCGGCGTTCGTCGACGCCACCTACCTACCCCGGCTCGCCGCAGCCTGGGGCCGCGACGCCCAGCAGCTCACCCGGGCGCTCACCCAGGCCTCCTACCGCTTCGACCTGCACGAAAACAGCAAACGTGCCGCCGTGGCGGCGGTGCTGGACCCGACCTTGTCGGCGAAGGAGCGGGACTTCTACCGGCGCCACCTGATCGAAGGTGGCCCACTGGACCCGACGAAGGGTCGGCAGGCCCGCTTGGCGATGCTCGTGGAGGCGAGGCCGCGCCCGTCCGACGGGCCGCTGGGGATCTACGTCGCGCAGCTCGCCGAGGACGCCGAGCTTCAAGGCTGGGCGGACGTAGGCGAGCGGCTGCGCCGCATCGTGATGTGCGAGTCCGTCCTGGCACCCGCGACGGTGCTGTTCAACTACCTCCTCGGCCGCGACGACGCCCACCTCGACACGGTGATCGAGGACCTGCACGCGGTCTGGGGCGACCGGCTGGAATCGGTGCACCCACAGGCGGCGGCGGTGCTGTCCGATCGACAGTGGCGCGACATCGCCGACGCGCTGGTCCAGGGTGATTGGCGGCGGCTGATCCATCTCCTGGCGCAACGCAACGCCACGGTGATGCGCGAACGTGGGGGAGGGCTCGCCTGGTTGGAGGTGACCGACGGCGACCGGCTGCGAGTGCGTTTCCGTGACGAGCCCACCGGCCTGCCGGCCGCGGACGAGATCCGGGACCTGTGGTGGTACCCGTACTTCCTGCCGTCTCTCATCCGCCTGGTCGCCGCGAACGAGGAGAGCGCATGAACGACCGGATCCCGAAGGCTGTGCTCACCGAGGCGCTGCGGGCGCAGATCGGTGGACGGCGAGTCCTCGCCGCGGTGTTCTGCACCTTCCGCTTCGAGCCTGGCTTCTTCGAGCAGGAAATCCTTCCCGCGCTGTTCGACCTGCCGCTGCACCAGGCGCCCCAGATTCGGCGGCTGCAACTTGAGGATGCCCTGCGATCGCTCGCCGGGCAGGTGGCCGTCTACTACGACCGTAAAGCGCTCGTCGTCGGCGACGGCACCGCCTGCCTGGACGTCCGTCGCATCCCTGTGCAGCTGACCCGCGGCTACTTTCATCCCAAGAACGCGTTCATCCTCGTCGAAGACGACGACACGGGGGAGCGGGCCCTGGTAGCGCTGACCGCGTCAGCGAACCTCACCCAGGCGGGCTGGTGGGAGAACGTCGAATGCTTCCACCTTGACGAAATTCCGGAAGGCGGCCGGTCTCGCACCGCAGCCGACATACGACAGTTCCTGCGCCGGTTGCGCACCCTGGCCAAGCACCTCGGCCCCCACGACGCACTGGAGCAGGTGGACGCGTTCCTCTCCGCAGTGCAGCCGATCACCCAACGCTCGTCCAACCAGGTCCTACATCCGCACTTCATCGTCACCGGCAGCCGCGGCTCGACCTCACTTGTCGACCAGCTCGACGACATCGCGGGGAAGTGGCTTCGCGGGGCAAGCCTGGAGATCATCTCCCCGTACCTGGACGAGGCGGACGTTTCGGCTCCGCTAGCCGCGCTGCTCGACCGGTTCCAGCCGCGACGCTGGCGCATCCTCCTGCCAGAGGAACGCGGCCTGGCGCGCTGCCGCGAAGCCCTCTACCAGTGGGTGCAGGCCCAAGGCGGCCAGTGGGGCCGGCTGCCCGCCTCCCACACGGCCCGCCGCGGCAAGCAAGCCAGCGGCGCGGCCGTCGCACCCCGCACCGTTCACGCGAAGGTGTACCGCTTCTTCACCAACGAATACGAGATCAGCTTCGTCGGCTCCTTCAACCTGACCGGCCCCGCCCACCAGGCCGGCGGCAACCTCGAATCCGGAGTTCTCGTCGAGGTACCCGCACCGCGCCGACCCCGCTTCTGGCTCGAACCGGTCGACGAGACCCCGACCTTCGCGCCGACCCCCGCCACCGAGGACGACGACACAGACCTCGACGTCATACCGCTGCTCGTCCGCTACGACTGGACCAGCGAAAAGGCCGACGTGTTGTGGGACGCCACCACCGTCAGCCCACCACTGGACGTGCACCAGTCGGGACCCTTGTTCGCCATCCCACCGCTGCAGCCGGCTACGTGGACCGAGCTTCCCGCCGGCGACGCGCGGAAGCTGGCCGAGCGGTTGCGCTCGTCGAGCTTCCTCACGGTGATCGACGGTGACCGTCGCGGAGCTGTGCTCGTCCACGAGACCGGCATGGCGCACCGGCCGTCCCTGCTGCTCGAACTCACCCCCGCCGAAATCCTGCGCTACTGGTCGATGCTCAACCCCGACCAACGCGCCGCCTACATAGCCGCCTGCGGTGGGCGGGATCCGAGGCTCACCGGCGAAGAGCCTGTCCACGCTCAGGCCGCCACGCCCGTCGACACCATCTTCGACCGGTTCGCCGGCATGTCCCACGCCTTCGCCAGCCTCGCCCGCACCGTCCGGGAGGCGCTGACCGACGGCAGGACGGAACACGCCCGCTTCCTCATCTTCGGGGCCAAGTACGACTCCCTCCCCGTCCTGCTCCAGCAGGTGCTCGACGACACCGACGGGGACCTCGTGGACCGCTATCTCACCGTGCTGTGCGCCCACCAGATCGCCGACCGCATCCGCCGGGACTGGCCGCAGTTCTGGGCATCCGACCCGATCGGAGCGGCGCGACTGGAGACCGCGCTCGCAGCCCGCACGCCGCTGCGGGAGCAGATCGCCGCCCGCAACGACGACGACATGATCCACTTCCTTGACTGGTACGAGGCCCGGTTCCTCGACGAGCCTGCGGAGGTCCTGGCATGAGACTCACCACGGACACCGCCAACCGGCTTTTGGACTTCGACCGGCTCATCGGCAACGAGCAACGCGCCACCGACCAGCTCGAAGGGGCGGTCGCTGTACACAACATCCTGCACCAGCACTCCGTCGCCTACCTCGCCGACGAAGTGGGCATGGGCAAGACGTACGTCGCGCTCGGTGTCGTCGCCCTGCTGCGCCACTTCAACCCCAACCTGCGGCTACTCGTCATCGCACCCAGGGAAAACATCCAACGCAAGTGGCAACGGGAACAGGGCGTCTTCACCGCGAACAACGTCCGCCGCGACGACCTTCGCGTCCGCATGCCCGGAGGTCTACCCGCACGGCCACTCGTGCACTGCGACAGCCTGATCGAACTACTCGAGGAGACAGCGGTCGCCCCGGACCGGGACTTCTTCGTCCGCATGCCCAGCTTCAGCCTCCCCCTCCGCCAGGACCCCACCCAACGCCGGAGCTTCCGCGACCGGCTCCGGCGGCAAATCCCGTGGCTGCCCGACGAACTGGTCGACCTGCGCTCCAACACCGACGTCATCAAAGACCGATTCGCCCAAGCGATCAACGCAGCCATTCCCCACTTCGACCTCGTAATCGTCGACGAAGCCCACAACCTCAAACACGGCTGGGGACCCCACGCCTCCGCCCGCAACCGAGTCCTCGCCACGGTCCTCGGCCGCGAGCGCGACGACGTCCACCCGCATCTGCAGCACGCCTACGGCGAACGCGCCGGCAAGATCCTGCTGCTGTCCGCCACCCCCGTCGACGATGACTACCGACAACTGTGGAACCAGCTCGACCTGTTCGGCCGGGGCGAACCCTTCACCGCCCTAAGCGACACCAACACCAGCGAAGACCAAAAACGGGAGGTCACGGGGCAGTTCCTCATCCGCCGAGTGACATCCCTGAAGGTCGCCGGCCAGCAGCTGACCAAGAACCTCTACCGGCGGGAGTGGCGCCAAGGCGGCCTCACCGTGCACGACGAGCCGATCCGGATCACCGACGACCGTCAACGGCTCACCGTCGCCCTCGTACAAAAGAAGGTCAGCGACCTCCTCGGACACGAACGGTTCGGCGCCCGCTTCCAAGTCGGCATGCTCGCCTCGTTCGAATCCTTCCTGCAGACCAGCGCAGCCAGCCAACAGCAACCCGACGACGCCAGCGACGACGACCAGGCGGCGAACTTCGACGGCGCCGACCAGACCACCGACCTCGCCGAGCGACAGGGCGCAGACGTGCCGACACTCGACGAACTCGCCCGCGACCACGTCCGGCGGTTCGGCCGTGAGCTTCCGCATCCGAAAATGGACGCCCTCGTCAACGCGCTCACCTCGTCCTGGCGCGACGGCCACAAGGGCCTCGTCTTCGTCCGCCGCGTCGCCTCGGTCGCCGAACTGAAGCGGAAACTCGACGACGAATACAACGACTGGCTCATCACTCGACTACGCGAGCGCATCCACCCCCGGCACCATGCCGCACTCGACGCCAAGCTCGCCGAGTATCGCGACCACCGCTCCCGACGCGCCACGGCCGAAAACCACCAGGACAACCACGACGAAGACTCCGGCGGAGACGACACCCTCTTCGCCTGGTTCTTCCGCGGCCGCGGACCCGACGGCATCATCAGCGGGGCCCGTATCCAGGAGCGCTTCCGCAACCTCGGCAGCCCACTCGGCATCTTCTTCGACGACAACCACCTGATGGCACTCCTCGACGCCGCCCCCGGGGAGGTCACGCAGCGTCTCGCCGCCGCGCTCGGCGAAGACCGAGACAAGGCCGACCGACTGCTCCGCCAATACTCCCGCCACTACCTGTCGGAGGCGAGACAGCCCACCAGGGGAGCCCGGTTCGACGCCGCACAGGGCGCAGCACTGGAACTGCTCGCCAACACCCCCGGCCCACTCCAGGCCCACGCCGAGGTCGCCTGGCGCGAGCTGTACCGCCCCCGAAAGCAGCAGCGACCGGCGGCAGCCGAAGCCGAACCAGACCTGCTCGAAATCCGCACCTTCTTCACCGAGCTCCGCCGCCGTGACCAGCTCCGCGCCGACCTCTGGCCGAAACCCGCCAGCGACGATCTCACCGCAGCCTTCCGAGAACAACACCAACGCGCCCAACTACTGTCCGCCGCATCCCGGCTCGGGCACGCCTTCCTCGACCTCTACGCCACCGTCACCGACCACCTGCAATCACTCAACCCGTCCGAGGGCATCGAGCCAGGTAGTGAACTCGTCACCGCCTGGCTCGACGAACTCGAACGCCAAGCGAACACCACCGCCCGCGGCTGGTCGGCGTACGACGAACTCACCAACCTCGCCGAGCACCACGACCTGATCCTCGACACGACCCTGCCCGAACTACGGCGCGCCGACCTGCGGGAAACGCCGACCCACGTCGGTCGGCTCCTCACCGCGCAGCAACCGGTCGCCGGCATGGCCGGCCGGGTCAACCGCCGCCACGTCCAACAGTTCCGCCTGCCCGGCTACCCGCTCGTGCTCATCTGCACCGACCTGCTGCAGGAAGGCGAGGACCTGCACACCTTCTGCTCCCGCGTCTACCACTACGGCCTGGCATGGACCCCGTCCGCCATCGAGCAGCGAATCGGACGGGTCGACCGCATGCGCTCGCAGACGGAACGACGCCTCACCAAGCCGCTCGACTCCGTCGGCGCCGAGGATCTGCTTCAGGTGCACTACCCCCACCTGGCCGACACCATCGAACGCCTCCAAGTGCGACGCGTGCTCCACCGCGTCAACGACTTCCTCCGCCTGATGCACGAAGGCCTCACCATGCCACCTTCCGGCGACGGCCACCTCGACATCGCCCGGGAAGCACTGGCCGACGACGGCATCCCCCCAGTGCACGCCGAACCGCTCACCACCTCCTTCCCCGTCCGTGACCAACACCTCGCCGGACGCAACCGCCCCCTCGCCGTCGACGAGTCACTCGTTCGAAAGCACCTCGACCGATTTGCCGCGCTGTCCCACGGCGACCTCGACGGCATCACGGTCAACTGGGAACCGCACCAACCGAGTCCGGACACACGGCTCGGCACCGCCGTCCTGGCCACCGGTCGCCAGCAGCCCTTCAGCCTCCACTTGGAACACGACGCCGACCACATCATCGTGCGATGCGTCAGCCCCATCGGTCGCGTCGACCGCGACGACCAATGGCAGGATCTCGAAATCTGGAGCAGCGGTAACGAGGCACGACTCGGCGCGGTCCGGACCCGTGGCGGCAGTTATGACCTCACCCTCGAGGAGGACGTGCTGCTCACCGACCGCCGACACGACCGCGCCCGCGTCAGCGCTCTGTTACGTCGGGTAACCGCCCTTGCCGACGACGCGGAACGGCAACACCTGCCCGACCGCGACCGGCCAATGACGGACTTCAGGACGGAGTTGGAGCAGGATGTTCGGTACTCGCGCTGAGTGGCGCGCCCTCTGCGACGCCGACGATATGCACGTCAAGCGACACGACATCGCCGTGCGATTCGCCAACGACCGCTCGCACACCGTGCGGGTGCAGGATCTTACAGACGCCTACCTCGTGACGGCTGTGGTCACCCACCCTGAGGCCCTCGCGCAGGTATCCGAACTTGCGCGCAAGGCCTGGCTCAGGAACCGGCACAGCAGCCTCGTCGGATTCCGCGTCGATGAGGACGGCTACTTGCTCGCCCAAGCCTGGACCCCAAAAGACGGACTCACCGCGAACGCCTTCCAAGCCGTCGTCCGAGCCGTGGCGCGTGAGGCGGACCGATACGAATTCCAACTGACCGGCACCGACGATTACTGATCGCTGCCGGCCGCGAGGGGTGGCCAAAGATGCGCTGCGTCGCTGGCAGTCCGACCGCGCCCGCACCCGAGGACAACAGCGGTGACCCAGCGGTACGTCACTCGCCTGTACGCGGTGTTCCCGCACTGGTCACCATCGCAGCGGCCCAGGCGATTGGAGATGTTGGCGGCCCCGGTCACCCTGCCAGCCCTCGCGATTCGACCCTGATACACACGTAGTGGTGACCGACTTCGCCAGCAGGGTTCGACCGTGTCGTTTTGGCGTGCGGTCTGATACGGATCAACATGTCGCCACCAGCAGCGATATCACGCTGTGGCACCGCAGCTGACTGAGTAAGGTGCGGCGATGGCGATGAAGGCCTTGTTCTGCTACCTCGATGTGTCCCTGCCGGAGACCCTGCGCCGGCACGTCACCCGCCCTGAAGCCAGCGAGTTTACTACCGAGAACATGACCAGTTGGTACAGCGCACACGACATCCTCGGCTGGCCCGGCGAACTCGTCATCGATGAGACCAGCACAACGGAGGACACCATCACCACCATCGCCGCAGCCTCCGGACTGCCCCAGGCCGGCCACGACAATGACCTTCTACCCGCCGTCCCCTGACACCACCGATTGTCCATATACGCGCGAGTGGCTGATGTCCGCCTCGACACAGCGACCACATCGCTGATGCCGCACGGCCTCGGCGACCTCCTCGACGGCAATGGACGGCGCAGCCCCTCCCGGATCAGCCTCGCAGCAAGGTCTGGCGCGGCACTGTCCGACCCAACGGTGGCCCGGGGGGCGTCTCGCTAACGGCACTCGCGCGTGGCCTAGTACGGCAGCCGCCGTTCGGGATCATGGT
>NZ_LWLS01000075.1 GCF_001905095.1 Micromonospora sp. CB01531
TGCTTGACATTCAAGCTCTTGGGATGTCTTTGGGGAAGTACTGGCGCAGCAGCCCGTTGGTGTTCTCGTTCGTGCCGCGTTGCCAAGGGCTGTGCGGGTCGCAGAAGTAGACCTCGATGCCCGTGTCCAGACGCAACTGGACGTGCTGGGCCATCTCGGCTCCCTGGTCCCAGGTCAGCGAGCGGCGTAGCTGCTCGGGCAGGGTGGTGATCTGTTCGGCGATCGCGTCGCGGACCGCTTGGGCGCCGTGCCCTGCCAGCGGCGGGCCGTTCTTCACTCTGGGCTGCTGGCCGTGGCCTTCCATGCGGGGCAGGTGCAGCAGCATCGTGAACCGGGTGCTGCGCTCGACGAGCGTGCCGATGGCCGAGCGTTCCAAGCCGATGATCAGATCGCCTTCCCAGTGGCCCGGCATGGCCCGGTCAGTGACCTCCGCCGGTCGTTGGCTGATCATGACCTCCCGGCTCAGAAAGTTCTTGCCTCGCCTGCGGGTGCGGGCCTGCGGCACCCGTAACGCCCGGCCGGTGCGCAGGCACGCCGTCAGCTCGCGGCGCAGCGCGCCGCGGCCCTGAACGTAAAGCGACTGGTAGATCGCCTCGTGCGAAATCCGCATCGACTCATCGTCCGGGAAGTCCAGCCGCAGGCGCCTGCTGATCTGCTCCGGGCTCCAGGCTGTGCCCCAGCGCCGATCCGCGCGGCGTCCATGCCGGCGTCCCTTCCACGGCACGTTCGGGCCCGGAATCGGCCGGCCTTCGCCGTCCGTGATCGTGCCGGCAAGCCGGTCCTGCACATAGTCGCGCAGTCGTTGATTCGCGGCCAGCTTGGCAACTTTCGGGCGACGGCCACGGCGCTCGGCGTGCCACTGCGCGGCCAAGGCACGGTAGTCCAGGCGGCCGCCACGAGTCGCGGCGTTGCGGCGCAACTCCCGCGAAATCGTCGACGCGTCACGCCCTACCGCCCGAGCGATCTCCCGAACGCCCTTACCTTGCGCTTTGAGCAGTGCGATCTCTTCGCGCTCAGCGAACGACAGATACCGGCCCGACACCGGGACCAGCGACAAAGGCGACATACCGCCACCCTGACGAAACCAACGCCCGCCCACCGGCTGCGACACACCACACGCCGCCGCAGCTTCCTCGCTCGACAGACCTTCAGCGATCCGCCGCCAGAACTTCCGCCGCACCTCCCGGTGCTCATTCACACCCGGGCGGCCCGGCGACCGCATCGCCGGCCTGCCCGTCACCGCCGTCACCCAGCCCGATGGCCTACCCATGTCCACACCCCTTGATCGAGGTGTTGCGACGACCACTGGAATCCGCCGTTCGACCCGCGGTCGCTGTGATGAATCAACTCGCCGTCGCGGACGTCGCGGGACCAGATCCCGTATTCGAGGGCGGCGAGGATCAGGTCGGTGTCACACCGGTCGGAGGTCTTCCACCCGACGATCCGGCGGGAGAACGCGTCACGGACCGCGGCCAGCCAGAACACGCCTTCGCCGCAGGAGATGCGGGTGGCGTCGGCGACCCAGAGCCGGTTCGGACCGGCTGCGGTGAACTGCCGGTTGACCAGATCCGGCGCCGGCGTGTGCCGTGGGTCCTGCTTCGTGGAGCCGCCGCGCCAGCCTCGGCGCAGGAACGCACCCTGCCAGCCCTGGGCCGCCATCAACCGCTCCACCCGCTTGCGGCCCACGCGAATGCCGTCACGGCGGAGCTGCCCGTGCACCCGGTCCGCGCCGTACGTGTGCCCGGACGCTTCCCAGATCTCGTGAATGTTGGACAACAACCCCAGATCGACCACGTTCCGGTCGCAAGGCTGCTCGACCTGCTTGGCCCACGCGTAGTACGTCGAGGCGCCGACGTTGACGACCCGTAGCAGGAGCGCGACCGCGAACTGGTCACGGTGTTCATAAATGAACGTCATGACCGTCGCCGGGTCGGGTCGAGCTCCGCCGCGAAGTACGCGCTCGCCGCCTTCAGGATCTCGTTCGCCCGCCGCAGCTCGGCGACTTCCTTGCGCAGCCGACGGTTCTCCTCGGCCATCTCACTGGTGGGCCGGTCGTGACGCTCACCCGCGTCAGCCTCGGCCTGACGGATCCAGTTCCGCAATGCCTCGTGATGCACGCCCAACTGCTCGGCCAGGCGCCGGATCACCGGCTTCGGATCCGACTCCCGATACAAGCGCACGGCACGCTGGCGCAGCTCATCGGGGTACTTCTTCGGTGCTGCCACGGACGACTTCCTCCCCACGGCCATCAGACCATGATCAAGAAGCTCCATGAAAGCGGGGGTGGCTCACAACTAGCCAAGATCTACTACACGCAGATGGTCGAACGCGGCGCCGAACACCTCAAAGCCCTCTGCGTCGTCGCCGGCCGCCTCGCCGAACGCGTCTGGACCGTCATGCGCCGCGGCATGCCTACGTCATCTGCGACACCGACGGCACACCGATCACCTCCAGCGAGGCCAAGATCACCATCGCCGAGCAGTGGACCGTTCCCGCCAACGTCCGCGCCCGCCGACGCAGCACCAAAACCACCACCACGAAGGCGGGGAAGGCCCCTCAACGAGTCCTCACGGGACATGTCAGGTCAGACGCGCGAAGCGCCGACAAACGAGGCGACCTTCCCCACCAACGATCGTCCAACCAACCGACCTACACGGTCAAGCCAGCACCTTGACAGCCGATCCCCGATAGGGAATCAGTCGGGGATGTTCCAGGCGGATGCCGTGAAGGTGACCGAACCGTCCTGGGGGGTGGCGGTCACCGAGAGGACCACCATCTTCCAGGTGTTGGCCGAGGAGCGCGCGTCGTCGTACGAGGTGGTGATGCAGTAGACCTGGCCACGCCGCAGCGGCTGCTCCTCGCCCGCGATGGGGCTGGTGCGGATCTGGTCCGCGCACTCACTCGGCTTGACGGTGGTCGAACTCACCTCGCTGGCGTGGACGCCAGACGTGAGGTTGAGGTAGGGGGATCCCGAACCGCACGGCCGGTGGAACTCCAACTCCGCGACGCCCGCCGCGGTCTGCACACGCGGCTCGTCCAGGTCGATGTAGACCGTGTCGCTACAGTTGGAACCGACGGGCACCCGCAGGGTCTCCCCCGTGTACTTGTCCTCATACCGGGTGCGGTCGTTCAGCTCGGGCACAGCACCGGACTCGGTGGGCGCCGGCGCATCGGTCGTCTGGTCCGCGCTGGGCGAATCCGACGTCGTCGGCGAGCTCGGCGCGGCCCCCGCGCCGGATGGCGACACCACGGCGGAAAGCTTGTCGAGCGCCTCGTTCGCCCGGTCCGCGGCCCGCCAGGACAGCAGCATTGAGATGACGGCGAGCAACACCGCCACCCCAGCGGCCGCCATGGCCACCAGGCCGGCACCGGAGCGGGCCCGACCAGGGCCGCCGCTGGTCGACGGGCCCGCAGCGCCGTCGTTCGGCGCGGCGAAGGAATCCGGTGTGCTCATCGCCCGTCCGTGTCCTTTGGATCATCCGCTGTGGTCGCCGACACGGTATCGCACCGGAGCATCCGATAGGTTGTGCGAGATCCGAAGGCCGAGCGTCCCTTGTACCTTGTCATGATCCGGCAGAATGACGCCGCGCAACGGCGCTTCGTTGACTCAGGTGGCGAGCGGTGAGCACATCCTCCCAGCACGATCCGGCCGGTTCCGGCGCGGTGTCCGACGGTCGACGCCGGGGTGACCGCGCGACCACGGTCGGCACGATCATCGGTGCGGCGGGGCTGTTGGTGTCGATCCTGGCGTGGCAGTGGCCCAGGGACCCTGCGGCCGATGCCACGCCGGCCCCACCGAGCGCCAACACCAGCCCGCCGGCCGGGACGACGGCCAGCCCGCCGAACGGCCCGACGAGCACGCCGCAGCCGACGCCGAGCGCCCCCGCCGGGCCGGGGGTTTTCCTGGCCGACGACCTCACCCCCGAGGCCGGCGGCGACAAGCTGGTAGACATCCCACGCGCGGTCCGGGGTCGCCCCGACTACAACAGGCACGCCATCGCGATCCGGTGCCCGAGCAACGCCAGCGACGAGCCGGTCACGGAGGTGACCTACCTGCTCTCCCGGCACTATCGGCAGTTCGACGCGACCGTGCACCCCTACTACCCGCCCGACTCAGACGTCCAAGCGGCCACCTATGTCACCGCGATCCAAGGCGTCCGGCAGCGGGACGGGAGCCTGACCACCAGCGAGGCCGGCGCGCAGCAGCGGTCGCGACCGGGTGCACCCCGCACGCTCACCGCCGTCGTGGAGAAGGCCGAAAAGCTGACCATACGGGTGGACTGTGGCGAACCGGCCGGGGTCGTGATGCTGACCGACGCCCGGCTGACCCCCGCCTGACCCGGCCGCGCCGTCGGTCAGTCCGCGGCGGGTTCGGGGAGCGCGAAGATGACGACGGTCCGCCCGCCGCCGTCGCCCGGCGGCTCGGTACGGGTGCCGGCCCGCTGGAACCCGCACTTCTCGGCGACCCGGATCGAGGCCGTGTTCGCCTCGTCCGCCTCCAGGATCACCTGCTCCAGAGCGAGTTCGGACAGCGCCCAACGGGCCAGCAGCCGGACCACCCGGAGCGCGGCACCCCGCCCCCGGCAATGCGGGAACACCCCGTACGCCACGGTGGCGACCGCGTCGCTGCGGAACTGCAGGTTGATGCTCCCGACCGGTTCATCGGTCACCGCGTCCGCGATCACCAGCGGGGCGGCCTTCCCGCTGCGCCAAATCTCCTCGCCCCGTGCTACATAGTCGCGGCGCGCCGGTGCGTCCATCGGCTCGTCGTCCAGCCAGCGGCGGATCTCCGGATCATGGCTGGCCGCGGCGATCGCCTCGACGTCGGACTCCCGCCGTGGCCGCAGGGCGACCGTGCCGTCAGTCAGCGGCGCGGCGGGCGGCGCGATCGGTGTGGAACGAGTCATGGACGGTCATCGGAATTGCGGCGTGGAAACCCGGCCGTTTACGGCCGGGAGGAAACGCCGCTTCCTCCCATCGGTGATCGTCTTACGTGGACGGTTGGTAGGGTGTGAGGCGTGGGTGATGTGGTGAAGCGGGCTTACAAGTACCGCTTCTACCCGTCTCCTGAACAGGCTGAGCAGTTGAACCGCACATTCGGGTGCGTGCGTGTGGTGTACAACCGGGCGTTGGAAGCCCGCACCCGGGCGTGGGCGGTCGACCGTCGGCGCAGCACCTATGTGCAGTCGTCGGCGTGGCTGACAGAGTGGAAACGCACCGATGACCTGGCGTTCCTGAATGAGGTGTCGTCGGTGCCGTTGCAGCAGACGCTGCGGCATCTGCAGGCCGGATTCGTAGCGTTCTGGGACAAGCGGTCCCGGTATCCGAGGTTCAAGTCCAAGCGCAAGTCGCGGGCGTCGGCCGAATATACCCGCTCCGCGTTCCGCTGGCGTGACGGCCGGCTCACGTTGGCCAAGATGACCACCCCGCTGAACATCGTGTGGTCGCGGCCTCTGCCGGAGGGGGCGGAACCGTCGACGGTCACGGTGTCCCGGGACGCCGCTGGCCGCTGGTTCGTGTCCATCCTGGTGGAGGACACGGCGGTGAAGCCGCTGCCGTCGGTCGCGCCCGTGGTTGGTGTGGACGCGGGCATCACCAGTCTGCTCACCCTGTCCCACCCGATCCCCGGAATCAGCGACGGGCAGGGCAAGGTGGCCAACCCGCGTTACGGGCAGGCCGACCGGCGCAAGCTGGCCAAGGCGCAGCGCGACCTGTCCCGCAAGGAGAAAAGCTCCGCGAACCGGGCGAAGGCCCGGCTCAGAGTGGCCCGGATTCATGCCCGTATCGCCGACCGGCGTCGGGACCACCTGCACAAGCTGACCACTCGACTCGTCCGTGAGACTCAAACGGTCGCGATCGAAGACCTCAGCGTGCGGAACATGCTCCGCAACCGCCGCCTGGCCCGTGTCATCTCCGACGCGGCTTGGGGTCAGTTCCGCAGCATGCTGGAGTACAAGGCCACCTGGTACGGGCGTGAGGTGATCCCCGTCGACCGGTGGTTGCCCTCGTCCAAGACCTGCTCCGGGTGCGGGCGGATCAACACCACCCTCGCCCTCAATGTCCGCGCTTGGACGTGTCCGGGTTGCGGGGTTGAGCACGATCGGGACATCAACGCTGCTCGCAACATTCTCGCCGCCGGGCTGGCGGAGAGGTAAAACGCCTGCGGAGCTGATGTAAGACCTCAAGGGAAGATCCTCCCGGAAAGGCAGTCGGCGATGAAACAGGAAACCTCACGGGCGACCGTGGGAATCCCGGCCCCATTCAGGGCCGGGAGGATGTCAAGGTACGGCCGGTTTCTGTGCCCGCTGGCGGTTGAACTCCGTGGCCGGCAGGGCTGTGGTGGGCCCGGGTCCGACCACCGGCGGCGGGACCGAGTCGTGCCGGTTGGCCACGTACGACAGCGCGGCGAGCAGCCCGTCGCTGGTCATCTCCACCGGCCGCCCGGCGGCCGAACGGTCGACGGTCACCGGCATCCGGCCGGCTCGGGACCACGCCAGTCGGCCCCGGTCGGTGATGTAGCCGCGGGCCTGTCCGGCGTTGTCGGGGTGCAGGCAGTACGGGATGTCGAGGTAGCCGCGGGCGAAGGCGCGGCGGAGGGCGATGCCCACGTCCTCGCTGAGCTCCAGGACCGCCTCGATGAGGGTCCGCGCCTCGGCGTAGATGCCGGTGTCCGGCACCTCGGCCGGGGCCGGCTGTTCGGCGGCGGCGGCCCGGGCGGCATGCTCCAGCGCGGCCACGTTCTCCTCGACCGTCGGGATGCGGTGCGCCTCGGCCGGGGTCTTCACGATCAGGCGGGCCGCTCCGCCGCGTACCGCCAGCCGGGCGGCGGTGCCGAGCAGCCGCAGCGCCCCCTCGGTGGTCCGTGGATACACCCCCATGTAGGTGTAGAGCACCACGTGGCTGTCCAGGTCGGGCAGCAGTTCGTCGATCAGCCGGCGCAGCGCGGCCAGCGCCTCCTCGTCCTGCTTGGGCGAGGTCTGCTGGGCATAGCTCAGCGAGACGCTGCGCAGCCCGTGCTGCCGGAAGAACATGCCCTCCAGCACGGCCACGGCGAGCAGCAGGCTGGGCGGGCAGAGCTGCCCGAGCAGGCAGCCACCGAAGCTCTCCAGGTGCGGTTCGACGCCGAGGTCCCGTAGTCGGGTGTAGCCGGCGCAGCATCGCGCCCAGCTGTCCACCGCGTCCCGCAGCGGCACCCGGCTGTAGGGCAGGCAGTACGAGACGGGGCCGCCCTCGGTCGCGTCCACTCCGGTCCGCAGCAGGGCGGCGAAGATCTGCTCGGGCCGCGCCGAGCCGTGCCGCACCTGCACCGGCACGTCGTGCCGGTGCGCGGCGGCGAGCACCCAGCGGGTCACCTCCGGGGGGTGGTCGACGATCGGATACCCGTTCAGGGGTGATCCGTCGGCCAGCGCGCGCCGGGCGGCAGCGTGGTCACCGACCCGGGTGTAGCTGTCCAGTGTGACCGTGGCCGCGGTCGCCGCCCGGGCCCGCGCCACCGCGTCCAGCCCGGCCCGCATGGCGGCCGGGTCGCCGAAGCCCATCCGGGGCTGCACGACCAGCTCGCCCCGCGCCCTGGCGGCGGCGACGGCCGCGGCGAACGGGCCGCGCGGCACCCCGGCGGCGCTCCGCTCGGTCATGCCGACCGGTCCGCCGCGACGAGTTCGAGCCGGCCGAGGTACTCCAGGAAGCGGTCCCGGTCGGCGCCGTCGTCGAAGACGGCCGTGTAGCCGGCGGCGAACAGCTCGGCAACCTGCGCCCCGGTCAGGCTGCCGTCGACGCCCAGCTTGCCGCCGATGACGATCGGCACGTCGGCCAGGGCCGGGTCGGCGCGCAGCACGGCGGCCAGCCGTTTGCCGTCGGTGCAGCCGTGCCCGTTGACGCTGGAGACGACCACCAGGTCGGGGTTGCTCCGGCGGCACTCGGCGGCGAACAGCTCCTCCGGCACGCAGGCACCCAGGTTGATCACCCGGTGCCCGGCCTCCTCCAGCAGCAGTTGCAGGTAGACCAGGTTCCAGGTGTGCGCGTCGGAGGAGACCGTGCCGAGCAGCACGGTGCGGCCGCCGCCGGTCGCGGCCGGCTGGACCGGGGCCAGCACGGTCACCGGCGTACCCCTGCGGCGTGCAGGGCGTCGAGGAAGCCGTCCAGCCGCTCCAGGCCCCAGAACCGGTGCCGGCCCACGATGAAGTACGGCACCGCGAAGATGTCGTCGTCGTACGCGCCCGCCAGGGCCTGCACCGCCGCCTCGCGGAGGCTCGGGTCGGTCGCGGCGCCGATCGCCTCGGCCGGATCGATCCCCGCCTCGGTGGCCAGGCCGGCCAGCACGCCCGGGTCGCTGATGTTCTCGCCCTGCTCCCACCGGGCGCGGACCGCCGCCTGGTAGAACTCCCAGGCGCGCCCCTGCTGGCGGGCGTACAGCCAGGCCAGGTGGGGTGCCGCCCAGTCGACGTCCATGTCGGCCGGCCACACCATCCGGTACCCGATCCGGTGCACCAGCCGGTTGGTGTCGGTCAGCAGGTACTCGTGCTTCGCCCGGCTGATCGGGGTGTCCAGGAAGCTCGAGTCCGCCTCGGCCAACGCGGCGCGCAGCCCGTCCTCCGGCACCCAGTGCGGCACGAAGTTGATGGCGTCCGGCGCTTCCGGCCAGCGTTCCGTGAGCTGACGTACGGCGAGCCAGCTGCGCGGGCTGCGGAACGAGAAGTAGAGCCGGGGAGGCTTACGCATGTCGGGGGGTCTCCTCGGGATCAGGCGACGGTCGGGGTGGGCAGCGCCGCGAGGAACCGCCGGATCTCCACGGTCACCGCGGCGGCCTGCCTCAGGTGGCAGAAGTGACCGCCGTCGGACCTGGTGTGCACGGACGCCACCGGCATCGCCCGGCGGAGCGCCTCGGTGCGGGCGCCGGCGAGGGCCGGGTCGAGCGCGCCGGTGACCACCAGGGTGGGCACCGTGACGGTGTCGAGACCGAGATCGGCGGTGGTGATGAACTGGCGGAGCAGGGCGACGAAGCCGAGCGGGCCGACCCGGTCGAGGGCCTTGGCGACCATGGTGTCGACCAGGTCCGGGTCCAGGGTGTGCCGCCGCCGGCCCAGCCGGAGCCGGAGTCCCTCGCCGATCACGGCGCGGAACCGGGCGAGTTCCCGGTCGAAGAGCTGCCAGCTGACCGGGTCGTCGGGGGACCGGAAGTACGGGGCGAGCAGCACGACACCGTCGGTCGCGGGCCGGTCCGCCGCGGCGAGCAGTTCGAGCACCGCGTTCGCCCCGAACGAGTGGCCCACCAGCAGGGCGGGCGGTTCGGGGAGCAGGTCCAGGGCGTGCCGCAGCAGCGTTGCGGGGCTGGTGCGGTGCACCCAGCCGTACTCGGCGCCGGCGCGCCAGGGCAGGTCGAGGGCGTAGGGAGTGAAGGGGGGGTCAGCGCCCAGCGCGTCGAGGAACGGCTGCCAGGTGTGCCAGGAGTCCTCCATGCCGTGCGCGAGCACCAGCGCCGGGCCGCTGCCCGGACCGCGGTGCACGGCAAGGCGTTCGCCGTGGCACTCGGCCTCGACGACGGGATACCAGGTCACGGCGTACCTCCGAGCCTCGCCCGCCGCGGGGCCACCAGGCGGTGGCTGCCCGCGGCGGGACCGGGGCGGTCACGTGGGTCAGTCCTGCCAGCCGGCGTACTGCTTGACGACGTCGTAGACGGCGCGCAGGTTCTCCATCTTGGGCAGCTCGGTCTGCGGGATTTCGATCTTGTACATCTTCTCCAGCCGGGCCAGGATCTCGATCGCCCGCAGCGAGTCCGCCTCGTGGTCGTCGACGAAGTGGCTGGTCTCGGTGATCTCCTCGGGCTCCACCTCGAGCACCTCGGCGACGATCTCGCGCAACTCGTTCATCCGGTTGCTCATGACCTGGGTCATCGTGCTGCCTTCCCTTCTGTGGTGTGACTGGATGGCTCAGCCGGTCGGCCCGGCGGCCAGTTCGGTGTCCGGCCGGGCGACCGCGAGCATCGAGCCGACGACGGCGATCCGCCGCTCACCGACCCAGGTCTCGCCGCGCATGACCGCGCTGTTGGGTTTGAGCGACTCCACCACCACCTCGTGGCGCAAGACGTCGCCCGGGTACGCGGCGCCGAGGAACTCGAAGTCCCGGGCCGCGCCGAAGACGAGGGTGCCCTCCGGCGTCTCGCCGCCGGCCTGGGCGGAGAGCAGCCAGAGCACCGCCCCGGCCTGCCCGAGCGACTCCACGATCAGCGCCGCCGGATAGGCGTACGCGGACTGCGGCAGTCCCTCGGCGAGTCCGGCGAAGCACGGCTCGGTGCCGGTGACCGCCTTGGTCGCCACGATGCGCCGGCCGGGCTCCACCTCGAGGACCCGGTCCACCTGCAGGATCGGGTGCCGGTGCGGCAGGATCGCGGTGAGGTCGGCGTACTCAAGCATCGGTCGCCCCCGACCGCACGCGCAGCTCCAGGGTGACCTTGGCGCTGGCCGCGCCGTCGCCGCGGCGGCAGTCGGCGACCACCCGGACCCGGCGCGGGTCGTCCGGGTCGTCGCGCAGCTGGCAGCTCACGGTGAGCACGTCACCGGGCAGCAGCGGCGCCTTGAACCGCACCGACCGCACCGCCGCCAGCTCCACCCGGACGTCCGGGCCGCGGCTGGCCTCGACGGCCCGGCGGGCCGCCTGGTGGACCGTCTCCACGGTGAACACTCCCGGGTAGATGGGAAAGCCGGGGTAGTGGCCCGCCAGATACGGGTCGGTGGCCACGATGCGCTTGGTCGCCGTGATGCCGTCGGCGCTCGTTCGCACCTCGTCGACCGCGTCCAGGGGTGCGGCGAAACTGCGACTCATGGCCCTCCTCTCCGATTCGCTGTCCGTATTGCACCGGCGCCGGCTCGAGACCGGCTTAAAGTCGGCTCGGGTCGTCAGAGCACGATCCCGCCGTCGACCTGCAGCACCTGGCCGGTGACGTACCCGGCCCGGTCGGAGGCCAGGAAGGACACCAGCTCCGCGACGTCGGCCGGCTGGCCGAGCCGGCGCAGCGGGATCATGCCGACCGCCTTCGCCCGCGCCTTCTCGGACAGCGCGGCGGTCATGTCCGTCTCGATGAACCCGGGCGCCACCACGTTCACCCGCACCCCGTACGGGCCCAGCTCCTTGGCCAGCGCGCGGCTCATCGCGTTGATCCCGCCCTTGCTGGCCGAGTAGTTGGCCTGGGTGGCGTTGCCGTACACCCCGGCCACCGAGGACATGTTGATGACGACGCCGCGCTTGCGCTTCATGAAGCCGAACACCACGGTCCGGCAGAAGTTGAAGGTGCCGGTGAGGTTGGTGTCCAGCACCGCCGCCCAGTCGGCGAACGGCATCAGCACCAACGGCTTGTCCCGGACGATGCCGGCGCTGTTGACCAGCACCTCCACCGGCCCGAGCTCCGCCTCGGCGGCGGCGACGAACTCGGTCACCGCGTCCGGGTCGGCCACGTCGCAGGGTGCGTGGAAGCAGCGCACCCCCCGCTGCTTGATCGCGTCGGCCGTCTCCGCCGCCGCCTCGCCGCCGCTGCGATAGCAGAACGCCACGTCGTACCCGTCCTCGGCCAGCCGCAGCGCCACCGCGCGGCCGATGCCGCGCGAGCCGCCGGTGACCAGCGCGGTGCGCTGCTCCATCCGGTCCTCCTAACGGGTGGCGGCGGCGCCGTCGGCGGCCATCGCGGCGATCAGGCTCTTCGGGCGCATGTCGGTCCACTCGCGCTCGACGTAGTCGAGGCAGGCCTGCCGGCTGTCGTCGCCGAAGGCGGTGTGCCAGCCGTCGGGCACCGGCACGAACGACGGCCACAGCGAGTGCTGCCCCTCGTCGTTGACCAGCACCACGTACCGGCCCTCCTCGTTCTCGAACGGGTTGCTGCTCATCGCGTTTCTCCCTCTCGCTCGGTGTCGATCGCGCTCAGCCGCTCGGCCAGCACCCGGCCGATGGCGGCCAGGGGTTCCGGCTGGGTCATGTCGTTGTGCTGGCAGTCGACGTCGTGCGTCTGCACGCCGCCGGACAGGTGTGGCCGCCAGGCGGCCCGCGGGTCCGCCCCGGGTGCCCGGTCGCGGGTGGCGACGAACAGCAGCGCGTCGAGGTCGACGTGCCCCGGGCGGTGCTCCCGGGCCAGCCGGGAGTTGTTGGCGAACACCTCGTACAGCGCGGTGATGTGTCGGGCCTCCAGCCGGCCGAGCACCCCCTCGTTCCGGCTGAGCAGCTCGGCGACCTGCTCCTCGTCGACCTGCGCGGCGGCGGCGTCGGCCGGGTAGCCGGCCAGCTGCAGCATCCCGGCCAGGAACTCGGCCCGGTCGAGGATGCCCGGCTCGGCCCGCTCCGCATCGGTCTTCGGGAACGAGTCCAGCAGCGCCAGCAGCGCCACCTGCTCGCCGTCGGCCCGCAGCCGGGCGGCGATCTCGTGCGCGATCAGCCCACCGAACGACCAGCCCAGCAGGTGGTACGGGCCGACCGGCTGGACCTCCCGGATCCGGGCCAGGTAGTCCTCGGCGATCTGCCCGACGCTGCCCGGCAGTTCGGCGCGCTCGGCCAGGCCCCGCGACTGCAGGCCGTAGATCGGCCGGTCGGTGAGGTGCCCCATCAGGCCGGAGTAGGACCAGCTGAAGCCGCTGGCCGGGTGGACGCAGAACAGCGGCGGCCGGGCGCCGTGCCGGCGCAGCGGCAGCAGCACGTCGAAGGCGCTGCGGCCGTCGTCGGCGGCGGTGTCGAGCCGGTCGGCCAGCTCGGCCACGGTCGGTGCCTCGAACAGCGTACGCAGGGCCAGGTCCACCTCGAAGGTGGCGCGGACCCGGCTGATCAGCCGGGTGGCCAGCAGCGAGTGCCCGCCCAGGTCGAAGAAGGCGTCGTCGATGCCCACCTCGGGTACGCCGAGCACCTCGGCGAACAGCCCGCACAGCACCCGCTCCCGGTGGCTGCGCGGGGCGCGCCGCTGCGCGCCGGCGCCCGTGTCGGCCGCGTCCGGCACCGGCAGGGCACCCCGGTTCAGCTTTCCGTTCGGGGTCAGCGGCAGCTCGGCCAGCACCACCACGGCCGCCGGCACCATGTACTCCGGCATCGCCGCGGCGACCGTGGCGCGCAGCTCGGCCGGCTGCGGACTCCGGCCGGGGGTCGGTACGACGTACCCGACCAGCCGCTGGTCGCCGGGGCGGTCCTCGCGGACGATCACCGCGCAGCGGGCCACGTCGTCGTGGCCGGCCAGCACCGCCTCGATCTCTCCCAGCTCGATCCGGAACCCGCGCAGCTTGACCTGGTCGTCAACCCGGCGCAGGAACATCAGTTCGCCGGTGTCGGTCCACCGCACGATGTCGCCGGTGCGGTACATCCGGGTGCCGGGCGCGCCGAACGGGTCGGCCACGAACTTCCCGGCGGTCTGGCCCAGCCGGGCCAGGTAGCCGCGGGCCAGGCCGCCACCGGCGACGTACAGCTCACCGGGCACGCCGGGCGGCACCGGCCGCAGCCGGGCGTCGAGCACGTACAGCCGGGTGTTGGCCAGCGGGCCGCCGATCGGCAGCGGGCCGGGCGGGATCACCGCACCCGGTGCGATCCGGTACTCGGTGCAGTTGACCGTGGTCTCGGTCGGGCCGTACATGTTGTACACCGCCACGCCCGGGTGCTCCCGGCGCCACTCGTCGACCACCTCCCCGAGCAGCAGCTCCCCACCGAGCAGCAGCTCGGCGGTCGGGGCGTAGTCGTCCGGCAGCGCGGCCAGCAGCGGCAGGTGGCTCGGCGTCGCCTTCAGGAAGGTGCAGGCGTGCCGGCCCAGCCGTTCCCGGGTCGCGGGGTCGTCGTCCAGGCCGGCGACGTGCACCGTGCCGCCGACGGTCAGCGGCACCCACATGCCGGTGACGCTCAGGTCGAACGAGATCGACGAGTGCAGCAGCGCGCTGCCGCGTACGCCCTGGTAGTCGCCGCCGGCGAAGGTGAGGTAGTCGGTGAGCGAGCGGTGCTCGATCACCACCCCCTTCGGCCGGCCGGTCGAGCCGGAGGTGTAGATGACGTACGCCGGGTTGGTCAGCCGCAGCGGGGCGGCCCGGTCGGCGTCGGTGACCGGCTCGGCGGCGAAGCCGTCCGGGTCGCACTCCTCCACCAGCAGCCGCGGCACCCCGCCCGCCGGCAGCTCGGCGGCCGTGGCCGCGTCGGTGAGCAGCAGCGCGGGCGCGGTGTCGGCGAGCATGTAGGCGATCCGGTCCGCCGGGTAGGCCGGGTCGACCGGCACGTACGCGCCGCCGGCCTTGAGCACTGCGAGCAGCCAGCCGACCAGCCGGGCCGAGCGGGGCAGGGCCACCGCGACGAACCGCTCCGGACCGACGCCCCACGCGATCAGCAGCCGGGCCAGCCGGTTGCTGTACGCGTCCAGCGCGGCGTAGCTCAGCTCGGTGTCCGCGTCGACCAGGGCCGGCGCGTCCGGGGTACGGGCGACCTGCGCGGCGAACAGCTCCGGCAGGGTGGCCGCCGGCACCGGGGCGGCGGTGTCGTTCCAGGTCACCAGCACCTGCTCGCGTTCCGGCCCGGTGAGCAGGTCCACCGCGCCGATCGGCTGGTCCGGGTCGGCGGCGAGCGCGGCGAGCATGGTGCGCAGCCGGTCGGCGATCCGCTCGACGGTGCCGTGGTCGAAGAGGTCGGCGCTGTACTCGATCCGGCCGGCCAGGCCGGCCGGAGCGCCGGCGTCGTCCACCTGCTCGGCGAGGCTGACGTTCAGGTCGAACTTGGCCCCGCCGGTGCCCGCCGGCAGCCCGGACACGGTCAGGCCGGGCAGCTCCACGTCCAGCCGGGCGTGGTTGTGCACCGCCAGCACCACCTGGAACAGCGGGTGGCGGGCCACCGACCGGGCCGGGTTCAGCACCTCGACCAGCCGCTCGAACGGCACGTCCGCGTGGGCGTACGCGGCCAGGTCGATGGCCCGGACCCGGTCCAGCAGGTCACCGAAGGTCGGGTCGCCGGAGGTGTCGGTGCGCAGCACCAGCGTGTTGACGAAGAACCCGATCAGCCCGTCGACGGCCTCGTCGGCCCGGCCGGCGATCGGGGTGCCCAGCGGCACGTCCTCCCCCGCGCCCAGCCGGGTGAGCAGGGCGGCCAGGGCGGCCTGGGCCACCATGAACAGGCTCGCCTGCCGCTCCCGGGCCAGGTCGGTCAGCCGGGCGTGCAGGTCGGCCGGCACCTCGAAGGTGACGCTGCCGCCGCGCCGGCTGGACACCGCCGGGCGGGGCCGGTCGACCGGCAGCTCCAGCTGCTCGGGCAGCCCGGCGAGGGTCTGCGCCCAGTAGCCGGTCTGCCGGCTGACCAGGCTGTCCGGGTCGGTCTCCGCGCCCAGCACGGCACGCTGCCAGAGCGCGAAGTCCGCGTACTGGACCGGCAGGGCGGGCAGGTCGGGCGCCCGGCCGGCCCGCCGGGCGGTGTACGCGGCGGCCAGGTCGGCCGAGAGCGGCCCGGCCGACTGCCCGTCGCTGGCGATGTGGTGCATGAGCAGCAGCAGGACGTGCTCGTCGGCGGCGAGCCGGAACAGGTCGGCGCGCAGCGGCGGCGCGCCGGCCAGGTCGAACCGGTGCCCGATCGCGGCGGCCAGCGCGGCGGGCAGGTCCGCCTCGGTGACCTCGTGCTCGGCCAGGGTGGGCACCGCCGCCGCCGGGTCGAGGACCCGCTGGTACGGCTCGCCGTCGACCTCGACGAAGACGGTGCGTAGCGTCTCGTGCCGGGCCGTCACGTCGGCCAGCGCGGCGTGCAGCGCGGCCCGGTCCAGGTCGCCGTGCAGCCGCAGCGCCAGCGGCACGTTGTAGCTGACGTCGGAGTCGTCGAAGCGGTTGAGGAACCACAGCCGCCGCTGGGCGTACGACACCGGCACCAGCTCCGGGCGCGGCCCGGGGCGCAGCGGCGGGCGGCTCTCCCCGCCGGCCAGCAGCCGCGCGGCGAGGCCGGCGACGGTCGGGGTCTCGAAGACCGCCCGGATCGGCAGTTCCACGCCGAAGACCGCGCGGATCCGGTTGACGATCCGGGTGGCCAGCAGTGAGTGGCCGCCGAGGGCGAAGAAGTCGTCGTCCACGCCGACCCGGGCCACCCCGAGCACGTCGGCGAAGACGCCGCAGAGCAGCTCCTCCTGCGGGGTGCGGGCGGCCCGCCCGCCGGCCGAGCCGAAGTCCACCGCGGGCAGCGCCTTGCGGTCGACCTTGCCGTTGGCGCTCAGCGGCAGCGCGTCCAGCCGGACCACCACCGAGGGCACCATGGCGTCCGGCAGCCGGGCGGCCACGTGGTCGCGGACCGCCTCCGGGTCGGTGTCGCCGACGACGTACCCGATGAGCCGGTTGGTGCCGGCCGGGTCGGTGTTCACCGCCACGGCGGCGGCGGTCACCCCGGCCGCGGCCCGCAGCGCCGCCTCGACCTCGCCCAGCTCGATTCGCTGGCCGCGGATCTTGACCTGGTCGTCGTTGCGGCCCAGGAACTCCAGCTGCCCGTCGGGGCGGTAGCGGACCCGGTCGCCGGTGCGGTAGAGGCGGGCGCCGGGTCGGTCGGTGAACGGGTCGGCGACGAACACCGCGGCGGTGCGGCGCGGGTCGCCCAGGTAGCCGAAGCCGACCCCGACGCCGCCGACGCACAGCTCGCCCGGCACGCCGGGCGGCACCGGCTGCAGGTTGGCGTCGAGCACGTACAGCTGGGTGTTGCGGATGGCCCGGCCGATCGGCACCCGGTCCGAGTCGGCGTCGGTCGGGGTGGCGATGATCGCGTGCGTCACGTCGTCGGAGCACTCGGTCGGCCCGTACGCGTTGAGCAGCGGGATCTGCGGGAACCGGGCGAGCCAGCGGTGGCACAGCTGCGGCGGCAGCGCCTCGCCGGTGACCAGCAGCCAGCGCAGCTTCGGCAGCTCGGGCACCGGGGCGTCGGCGTCCCAGGCGTCCAGCGCGGTGCGCAGCAGCGACGGCACCACCTCGAGGATGGTCACCCCGTGCCGCTCCACCCGGCCGAACAGGGCGCCCGGGTCCAGCGCGGTGTCGTCGTCGACCACGTCGACGCTGCCGCCGGTGAGCAGCGAGGAGAGCATCTGCCAGACCGAGACGTCGAAGGTGAGCGCGGCGTTCTGCACCACCACGTCCGCCTCGGTGAGGTCCAGGTCCTCCACCTTGGCCAGCAGGTGGTTGAGCATCCCCCGCCGGTGCACCATGGCGCCCTTGGGCCGGCCGGTGGAGCCGGAGGTGAAGATGACGTACGCCAGGTCGGCCAGGCCGGCGCCCAGCGGCGCGGACCTGACCGGCGGGCCGGCCTGGGCCAGCGGCAGGACGGTGACCGGAACACCGGCGGCGGCGACCACCTCGGCGGCCAGCGCCTCGTGTGCCTGGTCGACCAGCAGCCAGCGGGTGCCACTGTCGACCAGGAGGTCAGCGTTGCGGGCCACCGGCGAGCGCGGGTCCAGCGGCAGGTAGGCGCCGTCGGCGGTGAGCGCGGCCAGCACCCCGGTGATCGCGTCGGCGCCCCGGTCGGTCAGCAGCGCGACCAGGGAGCCCCGCCCGGCGCCGGCGGCGCGCAGCCGAGCGGCAAGCTCGTCGGCGCGGGCGATCAGCCCGGCGTAGGTGAGGGTCTGCCGCGGGTCGGTCACCGCGACCGCGTCGGGCCGCGCGGCGGCCACCGCCCGGATCAAGGTCACCGGGTCCTCGCCGGGCAGCGGCCGGCCGGTGGCGTTCCAGTCGACCAGCATCCGCTGCCGTTCGGCCGGGCCGACCACGTCGACGGCGCCGATCGGCGCGTCCGGGGTGGCGACGGCGGCCTCCAGCATGCGGAGGAACCCGGCGAGGATCCGCTCGGCGGTGTCCTCGTCGAACAGGTCGCGGCTGTAGTCCAGCCGGCCGTCGATGCCGCCGGCGCCCGCCGGCCGCTCGGTGAGGTCGATGGACAGGTCGAACTGGGCGGCGTGCGCCCCGACGTTGTCCACCACGACCCGCAGGCCGGGCAGGTCCAGGTCCACCGTGGCGTTGTTCTGCAGCACCAGCATGACCTGGAACAGCGGGTTGCGGGCCATCGACCGGGGCGGGTTGAGCACCTCGACCAGCCGCTCGAACGGGGTGTCCTGGTGCGAGTACGCGGCCAGGTCGGCCTCGCGGACCCGGTCCAGCAGCTGCCGGAAGGTGGGGTTGCCGGTGGTGTCGGTGCGCAGCACCAGCGTGTTGACGAACATGCCGACCAGCTCGTCGACGGCGTCGTCGGTACGGCCGGCGATCGGGCTGCCGATCGGCACGTCGGTGCCGGCGCCGAGCCGGGTGAGCAGCGCGGCCAGGGCCGCCTGGAACACCATGAACAGGCTGGCCCCGGTGGCGTGCACCAGCGCGTTGAGCCGCTCGTGCAGCGCCGGTTCGACGACGAAACCGAGCATCCCGCCCTGGTGGCTGGCGACCGGCGGGCGCGGCCGGTCGGCCGGCAGGGTCAGCTCGTCCGGCGCGCCGGCCAGCCTGTCCCGCCAGAACCGCACCTGCTCCGCGATGGCGCTGTCCGGGTCGGACTCGTCGCCGAGCACCGCGCGCTGCCAGAGGGCGTAGTCGGCGTACTGCACGGGCAGCGGGGTGAACTCCGGGGCCCGCCCGGCGACCCGGGCCGCGTACGCGGCCGAGAAGTCCCGGCCCAGCGGGGCCATCGACCAGCCGTCACCGGCGATGTGGTGCAGCACGAGCAGCAGGAAGTACTCGCCGCCGCCGAGGTCGAACAGCCGGGCCCGCAGCGGCGGGTCGACGGCCAGGTCGAACCCGCGCCGGGTCTCGGCGAGCATCAGCTCGCGCACCTCGGCCGGGTCGACGGTCTCCACGGTGATCGGCGGGCAGGCCGCGTCGGCGGTCAGGATCACCTGGTACGGGTCGCCGTCCGCGTCCGGGTAGATGGTGCGGAGGCTCTCGTGGCGCTCGAGCACGTCGCGCAGGGCGGCGCGCAGTGCGGCCACGTCCAGGTCGCCGGTCAGCCGCAGCAGGATCGGGATCTTGTACGGGGAGTCGGCGCCGGAGAGCCGGTTGATGAACCAGAGCCGGTTCTGCGCGTACGACAGCGGGATCCGCTCCGGGCGGGGCATCGGCGCCAACGCCCGGCGGGCCTGCTTCGCGCCGCCGAGCCGGGCGGCGAGCCCCGCCACGGTGGGCGACTCGAACAGGTCCCGGATGGCCAGTTCCGCGCCGAGCGCGGTGCGGATCCGGCTGACCAGGCGGGTGGCCAGCAGGGAGTGGCCGCCCAGGGCGAAGAAGCTGTCCTCGATGCCGACCTCGGGCAGGCCGAGCACGTCGGCGAAGAGCCCGCAGAGCACCTCCTCCTGCGGGGTACGCGGCGCCCGGCGGGTGGACCCGGCCGCGTAGTCGGGCGCCGGCAGGGCCCGCCGGTCCACCTTGCCGTTGCCGGTCAGCGGCAGGGTGGCCAGCACCACCACGGCGGCGGGAACCATGTACTCCGGCAGCACCGCGGCGGCGTGGGCGCGCAGCGCGGCCGGGTCCGGCGGCGCCGCGCCGGCGGCCGGTACGACGTAAGCGACCAGCCGCTTGTCGCCGGGCCGGTCCTCGCGGACCACCACGGCCACCTGCCCCAGGTCGGGGTCGCGGGCCAGCACCGCCTCGATCTCGCCGAGTTCGATCCGGAAGCCGCGGATCTTCACCTGCTCGTCGGCGCGGCCGACGAACTCCAGGGTGCCGTCGGGCCGCCAGCGGACCACGTCTCCCGTCCGGTACATCCGGGAGCCGAGGTCACCGGTGCCGGCCGCGCCGAACGGGTTCGCCACGAACCGCTCCGCGGTCAGCCGCGGCCGGTTCAGGTAGCCGCGGGCCAGCCCGGCGCCGGCGATGTACAGCTCACCGGCCACCCCGGGTGGGGTGGGGCGCAGGTAGTCGTCCAGCACGTACAGCCGCATGTTGTCCAGCGGCCGGCCGATCGGCACCGAGTCCGGCACCTCGGCCACGGCGTGCATCAGGTGGTGCGAGGCGAACGTGGTGGTCTCGGTCGGGCCGTAGCCGTCGCCGACCACGAGGCCCGGGCAGGCGGCCAGCACCCGGCGCACCATCGGCGCGGGCACCACGTCACCGCCGGTCCAGACCTCACGGACCTTGGCGAACGCCTCCGGGGTCTCCTCGGCCAGCAGCCGGAACAAGCCGGCCGTCAGCCACAGCGCGGTCACCTGGCCGCCGGTGAGGACGGCCCGCAGGTCGTCCATGCTCAGCTCCCCGGGCGGGGCTACGACCAGTTCACCGCCGTTCAGCAGCGGCACCCACAGTTCGTACGTCGAGGCGTCGAAGGCCAGCGGTGAGTGCAGCAGCACCCGGCGCTGCCGGTCGGTCCGCCAGCACCGGTCGGCGGCGAGGCTGAGCACGTCGTACTGGGTGACCGCGACGCCCTTGGGGGTGCCGGTCGACCCGGAGGTGTACATGACGTAGGCGAGCTGCCGGCGGTGGGCGGGCCGGGCCGGGTCGGCGTCCGGCCGGGCGGCGATCTCGGCGGCGGCATCGCCGTCCACGGTCACCACGGTCAGGTCGTGGTCGAACCGCAGGCCGGCCATGGCCCGGTCGGTGAGCAGCACCGTACTGGCGGTGTCGGCGGCGATGTGGGTCAACCGGTGGGCCGGGTAGCGCGGGTCCAGCGGGACGTACGCGGCGCCGGCCTTGAGGATGGCCAGCACCGACACCACCTGGTCGACCGAGCGTTCCTGGAGCAGGGCGACCCGGTCCTCGGCGGCGACGCCGAGCGCCACCAGGTGCTGGGCCAGCCGGTTGGCCCGGGCGTCGAGCTCCCGGTAGGTCAGCGTGGCGCCGTCCGCGGCGCGGACGGCGACCTGGTCCGGGGTGCGGGCGGCCTGCGCGGCGAAGAGGGCGGCCACCCCGCCGGCCAGCGCCGGCTCGGGCCGGGCGGTGGCGTTCCAGTCGGCCAGCACCAGCCGCCGCTCGGCCGCGTCGAGGACGTCCAGCCGGCCGACCGGGGTGTCCAGGTCGGCGGCGACGGTGGTGAGCAGCCGCAGCAGCCGGTCGGCGAGGCGCTGCGCCGCGTCGGCCGGGAACAGGTCGGTGCGGTGGTCCAGCTGCAGCCGCAGCCGCTCGCCGGGGATCGCGGTGACCGTGAGCGGATAGTGGGTGGCGTCCCGCCCGGACACCCCGGTGAGCCGCAGCCCGGTGCCGGGCAGGGTCAGCAGCTTCGGGTCGAGGGGGTAGTTCTCGAAGACCACCAGGGTGTCGAAGAGCTCCCCGTGCCCGGCCAGCCGCTGCACCTCGGTCAGCGGCAGGTGCTGGTGGGCCATCAGCGCGGACTGCTGGTCCTGCAGGCGCAGCAGCAGCCGGGCGACCGGCTCGGCCGGGTCCAGCCGCAGCCGGACCGGCAGGGTGTTGATGAAAAGCCCGACCATGGTCTCCACTCCGGCGATCTCCGGCGGGCGGCCGGAGACCGTGCCGCCGAACACCACGTCGCCTCGGCCGGTCAGCGCGCCGAGCAGCATCCCCCAGGTGCCCTGCAGGATGGTGTTGAGGGTGACGCCGTGCCGCCGGGCCTGCGCCTGCAGGTCGGCGGTCAGCTCGGCCGGCAGGTCGATGACAAGCCGGTCGGGCAGCTCCGGGGCCCGGGCCGGGTCGGCCGGGGCGAGCAGGGTCGGCTCGGCCAGGCCCGCGAGGGCCTCGGCCCAGGCCCGCTCCGCGGTCGCCCGGTCCTGCGCGCCGAGCCAGGCCAGGTAGTCGCGGTAGGGCGCCACCCGGGGCAGCTGCCGGTCGTCGCCGCCGGCGGCGTACAGGGCCAGCAGCTCCCGCATCAGCGTCGGCACCGACCAGCCGTCGAGCAAAATATGGTGGTTGGTGAGCACCAGCCGGTGTGCGGTGTCGGCCAGCCGCAGCAGAGTGAACCGCAGCAGCGGCGGGCGGGCCAGGTCGAAGCCCTCGGCCCGGTCGGCGGCGAGCAGCTCGCGGACCCGGTCGGCCTGCTCCGCGCCGGCCAGCTCCCGAAGGTCGTGCGCCCGCCAGCCGGCCCGGAGCCCGTCCACCACGACCTGCACCGACTCGCCGGAGGGGCGCTGGCGGAACGCAGCCCGCAGGTTGGCGTGCCGGGCCAGCAGGGCGTCGGCGGCACCGCGCAGGGCTGCCGCATCCAGCTCACCGGCCAGATCGAAGCAGAGCTGCACGGTGTAGACGTCGCGGTCCGGCCCGTCGTACAGGGCGTGGAAGAGCAGCCCCTCCTGCAGGGTGGACAGCGGCAGCAGGTCGCTGGCGGCCGGTTGGGCCGCCTCGATCGCCTCGATCTCCTCCTGGGACAGGGGCAGCAGCAGGTCGGACGGGGTGTGCCCGCCGGCGCCAGGGGTCGCGACGTGGGCGATCAGGGCGTCCAGCGCGGCCAGCCAGTCGTCGGCCAGCTCGCGGACGTCCGCCTCGCCGAGCAGGGTCTGCGGCCAGGAGAAGGTCGCCGACAGCCGGGGACCATCGGCGTGGTCCCGGGTGACCGCGTTGACCTCGATGGCATGCGGCACCGGCAGGGCGCCGTCCGCACCGCCGCCGAGGGCCCGGGCGTCGGCGGCCACCGTCCAATCCGTGTCACCGCCGTCGGCGGTGGCGAACCGGCCGAGGTAGTTGAAGCCGATCTGCGCGGCCGGCCGGTCGGCCAACTGCCGGGCGGTGTCGGCGTTGAGGTAGCGGAGCAGGCCGTACCCGATGCCGTTGTCGGGCACCGCGCGGAGCTGCTCCTTGACCCGCTTGACCGCGCGCCCGGCGGCGGCACCGCCGGCGAACGCCTCGGCCAAGTCGAGCCGGCCGAGGTCGAGCCGGACCGGGTACATGGTGGTGAACCAGCCGACGGTCCGGGACAGGTCCAGGCCAGCGGCAAGTTCCTCCCGGCCGTGGCCCTCCAGGTCGACCAGCAGGCCGGCCTCCTGGCTGCCGCGCCGGCGCCGCCACCGGGTGACCGCGAGGGTGAGCGCGGTGAGCAGCACGTCGTTGACCCGGCCGTGGAACGCCGCCGGGACCCGGGTCAGCAGCGGCGTGGTGCGCTCCGCGGGCAGGGTGACGGTCAGCAGCCGGCCGGCGTCCACGATGTCCCGGGCCGGGTCGAGCGGCCGCCCCGCGAGCGGGGTCTCGGCGACGCCGAGCCGGTCCAGCCAGCCGGCCAGCTCGGCGGTCCGCTCGGGGCGCGCGGCCTCGGCGACCAGGTGCTCCGCGAAGCGGCGCAGCGAGGTCCGCACCGGTTCCAGTTCGGGGGTACGCCCGGCGGCGACGGCCTGCGCGGCGGCGGCCAGGTCGGGCAGCAGGATCCGCCAGGACACCCCGTCGACCACCAGGTGGTGCAGGGCCAGCAGCAGCCGGCCGGGCCGGTCGGCGCCGGCGTCGAACCACAGCGCCTGCAGCACCCGCCCCTCCCCCGGGGCCAGCCGGGCCTGGACCGACTTGGTCTGCTCCTCGACCAGCCCGCGCAGCTCGTCGGCGTCCAGCCCGGCCGCGTCGATCCGGGTCACCAGCTCGGCCGCCGCCACGCTGCCGCGCGGGCCGATCTCCTGCCGCCAGCCGCCCGCCGCGTCGCGGACCAGCCGCAGCCGCAGCGCGTCATGGTGGTCGACCAGCGCCTGCACCGCGGCGACCAGCTGCTCCGGCCGCAGCCCGGCCGGGCTGGTCACCAGCATCGACTGGTGGAAGCCGTCGATCGGGCCGCCCCGCTCGCGCAACCAGTGCACGATCGGGGTCAGCGGCACCTCACCCGTACCGTCGTCGGTGGGCACCGGCACGGCGTCGTCCGCGGCGGCGGCGGCGAGGCCGGCCACCGTCCGGTGCACGAAGACGTCCCGGGGGCTGAACGACAGTCCCGCCTTGCGGGCCCGGCTGACCAGCTGGATCGACACGATGCTGTCGCCGCCGAGGTCGAAGAAGCTCTCGTCGACGCCCACCGCGTCCAGCCCGAGCACCTCGGCGAACAGCTCGGCGAGCAGGGTCTCGCGCGCGTTGGCCGGGGCCCGGCCGCCGCCCGCGCCGGTGAACCCGGGGGCCGGCAGCGCCCGCCGGTCCAGCTTCCCGCTCGGGGTCAGCGGCAGCGCCGGCAGGCCGACGACGGCCGCCGGCACCATGTACTCCGGCAGGCTCGCGCCGACGTGCGCCCGCAGCGCGGCCGGGTCGACCAGCGCGCCGGTAGCCGGGACCACGTACCCGACCAGGCGCTTCACGCCCGGCTGGTCCTCCCGTGCGACGACCGCGACCTGCGCGACGGCCGGGTGGCGGGACAGCACCGCCTCGATCTCGCCCGGCTCGACCCGGAAGCCGCGGATCTTCACCTGGGCGTCGGCCCGGCCGACGAACTCCAGCGTCCCGTCGGCGCGCCAGCGCACCAGGTCGCCGGTGCGGTACATCCGGCCGCCGGGCTCGGCGGCGAACGGGTCCGCCACGAACCGCTCGGCGGTCAGCGTCGGCCGATCCAGGTAGCCGCGGGCCAGCCCGGCCCCGGCGATGTACAGCTCCCCGGGCACGCCGGGGGGCACCGGGCGCAGGAACCGGTCGAGGACGTAGGCGCGGGCACCGGCGACCGGGGCGCCGATCGGCGGGGCGCCGGCGCCGGGGACCAGCGACGCGCTGAGCGTGGCGGCCACGGTGATCTCGGTCGGCCCGTACGCGTTGACCATGCGCCGGCCGGGGGCGAACCGGGCGACCAGGTCCTCGCCGCAGGCGTCGCCGCCGACCACCAGGGTGCGCAGCACCGGCGGCGCCACGGTGGGCAGGCCGGCGAGCGCGGCCGGCGGGATGAGCGCGTGGGTCACCTGCTGGCCGGTCAGCACGGCCGCCAGGTCGTCGCCGACGAGCGGTCCCGGCGGCGGTACGACCAGCGCCGCCCCGGCGCCGAAGGCGGCGCAGAGTTCCAGGACCGACGCGTCGAAGCTGGGCGAGGAGAACTGCAGCACCCGGCTGGTCGGGTCGACGTCGAAGCCGGCCACGATCGCGGCGGTGAAGCTGGACAGGCCGGCGTGGGTGACCACCACCCCCTTCGGCCGGCCGGTGGAACCGGAGGTGTAGATGAGGTACGCGGGATGCCCGGGCCGCAACGGGGCGGTGCGCTCGGCGTCGGTGACCGGGCCGGCGGGCCGGGCCGCCCAGTCCGCCACGGTGGCCGGTTCGTCGAGCAGCAGCCGGGGCACGCCGGTGTCGGGCAGGTCGATCCCGGCCAGCGTGGCCAGCAGCACCGGCCGGGCGTCGGTGAGCATGAACGCGATCCGGTCCGCCGGGTAGTCCGGGTCGACCGGCAGCCAGGCGCCGCCGGCCTTGCTCACCGCGAGAGCGGCGGTGACCAGTTCCGGGCTGCGCGGCAGGGCGAGGGCGACCACCCGCTCCGGGCCGACGCCGCGGTCGACGAGCAGCCGGGCCAGCCGGTCGGCGGCGGCGTCCAGCTCGGCGTACGACATGGTGTCGTCGCCGATCAGGGCCGGCGCCTGCGGTCGGGCCACGACCTGGGCGGCGAACAGTTCGGGGAAGGTGCGCGGCGGGACCGGCGGCGGTCCGGCGGCCCAGTCGCCGAGCACGGCGGCGCGCTCGGCGCCGTCGAGCACGTCGAGCGCGGCGACCGGGGTCTGCGGCGCGTCGACGACCTGGCTGAGCAGGCGGACCAGGCGGTCGGCGATGCGCCGGGCGGCCGCCGCGTCCAGCAGGTCCGGCCGGTGGTCCAGCCGCAGGGTGAGCTGTTCCCCGGGCAGCACGGCCAGGGTCAACGGGTAGTGCGTGGCGTCGTGCCCGGTGACCGCGGTGACCCGCAGGCCGGTGCCGGGCAGATCCAGCGCGGCCGGATCGAGGGGGTAGTTCTCGAACACGGTCAGCGTGTCGAACAGGTCGCCGTCGCCGGTGCCGGCCAGCCGGCGGATGTCGGCCAGGCCGAGGTGCTGGTGCGCCATCAGCGCCGACTGCTCGTCCTGCACCCGGGCCAGCAGGGCGGCCAGCGACTCGGCCGGGTCGAGCCGGATCCGCACCGGGACGGTGTTGATGAACAGGCCGAGCATCGACTCGACACCGGGCAGCTCCGGCGGCCGGCCGGCAACGGTGGCGCCGAAGACCAGGTCGTCGTCGCCGGTGAGAGTGCCGAGCAGCAGCGCCCAGGCGCCCTGGACCGCGGTGTTGAGGGTGACGCCGAGCTTGCGGGCCGCGGCGGTCAGCCCGGCGGTGAGTTCGGCGGGCAGGGCCACGGTGAGCTGTTCGGGGGCGGCCGGCGGGCGCGCCGGGTCGGCCGGCGCGAGCAGGGTCGGCCCGGTCAGCCCGCGCAGGGCGTCCCGCCAGGCCCGCTCGGCGGCGGCCCGGTCCTGCCGGTCGAGCCAGCCGAGGTAGTCGCGGTAGGGGGTGACCGGCGGCAGGGTGCGGTCGTGCCCGCCGGCGACGTAGTGCGCGAACAGCTCCCTGGCCAGCAGCGGCATCGACCAGCCGTCGAGCAGGACGTGGTGGTTGGTGAGCACCAGCTTCGCCCGCTCCGGTCCGGTCCGGATCAGCGCGGCCCGCAGCAGCGGCGGGCGGGCCAGGTCGAACCCGGCGGCCCGGTCGGCGGCGAGCAGCCGGGCCACCTCGTCGTCCCGGTCCGCCGCGGCGTGGCCGGCCAGGTCGTGCTCCTGCCAGGCCGGGGCGATCTCGCGCGGCACCACGGCGACCGACTCCCCGGTCTTGCGCTGCCGGATGCCGACCCGCAGGTTGGCGTGCCGGGCCAGGATCGCGGCAAGGGCGCGGCGCATCCGGTCGCCGTCGACCGGACCGGTCAGGTCCAGGGCGAACTGGACCGTGTAGAGGTCCGACCCCGCTCCGTCGTACAGCGCGTGGAACAGCAGACCCTGCTGCAACGGTGACAGCGGCAGGATGTCCTCGACGCGTGACTGCTTCACCACGGTTACTCCCACTCCGCTTCCAGTTCGTCCTCGAACTCGTCGATCTCGTCCTGGGACAGCGAGGCCAGCGTCAGGTCGGACGGGGTGTGCCCGCCGGTCCCGCCCGCCGCGGCGTACGCCACGATCCCGGCCAGGGCCGTCCGCCAGTCCTCGGCGAGCTGACGGACGTCGTTGTCATCCAGCAGGCCGCCCGGCCAGCGCCACACCGCGGTGAGTCGCGGCCCGTCGGCGCCGTCGACGGTCCAGCTGGTGACCTCGACCGGGTACGCCACGGGCTGCTCCGGGTCCGCGCCGCCGCCGATCCGCGCACCGCCTCCCTCGGCGCCGCCCAGCCGGCCGAGGTGGTTGAACATGATCTGCGGCTCGGCCAGGTCCGCCAGCACGCCCGCGGTCTCGCTGTTCAGGTGTCGAAGCAGGCCGTAGCCGAGGCCGTCGTCGGGTGCGGCCCGCAGCTGCTCCTTGACCCGCTTCAGTGCGGTTCCGACGGCCGCACCGCCGTTGCGCACCTGGTCCCACTCCACCGTCCCGGGATCGAGCCGGACTGGAGCCAGGCTCGTGAACCAGCCGACGGTGCGGGACAGGTCGACGCCCGGCACGTGGTCGACCCGGCCGTGCCGCTCCAGGTCCACCAGCACCGCCGGGTCGTCGCCCAGGCCGCGCCGCTGCCGCCGGCGGGCCACCGCGAGGGCCAGCGCCGCCAGCAGCGCGTCGTCGACCCGGGCGTGGAACAGCGCCGGTACGGCGGTCAGCAGCGGCTCGGTCTGCGCGGCCGGGAGTTCCACGTGCAGGTCGGCCAGCGTGGCGACGGTGTCCCGGGCCGGGTCGAGCGGCCGCCCGGCCAGGGCCGGCTCCGGCTGGTCGAGCAGCTTGGTCCACAGTGGCAGCTCGGCCAGCCGGGCTGGGCTGTGCGCGTCCCGGACCAGGTGCTCCGCCCATTCCCGCAGCGAGGTGCCGACCGGGGTGAGTGCGGGCGACGTGCCGGGCGCGTGGCTGCCGGCGGCGGCCTCGCCGGCCGTCCCGTCGGGTGCGGTGGCGTCCAGCGCGGCGGTCAGGTCGGGCAGCAGGATCCGCCAGGAGACGCCGTCGACGGCCAGGTGGTGCACCAGGATCAGCAGCTGGCCGGGCCGGCCGGGGCCGGCGGCACACCAGACGACCCGCAGCATCCGGCCGGCGACCGGGTCCAGGCCGGCCCGGGCCGCCTCGACCAGCGCGCTCAGGTCGGGTCCATCGGCGTCGGTCCCGCCGACGTCGAACCCGTTGTCCGCACTGGCCGGGCCGGTGTCCGCGGCGGGCACGGGCGTGAGCAGGTCCGCTGCGGCCACGCTGCCGCGTGGGCCGATCACCAGCCGCCGCTGCCCGGCCGGGCCGGCCAGCCGCATCCGCAGCGCGTCGTGGTGGTCGAGCAGCGCCTGCACCGCGCCACGCAGCCGGTCGGCGGTCAGTCCGGCCGGCGCGGGCACCACCACCGACTGGTGGAACCCGGTCAGCGGACCGGCCCGGTCCAGCCACCAGCGCACGATCGGGGTCAGCGGCAGCTCGCCGATGCCGGCGTCGGGATCCGTCGCCGCGCTGCCGGCCGCCTCCCGGGCAACCGTCGCCAGCGCCGCCACGGTCTTGTGGGTGAACACCTCGCGCGGGGTCAGCTCCAACCCGGCCTGCCGGGCCCGGCTGACCAACTGGATGGAGACGATGCTGTCCCCACCGAGGTCGAAGAAGCTGTCGTCGACGCTGACCCGGGGCAGCCCGAGCACCTCGGCGACGAGCCCGGCGAGCAGTTCCTCGCGCTGCGATGACGGAGCCCGTCCGGCCGCGCTGACCCCGGCGAAGTCGGGGGCCGGCAGGGCCGCCCGGTCGAGCTTGCCGTTGGGGGTCACCGGCAGGCCGGCCAGGGCCACCACCGCCGCCGGCACCATGTACTCGGGCAGCCGCCCGGCGACGTGCTCGCGCAGGACGGTCGCGTCGACCCGCTGCCCGACGGCCGCTACGACGTACGCGACGAGGCGTTTCACCGCCGGCTGGTCCTCCCGGGCGAGGACCACGCATTGCCCCACCGACGGATGCTCGGCGAGGGTCGCCTCGATCTCGCCCAGTTCGATCCGGAAGCCGCGGATCTTGACCTGGTGGTCGGTCCGGCCCACGTACTCCAGCACCCCGTCGGCCCGCCAGCGCACCACGTCCCCGGTGCGGTACATCCGCTCCCCGGGTGTGACGGACGGGTCCGTGGCGGCCAGCGCGGCGGCGAACGGGTCGGCGACGAACCGCTGCGCGGTGAGCCCGGCCCGGCCCTGGTAGCCACGGGCCAGCTGCACGCCGGCCAGATACAGCTCGCCGGCCACGCCCGGGGGCACCGGCCGGAGGAACGCGTCCAGCACGTACAGCCGGGTGTTCCAGACCGGCGCCCCGATCGGCACGGTCCGCTCCCCCGGCCGGCAGGCCCAGTACGTCACGTCGACCGACGCCTCGGTGGGCCCGTACAGGTTGTGCAGCTCGATGCCGTGCGCGCCGGCCGGGTCGAGGGTGGTGAAGAACCGCTCGGCCAGGTCGGCAGGGAGCGCCTCGCCGCTGCAGATCACCCGGCGCAGCCCGGTGCAGCCGGCGGCGGCCGGCTCGGCCAGGAACGCCTGCAACATGGACGGGACGAAGTGGAGGGTGGTGACCCGCTCGGCGCGGATCAGTCCGGCCAGGTACGCGGGGTCCTTGTGCCCCTCGGGCCGGGCCACCACCAGGGTGGCGCCGACGATGGTGGCCCAGAAGAACTCCCACACCGAGACGTCGAAGCCGGACGGGGTCTTCTGCAGCACCCGGTCCTGCGGCGTGAGCCGGTACTCGTGCTGCATCCAGCTCAGCCGGTTGACGATGCCCTGGTGCGGCACCAGCACGCCCTTGGGCCGCCCGGTCGAGCCGGACGTGTAGATCAGGTACGCCGGGTTGGTCGGGCGCAGCGGCCCGGCCCGGTCGGCGTCGGTCATGACGGCCGCGGCGTGTTCCGCCACGGCCCGGCGTACCTCGTCGCTGTCGAGGACCAGGGCGGTGGCGGTGCCGGTGGCCAACGCGGCGGTGGCCCGGGTGGTGAGCAGCAGGGCGGGCCGGGCGTCGTCGAGCAGGTACGCGATCCGGTCGGCCGGGTAGTCCGGGTCGACCGGCAGGTACGCCGCGCCGGCCTTTAGCACCGCCCAGAGCGCCAGCACCAGCTCCAGCGAGCGGGGCACCGCCACGGCGACGAACCGCTCCGGCCCGGCGCCGTACCCGACCAGCACCCGGGCCAGCCGGTTGCTCGCCTCGTCCAGCTCGCGGAAGGTCAGGCTGCTCCCCTCGAAGACCACCGCGCTGGCGTCCGGGGTGGCGGCCGCCTGCCGGGCCAGCAGCTGCGGCAGGGTGGCCGGGTCGACCGGCTGCCGGGTGCGGTTCCACTCGACGAGGACCTGCCG
Organism: Micromonospora sp. CB01531; assembly: GCF_001905095.1. Classification (GTDB taxonomy): domain Bacteria; phylum Actinomycetota; class Actinomycetes; order Mycobacteriales; family Micromonosporaceae; genus Micromonospora. The sequence goes on from NZ_LWLS01000075.1 coordinate 30,232, forward strand.
ACGCTCCGCCGGGGTGACCGGGTCGAGCCGCCCCACTGGGACGGACGGGTCGGCGGCGATGTCGCTCAGCAGCCGGCACATCCGCTCCAGCAGCGCCCCGGCGGTGTCCGCGTCGATCAGGTCGGGCCGGTACTCCAACCGCAGCCCCAGCCGGTCACCGGGGACCAGCACCAGGGTGAGCGGGTAGTGCGTGGCGTCGTGCCCGTGCACCCCGCGCACCGCCAGGCCGGTGCCGGCGAGGTCGAGCACGGCCGGGTCGACCGGGTAGTTCTCGAAGACCACCAGGGTGTCGAAGAGTTCGCCGTGCCCGGCCAGCCGCTGGATGTCGGGCAGGCCGAGGTGCTGGTGCGGGTGCAGGGCGGCCTGCCGTTCCTGCAACCCGGCGAGCGCGGTGGCCACCGGTTCGGCCGGGTCGAGGCGTACCCGCACCGGCACGGTGTTGATGTAGAGGCCGACCATGGTCTCCACGCCGGACAGCTCCGCCGGCCGGCCGGCGACGGTGGCGCCGAAGACCACGTCGTCGCGGCCGGTGAGGCTGCCCACGAGCACCGCCCAGGCGCCCTGCACGACGGTGTTCAGGGTGACGCCCGCCGTCCGGGCCGTGGCGGTGAGCGCCTCGGTGAGCGCGGCCGGCACCTCGCGCAGCAGCTTGGCCGGCGGCACCGGACCCCGCTCGGCGGCCGGCGCCACCAGCGTCGGCTCGGTCAGCCCGGCGAGGCTCGCCCGCCACGCCGCCTCGGCCGCGGGCCGGTCCTGCCGGGCCCGCCAGGCCGGGTACGCCCGCGCGTCGGTGACCGGCGGCAGCCCGTCGGTACGGCCACCCGCGCGGTACAGCGCGAAGAGCTCCCCGGCGAGCACCGGCATCGACCAGCCGTCGAGCAGGATGTGATGGTTGGTCAGCACCAGCCGGTGCCGCCCGCCGGGCAGCCGGGCCAGGGTGAAGCGCAGCAGCGGTGGCCGGGTCAGGTCGAAGCGTTCGGCCCGGTCGGCGGCGAGCAGCTCGGCGAGCCGGCGGTCCACGTCGGCCGCTGCGATCCCGGTCAGGTCCGGCTCGCGCCAGTCCACCCCGACGCCGTCCAGCACCACCTGCACCGGCCGGCGCAGGTCCCGGTGGGTGAAGCCGGCGCGTAGCCCGGGGTGCCGGTCGAGCAGCGCCTGGGCCGCGGTGCGCAGCCGCGCCGGGTCCAGCTCGCCGTCGAGGTCGAAGACGAACTGCACGGTGTAGATGTCCGGTGTCTGCTCGTCGTACGCGGACAGGAACAGCAGCCCCTCCTGCAGTGGGGCGAGCGGCAGCACGTCGGCCAGCGCCGGGTAGCTCCGCTCCAGCCGTTCCACCTCGGTCTGGTCCAGCTCGACCAGGGGCAGGTCGGACGGGGTACGCCCACCGGTACCCGGGCGGGCGGCGTGTTCGGTGATCGCCTCGAGCGCGGCCAGCCAGCCGTCGGCGAGTTCGCGGACGTCGCCGTCGGTGAGCACCCCGTCCGGCCAGCTCCACTCGGCGGTGAGCCGAGGCCCGTCCGGTCCGTCGACCACCACCGCGTTGATCTCCAGCGGGTGGGCCATCGGCAGCGCGCTCGCCCCACCGGCGGCGACCTCGCCGTCGACCGTCAGCGGCGACCAGTCGGCGCCGTCGTCGGCGGTCACCCGGCCCAGGTAGTTGAACCCGATCTGCGGCTCGCCGCCCCGTCGGCCGGGCGCCCGCAGCTGTTCCTTCAGGCGCTTCACCGCTCGGCCGGCCGGCGGACCACCGGCCAGCGCCTCGGCCGGGTCGAGGTCGCCGAGGTCGAGCCGGGCCGGGGCCAGCCGGGTGAACCAGCCGACGGTGCGGGACAGGTCCAGCCCGTCGACGCCGTCCCGACCGTGCCCCTCGACGTCCACCAGCAGTCCGGCTCCGGTGCCGGGCCGGTGCCGGCGCCGCCAGTCGGCCACGCTGACCGCCAGGGCGGCCAGCAGCAGGTCGTCGACGCCCGCGTACCACCGGGGGGCGGCGGTGCGCAGCAACGCCTCGGTGCGGGCCACGGGCAGCCCGACGGTGCGGCGGCGGGCCGCCGCCTCGGTGTCGTCCGGGCCGACCGGTCGGCGCCCGAGCGGCGGGTCCACGATGGAGCGGGCCGGCTCGGCCGCCTTCCCGCCGCCCGTCGCGGTCCCAGTGGGCGTTGCGGCCGTCACCCGCCGCGCCCAGGTGCGGTACGAGGTCGGGACCGGCGCCAGCCGGGCTGGTTCACCCGCGGCGCTCGCCGCCACGGCGGTGGCCAGGTCGTCGAGGAGGATCCGCCAGGACACGCCGTCCACGGCGAGGTGGTGCACGGCGAGCACCAGCCAGCCCGGGCGGTCCGCCCCGGCGTCACCCCACACCGCCCGCAGCAGCTGCCCGTCGCCCGGGCGCAGCCCGGCCAGGGCGTCGGCGCGGGCGGCGCCGACCGTGGCGTCGGCGGCCACCCGGCGCAGGCAGTCCGCGGCGGACACGGTGCCCCGGGGCGGCACCGCCAGCCGCCACGCCGTGCCGCCGCGGTGGAGGATCATCCGCAGGACGTCGTGGTGGTCCAGCAGCGCCTGCAACCCGGCCGCCAGGTCCACCCCGCGCAGCCCGGCGGGGGTACGCACGACGACGCTCTGCGCCACCCCGTCGACCGGGTGGGCCTCGCCCGCGCGGCCGCGCAGCCAATCGGCGATCGGCGGCAGCGGCACCTCCCCCAGCGCGGCGTCCGGGTCCTCGGTCTCGGCCGAGCCGAGCTCGCCGGCCACCCGGGCCAGGGCGGCCACCGTCCGGTGGGTGAACACGTCGCGCGGGGTGAGCCGCAGCCCGGCCTGCCGGGCCCGGCTGACCAGCTGGATGGAGACGATGCTGTCCCCGCCGAGGTCGAAGAAGCTGTCCTCCGCGCCGACCCCGGGCAGCCCCAGCACGTCGGCGAAGAGCCCGGCCAGCAGCTCCTCGCGCGGACCGGCCGCGGCCCGGCCGGCGCCGGCCGCCGCGGCGAAGTCCGGGGCGGGCAGGGCGCCGCGGTCCAGCTTGCCGGTGGGGTTCAGCGGCAGCGCGTCCAGCAGCACGAAGGCCGCCGGCACCATGTACTCCGGCAGCGCCGCGGCAATGTGGTCGCTCAGCTGGGCGGGGGCCGGCGGGGTGGCCGGGTCGGCCGGCACCAGGTACCCGACGAGCTGGGCGGTGACCCCGGTGTCGGCGCGGGCGACCACCGCGGCCTGGGCCACGGCCGGGTGGGCCAGCAGCACCGACTCGATCTCGCCCAGCTCGATCCGGTAGCCGCGCACCTTGACCTGGTGGTCGATCCGGCCCAGGTAGTCGAGGTGACCGTCCGCCCGCCAGCGCACCAGGTCGCCGGTGCGGTACATCCGGGCGCCGGGCGCGCCGAACGGGTCGGCGACGAACCGCTCGGCGGACAGCCGGGGCCGGTCGAAGTAGCCGCGGGCCAGCCCGGCGCCGGCCAGGTACAGCTCGCCGACGGTGCCGGGCGGCACCGGACGCAGCGCGTTGTCCAGCACGTACACCCGGGTGTTGGTGGTGGGCCGGCCGATCGGCGGGGCGCCGCCGTCGGCGAGGTCCCCGCCGTACCAGGCGGTGGAGTAGACGGTGGCCTCGGTCGGGCCGTAGATGTTCGCCACCCGGGCGCCGGGCAGCGCGGCGCCGATGTCCCGCACCGCCTGGGCCGACAGCGCCTCACCGGCGAGCACCACCAGGTCGGCGTGCGCGTCGACCGCCCCGCCGGCGAGCAGCTGCGCGAAGGCCGACGGGACGGCGCTGATCAGGCTGCCGGACCAGCCGTCGGCCCGCTCGGCGAGGGCGAGCAGGTCGTCGACCACCTCGATCTCGCCGCCGCAGGCGAGCGGGCCAAACATCTCGAACACCGAGACGTCGAAGTTGAGCGAGGTGCTGGCCAGCACCCGGGACAGCGCAGCCGGGCCGATCTCCGTGACCGCCCAGCAGGCCAGGTCGACCGCGTTGTCGTGGCTGACCACCACGCCCTTGGGCCGGCCGGTGGAGCCGGAGGTGTAAATGACGTACGCCGGGTGGGCGCCGCGCAACGGTCGCCGCCGGTCGGCGTCAGTCAGGTCGCCGTCGTCCTGCGCGGCGACCAGGGCGCGGACGGCGGGCTCGTCGAGGCGCAGCAGCCGGTCCGGGTCGCCAGCCGGCAGCCCGTCGCCGGCGCCGCCGACGGTGAGCACCAGCCGGGGGTCCGCGTCGGCCAGCATGAACTCGACCCGGTCCGGCGGGTACCGCAGGTCGACCGGCAGGTACCCGGCGCCGGCCTTGAGGACGGCGAGCAGGGCGACCATCATCTCCGCCGACCGGGGCAGCGCCAGCGCGACCAGTTGCTCCGGGCCGGCGCCGCGGGCGACCAGCAGCCGGGCCAGCCGGTTGGCGGCGGCGTTGAGCTGGGCGTACGTCAGGGTGGTCGGCCCGCAGGTGACCGCCGGGGCGTCGGGGGTACGCGCCACCTGCTGCTCGATCAGCACGGGCAGCCGCACGTCCGGCACCGGCCGGGTGGTGTCGTTCCGCTCGTGCAGCACCAGCCGCCGTTCGGCGGGGCCGGCCAGGTCGAGCCGGCCGACCGGGGTGTCCGGGTCTTCCGCCGCAGCCCGGGCGAAGGTGTCGAGGAAGGCGGCGAGGCGCTGGGCGTGCCCGCTGACCTGCTCCTCGGTGTACAGGTCGGGGTTGGCGTCCAGGTCCAGCCGGGCGTCGGCGTCGCCGCGCCGGGCGTCGAGCACGAAGGCCAGGTCGTCGACGGGGCCGCCGGCGAGATTGTGGTCGGTGCCGGTGGCGGCGCCGAACCGGGTCCCGGCGCCGCCACCGGCGTCGAGCAGGATGTTCACGTGCGGGCCGAGCACCGACGCCCCGGCGGTCAGGCCCAGGTCGCGGTGCAGGTCCTCGAAGCGGTAACGCTGGTGGCGCAGCGCGTCGTGCAGTTCCCGTGAGGCGCCGGCGACGAGCGCGCCGAGGGTGGCGTCGGCGCGTACCGCCACGCGTAGGGGCGCGATCGCAGAGACCATGCCGGGGGTGGCCCGCGCCGCGGCGTTCTGCCGGGCGGTCAGCGGCAGCGCGAGCACCACGTCCTCGTTGCCGGTCAGCCCGTGCAGGTAGGCGGTGATCGCGGCCACCACGACCGCCGGCACGGCGACGCCACGCTCCCGGGCCGCCGCCCGCAGCCGGTCCATCGTGGCGGGTGCCACCGGGGCGGTACGTCGGGTGAGCCGGCGCGGGGTGGCCGGCCGCCGGTCGGCGAGGCTGGCCGGGGTGGGCCGGTCGGCGTACCGCCCGGTCCAGTACCCGCGATCGCGGTCGAACCGCTCGCTGGTCCGGTAGGCGGCCTCCGCGTCGGGCAGCGCCCGCAGCGGCCCGAACGACGCCGGCTCCGGCTCGTCGCCGCCGCTCAGCGCGGTGTAAACCGCGGCGACCCGCCGGGCCACCAGGAGCATGCCGTACCCGTCCAGGGCCAGGTGGTGGTAGCACTGGTACCACAGGGTCCGGTCGTCGGCCAGGCGCAGCAGCGCGTACCGGAACGGCGGCGCCTGTCCCGGGTCGAGCGGCCGGGTGGCGTCGGCGTGCATCCAGTCCAGGGCGGCGCCGAACGGGTCGGCCTCCCCGCGCAGGTCGAGCACCGGCAGCGGCCAGTCGACCGCCGGCGACACCGCCAGCACGGGTCGGCCCTCGACCGGCTCCTGCACCCGGATGCGCAGGGCCTCGGTGTCGGCGACGGTCCGGCGCAGCGCCGCCTCGAACACCGCGTGGTCGAGCGTGCCGGTCAGGTCGGCGTACTCGGCGAGGAGGTAGATCGGGTTGTCCGGGTCGAGCCGCTGGGCCAGCCAGACCCCGAACTGCGCGGTGGTCAGCGGGCAGTGAACATCCTCGTGGTCGGGCACAGCAGTCCTCCGGAGCTACGGACGTGGTGTGTTCGCGGGGTGGCTGGCTGCTCGGTGGGGTGACGAGCGGTGGCCGCCCGGCCGGTCGGCGTACGCGCGGACTGGCCGGGCGGCGGGGTCAGCGGCCCCGGGCGGCGGCCCGGTAGGCGTGGGTGGCCAGGGCCGCGCTGACCACCAGCAGCGCGGTGATCAGCAGCAGGGACGCGGCGACCGGGTGCCGCATCGGCAGGGCGTCGCCGGCCGAGCCCGGGTTGCCGAACAGGTCCCGGCAGGCGGCGACCACGGCGGACAGCGGGTTCCACTCGCACACGGTGCGCAGCCAGCCCGGCAGCCCGTGCAGCGGGATGAACGCGTTGGACAGGAACGTCATCGGCATCACGACGAGGAAGGCCACGGCGCTGACCGCCTCGGCCGAGCGCAGCCGCAGCCCGAGGAGGACCCCGAGCCAGGAGGCGGCGAAGCCGAGCAGCAGCAGCAGCCCGAAGCCGGCGAGCACCTGCAGCGGGCCGGCGTGCGTGCGCCAGCCCATCGCGAAGCCCACCACGGCCATGGCGACGCAGGCGACCACCACCCGGGTGAGGTCGGCCATGGTCCGGGCCAGCGGTACGGCGAGCCCGGCGATCGGCAGCGACCGGAACCGGTCGTCGATGCCGTTGCCCAGGTCGTCGACCACACCGAGCGCGGTGTGCTGCAGGTTGGTGAGCATCATCTGGGCGAAGATGCCGGCCATCAGGAACTCCCGGTAGCCGCCGCCCTGCACCTCGATGACGCTGCCGAAGAGGTACCCGAAGATCACCACGTACGCGACCGGCATCACGGTCACGCCGAGCAACCGCATCGGCACCCGGGCCAGGTGCCGTAGGTGGCGGCCCACCAGGGCCGAGGTCTCGACGGCGAGGGTGGTCATGCCGCTGCCTCCGGCTTCTCGGCGGTGCTCCGCCCGGTCAGGGACAGGAAGACGTCGTCCAGGGTCGGCGTGCAGCTGGCGAACGACTCGACGTCGATCCTGGCGGCGTCCAGCGCCGCCGCCACGGCCGCGATGCCGGCCAGCCCGTCGGTCAACGGCAGCCGCAGGCTCGCCTCGTCGTCGTCGGGCACCGGTTGGTGCGCCGTGACGGCGGCGAGGGCGGCGACGGCGGCGGAGCGCTGCCCGCCGTCGCGCAGCCGGATCTGCAGCTGCTCGTCGCCAACCTTGCGCTTCAGCTCGTCGGGGGTGCCCTCGGCGATCACCTTCCCGCCGTCGAGGACCAGGATCCGGTCGGCTAGCTGGTCGGCCTCCTCCAGGTACTGCGTGGTGAGCAGCACCGTGGTGCCGCGGGCCACCTGCTCCCGGACCATCGTCCACAGGGTGCGGCGGTTGGTGAGGTCCAGCCCGGTGGTGGGCTCGTCGAGCACCAGCACCGGCGGGTCGGCGACCAGGCTCGCAGCCAGGTCGAGCCGGCGCCGCATGCCACCGGAGTAGGTCCGCGCGGCCCGGCCTGCGGCGTCGGTGAGCTGGAACCTTTCGAGCAGTTCGTCGGCCCGGGCCCGGGCCGCCCGCCGGCCGAGGTGGTGCAGCACGCCGATCAGGACCAGGTTCTCCCGGCCGGTCAGCAGCTCGTCCACCGCCGCGTACTGGCCGGTGAGGCCGACCCGCCGGCGTACCTCGCGTGGCTGCCGGACCACGTCGTGCCCGCAGATCCGGGCGGTACCCCCGTCCGGCGTGAGCAGCGTCGACAGGATCCGCACCATGGTGGTCTTGCCGGCGCCGTTCGGGCCGAGCAGGCCGAGCACGGTGCCCGCCGGCACAGCGAGGTCCACCCCGGCCAGCGCGGTGTGCGTGCCGTAGGTCTTGCGCAGCCCTTCGGCCTCGATCGTCACATCCACGTGCCCACCCCCTAGATCAGTTCGCCAGCGGGAAGAAGTCGGCGATCTCCCGGCCGGCGCCGGCGGCGCGTACCCGGTCGAAGGCCCATGCCCCGACGGCCAGGTCGAGCACGCCGAGGCCGAACGGCGCGAAGATCGCGGCCCGGTCGGGGTCCCGGCGGATCCGGTCGCGCAGCACGTCGGCGAGGGTGCCGGCGACGAAGTCGCGGTGCCCGACCCGCTGCTCGGCCAGGTGCAGCGAGGTCCGTTCGCGGACCGCGTGGTCGACGTCGTCGGTGACGTTCTGCGCGGCGAGCACGATCTCCGGCGACAGGTCGCGCAGGGACAGGTGCAGCACCACCGGGTGGTGGGCGAGCAGCGCCGGGTCGTGCAGGTGCGGCTCGCCGGCCACGGTGGCGAGCACCACGAGGTCGGCGGCGAAGGCGTCGGCGGCCTCGGGGACCACCTTGGCCGCGGCCACCCCGTCGGCCTGCACGGTGGCGGCGAACCGCCCGGCCGCCGCCGGGTCGAGGTCGAACAGCCGGTACTCGCCGATCTCCCAGTCCAGGTCGCGCAGGAACCGGCGGACATGCTCGGCGATCAGGCCGGTGCCGATGAAGCCGACGCTGCCGACCCGCCGACCGCCGACCAGTTCCTCCGCCCCGAGCACCGCCGACGCCGCGGTCCGGGTCGCCGAGATCAGCGAGGACTCCAGGCAGGCGTACGGGTAGCCGGTGGCCAGGTCGTTGAGCAGCAGCACCGCCGACGCCCGGGGGATGCCGTGCGCGGTGTTCCCGGGGAAGCTGGCGATCCACTTGATGCCGGCCACCTCGAACTCGCCGCCGAGGTAGGCGGGCAGCGCGATGATCCGGTCCCGGGGCAGCTGCGGGAAGCGCAGGAAGCTGCTGTGCGGCAGCGCGCTGGTCGCCTCGTCATGGGCGAGGTAGCAGCGGCGTACCGCGTCCAGGCAGGCCGCCCGGTCCGCCTCGATGGCCGCGGCCACCTCGGCCGCGGTCACCACCGTGAACGGCCGGACGGTCGGTCGGTGCGTCTCGGTCATGCTGTTCCTCTCACACCAGGGCCACGGACTGGCCGCGGTCGCGTTGGGCGACGAACCGGTCGACCCAGTCCGGGTCGTACACGGTGTCGGCGTAACCGGTGCCGCGGTCGGCACACAGGAAGGCGACGGTCGGGCGCGGTCCCCGGTGATCGGCGAAGTACCGCTCGATCGCGCTGTAGACGCTGCCGGTCGATCCGCCGGTGTACAGCCCGTGCCGCTCGAACAGCTCGTGGCAGCCGCGTACCGCCTCCAACTCGGGCACGATCACCACGTCGTCGATGCTGGCCTTGCCCACCAGCGGCGGCACGATACTGGAGCCGAGCCCGGGCAGGCGCCGCTTGGCCGGCGGGCCACCGAAGATGACGGACCCCTCGGCGTCGACGCCGACCACCCAGGCGTCCGGGTGCAGCCGCTTGAGCCGGGTGGACAGCCCACCGATGGTGCCGCCGGTGCTCACCCCGACGAACAGGTAGTCGATGTGCGGCAGGTCGGCGCAGAGTTCCGCGCCGGTGAGCCGGTCGTGCGCCTCGATCGCATCCGGGTTGGCGTACTGGTTGGGCCAGTAGACCGAGGGCAACTCCGCCCGCAGCTCCTCCACCCGCCGCAGCCGGGTGGACAAGTACCCGCCCGTCCCGTCCGGCTCGGTGACCCTCTCGACCCGCTCGCAGAGCCGGCGCAGGTACGCCTCGGTGCTGGCGTTGACGTTCGGATCGATCACCGGAACGAAGGTCAGCCCGATCCAGCGGCAGAACGAGGCAAGCGAGATGGCGAAGTTGCCCGACGAGGACTCCACGATGGTGGTCCGCTCGGTGACGTCGCCGCGCTCGACCGCCCGCTGCAGGATCCAGTACGCCGAGCGGTCCTTGGAGCTGCCGTTCGGGTTGACGTACTCCAGCTTGGCGAACAGGTCCAGCCGGTCGTGCCGCAGCTGCACCACCGGGGTGCGGGGCATCGCCCGCCCGACCATGGCCAGGCGCGCCAGCAGCGCCTCACGGCTCATGGCTATCACTTCCGCACTGGTCCATCTCGGCTACTCCCGGTCCGGCTCGATGAAGGCCCGGCGGCTCACGGCAGGGACCGGCGGGCGGATGGGAACGCCGCTCACGGTCGGCTACCCGGCTCGGGATGGGCTCGGATCGAGGTCGGGGACGGCTAGCAGCCGGCTCGAGCCGCCGGTCAGGCCACGGGCGGCCGGGCCGAACAGGGCGGGCGGCCGGGCCGAGGTCCGCCGCCGGGCCGCCGCCGTCGAGCCACGGTCGATCCCGGCTCGAGGGTGGCCGGGCAGCCTGGTTCCCGTGCGACACCGGCGGCCGCCACGAGAGGCCCGCCCGGGCCGGAACCGACCGGAGTCCGGCCAGGGTCGCACCGCAGCAGGGCGAGGACGCGGACCAGGCGCCGAAATCTCGGTCCCGGCACTCGACGACTGCTTCCTACTCGTTGCTCATAGCTGAGCAGTTCGGATGTTTCGCTCTCCGCCCAGCGGTGGCTGGGCTGGAGTCCTGGACTGGCAGTCTGGTCCGGTGGCGATCGGTCCGGTCCTGCAGGATCTGCTTCACCCGCTGATGTGGGGTGTGCAGGGCGATGTCGGGGTCGCCGGCTCGGTGCAGGATGTTGATCGCGGCGTTCACGTCTGCCTGCCACACCACCCCGCACCGAGTGCAGTGAAACCTGTCCCCGCTACGGCGGCCGAAGTCGCCGCAGCGGTGGCAGGTTTGTGAGGTGTAGGCGGCGTTGACGGGAACGAGCGCAGAACCTCTACGCTCCGACACACTTTCAGGGCCTCCGCGGTGACTCCTTTGGTCCACGCGGCGAGACGCCGGTTGATGTTCTTGGGAAGCTTCTTACGGCCGGTGAAGCGTTTGGTGAGGTCCTCGGCCACGATGGTGGCGGCCTTGTCGACGACCTCGTGCACGGCGGTGAAGATCTCCGAACGCACCCGCGCCCGGTGCCGGGCGGCCTGCCGGTCCCGCTTCGCCGTGCCGAGGTTGTTGGCCTTGATCCGGTGCGCTTTCGCGTGGTCACCGCGCGCGGCGGCGGTGTTCGCGATCGAACGTAGCTTCGCCCGCCGCCGGTTGCGTTCCTTCAACCGGTCCGACTCAAGGGTCAGCAGCTCACCGAGCTGTTCACCGTGGGGCTGGCCGTCGGAGTCGGTGAGGGCTTCGGTGTACCCCTTGTCCACACCAACCGTCGCCTCGCCACACGGCCGCCGCGAAGACCGCATCTGGGAGGCGTCGATCTGGTAGTGCACCTCGACCCGGCCCCGGCGCAGGATCAACCGCAGCGTGCCCGCCGGCGCGACGGTCGTGGACAGCGGAATCCGGACCAGCTTGCGGGGTTCGAGGCCGGGAACCGCCAGCCACAACCGACCCCGCCCATCGACGGCGGTGTTGTACTTGTCGGCGCGCACCACGATCTGATCATGCGTGCGGTTACGGCCCCGCTTCCAATGCTTGCGCATCTGCCGAGCCAGGAACGGGTCACTGGCCCACTGATCGGCCTTCAACGCGGTGAACATCCGCTTACGCTCGGCCGGATCCTTCGTGCGCCGACAGATCGCCCGACGGACGTCAACCTTGGCCGCCTCCATGTTCGCGGCGATGTCGGCCATCGCGTCGCGGACGGTTTCCTTCCACGCATTCGCCAACACACCAAACGACGCATACGTGCCGTCGGCCAGCCACCGGTCCCGCACCTGCCGGTCCCGCAACCCAGACCCGACACCGAGAATCGACCCGTAACGCTGCCACACCTCACTACGAACCCGACCCAACCGACGGGCCTGCTCCACCAGGGCGGCGTACTTGCCCGGATTCAGTCGGGCCGAGTAGGCGATCCGGGTGACCTTCACCGGTCACCCTCCAAGGTCAGATCCGCTCCCTTGAGTTCCTTCTCGTAGCGGCGCAGCCCGTCCAGCCGGCCAGAGAAGGAGCCCACGATGGCCAGGAGGTCATCGACCAGTTCCTGCTGCGGGGACAGGGACTCCTGGTTGGCGACGACGATCTCGCAGCCGCCGCGCGCCGCCACATGCTCCAGGAAATCGAACCCGAACCGGGCCAACCTGTCCTTGTGGGCCACCACCAGCGTGGCGACCTCACCCCGGTCGACGGCATCCATCAACGCCAGGAATTCCTTGCGGCGAAGGTCCAACCCGCCGCCAACCTCGCTGATCCACTCGTCCACGGCCAGACCGCGAGCGAGGCAGAACTGCTGCATCGCCGCCACCTGCGAGGCCAAATCCGGCTTCTGACCCGGCGACGACACCCGGCAGTACACCACCACCTTCCGCCGGGCGGCGTCGAAACCCGGCTGCAGCACCCGGCGCACATCCGAATCGTCGAAATACCGCTGCCCCGACGGCAGACGACGGGCCGTGATCCGACCCTCCGCCTCCCACCGGCGCACCGTGCTCACCGAACGGCCCACCCGCTTAGCAAACTCGCCGATCCGGCAGACACCGCCCACGACAGTCAATTATGGACAGCTCTAGAAAGGGAAGCAACCACTAGTCGCTGCTCCCCGGACACACTCGCGGGGTTGGCGCGGCCCGCCTTGTTGCCAGTCCGGACCGGACCGCCCGTCCGGGGCTTTCCCCCTTCGGCCCCGGACGCGGCGCGAACCGGCGCCGCCCGGCACCCGACGCCCCGCAGGGCGGCGGACGCCGGGCGGCGCCGGGTGGTCGGCGGTGGCTCAGGGACAGCGGATCACCTGGCCGGCGTACGTCAGCCCGCCACCGAACCCGAGCAGCAGCACCGGCGCGCCACTGGGCACCTCCCGCCGCTCGACCAGCTTCGCCAGGGCGATCGGGGTGCTCGCCGACGAGGTGTTCCCGGACGACACGATGTCCCGGGCGATCACGGCCTGCTCCACCCCGAGCTCCCGGGCGATCGCGTTGATGATGCGCAGGTTCGCCTGGTGCGGCACGAATCCCGCCAGCTCCGCCGGCTTGATGCCGGCCCGCAGGCAGGCCTCCTCCGCGATCGGCGCGAGGGCGGTGGTGGCCCAGTGGAACACGGTCGCACCGTCCTGCTCGATCCGCGCCGACCGGCCCTCGATCCGGATCGCCGGCCCGCGCTGGGCGGACCCGCCCCACACCACCGGGCCGATGCCCGGGTCGTCGTCCCCGACCAGCACCGCCGCGCCGGCGCCGTCCCCGAACAGGATGCAGGTGCTGCGGTCCTGCCAGTCGATCCAGTCGGTGAGCCGCTCCGCCCCGATCACCACAGCCGTGCCGGCGGCGCCGGCGCGGATGGCGTGGTCGGCGGTGGCCAGCGCGTACGAGAAGCCGGAGCAGGCGGTGTTGATGTCGTACGCCGCCTGCCCGGCCATCTCCAGGCTCGCCGCCACCCGGCTCGCCACATTCGGCACCCGGTCGATGGACGTGCAGGTGGCGACGACCACCAGGTCCACCTCGGCGGGCATGATGCCGGCCGCGCCGAGCGCCTTCCCGGCGGCGGCGGCCGCCATGTCGGCCACCGACTGGTCCTCCGCGATGTGCCGCTGCTGGATGCCGACCCGGCTGCGGATCCACGCGTCGTCGGTGTCGACCAGTTGGGTGAGCTGCTCGTTGGTGAGTACCCGCGGCGGTTGGTAGTAGCCGAGCCCGGCGATGCGGGATCCCTGCCAGGTGCGCACAGTCATCTCCTCCCTCGCCCGGTCAGCCGCAGCCGCCGGGCTCGTCGTGGTCGAACGAGCCGACCGTGGCGAGCGCCGCCACCGGGAGGCTCGCCAGCAGGTCGGCCGACTCGACCGCCGGGCCCGCACCGCGCAGCGCCAGTACCGCCGCCTCGACGTCGGCGATCCGGTCCACGCCCCAGTAGCGCTGGCGGTCGACGAGGAACAGCGGGATGCCGAACACCTCGTCGTGATGCGCGCTGACCAGCGCTGCCACGCCCAGATCGCGGATCCGGTCGTCGTCGACGGCGGCCATCAGCTCGGCACCGGGCAGGCCCGCCGCGTCGCAGGCGGCCCGCAGCACTGCCGGGTCGCTGATGTTGTCGCCCCGGTCCCAGCGGGCCTCGGTGACGACCTGGTAGAACCGCCGCTCACAACCCAGTTCGCGGGCGCGCAGCCAGCCCAGCGCGGACGGCTCCCACCAGGGCGCGACGTCCACCGGCCAGACCAGGCGGTAGCCGAAGCCGGCGGCGAGCCGCTTGGTGTCGTGCAGGATGTACAGGTGTTTGGCCTTGCTCATCACGGTGTAGTGGAAGTCCGCACCGTGCGCGTCGAGGCCGGCGCGGGTCCGGGCGTCGGGGTCCCAGAAGGGTACGTACTCGAACAGGTCCGCGAAGTCCGGCACGCGCTTTTCCAGCTGCCGCAACGCCATCCAGCTGAACGGGCTCTGGAACGAGAAGTACACCCTCGGCCGGCCGGTCACGGCGCGCTCCACAGCAGCGCGGCCTGCGTCTGCGGGTCCATGACGGCGACCTGGCCGGCGTCGGGGCCGCTGGCCACCCCGTACCCGTGGGTGATCGATCCGGTGGCGGTGTGCACGATCCGGCCGTCGCGGACCACGTAGCAGTCCATCCGGCCGCTGAACATGACCTCTTTGACGATGTCGTCGACGGTGAAGACGGTGTGCAGCTCCTCTTCGAGGTGCGCGTCGGCGAGCAGCCGCACCTGGGAGCGCGTCACGGCGGGGATCCAGTTGCGTTCGGTGAGCATCCGCCGGATCGAGATGCCCCGCTCGGCCAGGTACCGGTGCACCACCTCCTCCAGGTCGCGCACGTAACCGGAGTGCTGGATCCGGTCGGAGAACTGGCAGTGCGGGTACGGGATGGTCTCGCTCCACCGGAAGCCGGGCCGGAACGCGGCGGGCGGCTCGGCCGGTGGGCGCAGGGCGGCGACGCCGGGCACCACCCGGCCGGCCAGCTCCGCGGGCAGCTCCCCGGTGACCCCGGTCGGCGCGACGAACGCGACCCGGACTTTGCCCTTGAGCACGGGCACCGGCTGTCCGTCCCGCTCGACGGTCAGCGTGACGGCGAAGGTGTCCTCGGTGTCGTTGCCGCGCGGCGCGGGCGTCGCCTCGGCGTGCACCTCGTCGTCGACGAAGACGGGGCCGGGCAGCCGCACCGAGTGCTCCACGATGGACAGCTGGACGCCGGCCCCGTGGAACAGCTGGCCGGGGCCCGTCCCGCGGTCGCGGTAGTACTGCAACACCGCGTCCTCGGCCAGGTAGACGAACTGTTTGAAGCCGACCCAGGTGCCGATGTTGGCACCCTCGTACCGCGGCCGGCCGCGGTAGGTCGTCGGGTGGGCGTCGAGCAGGACGGTCATGCGGAAACCTCCAGGGTCGGACCGGCCGGCGACAGTGCCGGCACGACGCGGTCGAGGAACTCGGCACACTCGGCGGCCACCTCGGTCGCCTGCGTGATGTGACAGAAGTGGCCGTAGTGCGGGCGGACGCGCACCTGCGCCGCCGGCAGCACGGCGAGCGAGTTGGCCCGCACCCCGGCCAGCCGCTGGTCGTCCCGCCCGGCCAGGACCAGGATCGGGGTGCGGACCTGCCCCAGCGCGGGCCGCGGCGTGGCGAGCAGCCGGTCGAGCACCAGGTCGGCGGCACCGTCGGGCACCCGCTGCAGGGCCTTGTCGACCATCGTGGCGAGCAGGTCGTCGGCGACGTGGGCGGCGCGGGGGCCGAGCCGGGCCCGCAGCCCGTCGGCCACCACCTGCCGGATCGCCGCCCGGGTGCGGGCGATCAGCACCGGGTGCGGGGCCTGGTCGGCGGGGCGGACCAGCGGCGCGAGCAGGACGGCGGCGGAGACCGTCGGCGGCGCTCCGGTGGCCAGGTGGTCCAGTACGGCGTTGGCGCCGAAGGAGTGGCCGACGAGCACGTCGACGGGTTCGGGCACGGCCGCCAGGGCCCGTCGCAGCCACTGAGCGGGACCGGCCGAGTCCACCAGGGACCGACCGGGGTCGCCGCTCCACGGGGCGTCGACGGCGTAGCAGCGGTAGCCGGGGCCGAGTCGTACGGCCAGGTCCTGCCAGGTGCTCCCGTGGTCGGCCAGGCCGTGCACGGCCGCCACCACCCGGGGCCGCCCGTGCTCCGGGGCGGCGCCGGGCGTGGCGAGCAGCCGCCAGGTCATGTCCGGTCCCCGTCGCGGCACAGCCGTGCGGTGGCGAAACCGTCGCCGGTCGAGCCGCAGGTCAGCACCGCCTCGACCGCGTCCTCGACACCTTCCGGCCGGGTCGCCGGGTCGGTCAGCCACCGGGTGGCGAGCGCGGTCTGCAGCACCCCGGCCGCGCCGTATCCGCCGCCGAGCAGGGCGGCCAGGTCCTGGTCCGGGCCGTCGCCGGTGCCGCAGGCGAGCCGGATGGTCCGCGGCCCGCCGGCCGGGACCGGCTCCGGGGCCCGGTGCCGGCGTACCGAGTGCAGCCGGACCGGGCCCGGCTGCCCGGCCGGGACGAGCACCACGCAGGCGGCCATCCCCTGCGGCGGTCCCGGCGGGGTCCCGCCGGCGGCGCGCAGCCCGGCCGCGATCTCGTCGGCCGGTTCGGCGCCCACCACGACGGCACGGTGCGCCCGGCCGCTGCGCACCAGCAGGGCACCGAGCCGCACCGCGTCGAGCCCGCCGGTCGAGCCGGAGCAGACCATCAGGTTGGGGCCGGTGAAGCCGTACCGGATGGCGATGCTGCTGGCGATGATGTTGCTCGACGCGTTCGGCGCCTGCATCGGGCTCACCCCGCGCAGGCCGCCCGCGCGTACCTGCTCGACGATGTCGCAGACGGTGGCGACGTTGCCGAGGTTGGAGCTGACCACGACGGCGGTCCCGGCGGCGCCCGGCGCCGGCCCGGTCGGCCGGCCGGGCGGCAGGCCCAGGGCTCGGTGTACGGCGCACATGGCGAGCCGCACCGCCGGCTCCTTGAACAGCAGACCCTTGCGGCCGAGCAGGGTGTGCGCCTCGTCGGGACCGCAGTCGGGCTCGGTGGCCGAGGCGATCAGCCGGTCCGGCGCGATCCCGGGCACGTGTACCGCCGCGGCCCCGACCACCACACGGTCACCGCCCATGCCGCACCTCCACCAGGCAGACGGCGTTCACGCCGCCGAATCCGAACGCGTTGACCTGGGCCACCCCAGCGTCGGTGCCGACCGGCCCGCCGATCACCAGGGGCAGCGGGGCCGCCTCGGGGATCGGGGTCCGCAGTCCGACCACCGGCGGCACCTGGCCGTGCCGCAGCGCCTCCACGGCGACCAGCAGACTCATCAGCCCGGCGCTGCCGGAGGTGTGCCCGATCGCGCCCTTGATCCCGGTGACCAGCGGTCCGGGGCGGGCGTCGGCGAACAGCCCGGCCAGCACGCCGGCCTCAGTCGGATCGTTCAGCGCGGTGCCGGTGCCGTGGGCCAGCACCAGCCCGACGTCGGCCGGGCTCAGCCCGGCCCGCCGGTACGCGTCGTCCATCGCGGCGCGCAGCCCGGCCGGGTCGGGCGCCGTCTCGTGGTACGCGTCGCACGACATACCCACCCCGCGCAGCAGCACCGTGGCGTCGTCGGGGGCCCGCTGCAGCACGACGGCCACCGCGCCGTCGCCGAGCAGCACCCCCTTGCGGTCGGCGTCGAACGGCCGTACCGCGTCGCTGGACTCATCCCCGACCCGCCCGATCATGGCGAGCATGCTCTCGGTCATCGCGTCGGCGCCGCAGGCGAGCACCGCGTCCGCCTCGTCGAGCTGGAGCAGGTCGGCGGCGAGCGCGAGCGCGTGCGACGAGGCCGAGCAGGCGTTGGAGACCGTGACGACGTCCTCGACGCCGGGCAACGCGGCGCGCACCGCGGCGCCGAAGTGCAGCGCGTCCAGGTCCGCCAGCTGCCCGTCGCCTCGCCACCGTTCCACCGCCCGCAGCTCACGCAGCCCGGTGCCGACCAGCACGACGACGCGCTGCCGGGCGCAGTCGAGGCCGGCCTCCCGGGCCGCCGCCGCCACGCACTCGGCCAGCCAGGCGCTGGCCCGGTACGGGCGTTCCGGGCCGGCCGCGTCGACGTGGTAGCCGTGGCGGACGTTGACGCCGTCCGGGGCGACGTACCGCAGCGGTTGCCGGCCGGACTCCCCGGCCAGCAACGCCTGGTATGTCTCGGCGGTGTCGCCGAGGCTGGTGCGCATCGCGCTACCGGTGATCGCGAGCCGCACGCCCGGTTCCCTTCAGGACGGCAGCGCCGACGGAGCCGTCGGCGGTGCTGGCGACGATCAGCGAGAGGCACCCGTCGTGCTCCGGCGCGCCCCGCTGGTGGGCCAGCACCGCGGCGACCTGGAGCGCGCCGGCGGCGGTCGGGCAGTTGCCGGCGAGGTCGGTGATGGCCACCCGGTCGGCGTCCGGGCCGACCACCTCGTCGAGCGCCTGCTCCTCGGTGGCGGCGCCGGAGGTGACCACGGTGGCGAGGTCCTGGGGACCGACGTCGGCCTGGTCCAGCACCCGGCGTACCCGGTCGGCGAGCGCCGCGGCGAGGTCCGTCCGCCCTCCGGTGTGGCCGAGGTCGACCGCGAGGATCTCGGCGACCGGTTCGCGGCCGGCGGCGCGCATGGCGGCCGCGTCCTCGACCAGGAAGACCGCGCCGCCCTCGCCGCCGACGGTCGTCGGCGCGGCGGTGGCGTGCTGGGCCCACGCCAGCTGCGGGGTGTACTCGTCCACCGCGCCGACCAGCAGCGCCTCCGCGCGGCCGCGGCGCAGCACCGTCGTGGCGTAGCGGAGCGCGGCCAGGGTCGCCATGCCGCCGCCGGCGAGGGTGGTGTTGACCCCGCGCAGCTGGTGCCAGATGGCCGCCTGGCCGGCCGCGCAGTTGAGCACGGTGTTGGGGAACAGGATCGGGTTGACCAGGTAGGGCTTCTCCTGCACCAGGGTGTCCCGGCTGTAGTCGCTGGTCGACTGGAGGCTGCCGACGCTGGTGCCGAGCACGACGCCGACCCGGTCCCGGTTGCCGTCGTCGACCACGAGGTCGCTGTCGGCCAGCGCCTGGCCGCAGGCCAGCACCGCGAACGCGGTCCGCCGGTCGAGGAAGCTGGTGCCCTTGCGGCCCAGGTGGTCCCGGGCGCGGAACCCGACCAGGCCGTACGCCCGCGGGTCCGGTACCGGCTCCTCGGTCAGCGCGGTCGCGTCGACCGTGCCGTCCCGCCCGGTACGCAGCCCGGCGGTGAACTCGTCGGCGCCCAACCCGAACGGGGAGAGCACGCCCCACCCGGAGACGCCGAGCACGAAGGCGTCGGTACGCGAATCGGTGGTCACGGTCATGCGAGCCGTCCAAGGATCGTGATGGCGTTGTTGCCGCCGAAGGCGAAACCGTTGACCTGGACGATGCGCGGCTGCTCCGGACGCGACTCGTTGGCTACGACGTCCAGGCCGGTCATCGCCGGGTCGGTGGTCACGTGGTTGATGGTCGGCGCGAGGAAGCCGGACGAGATGGCCAGCGCCCCGGCCAGGGCGCTGAACCCGCTCGCCGCGCCCATCGTGTGGCCGAGCATCGACTTCACCGAGCTCATCGGCGGCAGCCGGTCGCCGAAGACGTCGCGGACCGCCTCGTACTCGGCGGCGTCGTTGGCCGGGGTGGCGGTGCCGTGGGCGCAGATGAAGTCGACCTCGTCGGGCTTGACTCCGGCGTCCTGGTGGGCCAGCCGCATGCAGCGGGCCACGCTCGTCGCGTCCGGCGCGGTCGGGTGCTTGGCGTCGCAGGTGAGCCCGTAGCCGAGCACCTCGCAGTAGATCCGGGCGCCACGGGCCCGGGCCGAGTCCAGGCTCTCCAGGAACAGCGCCACGCCGCCCTCGGCGGTGATCACCCCGGCCCGGTCGCGGTCGAACGGCGCGCACCGCTCGGCGGCGAGCGCGCCCAACCGGTAGAAGCCGGCATGGGCCCACCGGCACACCGAGTCGGCCCCGCCGACCAGCATGTAGTCCTGTTCGCCGGTGGCGATGACGTCGAGGGCGTAGCCGAGGGCGTAGTTGCTCGCCGAGCAGGCGGTCGAGACGGTCAGCGCCGCGCCGGTGAGGCCCAGTTCCCGGCTCACCGCCTCGGCGACGCGTCCCGCGGGCAGCTGGCGGGCCAGCCGCTGCGGCGTGTCCGGGTAGCCGTGGGCCAACCAGTGCTCGGTGAGCCGCTCCACCACCTGGGACTCGCCGCTGGTCGTACCCATGCAGACGCCGATCCGGTCGGACCGGTCCGGAAGGTCGGTGGCCCCCGCGTCGGTGAGCGCGAGCCGGGCCGCGGCGGCGGCGAAGAGACTGCTGCGGCCCCAGTCCGCCGGGTCGAGCCGGGTCAGCATGGCCTCCGGCGTGAACTCGTGCACCTCGCCGGCCCGGTCGGTCAGGAAGCCGGTGGTGTCGAAGCTGGCGATCGGCGTGATGCCGCTGCGCCCGGCGCGCAGTGCCGTCGTGAAGGCGTCGACGCCGATGCCGATGCTCGACACCGGCCCGAGCCCGGTTACCACAACCCGTCGGTTCATCACCCAGGAGTCCTTCGTGAGTCCTTGGGCCGCGTCCGTCGGCGAGCGCCGCGCGCCGCCCCGTCATCCGCAGCGTGGTCGGGTTCTCACCGTCGAGCCGCCGCCTTGTGACGGCCTCGCGGCGGCCTCGACGCCGCCTCGAACCCCCGGCCGCGCCGTCGAGCCAACGTAGAGGCCGCTTCGAGGACGGCGGAAAAGCCTTGCCACGGAAGGCGGACGCGGCCGCACCGACGTCCACCGATACGATGCCGATCGACGAACCCGACCACGGGAGGACCGGTGACCCGGAGCACCGCAGCGAGCACCGACGGCCAGCGCGGCGGCGGTTCCACCGATCCGGCGCGGCGGGCCGGTGGCCGAGCTGCTCCCTGGGCCGCGTACGGCGCCTGCGTCTGGTCCGTGCTGTTCGCCGCGCTCAGCTTCTACTGGGCGGCCGGGGGTCGGGTCGGCACCGGCACCATCGGCCCGGCCGTCGAAGGCCCGGCACTGGCCCGGGAGCCCGCTTTCGTGGCCCTGCTGTGGGCCACCGCGGTGCTCAAGCTGGTCGCCGCGGCGCTCGCCCTGGCGCTCGTCGACGGGCGCCCCCGCTGGCTGCCGCGCTGGATGCGGCTGCTCGCCGGCTGGGGCGCCGCCGCCCTGCTGTCCCTGTACGGTGTGGCGAACCTGGCGCAACACCTGCTGATCGTGGCGGGCGTGGTCGAGGTCCCGGCCGGGCTCGGCCGGGCGGCACTGCCGTGGCACCTGCTGCTCTGGGATCCGGTGTGGCTCTCCGGTGGTCTGCTGTTCACCCTGGCGGCAATCCGCTACTCGAGGCTTAGCATACGAACTCTACGGCACAAATAGGTAAACTAGTTCGATCATGTGTCACAAGACCTTGCCCATCCGGTGCGAAACAATGGAGACTTGCCGTTCGCGGGGACAGTTCGGCGAAAGGTAAGAGACCAATGGATCCAAGCGCGCTCGCCACGGGATTCTTTATCGCGAGCGCGTTCCAGGCCCGCCACGACACGGTTCTGGACACTTTCCGTAAGCGTCTGATCGGGGCCTGCGGCCCGATTGGCATCGAGGAAACGCTTCTCAACCAGGCAATTATCCAGGCCCGGCAGGTGCTGGCCGACGTCACTGAGAGCATCCGAACTGGACAGATCCAGGTCGACGAGACGGCGATCGCCCTCGCCTGGCAGGCCGGCGCGGCCCGCGCCATGGGCAACCTGCACCCGGTCGAGTCCCTGCGGGCCGCGACCGAACTGTTCGATCCGGTCCTCGACGCGGTGATCGAGACCGCCGCCGGCCAGCCGGACGCCGCCTGCATCGTCCGGACCGCCACCCAGGCCCTGCAGCGCAGCGTCATGACCCGCGTCCGCTGGGCTTCCGAGGCGTACGTCGGGTTCCTGCTCGACCGGGTCCAGCAGGCGCAGCTCGCCGAGCGGCGCCGGATAGCCCGCGAACTGCACGACCGCGTCGGCGGATCGGCCAGCGTCGTGACCCGCAACCTGGAACTGGCCAAGGCGTACGCGGACACCGACCAGGACCGGTCGCACGACAAGGTCGACGTCGCCTACCGGGCCAGCGTGCAGACCCTGGAGGCGGTCCGGGGGGTGGCCACCGACCTGCGGCTGGAGTCCAAGTTCGACAACCTGGAGCAGGCCCTGCGCGGCTTCCTCGACGTCATGGGCGAGGGCAACGCGGCAGTCGACCTCGCGGTCAGCGGGGACGAAGCCTGGATCCCCGCCGAGGTGCTGGCCGAGGTCTTCCTGGTGGTCCGCGAGGCGCTACGCAACGCCTTCCGCCACTCCGAGGCGCAGACCATCCTGAGCCACGTGGACATCGCGCCGCACGAGATCCGAGTCTGGGTCAGCGACGACGGCGTGGGCTTCGACCCCGACCACGGCGGCCGCACCGGCGGCAGCGGGCTGGCCTCCATGGGCGAACGGGTCGAACTGCTCGGCGGCAAGCTCTTCCTGCACAGTTCGCCAGGTCGCGGCACCCGGGTCGAGGCCTTCATCCCACTCTCAGGGACCTCGCGATGACATCGTCCGGCCAGCCTCCCGCGCCCACCAGGATCCTCCTCGTCGACGACCACGCGCTGTTCCGGCACGGCCTGCGCGAGCTGCTGTCGATGGAGCCGGACCTGACCGTGGCCGGCGAAGCCAGCACCGGGGCCGAGGCGGTGGCCTTCGCCGCCGCGCACCGGCCCGACGTGATGCTGCTCGACGTCGGCATCCCCGGCGACCACGCCGCCACCACCATCGCCCGGACCCTGGCGACTGCGCCGGCCACCCGCATCGTCATCCTGAGCATGTTCGACGAGCCCACCGTGGTGCGGGAACTGCTCGGCGCCGGAGCCCGCGCGTACCTGCTGAAGAGCGTGACCCGCGACGACCTGGTCGCCACGCTGCGCAGCGTGCGCACCGACGCCGGCCGGATCATGCTGTCGATCTCGCGGGAGAGCTTCGAGCAGGTCAGCGACGCCGGCGCGCGGATCCTGTCCGACCGCGAGGTGGAGATCGTCAGCCTGGTCGCGCAGGCCTACAGCAACTCCCAGATCGCCCGGCGGCTGGACATCACCGAGGGCACGGTCAAGCGGCACCTGCGCAACGTGTTCACCAAGCTGGGCGCGGTGTCCCGGATCGACGCGGTGAACAAGGCCATCGCCATGAACCTGGTCAGCCCGGAGAAGCCGGCCGTCCCGCGGCCACGTGGGTGACCGCGGGCGGCGGCTGACACCGTCGGCGCCCTCGATCGCACGCGGGACCGAGGGCGCCGGCCCGGCGGTCAGCCGGCGGCGACGAGGAGCCGGGCGGGGCTGCCGTTCAGCACCTGCCGCTGAAGTTCCTGCAGCTCCGGCGTCGGTTCCAGGCCCAGTTCGTCGGAGAGGGTCTGCCGCAGGCTCCGGTACGCGTGCAGCGCCTCGGCCCGCCGGCCGCACCGGTTCAGCGCGGTGATCAGCTGGGCGTGGAACCATTCGTTGAACGGGTGCGCCGCGACCAGGGCTCGCAGCTCGGTGATCAGTTCCCGGTAGCGACCCAGCCGGGCGTCCGCCTCGATGCGCAGCTCCAGCGCCCGCATCCGCACCTCGGCCAGGTGCGCGAGGTCGGCGGCCATCCAGTCCTCGACGTTGACGTCGTCGAGCACCGGCCCCCGCCACAGGGACAGGGCGGTACGCAGGCGCTGGGCCGCCTCCGCCGCCTGCCCGGCGTCCAGCAACGCCCCGCCCTCCTCGCACAGGCGGGCGAAGACGGTCGCGTCGAGCTGCTCCTCGTCGAGTGACAGCAGATATCCCGTCGGCCGGGTGATCAGCAGCTGATCAGCGGAGCCGGCCACGCCCACCCGCTCGAATAGCGCCCGGAGCTGGTACACGTACGTCTGGGTGGTGGTGGCGGCGCTCCGGGGTGGCCGGTTGCCCCACAGCCAGTCGAAGATGGCGTCCTGGCTCACCGTCTGATTGGCCCGGAGCAGCAGCAGCGCGAGGACCGCACGGACCTTCGGCGCGGTGGGGGTGCAATCCACGCCGTGGTGTCGGACTTCCAGGCTGCCGAGGATGTTGAAGCGGAGCATTTTGTACCCTCTTCTCTACGCATCTGACGTAGACGCTAACTGCCGGTGAGCCCGTCTCAAGCCCTTCTGCGTCCAAGGTGAACGTACGCGCTACTCATCGGACCTCATCGATACTACTTTGGTGGTACGCCACCACCCCCCTAAAGGCCTTGACTTTTCAGGCATCGAAGCTGCTGAGCGTGTAGGACAGTTTCACAAACAGTTCCCAAGCAGCCCTCCGGGCACCGACAACCGACTACCCGCAGCCGGAGAATGCGATTGCGATTCGCGTTCACTCCCATTTCACCGACGCGCCCACCGCCAACCGGCGCCGGCACATCCACGGTTCACTCCGCCCGGGCAGACCGCTCGGCGAGAGCCTTGATGGTGAGCAACTGCTTGCGGCCCATGAGCGCGTCACCGACCGCCAGCGCCGCCCGCCGAGCCTGCTCGAAGACGGTGGTGGCACCGACGTCGAGCCGCCCGACCAGTCGGGTGCCACCCGCGGCCGGCGTCACCCGGTAGGTGACCGCCACCTCGCCGTAGCTGCGCCGGTGCCGCTGGGCGATCACCCCGGTGAGATGCCCGTCCGGGACGAACTCCACCACTTCGAAGATCAGGAACTTCTGACCGAGCGCCAACTCCTCGGCGCCCGGGGTGAGGGTCCGGGGACTGCGCCGGCCCAGGTTGTCGACCAGGTCGTAGCTGTACGGCGCGACCTTGAGTTGACACAGCCACCGGTACACCAGCGGGACGGGCGCCGCCACGTCAACCGCACGGACGAACGAGCGGAACGGCACCGCCATGTGGCGGTCGCACGGATAGTCGGCCGCCACCTCCTCCGGGGTGGCGTTCCACACCCGGGGGTCCCACCGCCGGAGTCTCTCTCGCAACACAGCTGATCGCCTCTATCCCACCGGCCTGGCCGCACCATCGCCGGTCGTTGGTCGGATGATCCTGGAAGCATCGACCTGACCACGACCGGGTCGAGGCAGCATCGACGACCGGTCGGACGCCACCGGCGACAACGGGCTGGTGAGCCCGCACCAGGGAGCGCCGGGTGGCATCATCGGCCCATCCCTGTGGTCGAAGTTGCGCTCGGTGACATCACCAGCGAGGACGTCGACGCCATCGTCGCCGCGGCGAACGAGTCGCTGCTGGGCGGCGGCGGGGTGGACGGGGCGGTCCATCGGGCGGCCGGGCCGCGACTGGCCCGGGCGGGTGCCGCGCTGGCACCCTGCGCACCGGGCGAGGCGGTGGCCACGCCCGCGTTCGACCTGGACCCACCGGTACGCCATGTCATCCACACGGTCGGTCCGGTGTGGGAAGGTGGCGACCACGGCGAGGCCGGCATCCTGGCGTCGTGCTACCGGCGCAGCCTTGAGGTCGCCGATGAGACCGGCGCCCGCAGCGTGGCCTTTCCCGCCATCGCCACACCACCACCGGCGCCTACGGATTCCGTAACCTGTCAGTGCGTTGTAGCGACTGATCGGCATGTCCCGCCTTGCGGTGGGACGGTCCCGGTCTTGTCCGCCTGGGCGGGGCCGGGTTGACGCTTCGTAGCCACCGACCCGCCGGGGCGGGTCTTACGGTCGGCTCCACGTCCTGCCACCGGGCCACTCCCGGCGGTGGTTGCCTCACGCGCGATCGCGGCGAGGTTACGTGCGGCGTTCAGGTCCCGGTCGAGGGTCAAGCCGCAAGAGTCGCAGATGTAGGTTCGGACACGCAGCGGCAGCTTGGCTTTCACCGCGCCACAGTCCGAACAGGTTTTGCTGGAGGGATACCAGCGGTCGGCCAGGATCCGCCGGCCGCCGTTGCGTTCTGCCTTGTACGCGACCTGTCGGCGGATCTCACCGAAGCCGGCGTCCGCGATCTGTCGGGCTAGCCGCCGGTTGCGCAGCATGCCGGCCACGTTGAGGTCTTCGACCACGATCGTGCCGTACTTGCCGGCGAGGCGGGTGGTGAGTTTGTGCAGGCCGTCACGGCGCAGGTTCGCCACCCGTGCGTGCGCTCGAGCGACCTGCTGGCGGGCGTGTTCCCACCGATTCGAGGGCCGCTGACCGGTGCGCCGGTCCGGCCCGACGCGCCGGGACATCTGCCGGGCCAGGCGCCGCATCCGCTGGGCCGCCTCGTCCAGGTGCCGGGGGTTGGGGACGAGTTTGCCGGTGGACAGCACCGCCAGGTGGGTGATTCCCACATCGACGCCGACCACCGCCTGCGGGCGTTTCGGGGTGCGCTCGGCCCGCTCGACCTCGACGCAGAACGCGACATGCCACCTGCCGCCGTCACGGCGCACGGTTGCGGACAGGATCCGAGCCGTGCCCGCCTCCAAACGGCGGGCAAGCTTGCGGGCGGACTCGTGCAGCTTCAACCGGCCCAGCCGGGGCAGCACGACATGCTTGCGGTCCGCCTCCACCCGGATCGCGCCGGTCGTGAACCGGACGCTGGGGGTGGCGCGACGGCGGGACTTGAACCGCGGAAATCCCACGCGCCGGCCGGCGCGCTTGCCTGCCCGGGAGTCGGACCAGTTCTTCAAACCGCAGGCCAGGTTGTCCAGGCCGGTGTTGTACGCCTCCTTGGAACACTCCGGCCACCACGGCGCCACCTCCGGCTTCGCCTGGTTCCACGCCTTGCGCAACTTGGCCAGACTCCAGCCGACGGTCGGGGTGAGCAACTCCTCAGGCACCCCGTAGGAGCGTTCCGCGGCGCGCTGGTCCATGACCGCCTTCACCCTGGCGAGGGCCCAGTTGTACGCCACCCTGGCCGCGCCCGCATGCGCCAGCACCGCCCGCTCCTGAAACGGCGTCAGGTCCAGAGCGAACCGGTACGCCTGTATCACCTTCACGACGGCGGGTCCTGCGTGGTGGCCGCCTCGACCGCCCGACGCGCCCGATCCGCAGCAGCCCGACGGCCGTACAGACGCGCGCACATCGACGTCAAAATCTCCGTGACGTCCCGGACCAGGTCGTCGTCGACCTCCGCCGGGTCGACCACCAACAGCCTGCGGCCCTGCGCGGTCAGCGCCGCCTCGACGTACTCGGCACCGAAGCGGGTGAACCTGTCGCGGTGTTCCACGACGATGGTCGTGACCGTCGGGTCGCGCAGCAGGGCGAGGAACTTTTTGCGGTGCCCGTTCAGTGCGGATCCGACCTCGGTCACCACCTGCGACACCGGCAGGTTCTGCCCGGTCGCCCACGTGACGACCCGAGCGACCTGCCGGTCAAGGTCAGCGCGCTGGTCGGCGGACGACACCCGGGCGTACACCACCACCCGCTCGGCGCCAGCCGAGGCAGCAGGTAGCGGCTCGCCCACCATGATGAGTCGGCCCAGCCGGTAAGTAGGAACGGGCAACGTCCCCGCCGCGTACTGCCGCCGCGCGGTGACGTACGCGATGCCCTGAGACGCCGCCCACTCCTTCAAGTTCACCCGGTCACCATAGCACACGTAAGGACACCAGAGAGCACTCAATCGCGAGCAGTTGTTAACCCCGCCGACCAGGCGGCGACGATCGCGATCTCGACCGTCCGGGCAACCCCGACGACGGCCGAGCAGGTCCGGCTCGTCGCCTTCGACCAAGCCACGCACGACCTGCTGACCGCGGCGCTGCACGGCTGACGTCGGCGCGGTCGCCACGAGCAGCCCCGCCCGGAGGCACGTCCCGCGCCCCGGGCGTCGCGGCTGGTTACGGGTCCACGAGCGTGACGCGGCCGGTGTCGAGGTCGTACCGGCCGCCCACCACGCGCAGCGCACGCTGGTGCACCCGCTCGGCGATGATCGGGCTGCGCTCGACCAAGCCCCGGACCTGCGCCCGGACGTTGGCCCGCACGGCGTTGTCGACCGGGTCCCCAGGCTGCTCGAGAACCGGTGCCACGATGGGACGCAGGGCCTCCACGATCGTGCCGATGTGGCCCGGCGCCGTGCCGCCGGATCTGATGGCGTCGATGGTGGCCGTGATGGCCCCACAGCGCTCGTGCCCGAGGGCGATGATCAGCGGGCTGTGGAACTCCTCGACCGCGAGCTCCACGCTGCCCAACAGCAGGTCGTCGACGATGTTCCCGGCCACCCGGTTGTCGAACAGGTCGCCCAGGCCCTGGTCGAACAGCACTTCCGGGGCCACCCGGGAGTCGGCGCAGCCGACGGTGACGGCGAAGGGGTGCTGGCCCGCGGCCAGCCGGTGCAGGTCGTCGAGGCTCTGATGAGGGTGCCGGCCATGCCCGGCGACGAACCGGTGGTTGCCGCGCAGCAGGCGGCGCAGGGCCTCGTCCGGCGTGACGGCGGGTTGAGCGGCCGCCGCGGCGACGGCGGGTTGAGCGGCCGCCGCGGCGACGACGGCGGCGCCACCGGTCGCGAGCAGCGACCGACGGGAGAGACGAGAGAGCTTCACGGTGATCTCCTGGAGGTAGGGTCAGCTATTTCCTACCACCGCTGTCCACAGTGTCCAGTGTGTTGCGGAGAACCTCAGACGAGATGGCCCGGCAGTTGGCATCGCCAGGCGAGCGACGCCGAGGATGAGGAGCACCAACCCCATCTCTGCCGCCCAGGCATCTACGATCACGCCATGACTGAGGCCGCGATCGGTTTTGGCTACAAGCTTCAGTGGCTCGCGGTGCGTGGCCAGGGCGCTGCTGATGTCGCCGCGGCGCTCCGCCTCAGCCGTCCCGCTCCGTCCACCTGGCGTGAGGCTGTGGCCGCTGCCTATGACGGACACGGCCGCTGGCTTCTCACACCACGGCTCGATGGCTGGACGCTCGCCGCTTCGCAGGATGTTCCCGCTCCCGAGGACGACCGGTTCGCCGCCTGGCTGGCGGGGCTGAGCCGCCTCCTCGGTGAGGTGCAGTACTTCGGAACTCATCGCGTTGTCGAGTATCACGGATGGGGTCGCGCCCGGGCCGGAATCGTGGAGCGAGCATTCGCCTACCTCGGCGAGCGCGATGAGGTGCTGTTTCAGGTAGGACATCCGACAGCGGACGAGCAGGCCCTCGGAGTCGGAACCGCCTACGGCGAGGACCAACCGTGGCCAGAGGGCGATGATGGGTGGTCGTGGCCCGATGAGGAAGCCGTACTCACGCTCGCGGGGCGATGGAGCATCGACCCCCGGGACTTGGAGGGTGCCACGGTTCCCGGGCATCCCTGGATCGCCTCGGCGGTCCAGACGCGTCCATAGTCACTCGCACCCGCCACCATTCGGCCAGGCACTCAAGCCGATGATCGCTTGCGCGCACCGCGGCCATGAGCGCAAGGAACGACCCGTCGAGGGATTAGTAGTCCTGTCCTCGCTTGGCCGTCAGGTCGGTAGGGCGTCACCGATCGGATCGCGCAATGAGGTCGGGGAGAGCAACGGCCGGAGTGGGCCGTCGTCGACGACCCCCGGCAACCGCCGCGCCACCCCGGCGAGCAGGTCGGCGACCTGGACGCGCGGATCGTCCCGGGAGTCGACCATCACCAGCCCGGCCAGCGGCGATCCCCCGGCCGGCGACAGTCCGGCGCTGTCGGCCAGCACCTGCTGGAGGCGGCGCAACCGGTCGGCCGTGAGAGCGCTCTGCTCGTCGTGGATCACCAGCACCCGCCGCCCCCCGCCGCTCCAGAACAGGACGGTCTCAGCCAGCGCCGGCAACATCGGCTCCAGCGGTGGCGGGATCGACCGGTCGTTGCCGTGCAGCCGGGCCTGGACGTTGGCCACCCGGGCCCGGTCGAGTCCGAAAAGGACGGCCTCGGCCGGCGCGCCCAGCGCGTGTCGTAGCAGCACATCCCGTGACTGGAAAAACCGTTCCACGCTGCGGTGATCCGGCCGGTCTCGCCGTTTGGTCCGGAGCATCTCGACGAAGGCCGCGAGGAAGACCCCCCAATCGGAACCGGCCGAGCGCCTGGCCCGATACAAGGCGAGGGCCGCCGAACGGTGTTCCTGGGTCAGGCGGGTACCGGCCGCGTACGACGGCTCGGTCAGCAGCAGGTCGACGATGCGGGTGACGAGGAAGTACTGCTTGTCGACCAGGTGGACGTGTGCCCGGCCGCGCAGCGCCGCCAGGAACCACTCCAGCACCTCACCCGCTTCGGGCCGGCGGAGGAACTGCCGGGACTTCAACTCGTACGGCGAGAACCGGAAACCGGACCGCAGTGTCGCGATCAGCCCCGCCGCCTCCTCGCCACACAGGTCGACACTCGCGTGGGTGATCACGGGGGTGGCTGGATCAAGCAGATTGGTGCCGGAGAACCCTGACTCGTCACAGGCGATCTCCACGACTGCGCCGGCCACCGCATCCACCGGCGGCAGCCCACCCTGAAGCGGCAACCTCATGCCCGGTCCCCTGCCATGCCGACCATGGTCGCCGACCCATCCCGATCGGACCACCCAGTTTGGCTCCTCGGGCACGAGCGCTGTATGAACGGCTCGGCTTTACGGGGTGACACTCAGTTGGTAACCCAGCTATGAAAGAGGGCGCATCCATCGATACATGTGCCCTCTGAGCTGGGCCGGGACGGCCGGATTTGAACCGACGATCCCTTGATGGCCCGGATGATTCGCCACACGTCGACGCACGTCACGCACGTCATCCCCAAGATCAGGCCGGGTAGCCGGCGGCATGCCGACCACCATCGCGCACGACGTGTGGCTCCCACCTGGTCCCCGGGCGCTGACACACTTGGCGACCGCCGGGGCCCAAACACCCGACACCCGCCTTGAACGATCGAAGCTAATTCGGAAACTCTTCCGGAGATCTGGAAGTTTGTCGCGGAACCCAGTCGGGTGATGCTCGCGTCCCGTCTCCGAGCGCCGGGCCGCCGCCGTGCCGGCGCTCATCGCCGCTCCCGAGCCGGTCCAGGACCACGCGCATCCGGGTCGCGACGTCGGCGCGGGGCAACTCCACGCACCGATAGCCGACTTCCCGGTACGCCTCGACGATCGCCGCATGTATGCCCTGAGCCTGCTCGAAGCTTTCCCACCGCGCCTCGTCGCGTCGGTAAATCGCGCGCCATGGCGGTGCCACGAAGACCGTCGGGTGATACCGGAAGCGTGCGACGGCGGCGTGGAAGTGAGCCGGCACCGGCTCCGCCCGGGCTCTGATGAATCCGACGGTGCAGGGAATCGCATGGTCGAAGAAGGCGGTCCCACCGGTCGCGCTGGCGTCCGCGTGAGCGCGCATCCCCAACGCGAGCACCAGTTCGTCGAAGAGGGCGGGGGCCTTCCAGGGAAGCAGGCCGCCACCGATCGCACGTTGGTCGGCGACAATGGCGCGACCCGCTTCGGGGACCACCCGGAATCCGGCCAGGTGCAGCGCATTCACCAGAGCGGTCTTGCCGGTCCCCGGCCCGCCCGTGATGACGACGAGGCGGCTGTCCTGCGTTTCGTGGTCGCTCATGGCCCGCGTTCCCCCGTCGCCACCTGATCGTGTAGCGGCGCAGTCGTCTCCCGGCAGATCGACAAGCGTCCCTGATCAGCTTAGCGATCCTCGGGCAGGGGCAGAATGTGCTGAAGGCGGATTGGCCGTGTCGCCGCAGGGTCATCGCGGTCGCCGCGTGGCAGCATCAGCTCATCTGGCGCCACAGGACGCAGTCGTATCGGAGACGTTCATGGGATCCGCCCGCCACTTCACGGCTGCCGCGATCGTGGTCGACGACGACCATCGAGTGCTGCTGGTCCGTCACAACAAGATCGGAATGTGGATCTATCCGGGTGGTCACCTGGCCGAGCAGGAAGATCCGGTGGAGGCGGCGGTGCGCGAGGTCCGCGAGGAGACCGGCATCGACGTCCGTGTCGTCGACCGGCAGCCGTTCGTCCATCCGGCGGCCCGGACGATTCCTTCTCCGTTCGCCATTCTCGAGATAGACATGAAGACCGCCGCGCTCGAGGTTCACCACCATGTGGAGATGATCTACGTCTGCCGGCCGGGCGAGGGTTTGCTGCGTCCTCAGCTGAGCGAGGTCAGCGCCTGCCGCTGGTTCTCGGCGGCAGAGGTCGAACAACTCGACACCCCACCGGAACTGCCCGCACTGGTAGCCGCCGCGATCAACTGGCTGGGGACCCGGGGCCAGGAATAGCGTCGCCGACGCAATCGGAATCGCGACACTTCACACCCGAGTGTGGGCATGGGACCATCCGCTGGGGCTTCCATCCGCCGACAGCGAGGGGCCACGCATGACAGACCGCGAGTCCGGTGCCCACTCTCTCGATAACCTCACCATCTCCCTCACGCTGGCCTGTAACCAGGCATGTCGACACTGCTGGGTCGACGCCGGAAAGGCACAGCCTGGCGAGCTCGACGATGACGAGATCCGGTCAGTCCTCACGCAGGCGCGTCGTCTGGGTGCTAGGCACGTCAAGTTCACCGGCGGCGAACCCCTGCTGCGTCCGGGCTTCGTCGCCCTGCTGCGCGCCGCTTATGACCAGGGGTTCCGAATCTCGCTGGAGACGAACGGTACCGTCCTGAGCGACGCGACGCTCGGGGAACTCACCCGGATCGGCGATCGGCTGCACCTCTACGTCAGCCTGGACGGCGCATCGCCGGCCACGCACGAATCCTTCCGTGGGCAGCGCGGCGCGTTCGCCCGTACGGTCGACAACCTTCGCCGCCTGCGCGACAACGGCCTCTACTTCTCGATCCACACGGTCGTCCGGCGGCGTAACCTGCACGAGATCCGCGACATCCTCGAACTGGCCGGCGACCTGGGCGCGTCCCAGCTGAAGCTGATCCTCGGCGTGCACGAGCTGGGGCGTGGACACGAACTCGCCGAGGACGTCATCGACGCCGGCGAGTTGTTCGACCTCTTGGCCGATCTGCCACCGCAGCGCCTCTGGGACTACGCCTGGGACCCGCAACGATCCCGGACGCCGGTTCTGATGACCACCCTCCCGCCCGCCTTCCAACCGGGCGGCGCGGTGACCACCTGTGGTTGGAGCAGGTCCTTCCTCGCCGTACTCGCCAACGGTGACGTGGCCATCTGCCAGGGCATGTACGAGTTCGACCAGGCCAAGGCCGGCAACGTTCGCCAGCGCTCGCTGGCCGACATCTGGCACGACAGTCCGCTGTTCACCAGCACCCGGGCCTGGCAGGTCGACGACCTGGACGGAGTCTGCGGCAACTGCGCCGTCGCCGAGTCGTGTCGCGGCCTGTGCCGGGCAAGCGCTATCGCCCGCTACCGCGATCTGCGTGCCCCGTATCCGCTCTGCCAGGTGCTCTACGACGCTGGCCACTTTCCCGTGGCCATGCTGCGGGACACCGCTCGTGCCACCCCGTACGCCGAGGCGCCGCCGGCGATCCCGGGCTCGCCGGGTCGGCGTCTGCTCCCGCTGACGGCGCTGTCCACCGCCGGCCCCGGTGGTCCATGAAGCAGGCGGTCTTCGTGGCGCCGCGCCACGTCGAGGTCCGGGACGTGCCCGAGCCTCGGCGCGGCGTTCAGGAGGTGCTGGTCTCGGTCGGCGCCTGCGGGATCTGCACCTGGGAGCAGCGGGTGTTCCGCGGTGTCCGCCCCGAGTACCCGCTCCTGGGCGGGCACGAGGTGGGCGCGGTCGTCGTCGACGCGCCTTCTTCGACCGGCCTGCGGTCGGGAGAGGTGGTTGCCGTCTCGCTGCTCCCGCGTTGTGGTGACTGCCCGTTCTGTCGGTCCGGACGGAGCAACCTGTGCTCGTACGCGAACGCCGGAGGCCCGCAGCGGCGGCCCCACGGGCCGAAGGGCCTGTCCGACCTGCTTGTGGTCCCGCATGTCGACGTCTTCCCCGTCGGAGCGGCGGCGACGTGCCAGGACGCCGCGTTGGTCGAGCCGACAGCCTGCGTCGTCCACTCGCTCGATCGAAGCGGGTGTCGACCGGGAGAGTTGCTCGCCGTGTTCGGTCTCGGGTTCACCGGGGCCCTGCACCTTGCCGCCGCCCGAGCCCGCGGCCTGCGTACGGTCGGCGTCGCGACAGCCCGCGACGTGGACGCGCGTGCGCCGGTCGAGGCGGACGTGGTGATCGAGGCGGACGGGCGGGACCCGGTGCGGAGCATCCGCGCCGCGGTCGGAGCGGAGGTGGCGGCGGCCGTCGTCACCCGTGGCAGCAGCGCTTCGGTCGAAACGGCGCTGGAGATCGTCCGACCCGGCGGTCAGGTGGTCCTGTTCGAGTCCGTGGCCCCATCCGTCCCGCTCAACCTGAACCTGCCGCGCCTGCGCACCGGAGAGATCGTGCTGACCGGCTCGGTGAGCCACACCCGCGAGGACTTCGCGGCAGCCGCGTCACTGGTGGCGTCCGGGGCCGTACCGACCGGGGGACTGGTGGGCCGGGCCTTCGAACTGGCGGACGTCCAGCAGGCGATGCTCCACGCCGTGGCCCATCCCGGCCGCCGGACGATGGTGGTGCCGAGGCCCCGGTGACGGCACCGATCCATCTCCCCCGTCCGTCCGGTGAGGAAGTGGCACCGGAGCCCTACCGTGCTAGGCATGCTGGCGGATCTGCTCGTGCGAGCCGTGGAGACGGCGGTCGGCGCCCACCTTCGCAAGCGCGGCTTCGACCGGCGGCTGCGAGCGGCCACCGAGCGCGCGGTGGACCGTTTCCGGGACCGGCATCTGTCGGTCGATCGGGAACTGACCTCGTTCCTCCTGGACGATGCGCCGGTCCTGGACCTGCCCAGTGTCGGCGAGGCCCTGCGCCAGCTCGTGTTGTACCCGGCCCGCTCGGAGGACCAGGCGAGCCACGACTTCGCGCAGGTGCTCCGACGCTTCGCCCCGTCGGTGGACGAGGCGAGAGTCGACCGGGCGCTGCAGGAACTGGTCCGCTGCCTGCGCGACGAGCTGCAACACCTGACGGAACTCCAACCGTCCTTCGCCCTGATGTACCAGCAACAACAGCTCGAGGTGCTGAAGGCGACGGCCCGACCTACCTCCCCGTCGCAGAGTGACCGATCGCCGCGGCACAACCTGCCACACCGGACGTACCACCGGCTCGTGGGGCGGGCCACGGAACTTGAGCTCGTGCTCAAGCGGATGCGTCCCGAGGACCGGACGTGGGTGGTCGTCATCGACGGCATCGGGGGAGTCGGCAAGACGTCGCTGGCCCTGGAGGCGGCGTACCAGCTGATCGACGGCGACCCGGGGCGACGGCAGTTCGACGCGGCGATCTGGGTCTCGGCGAAACAGACACTGCTGACCGCACACGGCATCAACTCGCGGCAGCCCGAGCTGGTCGTACTGCGGGACCTATTCACCGTGGTGGGCTCGGTGCTCGAACGCGGGGAGCTGCTCCAGATGCCGTTCCGCGAACAGCGGGCCGTCATCCGGGAGCTGCTCTCCGGTGACACCAGGGTGCTGCTCGTCGTGGACAACCTGGAGACCGTTGACGACGACGAGATCGCCGCCTTCCTGCGCGACCTGCCCCAACCCACCAAGGCGATCGTCACCTCCCGGCACCGCCTGGACGTCGCCTACTCCCTGCGCCTGTCCGGGCTGCCGCAGGACGAGGCGGCGCAGCTGATCGCGGCCCAGGCCGACCAGCGTGACCTCGTGCTGAGCCAGGCCGAGGCATCCGCTCTCACTCGCAAGACGGGCGGCATCCCGCTCGCGATCGTCTGGAGCCTGAGCCTGATGAACCTGGGGCACTCGGTCGAGTCCGTGCTCCGACGTCTCGGCTCCGGCCACAGCGATATCGCCGCCTTCTGCTTCCGAGAGAGCGTCAGGGCCCTGGAGGGCACGGAGGCGTTGTGGGTGCTCTCGGCGATCGCGATGTTCGAAGAACCTGTGGACCGCACCCTTCTCGGCCGGGCGGCGGGCCTCGGCGAGGACGTCGTCGCCCGGGACGACGGGATCCAGACGCTCATCCAGCTGTCGCTGATCGATCTTCGGGCCAGCATGTTCACGCTACTGCCGCTGACGCGGACCTACGTCGAACGCCTCCTGGACGAGCACCCCGACCTCCGCGACCGCGTTCGTACCGCCTGGCTGACCGCCATGCTGGAGGTCGCCGCCCAGTACCGGCTGCCCGATCCGAGCTGGCGCGATCTCGGTCGGTTGCGCTCCCTCGGCCCGCACCTGCAGGTCGCGTACGCGTGGGCGCGGGACAACGGACAGGTCCACCACGCGCTGGCGCTCGCCGGTGCCGTGCTGGCCGACCTCGACTGCGCGGGCCGGTGGGACGACCTGCTCACGACCTGCGCGGAAGTGGAAAGCTTCGCCTCCTCCACGGCCGCCGACGATCTCGTCCTGCACAGCGGCTGGTACCAGAACTGGATCCACGCGCAGCGAGGCGAGTTCGACCAGGCGTGGCTCGCGCTCGACCGGGTCTCGCACCTGGCGAAGACGCCCGAGGAGCGGTTGCGCCATCAGGTCTGCTGCGCGCAGACGTGCCGTCGGGAGGGGCGCCACGAGGAGGCCGGCGCTCATCTCGACCAGGCGCGTGCGTTGGTACCCGACCTCACCATGCCGGCGGCGTCCAGCCTGGTGGCCCACCTGACGTTCGAAGCGGGGAAGCTGGCACGCGACCTGGGGGACTGGGACGCGGCCGAGCGCGCCTTCCGCGAAACCAGTCGGGTGTTCGACCCCGAGGCCGTCACCCGGGCGCTGGCCGACGGCGAGACGCCGACCTACGACCCCGAGTGGGCGGTACGCGTTCTCGGCAACCTCGGCGTGGTCGAGCATCGCCGCAACAACCTCGCGTCGGCCTCGGCGTTGCTCCAGCGGGCGGTCGACTTCACCCGGAAGCACGGCAGCTCATCCAACCTGGCCACCCTCCTGATCCGCCTCGCCGACGTCCAACTGGACCAGGGTCGACTCCACGAGGCTGCCACGACCCTGAGCGAGGCGACCCGGCTCGCCGGCCGGCTGCGGATGCGGGAGGAGATGAGGGCCGGCGAGCGGCTGGCGCTGAAGCAGCGCGGTCTCGGAGAGGCGGCGGCACCCGCGCGGGACTCCGGATCGACGCCCACCGGATGAGGCCGCAGAACTCTGAAGAATGGCATCCAACGGTTGCTCAGGTACGCGGCACAACGGCATCCGACAGAACCCGGCGGATGGTCTCGGTGCTTGCCGTCCCCGGCCGGACCTCGTTGTCCCGGATCCGGCTCTCGATCTGCCGCAACGTCGGCCGGCCGGCATCCCGGTAGTGAGCCTGACGCCATGGACCGGATCTTGACGGCTAGCTAGTCCGGATACGACGAGAGGGCATATCCGCTAATTGGACATGCCCTCTCGTGCTGTGTCGGGACGGCCGGATTTGAACCGACGGCCCCTTGTTACCAACCGTAGCCGTACCGAGGTTGTCATCGATTGTCAAAAGTAGGCATTGAGCTGCACACACACGGCCGAGCGATGATCGCTTCCTGTCACTGTTCGTCAGCGTTGAGCCAGGGTTTTCGGGGGGTAAACGGGGGCTACCGCCAGGACGATTCCCAGCATCACCGGACCCACTCCCCCACAACAGGAGTGGACCCTCGTCGATCTGACGACCAACTTGCACTCACCCATCGCGATGCGCTTGCCGTACACGTAGGGGTTTGCGTCCGTGGGGCGAGTTGAACCCAACTACATGGTCAGAATCGCTGCCGACCTGCAATTGTGCTGACCGTTGGATGCCCTGCCCGCTGTGTCCATTCGGTCATCGGATCGGGACTGCGTTATTGGTCCTGCTCGTTCAGCCGTTGCGCGACGGCTTGGTAGTCCGCGTCGGTGAGGCCGCGGCGTGGGTCCACGCGGTGCAGGAGCGCGGTAGCGTTGTGGTTCGCTGCTACTCACGTCCGGTCGGCGTCTGTGATCTCGTCGTCGACTCAGGCGAAACGGCGTCCTGAGGCCCACTCGAAAAGGCGGCGCGTTTTCCAGTGCTGCCGGCCGCCGTCGTCGTCTTCGTCTGGCCAGTCGACGACCGGGAGTTGGGGTAGGCCGAGCCGTGGTGCAAGAACCTCGTTTGCCTCGGTCATCCAGGTCGTAGCCCAGACGAGATCACAAGGCAACGCAGCAAGCTGGCGGCCGTGTTCGGTGTCGAGACCTGCCAGCAGAGGGTTGGCGTCATCGCCCATCGCGCCTGGGGCGCGGCCGAAGGGCAGAAGCGTCCCGTCCACGTCGAGAAGCAGCAGCGGACGATCAGTCACTGCGCGGCGCCGATTCCATGCTCGGCCAGACGGCGTACACCCGCCTCGCCGAAGTCCACATCCGGCCAGAGCTGGTGCGCGACCCAGTCCAGCCACCCGCGCGGCGGCTCATCGGCCTGCAAGTAGGCAATCCTCGCCCCCTCGTCCATGGGCCCAGACTCCCACCAGTGCCACCAAACCATCAGATGCCGCTCGCCGTCACCCATGCGCCAGCCGATGCTGAACCGCTCGATCTGCGGGTACGCCCGCCACGGCGGCAGGACCCGCCCATGGGCATCAAGCTGTTCCCGTACGGCAGCATCGAGGAGCTCGCGGGTCCGGTCGTCCAATGTTCGGCGCTCCTCAGCTCAGCTCTATGACGGGCCGGGTCAAAATTCCGTCGGCGCACCCGTCGTCAGATGCGAGCCACTGGCCGAACTCCTTGTCGCGGTAGGCGGTCGCAAGGGTGAGCCAGCCCAGGAGGAATCCGCTGCCCCCACACGTGGTGCTGCCGCCATCGCCGCCGCACACGATCGTGCGCGCGGTGGTCGTCTCATACTTGTATGGATCCTGCCCGATCGCCAAACCCCACAGGTTCTTCTGCCTGTGCGGACCGGTCTTGTAGTCGAACGGGTAACCGTCGTTGGGGCAGTCATCGCCCCAGCGGAACAGGGTTGTCGCACCGGCTCCACACGCCCACTCCCAATCATCCACAGTGGTCGTCCGCAAGCCGATGCTCTCGAGCCCGGCCATCCCCTCGTCGTAGGAGACCTCCCGGATCGCTCGGGCCCGCACCACCTGCCCGGTCTGGTCAAACTCCACCTTCAGCCCACCAGCAGAATGGAATGTGCTCACCCCGCCGAGCCGACTCCCCACCGACGCGACGAGTTCGCGTACCCGAGGGTCGTCCGGCGCCAGCGGAATCTCGCAGGGATCGAACGCTTCCACCGCGATCAGCATCGCCGGCATCTCGGCGCTGCGTACCGGCGAGGTCATCGCGTCGACGTACTCTGCCAGCGGTGGAAGACCGCACTCGCCGGCGCTGTCGGCGTAGCTGGCGACCTGGTCCGGGACGGGTTGGAATCGGGCCGCGTCGTATCCGAGAGTCGGCTGCCCGCCGGGTACAAGAGCGAACCGCATCCCGTCACGGTCGAACAGCGCCATCCGGTGCGACCGCCCCACGTACGCCGTGTTCTCCAGGCCCACCACAGTCAGGTCGTGTCGGTCGGCGATGTCCTGAGCCATCCGGCGGGCAGCGCCGTCAGACAGGTCGTTCCACTGCTCGAAGCTGAGGTCGGCGTACGGCACCGCGCAACGATAGATCCGAAGACACCGATCGCACAGTGGGCCGGCCTCAACACTGAAGCACCAGGCGCACGAGGCGGGGCACTGGGAGATCGCTGTGGACTCTCGCTCGTGAAGGGACCTCACTCGCCGGGGCGGCTGCTGAGCAGCCAGCCGGCGAGCAGTTGGCTGGTCTCTTCTCCGAGCGCCACCGCCGCTCGAGCCAATGCGACAAGATCAGCGTGCTCCGCCACGGTGGTCCGCAGCTCCGGTCGAGGAGCGTTGCGCCAGGCGACTCGCGCCGCGTCACGGGTGAGTCGGGTGACATCGGCCGTGCCCCGCTCGGCGAGCGCGCGATGAAGGCCGCCGCGAACAACGCCTGAACCGGCGTACGAGAAGCAGGCCGCGGCCGCCGGGAGGGGACCGGTGTGCGATCCCCCCGCTTTTTCGACGTGAGCCGGCTCAGCTCCCTGCGAGCAGGCTCTCGACGACCGGTCGGTCGGGGTAGGACGACTGCGCGCCGCGCGCGCCGACCGTGATCGCCGACATCGCGACGGCAAACCGCACCGCGTCCCGCAGCGGGGCTCCGTGCGACAGCTCGCACGCCACGGCGCCGACGAATGCGTCTCCGGCCCCGGTAGTGTCGACGACCTTTACGACACGACCCGCCTCACGGTGGAGCCCGTCCGGATCGGCGACGAGCGCTCCGTCCACGCCGAGCGTGATGATGACGGACCGCGCACCGGCGTCGAGCAGTCCGCGGGCGAGCTCCTCGAACCCCGAGGCGTCGCGGCCGAGCACGATCCGCGCCTCGTGCTCGTTGACGATGAGCGGGTCGCACGCGCGCAGCGTGCCGGCCGGCAGTTCCCGTGCCGGAGCGGCGTTGAGCACGACGCGGATGCCGCGCGCCGCCGCCACCGTCGCGAGGTGGTCGACGGTCGCGGCGGGGATCTCCATGCTCAGCACCACCACGCGCGCGTCGGTCCAGCCCGCGTCGGGCCGCTCCACGAGTTCGACGTCAACCGCGCTGTTCGCACCGGGCGAGACGACGATCGAGTTTTCGCCGTCCGGTGTGACGAGGATGATCGCCGTGCCCGTTGGCCGCTCGACGGTGTGGACGTGCTCGATGTCGACGCCGGCGTCCTGCAGGCCCCGGCGGAGGAACGCGCCGTGGTCGTCGTCGCCGAGGCATCCGACGAGCCGCGTGGCGGCGCCGGCCCGAGCCGACGCCGCCGCCTGGTTCGCGCCCTTGCCGCCCGGGTGCAGGGCGAGGTTGGAGCCGAGTAGCGTCTCGCCGCCGCCGGGGCGCCGCGGCACCTCGACGACCAGATCCGCGTTGGTGCTCCCCACGACCACGACCTCTGCCATGCCTATCCCTCCGACCGCCGGTCCGGTCAATCCTGGCGCAGCGACGCGTCGAGCGCCGACAGCCGCGAATCCAGCAGGTCGCGGAACCGCTCGACGTCGACCTTCACCGCGACGTCGCAGTTCGGCTCGCCGCTCTCGCAGGCGCGGTCGACGAGCGTCATCCCGGACGTGAGGCGTCCGACGTTCTCGACGTCGACGAACGCCGGCACCGTCGTGAACACGTCGGGGTCGATCACCCTGGCGACCGCGAGCGAGTCGTGCTGCGGCATCGCGGCCTCCATGTCGACGCCGACGTTGTGGTAGCCGGCGAGCAGGTGCCCGACGATTTCGGCGACGGGGCCACCCGAGGCGAACAGCCGCGGCAGGTGTTTCCGCGCCACTGTGGCCTGGTGCGTCGCGTTCAGCCCCACCATCGTGATCGGGACGCCGAATGCGAAGACGCGTGCCGCGGCGTCCGGGTCGAACCAGATGTTGAACTCCGCGACGGGCGTGACGTTGCCGAGCACGTCGAACGCTCCCCCGCCCATGATGACGAACCGCTCCACCTTGCGCGCCGTCTCGGGGTACTCGTTGATGAGCATCGCGATGTTGGTGAGCGGCCCGATTGGGACGATCGTGATGGGGTCGGTGCTCTCCTCGATGAGACGCGCGAGTAGGGGGACTCCGGGTTCGAAGGTCCGTGTCGAGACGGGCAGGCTGTGGCCGGCGAAGCCGTCCTCGCCGTGCACGTCGGGCGTGAAGTCGATGTCGCGCCGCGACAGTGGCCCCGACGCGCCCTTGCCGACCGGGATGTCGAGTCGCAGCAGGTCGGCGAGGGCGGCTGCGTTGCCCGACGTGTATGGGAGTCCGACGTTGCCCGCCACGGCGACGAGCCCGCGTAGGTCGACTTCGGGACTTGCGGCGGCCAGCATGATCGCCAGCGCGTCGTCGATGCCCGGGTCGGTGTCGATGACGATGGGGCGGGCGCTCATCGGATCACCGTCGCCTTCGTCGGGCCGAACCACACGACGTCCTCGCGCTTGACCCCGTAGAGGTGGTTGCCGATGAAGGGCTCCACCGCCCACGCCCCGCGCATTACGGTCTCGTTGGAGGCGTCGATGTACCCGTCGTCGTACGACGAGTTCGCGGTGAGCGAGTGGCCGATGTTGCTCAGGCGATCGAGCAGCACGTACGGGGTCTTCGCGAGCTCGTCGCTGAAGACGCCGAACCAGTCGCACGCCCGCATCCCCGGCTTCGCGGCCGCGAGGACCGTCGCGTGGATGCGCTCGATCGTGGCGAGCGCCTCGCGCTGGGCGTGGTTGTTTCCCCGCTGGAAAGAGCGCGTGCAGTCGCCCCACCATCCGTCGATGGTGACGGGGTGGACGTCGATCATGCCGAGGTCGAGGTTCCACAGGGCGCGGTCGGTGGGCACGTCGGTGGGGAAGCAGCTGAGCGTCCCGATCCCGAAGCCGACCGTCGTTGGCGTCCACGTGCCGACCGCGCCGGCGTCCAGCACCATCTGGTCGATGATGCGGTGCAACTCTCGCTCGGTCTGTCCCGCGACGGCGGCCTCGGTGCCGGCCTCGGCGACCTTGATGGCGATGCGCTGCGCGGCGACGAGGCCGGCAGGCGGCTCGTCGGTGATCTCGTGGTCTGTCATTCCTTCTCTCCTTCTTCCTCGCCCGCGAGCCAGCCGACCATGTCCTGCCAGAGGGCGTCGAAGCCCTCCCATGCGAGGAACTCCGGCGGCAGCCAGTGCGGCCCCATGTCGCTCGCGAACGCGGCGACCCGCCCTTCACCGTGGCGGCCGACGACCAGGAGTGGGCGTCCGTCGACGGCGATGAGCGTCTCGGCGGCGGGACGCATCCGGAGTCGCTGGTAGCCGAGGATGGCGGGCAGCTCTTGCGGGACGTGCGCGACGGCGGCGTGCCGCTGGACGACGCGGGGGCGCACGCCGTGCGGCGTCTCCTCGCGGTCGTCGCCGACCTCCATGTGGACTGGGAGGACGGCGGCGAGTGCGGTGCCGCGATAGTTCGCCTTGGCCTCGATGCCCTGGAAGCTCAGGTACCCGCCCACCATCAGCAGCGCGCCGCCGCCGTGCACCCAGTGGGCGAGTGCGGCCAGGCGGTCGGGTACCGCTTGGCCGCGGGTGAACACGTCCGTGGGCAGCAGGATCGTGTTCGCACCGATGTCGCTCAGCACGATCACGTCGTACCGGTCGAACTCGGCGGTCGTCGCCGGGAACTGGGCCGACGCGACGTGGTTGGGCATGAAGTCGACCTCGTGG
This sequence comes from Micromonospora sp. CB01531, assembly GCF_001905095.1. Lineage (GTDB taxonomy): Bacteria > Actinomycetota > Actinomycetes > Mycobacteriales > Micromonosporaceae > Micromonospora. Next base: position 72,910 of record NZ_LWLS01000075.1, read on the forward strand.
CCGCCGCGCTCGAGGGCCGCGATGAAGGCGCCGCCGCCCTCCTCGTAGGTCGACGTGAAGAACGAGTCGAACCCCTTCGTGTGGATCGAGGTCGTGGACCACGACTCTCCGGCCAGCAGTACTCGTGCCACGGAATCTCCGTTCGTTCGGCGAGGGGCGAGGGGGTCAGTGCGTCGCGCGGACCGCGGCGACGAAGCGGGCGACGTTCTCGGGGGCGACGTCGCCGGTGTCGGCAAGCGTGTCCTTCAGGGCACTGCCCACGACGACGCCGTCGGCCTGGGCGAGCTGCTCCGCGGCGTTGTCGGGCGTGACGCCTGCGCCGACGATCAAGGGGAAGCCGGGGCCGACGATGCGCCGGAACTCCGCGATCTTGTCGAGCGGCGTCATGAGTCCCGTCCCGTCGCCGGTGACCACGATCGCGTCGCACCGCCCGATGGCGAGCGCGAGGTCCTCCTCGAGGGTCCGGCCGGAGCGGTACGGCTGGTACTTGAAGCGGACGCCGCCGAAGACGGATGCCTCTACCCCGGCGCGCATCTCGGTGAGCCGCTCGGCGAACGCGGCGTCTTCCTCTGGCGAGAGGTGGCCGGCGACCGAGTCGAGCTGCAGGAAGGCGATCGGGTACCTGCCCGCGAGCTCGAAGGCCTGCGCGTCGTCGTTGAGGACGTTCAGCCCGATGACGACCTCGGGGCGCTCCGCCACCAGGTGGTCGAGCACCGCGATGACGTCCTCGACCTCGCCGAAGTAGTTCTCAACGATGATCGCGTCGACGCCGTTTCCCCATAGGTCGTCGATCTCCTGCTTGGCGCGGCGGAGGCGGTCGACCGCGTCTTCGCCCTTCAGATGGAGCATCGCGAAAATGGGAGTGCCCGTGGGGAAGACGGTGCGGAAGGGCCTACTCATGGAGTCTTCTCCGGATTCGGATTCGGATTCGGATTCGGGTTCGGATTCGGATTCGGGGTTCGGGGTTCGGGGTTCGGGGTTCGGGGTTCGGGGTTCGGGGTTCGGGGTTCGGGGTTCGGGGTTCGGGTCAGGGGACGAGCTCGACGACGTCGTCGACGGTGAGGGCGCGGCGGCTCAGATTGAGGTCGCGTGCCAGCTGCGCGGCATCCGGCCGGCGGATGCGGGAGCGCCGGAGGATGTCGTCGTCGAGGAAGACGTCCCTGCGGTCGCCGTCCGCGATCACCGCACCGTCGGCCATCGCGACGACGCGCCTGAACGCGTCGATCACGAAGCGCATGTCGTGCGTGATCGTGATGACGGCGACGCCCTCGTCGCCGAGCCGGTCGAGCATGCCGTGCAGGAGTGCGAGCCCCCGGGAGTCGAGGCCCGCCGTGGGCTCGTCGAGGATCACGTACCGGCACTCCGACACGAGGATGGCGGCGATCGCGACGAACTTGCGGATCGCGCTCGGCAGGTCCTTCGGGTTGGTGTCGAGGTGGTCGCCGATGCCGGTCAGCTCGATCGCGCGGGCGCAGCGCTCCTCGCGCTTCTCGTCGGGCCACTTGAGGTACTTGGGTAGGTACTCGATCTCGGAGCGGACGTCGGCGGCGAACAGCTGGTCGTCCGGATTCTGGAACACGTACCCGACGTCGCGGGCCACCTGCGCGGTGGTGCGCTTCGCGGTCGACGCCCCGTTGACGAGCACCTCGCCCTCGGTCGGCAAGAGCAGACGGTTCATGAGCTTGACCGTGGTTGTCTTGCCCGCCCCGTTCTGCCCGACGATCGCCAGCCGCTCACCGTCGTCGACGCGGAGGTCGACGCCGCCGATCGCGCGCGAGCCGTCGGGGTAGGTGAAGCCCACCCCGTTCAGTTCAATGGGCATGCGTGCTCCTCCCGATCCGTACGGAGATTTCGTCGAACGCTTCGGCCCGCTTAATCGGCAGCCGGTCGAGCGGTTTCCCCGCGGCGGCGAGCCTGCGGCCGAGCTCGGTCACCTCTGGGGGGACGACGCCGTACGCGCCGAACTCGTCCGATCCGACGACATCCCTCGTCGGCCCGTGCATCACGACGGTGCCCTCGTTCATCACCGTGATGGTGTCGGCGTACTGCGCGAGCAGGTCGATCTTGTGCTCCGCGAGCACGATGGACTTGCCCCTGTGCTTGAGTCCCTCGATGATCTCGAACACGGCCTCGGATGCCTCGGGGTCGAGCTGGGACGTCGGCTCGTCGATCACGACGACCGGTGCGTCCATGGCGATGATCGACGCGAACGCGACCTTCTGCCGCTGTCCGCCGGAGAGCTCGTTTGGGTTCTTCTCCACGATCGCCTCGATGCCGAGCTGCTCGACCACGCTCTCGACGCGCTCGATCATCTCGTCGCGGGGCACACCGAGGTTCTCGAGCCCGATCGCGATCTCCTCGAACACGGTCTCGCGGATGCCGCTGATCTGCGTGAACGGGTTATCGAAGACGCAGCCGATAGTCCGCGACAGCTCGGCCGGGTCCCAGTCGAGCAGCGGCCTGCCGAGGATGACCACCTCGCCGGTGAGATCGCCGTGGTGGAAGTGCGGGATGACGCCGCGGATCAGGCTGCACAGCGTCGTCTTGCCGCTCGAGTTGAGCCCGACCACGCCGTGCAGCCGGCCCTCCTCGAGCTGCAGGTCGATGCCGACGAGCGCGGGTTGCTCCGCGTAGGCGTAGGTGAAGCCCACTCCAGTCAGTGCGGCTAGAACCATCCGAGGATCCCTCCGGTGACGGCGGCCGCGGCCACGACGAGCGAGAGCACGACGAGCACGGTGTCGACGGCGGTCAAGGGCTTGAGGTTGAGGAGGCTGGTGTGCCTGCCCGGGTTGTTGAAGGCGCGAGCGTCGAGCGCGATCGCCCGCTCCTCGGTCGCCGTCATCGCCGTCAGGAACACCGGGGCGAGCACCGGGAAGAACGCGCGTGCGCGCACGAACACGTTCCCCTCGGTCTCGATCCCCCGTGCCTTCTGCGCGTCGAGCACGACTCGGGCGGTGGCGCCGAGGTCGGTGATCGCCTGGAATGACGCCAGGATGACGTAGCTGACGCGCGGGCTCACGCCGATCCGCTCGAGGGCCAGCATCAGCCGGCGCATCGATACGATGGCGAAGAATAGGGTCACGCCGCCGCAGATCACCATCACCGCGGTGGTGAAGCGCAGACCGTTTTCGATGCCCTCGCGCGTGATGGCGATCGGCCCGAGCGGGACGAGGACCGTCTCGCCCTTCACGAGCAGGGCGCGCAGGGCGAACAGGATGAGCCCGACCGCGATCCAGAGTTTCAGGATCGTGACGAGGTAGGACGGACCGCGCCCCGCGAGGTACGCGATTCCGACGAAGAGCGCGCTGACCGCCAGCGGCACGATCCACCCCGCGCTCGCCAGACCCACCACGATCAGCGCCGTGATGCCGGCGACCATCGCGATGGGGTGGATGTCGAGGACGGCGTTCCCCAGTGTCATCGGCTGCCGGTAGCGGTCAGCGACGGCGGCCACCGCGTTGTTCGTCATGGCTGAGTGGCGGTCGTGGCGACCGGCTTCTTCGCGCGCGGATTCGGCTGGCCGAGGTACACCCGGCCGAGCGGCAGCTTGACGAGCAGCCGCTTCGGGATGCCCTTGATGATCGCGTACACGATCAGCACTGTCGGCACCTTGTCGAGGACGTCCATCGGCAACTGGGCGGCGAAGTTCGCCGTGTTCAGGTCCATGCCCATCGCCGTGAGCGCGCCGACGACGATCGCGCCGCCGCCGACGGCGAGCCCGTCGAACACCCAGATCGTGATGAGGGCGCCGCAGAAGCCGCCGATGAAGGCGAACGGGAGCACGGACAGCAGCGTCTTCCACCACGTGCGGAACACGCCGATCCGGCCGAAATAGCCCGCCAGCAGACCGAACGCGACGTTGAGGATCGCGAACGCGAACGTCGGCGGCGAGGTGATCGAGTTGATCCCGTTCGAGATGAGGCCCACGAGCGCGCCCGGAAGGCCGCCGCAGGTCGCTCCCACGAGGATCGTCCCGATGCTGTCGAGATAGACCGGCAGCTTGAGGAGCAGTGCGATCTGCCCGCCGACGAAGTTGATCGCGATACCGATCGGGATCATGAAGATCGTCAGGCGGCCGTAACCGCGCATGAATGTTGCGAATCGACTGGAAGCCATCGTCGGCGTCCTTTCTTGTTTTTGTGCGCCGAACTCAGCCTCGACGGGGTGAGTCACATCGTTGTCGACGTGGTCGGTGCGAACGATCGGAGGAAGCCGTCGACGTCCTCGCGGGTGGTCATGCCGGCGCGGGCGCCGATCTTCCCGACGGCGAGGGCGGCGGCGGCGTTGGCGAACTCGGCTGCGGCGACGGAGTCGCGGCCGATCGAGAGTGCGTAGAGGAAGGAGCTTGTGAACGTGTCGCCGGCACCCGTGACGTCGACGACGTCGACGGGAAGGCCCGGCACCGCGACCACGCCGTCGCGGGTGTGCAGCTCGCAGCCCTCGCTGTCCTTCGTGACGACGACGGCCGTCGCACCTCCGACGAGGAGCTGCGGGATTGAGCCGCCGGTGGCGGCGAAGCGGGCCTCGCCCATGGCGTTCATGAAGACGATGTCGCAGTGCTCGATGAGTCCCGTGCCGTGGTTCTCCTCGTTGTAGACGTCGAGGTCGACGACGATCTTCGCTCCGCGGGCGCGGAGCGCCTCGAGCACCTCGTGCGCGCCGAGCTCCCCCATCCGGAGCGGCTTGGCGTCGGTGAGGGTCGTCACGATGAACTCGGCCTCGGCGAGGTGCTCGAACGTCTCGGGGGTGATCTCGGTGCGCGTGATGCCAAGCGTCGGGATGATCACGATGTGCTGCTCGCCCGAGATGAGGACGATGCAGTGCGAGTCGGGAACAGTCTCGTCGAAGATCACGAACCGGGTGTCGAGTCCGTTCTCGCGCAGCTGCGAGAGGAGCTTCTGCGTGAGGGCGCCGGAGTTGAGCTGGCCGATGAACGACGTCGGCATGCCGTAGTGGGCGTAGATCGACGCGGCGTTCGCGATGCTTCCCCCGAACTCGGGTTCCAGTGCCCGCACGATGACCTTGTCGTTCGCCTGCGGGAAGTGCGGCGTGACGTAGTACTCGTCCTGGGCGACGTCGCCGAGGAACACGGAGTGGCGGGTCATCGGCGGACCTCCCCGGTCGAGGCGCGGACGATGAGCTCGACCGGGATGGCGATGCGGCCGGGCACGAGTTGCTCGCCCGTCTCGAGTGCGTGCAGCAGGGTGCGGGCGGCCAGGGTGCCGAGTTCGTGCGTGTCCTGGCGGACGGTCGTGAGCGGCGGAGAACTATGCCGGCTGATCGACACGTCGTCGAACCCGACCACCGAGACGTCCCTCGGCACGCCGAACCCCTGCGCGCGTAGGCCTTCGATCGCGCCGAGCGCCATGAGGTCGTTGTGGGCGAACACCGCCGTGATCTCGCCTGCGGCGAAGGCATCAGCGAATCCGTCGACCGCGGGGGGGCCGCTCTCGACGGAGTAGTCGCCGGACGTCGTGAACACCCGGCCGCCGGCCGGCTCCCACGCGCTGGCGAACCCCGTGCTGCGCAGGACGCTGGTCACCGGTGCATGTACAGGCGCTCCTTGGATCTCGAGCACGCTGCGGTGGCCGAGGGATAGCAGATGCTCGGCGACGATTCGGCCGCCCGCCTCGTTGTCGGAGACGATTGTCGGCAGGTCGACGATCCCCTCGATCTCCTCGTCGACGAGGATCACGGGGAGACGCCCGTTGAGGGCCGCACGGGCCTTCGCGCCCAGCACGGCGCCTGAGGCGTAGATGATCCCGTCGACTGCGCGGGAGGCGATCATCTCCAGGTAGCGGCTCTCCCTCCCGGAGTCGAATCCGGTCGTCGCGAGGAGCATGTTGTATCCGCGTTCCATTGCGACGGACTCGATCCCCTTCGCCAGCTCAGCGAAGTACTCGATCGCGATGTCGGGGACGACGACGGCGAGGACGCTCGTCTTTCCGAGCGCGAGGCTCTGCGCGGCGCGGGTCGGGACGTAGTCGAGCTCGGCCATCGCCCTGCGAACCTTCTCGCGCACCGTCTCGCTCACCTTGCGCTTGCCGCTGAGGGTGTGCGAGACGGTCGTCGGGCTCACGCCCGCGTGCCGGGCGACATCGGAGATCGAGACCATCCGTGCGGCTTCCTCGTCGTCGGGGCGCGATGCTGCGGGCATCGCGCCGTACGTGGCGGATCGCTCGGGTGCGCATTGCAGATCATGCAAAGCGCTTTGGCAAACCGCTTTGGCGAGGAGTATGGGCCGGACCTGCGGCCGAGCGCAAGGGTTTCGTCAGCACCCGTTGCGGTTCAGCCGCGGACGCATTCTTCGAGCCAGCGCGCGACGCCGTCCTCGTCGTTCGAACGGATGGTGCGCGTGGCGAGGGCCCGCAGCTCCGGCACGGCGTTCGCCACCGCGCACGATTCGTCGGCTACGCCGAACAGCGGCACGTCGTTCACGTTGTCGCCGAAGGCGATCATCCGCCCCGTGCGGAGCTCGTCCGCCAGCCGCCGCGCGGCGAGCGCCTT
>NZ_LWLS01000076.1 GCF_001905095.1 Micromonospora sp. CB01531
ATCGGCAAGAAGAAAGCCGCCATCGCGGTCGCTCACTCGATCCTGGTGATCTGCTGGCACCTACTCACCAACGACCACGACTACACCGACCTCGGCGGCGACTACTTCACCCGCCGCAACCCCGACCGACAACGCGACCGGCTCATCAAACAACTCCACAGCCTGGGCTACACCGTCACCCTCGACAAGGCCGCGTAGACAAGCCACGGTCGATTCTCTTCACAGCACGGGCCAAGGTGCGTTCTCGCTGGTTGACGGACAGCGACACTTAGTTCCGCTGCAACGTCTGAACGCCACGCGCCACGTCCGGTCAAACGATGATGGGGACGGCGCGAACGAGCCTGCAGGTTCGGATCAGGGATCAGGCGCTCGGATCGTGGGTCGGGATGATGCGGACCTGGTTCCGGACGGCGTGCAGCCGGTGCAGTGTACGGAAAGCTCCGTCGCGATCGTCGTCGACGAGCCACCCCGGGTATGGCGCCTTCTGCCGGACGTGTTCGATCTGCAGCCCGTGCCAGGCTGCGTCACCGGCGACCAGCACTGGTCCGTTGGGGGTACGCAGCAGGACACCGGCACTCCCCGGCGTGTGCCCGGCCAGCTCGACCATGGTCACTGACCCGTCGCCGAGCAGGTCGTGACTGCGCTCGAAGGTGAGCACCGGCGGCCCCTCCAACTCGTAGCTGTCCAGCCGGCGGCCCTGCAGCGCGGCTCGGACGCCGCCTGCTGGTGCAGCGTCGCCGGACATCATCCAGTCCCGTTCCCGTTCCCGCACCATGACCGGCAGCCCGGGAAGGTCGAGCAGCCCGCAGACGTGGTCCCAGTGCAGATGGGTGGGTAGTGCGAAGTCGATCGTGTCGGCCGGAATGCCGGCCCGTTCCAGCGCCGTCGTGGTCGGCAGCACCTGATAGCGCGGCCGCACCGCCGGCCGCAACGTCCACGGCAGCTCGCCGATCACCCGGTCGCCGACGTCGACACAGACCGACGGGTCGAGCAGCACGGTGACCTCCGGATGCCGGATCACGTACGTGGTCAGGGCGTTGCCGACCTGGCGCGGTTTCCGGACGGCCTCGGCGATCAGTGGCGTCGGCACCGACCGCACCGTCTGGTTCAATGCGATCAGCTCGACCTCGACATCCCCGCGCGGGAGACCGGCGTCGGACAGCCCGGCCAGGAAGCGTCGGTCGATCGGACGCGGCCGGATCAGGCGGTACGGCACCGCAGCCAGCGCACCGACCGCCACCGTGGCCTGACGGATCGTATGAATCATGAGCTTCTCCCCTTACCCTGGCACATCGCGCGCCATGGGGTGGACCGTAGAAGTTCAGGTTGACCTGAAGTCAATTCGTAAGGAGCCTGCGTGACGACGTGGCGAATCGGAGACGCGGCGGCGCTGGTCAGCGTCCCGACGCATGTGCTGCGGCATTGGGAGGAGGTCGGGGCGCTCGAACCGGCCCGGCTTGCCAACGGGCACCGAATCTACGACGACGAGACGATCACGCGGGCGCGTCTGATCCGGCTCTGCCAGCGAGCTGGCATGTCACTGACCGAGATCGGAGACCTGTATCGCGGCGACGGTCAGCGCCGCGCCGCGCTGGTGCGTGACCGACGGGACCGGATCGCCGACCAGATCCGCCGACTACACGCCGCGCAGGACTTCCTTGATCACGTACTCGCATGCGCGCACCCGATGGTGTCGACCTGCCCCGAGTGCAGCAGCTTCGCCGCCGGGTCGGCATCAGACGCGCCATCGAGCCCTGATGTGAGAACTGTGGGCAGACGTGATCAAGCAGGTGCAGCGCGACCGGCGTGAGTAGCTGCTGACAGCAGCGGCGACAGCAACGGGACGAGACGAAGGCGACCAGGGCCGGCCTCCCACGGACAGTCGGCCGAGACCGGCGACGACCCCGGACTCACGCGGACGACGCGCGCAGTTCTTGTAAGCGAGTAGTCCGGGCCTGCGGGTCGACTAGACCCCGTCACCGAACAACGGGCCACACGTCCACAGCGGCACCGACGGCAGTGACTAGTCAGCGACGTGGATGACGACCTTGCCGCGGCGTTTGGCCGTCTCGAGCGCCTCATAACCTGAGCGCGTATCAGTGAGGGGCAGCACGCGGTCCAGCACCGGCCTCAAACGGCCGTTATCGACGAGCTCAGCGATGGAACGCAACGCGTTCTGGTTGGGCTCGACGATGAAATACACCCCACGGACGCCATGCCGAGCTGCTTCCTGCTGGTCGGGTGGGGTGACGAGGGTGACGAGGACACCGCCCGGTTTCAGGACCGACCAGGACCGCGACTGCGTGGCTCCTCCGACAAGATCAACGACCACGCCCACGTCGCGAACATGATCCTCGAAGCGGTCGTGCGCATAGTCGATAACCTGCTCGGCACCCAGACCCTTGACGAATTCCAGGTCGGCCGCCGCCGCCGTGGCGCTCACACGAGCACCGAGACCGGCCGCGAGCTGCACCACGAAGATCCCCACGCCGCCGGCGCCGCCCTGCACCAGCACGTGCTGGCCGGCCTGCAGGTCGGCGTGGTCCACCAGTGCCTGCCAGGCACTCAACGCAGCCAGTGGGAGCGCTGCGGCATGGTCGTGGTCAACGGTGACAGGTTTGGCCGCCAGGACGGCCGCAGGCAGCGCGACGTACTCGGCCGCCGCGCCATCGCGGGTGAAAGGGATCAAGCCGTAGACAGCCTCCCCCTCGGCGGGGCTCTCCACCCCCGTCCCGGACGCCGCGACGACTCCGGAGAACTCATGCGACGGGATGGTCGGAGTGCGCTCAGGTCCTGACCCGTCCGAGCTGTACGTCCAAGTCTGCGACCAGGTGAGCTCAGTGGGCGTCATCGAAGCAGCCTTCACCGCCACCAACACCTCACCAGGCCCCGGCTCAGGCCGCGGCGCCTCCTCGTACACGAGCTGCTCCGGCCCGCCTCTGGTGTGAGCTCTCACGGCGTGCATCGTGCTCATCCGACTCCTGCTCCCTCCCGACCGCATTTCGATCAGCCCGCCGGCCGCCCCTGGGGATAAACCGCAGGCCAACTCCCGCATTATCTGGCGGTTCGGCAGCGCGCCTGCCGGACTTCCGTAACCCTTGCCCCTTCGGCGCAGAAGCGCGCTGGATCAGGGGCGCTCCCGGGCAGCAGCACGCGGCGGACGTGTGGCGGCGACCGGCAAAGCCAAGGCGTGAGGGTTGGCGCATCAGAACAGGAGCAGGATCCCGTCGAGCAGCCAAACCAGCGAGCATGGGCGGACGACGGCGGACCGGGACGCCATGTCCGGCATTTGGACCAGGCCGTGGACCAGCGTTCGGGGGCTGACTCGTAATGCGCAGGTCGAATCAGCTGGCCTCCGGAGCCAGGCGGTAGCTGCTACAGACGTCGAGCAACAGAGCGGCCCTGATCTCGAACTCGTCGGTGCCCTCCAGCTTCAGCTGCCGCTCTTCGCCAGCGCGCCGAGGAGGATGCCGCCACCCATCACCACCGCCGCGTACACGGCGAACCAATCCATCATCCGCGCGCATTCAGCGGGGCCGGGTCGTCACCTTTGGTAGAGTCCGCCGCCCACCTGATCGAGCATCCTCGAAACCGAGTCCCCGCTGTGCACAACACGATAATTTCGCGATATGGGCATCACCGGGGGGATAGCATGCTTCTTTCTGATCGTCGTCATTGGGGCGCTCATCGTGTTCTGGCTGGTGCGTTACGCGTTCGGCCCGAAGCAGCCGAAGCGGGCGGACGAAGTGTTGGAAGAGTCACCACCACCACCACCACCGCCACCACCGGACGATCCAACGCCGCCGCAGCACCCGCGCGGCCGTCGCTGACGCGGCGACCGACCGGTCCTGGCTCACCAAGCCAGGAAGAGGCGTCGACCAACACCTGGTCGTCCGCGCCCGCGAAGTGCTTCTCGGCGCGCGGCTGCCCCATTAGAGCGAAGGTGAAGCCAGAGGTGTTGTCGGCGTGGAGTCCTCGACTTCGGCGGTAAGCCCGGTCTCGTCGAGTCGGCACCCCACCAGGTCAGCGATCGTCTCGACGAACGGCAGCAAATTCGCGCGCCAGATCTACTCGTGCATCGTGCCGCGCGGCTCGGTCAGCATCCGTGCAGGCTAATTTTTCGGCGCAGAGCGGCGCAAGGAAGCAGCGAAGAGGCAGCGAGACAACCACCAGCGGATGGCAGGAGGCGACGCAAGGCAGCAGACGCCCCCTGTTCTGAGGCATAGGCCGACACCGGACGTGATCCGACGACGTCCCGTACCCGCCTTCACACCGAAGCTGCCGCCTACTTGCTTGGTTAGACGGGGCACATGCGGGGTTCGTTCCGGATCCGAGCCGGGTCGTCGGGACGCGGTGCGGCAGCGGCTCGGTGTCGCTGGTCGGATACTGGCCGGGTGACGGAGGAACAGGTTAGCGGGTCGACGCGGTGGACGATTCATGGTGAGCGGGTTCTAGATGGCAGCCGGCGGTCGCGATTGAGCATCGCGGATGTGGAGTTGCCGGATGGGGTCCGTTTCGAGCAATACGTGATCCGGGCGCCCCGGTCGGCCATGGTCGCCGTGCTGGACGGTCAGGAGCGCCTGTTGCTGATGCGGAGGCACCGGTTCGTGTTCGACCGATGGGTGTGGGAGCTGCCGGGCGGCTACGTCGATGAGGGCGAGGATCCGGCGAAGTGTGCGGTCCGAGAGGTCGAGGAGGAGACCGGGTGGCGTCCGGGCGCGGTCGAGCCGTTGCTGTCGTTTCAGCCATGGGTGGCGACCGCAGACGCGGAGAACCTGCTGTTCCTTGCCCGGAACGCGGAGCACATCGGCGTTCCGGTGGACGTCAACGAGACCGAGCGGGTGGCCTGGATTCCGCTGAAGGAGGCGCGGCATCTCGTTTCCCAGGGTGAGATCGTGGGTGCCGGCACGGTGATCGCGGTGTTGGAGCTGGTGGCGCGCAGGGCGCGGGGTGAGCTGTAGTCAGCGACGTTGGCTGAGCGCGGCGTCAACCCGGGTGATGAAGTGCCGTACTGCTGGCCGACGGCGGTGGGGCGTCAGATGGGCTTGCAGATCGCGCAGGTAACTGACGGCACGAGCCGACCGTAGTTGCGTGGTCAGGGTGAGGGCTTGCCCGCCGATGGCGCTGGCGCGTTCCAGCTCGCCATGGCGGGCGTGGACGGTGGCCAGGAGGGCGAGGTTGAAGGCTTTGCCGCGTACGTAGCGTTCGTCCATTTGTAGGGAGCGAGCGGCGAAGCGTTCGGCTCGGCGGTGTTGACCGAGTGCGTTGAAACAGTGGCCAAACTTGGCTGACAGGTACGCCTCGTCGAAGTAGCCGAGCCACTGGGGGTCACTGCTGCGGTCGGCTCGATCGAGGGCTTGCTCTGCTTGGTGCAGCGCGGTGGCGCAGTCGCGTTCGTGGAGGGCGACAGCGTGGGCGTGAGCTTCCATCACCAGTGCTTCGGCAGCCAGCACGGTGAGGCCGGCGCGGTGTGCCGTCTGCCGGGCGAGGTCGACGCCAGTGGCGGTGTGCCCGAGGTAGGTGGCTTGGTGGCTCATCGCGGCGAGGATCTCGGCACCCAGGCCGGCGTCGTCGGCCGTTCGAGCGAGGTCGAGGGCGTGGGTGAGGTAGCGCTGGGCGACGCCGTGTTCGGCCATGTCGTACGCCTGCCACCCGGCGAGCTGGGTCAGCTCCGCAACGGCGGCGAGCAGTTTGCGGCCAGTCGCCGGGTCATAGCGGCCCTCGGTCACCAAGGGCGCGACCTCGTGGTGAAGAAAGCGAGTGACGTTGTTGCGGGCATGCCCGCCGCCGTATTGGTTGTCCAGTCGCCGATAGGTGGCGGTCATTTGGCGAATGGTGTCGATGTCGGGTTGACCGACTGTTCGGCGACCCTCCTGCTCCACGGGTTGCGACATGGTGGCGGTGAACCAGCGCAGGGCGGGCAGGGTGTACGCGGTGGAGCTAAAAACAGTCTGTCGAAGCATGTCTCGACGGTTCACATCGCCTTCCCATAGCTGCGCGGCGGCCCGGACGTCATCGCGCCAGGACCGGTTGGCCGGCACATCACTGTGCCGGCTGCGGTGGTGATCCGCCATGTCCGGGCGATATGCCCGTCGGCGAGGCGCTAAGCCCAGCGTCATCCGGGCTTCGTCGGGCATGCCGCAGCCGTTGGCGATCCGCTCCAGCACGTCGATTGAGGTCACCCGTCGGCCGGCGATGATCCGGCTGACGTAGCCCTGCTCCAGGCCGACAGCCGCTCCGATGCGAGTTTGGCTCGCGCCGGTATGCCGAGCGAGCAGCCGGAACAGTGCACCGATATCGCGGGCGGCCAAAACCTCGTGCATGTCCTCGCGCGACCACAGGTCGTCGGGTATCCGAAGAGGATCGAGCAGCACAACGACTCCCAGCGTTGTCAGGCGACTACCCATGGCGCTCAACCCGGAGCCTACGGTCGGTGTACTGGCAGGTCGAGCCCCCTCATGTCACCGTGACATGACCAGTCGACATGGCCGCCGCATCCCAGTCGGCGGGACCGTCTCGGGTATGGACTTCGATGCCGATGATCCGCAGGGCCTGATGGGGCTGGACGCCGTCTACCGCTCTGACGCCCCGGTCGGGTTCGCCTTCCCGACTCTCCATGAGGGGGCAGGCTCGTGACGATCCGATGCCACCTGTACCTGTTGGTGCGGTGGCTGCTCCGGCAGCACGCGCCACCACCACCGCCCGGCACAGGGCAGCGGCATCAGGACGCCGAGCACGCGGCGGCGCAACAGCGGTTACTCGACCACGTAGCACAGCTACGGCGATCCCAAGGCAACCGCGAGCCGGCGCAGGACGTGCCGGCAGAGCAGCGGTGAGCCGAATGGCGGCCGGCGAGTTCGGCCGGACGACTCCGAGCAGACAGCACGTCTCGTACGAGGAGTACCTGCTCGCGACCGCCCTCACCCTTGCCCGCCGGCACCGGCCGATCTGGTGCTGGCAAAAGTGGCGGCGGATCTGCCGCTGCGGTGCCGAGCTGCCGTGTCGCGCCCGGCACCGGATTCCAATCAATCGTGGCCACTGGCCAGGAGAGGAGGCGCAATGAAAGACGACCAGGAGCACGCGATCCTGGCCGTACACGTTCGCGGGCTCGACGATATGTGCGTCGGCTGCCGCGCCTGGTGGTCACGGCTGACTCCGTACCCGTGCTGGCAGGTGGATTGGGCAACCAGCCGGCAGGCCCGGACGATCACCGCTCGCTTCCTGGAGGGTGTGCGGTGACCACCCACGGCCCGGTCCTGCCGATCTGGAGCTGCGGAGGCTGCGACCTGCCCTGGCCCTGCCCGACCCGCAAGCGGGAGCTACGGGCGGAGTACGCCGACGCCCCGGTCTCGCTGGCCCTCTACCTCGGCTCCTACCTCGTCCAAGCCACCGAGGACATGCCCTGGACGCCGGCCGGCGTGTTGCATCGCCGCTTTGTCGGCTGGACCAGGGAGGCCGCTCGGCTGACACCAGCAGTACAGCGAAGTGCAGCAACCGTGCCAGCCGAACCGAGCCGAGACGTGGGCACCAGGCCGGTTGACCTCGCACCGCACCCCGTCCAGCCGACTCGCCGGCAATCCACGCCGACGGATCAGCGGCAGCCGGCCCACCCCTGGGAAGATGACGATCATGTCTGAGCTCTTCGGTGAGGTGGCCAGCGACTACGACGAGGCCCGCCCAGGCTACCCACCCGACCTGCCCGAGGCGATCCGCGCGTACCACGGCGGGACACCCGGCGCCCTGGTCGAGATCGGTGCCGGGACCGGCCTGGCCACCCGGGCGCTGCTCACCCTGGGCGCGCCGATGACCTGCGTGGAGCCGGATCGCCGGATGGCCCAGGTGCTGGCGGCCCACTTCCCCGACGTCGAGGTGGTGACCGCCCCGTTCGAGGAGTGGACCTCGCCGTCAGGCGGGGTGCCGGCGCTGGCCTGCGCGCTGGCCTGGCACTGGCTGGACCCGGCCATCCGTAACCGGCGGGCCCACGACGCCCTCACCCCCGGCGGCACCCTGGCCGTCTTCGCACACCGCTACGACTACGTCGACCCGGACCACGCCGCCGGTCTGCGGGCAGCGTTCGAGTCGGCGGACCCGGAGCCGCACCACGACCGACCGGAGGACTGGTTCCGCACCGACATCGCCGACAGCGGGCTTTTCACCGACGTCCGGTCGGTGCGCTTCCAACGCCCGGTGCCGCTCGACACGGCGGCGTACCAGCGGTTGGTCAGCACCTTCTCGCCCCAACTGCGGCGGCCTCCGGAGCTGCGCGAGCGGGTGCTCGCCGCAGTCGGCGCGGCCGTCGACGGGTTCGGCGGCACGGTGGTGCTGGACCTACGTACCACCCTGGTTCTCGCCCGCCGCCCGGCCTGACCGCGCCCGCCCACGGCCGGTTCGTCCCGCCCGACTCGCGTCAGCCCAAATCGCCTTACCGGGCCCTGCGCGGTTCGCCTAGCCCCGCGTGGCTCGCGTCACGCCGGGTCGGCGGCGCCGGTCACCTCGGCGTGCCGCAGCCGCACCGCGGTGCCCCGGCGCAGCGAGTTGGGGATCTCGGCGATCGCGTCGACCCGGGCCACCAGCTCGCGCAGCCGCGCCTCGCTTGCGTCGCCGTCGACCCGTACGTCGTAGCTGACGTCGGTAGAGACGGCCGGGTCGCCGGCGAAGTCGCCGTGCACGGTGACCTCGACCCGGCGCAGGGCGATCCCGGCCGCGCGGGCCTCCCGGAACAGGTCGTTGGAGACGCAGCCGGCGACGGCCAGATAGAGCAGTTGCCCGCCGTTGAAGCCGAGCCCGTCCCCACCGCCGTCCGCCGGGCGGTCCACCACCAGCGTGAATGGCCCCGCCGAGCCGATCGCCGCCGGCCGGCCCGGCAGGCTGCAGGTGCGTACCTCGAAGGTCATGCCGACCACCTCCGCTTCTGACCAGGCCGAGTCAACCATCCCGGCGCACCCCGCGCCTCGGCGCTTCGGTCCGGACCGGCGTAGCTCTCTCGGATTTGGTGGGCGGGAACGGTCACCGGCAGATGCTCGCCGAGTCCCCGCCTGCGTGGCCGCCGGGTTTGGGCCGCCGGGGCTGGGTGGCCGGTGCGCCCGGAGGATAGGCTGCCCGCCGTGGCAGGTCTGTTGAGGAGTGTGGCGTCCCGGTTCGGCCGGATCACCGGTGGCCGGTCCGTGCCGGCCCCGACCGCTGGGCCGATCCCGGCCCAGGTCGCCCGGCGCCGTCAGGTCGCCGCGTTGCAGCGGCGCGAGCTGTCGTACGCCCCGGAGCTGGATGGGCAGGCCGACCCGGGGGAGATTGTCTGGACCTGGGTTCCGTACGAGGACGACCCCCGGCAGGGTAAGGACCGTCCGGTGCTGGTGGTTGGCCGGCAGAGCCGCACGCTGTTCGGGCTGATGCTGTCGAGCCAGAGCGACCGGGACGGCCAGCGGCACTGGCTGGCCCTGGGCCCGGGGGAGTGGGACCGGGATCAGCGCCCGAGCTGGGTCCGCCTCGATCGGGTGCTCACCATGCGCGAGGACAGCATCCGCCGCGAGGGCGCGGTGCTGGACCGGCGGCGGTTCGACCGGGTGGGTCAGGCCCTGCGTGCCGGTTACGGCTGGCGATAACGGTTCGCCCACTGGCCTGCGGAATGGCATCTTGGCCAGGTGACGGCGAGTGTGGATGAGCGGCTTGCCCGGTGGGTGGCGGAGGACTTCGGTCTGGCCCTGGTCTCCGCCGTGCCCGTGGGGTATGGCGCGGACCCCACGGCCGAGCTGTGGCGAGCCACCACCCCCGACGGTGGCGACTACGCGGTCAAGCTGAGCGGCGGCGGCACCCCGGCCGGGCTGTTCGTGACAGCGCAGTTGGTCCGCCAGGGCGTACCGGGCATCGTCGCACCGCTCACCACCGCGTCCGGAGAGGTGTGCACCGTCCACGAGGGGCGGCGGTTGTCGGTCGTGCCGTGGGCGTCGGACGAACGGGCTCTCGGCGGCGGCATGCACGCCGCCCACTGGCGTGCGTACGGTGAGGTGCTGGCCGCGACGCACGCGGCCACCGTGACCGACGAGTTGGCCGGGTTGCCCCGGGAGGACCACACGCACGCGGCGATCGGCGCGGCGGTTCGGGAGATGGACCGCCGGCTGCGGGGAGTGGACGACCGGTCGGCCGATCCGTGGACCCGTGCCGTGGCGGCCCACTGGCGGGAGTGGGCCGATGACCTGGCGATCCTGCTCGACCGGGTGGACCGGCTCGGCGTGGAGCTGCGGTCCCGTCCGGTGGACCTGGTGGTCTGCCACGGCGACCCGCACCTGGGGAACCTCCTGCTCGGCCCCGACGGGCGGGTCTGGCTGATCGACTGGGACGACGCGGTGCTCGCTCCGCGCGAACGGGACCTGATGTTCGTCGTCGGCGGTGTGCTCGCGTTCGCGCCGGTGACTCCCGCGCAGCAGGCGGCCTTCTTCGACGGGTACGGCCCGGTGGAGCTGGATCCGGTCCGGCTGGCCTACCACCTCGGGGTCCGCGCGTTGGACGACATCGGGAGCTGGGCCGGTGACGTGGCGGACGCCGGGCGGTCCGAGGCCGACCGGGTCCGCGCGCTGAAGATCGTGGCGGGCCTGCTGTCGCCGGTGGGCCTGGTCGGCCTGGCCCGTCAGGCGCTGCGGGATCTGGGCCGCTGGGACGGCTGACCCGCCCCGGCTGGCGGCCGGGTCGCCGGTCAGCACTCGGCGAGGTGGGGTGCCTCCACGAGTTGGCGGGTCGCGCGGGCGCCGCCGAGGCTCTTCGCCTGGTACATCGCCGCGTCAGCCCGGCAGAGCGCGTCGGTGAGTTGGGCGGGACCGTGCACCGGGGCGAGCCCGACCGAGGCGGTCACCCGCACGGTGCGGGTGCCGAGCGGGATCGGCGCGGCGAGCGCCTCGCAGAGCCTGCGGGTGGCGTGCTCGATCCACCGCCGGTCCACCGTCGGGCTGGCGAGCAGGCCGGCGAACTCGTCCCCGCCGAGGCGGGCGACCAGGTTGTCCCCGGCGAACGCGGACAGCCGCTGGGCCGTGCTGATCAGCACCTGGTCGCCGGCGGCGTGCCCGTAGCGGTCGTTGACCTGTTTGAAGTCGTCGAGGTCCAGCACGATCGCCACCAGCGGCTGGCCGGCGGCGTCGGTCAGCAGGGCCGCCGCCAGCCGGTAGAAGGCGCGGCGGTTGGGTAGCCCGGTGAGCGGGTCGTGGCTGGCCGCGTGCCGCTCGGCCTCCAGTTCGGCCTGGAGCAGCTCGAGTTGCGTCTCCGCCCGTTGTGCCCGGCGGCGCAGTTGCCAGGCGGAGACGATGGCGCCGGCGGCGGAGAGACCGGAGGCGATGGTCATCGGATCCGGCACACGCCCTCCTTTACCGCAGCCCTCGGCCCCGCCCGGGCGGCACTGGGGCCGACCGCGCCAGGCTCGTGTCTTCCCTGGTCGCAACCGGGGTCTGGGTAACCCAGAGTGAACCTGTGGGTACACCGCACGTGTGGTTATCATGCTTGCTGTCCAATGCAGATGCAATAGCAGATGCACGTGCATCTCACTCCTCAGTCGACAGAACCCGCGTCGCCACCCACCGCTCCTCCCCGCGGCATCGGCTGGCTCTTGCACAGAAGGACGCCCCATGCAGCAGCCTGAGAATGGCGTACCGACCAGTCAGCTGCCGCCGCTGCGCTGGCAGAAGAGTCGCCGGAGCAACCCGAGTGGCAACTGCGTCGAGCTGGCCGAGTTGCCCGGCGGCGCCGGAATCGCGGTCCGCAACTCCCGGCACCCGGACGGTCCCGCATTGATCTACACAGTGGACGAGATCGCGGCCTTCGTGCTCGGTGCCCGGGACGGCGATTTCGACGACCTCATCGCCCGCCGCCTCGTCGGCTGACCGGCCGGGTCGGCCGTCCGGGGGAGTTCACCTCACTGAGGGGTCATGGCATGCTTACACGTCGGCCGGGCCGGGGTGTCCGGCCGGCGACAGTCGGCGTGCGAAGGACGGCCAGGTGACGACGGTACCCGCGGGTGATCCGGCCAGCGGGCCGACGGTGCTGCGCATGCTGCTGGGGGCGCAGCTGCGGCGCCTGCGCGAGGGCGCCGGAGTGAGCCGGGAGAGCGCCGGCTGGGAGATCCGCTCCTCCGAGTCGAAGATCAGCCGGATGGAGCTGGGTCGGGTCGGCTTCAAGGAGCGCGACGTCGCCGATCTGCTCACCCTCTACGGCGTCACCGCCGCTGAGGAGCGGGAGGCGTTGCTCAGGCTGGCCCGGGACGCGAACAGTCCCGGCTGGTGGCACCGCTACGGCGACGTGCTGCCCAGCTGGTTCCAGTCCTACCTGGGGCTAGAGGCGGCCGCGGCGCTGATCCGCACGTACGAGGTGCAGTTCGTGCCGGGTCTGCTCCAGACCCCCGAGTACGCCCGGGCGGTGATCCTGCTGGGTCACCGCGGTGCTCCCGACGAGGAGATCGACCGGCGGGTGAGTCTGCGGACGGAGCGACAGGAGGTGCTGCGCCGGGACAAGCCGCCCCAGCTCTGGGCGGTGCTCGACGAGGCTGCGCTGCGCCGGCCGATCGGTGGCCCCGAGGTGATGCGCGCGCAGCTCGACGCGCTGATCGCGGCGACCGCCCAACCGCACGTCCAGCTCCAGATCGTGCCCTTCGCCGCAGGCGGGCATGCCGCCGCCAGCGGCGCGTTCAGCATCCTGCGGTTCGGCGACCAGGACCTGCCCGACGTCGTCTACATCGAACAGTTGACCAGCGCGATCTACCTCGACAAGCGCGACGATCTCGACTACTACGCGCTGGCCATGGAGCGGCTCTGCGTGGAGGCCGCGCCGCCGGAGCGTACCCGGGAACTGCTCGCCGAGATCCGGGACGAGTTCTCGGCCTGAGCCGGCTGATCCGCCTGCCGGCCGGGGCCGGGTCCCGGTCCGTCGCTGATGTGCATTGACGCGCGCCGACCCGCGCGGGTAATCTCTGGATCGATACAGTTCTGAATCGATCCAGAAGGGGTGGCGGCCCGGTGAAACCGACCCTGCAGGACGTCGCGAACGCCGTGGGCGTGTCCCGGAGCACCGTGTCCAACGCCTACAGCCGCCCGGACCAGCTCTCCACCGCACTGCGGGCGAAGATCCTCGACACCGCGCAGCGCCTCGGGTACCCCGGCCCCAACCCGACCGCCCGATCGCTGCGCCGCGGGTTCGTCGGCGCGATCGGCGTCCTCTTCACCTCCCAGCTGTCGTACGCCTTCACCGACCCGTTCGCGGTGCGCTTCCTCGCCGGGGTCAGCGAGGCGGTCGAGCAGCACGGCACCAGCCTGCTGCTCGTCCCGCTGCCGGCCGAGCACTCCCGGGTCCGCGCCGCCGTCGAGAACGCCGCCGTCGACGGCTTCTGCGTCTACTGCGTCGGGGACGAGGACTGGGTGCTGAGCGCCATCCGCGACCGGGGACTGCCCTACGTCACCACCGCGTCCCGCGCCGACGCCGGCCCGACCGACCGTTACGTCGGCATCGACGAGCGCGCGGCAGCCCGGTCCGTCGCCGAGCACGTCGCCGCCCTCGGCCACCGCCGGGTGGCCCTCCTCGGCGACGCCGTGCTGCCCGACGCCCCGCCCGGGCCGCTCCGCCTGGCCGACCCGTCCGAGGCGCCGCACCCGACGACCCGTGGCCGCCTCACCGGCTTCGCCGACGCGTTCGCCGCCACCGGCGTGCCCTGGCCCGCGATCACCGTGCTCAACGCCAGCAGCAACAGCCGCGCCGCCGGGGCCGCCGCCGTCGCTACCGTCCTGGCCGGGGACCACCCACCCACCGCCGTCCTGGCCTGCTCCGACGTGCTCGCCCTCGGGGTGCTCGACGCGCTCGCCGAGATCGGCTCGCGGCTGGCCCACCCCGTCTCGGTCACCGGCTTCGACGACATCGCCGAGGCCGCCACCGCCGGGCTCACCACCGTGTGCCAACCGGCCGAGGAGAAGGGGCGACTCGCCGCCGCGCTGCTGCTGGCCCCGCCGGCCGACCCGGCCGCGGGACACGTACTGCTCCCCACCGAACCCGTCATCCGAACCTCCACCCGTCCCGTCACCAGGAGCTGAGCATGGAACAGCCCACCGGTTTCGTCCTCGCCGTCGACGCGGTGACCCGGCACGTCAACTCGGCCCGGCCCGACGCGCCGGTCCGCCCCGACCGGCCGCGCGCGCCCCGCCTGGTCCCCACCCGGCTGGCCGTCGCCGGCGCCCTGCGCCGGCTCGCCGACCGGATGGAACCCCACCCGGCCTCCGTGCCGTCCTGCACGCCCTGACCTCGACGGCTCGCCCGGGTGGCCGGCGCCACCCGGGCAACCGCCGTTTCCGCCCAGTCGTGCCTGCTCGGGGCGGAACCGGGCACCGGGTTGGTGGGGCGCGCGGGTCGCCAGGCAGACTGGGACCATCATGTCGCCGTTCACACCCACGCTCCGGTTGCACGATCGGTACGTCCTGCGCGCGCGCATCGGGCTCGGCGGGATGTCCGAGGTGTGGCGCGCCGACGACGAGGTGCTGCACCGCCCCGTCGCGGTCAAGGCCCTCGCCACGGAGCTCGCCGCCGACCCGCAGCTGCGGGCCACCATCCAGCGCGAGGCGCGCGCCGCGGCCCGCCTCACCCACCCGCACGTCACCCAGGTGTACGACTACGGTGAGGCGACCCTGCCGGACGGTTCGGTGGTGCCGTACCTGGTCATGGAGCTGGTGGAGGGGCGGACCCTCGCCGACCGGCTGGCCGGCGGGCCGCTCGCCTGGCCGGAGGCGGTCCGGCTGGCCGGTCAGGTGGCCGCCGCCCTGGCCGCCGCGCACCGGATCGGCGTGGTGCACCGCGACATCAAGCCCGGCAACGTGATGCTCACCGAGACCGGCGCGAAGGTGCTCGACTTCGGCATCGCCACGCTCGCCGGCCCGCGCCACCCCCTCGCCGGCCAGACCGGCGAGCTGATGATGGGCACCCCCGCGTACTTCGCCCCGGAGCGGATGACGCCCGGCCCGGCGAACCCCGCCAGCGACGTGTACGCCCTCGGCGCGCTGCTCTACCGCACCCTCACCGGGCGGGCCCCGCTGCCCGTGCAGACCTGGGACGACGTGCTCGACGTGCAGGCCCGGCGGCCCCCGGTGCCGCCGCTGCACGTACCGGGGCTGCCGGCCGACGTTGCCGACCTCACCCTGGCATGCCTGTCCGCCGACCCGGCCCACCGGCCCACCGCCGCCCAGCTCGCCACCCGCTTCGGCGCCGGCCAGCCGGCCGACCCGCCGACGGCGATCCTGCCCACCGTCGTCCGGGCCGAGCACCCGCCGACCCTCATCGACCGCGCGGCCGCGCCGGTCCGCCCGGCCCCGCCGCCGCTGTCGCGTCCGCCCGGCCGGTCGAACCGGCTCATCGGGGTGCTGGTCGCGGCCGGGCTGGTGCTCCTGCTCGGCCTGGTCGGCGCGGTGCTGCTCGACGACAACTCCGGCAACCAGCCGGCCGCCGGGCCGAGCATCACCGCGCCCACGGAGGAGCCGACGCCGGAGTCGTCCAGCCCGCCGGAACCGGCCGCCACCGAGCCGACCACGACCACCCCGCCGGCACCGGTCACTCTGCGCGAGCTCGCCGCGCGGCTCGGCGAGGTGCTTGCCAAGGCGGTGGCCAGCCGCGACATCGATCGGAAGACGGCCGAAGACCTGCTCAAGAAGGCCCGCGAGCTGGATCGGGGCAAGCCGAAGGACCGCGCCGAGCGCCTCGATGACCTGCGCGAACGCATCGACAAGGCGGTCGACGACGACAAGCTCGATGAGCGGATCGCCGCCGACCTCCAGGACCTGCTCGACACGTACGCGCAGGTGCGCGGCAGCAGCCAGGACGAGGGCTGAGCCGACCGAACGTGCCGGATCACCCCGCCGCCGGCCTCGGGCTGGCGGCGGTGATGCTGTTCCTCGTGGGCCAGGCCGTCGGCGTCACCGCCTCGCGTCGGCTGTCACCTGTCGCTCTGCGTGCACTGCGCCGGCCCGGCCAGTCCGGCGCGGCCGGCGAAGAAGTCCGCCAACACGGGCGCCAGGTCGGCGTCGGGCACCTGGTGCCAGTCCCCGCGCATGCTGCGCCGGTGGCCGTGCGGCAGTGCCGCCACGACGCCGGCGGCCCACTCGCGCAGCCGCGCGTCGCTCTGCTCGCTGTCGACCACCAGGGTCGGCACGGTGACCCGGGCCAGCTCGTCCGCCGGCAGCGCGTCGACGATCGTCAGGTCGTAGACCAGGGTGTGGGCCAGTTGCTCCAGCGCCGGCCACCAGGGGCTCTCCCGCATGCCCACGGTCATCTCGGCCGGCACGCCGATGCTCGCGTGGAAGTGCGCCACCGCGTCGCCCCGGCGACCCGCCGCCACCAGCCCGGCGATCTCCGCGGCCAGCCCTGGCTCGCCGGTCGGGGCGCTGGCGAGATCCAGCGGGGGCTCGAGCAGCGCCAGCCGGTCCACCGGCAGCCCTCGCGCGGCCGCGGCCAGCGCCAGCACCGCCCCGGACGAGAAGCCGAACAGGCATGCCGGAGCGCCGATCTCCTCGACCAGCGCCCGCAGGTCGTCGACCTCGCGGTCCACGTGGTAGGGCGCGGTGTCCGAGCTGCCGCCCCGGCCCCGCCGGTCGTAGCAGACCACGGTGAACTCTTCGGCCAGCCGGGCCGCCAAGGGGCACATCGGCCCCATCTCACGGAATCCGCTGGCGGCGTCCACCATCACCACGGTCGGACCGGAGCCGCTGTGTTCGTACGCGATGGTGCTGCCGTCGGCGGACCGGATGGTCCCCTCGACGGGTGCGTGCGTCATCGGCCCGCTCCTCTCCGGGGTCGGCGGCCCCACCGCCTCACCGTAGGTCACCGGTCCGACACGATCGCCTGTGCTCAGTGGAGTGTCGCCTGGTCCGCGCCTGCGGGTGGCCGGCTGCGCGGGTGACGCTCCGGTGCTCCGCAGCCGACCGGCGACGGTTTCGTGGTCGCCGGCTGCGCCGGACCGTAACGTAGTCGGATGATCGGAAACGCACAGCTCCTGCTCGGCCCCCGTGTCAACGTCCCGAGGGCCGCGGAGCCGGCCGGTGACGGGCCCGTCGGCTGGGTCACCGGCCTGGTCGAACGGCTCGGTGGCCCCGGCGCCGGTCTCGCTGTGGCCCTGGAGAACCTCTTCCCGCCCATCCCCAGCGAGGTGATCCTCCCGCTGGCCGGATTCACCGCCAGCCAGGGCCGGATGAGCCTGGTCGGGGCGATCCTCTGGACCACCCTCGGCTCGGTGCTGGGTGCGCTCGCCCTCTACCGCATCGGCGCGGCCCTCGGCCGGGACCGGATGCGTGCCATCGTGGCCCGGCTGCCGCTGGTCAAGCTGGAGGACGTCGACCGTACCGAGGCGTGGTTCCTCCGGCACGGCGTCAAGGCGGTCTTCTTCGGCCGGATGATTCCGATCTTCCGCAGCCTCATCTCCATCCCGGCCGGCGTCGAACGGATGCCCGTGCCGATTTTCCTGCTCTACACCACGCTGGGCAGCCTGATCTGGAACAGCGTCTTCGTGCTGGCCGGCTACCTGCTGGGCGAGAACTGGCACGTGGTCGAGACGTACGTCGGGACGCTGCAGAACGTCGTCATCGTGGTCTGCGTGGGCGCGGTCGGCTGGTTCGTGTTCAGCCGGGTACGCCGGGCGCGACGGTCCCGGTCGGTTCCGGTCGAGCCGCCTCGCGGGACCCTGTACCGGGGTGGCTGGTACGTGCCCGAGCAGACGGACGAGCGGTAGCCCGTGCGGTCTCGCGGGCGGGCCCGCCCGTGACCGACTCCGTGTCGGCGGATGGCGGATACCGCCGGTTCAGCGAGGTGGACAATCAGCAATCCGGAAGGATCCCTCCCCCTTCGGAGGGGTCCTTTCGTGTTCGCCCTTCCTGCCGGACCGGAGCTGAGCAGACTTCCGCAGATGAGGATGAAGCTCGGCCTTGCGGCGATGCTGGCGTTGCTGGCCGGGGCCTGCACCGATTCGGCGCGAGTGGCTCCGAAACCGCCCACCACCCCACGCGCCGTGGCGCCGGCCCCGGCGCCGAAGAACCAGCTCACCGTGGTGGCCGCCGGTGATCTGCTGGTGCACCCGCCGCTCACCGAGCAGGCCGCCGCCGACGCGCAGGCGGCGGGCCGTGCCGGGCACGACTTCACCCGGGTGCTGAGTGCGATTCGTCCCCGGGTGAGCGCTGCGGACCTCGCCATCTGTCACATGGAGACGCCGCTGGCGGATCCGCAGGGCCCGTTCACCGGATGGCCGGCGTTCAGCGTGCCGCCGGAGTTGGCCGACGCGGCGGCCTGGGCCGGATTCGACACCTGCTCCACGGCGTCCAACCACTCGCTGGACACGGGCATGGAGGGCATCACCCGGACCCTGAACAACCTTGACCGGGTCGGGCTGCGGCACGCCGGCACAGCCCGCAGCGCCGAGGAGGCGGCCCGGACGAACATCCTCGACGTGGCGGGTGTGAAGGTCGCCCAGCTGTCGTACGCGCTGAGCTTCAACGACATCCCACTGCCGGAGGGCAGGCCGTGGGCCGCGAACCTCATCGACCGGGACGCCATCCTCGCCGCGGCGCACCGGGCGCGGACGGCGGGCGCGGAGATCGTCATCCTCTCCATGCACTGGGGGACCGAGTACCAGAACGCGCCGAACGACGACCAGCTGGACCTCGCCCAGGAGTTGCTCGCCTCGCCCGACGTCGATCTGATCATCGGACACCACGTCCACGTGGTACAGCCATTCGAGAAGATCGGCCGGAAGTGGGTCGCCTACGGGATGGGCAACCTGACCGCCCGGTTCGACGACGGCTCCCCGGAGAACACCCAGGACGCCGTGGTGCCCGAGTTCACCTTCACCCGCACCACTTCCGGGGGCTGGGAGGTCACCAATGTGAGCGTGCTGCCGACCTGGATGGAGTACCAACCGGCGGCTCGGGTGGTCGACCTGGTCGGCGCCGCCAAGGACCCGACGGTGTCCGCCGGGCAGCGGACGCACTATGCCGAGATCGAGAAGCGGATCAACGGGTACGTGGGCATGCGCGGTGCCTTCGAGGCGGGGCTGCGCCCCCTCTCCTGAACTCGCCGGCCGGTGCCGGGCGACCGTGACGGATGCGCCTGCACCACGGTCGCCCGGCCGCCCATAGTGGTCGGTCACACCAGGCCGTGCGCGAGCATCGCCTCCGCCACCCGCCGGAAACCGTTGATGTTCGCGCCGGCCACGTAGTCACCCGGCAGGCCGTAGTCCTGGGCGGTGGCCCAGCACCGGGCGTGGATGTCCCGCATGGTCTCCCGCAGCCGCTGCTCCGACTGGGTGAACGTCCACGAGTCGCGGCTGGCGTTCTGTTGCATCTCCAGTGCGCTCACCGCCACGCCGCCCGCGTTGGCCGCCTTGCCCGGGGCGAACTTCACCCCCGCCCGGCCCAGGATCCGCACGGCCTCCGGCGTGGTGGGCATGTTCGCCCCCTCCACCACCGCGATGCAGCCGCCGGCCACCAGCGCCGCGGCCTCCGCGCCGCCGATCTCGTTCTGCGTCGCGCACGGCAGCGCCAGGTCGCAGGGCACCTCCCAGACGGTACGACCGGCGACCGCCACCGCGTCCGGCACGTGCTTGATGTAGTTGTCGAGCCGGACCCGGCGCTCCTCCTTCAGCTCCCGCAGCAGCTCCAGGTCGATGCCCTGCTCGTCCAGCACGTACCCGTGCGAGTCGGAGCAGGCCACCACCCGGCCGCCGAGCTGGTGCACCTTCTCGATGGCGTAGATCGCCACGTTGCCCGAGCCGGAGACCACCACCCGCTTGCCGTCCAGGCTGTCCCCGGCCTGCTTCAGCATCTCCTCGGCGAAGAAGACCGCCCCGTACCCGGTCGCCTCCCGGCGCACCTGCGCGCCGCCGTACGACAGGCCCTTGCCGGTGAGCACCCCCGACTCGTACCGGTTGGTGATCCGCTTGTACTGGCCGAACAGGTAGCCGATCTCCCGACCGCCGACGCCGATGTCGCCGGCCGGTACGTCGGTCTGCGCGCCGATGTGCCGGTACAGCTCCGTCATGAAGCTCTGGCAGAAGCGCATCACCTCCCGGTCCGAGCAGCCCTTCGGGTCGAAGTCCGCGCCGCCCTTGCCACCTCCGATCGGCAGGCCGGTCAGCGCGTTCTTGAAGATCTGCTCGAAGCCGAGGAACTTGACGATGCCCAGGTAGACCGACGGGTGGAAGCGCAGCCCGCCCTTGAACGGGCCCAGTGCGCTGTTGAACTCCACCCGGAAGCCGCGGTTCACCCAGATCCGGCCGCGGTCGTCCTCCCACGGCACCCGGAAGATGACCTGCCGCTCCGGCTCACAGATCCGCTCGATGATCCGTGCGTGCGCGTACTCGGGGTGACGGGCCAGGGCCGGGCCGATGCTCTCCAGCACCTCCCGTACCGCCTGGTGGAACTCGGGTTCACCCGGGTTGCGGTTGACCACGTCCGCGAACACCGTCTCGATTGTCTCTGGCATCACCCGACACGTCCCTTCCGGTCCCGGGCTGCCCCGTCGCCCCCACCGGATCGGCCTCGCGCCGACCGCCCCCGGATACGATAATCACCGTCGTCCGGTTCACTGGTCCCGTGGACGAGTTGATCTGGGACGCCGCGCGCGCCTCCCGTGACTGGCTGGACGGCGCCAACGGCACCGGGGACACCGAGCTGACCTGCCGCATCCTCAAGCTGACCGAGGAGGCGGGGGAGGCCGCTGCCGCCTGGATCGGGGTGCTCGGGCAGAACCCGCGTAAGGGAGTGACCCATAGCCGCGAGGACGTGGCCGCGGAGCTGGCCGACGTGGTGTTCACGGCGCTCGTCGCGATCGAGAGTCTGGGGCTGGACGCGCGGTCCGTGGTGTCGGAGTGCGCCGCGAAGGTGCGGTCCCGCCTGAGCTGAGGTTTTCGGGGGCGGACGGGTGAGCGGCTTTGCCGGTGGCACTCTGATCCTCACCGCGGGTTGGTGAATCGGCCGGATGGTGCGGGCGGCTCGGCCGGCTGACCTCATGGCCGGCGCGCGTCGGTGACGGCTTCGGCGGCGTGAGCGAGGCGGCGGACGGCCTCGTCCATGAGATCGGGCGGGGCCGCGGCGTAGGTCAGGCGCAGGTGCGGCGCCGGGGGTTCGGCCGCGTACCACGGGCGGCCGGGGAAGACGATGACGCCTTCGGCGGCAGCCGCGGCGGCCAGCGCGACGTCGTCGGTGCCGTCGGGCAGGCGGACCCACAGGTGCAGGCCGCCACGGGGGATCATCGCTGGGGCGAGCTGCGGCAGGTGCCGGCGTAGCGCCGTCAGCAGCGCCTCGCGCCGCGCCAGCAGCGCTGTCCGCAGGGTGCGGCGGTGCCGGGTCCAGGACGGGGCAGTGACGAACTCCAGCGTGGCCTGCTGCAGCGGACCGGCCACGAAGAAGTCGTCGAGCAACCGGGCCGAGCGCAGCCGGGCACCGGCCGGGCCGCGGGCACCGATCGCGGCGACCCGCAGCCCGGGGGCGGCGGACTTGGTCAGTGAGCGCAGGTAGACGACATGCCCGTCGGGGTCGTCGGCGGCCAGCGGTGGCGGGCCCTCTCCGTCGATGGTGAGGTCGCGGGCGTAGTCGTCCTCGATCAGGAATGCGCTGGCGTCTCGGACGGCGTCGGCGACCCCGGCTCGGCGGTGAGCTGCCAGGCTGGCACCGGTCGGGTTGGCGTGGAGCGGTTGGCAGTAGAACAGTCGCGCGCCGGTGCGGGCGAACGCGGCGGCGAGCTGGTCCGGGCGTACGCCGTCGGCGTCGGCGGGCACCGGCACCACCCGCAGTCCGGCCGCCCGGGCCGTGGCTAGCGCCCCCAGGTAGGTCGGAGACTCGACCAGCAGGGTGTCGCCGGGCGCGGCGAGCGCGCGCAACGCCGACGACAGCGCCGCCTGCCCGCCCGGGCAGATCACCAGGTCGTCGGCGTGCAGCCCGGTCTCGGCCTCGCGGGCGAACCAGGCGCGCAGGTCCGCGCGTCCCTCGGCCGGTCCGCGCTGCCAGGTGGCGGGCTGCCGGGCGGCGCGGGCGAGCGCGGCGCCGAGCGCCGCGGCCGGCTGCAGATCGGCGTCGAGGTAGCCGCCGGACAGCGGAATCGCTCCCGGCCGCGGTAACGCCAGTAACGCCTGCATCTCCTCCTCGCCCGGTCTGCGGGCGCCGAGCGCCACTGTCTGCCAGGACAGGTCGGGTGCGCGCCGCTCGTCCGGCCGGGCGGCCACGAAGGTGCCCTTCCCCGGTCGCGTCTCGATCAGCCCTTGCGCCACCAGTTGCCGGACCGCCTCGGCGACGGTGACCGGTGAGGCCTGGTGCCGGGCGGTCAACTCGCGCACCGAGGGCAGCTGTGTGCCGGCGGCCGCGGCGGCCGTGAGCCGGCGCAGATCTTGGATAACGCGATCTGCTGCGTTACCGTTGTCCATGAAGCAGAAGAGTAGCGCTACTGCGGCCGCCACGGTAACGGCGGAACGGTTCGTCGGCCTCACCCTCGGCGCGCTGGGCGTGCTCGCCTTCAGCATGTCGCTGCCCGCCACCCGCGTCGCCGTGGGGCACCTCGACCCGTGGTTCGTGGCCTTCGGCCGGGCCGTCGGGGCGGCGCTACTGGCCTGGGCGTATCTGCGTCTCACCGGCGCGCCGCGGCCCACCCGCCGCCAGTGGCGGCGCCTGTCGATCGTGGCCGTCGGCGTCGTTGTCGGCTTCCCGCTGTTCACCTCGCTGGCACTGACCACCCAGACCGCCGCGCACGGCGCGGTCGTCATCACCGTGCTGCCCGCCATGACCGCCGTGTTCGCGGTACTGCGGGCCGGCGAGCGCCCACCGCTGCTGTTCTGGGTCGCCAGCGGCGGCGGGCTGGTCGCGGTGCTCGCCTTCCTGATGACCAGCGGGGCGGTGCACGGCGCACTGTCGACCGCCGACCTGTTCCTGCTCGCGGCGGTCGTCCTGTGCGGGCTGGGCTACGCCGAGGGCGGCTCGCTCGCCCGGGAACTCGGCGGCGCACGGACGATCTGCTGGGCGCTGCTGCTCTCGCTGCCCGTCACCCTGGTCGTCACGCTCGTCGCCGCCGTGGCGAATCCCCCGCACGCCGACGCCGCCGCCTGGTCGGCGTTCGGCTATCTCACCGCGATCTCCATGTTCCTGGGCTTCTTCGCCTGGTACGCGGGCCTGGCCCGAGGTGGCATCGCCCAGGTCGGACAGCTCCAGCTCGCCCAGCCGGTACTCACCCTGCTCTGGTCCGCGCTGCTGCTCGCCGAGACCGTCACCCCGGCCTCGATCGGGGCGGCGCTGGTCGTGCTGGCCTGCGTCGTGCTGATCCAGCGCACCCGCGACAGCACACCGGCGCCGGCCGAAACCGGAGGGACCACGTCCATCCCCTGCCGACCGGCGGCGGCGCCCACGCCGACGCGTGCCGGGCCGGCGGGTCGCCGGACGCGGTGATCGCCAGCCCGTGCACCCGCTCCGTCGGCCCGGGGGAGAGCGTAAACACGGTGACCGCCGCGGCGGGCTGAGCGTAGAGTCGGGCGGTGGACCGTACCGAATCGCTGCCGGCGCAGACCGTCCCACCTGGCGCGGCGCCCACCGACCCGGGCAGCGTGCTGCTGCCCGGCCACGACGTGCCGCTGGGCCGCTACACCACGGTGCGGCGGCTGCTGCCGCAGCGGCAGCGGCGGATGGTGGGCGCCTGGTGCTTCGTCGACCACTTCGGACCGGATGACGTCGCCGAGCGGCCGGGCATGGAGGTGCCGCCGCACCCACACACCGGGTTGCAGACCGTCACCTGGCTGGTCGACGGCGAGATCCTGCACCGGGACAGTCTGGGCAACGTCCAGCCGATCCGCCCGGGGCAGCTCAACGTGATGACCTCCGGTCACGGCATCGCCCACTCGGAGCGGTCGCCGGCGGCGCACCCCCCGGTCATGCACGGCGTCCAGCTCTGGGTGGCGCTGCCGGATCCGGCGCGGGCCGGCGCGGCGGACTTCGCCCACCACGCGGAGCTGCCCCGCTGGCGCGACGGCGACCTCGACGTGACCCTGTTGGTCGGCGAGGTGGGCGGCGAGCGTTCGCCGGCCGTGGTGCACACCCCGCTGGTGGGCGCCCAGCTCGAGGTCCGCGGCCCGGCGCCGGCCACCCTGCCGCTGCGCCGTGACTTCGAGTACGGCCTGCTGGCGATGTCCGGCTCCGCCGAGGTGGACGGGGTGCCGTTCGCGCCGGGGGCGCTGCTCTACCTGGGCTCCGGTCGGGCCGTGCTGACCCTGCGCGCCGCCCCGGGCAGCCGGCTGCTGCTGCTCGGCGGTACGCCGTTCGAGGAGCCGCTGGTCATGTGGTGGAACTTCGTGGGCCGCTCGCACGAGGAGGTCGCCGCCGCCCGGGAGGACTGGATGGCGGGCCGCCGGTTCGGCACCGTCGCCGACGATCCGGCGCCCCCGCTGCCGGCCCCGGCGCTGCCCACCACGCGACTGAAGGCGCGGGACCGCAGCGGTGGTGTGCTCGGCTGAATGCCTGGCTCCGGCGCGGGTAGACCCGGGCATGCCGACCAGTGTGATTTCCAGCATCGAGGACAAGAAGCGATTGGTCCGCCGGCTCGCCGGGGACGGCCGGGGGTTCGCCGAGCGGTACGGATTCCGGGTCATCAACAACCCGTCCTCCCTGTTCCAGGTGCTCTACCTGTCCGTTCTGCTGGCCCGCCGCGGCGACTACCGCAAGGCGGTCGACAGTGCGGTGGCGCTCCGGGACAGCGGATGGGACAGCGCCGCCCGGCTGGCCCGGTCGTTGCACGCCGACCGCGTACGCGTGCTGCGGGAGGCGGGCCAGCGCGGCGATGTGGACCAGTTGGCCACCGTGCTCGGTGACCTGGCCCGTGCCGTCGTGGACCGCTATCGGGGCGACCTGCGCCGGTTGCGGACCGCGGCGCAGCAGGATCCGGCCCGGGAACGGCGGTTGCTCCGCGACCTGCCCGGTGTGGACGACGACGTGATCGAGTTGTTCCTGCGCGAGGCCCAGGCGGTGTGGCGGGAGGTGGCGCCGGTGGCCGACAAGCGGGCCCTGGTCGCGGCCCGCCGGCTGGGGCTCGGCCGCTCCGCCGACGACCTGGCCGGGCTGGCCGGCAGCGGTGAGTCGGAGCGACTGGCCTGGCTGGTGGGTGCACTGGCCCGAGTGGACCTGGAGAAGCGCTACGCGGAGCTGACGGGCTGATCGGGACGTGCGGCGGGCCACAGTTTCGCGATAGTCACCCGTTCGGCTGATGTTGCATTGTATGATGATCGTGGCAGCGATGCCCGCCCGGTTCGGGCGAAGATCCACCGCTTGATGGTCGCGACCCGGTTCGGGCGCGGACCACCAAGGACAGGTGCTGCGTGGCGCCCCAGGTCGCGGTTCGTGACCCGGGGCGCCCGCCTGTCCAGGCTCATCGCGCTAGGCTCGCCACCAGGTTGACGGTGGCCGCGATGATGACCGCTCCGAAGAGGTACGCCAGCAGCGTGTGGCCGAGCACGGTCCGCCGCATCTCGGTGCCGGACAGGTCGGTGTCCGAGACCTGGAACGTGGCCCCCACCGTGAACGCCAGGTAGGCGAAGTCCGCGTAGCAGGGCGGTTCGGGTTGGTGGAAGTTCACCCCGCCCGGCGTGCCGCTGTAGTACAGCCGGGCGTACCGGGCGGCGAACAAGGTGTGCACCACGAACCAGGAGACCACCACGCTGAGTACGCCCAACCCGGCGTTGGCATCCAGCGGAAGGCCGGACCGGGCGGCGTGCGCCTTGGTCAGCACCACTCCGACCCCGACCAGGCTGGCCATGCAGGCGACCAGCAGGAGCACATCCCGGACCGCCCGATTCGGATCCTCGCTCACGGCCAGCCGCGCCGTCCCGGCCGCGTCCAGCCGCCACAGCCGGCCCCAGAGCAGGGCCAGCCAGGCCAGCGCGGCGGCGTCCCAGCCCACCAGCGGTCCGAGTGCCGGCGAGGCCAGCACCCCGAACAGTCCACCGCAGACGACCCCGACCAGCCCCATCACGGCGAGCTGGACCCGGGCCGGGGTGTGCCCGTCCGGGACGCCTCGGCCCGGGCTCCCCACCGGCGGTGTCAGATGCCGCGTACGTGCTGCGAGACCCGCTTGTGCTTGTCCCGGGCCTGCGCCGCGCGCTGCGACCGGTCGACCTCGGGGGCGGCGTCGATGCCCGCCGAGCGGGCCACCTCGTTGCCGTTGGCGTAGTCCACCGGCGGCAGCGCCCGCAGCGCCTGCAACACGTCCGGCGGCGCGCCCTCCCGTTCGGCCTCCCGGATGACGTCGTCCTTGCCGGCCGGATAGTCCAGCGCCGACAGGTAGTCCAGGACGTCCGTGTAACTCGCCATGAGTCGGGCTCCTCGCGCCTCGGTTGCGGTCACGACCGGCGGCGGTTACCCGCCGGGCCGCCGGTCACGCGCGGGACGGGCGGAAAATCCCGTCGTTTCCGCGCCCCGGTGGCGGGTAGGCGGCCGATCCGCAGACCGAAGGGGGCACCACCGATGCAATACCTCACCTTCGTCGACCAGGTCGCCCGGCGTACCGGGACGTCCGAGGAACGGGCGGCGGAGCTGGCCCGGGCCACGTTGGAGACCCTGGCCGAACGGTTGACCGGCGGCGAATTGCTGGATCTCGCCGCACAGCTGCCGAAGGGGCTCCAGCGGGTGCTCAAGCCCCACCCGAGTGCCGAGGCGGCCGAACGGTTCGGCGCGGCCGAGTTCGTCGCCCGGGTCGCCCGACGGGCCGACATCGACGAGAACGCCGCGCGGGACACCATTCGAGCCGTGTTCACCACCCTGCGCGAGGCGATCACCGGCGGGGAGTTCAACGACGTGGTGGTGCAGTTGCCCCGCGACTTCCGGGACATCGTGGAGCCGGCACTCGCGCCGGCCAGCGCACGCCGCAGGTGAGCCCGCCGCTCGGCCGCCCTGAGCGGCCGTGCCGGCGCCTCAAAGGGCTGGCGAGGTCGCCTGCTGTGGTGCCGCCCCGGTAGCGGTCAGGCGACCCGGCCGGCGGCGCGCAGGGCGGCGATCCGGTCGGGGTCGAAGCCGGCCTCGGCGAGCAGCTCGTCGGTGTGCTCGCCAGGCCGCGGCGGCGGCCGGCGTACGGCCGTGGGGGTCGCCGAGAAGCGTGGCGCGGGCGCCGGTTGGGTGATCCCGTCGTGGTCGACGAAGACGCCCCGGGCCGCCAGGTGCGGGTGTTCCGGCGCCTCCGTCCAGTCCAGCACCGGCGCGACGCAGGCGTCGGATCCGGCGAGCAGCTCCGTCCACTCGTCCCGGGTCCGGGTGCGGAACAGGCGTGCCCACGCCGTACGCAGCGCGGGCCAGTTGGCCGGGTCGGACCGGTCTGGGGCCTCGTCGCCGGCCAGCGGGAAACCGGTGCGCCGGACCAGCTCGTCGTAGAACCGCGGTTCCAGCGCGCCCACCGCGAGGTACCGCCCGTCGGCGCACTCGTACGTGTCGTAGAAGGGGGCGCCGCCGTCGAGCAGGTTCACCCCGCGCCGGCCCTGCCACCTGCCGGCCGCGCGCAGCGCGTGGATCTGGGTGGCCAGCACCGACACGCCGTCCACGATGGCCGCGTCGACGACCTGGCCGGGCGCGCCGGCCCGGACCGCGTACAGGGCGGCGACGACGCCGAGGGCCAGCATCATCCCGCCGCCGCCGAAGTCGCCGAGCAGGTTCATCGGCGGCACCGGGCGCTCGCCGGCACGGCCGATGCCGTGCAGCGCGCCGGTCAGCGCCAGGTAGTCGATGTCGTGGCCGGCGGTGTGGGCGAGCGGCCCGTCCTGGCCCCAGCCGGTCATCCGCCCGTACACCAGTCGGGGGTTGACGGCGAGGCAGTCGTCGGGGCCGAGGCCGAGCCGCTCGGTGACCCCGGGCCGGAAACCCTCGAGCAGCGCCTCCGCCCCGGCCACCAGCGCCAGCACCACCTCCCGCCCCTCGGCGGACTTGAGGTCGACGGCGAGCGAGCGGCGGTTGCGGGTGAGCAGGTCGCCGGACATGCTGCCGAACCCGTCCGGGGTGGCGCGGTCGACGCGGACCACGTCCGCGCCGAGGTCGGCCAGCATCATCGCGGCGAACGGGCCGGGCCCGATGCCGGCCAGCTCGATCACACGTACGCCGGCGAGCGGGCCCTCATCGGTCATCGCGTCACCATAGGTCCCCGGCGCACTACACACCATGGTCCGCCGCCGCACCCAGCGGTTGACCAGGGCAATCATTCGACCCAGAGGCATCGATGCGGACTTGGCGGGCACGCTGAGGTTGCCCTAACCTGGAGCGCGCGAGGGGAGTACTTCCCACGAACCATTCCGGTCAGTACGGCGTGCCCGGCACGCCTCGGGTGGTTGCCCACGAAGGGTGGGTGAAGGAGACCTCGAACATGACACGGTGTTCGAGGAGATTCCATGACCGAATTGTCGTACCTGTCCGCGGCTGAGCTGTCGACGGTCGGCACCCCCACCCTGTGGGCGGTGACCATCGCCGGCGTGCTCGCCCTGCTGATGCTCGACTTCCTGGTCACCCGCCGCCCGCACGAGGTGTCGCTCAAGGAGGCCCTCGGCTGGTCGGCCTTCTACGTCGCCCTGCCGCTGGCCTTCGGCGCCTGGGTCTGGTCCCGGTACGGCTCCGAGCTGGGCGTCCAGTACCTGACCGGCTACCTGGTGGAGAAGTCGCTCTCGGTCGACAACCTCTTCGTCTTCATGCTGCTGCTGGCGGCGTTCGCGGTGCCCGCGGTGCTGGCCCAGCGCGTCCTGCTCTACGGCATCGTCGGCGCGCTGGTGCTGCGCGCGGTCTTCATCGCCCTCGGCGCCGCCGCCCTGCAGACCCTCGACTTCGCCTTCCGTGCGCTTCGCGATCATCCTGATCGCCACCGCGGTCAAGCTGCTTCGCGACGCGCTCTCCGGCCACGAGCAGGAGGTCGACATCAACAAGATGCGGTCGGTGAAGCTGCTCCGCAAGGTCATGCCGGTGGTCGAGGAATACCAGGGCACCAGGATGACCGTGCGGCAGCACGGCCGCCGCGCACTCACCCCGCTCGCCCTCGTGGTGGTCGCGGTGTTCGCCACCGACGTGGTCTTCGCAGTCGACTCGGTGCCCGCCGTCTACGGCATCACCGAGGACCCCTACCTGGTCTTCGCCACCAACGCGTTCGCCCTGCTCGGCCTGCGCGCGCTCTACTTCGTGCTACACGCGGCGCTCAGCCGCCTGGTGCACCTCAGCTACGGCCTGGCCGTCATCCTCGCCTTCATCGGCGTCAAGCTCGGTCTGCACTGGGCACACGGCATCTGGCCGGGGGTGCCGCAGATCCCCACGCTCGCCTCGCTCGGCGTGATCATCGGCGTCCTCGTGGTGGTCACCCTGACCAGCCTGCGCGCCACCCGGAACCGGGAAACCGGCGACGCGGAGGTCGTCGCCGAGCGGCACTGAGCCCACCGGACGGAGCCGCCGCGGTGCTCACCCACCGCGGCCGGTCCGGCCGAACCCCACGCCCGGCCCACCCCTCGGGTGGTACGACTGACGGGTGGGAATCGTCTCGCCGGGCTTCCAGGGCCGGCCCCGCACGGCCGAGCCGGCCCTGCCGCCCGGGCAGTACCTCACCGAGGACTGGCCGGTGCTCTCCGCCGGACCGACGCCGAAGGTGCCGCTGGACACCTGGGAATTCGTCGTCAGCACCGAGACCGGGGCCGAGTTCCGCTGGTCCTGGTCCGAGCTGATGGGCCTGCCGCAGGACACGCCGACGCTGGACATCCACTGCGTCACCCGCTGGTCCAAGCTCGGCACCAACTGGCAGGGCGTCTCCCTGGACACCCTGCTCGAGGGCATCGACACCCAAGCGCGGTACGCGCTGGCCCACTCGTACGGCGGGTACACCACGAACCTGCCGCTGGACGACCTGCGCGGCGGGCGGGCCTGGGTGGCGCACACGTACGAGGGTGGCCCGCTCCCGGCCGAGCACGGCGGCCCGGCCCGGCTGCTCGTGCCGCATCTCTACTTCTGGAAGTCGGCGAAGTGGGTGCGGGGCATCCGGCTGCTCGTCGACGACCAGCCCGGTTTCTGGGAGACCGCGGGCTACCACGACTACGGCGACCCGTGGCGCGAGCAGCGCTACCAGGGCGACTGAGGTGTCCGCGCCCCCGGCCGGCAACCGGGTCGCCGCGCCGCTGACCTGGCGGGTGGCCCGCCTGGCCGAGCGCCGGATCGAGACGCCGACCGCGCAGACCCTGGTCCTGGACGTGCCCGACTGGCCGGGGCACCTGCCGGGGCAGCACGTCGACGTCCGGCTCACCGCCGCCGACGGCTACCAGGCGGCCCGGTCGTACTCGCTCGCGGAGCCGGCCGATGCCGGCCGGATCGCGCTGACCGTGCAGCGGGTGCCCGACGGGGAGGTGTCGCCGTACCTGATCGACGTGTGGGCCGCGGGCGATCCGGTGGAGGTACGCGGGCCGGTCGGCGGCTGGTTCGTCTGGCGTACCGAGGAGACCGCGCCGGTGCTGCTGGTGGCCGGCGGCTCCGGCGTGGTGCCGCTGATGGCCATGCTCCGGGCCCGCCGCGCCGCCGGCAGCCGGGCGCCGTTCCGGCTGATCTACTCGGTCCGCAGCCCCGCCGACATCTTCTACGCCGACGAACTGCGCCGCCGCGTCCGCGAGGACCAGGGCCTGGACGTGGCGTACGTGTACACCCGCCAGGCGCCGGAGGACTGGCGGGGCGAACCGCACCGGATCAACCTGGCCGACGTCAACACCCACGGCTGGCCGCCCGACCTGGACCCGCTCTGCTACATCTGCGGTCCCACCGGCTTCGTGGAGACCGTGGCGGACCTGCTGGTGGGCCTGGGCCACCAGACCCGGCGGGTGAAGACCGAACGCTTCGGACCGACCGGGTGACCGAGGAGGGCGCATGACCGAAATGTCCTACCTGGACGGCAACATGCTGGACGGGCCGCTGCGGGAGATCTTCGCGGTGGACCTCAGCACCGCCACCGGCCGGTGCGCGCACTGCGGGACGGCCGGCCCGATGGCCGGGCTGCACGTCTTCTCCCACGCCCCCGGCCTGGTCGGCCGCTGCCCGGTCTGCGAGCAGGTGATGCTGCGGCTGGTCCGCGCGCCCGACCGCGCCTGGCTGGACCTGCGCGGGGCCACCGTCCTCGAGCTGCCGATGCCGCTCGACCAGCCCCACCCCGGCCCGCTGTAGGCCCAGCGCTGCTCGCTGCCGTGGCAGCGCTGCTCGCTGACCCAGTCCGGGTGCAGGCATGCCGAGACGCTACGAACTTGATGACGTAGATGATTCACGCCGAGGCGCCGCACTGGCCTGGCCGGTCCGGCGGCCCGGCCTGAGTCGTTCATGTCATCAAGTTCGTAGGCGGCGTGGAGCTACATCCCTGCCCGCTCCGCGCGGGTCAGAGCGGCGGCCGGTCGCCGGTGGGGCGGCCGGCGGCGGTCCGGCGGCCCAGTCGCCGAGCACGGCGGCGCGCTCGGCGCCGTCGGCCGGTCTCCCCACCGGTGGTTCAGCTGGCCGTGTCCGCGAGTCGTCGCCAGGCCAGGGCGGTGAGCACCGCGAGCGCGCCGGCGCCGAGCCAGAACGGCGCCAGGAGACTTCCCGTCACTTGGGCGACGAGCCCGCCGTCACCGCGCCGGCTAACGCATGTCGATCCGGCGCGCGACCCCGATTGGACAGCGGACCGGCCGGTGGCCGAGAGTGGGGCCCCGTGAGATACCTGCGTACCGACGGTCGGGTGGGCATCCGGCGGCCCCGGCCCGCCGACGAGGCCGAGTTCATCGCCGCCGCCCGGCGCAGCCAGGAGCTGCACCACCCATGGCTGTCCGCCCCCGACGACGCCGAGCGGTACGCCGCGTACCTGCGCAAGATCCGGGGGCGGGACAGCTCCGGCTACCTGTTCTGCGACCGGGCCACCGGGGAGATCGCCGGATACGCCACCATCAGCGGCATCGTCATGGGCGCGCTGCGCGGTGGCTACCTGGGTTACGCCGCCTTCCTGCCGTACGCCGGCACCGGGCACGCCTCGGCCGGGATCCGCCTGGTCATCGGGCACGCCTTTACCGCGCTCGGGCTGCACCGGCTGGAGGCGAACATCCAGCCCGGCAACGAGCCGTCGAAGCGGCTGGCCCGCCGCCTCGGCTTCCGGCTGGAGGGCTTGTCGCCCGACTACCTCTTCATCGACGGCGCCTGGCGGGACCACGAGCGGTGGGCGATCACCGCACCGGAGCCCGAGCGGCCCTGACGCGGCGGTGGCGGTCGCCGTCCGGGCGGCCGCCACCGCGTGCCGTCGGCTCAGCGGCCGGGCCCGCGCGCCTGCGGGCGCTGCCCGGTCAGCCGCTGCAACTTCGCCTCTTTGTGTTCCACCCGTCGGCGCTGCCGGGGCGTGAGCCGCGGACGGCCACTCTGTTGCTGGTAGTTGGACACGCGCCGGTCGGTCGGCAGGATGCTCACAGCGGGCCCCCTTCGATGGTCTGGACGGCGAGCGGGACGTCCCGCAGCGCCGGCACCTCCTGGCGCTGCGGCTCCCGGGTCAGCGTCGCGGTGCCACGGTCCGCCCGGACGTCCAGGTAGGGCGGGCTGTCGCCCGCGGCCTGGTCGGCCATCGCCACGGCGACCGGGGCGCGGCACTGCCGGTCCGGCCGGACCTGGATGGTCTGCCCCGGGCGGACCAGGTACGAGGCCCGGTTGACCTTGCCGCCGTCGACCGTGAACGTGTTGTGCGCGACCAGGTCGCGGGCCTCGTTGATGGAGCGGGCGAACCCGGCGCGGTGCACCAGCGCGTCCATCCGCTGCTCCAGCTGTCCGGTCAGGTTCTCCGTCGAGTCACCGGGTTGGCTGACGGCCGCCACCAGGGCCCGGGCCAGTTGCCGGTCCCGCAGCTCGTAGCGGGCGCGTACCTGGTGCCGTGCGGTGTCGTCCAACCAGGGGCCCCCAGGCGCGCGTCGCGGCCCGCCGCGTACGCCCACCGGATGCCGCTGACGCCGCATGCGGTAGCCGTACGCGGGGTGGATCGGGAACACGTCCTCGGGCGCGGGACGTACCGTGGTCCGGACCGCCATGTCGTTTCCTCCCTCGGCTCTCGCGGTCCCACCACCCTCCGTCGCCGCCGGGTGAGGTCACCCCACCCGATCCGGGTGACGCTCAGCTGCCGGGCCCGCGGCACGGGATTCGGCCATCGCGGACGGGATGCCCACGTTTGTCGGGCGTGTCGACGGGAACGGCAGTGGACATGACGAAACCTCGTGTGGTGATCGTGGGTGCCGGGTTCGCCGGATACCACGCGGCGAAGACGTTGAGCCGGCTGGCCAGCAGGCGGGCGGAGATCGTCCTGCTGAACACGACCGACTACTTCCTCTACCTGCCGCTGCTGCCCGAGGTCGCCGCCGGGGTGGTCGAACCGACCCGGATCTCCGTGCCGCTCGCCGGCACCCTCGACGGCGTCCGGGTGGTGATCGGCGAGGCGAACCGGGTCGACCTGCACAACCGGTGGGTCGGCTACCGGTCGCCGGAGGGCGACGAGGGGCAGCTCGCGTACGACCGGCTGGTGCTCTCCGTGGGCAGCGTCAACAAGCTGCTGCCGATCCCCGGGGTCACCGAGTACGCGCACGGCTTCCGTGGCCTGCCCGAGGCGCTCTACCTGCACGACCACGTGGTCCGGCAGATCGAGTTGGCCGAGGTGACCGACGACCCGGCCGAGCAGCGGGCCCGGACCACCTTCGTGGTGGTGGGCGCGGGCTACACCGGCACCGAGGTGGCCGCGCACGGGCAACTCTTCACCGACCGGCTCGTCGCCCAGCGACCGCACCTGAAGGTACGTCCGCGCTGGATGCTGCTCGACGTGGCACCCCGGGTGCTGCCCGAGCTGGACCAGCGGATGTCGATCACCGCCGACCGGGTGCTGCGCCGGCGGGGCGTCGACGTCCGGATGGGGACCTCGGTCTCCGAGGCCACGCCGGACGGCGTCATGCTCACCGACGGCGAGTACGTCCCGACGTGCAGCCTGGTCTGGTGCGTGGGGGTACGCCCTGACCCGTTCGTCGCCGAGCTGGGGCTGCGTACCGAGCGGGGGCGCCTGGTGGTCGACGAGTACCTCAACGTCCCCGGCTACCCCGAGGTGTTCGCCTGCGGCGACGCGTCCGCCGTGCCCGATCCCAGCCGACCCGGGCAGATCTGCGCCATGACCGCCCAGCACGCGCAGCGGCAGGGCAAGCTCGCGGCGCACAACATCGCCGCCTCCTACGGTCAGGGCGCCCGCAAGCCGTACAAGCACCACGAGTTGGGCTGGGTGGTGGACCTGGGTGGCAAGGACGCGGCGGCGAACCCGCTGAACGTGTCGCTGGCCGGCCTGCCGGCGAAGGCTGTCACCCGCGGCTACCACCTGTTCGCAATGCCGGGCAACCGGGCCCGGGTCGGCGCGGACTGGGTGCTCGACGCCACCCTGCCCCGGCCCGCCGTGCAGCTCGGGTTGGTGCCGGCGAACGCCGTACCGCTGGAGAGCGAGTCGCCCGAGGTGGTTCGCCGGAGTTGAGGCAGGCCGGCGCGGGGTGGGTGGCGCCGGCCGAACCGTGCGGAGGATCGTTCACTCCGGATGTTCTTCTTCCTTCCCCCGCCCGCCGGGCGGACGCACGGATGTGTCGTCCCGTCGGGCGCTCCGGCGGTGGCCCCACCAGGACCGGCCCGAGTCGGTGCTGTTGGCCGGCGCGGGCAGGGTACGCAGCCCGGCGGGGGTGAACTCACGCAGCAGGATCTGCGCGATCCCGGCCGCCGGGATGGCCAGCAGGGCACCCACCAGGCCGCCCACCGCGGCGGCGAGCAGCACGCTGACCAGCACGGTCAGCGGGTTGAGCCGGACGGCGCGGGACATGATGACCGGTGCCAGCAGGTGGTTCTCGGCCTGCTGGTAGAGGATGAAGAAGACCAGCACCACCAC
Source organism: Micromonospora sp. CB01531 (assembly GCF_001905095.1). Lineage (GTDB taxonomy): Bacteria > Actinomycetota > Actinomycetes > Mycobacteriales > Micromonosporaceae > Micromonospora. The sequence continues at coordinate 34,906 of NZ_LWLS01000076.1, forward strand.
GCCGGTGGTGGGGGACTTCAGGAAACCGGCACCGGCCGCGAGGATCGCGCCGATCGTCGCGCCGACCAGCGGGATCAGGTCCGCGATGGCGACCAGCAGGGCGATCACCGCGGCGAACGGCACCCCGGTGACGAGGAGCAGCACGAAGGTCATCCCGCCCAGCAGCACGCTGATCAGCAGGTTGCCGCTGAGGTAGCCGGTGACGGTGCGGGAGGACTCCCGGCCGATCCGGCGCAGCCGCTCCGCGTGGCGCTCGCCGGCCAGGGCCAGCGTCGCGGCGATGACTTTCGGCGCCTCCAGCACCATCAGGTACGAGAGCACCACCACGGCGGCGATCCCGGCGCCGATCTGGGCCGCCCCCCGGAGCACCCCGATGGCCGGTTGGCCGAACCGGGACGCGTACTGCTCGATCTGACCGGCGTGGGCGTTGGCGTACTGGCGGAGGTGGAGCCGGTCCAGCAGGTGGCCGATGGGTCCCTGCCCGGCCCTCGCCTCGCGGAGCAACTCCGGCGCCCGCTCGGCAAACCGGGCCACCTCGTGCACCAGCGGCAGCACGATCGCCGCCGTCAGGCCGGCGAGCAGCACAAAGGCGGCCACGAAGACCATCAGGGTGGCCAGCGCCCGGCGCCGGACGAGCCGGCGCTGCAGCCAGTCGACCACCGGCTTGAGGGCGACCGCGAAGAACGCCGCGACGAGCATCCAGGTGAGCACCACCCTGGTCGCCCAGACGAACCCCAGCGCGATCAGGGTGGCGAGCAGCAGACCGATGACGATCAGCGTGCGCCGGACGGTGGACCGGTCGTCGGCGTTGCTCATCCGGCGCGCCTACCCCTGCGCGGGGCGTGGAAACCCGGCGGGTCAGTGGTCGGCGAGGTCGGCGTCGGTGGCCGGGCGGGTGCCGGCGAGGAACGCGTCCAGCGTCGCCCCGTGCAGCACGCCGCCGGGCACCGGGTCTGCCGCGGCGCGGGCCACGAGCCGGCGTACCGGCAGCCGGTCGGGGCGGTGGGCGGCGGCGAGCACCAGGTTGCCGTACCGCCGGCCGCGGAGCATCCGCCGGTCGGCGACCAGGTAGACGTCGGCGAACACGGCGCGCAGGTTGGCCACCTGCGTCCGGGAGAAGACCAGCGGCGGCAGGTCGGTGACGTTGACCAGGTAGATGCCGTCCGGGCGGAGCACCCGGGCCACCTCGGCGACGAACTCGACGCTGGCCACGTGCCGGGGCATCCGGGCCGCCCGGTAGACGTCGGCGAGGACCAGGTCGTACGCCTCGGCCGGCGCGGCGGCCACCGACTCCCGGGCGTCCCCGACCTCCACGGCGATCTCGGGCGGCACCGGAGGCAGTTCCCGGCGGACCAGCTCGACCACGGCCGGCTCCCGCTCGACGACCCGCTGCGCGGAGCCGGGGCGGGTGGCGGCGAGCCAGCGCGGCAGGGTGAGTGCCCCGCCGCCCAGGTGCAGGGCGGTCAACGGACGCCTGGCCGGGGCGGCCAGGTCGACCACCGCGGCCATCCGCCGGACGTACTCGAAGTGCAGGTGGCGGGGGTCGGCGACGTCGACGTAGGACTGTTCGACCCCGGCCGCGAGCAGAGTACGCCCGCTCGGCCGGGCCCGGTCCACAACGATCTCCAGATCCTCCGCACCGCTGCCCACGACGGGCAACGCTACCCGTGCGGCGTGGGCCGGCGGGCGGCGTGCCCGCCGGCCCGGGGGCGGCTCACCCGGCGTTCATGCCGGCACCCACCTCGTCGATGGCGGCGTCGACCCGCTGGGCCAGGTCCACGTCCAGCGCGCTCACCCCGTCAACCTGCTGGGTCCGTACGGTGATCAGGGCGCTGTCCGATTCGGGCCGGCCGATCTGCGGGCCCCGCCCGGTCTCGGCCTTCAGCAGGTCGAGGCGGTCGAGCACCCGGTCCAGGTTGTCGGCCGGCAGCTCGATGGTGCGCACCAGCGACTGCCGGTCGCTGGACCAGTACGGCAGGCTGGCGAGCGCGTCCCGCAGCTCCTGCTCGTTGAGCGGCGCGGTGGCAGACGTCGGACCCACCAAGCCACCGCCGGCCTCCGGCGGCGCGAGCAGGTCCCGCAACCCGTCCGGTACGCGCAACGACTCGACCAGGTCGCCGTCAGCGTCGGCCAACGCGCCCAGGGTCGCCTCGGCCTGGTAGCGCGCCTGCTCCGGGCTGAGCCGGCTGCGCCGGCCCACCTCGGCCAGGAAGCCCGGCAGGTCCCGGTGTCGATCGATGCCGTCCACCGGCACCACGTCGTGCAGTTTCACCGGCACCGCCGCGAGCAGCCGTTCCCGCTCGGCCTCGTCCAACGCCCAGGCCAGCGCGAGCACGGTCGCCTCCGCCGCGACCTTGGCGGTGGAGAAGTCCACCCCCGCGCGCCGGCTGACATCCTCGACCAGATCTCGGTAGCCCACCCTGGTGACCCCCGCAGCCTGCGGGGTCCGGTTCGGCAGCGCCCGGGGTCGCTCCGGCACGCCGGCCGGCGGCGGGGCCGGACCACCGCGCGTAGCGTCCGGCTTGCGCCGCCCGGCGGGCGCCGGCCCGGACCGTTCGCGCTGGTCCAGCGAGGTGATCTGCTTGGACGCGCTCAGGCTGGCGCCGGTCTGGCTCGGCCGCCGACCGCGTTCCCGGGCCTCCCGGGCCAGAGTCCGGCGGCGCTGGTTGTCGCCCTCCATCTGCTTGCGCATCGTCGCACCTCGTTCCTCTTCGGGTTGCGCCTTCCGCCGCTGGCCTTCCCGGCGCTGCCGGGAAGGAAACGGGGTGCGCCCGGCGACCGGGCCAAGCGGCCGGCGAGCTTCATTCGCTGCGGGTGAGGGTCGCTCACCCGGTGCGGCTCCACGATCGCAATGGACCGGAAGAACTTCCGACGCACGCGGAAGGGAAGGTCGCCATGAAGAGGATCGCCGAGATCGTTCCCGCCCGACCCGGCTGGTACGCGCGGTGGCAGGTCAGCCCGGAAACCACCCGCTGCTACCCGGTCACCCTGTGGGCGCTCCTAGAGGAGGCCGACGGCAGCGGCCGCGAGGTCGTCGGCGTCGACTGTGTGGGGCAGTGGCCCGGTGCGGACGACAACGAGCCAGGTGGGACGTTCGTCCGCTATCTCTTCCAGACGCCCGATACCGGCGCACCGGACGACGCCGAGCCCCCCACGCCCGGAGAGCTCCGGGAGTCCGGTCCGCGGCGGCAGCCGGTCACCGCCTGAGCCACCCTCCCCGGCCCCCGGCTCCTGGTCCCAGGGTCGGGGGCCACCCCTGTCCCGGGTGGCGGCTCAACCGACGTCGCGGGTCTCGTCGGTCATCGTGGGCGGCGCGGCCAGCACCTCACCCAGCCCGGTGCGGTGGATTACCACCAGCGCGCTGAGCCCGGACGAGTCGCACAGGCCCACGCCGCCGAAGTCGATCAGCAGCTCCCGGATGCCGTCACGGCGCAGGTCGGCGGCTGCGGCGACGGGTTCCGCCGCGGTGTCGAAGTCCAGGTCGCCGGTGAGCCGCAGCCGAGCACGCGCGGGGTCGAGCCGGTCCACCTCGATGGTCAACAGCTCGGGGGGCATGTCGTCCACGTTCCCAGCCGCACGTGATCGGGAAAGCCGGGGGTGCTCAGGCGGAGGCGGAGGCGGCGGCCGTCGAGCCGCCGGGTGCCGCCGCTTCCTCCCGGCCGTCGGGCTGCGGCCGGTCCAGCAGACCGGTGACCCCGGTCATGTCTAGGATCACCGCCAGGAACCGTGGCGTGTGCCGCAGCTCGAGGGAGGTGCCGCCCTGCTGTCCCTCGCGCCAGGCGTGCACGATCACGGACAGGCCGGTGCTGTCGATGAAGAGCAGGTCGCCGAAGTCCAGCACCAGCGTCTGCGGGCGCTCGGCGACGAGCCGATCGATCTCGGTGCGCAGCGGCTCGGCGGTGGTGAAGGCCAGGTCGCCGCCGACTCTGATGGCCGGTGCCGCAGGAACGGAACGGTCCACGGAGATGCTCAACGGCGTCGCCTCGGGCTTTCTCCGTCCGGGTACCACCATCACGCCTTTCCACCGGCTGCCGATCGGCTGCGTCGTCCGGATCGTAACAATCCCCGGGCCACCCCGATCGGTGCCGCCTCGATGCCCGGCCAAGAACCGTGGGGTGGCGATAGCGACGTACGGGCGTAGGGTGGGGTGCAGAGATATGGCCAACGCGCCCTTTTTGGAGGACCGCGGGTATCGACAAGGAGTGGGGCTTAGCTGGTGAGTGCTGCCGACGTCAGGGATCATGACCCAGGCGACGGACGGGCCGCCACGCCGAGTACCGTAGAGACTCCGACGTGGTCCGCCGGCGCTCCGGCGGCCGCCCTGCCGCCCCGGGCCCCGGACGGCGGCCTCGCCACTCAGGACTGGCCGGATGTAGTCGAGCACTTCCGAGAGGGCCTGATCGTCTGCGCCGCCGGCGGGGTGGTGCGTCACGTCAGCCCGGTCGCCGAGCGGCTGCTTCCCGAGGTCGTTCCCGGCGAGCTGCTCGCCGCAGCCGGAGTGACGGCGCTGACCGGCGAGGACCCGGCCGAGTTCACCCGCCACGGGCGCCGGCTGCGCGTCCGTCCGGTGCCGCTGTCCGCCGCCGGCCGCTGCTGGTACGTCGAGGACGTCACCGACAGCGTCGGCCGGGCCGACGCGCTGCTCGCCGAGCGGGCCCGCTCGGCGTTCCTCGCCGTGGTCGGCGAGAAGCTCGGCAACCCGCTGCACCCCGACCGGGCCGCCGCCGCGGTGGTCCGGCTCGCCGTGCCCACCGTGGCGGACGTCGCCGTCCTGGTGCTGGCCCCGCACTCCGGTCGGGCCCGCTGGTGGCGGGCCATCGGCTCGGACGGCGCGGTGTCGGCCGTGGACAGCGCCATGCTCGCCGCGACCGCCCTGCCCGCAGCGATCGAGGAGGGCCTCGCCGGCACCGAGCCGCACGCCCTGGACTGGCTGGTGGAGCAGGCCGCCGAGGTGGGCTGGCTGCCAGATCTCGACGGCACCGGGGCGACGGCCCGGGTGGTGCCGCTGCCCGGTCTGGATGCGCCCGCCGGTGTGCTGCTGGTCGCCCGGGCGGCCACCACCTCGTACGACGAGGCCGACCTCGACCTGGTCCGGGCCTTCGCCGCTCGGGCCGGCGCCGCGCTGACCACCGCGGTGCTCTACCGCGACCAGGTCGAGGTCGCCGACACCCTGCAGGCCAGCCTGCTGCCCGTCGAGCCGGCGCCGGCGAGCGGCGTGCAGTGGGGCACGGCGTACCGGCCGGCACAGGCCGGGCTGCGGATCGGCGGCGACTTCTACGGTTCGCACCGGCTCACCGACGGCGGTTCGGTCTTCTTCCTGGGCGACGTGTCGGGCAAGGGGGTGGAGGCGGCGGTCTTCACCGGCCAGCTCCGCCAGTGCCTCCAGGCACTGCACCGGGTCGAGCCGCAGCCGGGCCGGCTGCTGAAACTGCTCAACGACGCGCTGCTGGAGACCACCCAGGCGCACGGGCAGGGGCGGTTCGCCACCATGGTGCTGGGCGTGCAGCACCCGCAGCGGGACGGCGGCCTCACCGTGACCATGGCCGGCGGCGGTCACCTTCCGCCGCTGGTGCTGCGGGCCTCCGGCGAGGTCGAGGTGGTGCCGCTGAGCGGCATGCTGATCGGCGTGGTGCCGGATCCGCGGATCGGCGAGGTCACCGTACGGCTGGAACCCGGCGAGACCTGCCTGCTCTACAGCGACGGGGTGACCGAGGCACGGGGCGGCCGGCGCGGTGACGAGCAGTTCGGTGCCGAGCGGTTGCTGCGCACCGTCACCGGCTGCCACCGGATGCCGGCTCCGGCGTTGGCCGAGCGGATCGAGCAGGTGACCTGCGACTGGCTGGGCCACGGCGACCACGACGACATCGCGGTGCTCGCCTTGCGGGCCACCGGCCCGGGCACCCGGGCGACCCGCCACCTGCGCGCGGTGCCGACGGCCGGCGTCGACCGCCGACCGAGGGAGCTTCACGCGTGACCGCGCCGAGCGCCGAGGCCGACCCGGCCGCCGCCTACCCGGGCTTCCTGGAGTGCCTCGAGGCGGCCGACGAGTACGCCGCCGTTGAGGTGGCCACCGGCCTGCTGTCGGCCGGCGTGCCGGCCGAGCGGGTGCTGCTCGGTCTGGTCGCCCCGGCACAGGCCGAGGTGGGCGAGCGGTGGGCCCGCAACGAGTGGAACGTCGCCCAGGAGCACGCCGCCACCCACATCAGCGAGCGGGTGGTGGCCGCGGTCGCCGCCCCGCCCAACCCGCGACCGGATCGTGGTGGCCTGCATGGACGGCGAGTGGCACGCGCTGCCCGCCCGCCTGGTGGCCGAGGTGCTCCGACTGCGCGGCTGGCAGGTCACCTTCCTCGGCGCCAGCGTCCCCGCCGCGCACATGGTGTCCTACCTGCACCGGTACGACGCGTACGCGGTGGCCCTGGCGTGCGCGCTGCCGCTGCGGCTGCCGCACGCGCACCGGATGATCGAGGCGTATCGCCGCGCCGACGTGCCGGTGGTGGTCGGCGGGCGCGGCTTCGGCGACGACGGCCGGTGGGCCCGGCGGCTCGGGGTGCCGTGGGCGCCGGACGCCGCCGACCTGGTCGCCGACGAGCGGGCGCTGCACGCCGTGCCGCCCGCCCGGTTGGACCACCTTGCCGACGACGAGTACGCCAGCGTCCCTGATCAGCTTAGCGATCCTGAGTCGGAATGAGTTTCCGGGATCGTTTCCCACCGTGGCGGGGATGCGTGGGCGTGCAGGTGGAATCCTGCGCCCAGTGCTGCTCCTCGTGGCCGGTGGCCGGTGGTGGTGGGTGTGCTGATCGTGTTCACGCCCTGGTGCCGGTGGGCTGCGCGGGGCAGCCTGGGCCGGTCCGTTGGTGCGTGTCCCTCCGGACGCTGGCCCGCCGGGCTTTTGGGCCGAGTGGGGGAGGGTGCCCTGCGTCGCCTGGGCGCGGGGCGTGGTGGCTTGTGCCGGGTGGGGCCGGTCTTCGACCGGTCCCACCGGCTGCCTGTGGTGGTGGGGGTGACGACGGCGCTGGCTTCAAGCTCGTCGACGACCGAGCGGATCACCATGGCGCCGTTGGTCTTGTCGGTGACGGTTTTGGCCTGATGGGTGAGGCCGCGGGCGGCGATACGCCGCCAGGCGCCGTGGTCACGGTCGCCCTGCCAACCGCAGCCGGTGTTGGGGCAGCTGGCCCATTTCCATCCCGGTGTGGTGGGGCGGTCGGGGGCTTTACGGTGCTGTAGCGGGGTCAAACATTGGGGGCAGTGTTTGGAGGTGTTACGGGCGGGGACGGCGACCACGGCGATACCGTGCTCGGCGGCGAGGTGCCGCATCCGGTCGCTGATCTTTCCGCGGACCTGCTGGGACAGGCGCGTGTTCAGGCTGTGCCCCATGCCCTTGGCTTCCATCGACCGCAGGTCTTCCAGGTAGATGACGGACGCTCGGGTGGCGATCGCCTGGTCGACGGTCCAGCGGGCGGCGGCCCAGGCGAGCGCATCGTTCAAGTTCGAACGGCGGTCGGAGACGTGGCGGATCTCGCCGGTCAGCGCCTCGTGTTTCACTTTCAACTGCTCGTCGGGGCGGCCGCCGAGCAGCCGCGCGTACTGGTCAGCCTTCGCGTGCAGCCGCTCGGACAGGCGCCGGAGCCGGTGCTGCTTGGCCAGGACTCCGGCGGCGCGGAATTGTCCACCGGCCCCGAACGCCGTGATCCGCCCGTCCGCCTGTAGTCGTAGGGCGCCGGCGCTGAGGAGGGTGTTGAGGCCCCAGTCCACACCGACTGCCACGGTGTGGCCGGCGGCCCGGGCTTTCGGCACGACGTGCGTGTATGCCATGTCGGCACGCACCGTCCCGTCGGTGACGCGGAGGGTGGGCAGGTGCAGCACCGCCGAGGCGGGAACCGTGGACGGCAGCCTGGTCGGGCACTCGACCCACGTCCAGTCCCGATACCCTCGCGGCTCCGGACGGGTGGGCAGTTGCAGCCGCAGCAGCGCCCTCGCCGGGTCAGTGTCGCTGCGCTCGATCGTGGCCTGCTGCCGATCACACGCGGCCAACAGCAACATCCGCGGAATCCTCGGGACACCTTCCAACTCGAACACGTCCACCGGCAACCGACCATTGGCCTTGCCGAACGCGGCGACCTGCCGGGTTCGACCCTTGATGATGTTCGACGGCAGATGCTGCCCGCCGGGGATCGAGGCCCGAACCTGCTCCCACTCCGCGGGGGTGCGCTTACGCGGATCGGCCGGCCACGTCGACAGGACCCCGGCGGTCACCTCCGCACGCCACGCCGCCGAACGAAGAACACGCCCCGCCTGCTCCTGCGCCATCCGCACGACCCGGTCATTGACCCTCACACCCTGAGGCGCGGTCACCGTCCAGCCCAGCCGCCGCAGCGCCATCCACGCGTTCGACGGCAACCTCCGCCCACCCGCATCCACCCCGGCCGCCAACACCTCCACATCCACGCGGTTCCAATGCTCACCGATCAGCGCGGCCACCATGCCCGCCACCAGATCGGCACACCAACCGACCCGCTGCACCAGCACCGCCTGAGACAGCACCTCGCCGGTTGCCTCATCCACCCCCACGCGCAGCACAGCACGGGCACACGCGGTCCGGGCCATCTCACCCTCGGCCAGCCGCAGCTTCCCGCTCACCGACTCAACGCCTCAACACCGATCCAGAAAAACCGGCCTTTACCGCCGACCCACGCCACCGGAACCCTCCCCGAGCCAACCCAAAAGGTGATGCGCCACGGGGTGAACATCGACACGTTTCCCGGCCGTGGGAGCCGAAAACGTTCCACACAGGCCAATCTATGATCACTGATCATCGATAATCAAGTCGGTCAGCCTGGTGGCGCCGCCCCAGAGCTGACCGGCTCGACACGGGCCCCGGCGGCGACTCCGCGTATACTTGCTGCGCTGCAAGCGTCCGTGCTGGTTGAGCGAGAGGGGCCCCGGTGGCGTTCACCGTCACGTACGCCCGGCGGGACGGAGGTGGAGCCTGCCTCCGGCTCGCCGGCGAGCTCGACCTGAGCACCGCTCCACAACTCAACGCCGCCGTCGATCGGCTGGCCGCCGACGGGCACCACGAGTTGCTGGTGGACCTCACCGAGCTGACCTTCTGCGACTCGGTCGGCATCGCGGCCCTCGTCCGTGGCGACAACCACGCCTCCGCCGAGGGCGGCTGGCTGCGCATCACCGGGGCGACCGGCCGGGTGGCCCGGGTGCTGCAGGTGACCGGGCTGGCCGAGCTGCTGCGATACGAGGTGGACCTGCCTGACCCGGCCTCGCCGTCGGCCCTGTGATCGACTAGATTTCCCCGCCATAGGTGACCGCCCGGTCCCGTTCCGCCTTCGACCCGAAGCAGGTAAGTCATGGGCCCAGGCACCTCGAACCCGGTACGCATTCTTGTCGTGGACGACGACCCGGGTGACGTCCTGATGATCGAGGAGGCCCTGTCGGACTCGGACGTCGACAAGGTCATCGACGTGGTCAACGACGGGCAGGAGGCGATGGAGTTCCTGCGGCGGGAGGGCCGGCACACCGAGGCCCGGCGACCGGACGTGATCCTGCTCGACCTCAACATGCCCCGGATGGACGGGCGGCAGGTGCTCGGCGAGGTCAAGCGGGACGACGACCTGCGGACCATCCCGATCGTCGTGTTGACTACCTCCAACGCCGACACCGACATTCTCGGCAGCTACACCCTCCAGGCCAACGCGTACGTGACGAAGCCGATCGAACTGGACGACTTTAACGACGTGGTGCACCGCATCGACGAGTTCTTCGGCCGGGTGGCCGTCCTCCCCAAGCAGCGCTGAGTCGACGACGGCGCCAGGTCGCGGGCGATGCTCGGATACTGAACATTTTTTGGGAACCGCCGCGGCGGCAGCCGCGACCCCCGAGGATCGGCAGGTGGGGGAAGTGACACCAGCTGCCTGGGGGGCGACAGTATGAGGTTCTCCGTCGTTGAGACCGGCTATGACCAGCGGCAGGTGGATGCCTGCCTGGACGAGCTGGGTATCCGGTTGGTCCGGCTCGCGGCGCGCGCGGAGAGTGCGGGCGGCGCCGGCCGCGAGTGGGACCAGGTCCGGCAGGAGGCGGGCCAGCTCTGCGACTTCCTGCACCGGCGTACCGCACCGGTCGACGTCGAGGTGGCCGCCTGGCGGGCTGGGGCGTCGACCCTGGAACGGGAGGCGGCGGAGCTGGTGGCCCAGGCCCGCAGCGAGTTGGAGGCCGCCCGGGAGGAGGCCCGCCAGGTCCGCGAGCAGGCGTACGCCGAGGCGGTGCGGGCGCGTCGGGACTTCGAGGCGGCGCTGCTGGCCCGCCGCCGGCGGGCGGCCCAGACGGAGGAGATCCTGGCCGGGGTGCCGGGCGACGTGGTGCCGGCGGACACGCCGACCGCCGCCGCCGGGGTCCCGGCCACCCGGGTCGGTGCGGGCGGTCCCGGGCCGGCCGAGCGGAGCGCCGCCTGAGCGCTGCTCAGACCAGCGCCGCGACCACCGTGCTGGCCCGCTCCTCGTGCTGGGCGTACGCGTCGGGGAAGGCGGAGACCTGCACGGCCTGGGCGGCCTGGGTGACGCTCAGGTCCGCCCAGCCGGGCACCTCGTTCAGCGCCGTGAAGAAGGCGCGGGCCGCGTACGCCGGGCGCATCAGCTCGGCGACCGTGCCCCAGCCGCTGCTCGGCCGCTGCTGGAACAGCCCGACCGAGTCGTGGTCGGATCCGCTGCCCTGGTGCGGGTAGTCGTAGGACTCGGGCAGCACGTCGCTGGCGAGGTTGTAGAGGTTGCTCTCCTGCATGGCCGTGGCGATGGCCACGACGAGCGCCCGGCGCGGCATCTGTATGGCCCGCCCGACGTCGACGATCACCTTGGCGTTGTCCATCTGGAGCTGGTTCAGACCGGCGACCGGGCGGGGGCGCTTGGGCTTGGCCGGCTTCTTCGGGGCCTTCTTCTTCGTTGGAGTCGGGCTCGGTGTCGCGACCGGGATCGGGGTGACCGGCACGGCGACCGGGGGAGCGGTGCGGGTGAAATCCCGGGAGGCCGGCTGCTCCGCGGCGGCGCGGTCGGCGAGTACCTCGCGGACGGGCTCGTGCGGTTGGCCGGTGTCCTGGGCGCCGACGAAGCCGATCAGGCCGAGACAGCAGGTCACGCCGGCCGCCAGCGCGACCCGGGCGGGCGTTGACCGGAGCGGGCCGCGGCGCGGTGGTGCGACCCGGTGCCGTCCGATCCTCCGTTCGGCCGAGGCCCGGTCGGTCGTCAGGCCACACACGCACGTCTCGGGCTGGTTCTGCTGTGAGGGGTCGTCGGGGTGCACCCGGAGAGGCTAGAAAGCTTCGCGGCGGTTGCCACCAGGGTAGTTAGTGGCATGCGCCACAATTTGCCATGATCCGCCCCGGCAATACGCTCAGTGAGTCATGAAAGCTGCCCTTCCCTCCTTTCGCATTTGTCGGTAATAACGGGAAAGGTGAAATGAAGCGGGCGGATGATCATCTTTGCCCTGCTTCGCCCGCGCCTCCCCCGTTCGGCCCATGCGCACCCCCACCACCTGCGGTTTTCGGCTCGACCGGTGGGCCCAACCACACGGCGGTCGGGGTGTGCCGGCATCGCGGCCACCGGGGGTGGGCCGGCTCGATACGATGCGGACGGTGACGGAGCAGATGGTGGATGAGCGGGCCGCCGGTGACCCCGGCGGTCGCCCGGACCGGCGGGGACTGCTCGTCGGCCTCCTCGCCGTGCTGCTCGCCGTGCTGCTGGCCGGCCACCGGGTGGTGCCCAACGTGCACGGCCTGGGCAGCCTGGTCGACAGCGTCACCCCGCTGCTCGGTCTGGGCGTACCCCCGCTCGCACTCGCGGCCCTGCTGCGCCGGTCCCGGCGGGCGCTGCTGGCCGTGCTCCTGCCGGCGCTCGTCTGGGCCGCGCTCTTCGGTGCCGCCTGGCTGCCGCCGGCGGCCGGCACCGGGCCGGCCTCGATCCGGGTGGCCAGCCAGAACCTGCGCTCCGGCAACCCCGACCCGGCGGCCACGGTCGACGCGCTCGCCGGTGCGGGCGCGGACCTGATCGGGCTGCAGGAGGTCGACGACGGCGACCGGGTCGACGCGGCGTTGGGCCAGCGGTACCCGCACCGGGCCGCGGTGTCGACGGTCGCGCTGTGGAGCCGGTGGCCGATCCGCGACTCGGTGGGCGTGGACACCGGCCTGGGCTGGGACCGGGCGTTACGGGCCGTGGTCGCCGCCCCCCAGGGCGACCTCGTGGTGTATGTGGTCCATCTGGGCTCCGCCCGGGCCGGGCACACCGTCACCCGGGACGAGACCCTCGCCGCGCTGGCCGCCAAGGTCCGGGACGACCACGCCTCCCGCCTGGTGGTGCTCGGCGACCTGAACACCGCCACCACCGACCGGGTCTTCGCGCCGCTCACCCGGCTGCTGAACAACGCGCAGGCCGACGCCGGTCAGGGCTTCGGGTTCACCTGGCCGGCGGAGCTGCCGGTGACCCGCCCGGACCACGTGCTCTACCGGGGGCTCACCCCCACCGCGGCGGGCGTGCTGCACACGCCGGACAGTGACCACCGCGCGGTGACCGCCAGCTTCCGCTGGTAGCGGTCAGTGCCGGCCGCCGTCCGCCGGCGTGACGGTCAGCCGGTGGCGGCTGTTGTCGCCGCTGGAGAACGGCCACAACCGATCGGCGTGTACGACCAGGTCGGCCAGCTGGTCCCGGGTCAGGCCGGCGGAGGAGATCTCCGCGCGCACATCGGCCCGGTACCGGCCGTCGTCGTCGCGGCCGAGCCTCGCCTCCGCGGTCACCTCGACGGTGTGCGCCTCGTCGGTGATCTCGGCGGCCGCCTCCACCGCCGCATGGTGCAGGCAGGACGCGAACGCGGCGGCCAGCAGCTGCTCCGGCGTCAGCCCGGTGCAGTGCGGCGCCAGCGGGGACGCCAGGGCCGTGGAGAGGCCCCCGTCGCCAGTGCGTACGTGACCGCCCGCGGCGGTCGCCGTGGCTTTCTCGTGCAGCCAGGAACTCGGATCCGACATCGCGTTCCTCCCGTCGCTCACCCGCCCGGCTACCCGGCCGCCGCCGCGCGAAACCGGGCCGGGAACACCGCGGACGGCCCGCCGAGCAGCGGCGTGACCCAGCGCCTCCGGCGGCCGGATCCGGCGCGGGCGCGCCCAGGTCAGCGCGTCCAGGTCGGCTCGTCCAGGCCCATCGCCTCGGTCGACGTGCCGGCGGCCTGCTCGGTCCACGGGGACACCGGGGCCGGACGCTGCCGGGGCGCGGCCGGCGGCATCATCGGCACGTACACCCGGGCGTCGACCGCCTCCGCCAGCAGCAGCGCGGCCATCAGGCTGGTCGGGCGCCGGGCCGGATCCTCGGACAGGCACCGGCGGCAGAGGTCGGCGACCTCCGGCGGCAGGCCGTCGATCTCCGGCAGCGGCTCCGGCGCCTGCCGCCGGCGGCAGCCCAGATACTGGGTGGTGCTGCTGGCGGTGTAGGGCAGCCGACCGGTCAGGCAGTAGTAGAGGAGCACGCCGAGGGCGTACATGTCAGCCGCGGGGGTGGCCGGCTGCCGGTCCAGCTGCTCGGGCGCCAGGTACGCGGGAGTGCCGATCACCACGCCGTCCGGGGTCTGGTCGGGGGTGCCGGCCGGGGTGGCGATGCCGAAGTCGAGCACCTTCACCCCGGCCGGGGTGAGGATCACGTTCGCCGGCTTCACGTCCCGGTGCACGATCCCCTGCGCGTGCGCCGCGGCCAGCGCCGCGCTCACCTCGGCACACACCCGGACCCCGATCCGCCAGTCCAACGGGCCGCCCCGCAGGTGCGCGGCGAGCGTCTCGCCCTCGGCCAGCTCCATCACGATGTACGGCAGCTCGCGTCCGTCCGGGGCGGTGGCGGTGCCGAAGTCGTGCACGCTGGCCACGTTCGGGTGCACGAGGCGGGCCGCGGAGCGCGCCTCGCCCCGGATCCGCTCGACCGACGTGGCCTCGCCGTCCAGCCCGGGGGAGATCAGCTTCACCGCCACGGTCCGGTCCAGCACCAGGTCATGGGCCCGCCAGACCTCCGACATCCCCCCGACGCCGACGCGCTGTTCGAGCTCGTACCGCCCGCCCAGCGTCCTCATCGACCTCTCCTCGCCGTCGCTCCGGTCCGGGAAGCGCCCCGGTACTGCGGGTCGCGGTACCCAGGCCCCGAGCAGGGCAAACCGCCGGGGGTTTCGCCCGCCGGGCCGGCGGCGCGGGTAGGTTCCCGGAAGGGGTCGTGCCGGCGGGAACGGAGGGTACGCGGTGGCTCTGGTGCGCGTACGGTTCGTCGGCGGACCCGCCCACGACCTGGTCCGGGAATTGCCCGCCGAGCCGGACGGGGAGCCGCCGCGGCGGTGGATCATGCGGCACCCGGGCGAGCCGGCCGCTCCGCCCGGCGACGAGACCGACCACCTCTACGAGCGCGACCGGCGGGACGGCTGGGGCACCTGGACGATGCGGTACGTGCGCACCGAGCCGTTCGGCGCCACCGAGTGAGCGGGCTCAGGGCGGCCGACCGCCGCCCTGCCGACTGGTAACCCCGCAGCGACCCCGCCCGCCAGCCCGGCGGCGGCCCGCGCGGCCGGCCCGCGCGGGAACCCCGTGGGCAGCCGCACAGCTGGTACACAGGATCGGGACAGGCGCGGCACAGCGGGGCGGCCCACGATGGGGGACATGGTGATGGATGGGCAGGCCATGCGGGGTCGGATCGAGCTGCGCCGGCCGGACGGCGAACCGGTGCGCGTACTGGTGGTCGACGACGAGCCGACGCTGACCGACCTGCTCGCGATGGCCCTGCGCTACGAGGGCTGGGAGGTAACCACGGCCGGCAACGGGACGGCCGCGATCACCACCGCCCGGCAGGTCAAGCCCGACGTGGTGGTGCTCGACGTCATGCTCCCCGACCTAGACGGCTTCCAGGTGCTGCGCCGGCTGCGCGAGGAGACCCCGAGCGTGCCGGTGCTCTTCCTCACCGCCCGGGACGCGGTGGAAGAGCGGATCGCCGGGCTCACCGTCGGCGGGGACGACTACGTCACCAAGCCGTTCAGCCTGGAGGAGGTCATCGCCCGGCTGCGTGCCCTGCTGCGCCGCTCCGGGTTCGCGGTCGCCACCCGCGAGGAGGCCGTGCTCACCGTCGGCGACCTCAGCCTGGACGAGGACAGCCACGAGGTACGCCGCGGCGCCGACCTGATCACCCTCACCGCCACCGAGTTCGAGCTGCTGCGCTACCTGATGCGCAACCCGCGCCGGGTGCTCAGCAAGGCACAGATCCTCGACCGGGTCTGGAACTACGACTTCGGCGGCCAGGCCAACGTGGTCGAGCTGTACATCTCGTACCTCCGCAAGAAGATCGACGCGGGCCGCGAGCCGATGATCCACACGCTGCGAGGCGCCGGGTATGTCCTCAAGCCGGCGGAGTGACCTGGCCGGCCGGCTGCGTCGCCGGCTGGCCGGCTGGTCGCTACGCCGCCGCCTCGTGCTCTCCGTGGTGGCGCTGCTCGCCCTGGTCAGCGTCGGCATCGGCGGGCTGACCACGGTCGCCCTCCGGCACTTCCTGGTCAACCAGGTCGACAAGCAGCTCACCATGAGCGACCGGCGCGGCTCCAACGTGCCGCCCTGGTTCCGCCCCGGCGATTCGAGGCGGCTAGGCCCCAACACCGAGCGGCCGGAGCCGCCGCCCGGCTTCCCACCCGGCTCGATCGCGATCCGGATCGACGACGGAGTTCCGACGGCGACGGCCCGAACCGAGTCCGGGGGAACCGAAGCCGTGTCCGCCACCGACGTCACTGCGGTTGCCGCGCTGCCGCTCGACGGGCGGCCACGTACCGTCGAGGTCGGCGACCGCGGTGACTTTCGCGCGACCGCCCATCGGGCGCCCGACGGCGACGTGCTCGCCCTCGCCATCCCGCTCGCCAGCGCCGAGCAGACGGTGATGTGGATGGTCGTCGCCCAGGCCGGGGTGATCGTGGCGGGTCTGATCATCGCCGGCGGCCTCGGCGCGCTGATCGTCCGGGCCACGCTACGCCCGCTGAACCGGGTCGCCGCCACCGCCAGCCGGGTCACCGAGCTGCCGCTCGACCGCGGCGAGGTGGCGCTGTCGGTCCGGGTGCCGGCGGCCGACACCGACCCGCGGACCGAGGTGGGGCAGGTGGGCGGCGCGCTCAACCGGATGCTCGGCCACGTCGCCGCCGCGCTCGCCGCCCGCCAGGCCAGCGAGACCCGGGTACGCCAGTTCGTCGCCGACGCCAGCCACGAGCTGCGTACCCCCCTGGCGGCGATCCGCGGGTACGCGGAGGTGGCCCGGCGCGGCCGGGACGAGGTGCCGCCGGACGTGGCCCACGCGCTGCGCCGGGTGGAATCCGAGAGCACCCGGATGACCAGCCTCGTCGACGACCTGCTGCTGCTAGCCCGGCTGGACTCCGGGCGGCCCCTCGCGGCCGAGCCGGTGGACCTCACCGCCCTCGTGGTGAACGCGGTCAGCGACGCGCACGTGGCCGGCCCCGACCACCGCTGGCAGCTGGACCTGCCGGACGAGCCGGTGAGCGTCACCGGCGACGCCCACCGGCTGCACCAGGTGCTGGCCAACCTGCTCGCCAACGCCCGGGTGCACACCCCGCCGGGCACCACCGTGACCACCCGGCTGGCGCCGGTGACCGACGGCGTCGAACTCAGCGTCACCGACGACGGCCCCGGTATCCCCGCCGACCTCCAGCCGGAGGTCTTCGAGCGTTTCGCCCGCGGCGACAGCTCCCGCTCCCGGGCGCACGGCAGCACCGGGCTCGGTCTGGCCATCGTGGCCGCCGTGGTGGAGGCCCACCACGGCCGGGTCGACGTGGCCAGCCGTCCCGGCCGGACCACCTTCACGGTGCGGCTGCCGGGATCCACAGCCGACGCATAGGTCGTTCATGGGGCCGGACCAGCGGGCCACCGGAGGCTGGCCGGCATGGACAGAACAGAGAGTCTGCTGACCGCGCCCGCGAGCGGGTCGACCGCGACCGAGCCGCCCCCTGCGCCCGCCCCGGAACCGGGTCCCACGGTGGCGGCACCCGAGCCGCCCCGCCGCGACCCGCGCTGGGCGAGACCGGCCCTGATCGGGCTGCTGCTGGCCACCGCCGTGCTCTATGTGTGGGGGCTCGGCACCTCCGGCTGGGGCAACGCGTTCTACTCGGCGGCCGTGCAGGCCGGCTCGGAGAGCTGGACGGCGTTCTTCTACGGCTCATCCGACGCGGCCAACTCGATCACCGTCGACAAGACCCCCGCCGCACTGTGGCTGATGGCGCTTTCCGTCCGGGTCTTCGGGCTCAGCAGCTGGTCGATCCTGGTGCCGCAGGCGCTGCTCGGGGTGGCCACGGTCGGCATGCTGTACGCGGCCGTCCGCCGCTGGTACGGCCCGGCCGCCGGTCTGCTCGCCGGCGCGGTGCTCGCGGTCACCCCGGTGTCCACCCTGATGTTCCGGTTCAACAACCCGGACGCGCTGCTGGTGTTCCTGCTGGTCGCCGCCGCGTACGCCACGGTGCGCGCGGTCGAGACGGCGAGCACCCGGTGGATCGTACTGACCGGCGTGCTGGTCGGCCTCGGCTTCCTCACCAAGATGCTCCAGGCGTTCCTGGTGATCCCGGTCTTCGCCGGCGTCTACCTGCTCGCCGCGCCGACCGGCGTCGGGCGCCGGATCCGTCAGCTGCTCCTGTCCGGGCTCGCCGTGGTGGTCTCCGCCGGCTGGTGGGTGGCCGTGGTGGAGCTGGTGCCGGCGAGCGCCCGCCCGTACATCGGCGGGTCGCAGCACAACAGCATCCTGGAGCTGACCCTCGGCTACAACGGTCTGGGCCGGATCACCGGCGACGAGGAGGGCAGCGTCGGCCCCGGCCGGATGGGCGGCGGTGGCGGGGGACCGTTCTCCGGCCAGACCGGCTGGCTGCGGATGTTCGACACCGAGGTCGGCGGGCAGATCTCCTGGCTGCTGCCGGCCGCGCTGATCCTGCTGGTCGCCGGCCTGGTGCTGGCCGGCCGGGCGGCGCGGACCGACCGGACCCGGGGCGGCCTGCTGCTCTGGGGCGGCTGGCTGCTGGTGACCGGGCTGATCTTCAGCTTCATGTCCGGGATCTTCCACGCGTACTACACGGTGGCCCTGGCCCCCGCGGTCGGCGCCCTGGTCGGCATCGGCGCGGTCCTGCTGTGGCGGGCCCGGGCCACCCCGGGCCGATGGCGGTCCCGCGCGGCGGCCGCCACGCTCGCGGTCACCCTGGCGGTCACCGCCTGGTGGTCGTGGCGCCTGCTGGGCCGCAGCGCCGACTGGTATCCGTGGCTGCCCACCGCCGTGCTGGTGGTCGGCCTGGCCGCCGCCGTCCTGCTGCTCCTGGTCGGCAGGCTGCCCCGCCGGGTGGCCCCGGTGGTGCTGGTGCTCGGCGCGGTGGCCGCCGTCGCCGGTCCGGCCGGGTACGCGCTGCAGACCGCCGCGACGCCGCACACCGGCTCGATCCCCAGCGCCGGCCCGTTCACGCAGGGCGGCTTCGGCCAGGGGCGCGGCGGGTTCCCCGGCGGCCGGATGCCGGCCGGCATGGAGTTCCCCGGCGGCCCGGACGGCGGCACGGCGCAGGACGGCCGGTTCCCCGGTTCCCGCGGCGGCCTTCTCCCCGGTCTCCCCGGCCAGCCCGGCGGCACCGGCCAGCCCGGCGGCACCGGCCAGCCCGGCGGGGCCGGCCAGCCCGGCACGGGGCAGTTGCCCGGCGGCGCGTTCCCGGGGGGCGACGGGCGGTCGCAGCGGAACGGCGGCGGCATGGGCCGGCTGCTCGACGCCCGCGAGCCGAGCGCGGAGATGACCGCGCTGCTGATGGCCGACGCCGATCGGTACACCTGGGTGGCCGCCACCGTCGGCTCGAACAACGCCTCGGGCTACCAGCTCGCCACCCGCAGGCCGGTGATGCCGATCGGCGGCTTCAACGGCAGCGACCCGTCCCCGACCCTGGCGCAGTTCCAGCAGTACGTGGCCGCCGGGAAGATCCACTACTTCATCGGCGGCGGCGGGTTCCGGGCCAACGGCGGCAGCACCGCGTCCCAGGAGATCGCCCGCTGGGTCGCCGAGCACTTCACCGCCAAGACCGTCGACGGCATCACCGTGTACGACCTGAGCAACGGAAAGCAGGGCTGACCATGACCTGGACGAGCCAACCCCGGGCCGCGGTGCAGGCCCGCCCGACGACGCCGACGGCCGTGCTGGACGTGGTGGTCCCCGTCTACAACGAGGAGACCGACCTCGGGCCCTGCGTCCGGCGGCTGCACGCCCACCTCACCACGCACTTCCCGTACCCGTTCCGGATCACGGTGGCCGACAACGCCAGTGCCGACGGCACCCTCGCGGTGGCCGAGACGCTCGCCGCGGAGCTGCCCGAGGTGAGCGTGCTGCACCTCGACGCCAAGGGGCGGGGCCGGGCGCTGCGGGCGGCCTGGTCCGCCTCCCCGGCGCCGGTGCTGGCGTACCTGGACGTGGACCTCTCCACCGACCTGGCGGCGCTGCTGCCGCTGGTGGCGCCGCTCATCTCCGGCCACTCGGACCTGGCCATCGGCACCCGGCTGGCCCGGACCAGCCGGGTGGTCCGGGGCACCAAGCGGGAGATCATCTCCCGCGGCTACAACCTGCTGCTGCGCGGCACCCTCGCGGCGCGCTTCTCCGACGCGCAGTGCGGGTTCAAGGCGATTCGCGCCGACGTGGCCGCCCGGCTGCTGCCGCTGGTCCAGGACACCGGCTGGTTCTTCGACACTGAGCTGCTGGTCCTGGCGCAGCGTGCCGGGTTGCGCATCCACGAGGTGCCGGTGGACTGGGTGGACGACCCGGACAGCCGGGTGGACATCGTGCCCACCGCGTTGGCCGACCTGCGCGGCATCGGACGCCTGGGCCGGGCCCTGGTCACCGGCGCGCTGCCCCTGGCGGAGCTGCGCGAGCAGCTCGGGCGGGCGCCCCTGCACCCGCCGCCGGCGCAGGTGCCCGTCGGGCTGCCCCGGCAGCTGGTCCGGTTCGCCGCGGTCGGGGTGGCCAGCACGCTCGCGTACCTGCTGCTGTTCGTGCTGGCCCGGGGGCCGCTCGGAGCGCAGCCGGCGAACCTGCTGGCGCTGCTGCTCACCGCAGTGGCCAACACGGCCGCCAACCGGCGGCTCACCTTCGGCGTCACGGGCCGCCGCGACGCCGGCCGGCACCACCTCCAGGGGCTGCTCGCCTTCGCCCTGGGCCTGGCCCTGACCAGCGGCTCCCTGGCCATGCTGCACACCGCCACGGCAGCCCCGCCCCGAACGCTCGAACTGGCTGTGCTCGTCGCCGCGAACCTCGCCGCCACCGCCCTGCGCTTCATCCTGCTCCGCCTCGCCATGCACCACCGCCGGCCCTGACCGCCCACGGGGTGGCGTGGCAGGGTGGCGGGATGTATCGGGAACGGCCAGCGGCGGGGATTGGTGGGGCGGTGGTGTGGGAGAGCGTCGTGGTGGGCGCGGCCCCGGCCCGGGTGCTGCCCGACGGGTGCCTGGACCTGCTCTGGTCCAGCCGTGCCGGGCTGCTGGTCGCCGGTCCTGATCGGACCGCCCACCTCTCCGTCAGCGCGCCGGGCGAGCGGTGGGTCGGGCTGCGGCTGCCGCCCGGCACAGGTCCGGCCGTCGTCGGTGTCCCCGCAGACGAGCTGCGGGACCGCCGCGCCCCGCTGACCGACCTGTGGGGCCGGGCGGCCGCCGAGCTGGCCGACCGGCTGGCGGTGGCCGCCGAGGCGCGGCCTCCGGGGCCATCCGCCGGCGCTGTGGGCGCCGGGCCGGCCGTCTCCCTAGGCGCGCCGGCCGATGTGGTGGCGCCCGCGTGGCCGGGCCGGGCCGCGCCGGTCGGCGCGGTGCTGGAGGCGGTCGCGGTGGCACGGCTGCGCGCCGCCGGCGGGCCCGACCCGCTCGGGGCGTGGGTCGCCGCCCGGCTCGCGGCCGGCGCCACCGTGGCGGCCACCGCCGCCAAGGTCGGCCTCGGCGCGCGGGCCCTGCACCGGCGCAGCCAGGCCCTCTTCGGATACGGCCCGAAGACCCTCGCCCGCATCCTGCGGATGCGCCGCGCCCTCGACCTGGCCCGTGCCGGCACCCCGCTGGCCGAGGCCGCCGCCCGGGCCGGGTACGCCGACCAGGCCCACCTCACCCGCGAGGTGAAGGATCTCGCCGGGGTACCCCCGACCCACCTGCTGCCGGCCCGCCGCGGCTGACCGGTCGCCGCCGGACGAGCGCCCGGGGTCAGGCTCCGTCGAGCGGGGCGAACAGGTCCACGCCGTTGCCGTCCGGGTCGTGCAGGACCGCGTACCGCTGGCCCCAGAAGGCGTCCCAGGGCGGCAGGTGGCCGTGGTGGCCGGCGGCGGTCAGCTCCGCGTACCAGCGGTCGACCTCGGCGGGGTCGGCGCAGCGGAAGGCCAGGTTCATCCGGGGACTGCCGGTGGCCGGCGTGTAGCCCGGGTTGAAGGTGCGCACCATCTCGACCGCGTCCCAGGCCAGCCGGACGCCGTTGTCCAGGGTGATCTCCACGTGCGGTTCCCGCTCCGCGCCGGGCGGGATCGCCAGCCCCAGCCGGCGGTAGAAGTCGAGGGTGCGGCCCATGTCGGTGACGGCCATGCCGATCAGATCGAAGTGCGGTGTCATGGCCGCCACGGTAGGGGCGGGCGGGCCGGGGCGTCTTGAACGGAACGGACGTGGGTGGAGTGGCGGGTGTGCCCGACACGGACCGCCGCGGCGGCGTACGGTGAAGGACAAGTCCGGCTTAAAGGCCGAAAGCCCCTATATCGGGCCGGCCTCCATCAACAGGGGAAGGGGGCAGCCGTGACGCACCTGGCCTACCTGGATGCGGGATCCGGCAGCCTGATCGTGCAGGCGGTGGTCGGAGGGGTGGCCGGCGCGGCGGTGGCCGCCAAGCTCTACTGGCGACGGTTGGTGGCCCGGTTCCGCCGGCAGCCCACCGACCGGAGCTGACCGGCGTGGCCTTCTTCGACACCGGCGTCCAGGCCGAGCCCGGCTCCTTCCGCGACCCTGGCAACCGGGTCTTCCACCGCCACGGCGAGGTGCTGCGCGGGCTCGACGAGCGGTCCGCCCGCGACTGGCGGGCCCTGGCCGCCGCCGACTTCTTCCGCGACCTGCTCGCCGCCGGCAAGGTCTGCGGCACCGAGGAGCTGACCCCGGCCCCGGTTGACCTGCCCTGGGCGGCGGTGCTCCGGCACGAGCGCATCCCGTTCGTCTCCCACCCGTACGAGTGGACGTACGGCATGCTGCGCGACGCCGCCCTGCTGCACCTGGACGTCCTGCGGATGGCGCTGGCCGACGGCTTCACCACCAAGGACGGCTCGGCGTACAACCTCCAGTGGCGGGGCGCCACGCCGGTCTTCATCGACGTCGGCTCGTTCGAGCCGGCCCGCGACGGGGAGCCCTGGGCCGGGTACCGGCAGTTCTGCCAGACCCTGCTCTATCCCATGCTGCTCCAGGCCCACCTCGGGGTCGACTTCCAGCCCTGGCTGCGGGCCCGGATCGACGGCATCGAGCCGGACCAGATTCGGCGGCTCTTCGGCGGCACCCGACGCTGGCGGCCCGGGGTGCTCACCCACGTCCACCTGCACGGCGCGATGCAGGCCCGCAACGCCCGGGCCAGCACCGCCGACGTCCGCGCCCAGCTGCGGGCCGCCGGCTACTCGCGCGAGCTGGCCCTGGCGACCGTACGCGGGCTGGAGAAGCTGGTCCGGCGGCTGGACCACCGGCCGGGGGAGAGCTACTGGTCGGACTACCAGCGCACCTGCGCGTACTCGGTGCCGGACCGGCAGGCCAAGGAGGAGTTCGTCGACCGGGCGGCGACCGCCACCGCACCCGGGCTCGTGCTCGACCTGGGCGCCAACGACGGCCGGTACGCCCGGATCGCCGCCCGGCAGGCCGGCTACGTGGTCGCGGTCGAGCAGGACGCGGCGGTGGCCGACGCGCTCTACCGCGCCCTGCGGGCGGCGGGGGAGCAGCGCGTCCTGCCGCTGGTGATGGACCTGGCCGACCCGTCGCCCGGCGGGGGCTGGCGCGGCGTCGAACGGGCCGCCTTCGGCGACCGGGCACGCGCCGACCTGGTGCTCGCGCTGGCGGTGGTGCACCACCTGGCGATCGGCCGGAACGTGCCGCTGGCCGAGGTGCTGGACCAGTTCGTCGCACTGACCGCACCCGGCGGCAGCCTGGTCGTGGAGTTCGTCCACCCCGAGGACCCGATGGCGCGCCGGCTGCTGGCCAACAAGCCCGACGGGCTCTTCCCCGACTACCGGCGGGAGGCGTTCGAGCCGCTGCTCGCGGCGCGCGGCCGGATCGTCCGCCAGGCCGAGCTGCCGTCCGGCACCCGCACGCTCTACCAGGTGGTGGTACATGGCTGACACCCTCGCGCCGCCCGAGGTACGCCCGGTCGCGCCGGCACCCTCCGGCGGCCGGCGGGTCTGGCGGAGCGAACTGGGCCGGCTGCTGGAGGTGACGGCACTGGTCGGACTGGTGGTCACCCAACCGCTGCTGGACGTGCTGGGGCGCAGCCCCGACTTCTTCCTGTTCCACCGCGCCTCCCCGGCCGACGTCCTGCTCCTGGTGGCCCTGATCGCGATCGCGCCGACCGTGCCGGTAGCCCTGTTCGGCGCGGTCAGCCTGTGCGCCGGGCGGGTCACCCGGGCGGTCGTGCACACCCTCGTGGTGGGGCTGCTGCTGGCCGCGCTCGCCGTCCAGGTCGGGCGGCACACCACGCCGCTGCGGGGCGTACCGCTGCTGCTGGCGGCGGCCGTGGCCGGCGCCGTCGGGGCGGCCGCGCACCGCCGCTGGCGGGCGCCGGAGCGGGTGCTGCGGCTGGCCGCCGTCGGGCCGGCGATCTTCGTCGGCCTCTTCCTCTTCGCCTCGCCGGCCTCGGCGGTGGTGCTGCCCCGCGGCCACGCCGGCGCCGCCGGGGTGGCCGGCGCGGGCGTCCACCCGCCGGTGGTCATGATCGTCCTGGACGAGCTGCCGCTGGTCTCGCTGCTCGGACCGGACGGGCGGATCGACGCCACCCGGTACCCGCACTTCGCCGAGCTGGCCGCCGGCTCGACCTGGTACCGCAACGCCACCGGCGTCAGCGGCTGGACGCCGTACGCGCTGCCGGCCATGCTGACCGGCCGCTACCCGGCCGAGCCGGTCGCCCCGCACTACTCGCAGTACCCGGACAACCTGTTCACCGCCCTCGGTGGCCTGTACGAGATCAAGGCGGAGGAGAGCATCACCCGGCTCTGCCCGCCCAGTCGCTGCGAGCAGGCGGCCGCGCCGCAGCAGGGCCTCGGCGTGCTGGTCCGGGAGAGCGGCAAACTGCTGCGGCAGGTCACCGCGCCGGTGGACATCCGGGTCGACCCCGAGACGTCGTACCGGGAGCTGACCCGGGCCGAGGCGGGGCTGGACGCGGCCGAGCCGGTCCCGGCGGACCCGAAGTTCCGCTGGGACGCCCTCAACGCCAACCAGCCGGCCCGCTTCACCAGCTTCCTCGCCGGGCTGCGCCCCTCGCCCCGGCCCACCCTGCACTTCCTGCACCTGCTGATGCCGCACGCGCCGTGGGCGTACCTGCCGTCCAGGGCCCGGTACGCCGCGCCCGAGGACCTGCCCAACGACGGCGCCGGCTGGGTGGACCTGGCCCGGCAGCGGCACCTGGCGCAGCTCGGCTACACGGACCGCCTGATCGGCGAGACGCTGCGGACGCTGCGCGCCTCCGGCCTCTACGACCAGGCCCTCGTCATGGTCACCGCCGACCACGGGGTGAGCTTCCTGCGCGACTGGCAGGGCCGGGGGATGGACGCCATCAACCACGCCGCCGACCAGGTCGCCTGGGTGCCGATGTTCGTCAAGGAGCCCGGCCAGCGGACCGGCCGGGTCGACGACCGGAACTGGCAGCACGTCGACCTGCTGCCCACCATCGCCGACGAGACCCACATCCGGATCCCCTGGCGGATGGACGGCCGCTCGGCGAAGCAGTCCCCGCGCGAGGGCGCCGACAAGCGCTTCTACGACCGGCCCGGGGAACCTGTGCCGATCACCGGCGGGGTGCCGTCTCCGCCCGCCACCCCCGCCCCGGATCCGCTGGTCGGCACCCGGCCCGGCAACCGACCCGCCGGCGGTACGGCCACCGTGGCGAACCTCGCCGCGTTCCGCGCCGTCGACCCGGCGAACGGCGACCTGCCCGCCCTGGTCTGGGGCACCCTGCCGGCCTCGGTGCCGAACGGGACGAAGCTCGCGGTGGCGGTCAACGGGACCATCGGCGCGGTGGTCCCGGTCGTCCCGCCCGACAAGGGTGGCCGGCGGTTCGCGGCGCTGCTGCCCGACGACCGGCTCTTCGCCGCCGGCACCAACCGCCTGGACATCTACCGGGTGGCCGCGGACGGCGCCCTGCGCCGGCTCACCCTGTCCTGACCGCGCCGCCATGTCCTTCCCACGCCCCGGCGCGCGGCCGCGTGGTCGCGCTTCCACGGGGTTTCCCAGCCGGCAAGTCGGGAATCGCGTGACGCATACCTCACCGTAGAACCATGACGAGCGGTGTCCTCCCGACCGTAAGTACGGTAAAAGCGAAGGCAATTCAACGAAGATCTTGCCGGCGAAGCGAGGAACACATGACGGAAGTCAAGCTCGACCACCCCGGTGGGCAGCTGTCGATGCCGGTGCAGTCCGCGGTCGAGGGCCCCGCCGGCATCCGGGTGGGCAATCTGCTCAAGGAAACCGGGATGACCACCTACGATCCCGGTTTCGTCAACACCGCGTCCTGCTCGTCCGCGATCACCTACATCGACGGTGACGCCGGCATTCTGCGGTACCGGGGCTACCCGATCGAGCAGCTGGCCGAGAACTCCTCCTTCCTGGAGGTCTCGTACCTGCTGATCTACGGTGAGCTGCCGACCCCGCAGCAGCTCACCGAATTCAGCGAACGGATCCGGCGGCACTCGCTGCTGCACGAGGAGATGCGCCGCTTCTTCGACGGGTTCCCGCGCGACGCGCACCCGATGGCCGTGCTCTCGTCGGCAGTCAGCGCCATCTCGACCTTCTACCAGGACAGCCTGGACCCGTTCGACTCCGAGCACGTGGAGATGTCCACGGTGCGGCTGATGGCGAAGGTCCCCACCATCGCCTCGTACGCCTACAAGAAGTCGATCGGCCAGCCGCTGCTGTACCCGGACAACTCGCTGGGCTACGTCGAGAACTTCCTGCGGATGACCTTCGGCGTGCCGGCCGAGCCGTACGAGGTCGACCCGGTGGTGGCCCGGGTGCTGGACATGCTCTTCATCCTGCACGCTGACCACGAGCAGAACTGCTCGACCTCGACCGTGCGCCTGGTCGGCTCCAGCAACGCCAACCTCTTCGCCTCGGTCTCGGCCGGCGTGAACGCCCTCTTCGGCCCGCTGCACGGCGGCGCCAACCAGGCCGTGCTGGAGATGCTCCAGCGGATCCAGGCCGACGGCGGCGACGTCCGTTCCTTCGTGCAGAAGGTGAAGGACAAGCAGGACGGCGTGAAGCTGATGGGCTTCGGCCACCGGGTCTACAAGAACTACGACCCGCGCGCCGCCATCGTGAAGAAGGCCGCCCAGGACGTGCTCGGCCGGATGGCCAAGCCGGACCCGCTGCTGGACCTCGCGGTGCAGCTCGAGGAGATCGCCCTCGCGGACGACTTCTTCGTCTCCCGCCGGCTCTACCCGAACGTGGACTTCTACACCGGTCTGATCTACAAGGCCATGGGCTTCCCGACCAAGATGTTCACGGTGCTCTTCGCCCTGGGCCGGCTGCCCGGCTGGATCGCCCAGTGGCGCGAGATGATCAACGACCCGGAGACCAAGATCGGTCGTCCGCGCCAGATCTACACCGGCTACCCGCAGCGGGACTACGTCCCCGTCGCGGAGCGCTGATTCCGGTCCTGACGGCGAAGGCCGCCGACCCCGTACGGGGTCGGCGGCCTTCGCCGTATCGGTTGGGGCGTCAGCCCACCAGGGAGCGCAGCGGGATCTGCGCGTCCCGGAGGGCGTTCACCAGCTCACGCAGGTACGGGTGCTCGTCGGCCTGCAGGCCGTCCCGGTTCGGGATCACCAGGTAGGCCGACCCGTTCGCCACGGAGACCCGGGCGGTGTCGGTGTACCGGGCGACGATCGCCGCGGCGCGGTCGCGGTCACCGGCCGCCACCTCGACGGTGATCGGCCGCCACTCGCCGCCCAGGTTCTCCTCCACCGGCGCCGCCGCGGCGGCGGCCCGGGCGGGGTCGACGCCGGTCGTGCGGCTCAGGGCGGCCCGGCTCGGCGCGGCGCCCGCGCCCGCCGGGTAGAGCAGCGCGTTGGCCACCAGGTGCTGTGCGTTCTCGGTGTACGCCCGGAAGAGCGGGTTGAACGCGAACAGCACCGCCCGGCCGGCGCCGGTCGGCTCGTCCACCAGCGCGACCGTCCCCTTCAGTGCGTCGCTGTGCACCGAGTAGCCGTTCGACCAGAAGGTGTCACCGGACGGGTAGCTGAGTACGTTGGTGCCGGTGCTGCTCGGGTTCAGGATCGAGTCTTCGTTGTTGAACGCGAAGTCCTCCGCCGGGCGGCCCAGCGCGACCGGGCTGCCGTGATCGACGTTGACCCGCAGTTGCGAGCCGGGCACCTGGTAGCCGGCCGGCTTCCCCTTCTCAGTCGTCGAGGTGAGGCCAGCGGCCCGGGCCATCCGGGTGCCCTCGTTCCGCAACCCGATGTAGGTGTGGCCCTGGGCGATCCAGTTCCGCAGGTTGGCCTGCCCGGCGGGGGTGAGCCCGCCGGTCGAACTGCTGCCGTCCGGCACGAGCAGCACGGTGCGCTGGGTGAACGCCGGGCTGTTGTCGTTGATGTCGGCGGTGGTCACCGGCTTGAGGTCGAGGCCCCACCGCTTGCCCAACAGGTACCGGGCCTCGCCGTGCGAGCCGGAGGTGGTGGAGATGCCGGTGCCCTGGAACAGCCCGACGTCCGGCAGGTCAACCGCGGTCCCGCTGGCCGCCGTGTCGTGCGGGCTCAGGGTCACCCCGAGCGACCGGGCCAGCTGGTCGAGCTCCGGGGTCAGGCTCTTCGCGGGGAAGCCGACCACGCTGGTCTCGAGGTCACGGACCAGCGGCACGCCCTGGCCGAGCAGCCGGAAGGTGAGTTCGGCCGCCGCCGCGGAGTCCAGCGGGTAGGCGTACGAACCCTTCGCCCCGGCCGCCGAGGGCTTGCCGCCGGAGATCTGCCGGACCAGCTGGGCCGGGGGCCGGACCTCGTCGCCGGTGTAGATGGTGTTCACGCCCATGAGCAGCGGGTTGCTCCAGGCAGACACGTCATAGAAGTAGGGGAACGGCACGTACGCGTCCTCGCCCATGATCGCCTGGATCCAGTGCTTCTGCGGCTGGTCCATCGGGATCCAGTACGCGCCCACGGGCACGGTGACGTCGGTCGCGGTGCGCCCGCCGGAGATCCGCGCGTTGGGCACCGTGGTCGGTTTGGTCACCTCGTACACCTCGACGTCCATCCGGCGCAGCCGCTCGACCAGCTGGCGCACGTCGCCGAGCTGGCGGTCGGGCAGCAGGAAGTACGACCGGATCTTGACGTCAGGCACCGGGAACTGGACGGTGTTGGTCGGCTGGACCACCTCGTTCGGCTCCAGCGTGCCGGCCCTACCCTGGGCGAGCGCGTCCGTCCAGATCTTGAAGTAGCCGGTCAGCACCTCGTGCTTGTTCGCGGCGGCCCAGCCGAGGGTCGACCACTGGGTGTGGAACTGCTGCTGGACCCGGTCGGCCACCGCCGACCCGCTGCCCTTCTCGAAGGTCATGCCGGCGGCACCGAAGCCGGCAGCCGGCACCGTGTCGCCGTACCCCATGAAGAACAGGTCGTACCTTGCGTAGTTGAAGTAGCACTCGGTGGTGACGGCCCCGCCGCAGGCGCCGTTGAACCCGAAGCTGGCCTTGTTGGCCTCGCCGATCCGGTTGATCCAGTCGACGTTCTCGCTGGAGATCTCGTGGTGGATCGGGTCGGCGTTCGGCGGGAAGAAGTACTGCTGACCGCCCATCTCGTGGGCGTCGATGAAGACCTGCGGCGGGTACTGCCGCAGGAGTTCAATCTTGCCGTCCGTCTCCTGCTGAGTCCGGGCGAACCAGTCCCGGTTCATGTCGAAGCCGTACTCGTTCTGCCGGCGGCTGGCGTCGCGGCCGTCCGGGTTCTGCGTCGGCACGATGACGGTGACCAGGTTGTCGTTGCGCTCCGCGACCGCGCAGGACAGGCCGGAGGCCAGCTCGTACAGGGTCTTCAGGGCGGCGTCGGTGCCGCTCTTCTCCCCGCCGTGCACGTTCGCGGTCACCCAGACGATGGCCGGGCGGTCGGTCGCGGTCTCGGCGGCCTTCTTCGCCGTGATGCCGCGCGGATCCCGCAGGTCGCGGATGTCCCGGGCGATCTGCTGCAGGGCGCCCTGCTGGACGTGCCGCTCGTTCGAGACGATGGCGTACGGCAGCGGCTGGCCGAGCCCGCTCGTCGCCATGACGCCGGTGACCACCCGGTCGGAGGCGTCGTCAACGGCCTTGAGGTAGCCGCGGACCTCGTCGTTGGTGACGACTCGCTGCTGGCCGGTGCCGAGCGGGAAGCCCAGCGCGGACTCCGGGCTGGGCACGGTGGACAGTCGGGCAGCGGGGTCGTTGCTGCAGGTGGGGGCGGTGGGGGCGGCGCCGGCCGGGGCGCCCCCGAGCAACGGCGTCAGGCCGGCCAGCAGGAGCAGCGTGGCGACGCCGGCTGTTCTCTTCGTGGGGACCGCCCCGGGCGGACGCTTCGACAGGCGCATCGGGATGCCTCTCTTCGCTGATTGGGGGTAGATCAACTGGGGTGGATTCGAAACCCTATGATCTGCGGTTTCGTGCGGTCAAGATGCCTCTGGTGCCGTTCAATGCGCCCGGTGGCCGCCGGGGCCGCCGGTGGTGGGCAGGTTGCCGAGCACCCGGTTAATGATGTGGATCCGCGCGTCGGCGGCCCGGTAGTCGGCGCACACGGTGTCGGCCTGGTCGGCCAGGCGCGCGCTCGCGCCGCCCCCGGTGACCGTGAGCTTGGTGCCGGCGAGCGTGGTGACCCCGCCGGCGGCCACCATGTCGGACAGCGACAGCGACCCGGCGACCAGGTGGTCGCGGAGCAGGCCGCGAAGCTTCTCCTTGTCGGTGATGAACAGTTGGTCCAGGTTGTCCTCGGAGAACTTGGCGGCGAAGGCGTCGTCCGTCGGGGCCAGGATGGTCACCCCCGACCCGCCGTGCAGGTCGTCGGCCAGCTCGGACGCCCGTACGGCCGCCTCGAAGGTGGTGAGCACGGGAAGCCACTGCAGCGCCGCCTCGGCCGGCTGACCGGCCAGGGCGGCCGGGTTGCCCGGCTCACTGCCGGTGGGCAGCAGGTCGCACAGGGGTCCGGTCACGGCTACGGCCGCCGGTGCGCCGGCCGCCGCGGGCCGCTCGGCGCCGGCGCCGGAGCAGGCCGTGCCGGTGAGCACCAGGGACAGGGCGGCCCCGGCGAGCGCCGCCATCCGTTGCCGGGGGTGGTGACGGCGGGCCGGCGACCGGAGCCGGGGGAGAGGTCGGGATGGCGGAGACAGGACGGGCTGGTCCACGGCGTTCTCCAGGTCCGGAACGGGTCGTACCGGCAGGCCCGGGAGGTCGGGCCTGCCGGTACGACGATCAACGGGTCAGAGGCTCGCGCACTGGTCGCTCTTCGGGCCCTCTACCGAGTTGCTCAGCCCGATGTTGACCGGTGCCTGGGTGTTGCCGCTGCACTGCAGCGGGCCCGTCACGGTGTTGGCCGCCACCAGCGGCGCCTCGCCGCGGTTGCCCGACACCTCGACCGGGCCGGTCACCTTCGCGTCGACGACCACCACCGGACCGCTGGTCTGCGCGATCCGGACCGGGCCGTCCACCGCGGTGTCGGTCAGGAAGACCCCGGCCGCGCCGCTGGCGTCCACCGGGCCGGTGATCGACGAGCCGGTCGCGATCAGCGTCCCGCCCGCCCGGACCCGGACCGGACCGGTCACCGTGGCGTCCCGCAGGCAGGTCACCCCGGAGACCACCAGTTGGCCGTTGTGCTTGCCGGTGACGGTCGGGTACACCCGCTCGCCGTCCACCAGCTTCTCGA
The DNA here is from genome assembly GCF_001905095.1 of Micromonospora sp. CB01531. GTDB lineage: Bacteria > Actinomycetota > Actinomycetes > Mycobacteriales > Micromonosporaceae > Micromonospora. The sequence goes on from NZ_LWLS01000076.1 coordinate 66,031, forward strand.
CGCCCTGCCCATCCAGCAGCAGCGGGATCAGCCCCCGCTCCGGCTGGGCCAGCGGGACCAGGTACCCGTCGGCGACCTTGACCACCTTGTGGCCGTGCGCGGCGAGGCGCTGGGCCACGGTGGTGCGCTGGCCGGCCGGGCCGTCGGTGCGCTCCCCGTTGTACTGCTCCTCGGTGAGCTTGTACGCGCACGGCACGTTGTCGAGAATCAGGTCGTCCCGCGGCGCGTCGAGCGGCGGCGGGGCCTCACCCGGGTGCGGCGCCGGGTGCGCCGGGATCGGACGGGAACCCCGGAAGACGATCCGGCCGGTGTTCGAGACCTGGAAGGTGATCGCGTCGGCCCGCGCCGTGGTGATCTCCTTCAGGTTCGCCCGGTGGTAGTCGAGGAACTGGTTGAAGGTCCACATCGCGGAGTACGTCTTGCGCCGCCGGTTGTTGGCCGTGTTGCCCTCGTCCGGCCGGGTGGTGCCACCGGAGCTGCGCAGCTCCAGGAGCGAGTTGACGACGTTCTTGAGGCCCAGCGTGTTGCGCAGGATCGTCTCCTCGCTCAGGCCCACGTTTCCGCCGCCGTTACACCCGTACGGGCACGGCCACCAGCCGTCCTTGGCGCCCTGGGTGTACATGTGGCCCTCGATCATGTGCTGCGACTCGTCGAAGATCGACTGGGCCACGTTCTGGTGCCGCGGCGGCAGCATCGGCAGGTCACCGGCGCTGGAGTTGCCGAACTCGTGCCCGTCGTAGCCGGCGATCGGGCGGTAGTCGCGCAGCATCTGCACCAGCGAGAAGGTCTCCGGCTGGCGGATCAGCGAGTAGTCGCGGTTCAGGTCCTGCCCGGTGGAGTTGCCCCGGGTGTTGGCCGCCCGCCCGTCACCGTTGATGGTCGGCACGATGAGGACGGTGGTGTGCGACAGCAGGTCGATCGTCCGGGCGTCGTTGCTGAAGGCCAGCTTCCGCGCCATGATCAGGCAGCCCTCGCGGTCACCGGGCTCGTTGCCGTGCACGTTGCAGTTGACCATCAGCGGCGAGGTCGCCGCCACGGCCTCCGGGGTGGCCGGCGGGGTGGGGTAGCCGATGACGAACATGTTGATCGGCCGGCCGAGCGCGGTCTTGCCGATCTCCGTGACTCGGACCCGGTCGCTCAGGTCGTCGATCGCCTTGGTGTACGCGTACTCCTCGACGTCGCTGGTGTACTGCGCGGCGAGGGTGGTCTCCCACTGGGTCCGCAGGTTCTCACCCGGCACGTTCGGTTCGCCCCACGGCGCCGACGTGGTGCCGGACACCGGCTCGGAGTACGGCTGCGCGGTGGTCCCGAAGCGGGCGCGCACCCGCCACTGGAACCGGGTGCCCGGGTTGAACCCCGCGTCGGCGAAGGTCGGCGAGGAGTTGTTGATCTGGCGGTTCGGCCGCCATACGCCGGTGATCACGGCGGGACCGGTGGCCGAGTTGTCGGCGGCGACCGGGGTGCGCTCGATCTGGTAGTCGGTGGCGCCGTCGACCGGCGTCCAGGCGAGGGTGGCGTAGCCGTCGCCCTGCGTGACGGTGAGGCCGTCTACCTGGTTAGGCTCGGCCGCGTATGCGGGCGTGGGCCCGGTGATCGCCGCAAGGCTGGCGGCGAGCAGGACGGAGAGGATCGCCGTCGTCCGTCTGTCTCTCATGGAAGCTCCAGAACAGGTGGGATGACACGTCCGGACAGCACACGCCAGTGACGCGCGCCACGGTCAGCGGTGCGGGATTTCTTGAGAATGATCTGAGGATTCGCCGCCCCGCGCCCCGGCGAGCTACCCCGACCGGAGCCGGTAGCCCACCCCGCGTACGGTCTCCACCAGGCCGGCGTCGTCGAGCTTGCCCCGCAGCGCCGCGACGTGGACGTCCAGGGTGTGCCCCGAGTTCCAGGTCGTCTGCCAGATGTCCATCAGCAGCCGGTCCCGGGGCACGACCGTGCCCGCCTGCCGGGCCAACGCCATCAGCAGCTCGAACTCCTTGCGGGTCAGGCTGACCTCCCGGTCGGAGAGCCAGACCCGCCGGGCATTCAGGTCGACCCGCAGGTCGCCCACCTCCAGCGTCGTCTCCACCCGGGCGGCGCGGGCCGTCCGGCGCATCACCGCCTCGATCCGGGCCTGCAGCTCCGCCATCGAGAACGGCTTCACGACGTAGTCGTCGGCGCCGGCCCGCAGCCCCGCCACCCGGTCCCGCTCCTCGGACCGGGCCGTCACCAGGATGATGGCGACGTCCTCATTGCGCCGGCGGATCTGCCGACACAACTCCAGGCCGTCCCGATCGGGCAGGTTGAGGTCGAGCAGGACGAGATCGACCGGCCCCGCGGCGGTCGCCTCCGACGCGGTGGTGGCCGCGATGACCACGTGGTTCCGCCGGCGCAGCGCCGCAGCCAACGCGGACGCGACTCGCAGGTCGTCCTCGACCATAAGCACCCGCACCGCGTCTCCTTGGACCTCGTCCCGACAGGTCCACGCGAGTCTGTCCGATGGCAGCGGCCGTGACCAGCCCGGACGGAAGATCGTGACCGCATGATGACGTGCCTCGACCCATCTCGGTGACCCCCGCCGTCGGGCGGGCGACCCACCGTCGCCCGCCCGCGGGTACGCCTCAGCGCAGCCCGGCAGCGGCCAGCAGGTTGCCCTCCGGCAGCGGCGGGAGCGCCCGACCGAGGGCCATCCGCTGCTCGGCCCGCTCGGCGGTGAACGCGGCGTCCCTGGCGATGGCCGCGGCGTACGCGGCGGCGGTGCGGGACGCGATCGCCGACCAGCCGTACTGCTCGTGGACCATGGTGCGGGCGCGGCGGGCGAGGGCCCGGGCATGCTCCCGGTCGGCGAGCAGCGCGTGCACCGCCTCGACCAGCCCGTCCGGGTCCTGCGGGGCGAAGGCCATCCCGGTCACGCCCGGCTCGACGATCTCGGCCAGCCCGCCGGTCCGCGCCACGGCGAGGGGTGCCCCGGCCGCCGCCCCCTCCAGGGCGACCATGCCGAACGGCTCGTAGATGCTCGGGACCGCGAAGCAGTCCGCGGCGGCCATCACCGCGGGCAGGTCGGTGCCGCCGAGGAAGCCCGGCATGCTCACGGTGTCACCCAGGCCGAGCCGGTGCACCTCGGCCGCCAGGGTCGCCCGGTACGGCCCGTCGCCGACGACCACGGCCCGCAGCCCGGGGTGCCGCTGGCGCAGCCGGGGCAGCCCGGCGAGCAGGTGCTGCACCCCCTTCTCGTAGACCAGCCGGCCGGCGAAGGTGACCAGCGGGCCGTCCCCGGCGAAGCGGGCCCGGGCGGCGGCGACCGCGGCCGCCGGCGCCTGCCAGCGCTGCGGCTCGACGCCGTTGGGCACCACGTCGACCCGCCCGACCGGCACGCCGAACAAGGCGGCCACCTCGTCGCGCATGTAGCCGGAGCAGACGATCACCCGGCCCGACTCGGCGGCCAGCCAATGCTCGACGCCGTGGATGGTGCGGTTCATCTCCTCGGGCAGCCAGCCCTGGTGCCGGCCGGCCTCCGTGGCGTGGATGGTGCTGACCAGCGGCACGTCCAGATGCTCGCGCAGGGTCATCGCGGTGTGCGCGACCAGCCAGTCATGGGCGTGGATGACGTCGTACCCGCCGGACTCGGCGGCGCGCAGCGCGGCCCGGGTGAGGGTGTGGTTGAACGCCATGGTCCAGGCCAGCAGGGAGTTGGTGGCGAGGGGGAAGGTGACCGGGTCCTCGGCGGCGCGGACGATCTGCACGCCGTCGGCGTACTCCTCCAGGGGTGCGCCCTCGGCGTGGCGGGTGACGACAGTGACCTCGTGTCCGGCGGCGGCGAGGGCGACGGAGAGGGCGTGTACGTGGCGGCCGAGACCGCCGACGAGCACCGGCGGGTACTCCCACGACAGCATCAGGATGCGGCGGGTCCGGGGCGGCACGCCGGGCTGCTGCGGGATGGTCGGGCGGGCGGTGCGGGTGGGTCGGTTCCGTGGTTCCGTCGCGGTGGCGGGCTGCTCGCCGACCCGCAGGATGGTCACATCAATCTCCGTCCAGGCATGGTGGTGCGCGCCGGCGACATTGGCGGCGTGGTGAGCGTGGTGAGGGTGGCCGAACGGCCGGGCGGATCGGCGCGGGCGCGCACGTCCGGATACCAGGAAACGGCATCTCGCGCGAACTTGCACCTGGAAAAGGGCGATCGTGATGGACAACACCTGAGGGCTCGGTCGATATCAGATAGGTGGATTCCGGCTACTGTCCGAACGGGTGGGTTGGCGGAACGTACGGCGGGGCACTAGGCGCGTGCGCACCGGCGGCCCGCCCGTCCGGTGCGCTCATGATCATGGGCCGAAGGAGCGACATGCAGGTCTGGCCGGGCGAGAGCTACCCCCTCGGCGCCACCTACGACGGGATGGGCACGAACTTCGCGATTTTCTCCGAGGTGGCGGAGAAGATCGAGCTCTGCCTGTTCGACGAGTGGGACACCGGCGCCGAGCGCCGGGTCGAGCTGCGCGAGGTCGACGCGTACGTCTGGCACGCGTACCTGCCGGGGATCGGGCCGGGGCAGCGCTACGGCTACCGGGTGCACGGGCCGTGGGACCCGGCCAACGGGGTCCGCGGCAACCCGCACAAGCTGCTCCTCGACCCGTACGCCAAGGCGGTCGACGGGGAGGTCGCCTGGGATCCGGCCGTCTACGACTACGAGCTGGGCGGCGACCCGGACCGGATGTCGGAGACCGACTCGGCCCCCTTCATGCCCAAGTCGGTGGTGGTGAACCCGTACTTCGACTGGGGCAACGACCGGCCGCCACGGACCCCATACCACCACTCCGTGATCTACGAGGCGCACGTGCGCGGGCTGACCATGCGCCACCCCGGCATCCCCGAGGAACTGCGCGGCACGTACGCGGCGATCGCGTCCCCGGTGATGATCGACTACTTCAAGCGGCTCGGGGTGACCGCGGTCGAGCTGATGCCGGTGCACCAGTTCGTGCACGACCACCGCCTGGCCGACCTGGGCCTGCGCAACTACTGGGGCTACAACACCATCGGCTTCTTCGCCCCGCACCACGGCTACTCCGCGCTCGGCGGCCGAGGCCAGCAGGTGCAGGAGTTCCGCGGCATGGTCAAGGCGCTGCACGCGGCCGGCATCGAGGTCATCCTCGACGTGGTCTACAACCACACCGCCGAGGGCAACCACCTCGGCCCGACCCTCAGCTTCAAGGGCGTCGACTGCGCCAGCTACTACCGGTTGAGCGAGGCGGACCGGCGCCAGTTCGTCGACTACACCGGCACCGGCAACAGCCTCAACGTGCGTAGCCCGCACTCGTTGCAGCTGATCATGGACTCGCTGCGCTACTGGGTCACCGAGATGCACGTCGACGGCTTCCGGTTCGATCTGGCCGCCACCCTGGCCCGCGAGTTCTACGCGGTCGACCGCCTGTCCACCTTCTTCGAGGTGGTGCAGCAGGACCCGGTGGTGAGCCGGGTGAAGCTGATCGCCGAACCGTGGGACGTCGGGCCCGGCGGCTATCAGGTGGGCAACTTCCCGCCGCAGTGGACCGAGTGGAACGGCAAGTACCGGGACACCGTGCGGGACTTCTGGCGCGGCGAGCCGGCCACCCTGGCCGAGTTCGCCTCCCGGATCTCCGGCTCCGCCGACCTCTACCAGGACGACGGCCGCCGGCCCTTCCACAGCATCAACTTCGTCACCTGCCACGACGGGTTCACCCTCACCGACCTGGTCTCGTACGACGACAAGCACAACGAGGCCAACGGGGAGGAGAACCGGGACGGTGAGAGCCACAACCGGTCCTGGAACTGCGGCGTCGAGGGAGCGACCGACGACCCGGCGGTGCTCGCCCTGCGGGCCCGGCAGCGGCGCAACTTCCTGGCCACCCTGATGCTCTCCCAGGGCGTGCCGATGATCGGCCACGGCGACGAGCTGGGCCGCACCCAGCACGGCAACAACAACGCCTACTGCCAGGACGGCGAGCTGGCGTGGGTGGACTGGGAACGGGCCGACGAGGAGCTGCTCGACTTCGTCCGGCGACTCACCGACTTCCGCAACCGGCACCAGGTGTTCCGCCGGCGCCGATTCTTCACCGGGCTGCCGGTGGGCGGCCGGGCCGCCGGTTCCGCCCTGCCCGACCTGGCCTGGTACACCCCCGACGGCAGGGAGATGACCGGCGAGGACTGGGGGAACGACTTCGGCCGCTCGGTGACCCTCTTCGTCAACGGCGACGGCATCCCGGAACGCGGCCAGTACGGCCAGCGCCACCGGGACGACTCCTTCCTGCTGCTGTTCAACGCGCACGACGCGCCGCTGGACTTCACGCTGCCCGGGGCCGAGTTCGGGCCGCGGTGGGAACTGGTGATCAGCACCGCGGACCCGGATCCGGAGCAGACCCTGCTGGTCGAGGCGGGCGGCACCGTCTGCGTGCCCGACCGCGCGCTGCTGGTGCTGCAGCGGACGGCCTGACCGGGCCCGCCGCCTTACCGACGGCCGGCGGGACACGACCCTGTCGATTTCCGTTCATCGTCGAGCCGGCCATCGGGTTTGCGGCGTGGGAACCCGGCCGTTTACGGCCGGGAGGACACGACGCTACCTCCTCTCGACGATCGTCTTACATGGACGGTTGGTAGGGTGTGAGGCGTGGGTGGGATGGTGAAGCGGGCGTACGGATACCGCTTTTATCCGTCTCCTGAACAGGCCGAGCAGTTGTCCCGGACGTTCGGGTGTGTGCGTCTGGTGTACAACCGGGCGTTGGAGGTGCGGACCCGGGCGTGGGCGGTGGACCGGCAGCGCACCACCTATGTGCAGTCGTCGGCGTGGCTGACCGAGTGGAAGCGCACCGATGAGTTGGCGTTTCTGAATGAGGTGTCGTCGGTGCCGTTGCAGCAGACGTTGCGGCATCTGCAGGCCGGGTTCGTGGCGTTCTGGGACAAGCGGTCCCGGTATCCGAGGTTCAAGTCCAAGCGCAAGTCGCGGGCGTCGGCCGAATACACCCGCTCCGCGTTCCGCTGGCGTGACGGGCAGCTCACGTTGGCGAAGATGAACACCCCGCTGCACATCGTCTGGTCGCGGCCCCTCCCCGAAGGGGCGGAACCCTCCATGGTCACCGTGTCCCGGGATGCCGCCGGCCGCTGGTTCGTGTCCCTGCTGGTGGAGGACCCGACCGTGAAGCCGCTGCCGCCGAATGCGGCGGAGGTTGGTGTGGACGCGGGCATCACCAGTCTGCTCACCCTGTCCCGCCCGATGCCTGGGGTGAGTGACGAGCTGGGCAAGGTGGCTAACCCGCGTTACGGGCAGGCCGACTGGCGGAAGCTGGCCAAGGCGCAGCGGAACCTGGCCCGCAAACGGGAGGGTTCCGCGAACCGGGCGAAGGCCCGGCTCACGGTGGCCCGGATTCATGCCCGTATCGCCGACCGGCGTCGGGACCATCTGCACAAGCTGACCACTCGACTCGTCCGTGAGACTCAAACGGTCGCGATCGAAGACCTCAGCGTGCGGAACATGCTCCGCAACCGCCGCCTCGCTCGTGTCATCTCCGACGCGGCCTGGGGCCAGTTCCGCAGCATGCTGGAGTACAAGGCCACCTGGTACGGGCGTGAGGTGATCCCCGTCGACCGATGGTTGCCCTCGTCCAAGACCTGCTCGGCCTGCGGCCGGATCAACACCACCCTCGCCCTCAACGTGCGCACCTGGACGTGCCCGGGTTGCGGGGTCGAGCATGATCGGGACATTAACGCTGCTAAGAACATTCTCGCCGCCGGGCTGGCGGAGAGGTAAAACGCCTGCGGAGCTGACGTAAGACCTCAAGGGAAGATCCTCCCGGAAAGGCAGTCGGCGATGAAATAGGAAACCTCACGGGCGACCGTGGGAATCCCGGCCTTTCAGGACTCCGTTGGGAAATCCGTAATAGCCGTCT
>NZ_LWLS01000077.1 GCF_001905095.1 Micromonospora sp. CB01531
CACACACCATCCAGCAACCCTGCATTCCGCAGGACCCTGTCCGGGGCAACCTCTCCACTCTACCCGGGCCGTTCCGCGCAGTCAACCTCGTATCCGAGGTGATCAACTTGGTTCGGTCCGATCCACGCCGACGCACGCCGTTCCCGGCGGTCGTTGCTGTCGTGGGTTCCGGCGGACCGGCCGGTGTCGCTTTCGCGATCACCCGCCCGGCTCCCTGCCGGCCTTCGAACTCTACCCGGTCGGCTTCGCGATCGCAACCCCGTATTTCGGAGCGCCTCGCACCGCCCAGATCCCCAGTCTCGCTCGGCGTCTCCGCCACGAGCCTGGCGCCCGCTGTCGGCCGGTTTGTCCGGCCTCCCGCGTGCAGAGAGAAAGTTACGCGGACGGCCCCGAGAAGGCAAATCAACGTCTGTCACTGCGCTTCCGGCGGGTGCCACAGCATCGGATGGCGGACCGGAGGCATCGAGGACGACCACGGAGCGCACAACCGTGCCAGAGTGTCTGGCATGGATGACGTGTCCCGGATCCCGGTGGCGACGCTCGCCGCAGACACCCTGCTCGGCCTGCTGCTGCCGTTCTGGCAGCTCGTCATCGCCGCCTTCGTGGTCTTCGTCGTCGCGGCGTCGGTGGGGCGGCTGGCCAAACGCGGCCGCTCCCGGATGACCACGGCATTGCTGATCACCGCCGCGGCGATCGCCGGCTTCACCGTGCTCGGTGTGCTGCTGGAGAGCTGACCGGGCTCACAGCCGGCGGTTGGCGAGGCTGGGCAACTCGGCGCGGATCTTCCGCAGCCGGTCGAGGTCCAGATCAGTGACGGCGAGGCCAGGGCCGTCCGGGACCTGGCTGAGCACCGTCCCCCACGGGTCCACCACCATGCTGCGTCCGAAGCAGGTCCGCCCCGGATCGTGGTCACCGGTCTGGCCGGCGGCGGCGACGAAGCACTGGTTCTCGATCGCCCGCGCCCGCAGCAGGACCTCCCAGTGGTCCCGGCCGGTGTACATCATGAACGCGGCGGGCACGACCAGGAGCGCGGCGCCGCCGTCCGTGGCCAGTTGCCGGTAGAGCTCGGGGAATCGCAGGTCGTAGCAGATCGAGAGGCCGACGCGGAGGCCGTCGACGTCGACCACCACCGGCTGGTCACCCGGAGCCACCGTCGCGGACTCCAGGTAGGAGACCCGGCCCGGAATCTCCACGTCGTACAGATGGATCTTGCGATAGCTGGCGGCGAGCGCACCGGTGCGGTCGAAGACCAGCGAGGTGTTCCAGGTGCGGTCCGGATCCGGTCCGGCCTCGTGGAACGAGCCCGCGATCACCCACATGCCCAGCCGGCGGGCGACCCCCGCGAAGAACTCCCCCACCACGCCGTCGACCGGCTCGGCCGGCGGCATCCGCTCGGCCACGCCCAGATAGTCGACGTACTCGGGGAGGACGGCGAGGTCGGCCCCGGCCGCCGCGGCCCTGACCAGCAGGGCCTCGGCGGCGGCCAGGTTCGCCGCACGGTCGTCGCGGGCATTGAGCTGGCAGACGGCGACGCGCATGGGGCTCAGCGTACGGGCGGCGCGCGGTCGGCGACAGGGCTCAGCCGAGCAGCGCCCCGGTGCTGACGGTCAGGCGGACTTCTCCTCGCGATCCCGACGAGCCCGGCGACCAGTGAACTCGCGGGGCACGATGGTCGGGTTGACGTTCTCCAGCACCACCTCGCGGGTGATCAGCACCCGGGCGGCGTCGGGGTTGCTCGGCACCTCGTACATCACGGAGAGCAGGACCTCTTCCATGATCGCCCGCAGGCCACGGGCGCCAGTGCCGCGGAGCATGGCCTGGTCGGCGATCGCCTCCAGCGCCGGCTGCTCGAACTCCAGCTCCACGCCGTCCAGTTCGAAGAGGCGCTGGTACTGCCGGACCAGGGCGTTGCGCGGCTCGGTGAGGATCCGCACCAGGGCCGACCGGTCGAGGCTGCGCACGTTGGTGATCACCGGGAGCCGGCCGATGAACTCGGGGATCAACCCGAACTTGAGCATGTCCTCCGGCATGACCTGGCTGAAGATGTCGTCGGTCGACCGATCGGACACCGACCGGAGCCGAGCGCCGAAGCCGGTGCCGCCGGAGCCGGTGCGGGCCTCGATGATCTGGTCGAGGCCGGCGAAGGCACCGCCGCAGATGAACAGCACGTTGGTGGTGTCGATCTGGATGAACTCCTGGTGCGGGTGTTTCCGCCCGCCCTGCGGCGGCACGTTGGCCACGGTGCCTTCGAGCATCTTCAGCAGCGCCTGCTGCACGCCCTCGCCGGAGACATCCCGCGTGATCGACGGGTTTTCCGACTTACGGGCGATCTTGTCGACCTCGTCGATGTAGATGATCCCGGTCTCGGCGCGCTTGATGTCGTAGTCGGCCGCCTGGATCAGCTTGAGGAGAATGTTCTCCACGTCCTCGCCGACGTATCCCGCCTCGGTGAGGGCGGTGGCGTCGGCGATCGCGAACGGGACGTTGAGCATCCGGGCCAGGGTCTGCGCCAGGTGGGTCTTGCCGCAGCCGGTGGGACCGAGCAGCAAGATGTTGGACTTGGCCAGCTCCACGCCGTCGTTGCCGGAGCCGGGCGCGCCGGCCGCCTCGGCCTGGATCCGCTTGTAGTGGTTGTAGACCGCGACGGCGAGCGCCTTCTTGGCCTGCTCCTGACCGACGACGTAGTTGTCGAGGAACTGGCAGATCTCCATCGGCTTGGGAAGCTCTTCCCACTTCACCTCGCCGGACTCGGCCAGCTCCTCCTCGATGATCTCGTTGCAGAGATCGATGCACTCGTCGCAGATATAGACGCCCGGGCCCGCGATGAGCTTCTTGACCTGCTTCTGCGACTTGCCGCAGAAGGAGCACTTCAGTAGGTCGCCGCCGTCACCGATCCGTGCCACCTACGTTCTCCCTGCACTCGTCGGCCGGAGCGCCGGCCCTGACCTGCGGGCCTGCCGCCCGTCCGTCTGTCGTCCCATCCGCCGGTCCGCACCAGCGAAGCGGTACAGACCCGACGTTACCCGCTGACGGAGGTTTCTCCGACCCCCAAAACGGGTGTGTCAGAGGTCGGCCGGGACCGATGCCCCGGCCGACCTCCGATCCTGCAGAGCTCAGCTCGCGGCGTGCGCCGCCAGCAGACCCTTCTTGCGGCTGGTCAGGATCGTGTCGACCAGCCCGTACTCCTTGGCCTCCTCGGCCGTCATGATCTTGTCACGGTCGATGTCCTTGCGGACCTGGTCAACCGGGCGGTTGCAGTGCTGGGACAGCATCGTCTCCAGCTGCGTCCGCATCCGCAGGATCTCCCGGGCCTGGATCTCGATGTCCGAGCCCTGGCCGTAGCCGCCCTCGGTGGCCGGCTGGTGGATGATGATCCGGGAGTTGGGCAGCGCCATCCGCTTGCCCGGGGTGCCCGCGGAGAGCAGCACGGCCGCCGCGCTGGCCGCCTGGCCGAGGCACACGGTCTGGATGTCCGGGCGGACGTACTGCATGGTGTCGTAGATCGCCGTCATGGCGGTGAAGGAGCCGCCGGGCGAGTTGATGTACATGATGATGTCGCGGTCCGGGTCGGTGCCCTCGAGCGTCAGCAGCTGGGCCATCACGTCGTTGGCCGAGGCGTCGTCCACCTGCACGCCGAGGAAGATGATCCGGTCCTCGAAGAGCTTGTTGTACGGGTTGGACTCCTTCATCCCGTACGACGTGCGCTCGACGAACGACGGCAGAACGTAGCGGTTGTGCACGGCCGCGAACTGGGGCGGCAGGCTCAGGTCGGTCATCGTCAGCTCCTCGGTCAGCTCAGGGTCCCGGCGCCTTCCGGAACCTGGGCGGCTCCGGTGATCACCTTGTCGATGAAGCCGTAGTCCATGGCCTCCTGGGCCGTGAACCAGCGGTCGCGGTCCGAGTCCGCCTCGATCTCCGCCGCGTTCCGGCCGGTGTGGAACGCGACCCGCTCCTGGAACATCCGCTTGGTGTAGAGCATCTGCTCGGCCTGGATCGCGATGTCGGCGGCCGTACCGCCCATGCCACCCGACGGCTGGTGCATCATGATCCGCGCGTGCGGCAGGGCGTACCGCTTGCCCTTGGTGCCCGCACAGAGCAGCAGCTGGCCCATCGAGGCCGCCATGCCCATCGCCACGGTCGACACGTCGTTGTCGATGAACTGCATGGTGTCGTAGATGGCCATGCCGGAGTAGACCGAGCCACCCGGCGAGTTGATCCAGAGGTTGATGTCGCGGTCCGGGTCCTCCGCGGCGAGCAGCAGCAGCTGCGCGCAGATGCGGTTGGCGACCTGGTCGGTCACCTCGCTGCCCAGGAAGATGATCCGCTCCTTGAGCAACCGGTTGTAGACCGAGTCGTCGAGGTTGCCAATTGAGTCACCACCGCGGGCCTCGAGCGCCCGGAGCGGCTTCGCTGGGATGTGCATGTCGGTCATGGCAGCCCTTCGCTCTCCGTACCGTCGTACCCGACACTAACCGCTCAGCCGGGGGGCGTACTCCCGGTCGGGGCACTGTTCGCTCTCAGCGCAGCTGCCCTGGAGGGCGTACCCCGAAAAGGGTTTCGGCCGCCGTCCAGCGTGCAGCGAGGGACGGCGGCCGACACCCGGCGATCAGTGCTCGTGGTTGTGCTCGGCCTCGTTCTGGGCGCGGAGCGCGTCCAGGGTGACCTCGTTGCCCGCCGAGTCCTTGATCTTGATCTTCTCCATCACGGCGGCGAGCGCCTTGCCCCGGCGGACGTCGCCGAAGACGGCCGCTGCGGCGCCAGAGCGGACCAGCTGGTCGTAGTACTGCTGCGGGGCCATGCCGGCGCGCTGGGCGCGGTGGACGATCTCGTGGCCGAACTCGTCGTCGGAGACCTGGACGTCCTCGGCGTCGGCCAGGGTGTCCAGCAGGAGCTGGATCTTGACGCCCTCGGTCGCCGCCTCGTTGAGCTCGGTGTCGATCTGCTCCTCGGTCTTCTCCTCGGCGGCGAGGTATTCCTCCAGGGAGGCACCGATGCGCTCGAGCTGGTCGACCATCGCGGCCTTGCGGCTCTCGACCTCCTCGCGGACGACACCCTCCGGGGCCGGCACCTCGGCGGTGGCCACCATCTGCTCGAGGGCCTTGTCCCGGGCGGCGTAGATCTGCTCGACCTGCTTGCCCCGGGTCACCCGCTCGCGGAGGTCGTTGCGCAGCTCCTCGATGGTGTCGAACTCGCTGGCCAGCTGGGCGAAGTCGTCGTTGAGCTCCGGCAGCTCCTTCTCCTTGACCGTGCGGACGGTCACCGCCACGTCGGCGTCACGGCCGGCGTAGTCGCCGCCCACCAGCTGCGTGGAGAAGGTGGTGCTCTCGTCGGCGGCCAGGCCGACCAGGGCCTCGTCCAGGCCCGGCAGGAGCTGCTTGCTGCCGACCTCGTGCGAGATGTTGCTCGCCGAACCGCCCGGCACCTCCTCGCCGTCGACGGTGGCGTTCAGGTCAATCTGGACGTAGTCGCCCTCCTGAGCGGCCCGCTCGACGGTCTTCAGCGTGGCGAACCGCTCACGCAGGCCGTTGACCTGCTCGTCGATCTCGCTGTCGGCGACCTGGATCTCGTCCACGGTCACCTCGATGGACGCCGGGTCCGGCAGGGTGATCTCCGGGCGGACGTCGACCTCGGCGGTGAAGTTGAGCGAGTCGCCGTCGGCGAACTCGGTGATCTCGACCTCCGGGCGACCGAGGGTCTTCAGGTCGTGCTCGCGGACCGCGGCGAGGATGTTCTGCGGGATCGCCTCCTGCACCGCCTCGTTGAGGACGGTGCCCCGGCCCACCCGCTGGTCGATCACCCGCGGGGGAACCTTGCCCCGACGGAAGCCGGGAACCTGGACCTGCTGCCCGATCTCCCGGTACGCCTTCTTGAGGCTCGGCTCGAGCTCGACGAACGGCACCTCGATGGCGAGCCGCACGCGCGTCGGGCTCAGAGTCTCGACGGTGCTCTTCACAGGCGTACTCCTTGACGGATCTCAGTTGAGTCTGGGCGTGATTACGCGCATCGAGTGTAGGCGAGCCGGCCTGCTGCATCGGCAGCGCCCGGGTGCCGCGCGGAAAAATCGGCGGTTCCCGGACGGCCGGGCCGCGAACGGACAGTCGGGGTGGCGGGATTTGAACCCACGGCCCCTCGCTCCCAAAGCGAGTGCGCTACCAAGCTGCGCCACACCCCGTGGCGACGAGAAGTGTATGCCGTCCGCGCCCCCCGGACCCGCACCGGGGCCGCGCCAGGCCCCGCGCTGGCGCGACGCAAGGCCCGCGCCGGGTTTGCAGGAGGCAGCAGTTTCGGGGAAAGAGTGGTCTCTCGGGGCGGCGAGGGGGCGCTTTCAGGGAAGTAGTGAAGATCTTGAAGTCGAGCGACCAGCGACGCGCGGCACGGGGCTGCGCGTCCGGTTCGGGGATTCGGTAGGCTGTCGGGCGCGCCCCGCCGCAGCGGGGTGCATGCGGGCGTAGCTCAATGGCAGAGCTTCAGTCTTCCAAACTGACGGTGCGGGTTCGATTCCCGTCGCCCGCTCCACCCAGGAAGGCCCAGGTAGACCGCATGATCGCGGCACCTGGGCCTTTCACATCTCCCCAGCTTTGATTTTGCGTGGCAACCACGCCGCATCCGGGCTCGGGGCGGCACCGGGGCTTGTTGCCCAGCCGGCAGCTCGGGTGGCCCCTACTTCCGGCAGCGCCATGACGCACAAGGCGGGGCAGACCTGGTCGACGGATTTGCCGTGCGGCAGCATGGCCCCCATGGCCATAAAGCGCGTAATGCCCGACCTGGCTACCGACGACATCGCGGCGGCCACCGCCTTCTACGTCGAGGTACTTGGCTTCGAGGTCGTCATGGACATGGGCTGGATCGTGACCCTGAGCGATCGCGCCAACCCGAGAGCTCAGCTGAGCCTCATGACCCACGACGCCACTGCACCGGTCATCCCCGACGTGTCCGTGGAGGTCGACGATGTCGATGCCGCGCATCAGGCCGCCCGAAACGCCGGCGCTGAGATCGTGCACCCGCTCACCGACGAACCATGGGGAGTCCGACGCTTCTTCATGCGTGACCCCAACGGCAGGGTCATCAACGTCCTCACCCACAAGAGCTGACGACCCCGTGAGTGATGCCTCTTCGCCGGCTACCTCATGAAGGGCGCCGAGCAGGAGGAGGTCGTCCGGGCCCGGGAGGCCGGCCTCGGCAGTTGAACGGTCCGGTCCGACGTACCGGCGGCCCACCATGATCGGCCAGGACCCGGTTCGACCGTCCCGACCGGCGGATGAGCCGGGCGGCGGGGGCTGCGTACGATGCGGGGCCGGACATCCCCGCGTCGGGTGGAGGTAGCCACGATGTCAGGCCAGCAGGACGGGTTCGCCCTCGGCGTCGACCTCGGCACCTCGAACACGGTGGCGGTGCTGCGCTGGCCGGACGGGCGGAGCCGCCCGTTGCTCGTGGACGGACATCCGATCCTCCCCTCCGGCGTCTACGTCGACTCCGACGGACGGTTCCACGTGGGACGGGACGCGCAACGGCTGGCCCAGGCCGACCCGGCCGGGTACGAGCCGAACCCCAAGCGCCGGGTGGCCGAGGAGACGGTCGAGCTGGGCGGCCGGACGTACCGGCCGGCGGAGCTGCTGGCGGCGACGTTGCGGACGGTGGCGGACGCCGCCGTGGCCGCGGTGGGTTTCCTCCCGCCTGCAGTGGTCACCCACCCGGCGGCCTGGGCGGCGCCCCGCCGGCAGGTGCTGCACGACGCGCTCGCGCTGGCCGGCTGGCCGCCGGCCGCCGAGCACACCATGGCCGGTCCGATCACGCCCGGCACCCGCCTGCTGCGCGAGCCGGTGGCCGCCGCCCGCTACTACGCCCAGGTGCTGCGCCGGCCGGTGCCGGTCGGGGGAGCCGTCGCGGTGTTCGACTTCGGCGGCGGCACCCTCGACGTGGCGGTGCTGCGCAACGAGGGTGCCGACCCCTGGGGCGACTCGGGATTCGCCCTGGTCGCCAGCGGCGGCGTCGCCGACCTCGGCGGTCTGGACCTGGACGCCGCCCTGGTCGGCCGGCTCGGCGAGTTGGTCGGCCCGGTGCACCCGGCCGCGTGGGCGCGCCTGACCAGCGCGACGACCACCGCGGAGTGGCGGGACCGGCATCAGCTCTGGGACCACGTGCGTGGCGCGAAGGAGATGCTCTCCCGGGCCATGGTCGCGCCGGTGGCCGTACCGGGGGTGGAGGCGGCAGCCCAACTGACCCGGGAGGACCTGGAACTGCTCGCCACTCCCCTGCTGGCCCGGGCGGTGGCCGAGACCCGGGACGTGATCGCCGCCGCGGGGCTCGTTCCCGGGCAGCTCGCCGGCCTCTTCCTGGTCGGCGGGTCGTCCCGGGTGCCGCTGGTGGCCCGGATGCTGCACGCCGACCTGGGGGTCGCCCCGACCGTCCTGGAACAGCCCGAGCTGCCGGTCGCCGAGGGCGCGCTGACGGACCTTCCGCTGCCCCGCCGGGCCGCAGCCGGGACGCCACCGGCGGTGCCCGCCGGCCCGCAGGGTGCGCTGCCCCAGAGCGCCCCGGCGCCGGCCGGGCCCGCACCCGCCGGCCCGCACGGCACCCGACCCGAGAGCGCGCCAACGGCCCCCACCGTGCCCGCACCCGCCGGGCCGCCCGACACGCTGCCCCAGAGCCCGCCGCCGGCCGCCGGACCGCACGGCATCCTGCCCAAGGGCGCGGCACCCGGGGGCGCGCTCCCGGCAACCACGGTGCCGGTCCCCGCCCCGCACGGCACTCTGGTCGACGACGCGCCGACGCTGCCCGGGTACGCGGTCGCCCCGGCTCCGTCCGGGTACGCCGGTGCCGGGCAACCCCCGGCCGTCCCCGGTCAGCGCGGTTTCGCTCCCGGCGGCCGGGGACTGGGGACATCCGGCGGGGAGCCGCCGGTCTCGCCCGCGCCGCCGGGGATCGGCGCGGCCCGACCGGGACGGGGCCGGCGGGCTCTCTGGATCGCGGCCGGCGCCGGCCTCGTGGTGATCGGTGTGGTGGCAGCGGCGGTGCTGTGGGCGCTCCGGGACCCCTACCCGGCGCTGGAGTTCCGTACCCCGAAGTTGATTGCCCGGCCCGAGGCGGGCGGCGAGCGACCGGCCGCGATGTTCACCTCGGTGCTGGCCGACCGGGCCTACCTGGCGTATCCGGGCGCGGACAACCGGCTGGAGGTGGTGGCGGTCGACGCGGCCACCGGCGACGAGCGGTGGCGCAAGCCGACCCCGGTGGCGGCGGACCGGTGGCAGGCCGTGCAGGCGCTGCCCGGCGCGGTCGCCGTGCTCGCCGACGCCTCCGGTGCCACCCCCCGCGACCTGGTGGTACTCGACGCCGGCTCGGGCAACCAGCGCTGGCGGTTGACCATCCGGGGCGACGACGCCCTGTACTTCACCAAGGAGACGGCGGTCTGGCTCGACCGGACCGGTGGCCGGCTGGTCGGGCTGCGGCTCGACAACGGTCAGGAGAAGTGGCACCACGACAACCCGCGCAACGAGTACGGCGACGCCCGCACCGCGGTGGTGCCCGTCGGCACGGGCGAGGCGCTCGGCGGGCCCGCGTACTTCGACGGATCGCCGCGGGCGCCATGGCTCGGGGACGCGACCCGGCTCGTCCAGGTGGGGGCGGACCGGTCGGTGCGGGTCATCGACATGAACAGCGGAGAGATCCGCCAGCGGACCAACGTCGCCGACGTCGACGACCTGGTGGCGGCGCGCGACGACCGGCTGTACGTCATCGAGGACACCCACGGCTACCGGCTGCTCGCCTACGACCTCGGCAGCCTCGCCGGGCCGGTCGTGCTCTACACCGCCCCGGACGAGCGGCGCCGGGCGAAGACGCTGGTCACCTGCGGCGAGCACCGGGCCTGCCTGCTGGAGGTGCCGGGCTCCGGGGCTGACGGGACGGAGGTGGTGGCGGTCACCGAGGGGAAGGCCACCCGTCACTGGCCGGCCCCGAAGGCGGATGGGCTGGTACCGCTCGGCGAGCACCTGCTCGTCCGGCGCGACGCCCCGCAGGCCGCGGTCACCCTCTTCGACCCAGAGGGCACGGCGGTGCTGCGGGACCGGGACGGGGTGGCCGGGCGGATCGACGCCGGGAACGTGCTGCTCTTCGCGGAGACGCCGAGCAGCGTGGCGGACGACCGCAGCGTGGCCGGGATGTCGGTGAGCGCCGACGGCCCGTCCGAGATGGGGCTGCTCAAGGAGGTACGCAGCGAGTCCTGCTCGTGGAACGCCGAGGTGCTCGCCTGCGGTGCCGAGAAGGACTTCGTGCTGTACCGGTTCGCGGACTGATCCGCCCGGGTCGCTGGACGGCTCAGCCCACCGGGCGACGGATGAACCGGGCAAAGAGGGGTAAGGCGACCCCGTCCTGGTGGAGTGACGACCGGCGTCGCGGCATCCCGCGACCGGGCCTGCGGGCGGGCGGCGGAACGCCGACCCGCCCGCGGTCACGGCGGATCAGTTGCCGCTGACCCAGTTCCAGGCGGCCACGACCCACTCGGTCTGCTGGAGGTAGGCGACCCCGACACCGGCCAGGAAGATCGCCGTCACCAGGTGGGCTCCGCGTGCGCTGCGGCGTATCCGGCCCAGCTGCCGCTCCCAGACCAGCCGGCCGAGCAGGCGGGCGAGCGCGAAGAGGCCGACGGCCGTGAGCAGGCTGAGCACGAAGGTGAGCAGCGGGGCACCGAGATCGCCCCGCCCGGAGATCGCCCAGATCCCCCAGCAGACGAAGGCGAACAGGGCGCCTGCCGCGCTCCACTCGCCGCCCCGGCGCAGCTGGGCCAGATGCCAGCTCATGGGGCGGCGCGGGGCGGAGTCACCGGACCAGCCCGCCGTCGGGTCGACGGTGGAGAACTGCTCGGTCCGCGGCCTGCTCGGCTGCCCCACCGCGGCGACCCCGCGCCGGAACGCGTCCCGCTGCGGTGGCACCACCCCGACACCGGGCTGCGGCGGCACCTCCACGGTGCGCTCGGCCCACGGCTGTGTCTGGTCCGCCATCTCGTGTCCTCCCCCTCGACCGACGCCGGCCACGGTTCCGAGGGTAGCGAGCCGGCAAATCGGTCGCCGACCCCGAAGGTGATGGGTTAGACAGTTCCGATGATCGACGCTGTGGTGCCCCGGGCCGAGGACTTCGACGAGATCGCCGGGCTGCTCGCCCTCGCCTTCCACGGCGGCGTTGACCCCGAGCTGCGGGAGATCGAGCGGCCCATCTTCGAGCCGGAGCGCGCCCTGCTGGTCCGCGACGGCGACGCCGCCGTGGCGCACGCCAGCGCGTTCAGCCGCGAGCTGACCGTGCCGGGCGCGACCGTGCCGGCGGCGCACGTGACGATGGTCTCGGTCGCCCCGACCCACCGCCGCCGGGGCCTGCTCACCGGGCTGATGCGCCGGCAGCTCCGCGAGATCCGCGACGCCGGCCGCGAGCCGGTCGCGGTGCTCTGGGCCAGCGAGGGTCGCATCTATCCCCGCTTCGGCTACGGCCTGGCCGCGCAGCGGTACACGCTGAGCTGCGACACCAGCGAACTGCGGCTGCCGGAACCGGCGTCCGTCGAAGGCACGCTCCGCCTGGACCGGCCGGCCGCGCACCAGGCCGAGCTGGCCCAGTTGTACGAGCGGGTCCGCGCCGACCGCCCCGGCTGGTCGCGACGGGACGAGCGCTGGTGGGCGTACGTACTCGCCGACGTGGCGGACCTGCGGGGCGGCGCGACCGAGCGCCGGGTGCTGCTGCACGAGGGGCGCGCCGGCCTGGACGGGTACGCGCTGTACCGGACGAAGGAGGAGTGGGACCGGACCGGCCCGCGCGGCGAGGTCCGGGTCGACGAGGTGGTGGCCGGGAACCCGGCGGCGTACCAGGCGCTGTGGCGGCTACTGCTGTCGATCGACCTGACCCGGCGCCTGTCGTTCGACCGGGCCGCCGTGGACGAGCCGCTGCTGTGGCTGGTGAACGAGCCTCGGCAGCTCGGCGCCCACGTCTCCGACGCACTGTGGCTACGCGTCGTGGACGTCCCGGCCGCGCTGGCCGCCCGCCGGTACGCCGTCGACGTGGACGTGGTGTTCGAGGTGACCGACGACCTGCTGCCGGAGAACACCGGCCGCTGGCGGCTGGTCGGCGGTCCGACCGGGGCCGAGTGCGCGGCGAGCGACGCACCCGCCCGGCTCGGCTGCGACGTCCGCGTCCTCGGCGAGCTGTACCTGGGCGGGTCCGGGCTCGGGGCGCTCGCCGCCGCCGGCCGGGTCCGCGAACTGGTGCCGGGCACCGTAGCCGAGGTGGCCCCGGCCTTCGGCTGGCACCGTGCCCCGGCCCCGATGGAGGTCTTCTGAGTCTCCGCCGCTGAGCCCGCCGCCCACGTCGATCATGACCGCGAAATGCGCCCGGTTTCGCTACCGCCGACTCCATGATCGCCGGCTTCGGGGTGGCCGGGCGTGGGCGGGCGCGATCAGCGGTGGGACGGTACGGTCGGGTGATGGGTGATGCGGAGCGGCGACGCCGCCGGTTGCGGCACCACGGCGAGGCCGGGGCGCCGGACGGCGAAGGCGCCGCCGGGCGGGCCGGCCGGCATGAGCCCGCCGGCACCTTCGCAGACGGGCCGACCGCCACCACGGCGAAGGTGCATGACGACGGCTCCAGGTCGCGGCGTGCCACCAGACCCGCCGAGCTGGAGTCGTCGGACGACGGCTCCAGGTCGCGGCGTGGCGCAAGACACGCCGAGCTGGAGTCGTCGGAGCGGGGACGCCGCGGCGGCCCCGCCGAGGAGGGTGAGCGGGGGTTGCGCGGCCTGGTCGGCTCGGGCTCCTCGCAGGTGAGCGTGACCGCCGCGCTGCGGGCGCGGGACGCCGCCCGGCCGACCGACGCGGACCTGGCCGAGGCCGAGGCCCGCGTCGTGATCGTCCGGCGCAACTGGGTGCCCCGCGAGGAACTCCCCCGCGCGAACCGCTAGCCGTCAGGCGGGCAGGTCGGGCAGCTCGCGCGTCTGCTCGTAGGCGGCCACCTGGGCGATCCGGCGGGCGTGCCGCGGGTTGCCCGAGAACGGCGTGGTCAGGAACGCCTCCACCAGGGCGGTCGCCTCGTCCAGGGTGTGCTGGCGGGCCCCGACGGCGATGATGTTGGCGTCGTTGTGCTCCCGCGCCAACTGGGCGGTGTCGATGCTCCAGGCGAGGGCGGCCCGGGCGCCGGCGATCTTGTTGGCGGCGATCTGCTCGCCGTTGCCGGAGCCACCGATGACCACCCCGAGGCTGCCCGGGTCGTTGACCACCCGGTCGCCGGTGTGCAGGCAGAACGCGGGGTAGTCGTCGTCCGGGTCGTAGCCGTGCGGGCCCACGTCGACGACCTCGTACCCCTGCTTGGCCAGGTGGTTGGCCAGGTGCCCCTTCAGCTCGAAGCCGGCGTGATCGGATCCCAGGTAGACGCGCATACCGCGCAGTCTGTCAGGCCGGCCTCCGTGCCGCCGCGCGGGCGGCGGCACGGAGGCGAATTCGTCACAGGATCAGCGCGGCAGCTCGGCCACGACCAGGCCGGCGCGCGCCTTCGGGGTGAACCAGGTGCTCTTGCGCGGCATCTTCTCCCGGGCCAGGTTCACCGCGACGAAGTCGTCCACGGTCACCGGGGCGATCAGGACGGCCAGCTCGGCCCGGCCGGCGTCCACCTCGCCGGTGAGCCAGCTCGCCGGGTAGTCGCCGCCCACGTAGGTGATCCGCTTGTCGCCCGGGTCGAGGCCGAGCGCGTCGCGCAGCAGCAGCCGCTCGACCAGCGCGTGGTCCAGGTTCTCCAGCCGGCCGCCCCCGACCTGCGGCAGGCTGACCGCGTACCCCTGGCCGGCGAGGTAGAGGCGGACGGTGCCGCCGGCCGCCGGGACCTCGACCGGGCCGTTGATCGGGCTGACCTCGGCGCCGGCGGCGCGCAGCCGGTCGAGCAGTTCCTCCGGGGTGCTGGTCAGCTCGCTGACCAGCCGGTTGTAGGGCTGGATGGCGACCGAGGCGGGCGTGGTGATCACCGAGAGGAAGCGGGTCAGGCCACCGGTCTGCGCGGCCAGGCTGCGGTGGTTGCCGTCCGCGACCACCAGTTCCCCGCCGCCGGCGAGGGCGGTCAGCTCGTCCTGCTCGGGGCCGGGGCCGACCAGCCAGATGGCGTGCGTCCGCCCGGCCTGGTCGACGTCGGTCGCGGCGGGCGCGCCCGCCGCCTCGGTCGCCGCCGCGAGCGCGGCGTGCAGCTCGTCACCCCGCCCGGTCTGCAGCAGGAGTACGGGCGAGAGCAGGTGGCCCAGCGCCTCGGCCAGGGCCACCCGCTCCCGCACCTTGGCGATGAAGACGTCCTCGTTGCGGATCACCAGACCGGGCTCGTCGGCCCGGGTGGAGATCTGGTCGGTGTCGACCATGGCGAACAGCCCGTACGCGGGCTCCTCGCCGGGTGCGCTGATCCGGTAGAGCACCACGACCTGCTCGGCCGGGGTGTAGCTGCCGTCCGCCTTGGCCTCGGCGAGGCGGGCCACCGCGTCGGGGAGCGCGTCGAGGAAGGGCTTCCCGACGCTGCCCGGTGCCCGGTGGGGCATCTCGATGCCGAGTGCACTGTGCGGATTCGCCTCGACGATGGCGGTGATCTCCGCGTCGTCGGCGAACTCGTCGTAGTTCTGCGCGCCGGTGCCGCCAGTGGTGATCCAGGCCCGGGCGATCGGATGCACGACCGTCATGCCCGCTGACGCTACCCGCGCCACCCACCGCGCCGTGCCGGACCCTCGCTGCTTCCATCAGGTGAAAGGAGTGGCGCAGGCAGCCCTTCCGGACAGCCGTCAGGCGGTGCGGTCGACGCCGGCGCTGCGGTGCCGGCCGGGGGCCGGCCGGCGGCTCGGTGCCGGGGTGGCCGGCCGGGACGCGGCGGAGGAAGCGAGGCGTACCGTCGTCGCGCCCGGCGCGGGCCGGCCGGCCGCGGCGCCGGACCGGACCGGCCCGGCGGTCCCGGGCGGCAGGGCGGCGTCGGCGGGCGGGGTCATCCGGGAGGTGGCCACAACCCGGGCGACGCCGACCACGATCGGCGGGGCCAGCAGGTCCACCATCTCGGGCGGCAGGGTCGGCCGGACGGCCGGCCAGTCGCCTTCGGCCACGGACCAGTACGTCGCACCGGAGTCCTCGGTCGCCGGCACCGGCGCGTTTTCGGACAGGTGGCGGTGCTTACCCATGGAACGCCTCCAGGAGCTGCCGGGGTGCGGCCCCGCGGGCCGCCGGCTGGGACACCTGATGAAACGAACCCCGCGCCGCCGGGGTGACGCCGGCGCCGCGGGGTCGCGCGCTGCCAGGAAGGGTCCCGCTCCACCGAAGCGTCGACCGGGGGCCCGTCCACACCTCAGTCGAAGATCGGGCCGAGCTCCCGGGTCCGCTTGAGCTCGTAGAAGCCGGGGGTGCCGGCGACCAGCAGCACGCCGTCCCAGAGCCGGCCGGCCGCCTCGCCCTTCGGGGCCGGGGTGATCACCGGGCCGAAGAAGGCGACCTGGCCGCCGTCCGGGCCGGGGGCGTGGATCACCGGGGTGCCGACCTCGGTGCCGACCGGCCGCATGCCCGCCTCGTGGCTGGCCCGCAGCGCCTCGTCGTACGCGGTCGTCTCGGCAGCGTCGGCGAGCGCCGGGTCCAGCCCGACGTCGGTCAGCGCGCCGACCAGCATCTCCCGGCCGAGCGGCTCCTTGCCGAGGTGGATCCGGGTGCCCATGGCCGTGTAGAGCTTCGCCAGCGTCTCCCCGCCGTGGGCCTGCTCGACGGCGATGCAGACCCGCACCGGGCCCCAGCCCTGCTTCATCAGGTCCCGGTACTGCTCGGGCAGGTCCCGGCCCTCGTTGAGCACGGAGAGGCTCATCACGTGGAACTGGATGTCCACCTCCCGGACCTGCTCGACCTCCAGCAGCCAGCGGGAGGTGATCCAGGCCCACGGGCACAGCGGGTCGAACCACATGTCCACGGCGGCACGTTCGGTCACGGTGATATCCCTTCACGACTTCGCACGCCGGAACTCCGGCGCCTTACCCCCGATCCTCACCCCGGGCGGCATCGACCGGTGCCGGAATGAGAGCGTGACCTCGGCCACCGAAGGGTGTCATTGCATGGAAGACTCGGTGCGGACCGGCCGCCACGAGCGGGCCGGCGAGGCCGGTGCCGCGGGCCGCGGCGACAACAGTGGGATGGAGACGAACAGTGCCGGGAGTGCGTAACCTGACCCAGGTCGAGGCCACCGAGCGGGCCCGCCTGCTCGACGTGACCGGGTACGACATCAGCCTTGACCTGTCCACTGCCGTGCAGGCCGCCACCGGCCGCACGTTCCGCTCGGTGACGGAGGTCCGGTTCCGCTGCGCCGAGCCGGGGGCGAGCACGTTCATCGAGGTGGCCGCCGACTCGGTCCGGTCCGCCACGCTCAACGGCGCGCCGGTGGACACTTCCGGCTGGTCGGCGGAGAAGGGCCTCACCCTGGCCGGCCTGGCGGCGGAGAACGTCCTCGTGGTGGACGCGGACTTCGCGTACTCGAACAGCGGGCAGGGTCTGCACCGCACGGTCGACCCGGTCGACGGCGAGACCTACCTCTACAGCCAGTTCGAGACGGCGGACGCACAGAAGGTGTACGCCTGCTTCGACCAGCCCGACCTGAAGAGCGTCTACACCTGGCACGCCACCGTGCCGGACCACTGGCGGGTGGTGTCCAACATGCCGGTAGAGCGGGAGGAGCCGGCCGGGGAGGCGCTCAAGACCGTCCACTTCGCCGAGTCGGCGCGGATGAGCACCTACATCACCGCGCTCTGCGCCGGCCCGTACCACGAGGTGCGGGACAGCCACGACGGCATCGACCTGGGCGTCTTCTGCCGGGCCTCGATGGCGCAGTACCTGGACTCGGACGACCTGTTCCTGATCACCAAGCAGGGCTTCGACTTCTTCCACGAGAAGTTCGGCGTGCGGTACCCGCTGGCCAAGTACGACCAGCTCTGGGTGCCGGACTTCAACGCCGGCGCGATGGAGAACTTCGGCTGCGTCACGCACGCCGAGTCGCACTACATCTTCCGCTCGCAGGTCACCGACTTCGAGTACGAGCAGCGCGCCAACACGATCCTGCACGAGCTGGCCCACATGTGGTTCGGCGACCTGGTCACCATGCGCTGGTGGAACGACCTGTGGTTGAACGAGTCGTTCGCCGAGTGGGCCAGCCACTGGTGCAACACCCACGCCACCCGGTTCCAGGACGCCTGGACGACCTTCCTGTCGATCCGCAAGAACTGGGGTTACCGGCAGGACCAGCTCTCCTCCACCCACCCGGTCTACTGCGAGATGCCGGACCTGGAGGCCGTCGAGGTCAACTTCGACGGCATCACGTACGCCAAGGGCGCCAGCGTGCTCAAGCAGCTCGTCGCGTACGTCGGTGAGGAGCCGTTCCTGGCCGGCCTGCGGGCATACTTCGGCAAGCACGCCTGGGGCAACGCCACCTTCGACGACCTGCTCGCCGAGCTGGAGGCGGCCTCCAGCCGGGAGCTGCGCAAGTTCGCCGCCCAGTGGCTGGAGACCGCGCAGGTCAACACGCTGCGCCCGGAGCTGACCATCGGCGCCGATGGCAGCTACGAGCGGGTGCTGGTCCGGCAGGAGGCGCCGGCCGGGCACCCGACGCTGCGTACCCACCGGATCGGCGTGGGCCTCTACGACCTGACCGACGGGCGGCTGGTCCGCCGGGAGCGGATCGAGGTGGACGTGACCGGCGAGACGACGGAGCTGTCCGCGCTGCACGGCACGCCCGCCGCCGACGTGCTGCTGCTCAACGACGACGACCTCACCTACACCAAGCTGAGGCTGGACGAGCGGTCCATGGCGAACGTGGTGCAGCACATCGCCGGCTTCGAGTCGTCGCTGGCGCGGGCGCTGTGCTGGACGGCCGCCTGGGACATGGTTCGGGACGCCGAACTGTCCGCCCGGGACTACGTCGCGCTCGTGCTGGCCGGCCTGCCCGCCGAGAGCGACATCAACCTGGTCACCGCCACGCTGCGGCAGGCCACCACCGCGCTCACCTTCTACGCCGACCCGGCGTGGGCGCCGGCCGGCTGGACCGAGCTGGCCCGTACCGCCCGCGCGGCACTGGCCGCGGCCGAGCCGGGCAGCGGGTTCCAGCTCGCCTGGGCTCGGGCGTACACCTCCGCGGCCCGGTCCGCCGAGGACCTGGCGGCGCTGCGCGGCTGGCTGGACGGCGTCGAGGTGCCGGCCGGGCTGTCGGTGGACACCGAGCTGCGCTGGGGGGTGCTCCAGTCGCTGGTGGCCAACGGTGCGGCCGGGGCCGCCGAGGTGGAGGCCGAGCTGGCCCGGGACCGCACCGCCAGCGGCGAGCGGGAGGCCGCGTACGCGCACGCCCTGGTGCCGACCGCGGAGAACAAGGCGGCGGTGTGGGCGGCGCTCACCGGCCCGGAGGCGCTGCCGAACTGGCGCAACCGGGCGCTGCTGCAGGGCTTCGCGCACCCGGCGCAGGTCGACCTCGTGGCGCCGTACCGGGAGAAGTACTTCGCCACGGTGGACCAGGTCTGGGGCAGCCGGGACAGCGAGCCGGCGCAGGAGTTCGCCCAGCTCGCCTACCCGGCGTACGTGGTGGAGGACGACACGGTGGCGGCGACCGACGGGTGGCTGGCGGGCGACGGGCATCCGGCCCCGCTGCGCCGGCTGGTTGCCGAGGGCCGCGACGGCGTGGTCCGCGCCCTGACGGCCCGGGCCAAGGACGCCCGGAGCGCCTGACCTGAGGAGTACGCGGCCCGGGGCCGGCGCGGGTGCGAGCCCGCGTCGCCCCGGGCCGTTATCGTGTGGGCAGGAGGTGGACGTGATGGCACGGCCGACCTACGAGTGGCGCCCACCGGAACGTAGCTGGCGCGAGCAGGACCTGCTCGACCTGCCGGAGGACGGGAACCGCTACGAGATCATCGACGGGAGCCTGCACGTGCCCCCTCCGGCCGGACCAGACCATCACGAACTGGCGGACGACATCCGGATGGCGCTGCGGCAGACTGCGCCGGACGGCTGGAGGGTGATCCGAGAGATCGGTGTCCGGGTGCCAGGTGGCAACCTGTTTCCGGACATCACGGTCCTCAAGCCTGGTGCGCCTCGAGATCGGATGTGGGCGGATCCGGCGAACATCGCCCTGGTCGTCGAGGTGGAGTCGCCCAACAGCCGCCGGCACGACCGCTTCACCAAGCCCGCCCTGTACGCCGAGGCGGCCATCCCCGCCTACTGGCGGGTCGAGCGGGGCGACTTCGGTCCGGTGGTGTACCGCTACGAGCTGGTCAAGGGCGTCCACTACGACCTGCTCGGCACGGTGGGACCGGATGACCCGGTCGCGGTCGGCGAGCCGTGGTCGATGCGGCTTGACCCGTCCGTCTGGCCCCGTTGACAGGACGACGAAGCCCGCCCCGCGAGTTCGCGGGGCGGGCTTCGTCGTACGGGAAGAGCTCAGCCCTTGCCGGCGTGGCTGGCGAGCTGGTCGAGGCCCTGGATGATGCCGCCGGCCAGGTCGCCGCCGCCGAAGGACGCCACCATGGAGAGCGCGGCGAGCTTGACGTACGTGTCCGGGATGCGCTTGCGGGCGTACCGGCCGGTGACGATCTCCAGCTGCCGCTGGTTGGGCGACACGGCGATCAGCACCGACTTGTCCGGCTCGGCGAGCTGCCGGTGCAGCCGCTCGGCGTGCTCCCGGATCGGCTCGTCCAGGCCGCCCACGTAGACCGAGAAGACCAGTCCGGTGCCCTGGTCGGCCAAGCGGAGCGCCTCGTCGATGCGGAGCAGCTGACGGGTCGAGAAGGGCCCGTCCAACACCTGGGGCGGGTTGCCCGTCCCGGTCGCGGCCGACATCTCACCAACGGTCACTTGCGCCTCCGGTACCCGCGGCCGGCGCCTCCCGGCCGGCCAGTTCCTGCTTGCGGCTGCTCAGCGCCGGCGCCTGCGCCCCGGCGGCCAGTGCCGTGCCGGCCGAGTCGGCCAGCTGCTCCGGACGGCCCAGGAACCAGACCGGAGTGAAGTCGAAGGGCCGGCCCGGCCGGTAGCGCTTGGCGCCGCCACCGCCGCCACGGCCGCCGACGAACGCCAGTCCGGCGATCACCAGCACCGCGGCCGCCGGGATGCCAGCGAAGACCAGCAACGTCTCGGTAACAGACAATCCCAACGCCCCCAGGCGGAAAGAGAGACCAGGAATTTCCGGGTCGGGTGGACGATCATTACGACGGGTCCCCGACCCCGCTTGTGATGTTCACGTTAGCGGAGCCGACCGCCCGCCAGATTGCGGGGTGCTGATCCCACCCGCCACAGCCGTGCTCCAACTGCGCGGCCGTGGCGATCAATGTGGCGTCCGCGCCGTACCGGCCGGTGAGCAGCACCCCGACCGGCAGGCCGTCACCGGTCCGGCCGAGCGGCAGGGAAACGGACGGATCACCGGTCACGTTGAAGATGGCGCAGTACGGCGAAAAGCGGCGCTGCCGGTCGAAGTCCTCGGCCGGGTCGAGGGCGGCGAACGCGCCCACCGGCGCCTGTGGCGCCGCCAGGGTCGGGCAGAGCAGCAGGTCGCAGCCGGCGGTCCGGCGGACGCCGAGGCGTACCTGGGCCTGCAGTTCGCCGAGCGCGGCCAGCAGCGGACCGGCGCCGACGGCCGCGCCCCGGGAGCGGAGGAACCGGGTCAGCGGCAGCAGCTCGCTCTCCCGCTCCGGCGGCACCGGGGAGAGCGCGAGCACGTACCAGAGGGTCTCGAAGAGCGGCCACGCCGCCGGGCCGAGCGGCGCGGGCACCTCGACCACCTCGTGGCCGGCCGCGGTGAGCAGCGCGGCGGCCCGGTCGACAGCGGCCACGCAGTCGGGGTGGACGGGCTCGTCGGCGAGCATCGGCGTGGTGAAGCGGCCGATCCGCAGCCGCCCGGGCGCCGCGTCGCGGGCGACGCCCAGATAACCGCCGGCGGGCGCGGCCGGCGGCAGGTACGGCTCGCCGGGCACCGGTTGGCCCATGACGTCGAGCAGCGCGGCCACGTCGGGGACGGTCCGTCCGAGCGGGCCGTTCACCGGCAGCCCGAACCCGCCGAACCCGAGCGGGCCGCCGGAGACCAGGCCCCGGCTCGGCTTGTATCCGACCAGACCGCAGAGCGACGCCGGGATGCGCAGCGAGCCGCCGCCGTCGGACCCCTGGGCCACCGGCACCAGCCCGGCCGCCACCGCAGCCGCCGCGCCGCCGCTGGAACCGCCCGCGGTGTACGCGAGGCGCCACGGGTTCCGCGCCGGTGGCGCCACCAACCCTTCCGAGTAGAGCGAGCAGCCCAGCTCGGAGGTGGTGGTCTTACCGAGGCTGACCAGCCCGGCGGCGGTCATGAACCGGACCACGTCGGCGTCGACCGGCGGCACGAGGTCGGCGAAGGCGGCCGAACCGAAGGTGGTCCGCACCCCGGCGGTCAGCGTGAGGTCCTTGATCGCGGTCGGTACGCCGTGCAGCGGGCCCCGTCGGTCCACCGGCACCGCGTCGGCGGCCCGGGCCGCCTCCCGGGCCCGCTCGGGGGTGACGGTGACGAACGCGCCGACGGTGTCGCCGAGCGCCTCGACCCGGTGCAGGTGGTGCTCGACCAGCTCCACGCTGGACAGCTCGCCCCGGCGGATCGCGGCGGCCTGCTCCAGCGCGGTCAGGTCGTGCGGCTCGGCCATAGCCCCATCCTGCCGTGCCGGGCCGGCGTGGGCCGTCCCGACACGGTCCGACTCACAGGGTCCCGGGCGGTGCGACCCATTCGGACCGAGGGCCACCGACCTCGGCCTACCGATCGAAGTCGCGGTCGTAGTGCAGGACCGTCGCGGAATATTCGGCCGCCACAGCGGCAACCGTCAGGTCAACGGGACTGGCGGCCCGATGATGACCCCGCGCGGTCAGCGCCAACTGAAGGTCACGCGTGCGAGTCGAGACAGCGGCGGTCACGGGCAGATCGATCATGAGCTGAGTCCGGCGGGCGCGGATCGTCATGGCATCTCGGAAGTCTCGCGCACTGCGGCCGTCTTCGAGATCCAGGGGTAGGCAGGTCGCCGCCAGAGCTTCCTCAAGAATCGCGGTCACCCGCACCGTCTTTATAGCCTGGCCCGGCCGCCGTCAGCCGTGCAGGAAGCGCAGGGCGTTGCGGGAGAGGAGCTTGTCGCGCTGGTCGGCGGTGAGGAAGTCCGCCTTCCGGACCACCTGACCGACCGGCCGCTCCCCCAGCGGATACGGATAGTCGCTGCCCACCAGCACCCGGTCCTCCCCCATGGTGTCGACCAGCAGCCGCAGCGCGGCCGGGTCGAAGACCACCGAGTCGACGCAGAACCGGTCGACGTAGGAGCTCGGCGGGGCGGTGGAGGCGCCGCGTACCAGGTCGCCCCGGCGGTGCCAGGCGTTGTCGGCCCGGCCCAGCCAGAACGGGAAGCTGCCGCCGCCGTGCGCGAAGCAGATCCGCAGCGTCTCCGGCACCCGGTCGAAGACCCCGCCGAAGATGAGCGCCAGCACCGAGAGGTGCGTCTCGGCCGGCATCCCGGTCAGCCAGCGGGCCATCCAGCGGTCCAGCCGCGGGCCGCCCGGCATGTCCCAGGGGTGTACGAAGACCGGGGCGCCCACCTGCGCGCAGTGGGTCAAGAACTGCACGGTGCCGGCGTCGTCGAGGTCGCGGTCGCCCACGTGGTTGCCGATCTCCACCCCGACGTGGCCGGCCGCCAGGCAGCGGTCCAGCTCCGCGCAGGCCAGGTCCGGGTCCTGCAACGGCACCTGGCAGAACGGCACCAGCCGGTCGCCCCCGGCAGCGGTCACCGCCAGGGTGAGGTCGTTGAAGATCCGGGCCACCCGGACGGCCTGCTCGGCCGGGCGGTCGTAGCTGAAAAAGACCGGGGTCGGCGAGACCACCTGCACGTCGACGCCGTCGGCGGCCATGTCGGCCAGCCGGGTCGCCGCGTCCCAGCACTCCGCGCCGACCGGCCGGAACTCCGTCTCGCCGACCATGATCATGGCGGCGCGCTCGGAGTCCACCCGCAGCCAGGGCCAGCCGGACCCGCCGCACGCCGCGGCGAGGTCCGGCCACCCCTTGGGTACGACGTGCGTGTGCACGTCCACGACACGTCCCGGCATCAGCCCTTGCCCGGGTGCAGCGCGCCGCAGTTGGTGCAGGTACGGGCCTTCTCGTCGGCGTAGAACGCCGAGAAGACCGGGGGCAGGTCGGCCGCGATGTCGCGGACCTGGAGTTCCACCTCGTGCACCTGGTGGCTGCACTCGGGGCAGTACCACTGGAACTTCTCCAGCGTGCCCTCCTCGCGGACCCGCTCGATCACCATGCCGATCGAGCCGGCCTCGGGCCGCTGCGGCGAGTGCGGGGTGTTGCGCGGCAGCATCCACGTCTGACCCTCGCGGACGTGCACCGTACGCGGGCCCTCGGGGAGCATCAGGTTGATGTGCATGTTGCCCTTGACCTGGTAGAAGAACTCCTCGTACGGGTCGACGTGGAAGTCGGTCCGCTGGTTGGGGCCGCCCACCACCATGACGATGAAGTCATCGCTGCCCGGCAACATCTCCTTGTTGCCCACCGGCGGCTTGAGCAGGTGCTGGTTCTCCCCGATCCAGCCCTGGAAGCTGAACGGCTCGGCGATCTCACTCACGACTGACCTCCCGACGGAAGTAGGGCCACGGCCTGCATCTCGATCAGCAGGTGCGGATGCGGCAACTGGTGCACCGCCACCGTGGTCCGGGTCGGCCCGGTGGCGTCGAAGAACTCCGCCCACACCTCGTTGTATCCACCGAAATCATTCATGTTGACCAGGTAGCTGGTGACCTGGACCAGGTCGGACAGCTCGGCGCCGACCGACCGCAGCAGATCCCGGACGTTCTCGATCACCGCCCGCGTCTGCACCCGGATGTCCAGGTTGGTCGTGCCGAACTCGTCCACCTCGACACCGGCGAAGGTGTTGTCCGGCCGCCGGGACGACGTACCCGAGACGAAGACGAACCCCCCGGCCACCTTGACGTGCGGGAACGCGCCCCGAGGGATCGCCTTCCCGGCCACCACGCGCGCCTCGTCACTCACGACGAAGCCCGCAGCGACGCGGTGCCGAGCTTCTCCACCACGACACGGACGTGGGTGCCCGGGCGCAGTGGCACCGCGGCCGTCGCGGCGCCGGCCAGGAAGAGCCAGCCCTCGCGCAGCCGCACGCCGTGCCGGCCGGCCAGCCGGAGCCCCTCGTCGAGGGCCCGGCGCGGGTCGCCGAGGATCGCCGCGGTCGAGCCGACCTGCGCCACCCGGCCGTCGATCTCCAGCAGCACGCCGAGGTTGTCCAGCCCCTCCGGCACCGGCGACCAGGGTCCGACGACGAACGCGGCGGCCGAGGTGTTGTCGGCGACGACGTCCGGCAGGGAGAAGGTGAAGTTGGCGTAGCGGGAGTCGATCAGCTCGATGGCCGGGGCGACCGCGCGCACCGCGTCGGTGAACGCGCCGACCGGCTCGCCGGGTTCGGGCAGGCGGTCCAGCAGGAACGCCACCTCCGGCTCCACCCGGGGGTGGATGAAGGCGGCCACGTCGACGCTCCCGCCGTCGGGGACCCGCATCACGTCGGTGAGCCGGCCCCAGATCACCTCGTCCACGCCGACCTGGGCCATCTTCGCCTTGCTGGTCAACCCCATCTTCAGCCCCACCAGCCGCTCGCCCCGGTCGAGGCGGCGCTGGAGCAGCGCGGACTGCACCGCGTACGCGGTGTCGACGTCGAGGCCGGTCTCGGCCGCGAGCTGCGGGATGGCGGTGGCCGTGTCGGCGGCCGCGCCCAGCTTCTCGGCGATCCCCGCGATGTCCGGTCCGATCATGAGTTCTCCTTGCCCGCGAGGTCCAGCGCCACGTCCACGATCATGTCCTCCTGGCCGCCGACCATCCGGCGCCGGCCCAGCTCGACCAGGATCGAGCGGACGTCCACCCCGTACTTCGCGGAGGCGCGTTCGGCGTGCCGGAGGAAGCTGGAGTAGACGCCCGCGTACCCCAGGGAGAGGGTCTCCCGGTCCACCTGGACCGGCCGGTCCTGGAGCGGGCGGACCACGTCGTCGGCCGCGTCCATCAGCGCGAACACGTCGCAGCCGTGCTTCCAGCCGTGCAGCTCGGCGACCGCGACGAAGACCTCCAGCGGAGCGTTCCCCGCGCCCGCACCCATGCCGGCCAGCGAGGCGTCCACCCGGACGGTCCGCCCGGACGGGGAGCCGAGCGGCCCGTCCCCGAGGATCCGCCCGTGCTCGACCGCGACCACACTGTTCGCCACCCCGAGCGACAGGTTGTGGTGGGCGTGGATACCGATCTGCGTCTCCGGCTCGAGCACCTGCCGGTACGCGTCGATCCGCTCGGCCACGTCGGACATCAGCAGCCGGCCGCCGGAGTCGGTCACGTAGACGCAGTGCGCCCCGTACGACTCCATCAGCTTGGCCTGGGCGGCCAGCCCGGCCGGGTCGTTCATGTGCGACATCATCAGGAACCCGGCGACGTCCATGCCGTTTTCCCGGGCCCAGGAGATGTGTTGGGCGGAGATGTCCGCCTCGGTGCAGTGGGTGGCGATCCGGACGCTGGTCACCCCGAGCGCCTTCGCGGCCTTCAGGTCGGCGATGGTGCCGATCCCGGGCAGCAGCAGCGTGGTGAGCTTCGCGCCGGTCAGCACCTCGGCGGCGGCGGAGATCCAGTCGGCGTCGCTGGCCGCGCCGTGGCCGTAGTTGACGCTGGACCCGGCCAGGCCGTCGCCGTGGGCCACCTCGATGGCGGCCACCCCGGCGGCGTCCAGCGCGGCGGCGATGGTCCGCACCTGGTCCACGGTGTACCGGTGCGCGATGGCGTGCATGCCGTCCCGCAGCGTCACGTCCTGGATGTAGAGATCAGTCATCGGACGGTCACCTCCGTGTGCCGCGCCGGCGCGGGGCCGCGCCCGGCCGAGCGCAGGGCCACCAGCCGCTCCGCGGTGCGCAGCGCGGCCGAGGTCATGATGTCCAGGTTGCCGGCGTACGCGGGCAGGTAGTGCCCGGCGCCGGAGACCTCCAGGAAGACGGAGACCTGCAGCCCGGTCAGCTGCCGCCCCAGCGACGGCACGTACGTGTCGACCCGGTCGAACTGCACGTCCTGCTTGAGCCGGTAGCCCGGAACGTACTCCTGCACGGTGGCCACCATCTCGCCGACCGAGGCGGCGATGGCGGCCCGATCGGCGTCGGTGTCCGGGCAGAGGCAGTAGACGGTGTCCCGCATCAGCAGCGGCGGGTCGGCCGGGTTCAGCACGATGATCGCCTTGCCGCGCTCCGCGCCGCCGACCACCTCGATGGCCCGGGCGGTGGTCTCGGTGAACTCGTCGATGTTGGCCCGGGTGCCCGGCCCGGCCGACTTCGAGGCGATCGACGCGACGATCTCCCCGTACGCCACCGGGGTGACCCGGCCGACGGCGGCGACGATCGGCACGGTCGCCTGCCCACCGCAGGTGACCATGTTGACGTTCGCCTCGTGCAGGTGCTCGTCGAGGTTGACCGGCGGCACCACGTACGGGCCGATGGCGGCCGGTGTCAGGTCGACCACGGTCCGGCCGTGCGCCCGCAGCACCGCGTCGTGGCGGCGGTGCGCGCCGGCCGAGGTGGCGTCGAAGACCAGCTCGACATCGGCGAACTCAGGCAGCGCCACCAGGCCGTCCACGCCCTCGGCGGTGGTCGCCACGCCCAGCCGCCGAGCCCGGGCCAGGCCGTCCGACGCCGGGTCGATGCCGGCCATCGCCACCATGCGCAGGCGGTCACTCAGCCGCAGCACCTTGATCATCAGGTCGGTGCCGATGTTGCCCGACCCCAGCACCGCCACACCGACGCTGCGTTGATGACTCGCTCGCTGACGCTCGCTCATCGCGTCTCCTTGGAGAAACAGGTCCGCACCGAGCCCAGCCCGGAGATCCGCGCCTCGTATGCCGCCCCAGGGCTGACCGGCACCATCGGGCCGAGCGCCCCGGAGAGCACCACGTCCCCGGCGCGCAGCGGGTCGCCGGCGCGGGCCATCGTGCCGGCCAGCCACTCCAGCGCGTGCAGCGGGTTGCCGAGGCAGGCCGCCCCCGCCCCCACCGAGACCGGCTCACCGGCCTGCTCCAGCACCATGCCGCACAGCCGCAGGTCGAGGTCGGCGAGCCGGCGAGGCGCGGTGCCGAGCACGAAGAGCCCGCTGGAGGCGTTGTCCGCCACGGTGTCCACGATGGAGATGTCCCACCCGGCGATCCGCGAGTCGACGATCTCGATGGCCGGCAGCACGTGGTCCACGGCCCGGATCAGGTCGACGGTGGTGACCCGCTCGTCGGGCAGGTCCGCGCCCAGCACGAAGGCGATCTCCGCCTCCACCCGGGGCTGGAGCAACCGGCCCATCGGCACCTCGACGCCGTCGCCGACCGCCATGTCGTCGAAGAGCACCCCGAAGTCGGGCTGGAACACGCCGAAGCTCTCCTGCACCGCCCGCGAGGTCAGCCCGATCTTCGCCCCCACCCGGCGGTGGCCCTTGCCGAGCCGCTGCCGGGTGTAAACCTGCTGCACCTGGTAGGCCGACTCGATGTCGCCCTCCGGCAACAGCCGGCCCCGCAGGGGCGGGCACGGCTTCTCGTCCTGCCGGGCGACGGCCAGTTCCCGGTTGGCGGCCTCGATGTCGACGGTGGTCATCCCCGCTCCTCGCTGCGCTCGCTGACGACGCTCACGGCGGTTCGCGACCACGGGGCTCGCCACCCCGGCCCGCTCCTCGCGCTCACGATGCCGGCCATTCTGCCCGCTCCGCCCGCTCACGCCACCGCCTCGCGTCGCTCCACGGCGGCGCGAGGCGCCGCGCTACTGAGCCGGCTGATTCGCTCGCTCCGCTCGCTCATGTGAGGTCCACGCAGACGTTGGTGAGTTCGGAGTAGAAGTCGAGCGAGTGCACCCCGCCCTCCCGGCCGATGCCGGATGCCTTCACCCCGCCGAACGGGGTGCGCAGGTCGCGCAGGAACCAGGTGTTCACCCAGACGATGCCGGCGTCCAGCCGGGCTCCGGCCCGGTGCGCCCGGCCCACGTCGCGGGTCCAGACCGTCGCCGCCAGGCCGTAGTCGGTGCCGTTGGCCAGGGCGTACGCCGCGTCCTC
The DNA here is from genome assembly GCF_001905095.1 of Micromonospora sp. CB01531. Taxonomy (GTDB): domain Bacteria; phylum Actinomycetota; class Actinomycetes; order Mycobacteriales; family Micromonosporaceae; genus Micromonospora. Next base: position 28,099 of record NZ_LWLS01000077.1, read on the forward strand.
GTCGTCGAAGGGTGCGACGTGGACCACCGGGCCGAAGATCTCCTCCCGGTTGGTGCGGGCGTCCGGCCCGAGCCCGGTCAGCACGGTCGGCTGCACGTACGCGCCGCCGTCCCGGGCGTCGCCGAAGCGCGGCACCCCGCCCCCGGCGCACACCTCGGCGCCTTCGGCCCGGGCCAGGTCGTAGTGGCCGAGCACCTTGTCCCGGTGGCCGTGCGAGATCAGCGGCATGTTCGCCGTCGCCTCGTCGGCCGGCCAGCCGTACGCCAATTCGTCGGCGCGCTTGGCGAGCCGCGCGGTGAACTCCTCGAAGACCGGCCGCTGCACGTAGATCCGCTCGGTGCAGAGGCACACCTGGCCGCCGTTGGTGAAACTGGACCGGACCGACCCGGCGACCGCCGCGTCCAGGTCGGCGTCGGCGAAGACCAGGCCGGCGTTCTTGCCGCCCAGCTCGAAGCTGACCGCCTTCACCCCGTCCGCGGCGGCCCGCATGATTGCGCTGCCGGTGGCGGACTCCCCGGTGAAGGTGATCGCGTCCACGCCCGGGTGCCGGGTGAGGAACTCCCCGGCCGAGTCGGGGCCGAAGCCGTGCACCAGGTTGAACACGCCCTCCGGTACGCCCGCCGCGGCCATCACCTCGGCGAGCAGGGTGGCCGACGCCGGAGTCTCCTCGCTGGGCTTGACCACCACGGCGTTTCCGCAGGCCAGGGCCGGGGCGACCTTCCAAGTGAGCAGCAGCAGCGGCAGGTTCCACGGCACGATCACCGCGACCACACCGACCGGCTTGCGGACCGCGTAGTTGAGCGCCCGCCCGCCGGTCGGGGTGACCGTGGTAAACGACTCGGTCGGCGCGGTCGCCACGATCTCCGCGAACGCCCGGAAGTTGGCCGCGCCGCGCGGGATGTCCAGCGTACAGGCCTGGGAGATGGCCTTGCCGGTGTCGGCCACCTCGGCGGCGACCAGATCGTCGAAGCGGCGTTCCAACTCGTCGGCGATCCGCCGCAGCACCTCGGCGCGCTCCCGCTCGCCCATCCGGCCCCACGGGCCACGCAGCGCCGCCCGGGCCGCCGCCACCGCGTCGTCCACCGTGGACGAGTCGGCCTCGACCACATCGAAGACCGGCTCGCCGGTCACCGGGCTGCGCTTGGTGAACCGCCGCCCGGCGGCGACGAACTCGCCGCCGACGAAGTTGCGCAGCAGGCCCGGGCCGTCCGGCGCGTGCCCGGCCATCAGCCGCGGATCCCAGAGTGTCATCGCCGCCTCCCTCGCCCGAGCACCATCGCCGCGCCGGCCAGCGCCGCCACCGCGCCGGCCGCGACCGCCCCGAGCACCTGGTACTGCCGGCGCACCTGGCGGCGCACCTCGGCGTACGGGGTGGTGGAGAAGGAGACCAACTCGTACTGCGACACGTACCGGCCGGGCAGCGCCCGCTCCAGGGCGTGCTCGATCCGCTTGCGGGTCTGGAACACCGGCGAGGCGACCTTGTCCCGCATCTCCACGAAGTTGGCCAGCGCCATCCGGGCGATCGCCTCGGCGTTGGCCTGCCGCCGCTGCTCGAACAGCGGCAGCGCCACGGACCACTGGTCGCCGCACTCGTCCAGGCAGCGGTCCAGCTCGACCACGTCCTCGAAGGCGCAGTTCGCGCCCTGGCCGTAGAACGGCACGATGGCGTGCGCCGCGTCGCCGAGCAGGCCCATCCTGCCGTCCAGCTGCCACGGGGTGCAGCGGACCGTGCCCAGCACCCCGACCGGGTTGTGCTGGTAGTCGTCCACCAGGTTCGGCGCGAGCGGGATCAGGTCCGGGTAGTGGGTGCGGAAGTACCGCTCGATGGCGGCCGGGCTGCCCAGCGAGGCGAAGCTCGCGGTGCCGTGGGTGGGCCAGAACAGGGTGCAGGTGAAGGAGCGGTCCGGGTTGGGCAGGGCGATCATCATCGAGGTGCCCCGCGGCCAGATGTGCAGGGCGCCCGGATCCAGGGCGAACTCGCCGCCGATCGGCGGGATGCTGAGTTCCTTGTAGCCGTAGTCGAGGAAGTCCAGGCTCTCGGTCAGCGCGCCGTACCCGAGGAGCTGCCCACGCACGGCGGAGCCGGCGCCGTCGGCGCCGAGGACGACCGACGCGGTGGCGGTGACCTTGCCCTGCGGGGTCTCGAAGGTCATCTCGTTGGTAGCCGGGTCGAGCCCGACCAGCCGGTGGTCGAACGCGACCCGCACACCGGGCCGCGCGGCGGCGGCGGTGAGCAGCGCGTTGTTCAGCGCGCCCCGGCTGATCGAGTTGATCGCCCGGTCGCCGGAGCCGCTGTACGACTGGAACTGCGGCTCCCCCTCGACAGGATGGATCATCCGGCCGCGCATCGGCAGCGCGTCCGCCATCACCTGCCGCTCCAGCCCGATCCGGCGCAACGCGTCCAGGCCGCGCTCGGACAGCGCCAGGTTGATCGAGCGGCCCCGCTCGACCTGCCCGCTGCGCGGGTCCGGACGCCGCTCGTAGAGGGCCACCGGGTATCCGCGCCGGGCCAGGTAGCAGGCCAGCAGGCAGCCGGCCAGCCCCGCCCCGACGACGGCGATCTCGTCGCGTTCCGTAATCATGCGGTGGCCTCCACGGTGGCGGCCAGCGCGTCGGCGACCCGCCAGCAGTCGTGGTACGTCGAGTAGAGCGGAACCGGGGCGAACCGGACGATGTCCGGTTCGCGAGCGTCGGCGATCACGCCGTGCTCGTGCCGCAGCCGCTTGGTCAGCTCGTTCGCGCTGCCCAGTCCGATCCGCACAGAGAGCTGGCAGCCCCGGCGGGCCGGGTCGCGGGGAGTGACCACGGTCAGCGGCCGGCCGACGGTCACCTCGTCCAGCAGCCGCTCCAGGTAGCCGGTGAGCCGGAGGCTGCGCTCCCGCAGCGCCGGCATGCCGACCGAGTCGAAGAGTTCCAGCGAGGTACGCACCGGTCCCATCGCGAAGATCGGCGGGTTGGAGATCTGCCACGCCTCGACGGTGGCCGGCGGCCGCGAGACCGGGGTCATCTCGAACCGGGTGGCGGCCTCGGTGCTCCACCAGCCCTCGAACCGGGGCAGGCCGGGGTCGCCCAGGTGTCGCTCGTGAACGAAGACACCGGCCAGCGCGCCCGGCCCCGAGTTGAGGTACTTGTACGAGCACCAGGCGGCGAAGTCGACGTCCCAGTCGTGCAGCGCCAGCGGGACGTTGCCGACCGCGTGCGCCAGGTCCCAGCCGACCACCGCACCGGCGGCCCGCCCGGCCGCGGTGATCGCCGGGAGGTCCATCAGCTCGCCGGTCAGGTAGTTGACCCCGCCGAGCAGCAGCAGCGCCACGGTGTGCCCCTCGGCGGCCAGGAAGTCGAGGACGTCCTGGGTGCGCAGGGTGTCCTCGCCCGGGCGCGGCGCCAACCGGACCACGGTGGCGTCCGGGTCCAGGCCGTGGAACCGGGCCTGGCTGCGCACCGCGTAGCTGTCCGACGGGAAGGCGCTGTCCTCGATGACGATCCGGGTCCGCTCGCCGGCCGGCCGGTAGAAGCTCACCATCAGCAGGTGCAGGTTGACCGTGAGGGAGTTCATCACCACGGTCTCCGCCGGGAGCGCGCCGACCAGACGCGCGGCCGGCGCGGTCAGCAGCTCGTGGTACGGCAGCCAGGGCCGCTCCGCCTCCAGGTGCCCCTCCACGCCCAGCCGGCGCCAGGCGTCCAGGTCGGCGAGGAGTTCGTCCCGGGTGGCCCGGGGTTGCAGGCCCAGCGAGTTGCCGGCCAGGTACGCCACCTCGGGGTACCGCCCGCCCTCGGCGGGGGGCACGTGGAACAGGTGCCGGTGGCCGGGGTCGGCGGCGTCGAGCCGGCGGGCTTCTTCTTCGGGGGTGGGCATGTCCTTCTCTCCGGTCACATCGCGGTCCGGGCCGACCACAGCTCGGGGAAGACCACCCGGGCCATGCTGCGCTGCAACCAGGCCAGCCCGGCCGAGCCGCCGCTGCCGACCTTGGCGCCCATGGTCCGCTGCACCGCCTTGATGTGCTGCCAGCGCCAGTCGCCGAACCGCTCGGCCACCTCGGTCAGCGCCTCACCCAGCAGGCGCAGGTGGTTGTCCGGGCCGCCGTCGGCGTAGATGCGCACCCACGCCGCCTCGACCGTGGGGTGCGGGTCGTGCTCGGTCGCCACGTCCCGGTCGAGCAGTTCGCCGGGGAGGTCGAAGCCGCGCCGGGCGAGCAGGGCGATCACGTCGTCCCAGAGGCTCGGTGTCGCGAGGGCGGCGGTCAGCTCCGCATGCACCTCGGTCTGCCGCCGGAACGGGCGGATCAGGGCGGGGTCGCGCAGGCCGAGCAGGAACTCCAGCTGCCGGTACATGGCGGACTGGAAGCCGGAGCCCTCGCCGAGCCGGTCGCGGAAGCGGTTGAAGTCGGCCGGGGTCATCCAGCGCAGCCCGTGCCAGGCGGCGTTGAGCCCCTCCAGGTGCAGGGCGGCGCGGCGCAGCGGGGGCAGCGCCTCCCAGATCCGGTTGGCCCGCAGCTCCCGCTGGGCGTGCCGCAGCTCGTGGCAGGTCAGCCCGAAGTACAGCTCCATGATCTGGCTGACCATCAGGAAGGACATCTCGCCCGGATCGTCGCTGAGCGGCTGCTGCAACCGGTGCAGCGTGCTCGCCCGCACGTAGGCGTCGTAGGGCACCCGGTCGGCGAACTCCAGCGTCGGCTCGCCGCCGTTGCGCGCCGCCCGGGCCGCCCGCTGCTGCGGGGTGGCCGGACGAACCGCCGTCGTCTGTTCCACCGTCATCTCCCTCGGTACGCGGGGTAGACGACATGATCCCGCTCCTGTATCCACCGATGGAATGCCTGTTCAACGGCGGTACGGTGGTTTGACCTGTCGTGTTGAAGGCCGCACGGCTGCCGGGTTCACGAAAGAAAGGTCACGCAGTGGACGACATGGACTGGGCCCTGCTGCGCGAGCTCCAGGCCGACGCCCGGCTCTCGTTCAGCGAGTTGTCCCGCCGGGTGCACCTGTCGCCGCCTGCGGTGGCCGAACGGGTCCGCCGGCTGGAGGAGTCCGGGGTGATCACCGGCTACCACGCGCACGTGGACCTGACCCGGGCCGGCCGTACCGTGGTCGCCCTGATCCGGATGTCCTGCTACGGGTCCCGGTGCATCCTCAACGACCCGGACGTGGCGGGCTGGGCGGAGATCATGGAGATCCACCGGATCACCGGGGACGCGTGCAGCATGCTCAAGGTCGCGGCGGGCTCGATCGACGAGTTCGAGCGGGTCATCGACCGGCTCGCCCCGTACGGCCAGCCGTCCAGCACGATGGTGCTCTCCACCCCGCTGGACTGGCACCCGGTCACCCCGCTGCCCCGCACCGGTTCATCGTCGGCCGGTCGCCGCCGCTGAGCGTGATCTCCCGGTCGGCGGTCCCGCGCCGGTTTGCCCCGGCGCCAGCGGGAATGCAGCCGGCACTGCCCGTCAGCAGGATTCCGGTGCGCCGCACCGGGAGGGGGGAACCATGCGAGGGCTCGTGTCACACCGCGCCCTGTCCGCCGTACTGGGCGTGCTCGCCCTGGTCGGGGCGTTCATCCTGATGACCGCCACGCCGGCCCGCGCCGGGGAGAACGTCTTCGTCGAGGTCACGCCGAATCCCGCGCAGGCCGGCACCCGGGTGAACATCCGGGCCAGTTGCGACAACGCGAACAACCGGCAGGCCGAGGTGAACTCGGACGCCTTCGGGCGGGTGATGCTCCGACCGGACAACGGCTTCCTCACCGGGGCGGTGACCATCCCGGCCAACAAGCAGGCCGGTGACTTCCCGGTCGACCTGCGCTGCTCCAACGGGAACACCGCACAGACCGTGCTGACCGTGCTGAACATGGCCCAGCCCAGCAAGGGCCCGGCCACCGGCGGGGGCGGCACGGCGGGCGGCCGGGGCGCCGGCTCGCTGCTGCTGGTCGGCGGGCTGGTCGCGGTGGCGGTGGTGGCCGGCGTCGGCGCCCGCCGCAGGACCGGGTCGCGCTTCTGACGAGGTGCGGCCATGGCAGGCCCACGGACCCGAGCCGGCCGGCAGCCGGACGCCCGGAACGACGGTCGCAGCACGCGGATCCGCGGCGACGGCCGCACCCCGGCGCCGCGGGATGACGCCGGTGTCGCCGCCCTGACCGGCGCACCCGCGCCGGCCGGCCCCGGCGGACGCCCCACGGGGATCGACGGCAGGGGCCGCGGCCGGCGGATCCAGGGTGACGGCCGGGCCGCCCGGATCCGTCGGGACGGCCGCATGCCGCCGGCCCCCGGTCGCCGCGGCACCCGCATCCACGGCGACGGCCGCACCCGGCGGATCGGCGGCCGACCGGCCCGCCTCGACGGCAGCCCGCGCATCCAGGGCGACGGCCGCACCCGGCGGATCGGCGGCGGCCGCGGCCGGCCCGTCCGGGGCGTGGGCCACGTGCGGAACGTCCGGCCGCAGGCGAACCGGGACGCCCGCGGGACCCGGCCCGGTACGGCCGGCCACGGGCTGCGGACCTCGCTTCGGCTGGTGACCCGGGCCACCCGTCGGTTCGCCCGCACCGCCGGCCAGGCCGCCACGGCCAGCGTCGCCACCGCCGACCCGCGCGCCCGCATCGCGCCGGTCCGGCCCACCCGCACCGCCGCTCGCTGGCGGTACGCGGCGCGGCGCGGCCCCGGCGCCCCGGTACTGGTGATCGGCACGCTGATGGTGCTGATCATCGCGATGCTCGGCGTGGAACGGGTGACCGGTGTCACCGTGCTGCCGGACCGGCTCTTTGCCGGGATACGGCCGCCGCCGAAGAAGTTCCCGGTGCTGGCGGCGAGCCCGCCGACCGACATCGCGATCGGCAAGCTCGGCCTGCGTGCCCCGGTGCACCGGGTCGGCATCGCCGCCGACGGCAGCATCGCCGTACCCGCGCTGGAGCGGGCCGGCGAGGCCGGCTGGTACGACCAGGGACCGACCCCGGGGCAGAACGGCCCGGCGGTGATCGTCGGGCACGTCGACACCACCACCGGTCCCGCCGTCTTCCACGATCTCAAGAAACTGGACGACGGCGACCGGGTCGAGGTGACCCGGGAGGACCGCTCGGTGGCCGTCTTCGAGGTCACCTCCGTGCAGCGGTACGGCAAGGAGCGGTTGCCGGTGAACGAGATCTTCGGCGACTTCAGCCAGCCGAACCTGCGCCTGATCACCTGCGGCGGCCGATGGGTGGGCGGCGCGACCGGTTACGCCGACAACCTGGTGGTCTACGCGTCGCTGGTCGAGGCGCGTGGCCCGTGAGCCCGGGCGCAGGGGCGGGCGGCCGGTGAACGGGCTCAGACGCGTGGCCGGTGACCGGGGCTCAGGCGCACGGCCGGAGAGCGGGCTCAGGCGGCCTCGGGCTCGGGCTCGCGCAGGTCCAGCCAGTCCGCCCAGCGCGGGTCCGGCGCCCGGTGCCCGAGCACCCGCCACGCCGTCCCTTTCGGGGCCGCCGGCAGGCTGTGCAGCCGCCAGCCCAGCTCCGCCGGCGTCTTGTCCCCTTTGGTGTGGTTGCACCGGGCACAGGCGGCGACCACGTTCTCCCAGGCGTGCCGGCCGCCCCGGCTGCGCGGGAAGACGTGGTCGATGGTCTCGGCCGGACCGCGGCAGTAGGCGCACCGCCAGCCGTCCCGGGCGAAGATCGCGCGGCGGGAGAGCCCGACATGGGTGCGGTAGGGCACCCGGACGTAGCGGGTCAGCCGGACCACCGAGGGGACCGGGAGCGCGTTGCGGGCGCTGTGCAGGACGCCGTCGCCGTCCGCGACGCAGACGGCCTTGGCGGAGAGCACGAGGATCGCGGCGCGACGCACCGACACGACACACAGCGGCTCGTAGGTGGCGTTGAGAACGAGTGCACCGGAGCCCGCCGTGGGTCGTATGTCAGGCATCGTGCTCACCCTCCCGGTCCAGCCGCTCCTGCCGCTGTTTGCGCCGGGGGGTGCCCCGCAGGCAGCGGGGAGCCGCACCGACGCCGGCCGGATCACCGACGTCCGCTGCGCCCATCGTCCCTGATCGGACCCGCGATTGCACGTACTAATCCGGGGTACGCTCATGAACCTTTCGTGGCTGTGCCACGATGATCGGTTCACTGGGAAGTCGTGACGAGGCCCCCGTCCTGGTGGGTCAGCAGCGGGCGCCCAGGAGCCGTGCGGTACGAAAGCAGGGTGAGTACCGCCGACCTGATGCTCCGCGTTCTGGCCGCCGCGCCCGACCCCGGCCCAAGTCCGTCCGTCGACTGCCGGACCGACCCCCTGTGCAAGCAGGTACTGGAGCTGACCGGCTCAGTCTGGTTCGCCGAGGGCAGCTACTGGATCGTCCTGAAGCCGCTGCGGATCATCCTGATCCTGCTGCTGGCCTTCGTCGCCCGCTGGGCGTTGCACCGGGCGATCGACCGGCTGGTCCGGACGACCAGCGAGACCGCGGTGCCCACCCTCCTCAAGCCGCTGCGCGAGCGGATCCCCAGCGCCGCGGCGAACCCGGAGGACTTCGTGCCGGAGCGGCGGCGGCAGCGCGCCGAGGCGATCGGCTCGGTGCTGCGCAGCATGGTCACCGCCTTCATCTTCGGCATCGCGCTGCTGATGGTGCTGAAGGAGTTCAGCTTCGACCTGGCCCCGCTGCTGGCCAGCGCGGGCATCGCCGGCGTCGCCCTCGGCTTCGGCGCGCAGAGCCTGGTCAAGGACCTGATCGCCGGCCTGTTCATGCTGATCGAGGACCAGTACGGCGTCGGCGACACCGTCGACCTCGGCGAGGCGACCGGCGTGGTGGAGGCGGTGGGCCTGCGGGTCACCACGGTCCGGGACGGCCGGGGCGTGCTCTGGTACATCCGGAACGGCGAGATCGTCCGGGTCGGCAACAAGAGCCAGGGGTGGGCCCTGGTGGTGGTGGACCTGCCGATCGGCTTCGCCGGCACCGAGGAGGCCACCGCGGTGCTGCGTACGGCGGCCGCGTCGGTGGCGATGGACCCGGAGCTGGCACCCCAGATCGTCGAGCCGCCGGAGGTGCTCGGCGTCGAACAGATGACCGTGGACGGGGCGGTGATCCGCACGGTGGTCAAGACGACCGCCGACGGGCAGTTCGCCGTCGGCCGCGAGCTGCGCCGCCGGCTGGCCGAGGCGCTGGAGAACTCCGGCATCACCGCCCGGATCGCGGCGGCCCGGCTCTATCCGGGCCTGCCGCCCAACCTCCCGACTCCCGGGGAGACCGGCACCGGCGGCGCGACCTGAGGCCGGTCGCCACCCGGCCCCTGCTGGACCGGCGGTTGGCGGGGGTCGCGCGCCGTGCGGCCCCTCGGGTATCGTCCGATCGTTCAGTCGGAGATGCGACGATCAATCCGTTCACCCTAGCCAGTTGTCAGACGATCGGGCAGAATCCGGTAAGCACGCTCCGGTCGGAGCGTGCTCGTGTCCTCGCTGATCCGTAAACCTGACGACGGTTCCCGGTCGGTCCCACCATGAGTGGTCGGCCCGGGGACGATGGAGGCGACGGTGTCCGACGAGCGACCCGCCCAGGAGGGCTCGGCCACCTTCCGCGACGTGTTCAGCCAGCCGGAGTTCCGCGCTCTCTTCACCGCCAGCACTCTCTCCTGGGTCGGCGACTACCTGGCCAAAGCCGCCGTCACCGTCCTGGTCTACCGGGAGACCGACTCGGTGGCGCTCTCCGCCGCCGCGTTCGCGGCCAGCTACCTGCCCTGGCTGATCGGCGGCCCACTGCTCTCCGCGCTGGCCGAACGGCACCGGTACCGGCAGGTCATGGTGATCTGTGACGTCATCCGGATGGCGTTGATGGCACTGGTGGCCGTGCCGGTGATGCCCCCCTGGGCGATCCTCGCCCTGATCTTCGCCGCCACCCTGGCCAACCCGCCGAGCCAGGCCGCCCGGTCCGCGCTGACGCCGCACATCCTCACTGGCGACCGGCTGGTGCTGGGCCTGTCGGTCACCGCGAGCACCGCCCAGGCCGCCCAGGTCGTCGGCTACCTGCTCGGCGCGGCGATCGCCGCGATCGACCCCAACGTCGCCCTGCTGATCAACGCGGCCACCTTCGGCCTGTCGGCCGCCCTGTGCCGGTTCGGCCTCCGGGACCGGCCGCCCGCGATGACCGCCGCGCACCGCAGCCACCTGCTGCGGGAGACCGGTGAGGGCTTCCGCATCGTCTTCGGTCAGCAGGTCCTGCGGGCCATCGCCGTGGTGGTGTTCAGTGCGGTGGTCTTCTCGATCGTGCCGGAGGGGCTGGCCGCCCCATGGGCCGCCGACCGGACCGACGGCGCGATGGACGCCGGCACCGCCCAGGCGGTGATCATGGCGGCCAACCCGATCGGCTACATCCTCGGCGGGCTGCTGATCAGCCGGCTCGTCGCCCCGGGCCGCCGGGTGGCGTTGATCCGCCCGCTGGCGGTCCTCGCCCCGGCGGCGCTCGTTCCCGCCCTGCTCGACCCGCCGCCGCTCCTGGTGGCGCTCCTCGCCGCCGGCTGCGGCTTCGCGGTGGGCGGGCTGCTGCCGGTGGCCAACGGTCTGTTCGTCCGCGCCCTGCCGGACGGCTACCGGGCCCGGGCGTTCGGCGTGATGGCCAGTGGGACGCAGATCACCCAGGGTGGGGCCGTGCTGGTCACCGGGGCGCTCGCAGAACGGTTCAGCATCCCCACGGTGGTGGGCGTGTGGAGTGCCGCCGGGGTGGGGCTGATGCTCCTGGCGGTGCTCACCTGGCCGCGCCCGGAGACGGTGGCCGCGACCGTCGCGGCGGCCGAGGCCGATTCGGTCGCCCGGGACACCGCCGGCCCAGACCCGCACACCCCGGCCATGACGGGCACGCCCGGCGTGATCGGCAACCGCTCCGGTGAGCACGGCCGGCGCCGGCACGCGGTGGGGTGACCTGACTCCCGCCGGCCGGTGGGCGGGGCGGTTGCGCAGTCGGCACCTGGCAGGATGGAAGGGTGAATTCCCCAGGCGAGTCGATGACCCTCTTCGAGGCGGTCGGCGGCGAACCCACCTTCCGCAAGCTGGTGGACGAGTTCTACGCGGGTGTGGCCAATGACCCGCTGCTGCGCCCGATGTACCCGGAGGAGGACCTCGGCCCGGCGGCCGACCGGCTGACCCTGTTCCTCATGCAGTACTGGGGCGGCCCGCACACGTACTCGGAGCAGCGTGGCCACCCGCGACTGCGGATGCGGCACGCGCCGTTCCGGATCGGGGCGGCCGAGCGGGACGCCTGGCTGCGCCACATGCGGCGCGCCGTGGACCGGCTGGACCTGCCGCCGGAGATCGCCGACGCGCTCTGGGACTACCTGGAGAGGGCCGCGTACTTCATGGTCAACGTGATGGAGGACCCGGCCGCCGGGGCCTGACGGCAGCGGATCGCGCGGCGTCGGGGCCCGGGGGCCCCGGCAGCGCGGTCAGAGCAGGGCGCCCTCGTCGTGCAGCCAGTCCACGAAGGTGGCGGCCACCGCGGCGCCGCAGTCGAGCATCTCGACCAGCAGCGCGTCGTGGGTGCCGGCGCCGAGCGGGACCTGAAGCTCCGCGTAGATCGGGAGCTGGCCGCGCTCGGTCGGGTCGCCGATGTACGCCTTGCAGAACCGTCGAGTGTGGTTCCACTCGTTGACCACGCGGTAGGCGCGGTCGGCCCAGTCCGGCGGCACCGTCGCGTGTGGACGGGCCCGCATCACCAGGATCTCGTCGTCCGGCCCCTCCAGCGTGACCAGCACGGCGTGCCGCTCCCACATGGCCAGCAGGTTGCCGTCGCCGTCGGCCAGGTAACGCACGTCGAGCAGGTCGAGCGCGTCGCAGACCCGGCGGAGGGTGACCGGGGCGACGGTTGCCGGCATGTCCGCGATCACGGGCCGCTCGGCGGCCGGGGTGTCGTCCCCCGGCTGACGGGGGGTCGGTGGTCCGACCCGGACGGTTTCCTCCACTGTGATCCCGGTTCGAGTTTCCGGATCGCCGCCACTGGCGGGACCTGGGCGCCATGACCACCACGGCATCGCTCGCGCACCTCACTCCCCAGCGGATCCAGCCGCCTACGGTGCGTTGGATCCGAGCATGGACGGTACCCGGACAGCCGGGCTGAAGCATCCCCCCAACGGACGCACCAAGCCGGAAGAATGATCAGGGGTCATCCGTTCGGATGAGTGATTGTGGGCGTAAGGCTCAGTTCCGCCACCTTCCGCGACCAGGCCGCTCCGTACGGTCCGACCAGACCGACCCATCGGCCGGCAACGCGTACCCGGACGTCGCCGGTGCCGACGAAGCCCATCCGGACCAGCCCCTGCACCAACCGCTGCGGCACCTCCACCGGGGCGTCCGGCGCGTCGTCCGGAGTCACCACCACGGCGACGTGGTCCAGCAACGCGTCCCGCAGCGCGCGCTGCCCCACCGCGCGGCCCGCCACGCCGTGCGTGGCCGCCTCGCGCAGCGCCCCGGCCGCCGCTGCGGCGATCCGGCGTACGTCCTCGGCGGCCAGGGACTCCACCGCCCGACTGGCCGGCGGCGGCAGCGGCCAGCGCCAGCCGTCGTCGCGACGCCGGGGCAGCGCGGCGCCCCCGGCCGACAGCTCGGCCAGCAGCTCCACGGCGGCGACGGTGACGTCACCCGGGGCCGTCCCGGTGACCGTGCGGACCACCAGGACGCCCCACGGCAACCGGGCCCAGAGGGCGGTACGGCCGACGCCGGGCACCGGCCGGAGCCGGACCAGGGTGGCCGGGTCCAGCCGGACCAGCCGGGCCAGGAAGGCCCCCGCGTCGGCCACCCCGTCGAGCCCGTGCCCCGCCGCAGGCCCGGTCATGCGAGCTCCTCGGTTCGCGACTGCGGGGCTCGCCGGACCGGCCCGCGCCGCCCGCTCACGCCGCCCCCTCGGCTCCCGGCCGCGGGGCGCGCGGAACCGCTCGGCGCGCTCACTCCGCCACCCCCGGCGCGTACCGGAGCAGGAAGGCCCGCTCCTCCGGGGAGATCCGGCGGGGCCGCTGCGCCGCCAGGTCGAACGGGACGAGGACGGATCGGGCTCGGCTGGCCAGCACCTCGCCGTCGTACAGCTCGTAGGCGACGGTGAACGAGGCGGCCCGCAGCTCCTCCACCCAGAGCTCGATCCGGACCGTCGGCGCCGCCTCCGCGGTGGCCCGGCCCAGCGCGTAGTCGACCGGGCGCAGGTAGTCGACCTCGTGCCGGCGGATGACCACCCCGTCGGCGAACGAGCCCACCCCCCACGCCCGGCCGCCGGCGAACATCAACGCCACCCGCGCCTCCTCGTAGAGGGTGAGGAAGCGCGAGTTGTTGACGTGCCCGTACGCGTCCAGGTCGGACCAGCGCAGCGTGCAGTGGTAGACGAAGCGGTCAGTCACGGGTGAGCTTGCGGTAGGTCACCCGGTGCGGACGGGCGGCCTCGGCGCCGAGCCGGTCGATCTTGTTCTTCTCGTACGCCTCGAAGTTGCCCTCGAACCAGAACCATTTGGCCGGGTTCTGGTCGTCGCCCTCCCAGGCCAGGATGTGCGTGGCGACCCGGTCCAGGAACATCCGGTCGTGGGAGATGACCACGGCGCAGCCCGGGAACTCCAGCAGCGCGTTCTCCAGGCTGCCGAGGGTCTCCACGTCCAGATCGTTGGTCGGCTCGTCGAGCAGGATGACGTTGCCACCGATCTTCAGGGTCAGCGCCAGGTTGAGCCGGTTCCGCTCGCCACCGGAGAGCACCTTGGTCGGCTTCTGCTGGTCCGGCCCCTTGAACCCGAATGCGGCGATGTACGCCCGCGACGGCATCTCGACCTTGCCGACCAGGAGGTGGTCCAGCCCGTCGGAGACCGTCTCCCAGACCGTCTTGTCGCCGGCCAGACCCGCCCGGCTCTGGTCGACGTACGACAGCGAGACGGTGTCGCCGACCTTGACCGAGCCGGTGGTCGGCTCCTCCAGCCCGACGATGGTCTTGAACAGGGTGGTCTTGCCGACGCCGTTCGGGCCGATCACGCCGACGATGCCGTTGCGCGGCAGCGAGAAGCTGAGGCCGTCGATCAGCACCCGGTCGCCGAACGCCTTGGTAAGGCCGTTGACCTCGATGACGGTGCTGCCCAGGCGCGGGCCCGGCGGGATCTGGATCTCCTCGAAGTCCAGCTTGCGGGTCTGCTCCGCCGCGGTGGCCATCTCCTCGTACCGGTCGAGCCGGGCCTTGGACTTGGTCTGCCGGGCCTTGGCGTTGGAGCGGACCCACTCGAGTTCCTCGTCGAGGCGCTTCTTCATCTTGGCGTCGCGGCGCCCTTCGACGGCCATCCGGGCGGCCTTCTTCTCCAGGTAGGTGGAGTAGTTGCCCTCGTAGCCGATGGCCCGGCCGCGGTCCAGCTCCAGGATCCAGCCGGCCACGTTGTCGAGGAAGTACCGGTCGTGGGTGATGGCGATGACGGTGCCGGCGTACTTGGCCAGGTGCTGCTCCAGCCACTGCACGCTCTCCGCGTCCAGGTGGTTGGTGGGCTCGTCGAGCAGCAGCAGGTCCGGCGCCTCCAGCAGCAGCTTGCACAGCGCCACCCGGCGGCGCTCACCGCCGGACAGCTTGGTCACGTCGGCGTCCGGCGCCGGGCAGCGCAGCGCGTCCATGGCCAGCTCGAGCTTGGAGTCGATGTCCCAGGCGTCGGCGTTGTCGAGCTCCTCCTGGAGCCGGCCCATCTCCTCCATCAGCTCGTCGGAGTAATCCGTGGCCATCTGCTCGGCGATCTTGTTGAACCGCTCCAGCTTGGCCTTGGTCTCGGCGACCGCCTCCTCGACGTTGCCGAGGACGGTCTTGGTGTCGTTCAGCGGCGGCTCCTGAGCCAGCATGCCGACGGTGTAGCCGGGCATCAGCCGGGCCTCGCCGTTGCTCGGCTGGTCCCAGCCTGCCATGATCTTGAGGAGGCTGGATTTGCCGGCGCCGTTCGGGCCGACCACACCGATCTTGGCCCCCGGCAGGAAGTTCAGCGTCACGTTGTCGAGCACGACCTTGTCGCCGTGCGCCTTGCGCGCCTTTTCCAGGACGTAGATGAACTGGGCCACGGTGCGGGCTACCTCCGTCGGTTGCGTCTGGGTCGCGGGCACGGGCGCGGGTCGGCAGCTCCGCCCGCCGCCGCCGGCCGGAGCCGGCCACGCGCACGCCACCGTCAATCCTGACAGGTACGGCCCGCTCCGCCCACATCACCCCGCCCCGAGCGACTGGTCGAGGTGCTTCTCGGGGGTTGTCTACAAGATCACGTCTGTGGTTCGGTTGGGGTGGGACGGGTACCTGACTCCGCACGGGGGAACAGATGCCGCAGATACGCTCAGTACGCTCATCGCGGTGGACCCGTCAGCACCCGGAGGTGGCCGATCGTGACCGTCCGTAGCTCCTTTGTCGTAGTGGCGAACCGACTGCCGGTCGACGAGGTGAGCACACCCGAAGGACGGCAGTGGCGGCGGAGCCCGGGCGGGCTGGTCACCGCGCTGCATCCCGTCCTCGCCGACCACCAGGGCACCTGGGTCGGCTGGGCCGGCGGCACCGGGGCCGCGCCGGAGCCGTTCGACCTGGAGGGGATCCGGCTGCATCCGGTGCCGCTGAGCGCCGAGGAGTTGGAGCGCTACTACGAGGGCCAGTCCAACGCGACGATCTGGCCGCTCTACCACGACGCCGTGGAGACCCCGGTCTACAAGCGCCGCTGGCGCGAGACGTACCGGCTGGTCAACGCCCGGTTCGCGGAGGCCGCGGCGGACGTCGCGGCCGAGGGCGCGACGGTATGGGTGCAGGACTACCAGCTCCAGCTGGTTCCGGCGATGCTCCGCGAGCTGCGGCCGGACCTGCGGATCGGGTTCTTCCTGCACATCCCGTTCCCGCCGATCGAGCTGTTCATGCAGATGCCGTTCCGGACCGAGATCCTGCGCGGCCTGCTCGGCTCGGACCTGGTCGGCTTCCAGCAGCGGCTGGCCGCGCAGAACTTCGTCCGGCTCGCCCGGCACCTGCTCGGACTGCGCTACGAGGGGCAGATGATCCAGGTCGACGGCCGGCAGGTGAAGGCCGGCGCCTTCCCGATCTCCATCGACACCCGGGAGATGGAGCGGCTGGCCGAGGACCCGGCGATCCAGGCCCGGGCCAAGCAGATCCGGGAGGAGTTGGGCAACCCGAAGACGATCGTCCTGGGCGTCGACCGGCTGGACTACACCAAGGGCATCGAGCTGCGGCTCAAGGCCTTCCGCGAACTCCTGGCTGACGGAAAGTTGACAGTTCCGGACGCCGTCATGGTGCAGGTGGCCACACCGAGCCGGGAACGGGTGGAGCACTACCAGGCACTTCGAGTGAAGGTCGAGCGGGAGGTCGGCCGGATTAATGGTGAATTTGGACGGGTCGGCGTGCCGGCGGTGCATTATCTGCATCAGTCGTACAGTCGCTCCGAACTTGCCGCGATGTACGTCGCGGCAGACGTGATGATGGTGACCCCGCTGCGAGACGGAATGAATCTGGTGGCCAAGGAGTACGTCGCATCGCGCGCCGACCAGGGCGGCGCGCTCGTGCTCAGTGAGTTCGCCGGCGCCGCCACTGAGCTGCGCCAGGCCTTCCTGTGTAACCCCCACGACCCCGACGCGGTCAAGGACGCGCTGCTGCGCGCCGTGCACGTCGAGAAACCCGAGGCCCGCCGCCGGATGCGGATAATGCAGCGCCACCTGCGCACCCACGACGTGGGGCACTGGGCCAAGTCGTTCCTGACCGAACTCGGCGTACCCGATGCGGAGGCGGCGTGAACTCCCCCAGCACCGCCACCCACCCCGTCATGGATCCCGAGCTGCGTGCCGCCATCGGCCGGATCGCCCGGGTTCCGCAGCTCCTGGTCGCCTGCGACTACGACGGCACGCTCGCGCCGATCGTCGAGGACCCGAGCAAGGCCGTCCCGCTGCCCGAGTCGGTGGCCGCGGTCCGCGCGCTGGCCTCGCTGCCGCAGACCACCGTCGCGGTGGTCTCCGGGCGCGCGCTGCGCGACCTGGCCACGCTCTCCCGGCTGCCCAGCGAGGTGCACCTGGTCGGCAGCCACGGCTCGGAGTTCGACATCGGCTTCGTCGAGCGGCTCTCCCCCGAGCTGATCGCGGTGCGGACCCGGCTGCGGGACGCGCTGCGCCAGATCGCCGCCGACCACCCCGGCGTACGGCTGGAGCGCAAGCCGGCCAGCGTCGCGATGCACACCCGCGGGGTGGACCCGCAGGTGGCCGCCTCCGCCGTCGAGGCGGTGCGCAGCGGCCCGGCCACCTGGGACGAGGTGACCGTCACGCAAGGCAAGGAGGTCATCGAGCTGTCGGTGGTGGCCACCCACAAGGGCACCGCCGTCGACCAGCTCCGCACCCAGCTCGCCGCGAGCGCGGTGCTCTTCATCGGCGACGACGTCACCGACGAGAACGCCTTCGGCAACCTGCACGGCCCGGACGTCGGCATCAAGATCGGCCCCGGCGACACCCAGGCCGACTACCGGGTGGCCGAGCCGATCGAGGCGGCCCGGGCGCTGGGCCTGCTGCTGGAGACCCGGCGGCACTGGCTCTTCGGCGAACGCGCGGTGCCGATCGAGCGGCACTCGATGCTGGCCAACGGCCGGACCGTCGCGCTGCTCACCCCGGACGCCAAGATCACCTGGCTGTGCCACCCGAAGCCGGACTCGGCGGCGATCTTCGCCGACCTGGTCGGCGGCAGCCCGGCCGGGCACTTCAGCATCTCGCCGGAGCGCGGCGGCATCCCGCTCGGTCAGCGCTACCGCAGCGGCACCATGACGGTGGAGACCCGCTGGTCCGGGCTGACCGTCACCGACTGGCTGGACGTGCCGGCGACGGAGACCACCCCGGACGGCCCGGCCGTCGTCACCGGCGACTCGACGCTGGTCCGGGTGCTCACCGGCACCGGCCGGGCCCGGGTGGACTTCGCCCCTCGGCCGGAGTTCGGCCAGGTGGCGGTGCAGTTGCAGCCGATCGACGACGGCCTGCTGGTGCTCGGTTCCAACGAGCCGATGGCTCTCTACTCGCCCGGGCTGAACTGGGACGTCACCAGCGACGGGGTGAACGAGACGGCGAAGGCCGTGGTCGACCTGTCCGCATTAGGCGGGCAGGTCGTGCTGGAGCTGCGCTTCGGCACGCAGAGCCTGGAGCACCACGCGGTGCCGATCCACGAGCGGCAGGCCGCCGCCGAGCAGCCCTGGAAGGACTGGGTGGCCGGGCTGCGGCTGCCCGGCACCGCCCGGGACCTGGTCGCCCGCAGCGCGCTCACCCTGCGCGCGCTCTGCCACGAGCCCAGCGGCTCGATCCTCGCCGCGGCGACCACCTCGCTCCCCGAGGAGCTGGGCGGCGTCCGGAACTGGGACTACCGCTACTGCTGGCTGCGGGACGCGTCGATGACCGCGCGGGCCCTGGTCGACCTCGGCTCGACCGAGGAGGCCGAGGCGCTGCTGCGCTGGATCGACGGCGTGGTCGAGCGCACCGGCGGGCACCCGGAGCGACTGCATCCGCTCTACACCGTCGACGGGTACGAACTGGGCGCCGAGGCGGTTATCGACACCCTGCCCGGGTACGCCGGCTCCCGACCGGTCCGGGTCGGCAACCTCGCCAACCACCAGCTGCAGCTCGACGTCTTCGGCCCGATCGCCGACCTGATCGCCGCGGTGGCCGACGCGCGGGGCTCGGTCCGCGAGGACGAGTGGCGGGTGCTGGACAACATGGTCGAGGCGGTCCGCCGCCGCTGGCACGAACCCGACCACGGCATCTGGGAGGCCCGCCTCCCGCCGCGGCACCACATCTTCTCCAAGGTCATGTGCTGGATGACCGTCGATCGGGCACTGCACGTGGTCCGGCAGCACGGCCACGAGGACCGGCCGGAGTGGGTGGAGCTGCGCGACCGGATCGCCGCGAACGTGCTGGAGTACGGCTGGCACGAGGTGGCCGAGGCGTACAGCGTCGCGTACGGGCACGAGGACATGGACGCCTCGTCGCTGTGGATCGGCCTGTCCGGGCTGCTCCCGGGCGACGACCCGCGCTTCCTGTCCACCGTGCTCAAGATCGAGGCGGACCTGCGCAGCGGCCCGGTCGTCTACCGGTACCACTGGGACGACGGCCTGCCCGGCCGGGAGGGCGGCTTCCACATCTGCACGGCGTGGCTGGTCGAGGCGTACCTGCGCACCGGCCGGCGCACCGACGCGGAGGAGCTGTTCGTCCAGATGATCGACACGGCGGGCCCGACCGGGCTGCTCCCGGAGCAGTACGATCCGCTCGCCGAGCGCGGCCTGGGCAACCACCCGCAGGCGTACAGCCACCTCGGCCTGATCCGCTGCGCCCTGCTGCTGGACAACATGCTCAAGCAGTGACTTGACCAGCAACCCCGGCGGCCGGAGACGAGGAGTCTCGGCCGCCGGTTCACTGTTCCCTCGCGCACCGACGGACGGACCCCACCCACGACCAGGTTTCCGGGGAGCCCGCCCCGCGGAAGGATCAAGCCTGACCGCCTGGAGCGGGGTGGGCTCCCCGGAAACCCTCGACGACGAGCCGGGTCAGACGTCGAGCACCCCCACCACGTCGCCGATGACGACGATGGCGGGCGGGCGGACGCCTGCCTCGAGCACGTCGACCGCCACCGCGCCGAGCGTCGAGCGGAGTGTCCGCTGGCCGCTGGTCGTGCCCTCCTGGACCACGGCCACCGGGGTCTCCGCCGGGCGGCCGTGGGCGACCAGGGCGGCGCTGATCGCGGCGAGGTTCTTCAGGCCCATCAGGACGACCAGGGTGCCGCGCAGGCCGGCGAGGGCCGCCCAGCGGACGAGGGACGCCGGCGAGTCGGGGGCCAGGTGGCCGGAGACCACGGTGAACTCGTGCGCCACCGCCCGGTGGGTGACCGGCACACCGGCCACCGCGGGTACGGCGACGGCGCTGGTCACCCCGGGCACCACGGTCACCGGTACGCCCGCCTCGGCGCAGGCCAGCAACTCCTCCCCGCCCCGGCCGAAGACGTACGGGTCGCCGCCCTTGAGCCGGACCACGAACTTCCCGGCCCGGGCCCGGTCCACCAGGATCCGGTTGATCTCCTCCTGCGCGCGCGACGGCCCGTACGGGATCTTCGAGGCGTCGACCAGCTCGACGTCGGGGCGCAGCTCGTCGAGGAGCAGCCCGGGGACGAGGCGGTCGGCGACCACCACGTCCGCCCCGGTTAGCAACCGCCAACCCTTCACGGTGATCAGCTCCGGGTCACCCGGCCCCGCGCCCACCAGCGCCACCCGTCCGGGTGCGCCGCCGGTCCTACCGGACGGTTGGGGACGCACGCTCAGCAGGTCGCGGACGGCGTCCCGGACGGCCATCGCGCGGCGCGGGTCGCCGCCGCCGAGCACGGCGACGGTGACCGGGCCGTGCCGGGTGACCGCCGGGGTCCACGCGGTGGCCGCCGCCCGGTCGTCGGCGCGGACACAGAAGATCCGGCGCTCGGCGGCGACGGCGCTGACCGCGGCCGCGGCGGCCGGGTCGTCGACGGCCACCTGGACCAGCCAGGCACCGTCCAGGTCGGCGGGGGCGAAGCGGCGCGGCACCCAGTGCAGCCGGCCCGCGTCGGCGTGCGCCCGCAGCGCCGGGGTGAGCTCCGGCGCGACCAGCAGGACGTCCGCGCCGGCGTCGAGCAGCGCGGGCACCCGCCGGGTGGCCACCGCTCCCCCACCCACCACGACGACCCGCCGGCCGGCCAGCCGCAGCCCGAGGGGGTACGGGTTGCCAGTCACGCCGCCGCCTCGCTACCGAGCCTGATGGTTCGCTCGCTCCGCTCGCTCACTTCTCCGCCACGCCCGCCGAGTCGAAGGTGGCCACCTCGTGCAGCACCCGGACCGCGCCGGTGACGACCGGGAGCGCGAGCAGCGCCCCGGTGCCCTCACCGAGGCGCAGCCCGAGGTCGATCAGCGGGTCGAGGCCGAGGTGCCGCAGGGCGGCCGTGGCACCCGGCTCGGCGGAGCGGTGCCCGGCGACCATCGCCCCGACCGCGTCGGGTGCGAACGCGGCGGCCGCCAGCGCGGCGCTGACCGCGATCACCCCGTCCAGCAGCACCGGCACCCGGCGCGCGGCGGCCCCCAGGACCAGCCCGGTCAGCGCGGCGTGCTCCAGCCCGCCGACCGCGGCCAGCACGCCCAGCGGGTCGGCCGGGTCCGGCGCGTGCCGGTCGAGCGCCGCCCGCACCACGCCGACCTTCCGCGCGTACGTCCCGTCGTTCACCCCGGTGCCGCGCCCGGTCACCTCGGCCGGGTCGGCCCCGGTGAACGCGGCGACCAGCGCGGCGGCCGGGGTGGTGTTGCCGATGCCCATGTCACCGGTCAGCAGGATGCCCGCCCCGGCGTCGACCAGTTCCCCGGCGATCCGGATGCCGGTCTCCACCGCCGCCCGCGCCTCGTCCCTGGTGAGCGCGGCGGTCACGGTCATGTCCCGGGTGCCGGGGCGGACGGTCGCGGCGACCAGCCGGGGCCCGGCCGGGTCGGTGGCGTCCGCCGCCGGGTCGACCAGGAGCGGGGTGGCGACGCCGACGTCGACCACGGTGACGGAGGCGCCGGCCTGCCGGGCGAACGCGTTGACCACCGCGCCGCCGGCCAGGAAGTTGCCGATCATCTGCGCGGTGACCTCCTGCGGCCACGGGGTCACGCCCTGGGCGTGCACGCCGTGGTCGCCGGCGAAGATGGCCACCGTGGCCGGCTCGGGCAGCGGCGGCGGGCAGGCCCCGGCCAGCCCGGCGAGGCGTACGGAGAGGGGCTCCAGCGCACCGAGGGAGCCGGCGGGCTTGGTCAGCCGGCCCTGCAGCTCGCGGGCCGCCGCCATGGCGGTCTCGTCGAGCGGTCGGATCGCCGCCACGGTGGACTCCAGCATCATGCCTCCAGGATCTCCGCCAGCACGTGGGTGAACGCGTCGGTCGTCGCCGGATCGCGCACCGCGATCCGCAGCCAGTCCGGGCCGAGCCCGGGGAAGGTGTCGCCCCGGCGTACCGCCCACCCGCGCTCGCGCAGCCGCTCCCGCACCCCGGCGGCGCCGGGCAGGTGGACCAGGACGAACGCGCTAGCCGGGCGGCCCGCGACGCGTACCCCGGGGAGGCCGGACAGGCGGGCCACCAGGTGCTCGCGGTCGGCGGCGAGCCCGGCGGCGATGGCGCGCTCGGCCGCCACGGCGGCCGGGGACGCGCAGGCGGTGGCGGCGGCGAGCGCGGGGGTGGACACCGCCCACAGCGGCTGGGCGGCGGCGAACCGGGCGAGCAGCGCCGGCTCGCCGAGCAGGTAGCCGATCCGCAGGCCGGCCAGCCCCCAGGTCTTGGTGAGGCTGCGGACCACCACCAGGCCGGGCAGGTCGCGGCGGTCGGCCAGGGACTCGGGTTCGCCGGCCACGCCGGGGGCGACGGTGGTGTCGGCGAACGCCTCGTCGACCACGAGCACCCGGCCGGGGCGGGCGAGCGCGGCGACCTGCGCGGCGGGGTGCAGCACCGAGGTGGGGTTGGTGGGGTTGCCGACCAGCACCAGGTCGGCGTCGGCGGGTACCCGGGCCGGGTCGAGCCGGAAGCCGTCGGCCGGGTCGAGCAGCACCCGCTCGACGGCGTGCCCGGCGGCCCGCAGCGCGGCCTCGGGCTCGGTGAACTGTGGGTGCACCACGACCGGTCGCCGGGCGTCGCGCAGCGCCCGGGCGATCAGCACGAAGCCCTCCGCCGCGCCGGCGGTGAGCATTACCTCCTCCGGGGTACGCCCGTGCCGGGCGGCGACGGCGGCCCGGGCCGGACCGGGATCGGGGTACGCGGCCAGCTCGCCCAGCGCCGCGACGAGCGGGTCGGCCAGCCAGTCGGGCATCGGGGCGCGGCGGACGTTGACGGCCATGTCGACCAGGCCCGGGGTCGCCTCGGCGTCCCCGTGATGCCCGAGGTCGGGCTCGTCCCGCCGGTCCGCTTCCGGCCCGGCGGCGGCCGGCGTCCCGGTCAGCTGAGCACGCATGTCCGCGATCCTGCCGGGAAGCCGTCGCCCGGGACAGCGGATCCCGGCGTGGGACGCGTCACCACCGCTCGACCCACTCGCCCGTTTATGAATTCTTCTCATTTCCGAATCGGAAATGTCATAGCTTGACCTCGTGAGCAACCGACCCCGTGCCTCCGCTGGTCGTGCCGTTCTCCTCCTCCGCGCCGGGCTCATCGCCGGCATCGTGGTCTCCGCCGCGATGTTTCCACTGGCCGCCCTCTCTGGCATCGGCGCCAAGGCCACCGCACACGCAGTGGAGCAGAAGACGAACATCCTCAAGACCGCGCTACCCGCCGAGACCTCGTACCTCTACGCGCCGGACGGCAAGACCGTGCTGACGATGTTCTACGAGGAGTACCGGCAGTACACCAAGATCCAGGACATCTCGCCGAACGTGCAGCAGGCGATCGTCGCCGCCGAGGACAACCGCTTCTACCAGCACCGCGGCGTCGACCCGAAGGGCGTGGCCCGCGCCTTCGTCGCCAACTCCCGCTCCGGCGGCGTCTCCCAGGGCGCCTCGACCCTGACCATGCAGTACGTCCGGATGGCCCTGCGGGACAGCGCGAAGACCCCGAAGGAGGTCCAGGAAGCCACCCAGCAGACCAGCCTGCGCAAGGTCAAGGAGATGCGCATGGCGCTCGACATCGAGAAGCACCTCAGCAAGGAACAGATCCTCGAGCGCTACCTCAACTCGGCCTACTTCGGCCACCGGGCGTACGGGATCTACGCGGCCTCGCAGATCTTCTTCTCCAAGACCCCGGCCACCCTCACCCCGACCGAGGCGGCCACCCTGGCCGGCCTGGTGAAGTCCCCGTCGGAGTACGACCCGATCACCTCCGACCAGAAGGACGCCACCGGCCGGCGCAACTACGTGCTCGACAACATGGCCCGCCTCGGCTTCCTGTCACCCGACGCCGCCGCCCGGGCCAAGGCCGAGCCGATCCGGCTGCGGCTCACCAACCCGCCGAACGACTGCGCCGCGCTCCTCGAGAAGTACCGGGCGACCTGGGGCTTCTACTGCGACTACCTGAAGAACTGGTGGAGTTCGCAGCCGGCGTTCGGGGCCAACCGCCTGGAACGGATGGACAACCTGCGCCGCGGCGGCTACCGGATCGTGCTCGCCCTCGACCCGAAGATCCAGGAGGCAGCGGAGAAGAACGTGGGGGCCAAGGACGGCACCGGCAGCCCGTTCGCCAACGGAATCGTGGTCGCCGAGCCGGGCACCGGACGGATCAAGGCGATGGCGGTGAACCGGAACTACTCGCTCGACCTGAGCGAGAACCCGAACAGCTCCAACCCGGAGGCCGGCCCGAACGTCAAGGCGAACTATCCGAACACCGTCGCGCCGCTGCTCGGCGGGGGCACACTCCCGGGCTACCAGGCCGGATCGACGTTCAAGATGTTCACGATGCTCGCCGCGCTCAACTCCGGTACGAAGCTCTCCGACACCATCAACTCGCCGTTCAAGTACCAGTCGGCCATCTACGACGGCTGGGCCCCGGTCAACGCCAGCGGTGCGATGACCGGCGTGCAGACCATGTGGTCCGGCTTCGGCAAATCGGTGAACACCTTCTTCGTGCAGCTGGAGGAGAAGATCGGCGCGGAGAAGGGGGTGCGCCTGGCCGAGCAGCTCGGGCTGCGCTGGCGTACCGACGTGGACCGTGACCACGCCGCGCCGGGCAAGGCGAACAAGTGGGGCGCGTTCACCCTGGGCGTCTCCGACGCCACCCCACTGGAGGTGGCGAACGCGTACGCCGCGGTGGCCGCCGACGGCCGGTACTGCGAGGCCATCCCGGTCAACTCGATCCTGAACCGGGACGGCACGCCGGCCATGTACACCACCGCCGGCGGGGTGGAGCGGGAGGTCGCCAAGCCGCGCTGCCGGCAGGTGGTCAGCGCGGACGCGGCCCGGGCCGCCACCGACGCCGCCCGCTGCCCGACCGGTGACACCCCGGCAAAGGGTGGCTGCGGCGGCTGGTCCACCGCCGACAGCGTCCGGGGCACGGTCGGCCGCCCGGTCGCCGGCAAGACGGGTACCACCGACAGCACGCGGTCCGCCTGGTTCGCCGGCTACACCCCGGAGCTGGCCGCGGCCAGCTTCATCGCCGACCCGGACAACCCGTTCAACGCGGTGGGTGACGGGCTGTCCCAGGTGCCCGTCGAAGCGGTGGCGATGACACTGCGCGACGCGCTCAAGGGCCAGCCCACCCGCCAGTTCACCCCACCGTCCGACCAGATCGTCGGCTGACCGTCCCGCCGGTCGGAGCCGTCGGCCGGACCACCTGGGGGTGCGCCCGGGTTGATCAAGAGGTTTGCGTCCAGGATCGTGCGGATCCGGACGCGAACCTCTTGATCGCCGTCCCGGGCGGGGGCCCTGACGGGCTGGGTGGGTCAGCGCAGGTCGGCGGCGACGAACGACCAGATTTCGAGGTCGACGCGGGCGCCGCGGACGAACCCGGCATTCGGAGCAGGCCCTCGTAGCTGAAACCGGCCTTCTCAGCCACCCGCCGGGACGCCACGTTCCCCGGCGCCACCCGCAGCTCGACCCGCTGGAAGCCGTGCTCCAGGATCAGCGCGATGGCCACCGCGTCCACCGCCTCGGCGGCCAGGCCGTAGCCCCGGGCGTGCGGCGCGATCGCGTACGACACCTCGGTCAGTCGGGCGCCCCAGTCGGTGCGCCGGGTCCAGAGGCAGCCGACCACCCGCTGGTCCTCCCGCCGGACCACCCCGTAGTGGTCGCCGTCGCCGCTGTCCCGGCGCTGCCGGGCCAGCTCGGTGCACCAGGCACGCCCGTCGATCCGCCCCGACGACTCGGCCAGCGGCAGCCAGCGCTGAGTCTGCCGGTCCCCGAACACCTCGTCCGCCGCCTCGGCGTCGGCCGCCGCGAGCGGGCGTACCTCGGTGCGCGGGGTGGAGACGGTTAGCGCCGGGAAGCGGCGCACCGCCACCTGCCCGATCACGCCGGGGCCTCCGCCGGCGCCACGGCCGCCGCGACCAGCCGGGCCGCGATCTCCGGGTACGCGGCCCAGTGCGGCACGAGCTGCGAGGCGTGCACGCCCCGCCAGACGAAGCCCTCCGGGGCACCAGCCGGCCAGCTCCACGCCGCCCGCTCGCCAGCCCGCGGGGTGAGCACGGCGGCGTGCTGCTTGTGCCCGACCACCTTCGTGCCGGCCGGGACCAGCACGCTGTCGGTGCTGGCGGTCGCCTCCCGGTAGCCGATCACCAGACCGTCCCGGCTCGACCCGATCGCGTCGAGCACCCCGCACATGGGCAGTCCGTCCAGCTCGCGGGCCAGCCAGAGCAGCCCGGCGCCCTCGGCGATCACCGGTCGACCGGTGCGGGCCAGCTCGGCCACGGCGATGCAGAGGCGGCGGTTGCCGGAGAGCTGCTCCGCGTACGACTCGGAGAGCCCGCCGCCGACCACCAGCGCGCGGGTCCCGGCGGGCAGCGCCTCGTCCCGCAGCGGGTCGACGGTGACCACCTCGGCCCCGGCGGCGCGCAGCAGCTCGGCCGTCTCCGGGTGGCTGTAGCTGCCGCCCGGGCCGCCGGCCAGCGCCACCACCGGCCGATCCCCGGGCGGCGCGCCGCCGACCGACGTGGGCGACCAGGGCTCGACCGCCAGCTCCGGCGCGGAGCGGGCCAGCACCAGCAGCCGGTCCAGATCGACCGTGCTGGCCACCGCCTCGCCCAGCCGGCCCACCGCCCGCAGCGCCTCGCCGTCCCGCCGGACCACCGGGACCATGCCGTGCCGGCGGGCCGGGAGCGCCGGGGGCAGCTCGTGGCGGCGCAGCGCCCCGTAGACCGGCACCCCGACGTCGTCGAGCGCCAGGCGCAGCATCGCCTCGTGCCGGGGCGACGCCACCCGGTTGAGGATCACGCCGCCCAGCCAGAGCTGCTCGTCGTAGGCGCGGAAGCCGTGCACCAGGGCGGCCACCGACTGGCCCATCGCGGCCACGTCCACCACCAGCACCACCGGGCTGCGCAGGGCGGTGGCGACGGCGGCGGTGGACTCGGCCTCCGGCCGGCCGGTGATCGAGTCGTAGAGCCCCAGGGTGCCCTGCACCAGCGCGAAGCCGGCCCCGGCGCTGCCGTGTGCGAAGAGCGGCGCGATCCGCTCCGGCCCGACCAGCCGCGGGTCCAGGTTCCGCCCCGGCCGCCCGGCGGCCAACCCCAGGTACGCCGCGTCCACCTGGTCCGGCCCGATCTTGAAGCCCGCCACGTCCAGCCCCCGCTCGGCGAGGGCGGCCAGCAGACCGAGGGAGAGGGCACCGGTGCCGCGCCCCGAGGAGGGCGCGCTCAGCACGACGCGCGGCACGACGGTCATCATCGACTCCTCGTAGGCGACGGGACGTACGCGGTGGGCGGTGCGCGGTGATTTCCGCCCGCGTGACCATACCCGCCCGGTCCGACCGGCGACGGCCGCCGGCCGACCTGTTCCGGCCCGGTCCGGGTCAGTGGCACCGGCTCATACGGGTAGCCTTCTGTGACGTGTACCGGTTCCTGCTGACCCCGCGCTGGCTGGGCTATCTCGCGCTCACCCTGGTCGCCGCCGCGGTGATGGTGTTCCTCGGCAACTGGCAGCTGGACCGCTACCGGGGCCGTACGGCGATCAACGAGCGGATCGACGCCGGCTCCACCATGACCCCCGCGCCGCTCCGCGACGCCCTGCCCGCCCCGACCGGTGGGCCCGGCACCACCGGCGCGGCCCCGGCCGAGCAGCTCACCTGGTCCAAGGT
Organism: Micromonospora sp. CB01531; assembly: GCF_001905095.1. Taxonomy (GTDB): domain Bacteria; phylum Actinomycetota; class Actinomycetes; order Mycobacteriales; family Micromonosporaceae; genus Micromonospora. The sequence goes on from NZ_LWLS01000077.1 coordinate 55,762, forward strand.
CACCGCCACCGGCCGGTACGACACCACGAACCTGGTCCTGGTCCGCGGCCGCACGATCGGTCGGGAGGTCGGCTTCGAGGTGCTCACCCCGCTCGTCCTCGAGGACGGCACCGCCGTGCTGGTCAACCGGGGCTGGATCCCGCCCGCCCCGGGTGGCGACGCCACCGCCCAGCCTCAGGTGCCGGCCGCACCCAGCGGCGACGTGACGGTCACCGGCCGGGTGGTGGCCAGCGAGAGCGGTGGCGGCGCGGTCGACCGGCGCAACGGCAAGCTGGAGACCCGGCGGATCAGCCTCCCCCGCCTCGCCAAGCAGCTGCCCTACCCAGTGGCCGGCGGCTACGTCCTGCTCGACCAGCAGGCGCCGGCCGCCGACCCGGCCTTCCAGGCCGTCCCGATCGGGCACACCAACAACTGGCAGAACTTCGGGTACGTGGTGCAGTGGTGGCTCTTCGCCGCCATGAGCCTCTTCGGCTACGGCTGGGTGGCGCGCCGGGAGGCGCGGCACGCTGCCGGCCTGGACAGGCCGCGTAAGCCGGTCGACCGGGCCGCCGAGCCCGCCGCCACCTGACCGACGCCCACTGATCGGGCCGGTCCGCCGGCGGGCACACTGCGGCGCCGGGGCGGCCCGCGTACCGCCTCCGGCACCGCCGACTCACCCGGTGGGCCGCCCAGCGTGGATGGCCCGGACCGCGTCGATGGTGTCGGCCTCGGCGGCGGTCTTGTCGTCCCGGTAGCGCACCACCCGGGCGAACCGCAGCGCCACGCCACCCGGGTAGCGGCTGCTGGTCTGCACCCCGTCGAACGCGATCTCGACCACCTGCTCGGGGCGGACCCGGACCACCCAGTCGCCCTTCTCCACGGCCAGGTCGAGGAAGCGCTCGGTCTGCCAGCGCAGCAACTCGTCGCTGAGCCCCTTGAACGTCTTGCCGAGCATGACGAACTCGCCGGTGCTCGGGTCCCGGGCGCCGAGGTGCAGGTTGGAGAGCCAGCCCTGCCGGCGCCCGCTGCCCCACTCCACCGCCAGCACCACGAGGTCGAGGGTGTGCCGGGGCTTGACCTTGACCCACGCCGAGCCGCGCCGGCCGGCATCGTAGGGGGCAGCCGGGTCCTTGACCACCACCCCCTCCTGACCGGCGTCGACCGCAGCCGCGAAGGCCGCGCCGGCCTGCTCCGGACCGTCCACCTCCATCCGCCCGACCAGCAGCGACGGGTCGACCGCACCGGCCAGCGCGGCCCAGCGTTCCCGGCCGGGCAGGTCGATCAGGTCCACACCGTCGAGGTGCAGCAGGTCGAAGAAGTACGGGGTAAGCACCGTGTCGCCGGTGCGCTCGGCGGCGGCGAGCACGGCCGGGGCCACCGCCGTACCGCCGGTGGTGCTGGGCGTGGTGCGCCGGGCGGCCCGGCTGGAGGTCTCCTGGAAAGGCACGGGACGGCCGGTGGCGTCCAGCCCGATCGCCTCACCGTCGAGCACCAACTCCCGCGCCGGGAGGGCGCGGACGGCGGCCACCACCTCGGGCAGCCGGGCGGTGATGTCGTCCAGGCTGCGGGTGAAGACCGCGATGTCCTGCCCGGAGCGGTGCACCTGGATCCGGATGCCGTCGAGCTTCACGTCGACCACCGCCGGGGTGCCGGTGGCGGCGAGCGCCTCGTCCACCGAGGGGGCGCTCTGCGCCAGCATCGGGGCGAGCGGACGGCCCACCTGGAGCCCGAAGCCGGCCAGCGCGGCCGCGCCGCCGGAGAGCGCCGCGACCGCCACCTCGCGCAGGTCGCCGGCGAGCAGCAGGGCCCGCCGGACGGCCGCCAGCGGCACCTCGGCGGCCCGCGCCACCGCGTCGGCGAGCAGGCCGGCCTGGGCGCCCTGGCGCAGCTCACCGCTGAACAGGCCGACCAGCAGCCGCTGCTCGTCGGCGGTGGCCGCGGCGAAGAGCCGGCCGAGCAGCTCGCGGCGGCGGGCCTGCGAGCCGGGACCGCGGACCGCCGCGAGCTCGTCGATCGCCGCGTCGACGCCCGCCACGGTCAGGGTCGGCTCGGCGGCCGGCGGCGGCAGGTCGCGCAGGCTGGCCCAGCCCACGCCGGTCTGCCGTTGGCGCAGCTCACCGGCAAGATAGCCGGCGCCCGCCGGGACCTCGGCCGGGTCGAGCGACCGCAGCGCGGCGGCGAGCAGCTCCACCTTGGCCCGCCGGCCGCTGGTGGCGCCCACCGCGGCGGAGGTGGCCGCCAGGTCGAGGAACCGCACGTGTCCCATCCTGCCAGCCACCTCCGACGGGATGGCGCATCCCGGCCGGGCGACGGGTCCCGCGCGCCACCCGGCCGGGACGTGATCCACTCCTGGTGCGCCAAACGGCGGCATCCGGCGGGCCGGACACACCAACGTGCCGCAACCGGAGTGGATCGATCCGGGAATCGGCGGGCGCGGCGGAGCCGGTCCCGGTCAGGCCGAGACCGGCTCCTCGATCCGCAGGCCACGCGCGCGGACCTCGTCGGCGATCCGGGTGAGCAGCGTGTCGAGCGCGACCAGCGCGGCGGAGAGCTCGCCGAGCTGGTCCTTGAGCGTGTCCTCGGGCCACGCGGAGACGTCGACGTCCCCCAGAGCACTCACGGCGGCCTGGAGCCGCGCCATCTCGTCGTTCGTACGCATGTTCGAGAGGCTATAACACCCCCGCGCCCGACACACGGCAAACTCCGACATCGGCTGCGAAGTTACGCTTCCGACACCGGGCCGGGCCGGAAACTAGCCCCGGTTCCCGCCCGCCTCGGCGACCTTCGCCAGCAGCAGCGCCTCGGCCAGGCAGACCCGCGCGAACTCGCCCAGGTGCAGGCTCTCGTTCGGCCCGTGGGCCCGGGCGTGCGGGTCCTCGACGCCGGTCACCAGGATCGCCGCCTCGGGGAACATCTCCTGGAAGGTGGCGATGAACGGGATCGAACCGCCGACACCGATGTCGACCGGGTCGACGCCGTCCCAGGCACCCCGGAAGGCCGCCCGCGCCGCCTCGAACATCGGCCCGGTGGCGTCGATGACGCAGGGGGCGCCGTCGTGCTCGAAGGTCACCGTCACCTGCGCGCCCCACGGCGCGTGCTTCTCCAGGTGGGCGATCAGCGCCGCGTACGCCTGCTTCGGGTCGTCGCCCGGCGCCAGCCGTACGCTCAGCTTGGCCTTGGCGGCCGGGACCAGCGCGTTCGGCGCCTCCCCGGTGGCCGGGGCGTCGATGCCGAGCACCGCGAGGGCCGGCTTGGTCCAGAGCCGGTCGGTGATCCGGCCGGTGCCGAAGAGCTCAGCCCCGTAGACCAGCCCGGCCTCGGCGCGGAACCGGTCCTCGGGGTAGTCGACCGTGGCGCCCTCCCGGCCGACGAGGCCCTCGACGGCCACGTTCCCGGCAGCGTCGTGCAGCGTGGCGAGCAGCTTGGCCAGCGTGGTGAGGGCGTCCGGCACGGCGCCGCCGAACATGCCGCTGTGCACGGCGTGGTCGAGGGTGCGCACCTCGACGAAGCAGTTGACGATGCCCCGCAGCGAGGTGGTCAGCGCGGGCACGCCGACGTCCCAGTTGGTCGAGTCGGCGATGACGATGACGTCCGCGGCCAACTCCTCGCGGTGCGCGATGAGCAGCTGCTCCAGCGAGTCCGAGCCGTACTCCTCCTCGCCCTCGATGAACAGGACCACGCCGACCGGGAGCCGGTCGCCGAAGGCACGCAGCGCGGCGATGTGCGCCAAGATGCCGGCCTTGTCGTCGGCCGCGCCCCGGCCGTAGAGGCGGCCGTCCCGCTCCACCGGCTCGAACGGGTCGGACTCCCACAGCGACAGGTCGCCGACCGGCTGCACGTCGTGGTGGGCGTACATCAGCACGGTGGGCGCGCCGGGCGGGGCCGGCTTCGTCCCGATCACCGCCGGCTGGCCGCCGGAACGCACGATCTTGGTGTCGAGGCCGCAGCCGCGCAGCAGCTCCGCCACCGCCTCAGCGGAGCGCTCCAGGTGCGAGTGGTCGAAGCCGTCGAAGGCGATGCCCGGAATGCGGACGAGGCGTTCCAGGTCGGCACGGACTCCGGGCAGCTCACGCTCGACGGCGGCCCGTACCTCGGACTCGGACATGATCGGTGTCGTCATGACCGGCATCGTATGCCGGCCTTACCGGGGTCACCCCCCGAGCCCGTCCCCGTGACCTGCCCAGAGAGCATCGCCGCCGGGGCCCGGTGGCGCCGGCACCGGTGCACCAACCAATTGACGGGTGCGCGGGACCCGGTCCGGTCGGGGTCGGCGGACGTAGTACCGGTCGGCGTCGTGCGGCAGGGTGGGCGCGGCGTCGACCACGACGTCCACCCCGGCTTCGGTGCCGTCGGCGGCGAAGTGCGCCCCCTCCCCGACGTGCCAGCGGCGCAGCTCGGGCAGGATCTCCGCGCCGTCGCGGGCGATCGCGCGGGACAGCCGCAGCGCCGCGGGCGCGGTGACGAACACCGACAGGGTCAGCTCCGGCCGGATCGCCGCGCGGGCGGCACTCACCCCCTCGACGATCAGCACCGGCCCGGCGGGCACCGGCACCGCCCCGGCCAGGAAGCACCGCCGCAGCCAGCTGTACCGGCGGTAGGCCCCCGGCCGGCCCGCGCGTACCGGCGCGAGCACCCACCGCTCCAGCCGGGGCCAGAACGTGAGCTGGTCGTCCCAGCCGTCCAGCAGGTCGTCGGTGCGGACCACCGGCGGCCGCTCACCGCCGGGCAGCGCGGCGAGGGCGTCCGCGAGGCGGGTCGCGAACAGGCTCTTCCCCGCGCCGCTCGGCCCGTCCACGGCCACCAGTCGGGTACGCCCCAGCCGCGCCGGCGCCGCGAGCACCCGCCGCGCCAACCCGGCGTACGCCTCGACCACCGCCACCGCCGCTGTCACCCGACCGACGCTAGCGCCGCCCGCCGGCGTTCATCCCGCCGCCCACCGCCACGTCTTCGGCCGGCGGGTGGATGCGCCTGCCCGAGGGCACCGTTTCGGTGGCGTACCGGTGCCGCGAGGAGCCACCATCGCGGGCCGTGCTGCCTGGCCGCACCGGCGGCCGCCCGGGAGCTCCGCCGGGCTGCGGAACACCGCCTGGCGGAGCGGCGGCCGTGCTACCGCTTCCGTGGCACGGGAAGTCCCCCGTCCGCTGGATCCTGGGGTGCAGCGAGCCGTTCGCCGGTCGGGTCGGCGTCGTCAACGGCATCATCGGGTGGTGCTCCATGACGTGATGTGTCCGGGCGTCGACGCCCTGCTGGAACAGGCCCGGGCCGGGCTCCACCGGCTGACCCCGCACGAGACCGTCGAGGCGGTCCGCAAGGGCGCGTTGCTGGTCGACACGCGTACCGAGGCGCAGCGGCGCGAGCAGGGCGAGCTGCCCGGGGCGATCGTGATCGAACGGACCGCGCTGGAGTGGCGGCTGGACCCGGCCAGCGCCTGGCGCATCCCGGAGGCGACCGGGTACGACCGGGTGGTCGTGGTGGTCTGTCGCCACGGCTACAGCTCCAGTCTGGCCGCGGCGAGTCTCCAGACGCTCGGCCTGCGACACGCGACCGACATGATCGGTGGGGTGCAGGGATGGCAGGAGGCCGGACTGCCGATGTCCGAGCGCCCCGCCGACGTGCGCTACTGAGACACGGTCTCGGTCATGGGCGGGGCGCCGGGCGGGATGAACGGCAGGCCCGGCGGTGGCCCGGACTCGACCAGCCGCCAGAGGGCTTCGGTGTCCAGGTGCTCCTCGACCAGGTCACCGAGGAGATCCAGGGTCCGCTCGCGGGCGGCGGCGAACGCGGTGTCCGGGGCGACCTTGAAGCCCGTCCGCCCGGCCATCCCGGCCACCTCGGTGAGGAACCGGCGGCGGAAGGCGTCGGACTCGAAGGCGCCGTGCCAGTGGGTGCCGTGCACTGGGCCGAGCCGGGCGCCCTCGCCGGTGCCGTCCGCGTACCTGAGCAGCGGCGTCAGCCCCGGGTCGGCGGCGGAGACCTGCCCGTGATGGATCTCGTAACCGTGGACCGGCACGTCCCCGGCGGCCGTGCCGGCGGCGCGGCGGACCGTCTTGTGCGGGTCGAAGGTGATCTCGACGGGCAACAGCCCGAGCCCGGGGACGCTGCCCTGGCGGCTCTCCACCGGATCATGGATCACCCGGGCGAGCATCTGGAACCCACCGCAGATGCCGAGCAGCGGCCGACCGGCGGCGGCGTGCGCGCGGACGGCGTCGGCCAGGCCGGTCTCCCGCAGCCAGGCCAGGTCGGCCACGGTCGACTTCGAACCGGGGAGCACCACCAGGTCGGCGGCGGCCAGCTCGGCCGGCTCGATCGTCAGCCGCACCCGGACGCCGGGCTCGGTGGCGAGCGCCTCGACGTCGGTGGCGTTGCTGATCCGGGGCAGCCGGACCACCGCGACGTCGAGCCAGTCGGTGCCCCGAGGCGCCGCCGGCCGGCCGAGCACCCGGCCGTACGCCAGTGAGTCCTCGGCGTCCAGCCAGAGGTCCAGCTCCCAGGGCAGCACCCCGTACGTGGACCGGCCGGTCACCCGGCGCAGCATGTCCAGCCCCGGCTGGAGCAACCCCAGGTCGCCCCGGAACTTGTTGATCACGAAGCCGGCGACGAGGGCCTGGTCGGCCGGGTCGAGCAGGGCAACCGTGCCGAACATCGAGGCGAACACGCCGCCCCGGTCGATGTCACCGACCACGATTGTGGGCAGCCCGGCCTGCCGGGCCAGCCCCATGTTCACGTAGTCGCCGGCCCGCAGGTTGATCTCAGCAGGGCTGCCGGCCCCCTCGCAGATCACCACGTCGTACGCGGCCCGCAGCTCGTCCAGCGCCCGGTACGCCGTCTCGGCGAGCCGGGGCCGCAGCTGGCGGTAGTTGCCGGCAGTGACGGTGTCGACGGCCTCGCCGAGCAGCACCACCTGGCTGGCGTGATCGCTGCCCGGCTTGAGCAGCACCGGGTTGAATCGGAGATCCGGAGCGAGCCCGCAGGCGGCGGCCTGCATCGCCTGGGCCCGGCCGATCTCGCCGCCCCGCCCGTCCGGGCCGACCACCACCGCCGAGTTGTTGGACATGTTCTGCGCCTTGAACGGCGCCACTCGCACGCCCTGGCGGCGCAACCACCGACAGATACCGGCGGTGAGCACGCTCTTGCCGGCGTCGGAGGTGGTGCCGGCGACCAGCAGCCCGCCGCTCACCGCCCACTCCCCCGTCGCACCGGTCCGCCGACCCCGCCCAGCCCGCGCCGTGCGGCGCGGCCGGCGACGCCGACCAGCCGACCCACGGTCAGCGGGTACCCCGCGGCGAGGCCGAGCGCGGCCAGGCCGACCGCGCCGGAGATCCGGGCGGCCCGCTTCAGGTGCCGCGCCTCCGGCCGGGGCCCGTCACCGAGGAACGGCCGGGTCTCCGAGCGCCCGAAGTAGACGTTCCGGCCGCCCAGCCGTACGCCGAGCGCCCCGGCCATGGCGGCCTCGCACTGCCCGGCGTTCGGGCTCGGGTGGTCGTTGCGGTCCCGGCGCCACACCCGCCAGGCGGACCCGCGGTCCCCGTGCGCGATCGGCGCGACCGCGATGGTGAGCAGCCCGGTCAGCCGGGCCGGGACCAGGTTGAGCAGGTCGTCCAGGCGGGCGGCCGGGGTGCCGAAGCGGGCGTAGCGGGGTGAGCGGTGACCGACCATCGCGTCGAGCGTGTTCGCCGCGCGGTAGCCGAGCAGGCCGGGCAGCCCGGCGATCGCGCCCCAGACCAGCGGCGCGACGACCGCGTCGGAGGTGTTCTCGGCGACCGACTCGACGGTGGCCCGGGCCAGCTCCGGCTCGTCCAGCGCCGAGGGGTCCCGGCCGCAGAGGTGGTTGAGCCGGCGACGGGCACCCGGCAGGTCGCCGTCGCGCAGCGCGCGCGCCATCAGCGTCGACTCGCGGCGCAGGGTGCGACCACCCAGCACCGTCCAGGTGCCGGCGGCCACCAGCATCGCGCGGGCCACCGGCCGACGCCGGGTGGCGAGGGCGGCGGCAGCGCCGAGGAGCACCGGCGTACCGACGGCGAGCGCGGTGAACGCCGCGCCCGCGGGCCGGTCGGGCCGGTAGATCCGCTGCTCCAGCGCGCCGGCCGCCCGACCGAAGCCGGCCACCGGATGCCCTCGGCGAGGATCGCCGAGCAGCGAGTCCAGGGCGTAGCCCGCCACCAGCCCCGCCGCGTTCGCCATGGCGGTCGCCTGCCGCACCCCGCACCACCTCCGGCCGGCCAGCCTAGTCGTACGGCGGGGTGGCCACGCCGGCGTCACCACCCCGCTCCCCCGTGCACGACCCAACGGTCAGGCGGGCACCGGCGTCCGCCGGCCGCGCCGGCCCCGGCCGGCTGGCGTGAGCCCCTCGACGTCGCGCTCCGGGGCGGGCTCGCCCCTGCCGTCGACGGGCTCGGGGGCCAGTTCGTCGTCCGCCGCGTCGTCGGCGGTGCCGGCGGTGCGGCCGTCGAACGGGTCGGTCAGCTCGTCGAGGTCATCCGCCGGTCCGTCCGGGTCGCCGGGCACGCCGTGCCCCGCGCGCGGGGCGTCGAACTCCGGCAGTTCGAAGTCGTCGTCGAACGGCCGGTCGTCGAGCGAGGCCGGCGTCTGTGCCACCGGCGCCGGCTCGGTCGCCTCGCCGTGCACCCGGCGCTCCGCCTCGGCATCCTCGACGGTGCTGGTCGTCATGCTGGGCCGGTTGCGCAGGAGCCGGGCCCGCCCCCGGGACAGGTCGTGCCCGACCGCGACCGCCTCCAGCTCGTAGAGCGTGCGGTGATTGCCCGCGTCGTCGGTCCAGTCGCGGGTGTAGAGGCGACCGGCGACGACCACCGGGTCACCGACCGCCACCGAGGCGGCCACCCCCTCGGCCAGCTTTCGCCAGCAGTTCACCCGGACTCGCAGGCTGTTCCCGTCGGCCCAGCGGCCGGAGTCCCGGTCGAGGCGGCGGGCGGTGGAGGCGACCTTGAAGTTGGCCACCAGGGTGTTGCTCTGGGTGGTGCGGCGCCACTCGGGCGCGGTCAGCACGTTGCCGACGATCGTGACGTAGGTGTCGAACATCGTCCCTCCACGGAGACTCGGCTTGTCGGACCGAGCCTCGACCGGCGGGGTCCCGGCCACCAGCCGCGCCGCCCCAGTTGTGGACGACGGACCGGCCTGTGGACAACGACCTGATCAAGGTCCCCGTCTGGTAGCTGCCATCGGCCCGGTGGCGCCGACCTGCGCCGCCACCTGATCGAAGGGCCGGCGGGTGCGGCGGTTCTGGACCGGTGCGGGCGGACGGGGCAGGGCAGCAGGGCAGGGGCTACCGCCGGGTAGCTTGGCGGCGTACCGTCGGGTCGTGGAACCGGACGTGCTGGGGCCGCCGTACGAGCGGCGGACGATCGACCTGGGCACCGACGACGAGGGACCGGTCGTCGCGACCCTGGTCCGCCGGCGGGCCGAGCGCCCCACCGGCCGGGCCGTGCTCTACGTCCACGGCTTCGTCGACTACTTCTTCCAGACTCACGTGGCCGACTTCTACGCCGCGCGGGGCTGGGACTTCTACGCGCTCGACCTGCGCAAGTACGGCCGCAGCCTGCTGCCGCATCAGACCCCGAACTTCTGCCACGACCTCAGCGACTACTTCCCGGAGCTGGACGCCGCCGCCGAGATCATCCGGACGGACGAGGGGCACGACACCCTGCTCGCCATGGGCCACTCCACCGGCGGCCTGATCATCTCGCTCTGGGCCCACGCCCGCCGGGACGCCGGCCTGGTCGACGGGCTCTTTCTCAACAGCCCGTTCTTCGACATCAACGCACCCTGGCTGGTCCGTCGACCCCTCGCGGCCGCCGTCTCCCGGCTGGGCCGCCGGGCGCCGCACCGCATCCTTCCGTTCGGGCTCGGCACCGTGTACGGCGAGAGCCTGCACGTCGATCACCGCGGCGAATGGCGGTACGACCTGGCCTGGAAGCCACTCGCCGGGTTCCCGGTGCGGGCCGGCTGGATCAACGCCATCCGCGTCGGCCAGCGGCAGCTCCGGGCCGGCCTGGACATCCCCGTGCCCGTACTGCTGGCCTGTTCGACCCGCAGCTACCGGGGCACGAAGTGGCACGAGTCGGCCACCCTCGCCGACGCGGTGCTCGACGTGGAACACATGGTCCGCTGGGCGCCCCGGCTCGGCCGGCACGTCACGCTGGCCCGGTTCGACGGCGGGCTGCACGACCTGACGCTGTCCGGCCCCGCCATACGCGAGAAGGTCTTCGCCGAGGCCGGGCGGTGGGCCGAGGCGTTCCTCGGCGCCGGGCCGACCGAGCCGGCACCGGACGGCCCGCCGGCGGCTCGGCTACCGGTCGAGGACCGGGCCGGCGCGGCGGCCGACGGCTGAGCCGACGGTCAGCGGTAGCCGGCGGTGGCCGCCGCGAGCGCCGACCGGATGCGGTCGAAGGTCGCGACCGGATGGCCGCCGTCCGCGCCGGGCAGCACCAGGCCGAGGCAGCGCAGCGCGAGCTCGCCGCCCGGGGCCGCCTCGACGGCGAACACGGGCGCGCCGACGTACCCCGTGGGCAGCTCGGTGGTGACGCACACGTCGTCGCCGACCCGGGCGACCCGCTCGACCACCGCCTCCAGCGGCCGCGACCCGTCCTCGGCGACGCCGAGCGCCAGCACGAACGCCGATCCGGCCTCCGCGCCCACCCAGGCGACCGCGTCGGCCCCGGCAGCCACCGCTTCGGTGACCTGCTGGGTACGCCAGTGCCAGCCCCGGTCCTCGGCGTGCCCGTGCAGCCCGCCGGTGGGCATGGCGGCCAGCCCCACCTCCGGAAGGTGCAGCCACTGACCGGCGAAGTCGGGCAGCAGGATGGCGTCCGACGCCACGCCCGCCGGCTCGGTGACGCTCGGCCGCAGACCGATCTCCCCGTACGGCGCCCCGGCGCACGCGTCCGCGGTCAGCAACCACTCGTGCACCACGTCCCCGTCGTTAGTCGAGCCGACCAACTCGGTGTAGAAGAAGGCGGTACCGTAGCCGTCGGCGGCCGCCCCCGGTTTGTCGAACCGGCTGACGGGCAGGATGGCGCGCCCGAGGAGCTGGCACAGCTCGTGGACGACCTCGTTCTCGGTTTCCTGGTCGAGCAACACGACGCAGAGGGTACAAACCGGGCCGGACGCTCGGTGGGCGGGGCGTAACCCGGGTGCCGCCGTGGGACACCTCGTGCGACCCTGATCACCGACGTGGCCCGCGACCACCCGTTCCTCCAGCAAACCCAGCGACGGCGGTACCCTCTTGGCGCGACACGTCGACGCGCGCCCGTAGCTCAGCGGATAGAGCAGGGGACTTCTAATCCCAAGGCCGCAGGTTCGAATCCTGCCGGGCGCACCATCACGCAGCCGGGTTTACCTGCTGATTCTTGCTCTTCTTGCGATCTTTCTTGGTGGCACTCTTCGATGCCTTACCCCCCTGTGAGCCCGAGGCGAGCCCGGGGGTGCGCTTGGTGCCCCGACGAGAGATCAGGCGGGCAGTAGCCTCGGCCGCATCCAAGGCCAGCTCGGGCAGAACAGCCGTGTACGTGTCCGCAGTGAGCGCGTACGTCGAGTGTCCGAGCATCGCCTGCACCACCTTCATCTTGGTTCCGGCCTTGAGCGCTATCGTGGCCGCGCCGTGCCGGAGGTCGTGTAGGCGGATCGGCGGAAGGTCCAAGCGCTTCACGAGCCGGTCGAAGTAGTCCGACAGCCACGTCGGCTCTATCCACTCGCCGTTGGGACGCGTGAAGAGGCGGCCACTCTCCACCCAGGCCGCCCCAGCTTCCTCGCACGCTTGCCGCTGCCGCTTGTTGTGGCGCTTAATCACCTTCACGGTGCCACGGTCGAGCGCCACCATCCGGTTACCGGCATCGCTCTTGGGCGCGTTCTCTTCGATCTCGCCGTTAATGTCTACGAGCTGCGTGGCGACGGTCAACGCTTGACCCTTGAGGTCCACGTCTTCCGGCCGCAGTCCGCACGCCTCGCCCCTCCGCAGGCCGCGAAGGGAGATGAGGTGGAACAGCGCGTACAGCTCGTCATCCGCGATGCCGTCGAGGAAGGCGATCGTCTGTTCAGTCGTCCACACCATGACTGGCGACGGCCTTTCGCCGGCCGCCCGCCATTGCGCGACTCGTTCGTCAGTCCACACGAGTCCTTTGGGTCGATTCACCGGGTCAAGTTCGACGTGGGCGGCCGGATTGAAGGTGATCAGCTCTTGCGTGATCGCATCGTTGAGAGCAGCGCGGAGCGTCGCTCTGATGTGCCGCCGCGTCGTCAGTCCAACGGGGCGACGGAAGGGGGGCATGTCAGCGATAGCGGCACGCGCGGCACGGCGACGCTCACGGCCCCGAAGCGTCTTCAGTTCTTCGATAGCAGCACGTCGGAGCGCGTTGGCTTCCTCAATTTCGATGTTCCGTTCAACGATCGCGTTGAACATCTCCGATAGGTGCGACACGCGAAGCCGGTCCAGACGGATTTCCCCGATACGCGGCTTGAGGTGAAGGCGGATGTCTCGCCCATAGCGGTTGATCGTGCTGGCGCGGATCTTGCGACCAGCAAGCCATGTGTCGAGGAATTCCCGGACGGTGATGCGCGCGGTCAAGGACTGACCGCTACGGAACTTCCGCCGCGTCTCCTCCAGGTCGGGCAGCGGCTCTCGGTTGGACGCCACGCGCTCCAGCAGATCGCCCATGCGTTGCCGGCCATCTTCGTCATCGATCTCGGGCAGGGCCAGCAGCGCGCGGACGGCATCCAGGTCCGCTTGAGCTTCGGTGGCCGACGCGTAGCCGGACCGGCGAAAGGTGCGACGTTCGCCCCCGGCATCCAGCGGCAGCTCTTGACGGACGCCCCAGGTGCCGTGACGGCGCTGGTTGAGCTTGGGGCAGGATTGCCCGTACTGCTTGCCAGTCTCCGGGTCGCGGCAGGCGCAGCGACGGAACACTGATCCTCTCAAGGTTCCTCCTTGGGAAAGGGGAAGTGGTACCTATAATGGTACCACTTCCCCGTCCGATTGATGGAAGGTGAGTCATGCGACGACGCCGGGTAGTCGAGGTCGCTCAGGGGTTGCCGGCCCTCCCCGGCGAGGAAAAGCGCGACCAGCAGGTCAAGATCCGTCTCACTGCCAGCGAGGTAGAAAAGCTGGTGAATTTGCGACCGGACCTCACCGCCGCCGGCATCGTTGCGCTCCTTGTCGATGACGTGCTGTCCGGTCGGACCGTTCCTCGTTGGACCGTCAGGTCAAGTGACGGCTCGAACGCCGAGTAGTTCCAGGATCTCCGGGACGGGCACGACGTAGCTGCGCCCAACGCGGAGCACCCGTACGGGGAATTGCCCACGCTTGGCGAGGGCGTACGCCTTACTCCGGCCGATACCGAGAATCGCTCCGGCAGTCTCCACATCCGTTGTCACGCCAAGAGCGCGAACGGCGTCAATGGTCCAAGGGTTGTCAGTCGTGGTGCTCATTGCGTTTCTCCTTGAGGGGTGTCAACGCTCAGACGAGCGTCGTGGGCGGCATCGCGGGCGGCTTGGAGATCGTCTGCGATGGCGTCGGCGAACATGGCTTGTCCGGTGGTGTGGCCAGTCCCGGCGTAGGTCCAGTGCTTGTCGGTGAGGGCGTCGGCGGTGGTGTCGTGTGCGTCCTCCTGGTTGTGGTCGCGGCGGTGCTGCTCTCGTGCGGCGCGTAGTGCGGTGTAGGTGGTGGAGTAGGCGCGACTTTTGGAGGCGATGTGGCCTCGGTAGCCGAGTTGGTGTGCCCACCGCCGCAGATTCAGCGTCTTGTGCTCGGGTCGGATGCCGAGGGTCCAGCAGGTGCGGATGAGGGTACGGGCGTGGTCGGTGACGGGAAGGACGGAGATGGTGATGGCGTCGCGGATGGGCCGATCTACGGTGATGCCGGCGACATCGGGTTTGGTGACGTACTTGGCGATGTAGGAGGCCACGGCCCGTTCGGTGAGGTCGTCGCCGTGGTGGCCGGGCAGGATGGGCCGGATGTCGAGCTGCGCCCCGAATCGCAAGATGGTGTCGAGGCCGGACACGGCCAGGTGTACGCGCCGTGTCGCGGTGCGGATGGTCTGGATCAGGAGCGCCAGGGTGGCCCAGGCCGGGGGTGGGGTGTCGGGGGTGGGGCCGTCGAAGCGCATGACGGCGTGGAAGTGCACCGATCCGCGCCGCTGGTACTCCGCGACTTTGGCGTAGGCGACGCGGACGGTGTTGCGGGCGGCATTGCGGGAGATCCCGCGTGCGGTGGCGATGGCTTCGTAGAGGTTGCGGTGCAGCCGTTGCCACAGGTCGCGGGTGTGGGCGTTCCAGAGCACCGCGGCCGGGTAGTCGTAGCAGTCGGGGCAGATCGGGGAGCCGGTGAGCGGGTCGCCGGGCGAGTGCCGGTCGAGGCACCACAGGGGCCGGCCGTGGGGGCAGACGAGGCCACGACGGCCGCGTGAGGGCCGGCAGGGTTCCTCGGCGGTGCGCCGGTGGACGGGTCCGAAGCTGGGCGCGGTGAAGGTGACGAACACGCGCGGATGGCTTCGTACGGTGTCGGGGACGCCCTTGCCGCCGGCGAGCCCGGACACGACGAGTTGGTAGGTGTCGCCCTGGTGCAGTCTCGCGCAGGGTTCGCAGCGGGATTGGCGGCGGTTGCCGCAGGCGATGGTGAGCCGTCCGTGGGGCTGCTCTGCGCTGGTGAAGGCGTGCACCAGGCGGCCGGTGGCGGCGTCCACGGTCAGGGTGTGCCCGATCAGGTGCACGGGGTGTTGGCAGCCACCGATGTGGCGGACCCGGGCCAGCCACGCCCGAAAGTCGGGATGGGTGGCGGTGGTCAGGATCTCGCGATCGGTGAACGACAGGCCCTCGTCAGGCCCGCCGGGGGCGGGGGTGGGCATGGTGGTCCTCTGCTCCTCGCGTAGGGGTGGCCGGCGCTGGGGTGCCGGTCCGGTGGTGGTCCGCCGTCACCGGCTGGTGGGACGGCGGGGCGGGTTGGTCGTGGTCGCATCGGGTTGCCTCCGTTCGTGTCGCGGGTGGTCACATGGTCAGGCGGCCGGTGGAGTGAGGCCGGGCAGGACCGGCGCCAGGTATGCCGTGGCCGCGATGACGGCCGCCAACTGCTCCGGCGACAGGTAGACCGAGCGGGCGCGGATCCAGCCGGCTTCGTCGGCGGTGGTGACCGCGATGCCCTTCACCGCCGGGTCGATCTGCTGGGCGGCTTCCACCGCGTCCGGGTAGAGGTCACCCAAGGTCATATCCACGGTTTCCTCGTCGTTGACCCGCAGGCAGATCCGCCCGGCGAGCTGGGCACGCAGCGCGGTCACACCGGGGCCGAGGTCGGAGCCGACCCGTTGCCCGGCCACGATCACGTGCACGCCGAGGGCCGCGCCGAGCTGCGCCAACCGCAACAGGTGCGTCGTGGCACGAAGGGCTTCGTCCTTGTCCGCGCGGGAGGCGACCAAGTACAGCTCGGCCAACTCGTCGACGATCACGACCACCGGCACCGGCCGCACCTCGGGCGGGAGCTGCCAGATGTTGCGTGCCCCGTGCTGACGGCACAGGCCCATCCGCCGCTGCGTCTCCACGACCAGTGCGGCCAGGATGTCCGCCGCCTCTGCCCGGCCGGTGGCCAGAGCGGACAGCCGGGGCGCGTGCGGGGCCAGCTCCATACCACCCTTGCAGTCGATCCCGACCAGCGCGACCGGACGCGCCGCCCACCGCGCCACGGCGGCATTGATGAGCGTGGACTTGCCAGACTGCGTGGCCCCGGTGATCAGCCAGTGCGGGAAGGTCACCAGGTCGATCACCCACCGCTGCCCGTCCTCTCGCTGCCCCACCTCGGCCGCGAGATCCGCCGGCACCGCCGCCGCCGGGGTGATGGCTTCGATAGCGTCCGAGGGATGGGAGGTCACCGCACGCTGTCTCGGTAGCGGCCCGGTCTCCCAGGTCACCGGCTCCGTGCCCTCACTGATCAGACGATCGGCGGTGAGGATGGTCAGCCGGACCCGGCCGCGTAGCCGCGCGTCGACCCGCACGGCGTGGACGCCCCAGGCGTGCGCCATCGCCTCAGCGGCGTTGACGAACGGCTCCGGGATCTGCCCGGGGTGCAGCAGGATCACCGCCGTTGCCCCGAACGTCCGGGGGCGGATACGCCTCAGCAGCGGCAGGACCGGCATAATCGGCCGGCCCTTCACCAGCAGCGGCCCGAGTTGCCCGGTGGTCGGCCGGTCGGTGCCGGTCAAACTCGCGTTGAGGCACAGGTGCCGCCAGGAGTGCCGCATCCGCAGCCGCAGCAGCGGAAATCCGATCAGGTACCAGTGGACCCGGGGTGCCTTCCAGCGCAGCAGCCGTGACAGCACGGCCAGCGCGACGACGACGGCCACCAGGACCACGGCGGCGGTGATGATGGTGGGTAGCCACGCCTGGAGCCGTTCCAGGGTGACCCCCGGGAAACGCGGCGCGAAGCCGGGAATCCCGGGGGTCAACGACGGTGACGGCGTGGGCGTCGGCGGTGGGGCCAATGCCGGCGGCATCACCGTTCCGGCGGCGATCATGAGCCGTTGGCCTTACCGCCGCGCTCCCGCTGGGCAGGACCCGGCAGCGGAGAAGACGAGGACGCCCCGGCGGAACCGGAGCGCTTCGGGTAGATCGACGCGGCCTTGTAGGACAGGCCGTGCCGGCCCTCGATCTCCCACAGCGACACGTCCAGCTCGGTCACACCGACCGGGCTGCCCTCCTTCACGCCTTCCGGCTCGGCGGAGGTCTGCACGTCGATCACCGACGCCTTGCGGGTACCGGCCCGGCGCACCGCGATTCCGGTCACCCACAGGTGGTTACCGTCGCGGTCCTTGCGCTGCTCGCCGTCGAGATCGGTCTTGGGTTCCGGCGCAGCCACGCACAGCAGGCCGGTCAGACGAGAAAGATCAACAGGAATGCTGTTCACAACAAACTCCAAAGATTGGATTGGTACTGCTCTGAGGTGGTGCTCTACAGGTGGTGCGGTAGCCGGGACAGGGACAGCGCGGAGCCGGCCAGCCGGGGCGGACCGCGACTCCGCACGACCGGCACGAGGCACGACCGGAACGGCCCCGCGACGGCACGGCAGGCGAGACAGGGCATGACGAACCTCCACTAAGGACAGAAGGCGGTGACGACGCCGCCCAGGACCAGGACGACGAGCAGGATGGGAGCCGAGCCGGACCGGGGCGACCCAGGCCGGCGAGCCGGGGAGCGGGCGGACGGACCCAGCCGACCCGAGCCCGCCCAAACAGACGCCGGGACGGCTCGGAGCCGGACGGCCACGAGTGGACGGCAGCACGGGGACCGGCGCAGACCCCGCGCACCGGGCGACCGACGATCACGGCCAGGACGCCAGGGGCGAGGCGAGCACGGTCAACACCCCGGACAGGCGGAGTGCGTACGAGTTTCCCTACTTGGTCAAGAAACTGGGTTCGGCACAGCCGAACCCGAACGAACAGGAAGAGGGGGAAGGGGGGGTGGGCGGGGTCGGGGGCTGCGGCCTACGGCCGGTCCCCCGCCCCGCCCCAAGGAGGAACAACACGCACACGACACCAGAGACAACCAGCAGCCAACGACCAGCCGTCAACACCAACGCGGACCGACACCAGACGCACGCCAACCCGAGACCGACCACAGCGGACGGCGTCGCGGCGGACGCGGCCCGTGCCTGCCGCGACCGGAAGCGCTAAGTGAGCGTCCGGGAACTCGGCAGGGCGCA
>NZ_LWLS01000078.1 GCF_001905095.1 Micromonospora sp. CB01531
CTCTCAGCGACCGACTTGACAACCAGCTCTTACATTGGTGCTTGGAGGTGTTGCGGGCGGGGACGGTGCTTGGAGGTGTTGCGGGCGGGGACGGTGACCACGGCGATACCGTGCTCGGCGGCGAGGTGCCGCATCCGGTCGCTGATTTTTCCGCGGACCTGCTGGGACAGACGCGTGTTCAGGCTGTGCCCCATGCCCCGCGCTTCCATCGACCGCAGGTCTTCCAGATAGATGACGGACGTCCGGGCGGCGATCGCCTGGTCCACCGTCCAGCGGGCGGCAGCCCAGGCGAGCGCGTCGTTGAGGTTTTGGCGGCGGGCGGACACGTGGCGGATCTCGTCCCGGATCACCGCATGCTTGCCGACAAGGTGATGCCGCTCGTCGACGCCGATGAGCCGCTGGTACTGGTCGGCCTTGGCATGCAGCCGCTCACTCTGGCGGCGCAGGCGGTGCTGCTTGGCCAGGATGCCGGCGGCGCGGAACTGTCCACCGGCCCCCAACACCGTGATCCGCCCATCCTGTCCCAGTCGTAGGGCTCCAGCGCTGAGGAGGGTGTTGAGGCCCCAGTCCACGCCAAGCGCCACCGAGTGACCGGTAGTCCGCGCTTTCGGCACGGCATGTGTGTATGCCATGTCGGCGCGCACCATCCCGTCGGTGAGGCGGAGGGTGGGCAGGTGCAGCACCGCCGAGGCGGGAACCGTGGACGGCAACGTGATCCGGCACTCGACCCACGTCCAGTCCCGATACGTCTGCGGATCCGGACGGGTGGGCAACTGCAGCCGCAGCAGCGCCGTCGCCGGGTCAGTGTCGCTGCGCTCGATGGTGGCCTGCTGCCGATCACACGCGGCCAGCAGCAACATCCGCGGAATCCTCGGGACGCCTTCGAGCTCGAACACGTCCACCGGCAGCCGACCATTGGCCTTGACGAACGTGACGGCCTGCCGGGTCCGGCCCTTGATGACATTGGACGGCAGATGCTCCCCGCCCGGGATCGCCTTGCGGACCTGCTCCCACTCCCCGGGGGTGCGCTTGCGCGGATCGGCCGGCCACGCCGCCAGGACCCCGGCGGTCACCTCGGCACGCCACACCGCCGAACGATGAACACGCCCCGCCTGCTCCTGCGCCATCCGCACGACCCGGTCATTAACCCGCACACCCTCCGGCGCGGTCACCGCCCAGCCCAGCCGCCGCAACGCCATCCACGCCTGCGACGGCAACCGCCGTCCACCCGCATCCACCCCGGCCGCCAGCACCTCCACATCCGCCGTGTTCCAGTGCTCGCCGATCAGCGCGGCCACCATGCCCGCCACCAGATCAGCACACCAACCAACCCGCTGCACAAGCACCGCCGCAGACAGGACCTCACCGGTTGCCTCATCCACACCGGTGCGCAGCACAGCACGGGCACACGCAGTCCGGACCGTCTCGCCTTCGCCCAGCCGCAGCTTCCCGCTCACCGGCTCAACGACCCACCATCGATCGAGCAGAACCAACACTCACAGCCGGCCCACGTCACCGGAATCCTCCCCGAACCAGCCCACACACCAAGCATCACGGGGTGAACACCGACAGACGCGCCGTGGTCTGTGAGAATCGAAGAAGACCCACGCGACCAACCTATGATCACTGACGATCCATAATCAAGTTGGTCAGCCTGCGAAGCATCACGCCGTGCGACGTCATCCCTGGGTCTGGACGACATCCTGCACGGGCACCGGCGGGGCCCGCTTCCGTTGCGGTGGGTGTATCTCCACGTGCTGCGCGAACTCGCCCAGCACTGTGGGCACGCCGACATCCTTCGAGAGCAGCTCATCAACGAGTAGTGCGCGGACGTCCGCTCATAGCCGCAAGCCGCAAGCCGCGCGTCACGCACTCGACGCCGGTTGAAACTGCCGATGAGCGCGCGTGCCGACCGGGTGCTCGTAGTCGTACCCAGACCGTGCGGCAGGTGGCACCCGGGCTGCCAGCGTTCCGCACCATGTGGAACGAGGCGATCGTGGCCGGACGGCCGGCCTGGCGGCACGTCCCATCCGGCGTGGTCTTTCGGGAGGTGCCGGGCGGGACCTTCCGTATGGGTCCGTCCGAGGCGGAATTGGCGGCGGTACGCGCAATCGAGCCCAGTGGCGAAGCCGAGGGCTCTCTTGAGCCGTTCTTCGCCGGTGCCGGGGACGCCCAGCCGGTACGCGAGGTGCGGATCGCACCATTCCTGATCGCCCGGAACCCGTTGACGGTCGCACAGGTCCAGCACTGGCTGCCCGAGTACGAGGACGACTACGCCGACGCGGACTCCGGCACGGCCCGGATCGAGGATGACCTGGACGACCTGCTTGAGGTGCTGCCGTTCCGGCTGCCCAGCGAGGCGGAGTGGGAGTACGCAGCCCGGGCCGGCACCACCACCTTGACCTTCCGCGGCGACGGGAAACCCGGCGAGGACCAACTGCTCGACGATTTCGGTGATGAGCAGCGGACAGCCGCCGCTGAGAATGCGTTCGGGCTGGCTGCGATGGGCTCGGCGAACGAAATCTGCGCCGACGTGTGGATTCCCGGTTTCGTGGGCGCGCCGGCGGATGCCCGCCCGCGCACCGGTGACGGCCCCAGGGCGGTGCGCGGCGGCGCCGCCGACCTCTACCCCTGGCAGGGTTGCGACGAATGGCTGCTGCTGCTCGCCGCCACCCGGTATGAGCACGCTCAGTTCACTGCGGTCCGCCCGGTCGCACCACTGCCACCTTGCAGTTCCGGAACATGAGCGAGTGTGGTGTCAAGCCCTTTGCCGGGATCGGCAGTCGGCATTGCCCTTCGCCGCAGGGATCGCGAGGCTATTGCCGTCCGTCGATAAGGAGAGGTGCTCATGAGGTCCTTCAACTGGGCGTCGACCGCGGTGGTTGCGGTTTTTGCGGCCGTGCTGAGCGCCGGACCGGTGGCAGCTGCGGACGTGGCACAGCCGGCCGCGGCGGCCGTCGGCACATCCTCCGCCGTCGCCGCAATCGTGGAACCGGCCATCGCCTGGCACGTGCCTCCGACGTTTTGCAGCGGCGGCTGGACCTTCCGGGACCGCTGGGGCCACACCGGCACGTTCAAGTGCGGCAGCTACGTGATGGAGGTCAACTGGGACAACAGGAATCGCATCGAGTACTTCGGCATCGCGCCGAACCGCACGATCTGGCATTCCTGGGCGACCAGTGGCTGGGCCGTGATGCCGCACAACGGCCTCGCCGACGACACGAACGGTGCCTGGAACACGTATGGCGGCGCCCGGACCGTCAGGGTCTACGTCAACAACAGCGGCTACTGGTGCGCCGAGGATCGTGGAACCGGCTGGGGTGGCTGGTGGCGTTGCTAACCGGGTGGTGGCCTCCTACCCAACCAACTGCGGCGTCCTTCACGAGGAGCGCGGCGCCCTGAGCGGGATGCCGCGACCACTGAGCCCAGTCACGTAACGCACTCACGGGAAGCCGGTGCCGGACCCGTCCGGCACCGGCGCTTTGTCGGCGAGGTCAGGCCCGGCACGACCAGGAGCAGCCTCCCACTTTGGACGAGGTCGGTGACCTATCGTGAGTGGCGAGTGCCGGTGCGGCGTCCCGGCGCCTGGTGGCTGCGGGCCTGGATCAAGGCGCACCGGCCAGCCTGCCGAGCTCTGCTGCCGGGCGTCGCAAGGACGCTGACCGCGGGACGGGGTGGTGACCGATGCACTGGGCGAGGCGGTCGATGGGTACGAGACTGGGTGCCGTCGCTGCGATGAGTCTGCCGGCACCACAGGTCTAGCTCCGACCAGACAACCAACTCATCGGGAGTAAGGCATGGGCCTCATCCACATCGAGCTGTTCGCAACCCTCGACCTCGTCGGGCAGTCGCCCGGCGGCCCCGACGAGGACCCGGTGGGGTTCCCGTTCGGCGGCTGGCAGGCGCCCCTGCTGGACGAGGTCGCCGGGGCGCAGGTCGGTGCCGCGTACGAGGGCACGGACGCCCTCCTGCTCGGCCGGCGGACGTATGACATCTTCGCCGCCTACTGGCCGAAGCAGGAGGGCGGCGAGGACAGCAAGATCGCCACGCTCTTCAACAGCGTCCCGAAGTACGTGGCCTCCCGCGGCAGGCCCGACCTCTCGTGGGCGGGGTCCAGCCAGCTCGGCCCGGATCTGGCCGGCGCGGTGCGCGAGATCCGTGACCGGCACGAGCACGTGAAGGTCGTCGGGAGCTTGAACCTTGTGCAGACCCTCCTGCGGGAGAAGCTCTTCGACCGTCTCGACCTCTGGGTGCACCCGATCGTGCTCGGCGTCGGGAAGAAGGTGTTCGACGGTGGCGCGGTGCCCACGAACGTCACACTCCTCGAACCGCCGGTAGCCAGTCCGAAGGGCACCGTGTACCTGCGCTACCGGCTCGCCGAAGGCACGCCCGGGACGGGGGACATGAGCGCACCCGATCGCGGTGTCGGGCGCGACGACTGAAGCGGCCCCGCGCCAGGTCGGTCCGTGCGGGTGGTGCGGGCTGAGTCCGGCCTCGTCGTTGGTGGGCTCGGCGGCGTTCGTGGCCGCGCTCGGCGACCGGCGGCTTGCGCCGCTGTGGCAGGCTGCGTGTCGAAGCGATCCGGAGGGATACGACGGTGAGTGAGCCGCGTCCGATGGCGGACCGAGAGCGGTTCAAACAGGACGAACCAGCGACCCGGGCGCGGGCGTTCCAGGCGGCGGTGTATGCCCGGATCACCAGCGTGGACCCGGTGCCGACCGGCGGACCGGTGTGTCTCTTCGCTGTGGGGCTGCCGGCGATCCTCGAACGGCTCAAGGTGCTGGAACGGGCCACCTCGTCAGTGGTGTACAACCTTGCCCCGAGATGCCCGTTCGACCCGCAGCGGCGGGAACGGGAACCGAACCTGCGTACTCGGGCGCGCGGCCTCCAAGGCCACATGATCACGGCCCCCATGCAGCACCTGTCGCTGGTGGGGGCCGTCCATCCCGACACCTGGGTGGCCCCGAAGGTACCGGCGACCGGCATCGTCGTTGACGAACGCATCGGACTGTTCCCCGGTCCACCCACCCCGGACGGGCAACCTACCGCCTGGCTCTGCCGCGACTCGGATCTGGTAATGGCGTTCTGCCAGCTCTGGTGGGAGACGCAGCAGCAGGCCGTGCCGATCCGCGAGGTCCCTGGGGTCCTCCCGCTCACCGAGCGGCAGTTGGAGGTAGCTGCCCTGCTCAGCCGGGGCGCCAAGGATGCCACCATCGCCCGTCGACTCCGTGTGTCAGCCCGGACGGTGACCAGCGACGTCGGGCGGCTGTTGGACGCCTTCGGGGTTGCGACCCGGTGGGAAGGCGGCTTGGTGATCGGGAGAGCCTGCCCACCCACGCTGGACGGCTGACCCAGCCAGCGGCTCCTTCGCCGTGCTCGCTGCGGGCCCGGGCTGCCCACGGTGACAGGCCGGTGGGCGAGTCGGGGTTGCCCGGCGTCGAAGGCGGGTGCACCGCGATCTTCGCCCGCGGTGCACCCAGTCCGGCCGGATATGTCAGCAGCCGCGGTAGCCGACGTTGCGAACCGTCACCTCGTTGCCGCAGAAGACAGGACGCACGGCATAGCGGGTGCCACTGACGATCTTGTGGACCGCGACGTGGAGGTGGCACGAAGCCGTCCCGGTGTTGCTGCTGTACCCGACGATGTTTGTCGGGCCGACGACGGCTCCCACGCCGTACTTCAGGTTCTTCATGTGCAGCAACTTGAGCTCGTAGACCTGCGTGCCGATCGTCTTGCGCAGGTACATCCCCCCGGTGCCCGAGGAGATGGCGTAGACCTTCATGTTGTCCCAGATCGGGTAGATGGGCTGCCCGCAGGAGCTCAACCCCCCGGTCGGGGTCATGTCCAGGGCGTAGTTGTCCGAGAGGTGGTCGCCGTTGTAGTAGTCGACGTGGGTCGGCGGGGTGTTGTATCCGTAGCCGGTGAGGGCCCACGACTGGGAGTAGAGCCACGGCGATGCCCCGGACGGCGCGAGCTCGTTGAGCGTGTGTGCCTGGGCCGGGCTCGCGCCGAAGACCCAGAGGAGACTCGCGACCAGCATCATGACGAAAGCCGCGCTCCTGCCTTTGTGCCATTTCTTCCCGGCGGTCGGGCTACTGCTGGGACCGTTCATGGTTCCTCCTATGTCCTGCCCCGAAAGGGTGACCTCAATCCGAGGCGTTTGCATCGAAAGCTAGCGATTCCCAGGGTGCGAGCCGATGCGTCTTGCGCATTCCGGCAGATCACTTGACAGCGTGGGCACCCGGCACATCTGACCAGGCCAAAAGCACTGAACGTGGGGTAGGCAGAAGCCCGGCACCACCCTCGGTGCCGGGCTCCTGTCTGCGCGGTCGCGCCTCACGGACTAGTTCGGTCTCCCGACCGGCCGTCCGACGGACACGATGTCAACTTTCCTCAGGTGTTCAGCGGAACCGGAATTCCGCCCAGTGCTGGGTGCCGTCGGCGAGGGTGACGACCAACCGGCGGCACTGTCCTGCCCACGCCTTGTCGGTCTGCCAGACGTAGGTGTAGTGGTCGCCGTTCGCGTCGTACGACAGGGGCGATCCACCAGCGGCGTCGACCTCCTCGAGGGAGTTCGGTTCGCCGCCACCGCAGCTGACTTGCCCGGAGGCGGGCGACCCCGGCGCCAGGATGTCCATGCCGCGGTATCCGCCGAGCCCGAACTTGATCGGGATGGCACGGCCGGCGTTGACCACGTTGATCGCCGGCGGGTTGTCCACCGGAGGCAGGAACCCACGGAAGGGCCAGGCAGCTGTCTGGACCGTGACGGTACGGGTAACCGATGCCGAACCACCGTCGTTGTCGCTGACGGTCACCGTCGCGGTGAACGTGCCCGGGCGGTACTGGTGCGGCAGGTAGCACGGCGACAGCGCCCCGGCGAGCACTCCGGGAGTCGTCTCATCGCCCCACTGCACCGTGCAGGTGTGCTGGTCGTCCACGCCGGCGTCGGTGAACTCGATCCGCGCGCCGGCGGCGTCGACAGACACCGCACCGAGCGCGGGGGAGGCGTTGGTGACGGTCACGGTGGTGCTGTCCGACGCCGCGGCCCCCTCCACATCCGTCGCGGTGAGGGTCGCCACGAACGTGCCCTCGTCGCGACATGTCACCGTCGCTCGAACTCCCTCGCCGGTGACGGTGCACGGCCCGTCAACCGCCCACGACGAGGTGACGCCTGCCGCGTCGTCGCTGACCGAGCCGGCCAGGGCCACCGCCGACCCCTCCACGGCGGTCACGCTGTCGCCAGCATCGACGACGGGCGGCTGGTTCGCCTTGTCGTTGTCGGTGATCCAGGCCGCAGCGCTCTTGCCGCGGTGCACCATTCGCCCATCGGAGGCGGTCAGGTCGCCCAACTTGAGCAGGAACGGCTCCGGCGGCTCAACCTCCGTGTCGTCGACCGTCGTTGCGGTGACCACTCCGACCGGCTGCTGCGCGGTGAGGCGCAACATCCCGTCGGCGGCGACGATGTCGCCCGGCTTGTCGCCGGAACCGGGCTTCGGCTCGGGCTCCACCAGGGTCCACGGCACCGACACGGTCGTGCCGGGGAGCGGGGCGGGGTCGACGGTGACGACGAAGTCCCCGGTCTCGCCTTCCGCGATGATGGGTGCGGCCACCGACACGGTGAGCACTTCGTCGTCGTTCACGGTGACCGTGCCGGACTCGCCGGCCGTGCCGTTGGTGACCTCGCCGACCGAGACCGTGAAGGTCTCGTCCGGCTCCTGGATCGCGTCGCCGTTCACCGCCAGGTGGACCACGTCCTCCGTCTCACCTGGTGCGAATCGGATCGTCGCCGCCGATGCGACGTAGTCGTCGCCCGCCTTGGCCGTGCCGTCGGCGGTGGCGTACGCGGCCACGACCTCCTTGCCGCTCGGCTTTGACAGCCGGAAGGTGACGGGTGTGTCGGTGAGGCTGGTGCCACCCTCCACGACGGACGCGGGCTCCACCGTGACCACCGGCGGGTCGTCGTTGTCGGCGATGGTGCCCGTGGCCTGGGCCCGAGTGATCGTGAGGCCCAGCCGGGCTCCGGTCAACGCCAGGGTGATCGTCTCGTCGTCCTCGTCGATGGCATCGTCGACGACCTCGACCGGTACCGACGCCTGCTTCTGCCCGGCCGGCACCACCACGGTGCCGGTGCCCAGCGTCACGTCGTCCTCGCCGGCGGTGCCGGCCTGCAGCGCCCAGTTCAGCGCGACGTCGTCGCTGAGTGCCTGGTCGAGCTTGACGGTGAAGGCTCCGCCGTTAGCCTCGGACAGCGTCGCGTCCTCCATCGTCGCGTTCACCCACGACGCGGGCAGTTCCAGGTCCGGATCTGCCTTCGGTCGGGTGAGCGCGAGGCCGTTCCAGCCGTTGGCGGAGACCTGCAGGACCGCCTGGCCGTCGATCGGGACCTCCGTCGGTGCCAAGACGAACCCGGAGGTTCCCGTGCCGGCGGCACCGAACGTGTTAGCTCCCCAGACCATCATCGAGCCGTCTGCGCGGATGGCCAGCGTGGTAGCAGAGTTGCCGTTGTCGATCCCGACGATCGGCGGACCGGCTGGCATCGGCGCCTGGCTCGGCACCAGCAGCGTGCCCTTCCGGTCGCCGAGGATCGGTGCGAGCCCGGCATTGGTGTTCTCGCCCCACATCCAGACCGCGCCGTTCTCCTTCAACACCACGGCCTGATCGCCCGAGATCGTGATGTCCACGACCTTGCTGCCCCGACCGAGGGTGTCAACCGGCCGCGGAAGCCACGGGCTCGTCGCCGGATCCGACTGGTTTGACTTGCGGCCCAGCTGTACGTCGGTCCCGCCGCAGGAGAGCACCGTGCCGTCCTTCTTCAGGAACAGCACGATCGCCGGTGACGCGGCGATCTGCCGGACGTCGGTGAGGTCCGGGATACGCGCCGGATAGAGGGTGTCCTCCATGGTGCCTGAGCCGTCACAGTTGACCCGGCCCCACGCCATGACGGTGCCGTCCTCCATGAGGGCGTAGTCGGACGAGACGCCGGTCTGCACGTCGCGTACGCCGGTGAGGTGGTTGCCCTGGGCGTCGGCGAGGACGTAGTCCGGGAAGGGGCGGTTCCCGCTGCTGGCCCCGTTGCCGAGGTTGCCCGCGGTGTTGCGGCCCCAGGTCAGCACCTTCCCGTCCGTGCGGACCGCGGCGACGTGGTCGGACGTCGCGGAGAGCTGGCGCACGCCGGACAGCAGGCCCTGCCCGCCAGGACCGAGCGGCTGGACCGGCTGGAGCCGGGCGTTGGTCGTCCCATCGCCGATTTCGCCGGCGTGCTGATAGCCCCAAGCCCGGACGGTGCTGTCGGCGAGCACGGCGTAACCGGTGGCCGAGCCCATCTCGACCTGGACGACGTTCGCCGGCAACACCGACTTGGTCGGCTTGGTGTAGTTGGTGCCGATCTTGCCGTTGCCGATCTGGCCGTCCGTGTTGCTGCCCCAGCCGTACATGTCGCCGGTCAGGCCGCCGGGCGGCGCGTCCGGGGAGCCGGCATCGCAGTCGTCGTCCACGCCGTTGCCGAGGAACTCGATCTGACCGGGATGCACGGCCGCGTCGGTGTCGTTGCAGTCGGTGGTCAACGTCCACCCGTCGCCGTCCCCGTCGGCCTTGTGTACGAGGACGTCCCAGGCTCGCGTCGCCTTGTGGCCGTCATCGTCCGTCGCCGTGGCGACCACCTCGTGTGCGCCAGGCGTGCCCGGAGCGGTCCAGGACAGGGATCCGCCGTCTCCGGTCGCCTTGCCGTCAACCGTCCACGTCACCGCGGGCGTCCCACCGTCGTCGGTCGCGGTGACCTTGAATTCGGCCGCTTTGCCGGTCTCGACCATCCGCTGGATGGTGTCCGGCATGGCGCCCGACAGTTGCGGGTCGGCGCCCTTGCGGTGCACGGTCGCGCTGGTCCAGGCGTACGCCTTGCGGCCGGCGCCGTCGGTCACCCGGAGGCCCACCAACGCCGTACCTGGCTCGTCGAAGACCACGGCGGGTTTGTCGCCGGTCGCGTCGTCGAAGTCGCGGTCGCCGTCCAGATCCCAGGCGTACGCCAGCGGCTGCGTCCCGGCTGAGGCGGAGGCGTCCAGCGTGACGGAGGCGCCTTCGTCCGAGGTGTACGGGCCACCGGCGTTGCCGACCGGGTGGGCGTCCGGCACGCTGGGGTCGCCCGCCAACGCGTCCACGATGGCGCTCCAGGCGGTGAGGCCCGCATTGACCGCGGCCACCGTCTTGCCGTGGGTGGCGACCTGCGCGTCCAGGACCTCCCGCACGTTGGCCGGCGTGTAGGCAGGCACGTACGCGTTGCGGATGTCCACCTCGAGCGCGGTGATCTGGGGTGCGGTCATCCCGTTGTGGCGCAGCGTGCGCCGCTCGTCGGGATTGAAGCCCTGCTGCCGGATCCGGCTCAGGAACTGGTGACCGACAGCGAGGCCATCCTTGGCGTTCTCGTCGGCGTAGAGCGCCTTGAGGTCGCCGAGCTGACGCGATGTCGCCGCGAGCTGCCCTGCCAGGGCGCGGTGCAGGTCGCGGACCTCGCGGGCGTGCACCAGAGCCCATTCCCCGCTGCCCGCCTGCTGGGCACCCTTGTACGCCTCGACCGCGCGCAGCAGCGCCTCGACGAGCGCGCCTTCACCGGCGATCGCGTCACTCGACGCGCCGACCTTGCCCGGCACCACCGGCTGGTCGAAGTCCGGGTTCGGCGGATCTTCGTAGATGCCCAGGTAGTGCTGCCCCTGGTTGAGCAGCAGCCCGTTGAACTGCTCCTGGATCGGGTTGAAGTAGTTGCCGTACTTGAGCGCGCAGGCGGTGGGGTTGCCGGCCTTGCAGCCGTTCTTGAGCGCCTTCTGGACCAGCTTCCACACCCCGTTCATGATCCGCTGGGTGTTCTTCCAGGACTCGTACTCCTCGTACGCCGCAGCCTTCAGCGACGTCAACGCCGCGTCGGGCGGTGGCAGGTCGGCGGGGATCTCCACCTTGATGGCCCGGGAGAACACCGCGTCGTCCTCGGGCTGGAACACGCCGTCCTGGCAGGTGTCGAACACCACGTCGAACTCGCCGGCGGGAAGGCGGCCGGCTGGCGTGGTGATCCCGATGATCTCGTCGTCGAATACCGAGCCGTACTGCACGACCGTGTTCGGCTTGCCGCCGGTCACGTCGACCAGGTGCCCCATGGCCGTCCCGGGCACCACGATGTAGACATCGCTGGTCGGGTAGACGAAATCCGGCACCCCGTCCTCCGGGCACCCGGAATTCTTGAATGCCAGGTCGCCCCAGACCCGGATCGCCGCGTTGGCACCGAACGTGCCGTGCGTCTCGCCGATCTTCCCGACCCATAACGCGTTGCTGTTGGCGTACGCCGGTGAACCGATAGCCACCAGGCCCGTCACCGCCGTCGCCGCTACCAGGGCGGCCGCTGCCGCCCGTCGCCACCTGTTCACATCAACCCTTTTCTCTCGTCGCCGGTCGGGCCAGGGCCGACCGAGCCAGGGAGAGAATCGCCGCCGGCACTTGCCGAGGACTTGGACGCGACTAGCACCCGAGCCACCCGCCATGACCACCGGCGCAAGCCGGCGGTAACTGCCGGTCAAGTCGCCTGGGCGAACCTGAGGGCGCGACCCCGGACGGACCGGGCGCACAGTGCGAGAGGTAGCAGCGTGAAGCAGTCGATTCGCCTCCTGATCGTGGCGCTGATGGCGGCCACCAGCCTGGTCCTGGCGGCCAACGCCGCCAGCGCCGGCGACCCGTCCCAGTGGGGCGCCAGCGCCGGCGACCCGTCCCAGTGGGGCGCCAGCGCCGGCGACCCGTCCCAGTGGGGCGCCAGCGCCGGCGACCCGTCCCAGTGGGTCGCTTGGGCCGGTGCCGGCAAGGTCGTCCTCCGCTAGTGCCGGCCGGCAGGTACGGCCACCGACCTGCCTCGGCGGCCGTACCTGACCCCGGCACGTCCGCCCACGACCTGGCCGGCAGGGGGCTGGGCGGGCGGTGACACTAATCCGGCACACCCGGTGTCTTGACCGGGATGTGCGCGGGCGTTGTGGTGTTGGTGTGCAGTTTCATGTCCTGGGCCAGCTCGAGGTAGTCCGGAACGGACAACGGGTGCCGGCCGGCGGACCCAAGCAGCAAGCGTTGCTGGTCCTGCTGCTGTTACGACTGAACCGGTTCGTCGCCTCCGACTGGCTGGTCGACGCGTTGTGGGACGGCCGGCCGCCGGTCAGCGGGCAGATGACGCTGCGCACGTACGTCGCCGGGTTGCGCCGGGCCCTGGAGCCGGAGCGCGCCCCTCGCGGGCAGGGGGTGGTCGTCGTCGGCCACACCAGGGGGTACGAGCTGCGAGCCGCGCCCGACGCCGTCGACGCGGTCCGGTTCGAGCGTCTGGTGGACCGCGCGGCGGCACTGCTCGCGGCGGGTGACGCCGCAGCGTCCGAGCAGTGCTACCGCGCCGGGTTGGCGCTGTGGCGAGGCGAGCCGTTGGCCGCCGCGGCAGATCTGGACGCGGTACGCCCGGAGGCGGCGCGGCTGGCCGAGCTGCGTCTCGACGCCGAGGAGGGATGCCTCACCGCAGGCCTTGCCGCCAACCGGCACGAGGCGGTCCTGCCGGCGCTGCGCAGATTCGTGGGCGCCCATCCGCTGCGGGAGGCCGCCCGGGCCCGGCTCATGCTGGCCCTCTACCGATCCGGGCGGCAGACCGACGCACTCGCCGTCTACGAGGAGGGCCGGCGGCTGCTGGCCCACGAGTACGGGCTCGACCCGGGCGAGCAGCTCCGCGAGGCACACCGACTCGTCCTAGGACATGCCGTGCCCGTACCGGCGGCGGTCGTGCCCGGCCCGCCAACGGTCGTGCGGGAACCCGCTGCTGCGACCGGGCCAGCACTCGCGGGTGGCGGGGCGGCACCGGTCGAGGCGCCGCAAGCTCTCGCGGGGCGTGACACGGAGCTGGCGCGGCTCGGCGAGGCGCTGGCCGCGGCGACCGGCGGGGACGGTCGAGTGGCGGCCGTCATGGGCGAGGCGGGGATCGGCAAGACCAGCCTCGCTGCGGTGCTCAGCGCACGGGTCGCGACGTCCGGAACTCCGGTGGTGTGGGGGCGGTGTCCGGATCTGGGGCAGACGCCTCCGTTCTGGCTGTGGACCCAGGTGATCCGGAGGCTACGGGCGATGCCGCAGGCCGGTGCTGCCGCGTCGGCGGTGCCGCTGGACGGTTTCGCCGCCGGGCCGCTGGCCGCGCCCGGCGACGCCGACGTCGACCCGATGGCGCGGTTCCGGGTGTATGAGGCGGTGGCCAACCTGATCCGCGCCGTGGCCGGGCAGCGAGGGCTGCTCGTCGTACTGGACGACCTGCACGCCGCGGACCCGGATTCGTTGCTGCTGCTGCGGTTTCTATCCCCGCTTCTGGCGGGCACCCGCGCCCTCGTCCTGGTCACGACGCGGCCGTATGACCGGAGTGTCGAGCTCCTGTCGACCGTTGCCGAACTGGCCCGTGGGCGGAACTTCATGCGGCTTCAGCTCACCGGCCTAGACGCGTCGTCGGTGGCGAGCCTGGTGGCATCCGGTACCGGGGTGCGTCCGCGGAACGAAGCGGTGGCGAGCCTGGTGACCCGGACCGGCGGGAACCCATTCTTCATCACCGAGCTGCTCCGGTCGGGAGCCGATCCGGTGACCGGAGAGCTGCCGCCAACCGTTCGGGACACCGTCCGGCTGCGGCTCGACGAACTGCCGCAGCCGTCGCGGGAGTGCCTGGACCTGCTCAGCGTCGCCGGGCACGATCTCGAGCTGCTCGTGATGGCGGCGGTTCTCGGCGCGCCAGCGGGAGAGGTGGGCGAGCGTCTCGTTCCCGCGTACGCGGCCTCGCTCGTCGCCGAGGCGGGGCCGGGCCAGACGCGGTTCCGGCATCCGCTCTTCGCCGAGGTCGCCTACGCCGAGCTGCCCCCTCCCCGCCGGGCCGCGCTGCACGCCCGGCTCGCCGCCGCCGGCGAGCGGACCGGCGGCCTCACTCCCGCCGAGCTGGCCTACCACTACGGCCAAGCGATCGGACTCGGTCACCGCGAAGACCATCTGCGCTGGTCGCTGGTCGCCGCCGACGACGCGACCCGGCGCGTGGCGTACGAGGACGCCCTCGGGCACCTCGGCCGCGTCGCGCGGAGCCTCGGCCTGAACTCGGCGATCTCGCCGAACGCGGCGCGTACCGAGCTGGCGGTCCAGCTGCACCGGGCGTCCCTGCTCCAGATGACAGTGGGAGTCGGCAGCGACGCGGCCGACGAGGTCTGTTCCCGGGCGAGGCAGCTGCTGGGGATGGTCGGACCGGAGGTGGACCTGCGACCGGCGCTGTGGGCGCTGGGCGAGCTTGCCGCCAACCGCGCCGACTTCGCGGTCTGCGGTGACCTCGCCCGGCGGCTTGTCACCGCCGAGGATGACGGCAGCGGCCTGATCGGTGCGGCGGGCGAGTATCTGTTGGGCGTGGTCGGCTACTTCACCGGGCAACTGCTGGACGCGGAGCGACATCTCACCGCCGCAGTCGACCGGCTGCGCGAGGTCGATCTGCGGCTGCTCGGCCGGCAGGTCGGCCGTCGGCCGGTCCTGGCCGTCCACAACTTTCGGGCGCTGGTCCGCTCGCTGCGCGGCGAGGGTGCACCGGCTCGGGAGGACATCCTCGCCGCCGAGGTTACGCCGACCAGATCGACGATCCGTACGGCCGCGCCAACGCCGCACTCTTTGACGGCTGGCGGGCGCTGCAGGAACGCGACGTCATCGCGGTACGAGTCGCGGCGGAGCGGTGCCGGGAACTCGGAGCGGCGAACGGGCTGCCGCACGTGGTGACGACGGGCGAATTCCTCGCGCAATGGGCCGCCGCCTACGGCGGGGATCGGGGCCGGCTGGCGGCGGCGCGGGCCGCCGGCGAGGCGATCTACCATCCCGGGCTGCGCTCCACCCGCACCATCACGCTCTGTGCCGTCGCTGAGGCGTATCTGGTGGCGGGAGAGCGAGCCACCGCCGCGGAGCTGGCCAAGCAGGCGTTGTCCGTGGCGGAGCAGTTGGGAGAGCGGGTCTGCGAGGCCGATCTGCGCCGGATCCGCGGCGTCGCCCTGCACGACGCCGGGGAGTTGCGTGCCGGGGCCCGGCTCGCCGTCGAGCAGGACGCGCGGCTGCTGCTGGCCCGCTTACCGGACGACCTGCTGCCGGCACACTCGCGTTGACCTGCACCTGACGGGGACGGACCACGCGGGTGGGTACCGAACCGCGCGAGCCCGACCTCCACACGGCCTCCACATGGCCTCCACACGACCTCCGCACCGGGCTGGTGTCGTCTACGGGCAGGAGCGACGACGGTCGTCGCGGAGCTCTCCCGGAAGGACCACCCCATGTCCCCGACTGATGCGGTCCACACCGTCGACGTTGCGGTGATCGGCTGCGGACCCGTCGGTGCGCTGACCGCCAACCTGCTCGGCATCCACGGGGTCCGTACCCTGGTCGTCGAGCGGAGCCGGCTGCCGCACGGCCAACCGCGCGCGTTCTCGTGCGACGACGAGGCATTGCGCATCTACCAGCAGGCCGGCCTCCTCGAGCAGGTGGGCCGCGACATGTACCCGGTACCGGACGCCGAGTATGTCAACCGCAAGGGAAAGACCTTCGCGAGCATCGCGCTGTCGGAGGTGGACTTCGGCCTCGGCCACCCGCCGTTGAGCTTCTTCGACCAGCCGTCGCTGGAACAGACGCTGCGCGCCGGCCTGGACCGCTTCGACCACGTCGAACTCCGCCTCGGCACCGAGCTGGTGGCGTTGAGGCAGGACACCGAGGACGTGACGCTGACCCTGCGGGACATGGCCACCCTCCACACCTGGACGGTGCGAGCCCGCTACGTGCTCGGCTGCGACGGCGCCCGCAGCACCACCCGGGCCGCCGCCGGCATCGCCTTGACGGGGTCCAGCTACGCCGAGCCCTGGCTCGCCATTTCGGGGAACGTGTCACCCGGCGGAATCCGCGTCGAGCGGACGACGTTCGTCTGCGACTGGTGGCGCCCAGCCTTCGTGTCACCGGGGGCGAAGGGAAGCTATCGCATGGAGTTCATGCTGCGCCCCGGCGAGACCGCCGACGAAGTACGCCAGCCGCAGAACATGAACGCACTGATGGAGCCGTACGTCGATCCGGCGCGCTTCACCACGACCCGCGCGGTGGTCTATACCTTCCACAACCTCGTCGCCCGGCAGTGGCGCGCCGGCCGGGTCTTCCTGCTCGGCGACGCCGCCCATCAGATGCCTCCGTTCCTGGGACAAGGACTCTGCAGCGGACTGCGAGACGCGGCAAACCTTGCCTGGAAGCTCGCCATGGTCCTCGCCGGTGACGCCGACCCGACGCTGCTGGAGACATACGAGGTCGAGCGGCGCCCACACGCCGCGGCGATGGCGCGGACGAGCGTAAGCCTGGGGCGGGTCTTCCTGGCGCGGAGCCGGTCGGCGGCGTGGTTGCGCGACAAGTTTCTGCAGGCTGTCCAGACCGTCCCCCGGGTACGCAGGTTCGTCCGACACTTCGAGTTCAAGCCGGTGCCGGCTCATCCAAGTGGGCTGATGGCGGGCGGTCGACGTACCGGCGGCGTGGGGACGATGTTTCCCCAGCCGCGGATTTCCACTGGCGCCTCACCCGCGCCGCACCTCCTTGACGAAGCGCTCGGCTCCGGGTTCGCCGTGCTGGGGCTCGCGAACGTAGGTGCGGTGTTCAGGCCAGGGGAGTGGCGGGGGTTGCCGGTGCGTTTCGTCGTCGTACATCCCGCAGGCACCGCTCCGGAAGATCTGCCACCAGTCCGCCAGTACGGCCGGGCATCACAAGTGGATCTCGTCGATGTAGACGGAATCATCAGCGCCTGGCTGCGCCGGAATCGCGCTGGGGTGGTCGTGTTGCGGCCGGACCGGTTCGTCTTCGCAGTCGCATCGGCCAATCAGACCGGGCGAGTAGGCCACCTGCTGGCGGCGGCCCTCGGCGTGCCGCAGCCCATCAGCGGGGCGGCCGCCTTCAACGCGGCCTAGCGAGGGATCCCGGTCCCTTCCGGGCCGGGAGGAATCGCGTCAGGAGCCTGGACGTTGGGGGCGGGGGCGTCGCCCACACCGCCTTGGCGGCAATGGCCCGCGGCGGTTGCCGAGCACCCGGCGGGCGTTGGCGGGCGCTCGGCTGACCGGAGCGTGTACGTCGGCTGACGTACCCGGGATTCAGCGTGCGGGCGGACGACTGGACGCCGCGACGCCCCGAAGCTGGACAGTCATGGACGGTTCCAACGAGATGTCGACCGCGGTGGGCGGCCACGAGTCGCCCCGCACGCTGGATTCGCTGAGCCCGCGAAGAGATCACCCCCGGCTGCTCAGGCTGGGTGCCCGGACCCGCAAAGGCGTCCTGGTGGTCCATATCGCGTCCGCCGGTGCGTGGCTCGGAGTCGATGTCGCCATGGCCGTGGTCATCTTCACGGCGGTGGTCGACCACGACACCGCTGTCCGTGCGCTGTGTCTCCAGGCACTCCAACTCTTCGCGGTCTGGCCACTGTTCACCGCGGGCATGATCTGCCTTGCCACTGGTGTCGTGCTCGGGCTGGGCAGCAAGTATGGCCTGGTGCGGTACTGGTGGGTCGCCACGAAGCTGGCGTTGAACGTAGCGCTCACCGGGCTCGTCCCGCTGGCGTTGCGCCCCGGCCTCTCGGGGCTGAGCGAGCTGGGCCGGGAGCTTGCGGCGGGGCACCTCGTGACGTTTTCGGTGGGCAACATGATCTATCCGCCCATCGTCTCCCCGGCCGCCCTGGTCGTCGCTCTGGTGTTGGCCGTGTTCAAGCCGTGGGGCCGGATCCGCCGCCAGCCTCCCGCCGACTGAGGGATGCCTCGGTTTGCGGACCGGTTCGTACCTCCACGTGCCGGGGTGTTCGGCTCACGGCGGTGATGTGCCCAGCCCTCACGTGCCGGCGAGCCGTTCCACTACCGGTGCAGTCCCGCCGACTGCCGCCATGACGCGAGGATCGCCGCCGA
Organism: Micromonospora sp. CB01531; assembly: GCF_001905095.1. Taxonomy (GTDB): domain Bacteria; phylum Actinomycetota; class Actinomycetes; order Mycobacteriales; family Micromonosporaceae; genus Micromonospora. The sequence continues at coordinate 17,961 of NZ_LWLS01000078.1, forward strand.
CCTGACACGGGCTAGCCGCCCATCGCCGGGCAGGTCTTCAAGCCTGTCCGCGACTGCCGCGACGTGGACGGCCAACTCCAGGTCGTCGAAGCGGGCACCGGCAAGGTGGCGCAGCTCGTCAACTTTCACCGCCAGCTGTTCCTCCGAGCTCTGTGGCGGCATACCCAGCGCGACGATGTCCGCCTCCCGCGCGGCCAGCCGAAGCATCCGCGCCCCGGACCCGGCGACCAGGATCGGCGGATGCGGCTGCTGAACCGCTCGCACCAGGGTGCGGTCGTCTGGTTGGCGGGACAGGTCCTTCACCGCGCGGATGCGATCTGGCAGCCGCGTCGAGATCAGACGAGAAGCGAATGTTGAAGTGCGTCCGCCTGCACACGGAGGGTGACGCGCGTACGCCATGACGCGTACCGCGGCTCCAGGTCTGCTGCGTTCGCCGACGTAGGCCAGGTGTCGCCGTCGCGCGGATGAGGCGCCCGTGGATGGCTCATAGCGTCGAGGCCATGAGATCAGCAGTTCGTATCGGCGCCATGCTAGCCGCGGTGGTCACCGCAGTCACGGCCCAGACCGGCGCGGCCAGCGCCGAACCGTCGCCGGATCAGGCCGTCGTCGTCACCGACTCCGGCGCCCTACGGGGTACGGTCGCCACCGACCACCGGACGTTCTCCGGCATTCCCTACGCGGCACCTCCGGTCGGTGACCGGCGCTGGCGCGCCCCGCTGCCGCCACACCCGTGGCAGACGGTGCGTGACGCGACCCGGCCCGCTAGTCCGTGTCTACAGATGGGCGGGCCGGCCGGATCCGCCGTGGTCGGCAGCGAGGACTGCCTGTACCTGAACATCACCACGCCGGCCGGTAGGAATGCCCGGCACCTACCCGTCATGGTGTGGCTACCCGGCGGGGGCTTCGTGTCCGGGTCCGGCAGCGACTACGACCCGACCCGACTCGCGGTATCCGGGCGCGTGGTGGTGGTGACCGTCAACTATCGCCTCGGCGCGCTCGGCTTCCTCGACCACCCGGCGCTCGCCCCGACCGAACCGGCCGCCGGCAACTTCGGCATCGCCGACCAGCAGGCAGCACTGCGCTGGGTGGGACGCAACATCGCCCGGTTCGGCGGCGACGCCCACAACATCACCCTCGCCGGCCAGTCAGCCGGCGCGTACAGCACCTGCACACAGCTGGCATCACCGCCGGCAGCCGGCCTGTTCCAAAAGGCGATCGTGCAGAGCGGCCCGTGCGGCAATTCGATGGTGACTCGGCCAGTGGCCCAGACCCGAGGTACCCAGATGGCCCGCGATCTCGGGTGTTCAGCGGCGAACGACGTACCGGCCTGCCTGCGCGGCGTTGCGGCCAGCCGGCTGGTCGGTATCGGCGGCGACCGGGTCTTCACCGCCACCGCCCGCATCGCCGATCTGCCCTGGCTGCCTGTGGCCGGAACCCCCATGCTGCCCTATCAGCCGCTGGAGGCGATGCGACGAGGCCTGGCCGCCCGCGTACCACTGATTCAGGGCAGCACGCGGGACGAGATGCGCCCCTTCGTCGGGGTCAACTACGACTTCCAAGGCCACCCGCTGACCGCCGACCAGTACCCGGGCGTCCTCGCCCAGGTGTTCGGTGCCGACGCAGCGGGAGTGCTGGCCCGGTACCCGGCCAGCGCCTACCCCAGCCCCGGCGTCGCGCTTGCCACCGTGCTCACCGACAGGGGACACAAGTTCGGCGGTTGTACGGTGCTATCCGCCGACCAGGCGGCGTCGAGGCGGGCCCCGGTCTACGCCTACGAGTTCGCCGAGGACCCGGGCCAGGTTGTTGGCGGCTTCGCGATGGGTGTCGGCCACGGGGCCGAACTGCCGTACCTGTTCGACGGGGCGTACAACGATCCCGGCGGCTCCCCAGTCCTCAACCGGCAGCAACAGCGGCTGTCCCGCGAGATGATCGGATACTGGTCCAACTTCGCCGCCACCGGTAACCCCAACAGAACGGGGCTACCCCACTGGTCGGCATACCGGGGCGACGGGCGCCTACTGTCGCTGGTCGCGGGCACAGCAGGCATCACCTCGACGGACTTTCGCCGGGACCACCAATGCGGATTCTGGAACGCGATCCACTGAGTGACGCACCCGCGAACGCCCCGGAACCTTGCGCGCCGGCGGCCAGGCGGCGGCGACAGCAAGCGCGGAGATGCGCCCCGTCGACGCCGACGACGAGCATGAGTTCGGGTGTACCGCCCAGTGCCGACCCGAGATGGCGCGAAACCAGCAGGAGGCGGGATGACGACGGACGAGCTCAACCGTGCGGTGACCGGCCCGGATGACGCTATCCGCGATGAGTGGACCGCACTGGCGGCGGAGGTAATCGGGTGCCCGGTCGAGACGGTGCAGGACCGGGCGGACACCGCGTCCTTCATCGACCTGGGTGGCACCTCGTTGCGCGCGGCCGACTTCGCGGCCAGGGTTGAACGTCGCCTGGGAATCTCGCCGCCGCTGCGTGCCCTGCGCGGGTCGGTGCCCCTCGCGCAGGCCTTGGCTCAGGCAGGCGAATACCGGCCGGTGCCGGCCAGTGCCCCGGCGACCTCGGTGTACCGGCCGTTGCTGCCCAGCCAGGACGGCATGCTGATGGCCGAGGGCCAGCACGGCGGTCGTGGTGTCCGGGTGCTGTTCACCGCCGAGAGCGCCACGCCGTTCGAGCCTGACCGGCTGCGGGCGACGCTGGCCGAGCTGACCAGGAGCCACGAGGCGCTGCGTACCGCCTTCACCCGCACCGATACCGGCTATGCCAGGCGGGTGCTGGCCACCTGGCAGCCACGGCTGATCGAACAGCGGCTGGCCCCGCCGCCTGGCGTGGATCCGGTGGCGATCGTGCACGCCCAGCTCGCGGCCAGCCCCGACCTGCTCGCGCCGTTCACCGAGCCGCCTGTGCTGTTCGTGCACAGCCAGGTCGACGGCGGGTCGGACCTGCTGTCGATCCTGGTGCATCACGCGCTCCTGGACGGGTGGGCGCTGGCCCAGTTCTGGCGCGCGTTCGCCCGCGCGTACACCGCCGGCACCGCCGCGCCGGGCCCGTCGCCGGAGCTGATCGTGTCCCGGTACCAGGAGCTCACCGCGAGCGGCCGGCTCGCCGAGCTGACCCAGCTCGCGGTCGCCGACCTCGCCGACCTGCCCGGAACCGTCCCGCTGCCCGTCGACCGGGCCCGGCCGGAGACCCTGGACGTCAGCGGGGCACACCTGCCGTTCGGGCTCAGCGCCGAGCTGCGGGACCGGGTCATGAAGACGGCGCGGCAGCTCGGGGTGACCCACACCGTCGTACTCTTCACCGCTTGGGCGACGGCGGTGGGGCGGCGTATCGGGCTCCGGGACCTCGCTGTCGGGGTCGGCATGTCCGGTCGGCAGGTCGCGGAGCTGCACGACGTCCTCGGGCTGTGCGTGCGCATCGTGCCGGTGCGGTGCCGGCTCGACGACACGCGTACCGTCGCCGAGCATCTGCGCGCCTGCGCCGCCGGCTGGGCGGCCGCCGCCGAGCGGGCCGAGCTGCCGCTGGAGCACATCATCCCGGCGCTCGGCCAGGACGAAGTCACCGATCGGATGCCGGTCATCCAGGCCGTGTTCGAGGCGCACGACGAGCTGCTGGGCGGGCGGGTGCGGGAGGGCGGACTGGAGCTGACCCTGCACGAGGGGTACTGCGGCGCCTCACACATGGAGACCACACTGTTCTTGACCAGTTGGGGCGAGCGGCCGGTGCTGCAGCTGGAGTACCAGTCGGCGGTGTTCGGCCCCGGCGAGGCGGTCGATCTGGTCGAAGGGTTCACGGCGGCGCTGGAAGAGCTGGTCGCGGACGTGGACGCTCCGCTGTCGTCGGTACGGGCGATCTCGGCAGGACAGCGGGAGCGGCTGGCCGCGTTGTCCGACGGGCCGGCCACCGACTGCGCGGCCGGGCTGTGGCAGTTGTTCGAGGAGACGGCCGCGCGGCACCCGGACGCGGTCGCGGTCGAGGCGCTGACGTACGACGAGCTGCTTGCCGCCGCACGTACTCACGCGTCCGCACTGGCCGATGTCCGCCCGGGTGACCGGGTCGTCCTCGCCGTGCCGCGCGGCGTCGCCGAGGTCGTGGCCGTGCTCGCCGTGTTGCACCGGGGCGCGGCGTACGTGGGGATCGACGCCGACGCACCGCGGGAATGGCTCGCCGAGATCCTGCGCCAGGTCTCGCCACGCGCGGTCATCGGCTCGCCCGAGCTGGCCGAGTTGGCCTCCTGCCCGGCGGTCCCACCATGGGCGCCGACCGACCCGCTGGTACCGGGACCCGAACCGGCACCGGCCGACCCGGCCCGGACCGCGTACCTCGCCTTCACGTCCGGCTCGACCGGTCGGCCCAAGGGGGTACCGGTGCCGCACCGCGCGGTCGTGCGCCTGGTCCGCGACGCCGGGTACGTCCGGCTCGGCCCGGACGAGCGGTACCTGCGCCTCGCGCCGCTGGCGTTCGACGCCTCCACGCTGGAGCTGTTCGCGCCCCTGCTGTCCGGCGCCAGCCTTCAGGTCTTCCCCGACGGGCCGGTCGCGCCGACCGAGCTGGCCCGGTTCCTCGTCGAACGTCGGGTGAGTGTGCTGTGGCTGACCGCCGGATTGTTCCGGCTCGTGGTCGACCACCGGCCCGAGGCGTTCGCGCCCGTACGGCAGGTGCTCACCGGCGGCGACGTGGTCCCGCCGGAGCAGGTCCGGCGGCTGCTCGAGCGGTACCCGGGGCTACGGGTCACCAACGGGTACGGACCGACCGAGTGCACCACGTTCACCACGGTCCACCACCTCGACTCGCCGGCCGAGGTGAGCGACCCGCTGCCGATCGGCCGGCCGGTCCCGGGTACGCGGGTGTTCGTGCTCGACGAGGACGGCCATCCGGTGCCGCCGGGCGCGGTCGGTGAGCTGTGCGTCGGCGGCGCCGGCCTCGCCGACGGTTACCTGGGCGCACCCGAGGAGACCGCCCGAGCATTCGGGGGGCGGGCGCCGGACACCGGCGAGCGCTTGTACCGCACCGGGGACCTGGTGCGCTGGGACGGGCGCGGGCGCCTGGTCTTCATCGGCCGGCGCGACCACCAGATGAAGGTACGCGGGTTCCGGGTCGAGCCGGACGCGGTGGCTCGGCGGCTGCGCGAGCACCCGCAGGTACGGGACGCGGTCGTGGCGGGCGACGGTGATCCCGGCGCTGACCGGCGACTGCTTGCCGGCGTCATCGTCGCCGACCCGGCCCCGTCCGTGGCGGAGCTGCGGGCCTGGATCGCAGACGCGCTGCCGTCCTGGGCGGTACCGGAGCTGTGGTCGTTCACCGATGCGTTCCCGTTGACCAGCAACGCGAAGGTGGACCTGCAGGCCCTGGCCAAGCACGCGGTCGCCTAGGTAGGACCAGCTGTCGATTCGCCGAGGGAGCAACTGCTGATGGAGCCGTACGGATTGGTGGAGAGATGACAGGTAAATCTGTTCCGCAGTTGTTCGCCGGTCAGGTCGACGAGATCGAAGCCGTCGTCAACGCGCATCCACAGGTACACCGCGGCGTGGTGATCGCCCGCGAGGACGGCCCCGGAGATCGTCGCCTGGTGACCTATGTCATCCCCGAAGACACTGTGCCGCACAGCGATTCCGGGCCCTCCGCGAATGCCAGCGCGGGTGACTTCGTGGCGCAGTGGCGCCGGGTGTACGACGACCTGTACTCCGAGGTGATTTCCGTCGATGACCCCCAGCTGGGTCGGCTCGGTTCGGATTTCAGCGGCTGGAACAGCAGCTACACCGGTGGGGCGATTCCCGTCGAGGAAATGACGCTGTGGCGAGCGGCCACGGTGGACCGGATCCGAGGCCTGAAACCCGCCAGGTTGCTCGAGATCGGGGTCGGTTCGGGACTGCTGATGTCGCACCTGGCCGCGGACTGCGTGGAGTACCGTGCCACGGACTTCTCCCCGGTGACCATCGCTAAGCTGCGGGCCCGCCTGAAGGCCGCAGGCGTGCCCTGGGCCGACCGGGTGCACCTGCGGGTCGCCGAGGCCATCGAGACCGACAGGCTGCCCGAAGGGTACTTCGACACGGTGGTCATCAACTCGGTGGCGATGCACTTCCCCGGGCACGGGTATCTGCGTCGGGTGATCGAGCAGGCGCTGAGAGTGCTCGCGCCGGGTGGCTCATTGTTCCTGGGCGACATCCGGAACCTGAGTCTGCTCGAGGAGTTCTTCACCGCGGTGCAACTCGCGCGGGACCCGTCCGCGGAGCCGGCGACGATCCACGAACGGGCCCAGCGGGCAGTGGCGGCGGAGGACGAGTTGCTGCTCGCCCCGGAGTACTTCGTGGCGACGGCACGGGAGTTGGCCGATGTCGCGGGGGTCGACATCCAGCTCAAGCGTGGCGCCGCGGTCAACGAGTTGACCCGGTACCGATACGACGTGGTGCTGCACAAGGCCCCGGCTCGAACGCACTCGCTCGCCGACGTACCTCGGGTCGCGTTCGCTGACCTGGCGTGTCGCGACATCGGAGACTTCGGCAACCACCTTGAACGGATCATGGGCGAGCAGCCCGGCGAGAGCCTGCGCGTCACGGGAATCCCGCACGGCGGGCTGATCGGTGAAGTCGCTGCGGCACAACGCATCCGGCGCGGACAACCAGTCTCGACCGTGGCCGCGCCGGGCGGTGGCGCGCAGGCGGATGCCGGGTGGCTTCCGGAAGATCTGCACCTTCTTGCGCAGCGCCTGGGCCGGAAAGTCGCGGTGACCTGGTCGGCGCAGCCGGATCGCATGGATGCGGTCTTCCTCGGTCCCGGAGCCATCGCCCAGGCGTCGCGCCCGGGCGCGGGCGATCGCGCGGTGTTGACGGACGTGTACGAGGCGCGGGAGCCGCTGGAACGGGCGGCCCGGTATGCGAACTATCCGCACGCGTCGGTGTTGGCCGACGACGTGCGCCGGTTCGTCGCCGAGCGAGTACCCGGGTCCATGGTTCCCGCCGCCGTCGTCATCGTCGATCAGTTTCCGTTGACGGTGGACGGCGAACTCGACCGTGCGGCGCTGCCTGCGCCGGACTTCACTTCCGAGCACGGGTGGCCGTAAGAGGATCCATGCGGTCCAGGTCGGGAGCGCGACGACCGCGAGGTGCCCGCCACGGCGGCGGCCGCGCCGATCGATCTCCGAGGAGGACCGATGAGCCCGCGCAGCCTGACCCAGGCGGAGGCCGAGCACCGCGCCGCCCTGCTGTCGGTGCGGCACTACGACATAACCGCCGACTTCACCGACCTGCCCACCGGGCCGGCGGTGCGGTGCGTGTCCACCGTGACGTTCACCTGCGCCGAGCCGGGTGCGGAGACGTTCGTCGACTGCGCCGCCCGGGTGCTGGCCGGCACGCTGAACGGCGAACCACTGCCGCCAGCGGCCGACGGCCGGCTCCCGCTGCCCGCCCTCGCCGCGGAGAACACCCTGCGCGTGGAGACCGTGCAGGCCGACACGACCGACGGCGCCGGGGTGCACAAGGCCGTCGATCCGGCCGACGGCGAGGTGTACGTGTGGACGACCTTCGAGCCCGACGCGGCGCACCGGGTCTGGGCCTGCTTCGACCAGCCCGACCTGAAGGCCCCGCACACGTTCACCATCATCGCGCCCGCCGCCTGGGCCGTCGCCAGCAACAGCGGCGATCCCAAGGTGGAGACCCTGGACGGCGTGCGGCGCTGGACCTTTCCCGCCACGCCACCGCTGTCGCCGTACAACACGGTGGTCAACGCGGGCCCGCTGCACGAGATCCGCCGCGAAGCCGGCGGTTACGACCTCGGCATCTTCGCCCGCCGCTCGCTGGCTCCGGTCCTCGAGCGCGACGCCGACGAGATCTTCACCGTGACCGCGCAAGGCCTGGCCTTCTTCGGCGACGTCTTCGGCATGCCGTTCCCGCAGCACAAGTACGACCAGGTGTTCATGCCCGAGTTCGGCGGCGCCATGGAGAACTACGGGTGTGTCACCTGGTCCGACGCGGCGCTGCGGCGCGCCGCGCCCACCCCGGCCGAGCGTGAGGTGCTGGCCACCGTCCTGCTGCACGAGATGGCGCACATGTGGTTCGGCAACATCGTGACCATGCGCTGGTGGGACGACCTCTGGCTGAACGAGGCGTTCGCCGAGTTCGCGTGCCACTGGGCGGCGTCGCGCGCCACCCGCTACACCGACGCGTGGGCGGGCCTGCTCGCCGGGGACAAGCTGTCGGCGTACCTGGCGGACCAGGGGCCGACGTCGCACCCGATCCGCCTGCCGGTGCCGGACGTCGCCGAGGCCGCCTCGATCTTCGACGCCATCACCTACCCCAAGGGTGCCGCGGTGCTCCGACAGCTGGGGACATATGTCGGTGAGGAGAACTTCGTCACCGGGATGAAGGCGTACTTCGCCCGGCACGCCTGGGGCAACACCACGCTGCAGGACCTGATCGACGCGCTCGCCGCAGCCTCGGGCCGGGACCTGGACCGGTGGCGGGCCGGCTGGCTGGACACGGCCGGCACCGACCGGCTGATGCTGGAACCCGACGGCGTCGGCCTGGTGCTGGCCGGAGGCGGGCCGGACGGGCCGCCGCGACCGCAGGTCCTGGCGGTGGGCGCCTACACGCGCGGCGCGGCCGGGCTGGTGCGCACCGCGTTGGCCGAGGTCGACGTGCAGGGTCCCCGGACCCCGGTCGGCCTGCCCGCCGGAGCCGACTTCTACCTGGTCAACGACGAGGACCTGACCTTCGCCAGGACCCGGCCGGCGGGCGGGGCGGAGGCCCTGGTGGCGGCCGCCGGCGAGCTGCCCACCGCGGTGTCCCGCGGCGTCGTCGTCGCCACCGTGTGGGACATGCTGACCACCGGCGAGGCGACCCCGGAGCAAGCGGTGCGCTGCCTCACCGCCGTGCTCGCGGTCGAGACGTCCGACGCGGTGATCGAGCCGTACCTCCGGCTGGCCGGCAACGCCGCCGAGCTGTGGGCGGGCGATGACCGGCGCGACGCGCTGCTGGCCGCGGTCGCCGAGGCGTGCCTGGCCCTCGCCGAGCAGCCCGGCCGCCGGCAGGTGGCCCTGCGCGGCCTGGCCCGGGCCGCCCGCGACCTCGACGAGCTGGCCCGGCTGCGGGAGCTGGCGGGCAACGACGTCGACCTGCACTGGCGTGCCCTCATTCGCACCGCCGAGCTCGGCGACGCGACCGGGGACGCGGCACGCGAGCTGCTCGCCCGCGATCCCGACCCGGACGCCCGGTACCAGGCGCTGGCGGTGCGCGCGGCGGCGCCCGACGCCGACCGGAAGGCCGCCGTCTGGCAGGCCATGACGGTCGAGCGGGCGGTGCCGATCGGCTCGCTCACCACGGTCACCACGGCGTTCTGGCGCCCCGGGCAGGACGCGCTGCTCGCCGAGTACGCCGACCGGTACCTGAAGGTCCTGCCCGAACTGGACCGCGCCGGGATGATCCCGGCGATGACGTACTCCCAGCGGATGTTCCCGGTGTTCGGCATCGGCCCCGACTTCCCGGCCCGGGCCGAGGCGGCCGCCGAGGCCGCCGCGCCGGTCGTGCGCAAGACGGTGCGGGAGCGCGCCGACGAGCTGCGCCGGATGCTGCGCTCCCGCACCTGAACCGGTCAGCCGCCGGCGGACTCCATGGCCCGGGCGAGGCTGGCCGGCCGCATGTCGGTCCAGGTCCGTTCGACGAAGTCGAGACTGCTCTGCCGGCTGTCCGCCGGGTGCACGCAGCGCCAGCCGGCGGGCACCTCCGCGCCAGCCGGCCAGAGCGAGTACTGCGCCTCGTCGTTGACCAGCACCAGGTAATCGCTGTCGTCGTTCTCGAACGGGTTCGTCGTCATCATCGCTCCTCGGGGATCAGCGCGCGCGTTTCAGCTCGGCGGCGATGACCGGGCCGATCTCGGTGAGCGGACCCTGGCGCATCATCGTCGTGTGGTGGCAGTCGATCGGGTACTCGTCGACGGTGCCGTCGACGTGTTCGTGCCAGGCGGCGGCCGCCCGGTCGCCGTCGCGGACCGCGGTGAGGTAGACGACGTTCCCGCGGAACCGCCCGGGCGGGGTCCGCTCGAGGATCCGGTGGGTGTGCAGGCCGCTCTCCACGAGCGTGTCCAGGTCCTCGCCGGTGGCGCCCACGTCGTCGCCGATGGCCAGCGCGATCGCCGCGCGGTCCGCGCTGCCAGCCCGCGGGACGGAGTCCAGCAGGGCGAGGAACCGGACCTGATCGCCGTCGCGCTGCAACCGGCAGGCGAGCGCGTGCGCGATGGTTCCGCCCGCCGACCAGCCCAGCAGGTGGTACGGGCCGATGGGCTGGATCGCCCGGAGCTCGGCCAGGTAGTCGTCGACCAACGCGTCCAGATCCTCCGGCGGGCAGCTGCGCCGAGCCTGCAGGCCGTACACGGGCCGGTCCGGCAGATAGGGCAGCAGGCCCGCGTAGCACCAGCTGAGCCCGGAGACCGGGTGTACGCAGAACAGCGCCGGCGCGGCGCCGGTGGCCCGGATGGGCACCAGCACGTCGACCGCGGCATCCGGCGGGGCGGCCTGGTCGAGCCGCTGCGCCAGCGCCTCGGGCGTCGGCGCGGCGAAGAGCGTACGCATGCTCAGGTCCACGCCCAGCGCCGAGCGGATGCGGGCCATCAGCTTGACCGCCAGCAGCGAGTGACCGCCGAGTTCGAAGAAGCCGTCGCCGACCCCGACGCGCTCAAGTCCGAGCGCCTCGGCGAACAGGCCGCACAGGGCCACCTCGCGGGCGGTCCGCGGGGCGCGGTCGGTCGTCGAGGCCTCCGGGCCCGGTAGCGCCTTCCGGTCGATCTTGCGGCTCGGGGTGACCGGGAAGGCGTCCAGGGCTACGAAGGCCGACGGGACCAGGTGGGCCGGCACGCGGTCGCGCAACCAGTCCCGCAACTCGGCCGGCTCCGGCGGCTCGGACACCGGGATCAGGTACGCGACGAGGCGCGGGTCGCCCGGCCGGTCCTCGCGCACCACAGCCACGGACTGCGCCACCTGGGGATGTTCGGTCAGTACGGCCTCGACCTCGCCGAGTTCGATCCGGAAGCCGCGCAGCTTCACCTGGCCGTCCGCCCGGCCCAGGAACTCCAGGTTCCCGTTCCGCCAGCGCACCAGGTCGCCGGTGCGGTACATCCGATCGCCGGGACCGCCGAGCGGGTTCGCCACGAACCGCTCCGCGGTGACGCCCGGCCGGCGCAGGTAGCCCCGGGCGAGACCGGGACCCGCGAGGTACAGCTCGCCGGGCACGCCGGGTGGCACCGGCCGCAGCGCGGCGTCCAGCACGTACAGGCGCATGTCCCGGACCGCCCGCCCGATGGGCGGGATGCCCGTCCCGGTGAGCGGGTCGCTGACCGTGGCGACGACGGTCGCCTCCGTGGGGCCGTAGCCGTTGACCAACGTGCGCCCGGACGACCACCGGGCCGCCAGGTCCGCCGAGCAGGCCTCGCCGCCGACCAGCACAGTGACCGTTGGCGGGAGGTCGCCCGGATCCAGCGCGGCCAGCGATGACGGCGGCAGGGTCAGCTGGGTGATGCCGCGCCGGACCACCAGCTCGGCCAGCGCGGGACCGGGCAGCAGCTGCTCCGGCGGCGCCAACACCAGCCGGGCCCCGGTCAGCAGCGCCAGGCACAGGTCCCACACCGACGCGTCGAAGCTCGGCGAGGCGAACTGCAGGACCGCGTCGCCGGGCCCGGCCCCGATCCGCTCCGCCTGGTACGCGGCGAGCGCGGCCAGGCCGGAGTGCGAGACCACCACGCCCTTCGGCCGGCCGGTCGAGCCGGATGTGTAGATCAGGTAGGCCGGGTTGCGCGGGTCCGGCCGGCGCACGGCGGTGTCCGGCGGAACCACCGGTGACGCGGCGTCGAGCAGGATGACCGGGCAGTCGTGCGCGGGCAGCGCCGGTGCGATCGGCCCGGTGCTGACCAGCAGGACCGGCCGGGCGTCCCGGAGCAGGTAGGCGATCCGCTCGCCGGGGTACTCCGGGTCCACCGGCAGGTAGGCCGCGCCGGCCTTCTGCACGGCGAGGATCGCGGCGATCAGGCCGGCCGAGCGTGGCAGCGCCAGTGCGACCACGTCCTCCGGGCCGACGCCGCGCGCGGCGAACGTCCGGGCCAGCTCGTCGGCCCGCGCGTTCAGCTCGGCGTACGTCCAGGTGACCTCGTCGTCGGACACCGCGACGGCGTCCCAGTGCGCGGCGGCCGCCGCCTCGAACATCGCGGGGAACGTGCGCGGCTCCACCGGCGTACCGGTCCCGGCCGGCAGCACCGCCCACCGCTCGGCGGCCGAGAGCAGCTCGTACGTGCTGATCGGCGTGTCCGGGTCGGCGGCGGCCGCGGTCAGCACCCGGATGAACCGGTCGGCCAGGGCCGCCGCGGTGGACGCGTCGAACAGGTCCGCCCGGTACACCAGGGCGCCCTCGATGCCGTCGCCGTCCTCGCTCAGGTTGACGGTGAGGTCGAACTTCGCGCCCACGTCGCCGACCGGCTCCGGCGCGGCGTGCAGGCCCGGCAGGTCGAGCTCGGGTTCGACGGTGTTCTGCAGAACCAGCGCCACCTGGAAGAGCGGATGGCCGGCCAGCGACCGGGCCGGGTTGAGGATCTCGACGAGGCGTTCGAACGGCAGGTCCTGATGGGCCAGCGCGGCCAGGTCGCGGTCCTTCACCCGGGCCAGCAGGCGCCGGAACGTGGGATCGCCGGAGGTGTCGGTGCGCAGCACGATCGTGTTGACGAAGAACCCGACCAGGTCGTCGAGGGACTCGTCGTGGCGGCCGGCCACGACCGAGCCGATCGGCAGGTCCGTGCCGGCACCACAGCGGGTCAGCAGCGTGGCCAGCCCGGCCTGGAGCGCCATGAACAGGGTGCAGCCGTGCTCCTGGGCGAGTCCCGCCAGCCTCCGCTGCACCTCGGCGGGGATCCGGAAGTCGACCGCCCCGCCCCGTCCTTCGGCGGTGGCACCGCGCGGCCGGTCCGTCGGGAGGTCGAGCAGCTCCGGGATGCCGTCGAGCGCCTCCCTCCAGTACGCGACCTGCCGGGCCAGGGTGCTCTCCGGGTCGGCCTCGTCGCCGAGCGCCTCCCGCTGCCAGAGGGTGTAGTCCGCGTACTGGACGGCCAGCGGCTCCCAGTCCGGGGCCGCGCCGGTGAGCCGGGCGCGGTAGGCGGTGCCGAGGTCCCGGGCCAGCGGCGCGAGGGACCAGCCGTCGCTCGCGATGTGGTGCAGCACCAGCAGCAGCACGTGTTCGTCGGCGGCGAGCCGGAACAGGTGCGCCCGCAGCGGGAGGGCCCCGCTCAGGTCGAAGCCGGTACCGCAGGCGGTGCTGATGGCCTGTTCCAGCTCCCCGGCCGGGACCTCGGTGACGATCAGCTCGGGCCGCGCCGTGGCGGCGTCGAGGACGACCTGGCGCGGTTCGTCGTCCACCTCGGGCAGCGCGGTGCGCAGCGCCTCGTGTCGGCCGGTGACGTCCGCGAGGGCCTGCCGGAGCGCAGCGGTGTCCAGCGTGCCGGTCAGCCGCAGCGCGAACGGCAGGTTGTAGGTCGAGTCCGAGCCGGTCAGCCGGTCCAGGAACCACAGCCGCTGCTGGGCGAAGGACAACGGCAGGACCTCCGGCCGTACGCGGGCGCGCAGTTCCGGCCGCTCCCCGCCGCGGCCCGCCGCGGCGAGCTGGTCGGCGAGCCCGGCCACGGTCGGCGTCTCGAACAGCGCCCGTACCGGCAGGTCCGCGCCGAAGGTCGAGCGGATCCGGGTGATCAGGCGGGTGGCCAGCAGCGAGTGTCCGCCGAGGGCGAAGAAGTCGTCGTCGATGCCGACCGCCGGCACCCCGAGCAGGTCGGCGAACAGGCCCGCCAGGGCCCGCTCCGCCGGGGTGCGCGGCTTCCGGGAGACCGCCGCGACGAAGGCCGGCGCAGGCAGCTTCTTCTTGTCGGCCTTGCCGCTGGTGTTCAGCGGGATCCGGTCGAGCGGCACCACGACGGCGGGCACCATGTAGTCCGGCAGCGACCGGGCGGCGAAGGCGCGCAGCTCGGCCGGGTCGGGCGTGCCGTCCTCGGCCGGCACCACGTACGCGACCAGGCGCGGGTCGCCCGGCCGGTCCGCCCGGGCCACGACGACCGCCTGGGTCACCGCCGGGTGACCGGCGAGCACCGCCTCGATCTCGCCCGGCTCGATCCGGAATCCGCGGATCTTGACCTGGTCGTCGGTCCGGCCGAGGTACTCCAGGGTGCCGCCGGCCTGCCAGCGGACCAGGTCGCCGGTGCGGTACATCCGGGAACCGGGCGCGCCGAACGGGTCGGCGACGAACCGGGTCGCGGTGAGGCCGGGGCGGCCGAGGTAGCCGCGGGCCAGCCCGGCGCCGGCCAGGTACAGCTCACCGGCCACCCCGGGCGGCACCGGCTGCAGGTCCGGGCTCAGCACGTACGCCCGGGTGTTGGCCAGCGGGCGGCCGAGCGACACCGGCCGGCCGGCGGCGATGGGGCTGCCGAGGGTGTCCACCGTGCACTCGGTGGGTCCGTAGTAGTTGTAGGCGGCGGTCCGCGGCGCGGCGCCGATCTCCTCCCACAGCGTGGCGTCGATGGCCTCGCCGCCGATCGACACCATCGCCGGGGTGTGCCGGCCGTCGTCCTCGAGCAGCCCGGCGGCCAGCAGCGGCGCCGCGTACGAGGGGGTCACGTCGAGGAAGTCGATGCCGTGCTTCCCCACGTACCCGACGAGCGCGTCGGCGTCGGCGCGCAGCTCCTCGCCGATGACGTGCAGCGTGTGCCCGTCGGCCAGCCAGAGCAGCTCCTCCCAGGAGGTGTCGAAGGAGAACGAGGCGGTGATCGCCACCTGGACCGGGTGCCGGGCGGCCATCGGCGCGAACAGCGTGGACCGGTGCTCGTGGTACAGGTTCACCAGGCTCCGATGCTCCACGACGACCGCCTTGGGTCGGCCGGTGGAGCCGGAGGTGTAGATCAGGTAGGCCGGGTGCCGCGGGTGCAGCGGCCGGACCCGCTCGTCGGGGTCGACGTCGTCGGCGGCGAAGCCGGCCAGCAGCTCCTCGTCGAGCTCGGTGAGCACCAGGGCGGGCGTCGCGTCCTCGAGCATCGAGGCGGCCCGGTCGCGGGGCATGGCCGGGTCGATCGGTAGGTAGGCCGCACCGGCCTTGAGCACGCCGAGGATCGCCACCACCACGTCGGTGGTGCGCGGCAGGATCAGCGCGACCCGGTCCTCCGGGCCGATCCCGGCCGCGATCAGGTAGCGGGCCAGCCGGTTCGCGCGGGCGTGGAGTTCGGCGTGGGTGAGCCGACCGTCCCGGCCCACCACGGCGAGCTGGTCCGGCGTGCGGCGGGCGGTCCGCTCGAACAGCTCCGGCACGGTCACCGGCTCGATCGCGCGGCCGGTGTCGTTCCACTCGTCGAGAACCTGCCGCCGCTCCGCGTCGTCGAGCAGCTCGCAGCTGCCCAGCTCGGCGTCCGGGTCGGCGGCCAGCCCGGTCAGCAACGTCTCGAAGTGGCGCAGCAGCCGGTCGGCGGTGGCGGCGTCGAACAGGTCGCTGTTGTACTCCAGCCGGCACAGCAGGCCGTCGCCGCGCTGGTAGATGTCCAACGACAGGTCGACCTGAGCGCTGCCGAGGCCGGGGTTCGGCCGGTCGCGGACCTCGATCCCGGTCAGGTCGAGCGGGTTGTCGTTGAGGTTCAGCAGGTTGAACATCACCTGGAAGAGCGGGTTGCGGCTGGGGTCGCGGGGCGGATTCAGCTCCTCGACCAGCCGCTCGAACGGCACCTCCTGGTGCGCGAACGCGCCCATCGCGGTCTGGCGGACCCGCGCCAGCAGGCCGGCGAAGGACAGCCGGCGGTCGACCTCTGTGCGCAGCACCAGCGTGTTGACGAAGAAGCCGATCATCCGCTCGAGCTCGACCTCGGTGCGTCCGGCGACCGGTGTGCCGACGCAGATGTCGGTGGCGCCGGTGTAGCGGTGCAGCAGCGCCTGGAAGCCGCCGAGCAGGGTCATGTAGAGCGTGGCGTCGTGCTTGCGGCCGAGCCGTTCCAGGTCGGTCCGCAGGCCGGCGGAGAGCCAGCGGTCCGCGATCGCGCCGTGGTTGGTCTGCACCCGGGGCCGCGGCCGGTCGGTGGGCAGCTCGAGACCCGCGGGCACGTCCGCGAGGCGGTCGGTCCAGTACGCCAGGTCGGCGTCGAGGATGGTGGCGAGTCGGTCGCGCTGCCAGAGGGTGTAGTCGCCGTACTGGACGGGCAGTTCCGCCAGCGGTGACTCCCGGCCGGCCAGGAAGGCGTTGTACAGCTGGGCGATCTCGTCGCAGAGGAGGTCCAGCGACCAGCCGTCGATGACGATGTGGTGCACGCAGATCGCGAGGATGTGCCGGTTCTCGCCGGTACGGAAGACGGTCGCGCGCAGCAGCGGGCCGGTCGCGAGGTCGAAGGGCCGGCGCAGGTCGTCGGCCAGCCGCCGGTCCTGCTCCGCCTCGTCGGCGCCGGCGATGTCGACCAGCGGCAGGTCCACCGGCGCGGGCGGGAGCACCACCTGGACCGGCTCGCCGTCGCGCTCGGGCAGCACGGTCCGGAGCACCTGGTGCCGCCGGACCACCTCGGAGATCGCGTCGCGCAGCGTCTCGACCGCGAGCGCGCCGGCGAGGTCCAGGACGAGCGGGATGGCGTACGCGAGGTCGGCCCCGGACTGCTCGAGGAACCACAGACGCCGCTGCATGAACGCGGCCGGCAGCGGCCCGTCCGACTCCGCCCGGGGGACGATCGCCTGTCGCCGGGCGGTGCCGGATCCGCCGACCACCCGGGCGAGCCCGGCCACCGTCGGGTTGTCCAGCACCGCCTCGAGCGGGATCTCCGTCTCGAACCGTACCCGCAGCCGGGATGCCAGCTGGGTGGCGAGCAGCGAGTGCCCGCCCAGCTCGAAGAAGTTGTCGTGGATCCCGATGCTGGTCAGTCCGAGCAACTCCCGCCACACTGCGGCGACCGCCTCCTCGGTCGCGTCGCGCGGCCCGTCCGCGAGGTCGTCGTCCTCCTCGGGCGCGTCGGCTGTGGCCGGCGGCTCCGGGTCGGTGCTGCGCGGCTCCTCGTCGAGGTGCCACCAGCGGCCGCCGCGCCACGCGTGCACCCCGCCGAGGGCGGCCGGCGCGCGCACCGGTGCATCGCCCTGGTCGAGGTCGAACACCGTGATCGGCGCCGCCCGGCGCAGGCGCTCCACCAGGTCCGGCACCGGGCCCTCGCCGACCAGGCCGCTGCCGAGCAGCAGCAGTCGTACCCCGGCGGGGGCGGCCTGCTCGGCGAGCCGCGGCAGTCCGTCCAGGACCTCGGGGTCGTCCTCGACCGCCACCGCCACGGCGGGCGCGACCGCGCCCTCGGCTGTGGCCAGCGCGTCGGTCAGCGCAGCCGGCCGGATCGCGGCCGGGTCCGCGGCCATGGCGGCGACGAGCTCCGGCGCCCGCACCTGGCCGACGGTCACGATCATGTCGTGCTGCTGCGCGGCACCCGGCGCGCCCGCCGCCCGGGGCCTTGCGCTCTCGCAGTCGATCCGCTCGAACGGGTGTGGCGGCAGCGCGCACCGGCCCGGCTCGTCCAGCAGATCGTCGATCGGGATCTCGAAGCCGCGCTCCCACAGCTTGCCGAGCGCGGCGAGCAGGCTCTCCTCCTCGCCGTCCTCGGCCCGCCCGCTCACCGGCACGGCCAGGTGCCCGGCGGTCCAGGCCGGGTGCCCGAGCAGCATCCGGGTCATGGTCTGGCCGGGTCCCAGCTCGACGAAGACCCGGCACGAGCTGCCCAGCAGGGTGTCCACGCAGCCGGACAGCCGTACCGTGCTCGACGCGTGGTCGGCCCAGTAGTCACCGCGGACGGTCGCCGCCGGGTCGGCCCAGTCGCCGGTGAGGTTGGACAGGTACGGCAGGGCGGGCGTCGTGTTCGGGATCTCCTCGAAGATCCGGCCGAGCCGCTCGGCGGCCGGCCGGATCGCCTCCGTGTGGTAGGCGCCGCCGAGGTCCAGCACCCGGTCGCCGACCCCGTCGGCCTGCAGCCGGTCGATCAGCTCGGTCGGGCCGGCCAGCACCGAGTACCGCGGCGCCTCGATCGCCACGGTCAGGCCCGGCCGGGTGGCCAGCAACTCGCGCACCTCGTCTGGGGGCGCGGACACGGCCAGCATCCGGCCCGGCTCGACGGCGCTGAGGATGCTGCCGCGCTCGTGTACGAGCCGCAGCGCGTCCGAGGGGGTCCACAGCCCGGCGACGGCCGCGGCGACGACCTCGCCGGCGCTGTGGCCGAGCAAGGCTTTCGGCTCGATGCCGTACGCCTGCAGTTGCCGGGCGAAGGAGAACCCGATGGCGAACAGGGCGAGCTGCTCGTTCCGCAGGCTGCGCAGCCAGTCCAGGTCGGCGTCCGGGCGCAGCACCGGGCAGAGGTCGATGTCGTACCGCTGGCGGCACTCGGTCGCGAGCGCGTCGAACGTCTCGCGGAAGACCGGCAGCCGGCGGTGTGCGGCGGCGCCGAAGCCGGACCGCAGCACGCTGGTGCCGGGGAACAGGAACGCGATGTCCCGCTCGCCGGTCGCCCTGGCGGGCGGCGGTGCGGAGCGCAGCGCCTCGGCCGCCTGGGCCCGGTCGGTGACCACCACGGCGCTGCGGTGCGGGAAGCGCCGCCGCCCCGCGGCCAGGGTGAACGCGACGTCGTCCAGCGTGTCGTCGGTGGACTCCAGGTGCCCGGCGAGGTCGGCCCGCATCGTGCGGACGGCCGCCGGCGTCGAGCCGGACAGGCAGAACACCCGGGGCTTCGACCCGGCCGGCGCGGCCTGGCGCGAAGGCGGCGACTCCAGCACGACGTGCGCGTTGGTGCCGCCCACCCCGAAGGCGCTCACCCCGGCCAGGACCGGGCCTTCGGCGGGCAGCGGGGCGAGCTCGGCGGCGATCTGGAACGGGGAGGTGTCCAGCTCCAGGCCCGGGTTCGGCTCCCGGAAGTGCAGCGTGGGCACGACCTCCCGGTGCCTCAGCATGAGCGCGGTCTTGATCAGTCCGGCCGCGCCGGCCGCGGCGCCGGTGTGGCCGATGTTGCTCTTCACCGCGCCGAGCCGGCAGAACCCGACCCGGTCGGTGGACTCGCGGAACGCCGCGGTGAGCGCCGCCACCTCGATCGGGTCGCCCACCCGCGTCGCCGTGCCGTGCGCCTCCACGTACGCGATGTCGCCGGCCTCGACCCCGGCCTGCGCCTGGGCGAACTGGATCACGTCGCGCTGCCCGGCGAACGACGGCGCGCTGTAGCCGATCTTCGCGCCGCCGTCGTTGTTCAGCGCCGAACCACGGATCACCGCGACGATCCGGTCGCGGTCGGCGAGCGCGTCCTCGAGCCGCCGCAGCACCACCACGGCAACCCCGCTGCTGCCCACCGTGCCGCTGGCCGCGGCGTCGAACGGCCGGCAGTGGCCGTCCGCCGACTCGATGTAACCCTCCTCGTACAGATAGCCGGTGACCTGCGGCAGCCAGAGCGAGGCGCCACCGGCGAGGGCGGCGTCGCACTCGAAGTTCAGCAGGCTCTGCGCCGCCTGGTGCACCGCCACCAACGAGGTGGAGCAGGCGGTCTGCACGGTCATCGCCGGGCCGCGCAGGCCAAGCTTGTACGCGACCCGAGTGGCGAGGTAGTCCTTGTCGTAGCCGATCATCCGGGACAGGCCGTCCCCGCCGGAGCCCTGCAGCGCCGGGTTCATCATGTCGCAGCCCGCGTAGACGCCGATCCAACCGCCGAACCGTTCGGGATCGATGCCCGCGTCATCCAGGGCCACCGACGCCGACTCCAAGAACACCCGCTGCTGCGGGTCCATGGCCGCCGCCTCGGCCGGGCTGTATCCGAAGAACCGGCGGTCGAAGCACTCGCCGCCCGCCAGCACGCCGCGCGCCGGCACGTACCGGGGGTGCCGGGCCAGCGCCGGGTCCACCCCCGCGGCGAGGAGCTCGGCGAGCTCGAACCGGCTGATGCCCTCGACCCCGTCGCGCAGGTTCCGCCAGTACTGCCCGACGTTCTCGGCCCCGGGGAGACGGCAGGCCAGCCCGACGATCGCGATCGCGTTGCCCTCGCTCATGCGTCCTCTCCAGTCCTCGTGGCGCGGGCGGGCCGGGCCCGGCGGGCGCGCTGGGCACGTTCGGCGCGGCCGCGGACGTCCGCCGAGGTCGACGGCTGGTCCGCGCCGGCGGCCAGCGACCGGGCCAGCGCGTGCACGGTCGGGTGCTCGAACAGGCGCCGGATGGGCAGGGACAGGGCCAGCTCGCGTTCGAGCCGCGCGTGCAGCGTGCCGAGCAGCAGGGAGTTGCCGCCGAGGTCGAAGAAGTTGTCGTGCGCGCCGACCTGCTCCAGGCCCAGCACCGCCGACCACACCGCGGCGATCCGCCGTTCAGTCTCCGACTCCGGCGCGGTCCACGCGGTCTCGCCGACCCGGTCCTCGCGGCGCGGCTTGGGCAGCGCGTCCGCGTCGAGCTTGCCGCGGTGGTTCAGCGGCAGCGCCGGCAGCCACACCACGGCGTTGGGGATCATGAACTCAGGCAGCCGGGATTTCAGCCGGGCCAGCACGATGGCCGTGTCCGGGGTCGCACCGGCCGGCGCCACCAGGTAGGCGACCAGCGGCGCGGCCTCGCCCGGGAAACCGCGCACGACGGCCCGGTGGACCAGCGGATCCTGTAGCAGCTGCATCTCGATCTCGGCCGGTTCGATCCGGTAGCCGCGGATCTTGAGCTGCCGGTCCAGCCGGCCCAGGTATTCGAGCGTGCCGTCCGGGAGCCAGCGGGCCCGGTCGCCGGTGCGGTAGATCCAGCCCGGCTCGCCGTCCGGGGTCCGGGCGGTGAACCGGCCGCGGGTCAGGTCGTCGCGGCCCCAGTAACCCTGCGCCACCGTCGCGCCGCCGACGAACAGCTCGCCCGGCATGCCGACCGGGCAGCGCTGGCCCGCCGCGTCCAGCACGTAGACGTGTACGCCGTCGACCGGCCGGCCCACGCAGTTCAGCACCGTCGCGGTGGCCGCGTCGAACACGTGGGTGGTGGTGATGTAGGTCTCGGTCGGCCCGTAGGCGTCGCAGATCCCGTACGGCGCGTCCGGCGGCACCGAGGTCAGCGGCGAGCCCGCGAAGAACAGCCAGCGCAGCGACGCCGGCGCGGTGCCCGCCGTCCACAGCGCCTCGGCCAGCGGGGTCGGCGTGAAGAACATCGTCACACCCTGCTCGCCCAGCCAGGACGCCAGCTCCGGCACCACGACCGGGCGCTCGTACGGCAGCACCTCAGCGCCGCCGCAGAGCGCGGGCCATACCTCGTACTCCGTCATGTCGAACGCCACGCTGTGGATCTGGCTGACCCGGTCGCCCGGCCCGACGCCGAAGGTGTCGACGTGCCACCGGGTCACGTGCGCGAGGCTGCCGTGGCGGTACGCGACCCCCTTCGGCTCGCCCGTGGTGCCCGAGGTGTAGAGCACGTACGCGGTGGCGCCGGGATCGGGCAGCACCGCGGGCCCGCCGCCGGGGTCCTCGGCCGCCTCGGCCACGTCGACGACCCGGACGCCCGGCGGCACGGCACCGGCGATCGCGGCCGGGTCGTCGGTGACCACCGCGCACGCGCCGAGGTCCGCGACGATGAACCGGATCCGCGCCTCCGGGTAGACCGGGTCGATCGGGCAGTAGCTGAAGCCGGCCTTCCAGGCGGCCAGCATGGCCACCACGAGGTCCGCGCCGCGGGGCAGGACCAGCGCGACCACCGGGCGCGCGCCGGTGGCCAGCGGCCGCAGCGCCGCCGCCAGCCCGTCCGCCCGCCGGTCCAGCTCGGCGTAGCTCAGCACGCCGCGGCCGGACCGGATCGCCGGCGCGTCCGGCTGGGCGGCACACCGCTCGGCGAAAAGCGCCGGCACGGTGGTCGCCTCGCCGGCCGGCGCGGTCCGCTCGAACCCGGCGATCTCCGCCAGCTCGGGGGCGCCGAGCAGGTGGAGCGTGCCTACCGGCTGGTCCGCCACCTCGGCGAAGGACTCGACGAACCGGCCCAGCCAGGCGGCCATCCGCTCGGCCTCGCCGCCGGTCACCCGGTCGCCGCGGTACAGCATGGTGCCGCGCAGCCGGCCGTCGATCTCCTCGAAACCGACGGTGAGGCCGAACTTGGCGGCGTACCCGGCGCCCGCGTGGTCCAGCTCGATCGGGGTGAGCAGCGCACCGCCGAGCGACGCGCCGGCCGGTCCGGCGGCGGTCGCGGCGAGCGTCACGTCGACGTACGGGGTCCAGCCGGGCCGCCGTGGTGGCCGCAGCCGGCTCACCACGTCCTCGAACGGCACCCGCTCCAGGTCGAACGCGCCCAGCACGGTCTCCCGCATCGCGAGCGCCAGGTCCAGCACGGTGGTCTCGGGGTCGCACTCGGACCGCAGCACGACGGTGTTGAGGCACGGTCCGAGCAGGTCGGGGAACTCGTCGCGGTTCGCCACCGGGCAGCCGAAGGTGACGTCCTCCTGCCCGGTCCACCGGTGCAGCAGCGCGGCGACCCCGGTGGCGGCCACCATGAACCAGGAGAGGCCGTGCGCGGAGCGGATCCGACGCAGCCGCTCCAGCGTCTCGGCGGCCAGCGGGATCGGCACCGAGCCGGGTGCCGCGGTGCGCAGCGGCGGGGTCAGGGCGGGGAAGGCCGGCGCGCCGGACAGCCGCCGTGTCCACTGTTCGACGCCGTCCCGGCCGCCGGCGCTCTCCCGCTCCTCGGCCTGCGCCACCGCGAAGTCGCGGAACTGCGGCCTCCCGGCCGGCAGCAGCTCGGCGAGGGGCGACCCGACCAGGCCGGTGAGCTGATCGAGGACCCGGCCGAGCCGGTCGGCCAGCCGTCGGGCGCGGGCCGCGGTGTGCCGGTCGCCACGGTACGACAGCACCGCGCTCAGCTTGCCGCCGTCCGCCACGAAGGTGACCGTGAGACCGAACTTCGTCTCGTGCTGCCAGCGGTCGAACGGTAGCGCGGTCATCGTCGCCGGGCCCAGCGGCTGCCCGGTGCCCGGCACCGAGACCAGGTTGAGCATGACGTCCAGGTACGGCGTACGGCCCGGCCGGCGCTGCGGGGCGAGCCGGGACAGCACCGCCGGTAGCGGCACCGCCTGGTACTCGAAGGCGTCCAGCATGCTGTCCCGAACCTCGCCGAGCAGGTCGGCGAAGGTGGTGCCGGCCTTGGCCCGCGAGCGCAGCACCACGGTGTTCAGGCAGGGCCCGAGCACGTCGGCGAGCCCGTCGCCCTCGCGGTTGGCCATCGGCAGCCCGAAGGTGACGTCGTCGCCGCCGTGGGTGCGGTGCAGCCAGGCGGAGACCGCCGCCACGGCCACCATGTACCAGGAGACCCGGTACTCGTCGCACAGGGCGGCGGTGCGCCGGGCGAAGTCCGGGTCGAACGGGACCGGCACGGCGCCGTGCGGTTCCGGGCGCCGGGGTGGTGCGCCGAGGTCGAGCGACTCGGGCGCGCCGGTGAGCTGGTCCACCCAGTACCCGATGCCGTCCGGGTCCTCGTCCCACTCGGCCTCGGCGAACTGGACCGGCGGCGGCAGCTCGCCGGTGGGCAGGCCGAGGGCGCGCGCGTAGAAGTGGCCGAGGTCCCGCTCGAGCACCGGTACCGACTGCGCGTCGAAGGCGATGTGGTGGAAGCAGAGCAGCAGCACGTGTTCGCCGGGCGCGGTGGCGACCAGGTGGGCGCGCAGCAGCCGGCCGGACCCGAGGTCGAAGGCGGTCGTCGCCTCCCGGTCGGTCCGGTCGGCGAGATCCTCCGCGCTGGTGGTCAGCTCGGGCGTCCACGGTTCGGTGACCACCTGGTAGAGCCGCCCGGCGCGGTGGTGGAACGCGGTGCGCAGGATCTCGTGCCGCTCGACCAGCGTGCCGAGCGCGGCCCGCAGCGCGGCCGGGTCCAGGTCGCCGGTGATCCGCCAGGCGAGCGGGACGTTGTAGGCCGGGCCGGTGGTGTCCATCTGCTCGGCCAGCCACATCTGCTCCTGCATGCTGGTCGCGGGCGTCCCCACCGGAGCCGTCGTCGGGTGCTCGTCGGGTTGTTCACCGGCCAGCCAGTCCAGGTGGGCGGCGAGGTCGTCCAGCTTGGGCAGCCGGTACAGGTCGCGGACGGAGATCCGGATCCCGGTACGGGTGGCGATCGCCCCGGTGAGCCGGGGCACCAGCAGGGAGTGCCCACCCAGTTCGAAGAACGAGTCGTCGGCGCCGGGCGGCGGGCAGTCCAGCACCTCGGCGAAGACCTCGGCGAGCAGCCGCCCGGTCGGTGTCGACGGCTCCGCGCGCGGCGCGGACGGCAACTCGCCGCCCTGGGCCCGCAGCGCGTTCCGGTCCACCTTGCCGTTGCCGGTCAGCGGGAAGCGGTCCACGATCCGGAAGACCGACGGCACCATGTACCCGGGCAGCCGCGTGCCGAGGAAGGCGCGCAGCTCCGCGGCCGCCGGCGGCCCCCCGTCGCAGACCAGGTAGCCGGCCAGCGTGTCGACGCCGTCGAGCAGGACCACCGCGTCCGCGACGTCCGGGCGTTCCCGCAGCATCGACTCGATCTCGCCCGGCTCCAGCCGGAACCCGTGCAGCTTGATCTGGTTGTCCACCCGGTTGAGGTATTCCAGCTGCCCGTCCGGCAGGGCGCGGACGAGATCACCGGTGCGGTAGATCGTGCCGCCGGCCGGGTCGGCGGGGTCGGTGCGGAACCGCTCGGCGGTCAGGTCCGGGCGGCGCAGGTAGCCGGCCGCGACGCCGTCGCCGCCGATCCACAGTTCGCCGGGCTCGCCGGCCGGCACCGGCCGCATGCTGTCGTCGAGCACGTGCAGGCTGGTGTTGGTGACCGCCTGGCCGAGCGTGACCGGGCCGGTGGCCGGCACCAGGCTCGCGGTCGACCAGATGGTCGTCTCGGTGGGGCCGTAGAGGTTCCACACCGCCCGCGAGCGGCGGTACAGCTCGTCGGCGAGCGGGCGGGGCAGGGCCTCGCCGCCGCAGAGCACGGTCAGGGCCTCGTCGCCCGCCCATCCGGCGGCCAGCAGCATCCGCCAGGTGGCCGGGGTCGCCTGCAGGTGGGTGGGCCGGGACCGGGCCAGGTGCCGGACGAGCAGGTCGCCGTCGCGGGCGACCTCGGTGGAGGCGACCTCGACCGTGCCGCCGGTGATCAGCGGGAGGAACAGCTCGAGGGCGGCGATGTCGAAGCAGACCGTGGTGAGGGCCAGCATCGTGTCCTGGTCGCCGAAGCCCGGCCGGATCGCCATGGACCGCAGCAGGTTCGCCAGGCCGCGGTGGGTGACCCGGACGCCCTTGGGCTTTCCGGTCGAGCCCGAGGTGTAGATGACGTATGCGATGTCGTCCCCGGTCACCGCGGCCGGGGTGGTGATCGGTGCGGCGGCGAGGACCTCGTCCAGCAGGACCGTCTCGGCGCCGGTCGCCGCGATCTCCGCGCCGGGCGGCTGGTCGGCGATGAGCAGGCCGGCCCGGGAGTCGTCCAGCATCCCGGCGATCCGCTCCGCCGGGTAGATCGGGTCGAGTGGCACGTACGCCGCACCGGCGAGCAGCACGCCGAGCAGCGCCGGCACCAGATCGGCCGACCGGTCGACGTACACCCCGACGAGGTCGCCCCGGCCGAGGCCCCGGCCGGCGAGGTAGCCGGCCACGGCGTGCGCGCGGCGGCTGACTTCGGCGTAGCTGAGGGCGGTGCCGTCGAAGATCAGCGCGGTGTCGTCCGGGGTGCGGGCCGCCTGGCCGAGGAAGAGCGTGGGCAGCGGGCGGGCCTCCTCGAGCCAGGCGTCCACCGCGTCCGCTGCGGTGCCCGCGTCCAGCTCGGCGGCGGCCGCGTCATAGCAGTCCCGCAGCTCGCGCAGGAACAGCTGGGTCGAGGTGGCGTCCCACACCAGGTGGTGGGCGCAGAGGAAGAAGACCTGCCGCCGCTCGTCCAGCTCGGCGAGCCCGATGCGGAGCAGCCGGCCGCCGTCCAGATCGAACGGGCGGCGCGCCGAGTCGCGCAGCCACGCCGCGAGGGCGTCCTCCGCCGCGCCCCGCAGGTCGATCCGGTCGAGGACCGGCGTCCACGGGTCACCGATCTCCTGGTGGAGCCGGCCGTCCCGCTCGGCGAACGTGGTGCGCAGGATCTCGTGGCGTTCGATCAGTACCGCCACGGCCCGTTCCAGCGCCTCGGCCGACAGGCTGCCCTGCACCCGCCACGCGTACGGCACGTTGTAGAGCCCGTCGCCCGGCTCCAGCCGCTCGGCGAACCACATGCGCTCCTGGACGCTCGTCGCCGGCACGCCGGCAGTCGTCGTGCTCATACCCGGGACCCCCGGAGGTCGTCCACGGCCGCGGCGAAGGCTTCGGCCGTGGGGTGGTCGAACAGCGTCCGCACGCTCAGCCGGATGCCGAGCTCGCGGCGCAGCCTGCCGACCACGCGCGTGGCGAGCAGCGAGTCGCCGCCCAGATGGAAGAAGTTGCCGGTGACGCCGATCTCGTCGGCGCCGAGCTGCTCGGCCCAGACGCGGCAGACGGTCGCCTCGAGGTCGGTGCGCGGCGCCACCTCGGTGCCGTGATCGGCCCGTTCGGGCTCGGGCAGCCGGGCCCGGTCCACCTTGCCGCTGGCGTTGAGCGGGAACTGGTCGAGCAGCACGAAGTCGCTCGGCACCAGGTATCCGGGCAGCGTTCCGGCCAGCCGGTTCTGCACCTCCGGCACGGACAGCTCGACGCCGGTGTCCGGAACCACGTAGGCGACCAGGCGCGGGCCGTCGTCGGCGCGGCGCACCATCACGAGGGCGGCACGTACGCCGGGGCAGCCGGTCAGCCGCGCCTCGATCTCGCCCGGCTCGATCCGATAGCCGCGGATCTTGACCTGGTCGTCGCTGCGGCCGAGGAACTCCAGCGTGCCGTCGGGCAGCCAGCGGACCAGGTCGCCGGTGCGGTACAGCAGGTCACCGGCCGCGCCGTACGGGTCGGGCACGAACCGTTCCGCGGTCAGCTCCGGTGCGCCCAGGTAGCCGTGCGCCAGGCCGAGGCCCGCGACGCAGAGTTCGCCCGGTACGCCGGCCGGCACCAGCCGCAGCTGGGGGTCGGTGACGTAGCAGCGGGTGCCGCGGATCGGCGTACCGATCGGCACCGAGACGGCGTCGTCCGGCACCACGGTGATCAGGTGGGTGGTGCTGAAGGTGGTGTTCTCGGTCGGGCCGTAGCCGTTGAGCAGCCGCCGGGGCGCGTTCCCCGGGCGCAGCACGGTGCGGATCACCGCGGGGTCGAGCGCCTCGCCGCCGACGATGACGGTACCGATGCCGGCCACCGCGTCCGGCACCTCGCCGACGGTGTGGTTGAACAGCGACGAGGTCATCCAGAGCACGGTGATGCCGTGCTCGCGCAGCGCGGCCGTCAGCGCCGCCGGCTCCACCACCGTCTCCTTGCGCAGGATGGTCAACTCGGCGCCGGTGAGCAGCGCGCCCCAGATCTCGAAGGTGGCGGCGTCGAACGAGATGCTGCTGCTGTGCGCGACCCGGTCGCCCGGTCCGATGTCGACGTAGTCGGTCTCGTGCACCAGCCGTACCACGCCGCGGTGCGGCACCCGGACGCCCTTGGGCCGGCCGGTCGAGCCGGAGGTGTACATGACGTACGCGAGATCCTCCGGCCCGGGTGCCGCCCCCGGCGTCCGGCCGGCGGCCGCGGGCAGGTCGTCCACCAGCACCGTCGGCCCGGTCCAGCCGGCGGTCCGGTCCGCGTACGCGGTGCCGGTCACCACCGCGGCGGCACCGGCGTCGCCGAGCAGGTTGCCGAGCCACTCGGCCGGGTAGCCGGGGTCCAGGGGCAGGTAGTAGCCGCCGGTCTTCAGGATGCCCAGCAGCGCCGCCACCTGGTCGACCGACCGGTCCAGGCAGACACCGACGCAGGCCGGGGCGTCGAGCCCGACCAGAGCGGCCGCGATCCGCTCGGCCCGCGCGTCCAGTTCGGCGTAGGTCAGCACCTCCGCACCGCACCGTACGGCCGGTGCGTCCGGCCGGAGCGCGACCTGCTCGGCGAACAGTTCGGGCACCGTCTTCGCCGGGGTGGGCGGCGGTGTGGTGGCGTTGCCCCAGGCCAGCAGCTGGGCCTCCTCGGCGGAGGTGAGCACCGGCAGCGCGGACACCGGCCGGCCCGGGTCCGCGGCCGCGCCGGCCAGGATCCGCTCGAGGTGCGCCAGCAGCCGTTCCACCGTGGACCGGTCGAACAGGTCGCGGCGGTAGTCGACGTCCACCACCAGCTCGCCGTCCGCCTCGAACGCCATGACGTCGAGCTCGAACTTGACGACGCCGGGGTCGAAGACGAACTCGGTGACCGCCGAGCCGGGGATGCGCAGCAGGTCGGCGGGCGTGTTCAGGAACGACAGCACGACGTTGACCAGCGGCGGCCGGCTCAGGTCGCGGTCCGGCCCGGACAGGTCGGCGAGCCGCTCGAACGGCAGGTCCTGGTTCTCCTGGGCCTGTAGGGCGGTCTCCCGCACCTGGGCGAGCAGCTCGCCGAAGGCCGGGTCGCCGGTGAGGTCGGTACGCAGCACGACCGTGTTGACGAAGAACCCGAGCAGGTCCTCGAACTCGGGGCGGTCGCGGTGCGCGAAGGCCGCGCCGACCATGATGTCGGTCTGCCCGGTGTGCCGCGCCAGCAACGCTGCCAGCCCGGCGGCCACGGCCGCGAACAGCGTGACGTCGTGTCGGGCGGCCAACTCGCGGACGGCGGTGAGCACCGGGGCGGGGATCCGGCGCCGTACGCGGGCGCCGTCCCAGCGCTGCACCGGGGGCCGGGGGCGGTCGGTGAGCAGGCCGAGCGGCTCGCACCCGGACAGCCGGTCCCGCCAGTACCGTAGCTGCCCGTCCAGCACATCCTCGTCGATCGTCTCGCGCTGCCACCGCGCGAAGTCGGTGTACTGCAGGGGTGGCTCGGGCAGCGGCGACCCGTGGTCCAGCAGGAACGCCTCATACAGTTCGGACACCTCGCGCAGCAGCAGCGAGAGCGTCCACTGGTCGGCCACCAGGTGGTGCAGGCAGACCAGCAGCACGTGGTCGTCGTCGCCGATCCGGAACAGCTCGGCCCGCAGCAGCGGGCCGCGGCGCAGGTCGAACGGCCGCAGCACGTGGTCCCGGGCGAGCTCGGCCGCGCGGGTCAGTCGCTCCTGCGTCGACCCGCCGTCGACGGGCGTGACCGGCAGCTCGACCGGTTCGGGCGGCTGGATCCGGTGCACCGGCTGCCCGGCGGGCCCGTCGCCGACCGCGGCCCGAACCACCTCGTGCCGGCGGGTCACCTCGGTCAGGGCCCGGGCGAGCAGCTCGGGCGCGAGCGGACCGCGGATACGGTGCGCGGACGGGATGTTGTAGCCGGTGGCGCCCGGGTGCAGCTGGTCGAGGAACCACAGCCGCTGCTGGGCGAACGACAGCGGGGCATCCATCAGCTGACCTCCTGCCGGTCGAGGGCGGTCGGGAAGGAGTTCTCCAACCGGTCGGCGATCGCCGCGACGGTGGGCTCCTCGAGCAGCCGGCGTACCGGGACGCGGACCCCGAACCGCCGCATGATCCGGGTGGAGAGCTGGGCGAAGGTGAGCGAGTGGGCGCCGAGGGAGCGCAGGTCGTCGTCGCGGCCGACGCCCGCCCGGCCGAGGACTTCCTCCGCGAGGCCGGTCACCGCCGCCTCGGCGGGGGTCCGTGGCCCGGCGGCGGCCTGCCGCTCACCGCCCAGCCAGTGCGGTGGCGGCAGCGCGTTGCGGTCCACCTTGCCGACCGGGGTCAGCGGCAGCCGGTCCAGCAGCACGAACAGGTCCGGCATCTCGTGCGGGACGAACCGGGCGGCCAGCGCCTCCCGCAGCGTCCGGCGCAGCTCCTCGTCGCCCTGCTCGTCCGGTGCGTGGTTCGCCCGCACCGCCGGCACGGCGTCTGGGCCCGGCCACGGCAGGCGGACGGGTTCGGGCACGGAGTCGTGCAGCCACACCGCGTCCAGCGCGCCGTCCGGCCGGCCGGCGGCCCAGCTGAGCCGCACCCGGTAGGGCAGGCCGATGGTGAGCGCGCGGAGGTCGATCAGCGTCGGCGCGCCGGCGGGTCGGGCCCTGTCGCGCAGCTCGCCGGCGGTCACCGGGCCCGCCATGTCCTGCCAGGCGGCGAACCGCGCCGACAGCTGCGCGTACGGGATCGACCGGACGCCGACCGTGCGCCGCTCGCCGGTCCGCAGCAGGTCCCGGATGCCGGCCAGGTCGACGTCGCCGCCCCAGTCCAGCCAGTCGAACTCCGGCGCCGGCGCCACCTCGCCGACCCGGATCAGCACGTCGAACCGGCCAGGATCGTCCCGGTCGTACCGCGGCACGATGTCGACGGACCCTCCTTCCAGGTCCGCGAAGACCGCGGGGTGGAGCGCCGGTGCCGCGTCGGCCCGCAGCCGGCCGTACGCCCGCCAGCGCAGCTCGTTCCCGGTCGTAGCGTCCGGCGCCGCCGCCAGTTCGGCCGCGCCGGCGGCGGCCGGCAGCAGCGGGAGCGACCGCACGCCGCTGACCAGCACGGTGCCGCCGGCGACGGTCTGCCGCGCCGCCGCGGTGATCGTGGCGAGCAGGTCCTCGACCGAATGCAGCCGCGCCCCGTGGGCGTCGACGAGCACGACGTCGAAGTCCGCACGGCCGCCCGCGATCAGGGAGTCCAGCCGGATGTGCGTGCCACACACCCGGTCGAGCCCGGTCACGCCCGGTCCGATCTCAAGCAGTGCGCGGGGTGCCAGCGCCCGCACGGTGGCCACCGTGGTGGCGGCGCTTCCGGCGGGCTCCGGCGGCGCCGACCAGCCCGTCCCGGCGGGCCGGCCGGCCCGCTCGACGTAGGCGACCAGCTGCGTGGCCTGCCCGGACGGCCGGACGGCAGCCACCGCCACCTGCCGCACGTCCGGATGCCGCAGCAGAACCCGCTCGACCTCGTCGGGCTCGATGCGGTGCCCGCGGACCTTCACCTGCCGGTCGATGCGGCCGAGGAACTCGAGCTGGCCGTCGGCGTTGCGGCGCGCGAGATCGCCGGTGCGGTAGGTGCGCACCGCCCCGTCCTCGCCGAACCGCCGGGCGGTCAGCTCCGGCCGCCGTAGGTAGCCCCGGGCGACCCCGGTGCCGGCGACCACGATCTCGCCGGCCTCACCCTGCGGCACCGGCTTGCCGTACGGGTCCAGCAGGCGTACGTCCACGGCGCCGAGCGGGCGGCCGATCGGGATCGGCCCGTCCTCGGTGGCCGAGTCGGCCACGACAGCCGAGGTCACATACACCGTGGTCTCGGTGGGGCCGTAGATGTTGATCAGGCGGAAGGGCAGTCCCGGCCGGGGGCGGCGCCGCAGCGCCTCGCCGCCGGTCACCAGGTAGCGCAGCGACAGCGCCTCCAGCTCGGGCTGGGCGAGCAGGATCTCGGCGAGGGCGGTGGTCAGGAAGCACACCGTGATCTCGTTCTCCCGCAGCGCCCGGACCAGCCGCTCGGGGTCGCCCCGGTCCTCGTCTGACACCGCGACGGCGTGCCCGCCCACGCTGAGTACTGGCCACAGGTCGAGGATCGACGCGTCGAAGCTCAGCGGAGCGGCGAGCGAGCCGCGGTCGGCCCCGGTCAGCCCGAGGGCCGCGACGTGCCAGCGGCACAGGTCGGTGATCCCGCCGTGCTCCAGCTGCACGCCCTTGGGCGCCCCGGTCGACGCCGAGGTGTACATCAGGTAGGCGAGATCGGCGGCCCGGGTGCGGCAGGTCGGTGCCGTGGCCGGGTTCGCGGCGATCAGCCTCGCGTCGGTGTGCGGATTGACCACGGTGCACTCGCCGTCGGCGGGCGGGTCCTGCCCGGCGATCAGCACGCGGGCACCGCTGTCGTCCAGCATGTACCGCAGGCGGGCGGCGGGATAGCTGGTGTCCAGCGGCAGCGCGGCGCCGCCGGCCTTGAAGACGCCGAGCAGCGCCACATAGTGGTCCAGACCGCGGTCCAGATGGATCGCGACGACCACGTCCCGGTCCACGCCGAGCCGGCGCAGGTGATGGGCGAGCCGGTTGGCCCGCTCGTCCAACTCACGGTAGGACAACGTGCCGTCGGCACAGGTGACGGCGGGCGCCTCCGGTGTACGCCGAGCCCAGTGCGTGACGGCGTGGTGTATCGGGCGTCCCCCGCCGTCCGGCCAGCCCACGTTTGAGGATCCCCGCTCGTACACACCGTTTCCTTCCCCCGGTTTTCGGCTACCCGGCTGAGCCTCGCGTCCGCCGTTCGGGTCTGTCTTCTTCCATCGTGCCCACTGCCCTCGCCCCGCAGCCCAGCGGAACAAACAGCGCAATATCGGAGATGACCGGGCCGTCCGGCGACGCGATGCTGGGCGGGCAACGGCGGAGGGGGTTGCGTGGCGGCGGTCGAGGAGCAGGGCGTCCGGTGGCGGCCCGGATGGACCAGGCGCGTGTTCTGGCAGGCGCCGGTCGGTCCGATCTACGTCGCGACCCTGGTGCTCTCGGTCGGCCGGGGCGCCTGGTACGCCTGCTGGGCGTTGTTCTTCCTGCGCTCGGTCGGGCTGTCGCCGGCCGAGTTCGGCTTCGGCATCACCGCGGCGGGTGTGGTCGGCATGGTCGCCGGAATGCCGTTCGGCTACCTCGCCGACCGCCTTGGTCCACGCGAGGTGTTGATCGTCGTGGCATCGGTGCAGGGTCTCGCCACCATGTCGCTGGCCCTGGTCGGCGAATTCTGGTCGGCCATGCTGGTGACGACCGTGGTGGTGACGGTCGAGCGGGCCGCGCCGGGCATCCGGATCGCGGTGCTGTCCGGCTTGACCAGCGGCGCCGACCGGCTGAAGGCGATCTCCAACTGCCACGTCATAAAGGAGGTCGGCGCGGTCGCGGGCTCGCTGGTGGGCATCGTCGTGCTGGTCATCGACAGCCGGGCCGGATACGTCGCCCTGGTGCTGTTCTGCGGCTCGGCCAACCTGGCGTTCGCCCTGCTGATGTCCCGGGTGCCGCACGTGGCGTCGTTGCGCGAGCGCAAGGTCAAGCGCAAGGTGCTGGTGCTGCGCGACCGTCCGTTCCTCGTGCTCACCGTGCTCAACGGGGTGCTCGCGCTGAACTGGGGCCTGCTCGACTCCGGCCTGCCGGTCTGGCTCACCACGCACACGCAGGCCCCGCCGTGGACGATGGGCGTGCTGCTGGCCTTCAACGGCGTGGTCATCGTGCTGCTGCTCAACCGTTTCACCCGGGCGGCCGCGACCGTGCGCAGCGCTGGTCGACTGTCCATCCTGGCCGGTGGGACGCTCGCCGTGTCCTGTCTGCTCTTCGCGACGACCGACGGCCGCGCCGGGACCGTGGTGATCGCGTTGCTCTTCGCCGCCGCCGCGGTGCACACCTTGGGCGAACTCTTCTTCGTCGGCAGCGGGTACGGTCTGTCGGTGGGGATGACCAGGGAGGAGGCGCACGGTGAATACCAGGGCATGTTCGGCGTGGGCGAGGGGGCGGCGATGATGCTCGCCCCTGGCCTGCTCACCGCGCTGCTCGCCGGGTGGGGCGCGCCCGGCTGGTTGCTGCTCGGCGGGCTGTTCCTCGCAGCCGGCGCCGGGCTGCTGCTCACCAGCCGCTGGTCGATTCGGCTGGAGCGGCAGCGCGCGACGGCCGAACCGCGCGAGCTGCAGGTGGTCGCGTGAACGGCGAGCAGCTTTCCGCCGTGGCGAGGGCGGTCATCGACGCGAACTTCTACCTGACGCTCGGCACCGTGGACGAGACCGGCGCGCCGTGGGTGTCACCCGTCTACTTCGTGACGGCGGACTACCGGGCGTTCTACTGGGCCTCGAAGGCCGACACGCGGCACTCCCGCAACCTGGCGACGCGACCCGACCTGAGCATCGTGATCTTCGATTCGCGGGTGGCGGTGTACCAGGGCCGGGCGGTCTACCTGACGGCGATCGGCGAGGAGCTCACCGGCCCGGACCTGGACGCGGGCATCGACGTCTACAACGGGCCGGCCGCGGCCCGCGGGGTGTCCGCGCTGGAGCGGGCGGACGTCGTGGCCCCGGCGGCGTACCGGCTGTACCGGGCCAGGGCGGTGCAGCACTACACCCTCGACCCGGACGGCCACGACCTGCGCGTCCCGTTCCAGCCGTGACGGGCGGCTAGGCGGGCATCGGGCGGGCGGCCGCCATGGCCGCCCGCCCGATGGTGCCGGTCAGCAGCCGGGTAGTCGGAAGCTGGCGATGCGGGTCTGCCAGCCGTTGCCGTTGGGTGCCTGGGCGGCCCCGGCCTGGGTGTAGTACTCGTTCACGTACCAGAAGGTGCAGTCGTCGACCGGGTCGACGTTCATCGAGCTGTAGTCGCCCCAGCGTGAGTTGAGGCTGGTCTGCGCGGCCGTGCCGTTGACGACGGTGGCCTCGCCCAGGGTGAGCTCGCCGCGTCGGTCACCGGCGAGGCGGCCGGTGTAGCGGATGCCGGGGTAGACGTCGGTGCCGTTGACCACGCTGAAGCCGAGGGCGATGTTGCCCTTGCGGTCCTGCGCGATGCTGCCCATCCAGCGGTTGACGGTGTCGTTGGGGGCGAAGGTGCCTTCCTGATGGATGGTGTAGTTGCCGCGCTTGTCACGGCGCAGCTCCCACCAGCGGACGCCGGCCTGCCCGGGCAGCGCCTCGACTGACTGGTTGGTGACCATGGACTCGTACGAGCCGAACGTCCGGTAGGCCAGCCGCCAGGTGGGCCGTTGCCGGTACGAGAGCACGTCGAGGTACTGGTCGCGGTTGGTGATGCCGGGTTGGGGCAGGCAGTCGCGGGCGGTCGGCTGGCAGGGGAAGACCGAGTCGAACCCGGCGGTCGGCAGCTGGGTCTTGAGCCCGATCGAGGCGGTGGGGGCCGCGTTCCAGGTGACGCTGAACTCCCAGACGTTGACGGCGTCGAAGGTGGCGCCGTAGCCGGCGCCGTCGTCCTGGGTGCCGACGATCGGTGCGGGCGAGCCGGCCGGGGGCGGCTTGGGTCCGTCCGCGTCGGCGGGGAGCAGGCCGTCGCCGATGAGGTTCAACGGAACCCGGCCCTCCTGGAGCAGGTAGCTCACCGCCCGGGCGTCCGGGTCGCCGGCGATCATCCGGTCCCGTTCGAGGCCGTAGACGCCGATGCCGTAGACGGACGGGTCGACGGTGCCGAACTCGCGGGTGGTGATCAGATAGGAGTCACCCCAGATCCCGTACTTCGGGTAGTCCGGGAAGTTGTAGCCGGTGTTGAAGGCGTACCGGTAGTAGGAGCCGGTCGGGTCGCCGGTGGTGGAGATGGCGATGCAGTTGTAGAAGAGGTTGGCCGGCTCGTTCGGGTAGTCCGAGCCGCGGGTGGTGAACTGGGTGAGGATCCAGCGGTCGGCCCGCTGGTCGTAGAGCACGACCGGGTCGCCGGAGTGCTCGGTGCACTCGTCGACGGCGAAGCCGGCCCACAGGTCCCCGAGCGCGAGGGGTCCGAGCAGCAGCCGGCCCGTCTTGGAGTAGACCCCGAAGACCAGGTTGACCATCTCGACGTAGTGGTTCGGGCCGACGTCGCCCACCGGGTCGGGCGGGTTGACCCGGCCGCCCAGCACGTTGAAGTTGTCCTGGTTGCTGAGGCCCTCGAAGTTCGCGGTGGTGCCGCCGATCGTGCGGGGCGGCTTCTTGGCCTGGACCGCCTTGTCGGTGGTGTGGCCGCGGTCGCTCAGTCGCGGGCCGCGTTCCTCGGGCAACTGTGGCGGCGTGGGCGCCACCGAGCGCCGGGCGGTGCGGGCGACGTCGCGCAGCGGCGCGGTGACGTCGAAGGCGGCGGGCTTGCTGAAGGACGCCTTGCCGACCGCGGGCGCCGGGTCCGGTTGCGCCTGGGCGGTGTGGGTGGGCGTGAGCAGGCTGGCCAGGAGTACGCCGACTCCCAGGGCCGCGAGGCGCCGGATTCGTCGTCGTTGACTTCCGTCGATCACGTGGTCCTCCCATCGATCCACTCTGGTAGATCTTTCGGGAAACCCTATGGGGTGATCGTCGCCAGTCGGTAGCGTCAACCGCGTCTGGAGCTTGGTGCGGGAAGTGACATTCCGCCGACGACCCAGGGTGATCGGCGCGCCCGGCGTCCCGACAGTGCGTGATGGGCAGGGCAGCCGGCGGGAACGCCGGGCGGCGACGCCGGCGACGGTGAGCACGATGGTCGTGACAGCCGCGCGGTGAGCACGGTCCGCACGCAGGTCTAGGCCTCCCCGCAGGCCTATTCCGGATGGTTGGCGGTGCCGTGCCCCGTCCGGAAGGGCGTGGTGATGCCCGAGTAGCCCAGGTGCAGGATCATGCCGTTGGCGGCGTGTTCGAGGTTGTGGCAGTGGTCCATCCAGATCCCGGGGTTGTCCGCCCGGAACGCCACCCGGTAGGTCTCGCCTGGCCCGACGTCGAGGGTGTCCACCCACCACGGGCTCCCGCTCGTGGGCCTGCCGTCCCGGCTCAGCACCAGCATGTGGTGCCCGTGCAGGTGCATCGGATGGTGCTGGCCGCTGCGGTTGACGTAGGTGACCTCGACCAGGTCACCGGGGGAGACCATGAGCATCGGCACGTCCGGGAACGACCGGTTGTTGAAGGTGTACCGCACCGCCGGGCGGCCGTCGTAGAAGCCGAGCCGCTCGTCGACGCGTAGCGTGAAGCGCCGGTCGACGTGGCTGGCTGCTCCGAACGGGGTGGCAGCGGGCGTGCCGTAGCGCGCGGGGTCCAGCAGCGCCGGTGCCGGATCCGCATGGCCGGGGCCCGCGTTCCCGTCGGGGCTGTAGACGATCGCCGGGCCGTCTGCGCGGAGGACAACTGGCTGGTCGGGCATCGTGAACGTCAGGTCGTAGCGGGCCCCACCGCCGACCAGGATCCGCACGCCCTTGAGCAGACTCGGTTCGTGCACGTCGGTGCCGTCGATCGCGACGACCCGCGCCGGGGCGCCGGTCAGGGTGAAGGTGGCGGGGTTGCCGTCGGTGTTGACCAGCCGGAGCCGCACCTGCCGGCCGGCCGGCGCCTGTCGCCGCTGCACGCCGGTGGTCACGCCGAGGGTCGCGACGCCGTCCTCGTCGACCCAGGTGTGCCGCAGCACCGTCTCATCGACGTCACCGCTCTGCTCGGGCGCGTTCGCGGGCAGGACCACGAGCGCCCCGAACAGGCCCCGACGGACCTGGACGGAGGACATCTCGTGGGAGTGGTACCAGTAGGTGCCGACCTGCTTGGCCCGGAACCGGTACACGAACCGGCCGCCTGGCGGGACCGCGTCCTGGGTCACCCCCGCCACGCCGTCCATCGCGTTGGGCACGTCCACGCCGTGCCAGTGCAGGGTCACTCCCACGCCGGGCAGCCGGTTGACCAGCGTCACCTCCACCAGGTCCCCCTGCCGGACCCGCAGCTGCGGGCCGGGCGTGATGCCGTTGAACGTCCATGCCTCCACCTGCTGGCCCGAATCCAGCCGGATCCTGGCGGGCTGCGCGGTCAAGGTGAACCGGCGTGCCGGTACGCCGTCGGTGTCGGTGCCGGTCAACGTGGTCACACTGACACCACCGTGGTGGCCATGACCGACCATGCTGCCGCCGCCGATGTCGGCGGGGCCGCCGGTCATGCTGCTGCTCGCCGGCAGCCGGCTGGCCGTGGACATCGCCGCGAGCACCGCGGCGGCCACCGCGGCGCCGAGAGCGCCCTTCGCCGCCGTACGCCACCACCGGCCGGGCGACCGCCGACTCCATCGGGTCCGCCGCCACACCGATCCCACCGCGGCAGCGCCGAGGACACCGACACCGGTCACCGCAGCGGCGCCCGTGCCGGCCAACTGCGCCGCGCTGGCCACCAGCACCGCACCTACCGCGATCGCCGCCGCCCAGTAGTCGCCGGGCCACCTGGCTGCCCGCCGCTCGCCACCGGGCGACCCGGGCATCGGGCGTACCCACACCGCGTGAACCGCCGCGACCACTGCCAGCGCCGGGGCGACGAAGATCAACCTCGGCCCCGCGAAGTCCCACCCGTTCGGCAGCAGGAGCAGAGCCGCCACCACCCGCAGCGCAGCCCCGCCGAGCAGCAGCCCAAACAGCAGCCGCCACATCCGCGAACCCGTGGTGCCTGCCGAGGCCCGGGGACGCAGCACGACCCAGCCCGCGGCCACGGCGATGGGCACAGCCAGCAGCGCGATCACCATGTCGGTGTAATGCACCCAGAGGAACACCGGTCACCTGCTCAACGTCGATGATCTACCCGCCGCCACCGGACCATACCGGCGACGTCAACGCGAGCGCCTCGCTTGCGGCACCTGTCGCGGCCGGGTCATCGCTATGTGGCGATCAGTACCGGAGGTTGCTGGCCAGCAGCGGCGGGTACACGGCAGAGGTTTCACCGTCGACAGTCGTGCCTCCGAACTGCAGCATCGCCCGTGCCGCGCCGTGCAGATTCGCCGGGTAGTTTAGGGCGGGTGCGGACACCTCGTCCAACGCGGACAGCTGCTGCGCAGTGAGGGTTACCTCGAGGCCGGCCAGGTTGTCGGTGAGGTGGCTGAGTCGGCGGGCGCCGAGAATGGGTACGACGGTGCCGGGACGTGCTCGCAGCCAGGCCAGCGAGACCGCAGCCGGGGTGGTGGCGAGTTCGTCGGCGATCGTGACGACCGCCTCAATCACGGTGTAGTCGCTGTCTCGGGGACCGGGCATGTGGCCTGACCGGGCCGAGTCGGTGACCTGGGTATGCCGCCGGTACTTGCCGGACAGGAAGCCGTTCTTAAGCGGGCTCCAGGGGACCAGGGCCAGGCCCTGATCATGGGCGAGCGGGGCGAGTTCGCTCTCGACTTCCCGCGCAAGCAGCGAATACTCGACTTGGAGGGCGATCAGTGGGGCCCATCCCCGAAGGAGCGCCATGGTGTGGGCCTGTGCGGTGAGCCACGCCGGTGTGTTCGAGAACCCGAGGTAGCGAACCTTCCCGGCGTGGACCAGGTCATCGAGGGTCCGCATGGTTTCCTCGATTGGGGTGTTGCGGTCCCAGTTGTGCAGCCAGTACAGGTCGAGGTAATCGGTGTTCAGCTGGCGCAGCGTGGCGTCGAGTTGCGCGATGATGGCGCTGCGGCCGGCCCCACCGCCGTTGGGATCGCCGGGGAAGAGGTTGGTGAAGAACTTCGACGCCAGGATCACCCGTTCGCGCTGGCCGGGCCGGGCGGCGAGGAAGTCTCCGATGATCTTTTCAGAGTGGCCGTTGGTGTAGAAGTTGGCGGTGTCGATGAAGTTGCCCCCGAGGTCCAGATAGGTCGCGAGGATCTCCTCCGACTCCTCCACGCTGCATCCGGCACCCGGCGGGTCCTCGCCGAAGGTCATCGCTCCCAAGGCGAAAGGACTGACCCGCAATCCCGAGCGGCCGAGGGTGACATAGTGGTTCAGCGGCATGACCGCGCTCCCTTGGATGTGTCGGACTGGTCGGCTCAATCCAAGCTCGCGCCGCGTGTCCCAAGGTAGAAAGATCCGCGCACGTTCTTGCCCGATCCTACCGATGTCATTGCGATCCGGTCAGCCGGCACATTGGCCGCCCGAGCTCCCTATGCGAGGTAGGATCGGGCAAGTAGAAAAGATTACTTCTATATCGTTCCTACCTTCCAAGATGCTTTTCCAGGTCCGTCCGCGGTGCGGGGCACCCCGGCTCCGGCGATGGGACGGGTAGGCAGAATCGCGCAGACCGCACTGGTCGCTGGAGCCACTCAGGCGCTGTCCTGGCACCGCCTCCTGAGGTCCGGCCCCTGCCGGTTCGCGGAGGCCAGGCGATCGCCGGCGGTCAGACGACCGCCGGCACGGCGGCTCGGGTTGTGCCGCGCAGGCGGGCGGCGTCCTGGCTGGGAGGCGCGCCGAACTGCCGACGATACTCCCGGCTGAACTGGGACGGGCTCTCGTAGCCGACGCGCGTGCCCACGCCGGTGATGTCGTTGGGGTGGGTGGCTAGCAGGAGTCGCGCCTCCTGCAACCGGATCTGCTTCTGGAACTGGATCGGGCTCATCGCGGTCACGGCCTGGAAGTTGCGATAGAACGCTGACACGCTCATCCCGGATCGGCGCGCCAGGTCCTCCACCCGGAACGACTGCGCATAGTGATCGCGGATCCACCGCACCGCGCGGGCGATGTGGCTGAGACTGCTGTCGGCCAGCCCGAGCTGCCGGACGGCGGCACCCTGCTCCCCGGTGAGCAGCAGCCACAGGATCTCCCGTTTGATCAGGGGCGCAAGCACCGTGACGTCCCGGGGTCGGTCCAGCAGCCGAAGCAATCGGATCACCGCGTCGCCGAGTTCGTCGGGAGCGTCGCTGACCACCATCCCCGACGGCGTGCCGCCGGTCAGGGGCGGAAGATCGCCCGGCGCGGCCTGCAACAGCAACTCCGCGACCGTGGCCGGGTGCAGCAGCAGCCCGAACCCCAGAGCCGGTGAGTCGGCGCTGGCCTGGGTGAAGCGGCCGGTGACCGGCAGGTCGACCGACGCGACAAGGTACTGGCCGGCCCGGTACTCATACACGCGGTCGCCGAGCGCCATCTGTTTGGCGCCTTGGGCGATGAGTGCCAGCACGGTACCGGACATCGATGTGGTCGGCGCGGTCTGCTGCTCGACCTTCGAAATCAGCACCCCGTCGATCGCGGTGCTCATGTCGGCTCGGGCGTGGCGGGCCAGCAGCGCCCGCAGCTCAGGGAGGTACACGGCCCGATTGAAGCACAAGACCGATACTCGCAACAACAGTAGGATCAGGCAAGTGGTCGCGAGTTTTCTTCTACCATTTCCGCTGGTAGCACTGCTTCTATCGGAGTGTCAATTTCCCGCGGGTCCACCACGGCCCGACGATTGAGGAGGCACTTCGATGACTGTTCGCCACGGGTTCCACGCCACCATGACCGCCCAGCCGGGCAAGGCTGACGAGCTGATCAAGCTGCTGCTCGACGCGCCGTCCCTGCCCCACGACGATTGCCTCGTCTTCCTGGTGGCCCGCTCGGCCTCCGACCGCGACGTCGTCCACGTCATCGAAGGCTGGACCAGCGCCGAGGCTCACAGCGCCTTCTTCGGTGGCGACCGGGCCCAGGCCCTGGTCGCGAAGCTTCAGCCGCTGCTGGCCGGCGAGCCGACCTACACCGACGCAGTGCCGGTCGGCGGCAAGGCGACCTTCTGAACCGGTGACCCGCACCGATCACCCCGACCCGAATCATCGAAAGGACTCCTGTTGAACTCCCTCCGACCCGGCATCGACCCCGAGTTGCTCGCTCCCCTGGCCGAACTGCCGCCCATGCCGCCGCTGGGCCCCGAGGCGATCGAACAACTGCGTCACTTCCCACAACCGCCCATCGAGACCCAACTGGAAGGCCGCGCGGTCGAGCGGCGCGACGTCACCGTCCCCGCCGGTGACGGAACGCAGATCCCGCTGTCCATATTTAGCCCCACCGATCGTGCCGCTGGGGCGCCCTGCGTCTACTGGATCCACGGTGGTGGGATGATGTGGGGCGACCGCTTCTCGAACATCGACATCCCGCTGGAATGGCTCGGCCTGTTCGGCGCCGTCGTGATCTCCGTGGATTACCGGCTGGCCCCAGAGGCAACAGGCACGACCCTGGTCGACGACTGCTACCACGGCCTGCTCTGGGTGGCCGAGAACGCCGCCGACCTCGGCATCGACGCCACCCGCATCGTCGTGGCCGGTGCCAGTGCCGGAGGCGGCTTGGCAGCAGGAGTCACACTCATGGCTCGCGACCGCGGTGCCCCGGCCATCGCCGCGCAGTTGCTGTCGTGCCCCATGCTCGACCACCGCAACAGCACCACCTCCAGCCGCCAGTACAGCCGCCTGGACGGCGTGTGGACCCGGGAGATGAACGAATTCGGATGGCGCAGCGTCCTCGGCGAGCACACCGGCGAGAACGTCTCCGCCTACGTCTCACCCGCGCTGGCGGACGATCTCTCCGGCCTGCCGACCACCTACATCGACGCCGGGACCGCCGAGGTCTTCCGCGACGAGGACGTCACCTACGCGACCCGGATCTGGGCCGCCGGTGGTCAGGCGGAGTTGCATCTGTGGGCCGGTGGTTTCCACGGATTCGCGGCGCTGTTCCCGCACATCCGCGTCTCGGCCGCCGCGCGGCGCGCCCAGACCGACTGGCTGGCCCGAGTCCTG
This sequence comes from Micromonospora sp. CB01531, assembly GCF_001905095.1. Taxonomy (GTDB): domain Bacteria; phylum Actinomycetota; class Actinomycetes; order Mycobacteriales; family Micromonosporaceae; genus Micromonospora. The sequence goes on from NZ_LWLS01000078.1 coordinate 59,981, forward strand.
AACCCCAGCCCTGATCCCAAGAGCTGAGCCGGTCCCACGGCCGGCGTCGAGCGCCGGCCATGGGCACCCGCGTCGGACGCGGCATCGCGGCCCTAGTGTGCCGGGGAGGGGGCTTCGGGGGGACGGCCGGCGGCGTGACGGGCGTCGGCGAGGGCGACGGCGAGCAGTATGAGTCCGGCAACGACCGGAGAGGCCAGCGGCGGGGCGAAGTACAGGGGGATGGCGGCGACCGCCAGGGCGGCGATGGCGACGACGCGGCGGATGGAGAGCCGGTTGTACACGATGCGTTCCAGACGGATACGGCCGTAGAGGAACAGTGCCGCGCCGCCGAGGCTGGCGATGAGCCACGCGGGTTCAGGCGTGCCGCCCGGATGCTTCAGCACGGCCTCGAAGCCGACGGCGGTGGCGACGATGCCCAGCACCATGAGGACGTGGGCAGTGCCGGTGGCGCGGCCGGCGGCGTCCCTGTCCCCTGCGGCGGCGAGGGCATCGGCGAGGATCTGCCCGGAGCGGTAGAAGTAGATGCGCCACAGCAGCACTACCGACAGGAACGCCACCACCAGCAGCGCCGAGGTGGCCAGACTGATCGGCTGGCCGGTGAACGTGAGGCCGACACCGAGCACGGTTTCCCCGAGGGCGATCATCAGCAACTGCTGGTAGCGCTCGGGCAGGTGATGTTTGCTGTCCGTGGCCCACGCGCTGACCGGCGGTTCGGTCGTCCACGGTACCGGCCAGCGCAACTGCGCGGAGACGATGTCCACGGTCACGGCGGCCCCCCAAAAGGCGGCCCGGGCACCGCCACTGACGGCGGCGCCGGCGAAGAAGATCCCCGACGAGAGCAGGCGCCACGGCAGCGACCGGCGGTAGAGCTTATGCAGGGGGTGTCCGCGCAGCGCGGGCATCAGGATGAGCGGCCGGCCCAACTGCAGGATCACGTACGGCAGCACGAACGCCAACCCGCGGCCGACGAACGCGGACGGCAGCGACGACGACATGACCAGAATCCCGAAGGCGCTGGCCAGCACGATCAACTGGATCTTGGGACGGCGAGGGTCGAACCAGCTGGTGATGTGCGCGGTCGTGATCCACAACCAGATCAGCGGCAGCGCCAGCACGAGCATGAAGGCCATCGCCCGCCACCGGACGACAATGTCATGGCTGACGAGGTCCCGCCCGACCCGGCTGACCACCCCCGCCAGGGCGAACACCAACACTAGGTCGACGAACAGCTCCAGAAAGTTGGCCTGCCGCACATCCTCGCGGCGTTGCAACAGGTCCTGACCCTCTCCACCGCCTTCCCGATGTCCCACAGCGCCCATACTCGCCGAGCACAACCCCGGTCCACCGGCGGTTGAACGCCGTACACCCGGAGGGAATCCGCTCACCGGTGGCCGTCGCCGTCTCCTGGCCCGACCAGGATGCCGCCGATCAGGGAAACGTCTGACCGTGCGTTTTGAGCCGTCCTCCAACGAGTGGGCCGGGACCGAACGCCCTCGAACGGTTTCCGGGCTGGCTAACGTACCGGTGTGACGATGGGCCGGTCCGTTGCGGTGCGGGCTGGACGGCATTCCGCCTCCTCGCGGTGCTTGCCGCTCGGCGCGCGACGACCGCCGGATGCGTCGGCCCCACGGTGACCGACGACGGCTACCGCAACAAGGTGGCCGACACGGCGCGACAGCTGTCCTCCGCCATCGCCTCCATCCAACAGGCCGCCAAGTGAGTCGGATCTTTCGGCGCCGACCGGGAGGAGCCGACCTCCCAGATTCGTGGCCTGTTGCGAGGGCCGCAACCTCGGTCAAGGCGGCGGCGATGTCGCCGAGGCGACACTCCAGATTCGAGGCAGCACTGATCCGCGAACCGGGCGGAGCGGCCTAGGCTGCGGAAATCCGCGATGTCGCCCCGGGTCCAAGGAGAAGTGATGCGCTTTCGCATTGTCGTCGGGCTGGTCCTTGCCGGCCTTGTCGGCAGCACCGGTCTCGGTGTGCCTGTCGTGACGTATCACCAGGCAGCGAGAACGCTTGACGATGAGGGGTACGTTCGACAGTTGGCGGTGCCGCCACCCCCTGATCGGATGACGAGGACCAGTGACAGGTGACTCCGATGAAAGGCGTTGGCGCCAAGACCACCGACCCGGGTGGTCCTGACCGGCTTGAAGTTCTCGGTCCGGTCGAGGCGGCCGTACACGACGGGCGTTACGACGAGGCCCTGCGCCATCTCGCGGCCGTGCCGGCGGACGCGCCGTTGCCGGCGGCGCTGGCCTGGCGCCTCGGTGTGCTGCTGCACCAACGAGGGCGGTTCGACGCGGCGGAAGCCTGCTTCCAGCGCGCGGCACTGGACGCTGCCGACCATGGGCCGTCCGCGCTGGCGGACCGCGCCCAGGTGCTCGCCGGCTTGGCCGCGACCCGCTGGGCGAGGGGCGACCAGGCGCAGACCCGGCAACTCGTCGAGGAGGCCGTCCGCGTCGCGGAGCAGAGCGGGGACGACTCGGCGGTTGCGGCGGCGTACGTGGCGCAGGCGCTGGTCGCGTTCAGCGACGGCAACCGGGCCGACAACGAGTACGCGTACGCCCGGGCGCTCGCGGCGGCCGAGCGGGCCGGCGACTTCGGCCAGCAACTCCGGATCCGGTGCAACGTCGGCTCACGCCTGGTGGAGGAGGGACGCTACCGGTCGGCCGTCGAAGAACTCCGGGAGGCGGTCCGGCTCGGCGAGCTGCTCGGGCACCAGACGCTGCTCGCATTGGCGTTGCACAACCGGGCGGAGGCCTGGTTGGGGCTGGGCGAGTTGCGCCGGGCGCGTAGCGACGCGGACGAGGCCGTGGCCCGGTGGCAGCAGGCCGGGTCGCCGCTGGCGGCCTTCGGGTTGGCGCTGGCCGCCCGGGTGCACCGCGTCCGTGGCGCTGCCCACCAGGCGATGGTCGCCTACCAGGCGGCGCTGGCGATGGGCGAGCCGGACGGCAACGCCCAGGTGTTGGTCGAGGCGTGCGCGGGGCTCGCGCGGATCAGCTACGCAGACGATCCGGTGGCGGCCGAGCAGCACGCCGGGCGCGCCCTGGCCATGCCCAGCGCCGCCGGGCCCACCGTCGCCGAACTGGCCGCGGGCTGGGTCGCCCTCTGCTCCGGTGATCCGCAGGCCGCACTACGTTACGGCGAACAGGTCCGAGCTGAGGCCGGCCGCCGTCGTGACGCCGCCGGCCTGGCCGAGGCCATGGAGCTCGCCGCGCTCGCCTCCCACCGGGCCAGCCCCGAGGCGGCGTCCGCCCGGGGGGTCCGCCGCCTCCTCGCCAGCCTGGTCGAGGCAGCGACCATCTGGGCCGAACTGGGCAACGAGTTCGCCCTCGCCACCAACGCCCTCCTGCAGGCACGTCTCTCCGGCGACCAGTTGGCGGAGGAGGTGGCATACGAGCGGCTGAAGCAGATCGGCGTGCAGGACGGCGCCTGGCAGGTCGCCGGCCCGTTGGCGTCGATCGGCCCGGCAGCCGTCGCCGAGGTCGAGGTGCAAACCCTGGGCCAGTTCACCGTACGGCTGGCCGGGGTGCCCGTGCCGGTGGGTAGCTGGCAGTCCCGCAAGGCGCGGGACCTGCTCAAGATGGTGATCGGGCAGCTCGGGAAGCCCGTCGCCCGCGAGGCCCTGGCCACCGCACTGTGGCCGGAGGCCCGGACGGACGTGGCGCTGCGCCGCCTGTCCGTCCTGATCTCGACCGTCCGGGGCGTACTCGATCCGGACCGGCAGCATCCGGCTGACCGCTACCTCGCCACCGATCCTGCCACCGTCAGGATCAACCCGGCGCACGTCGCGGTGGACGCGCTGCGCTTCTATGAAGCGGCCCGCGCGGCCATCGCGGCGGACGGCGCGAGCACGACGAAGGCCCGGCCGAGCGGCGGCCCAGAACCGGCAGAAGCCGAGGGCGCCGATGGCGATGTCCGGCTGCTGACCCGCCTCGAGGCGGCGGTGGCCCGATACACCGGCGATCTCTGCGACGACGGTGAGGTCGTTGGAGACTGGGTGCAGCGTCCCCGTGCCGTCCTGGCCGACCTGCAACGCGAAGTGATCCACCGGCTGGCGAGGCGGTGCCTGCAACTGGGCCGCACCGAGGCGGCGATCGGCTGGTACCTGCGGCTCACCGTCGACGACGGCTACGACGAGCCGGCCCACCTGGGGCTGATCGGCGCGTTGTCGGCCGCCGGGCGGCACGGCGAGGCGAGCCGCCGCTACCAGGAGTACGTCGCGCGGATGCGTGAGATGGACGTCGAGCCAGCCGCCTTTCCGCTCCCCGAGCGGGTGCGCCCGTCCGTCTGAACAATTCCTGAACGACTCCCGAAGCCCGCCGATCAGACTGATCAAGTGGACGCCGCCGGCGGGTGCCGCGGGTCGTCCAGCGAGGTTGGACCTATGCGAGGCGGCCAGCTCGCTCTCGTCAGAGGGGGATCGATGACACGAATTCGGGGGAGTGTTGCCGCACTGGCGGTCGGGCTCCTGTTGGCGGGCTGCGGACCCGACAACGCGGCACCGGCGGCGGGCGATGCCGGCCCGGCTGGCAGCGCAGGTGCCAGCGCTGCGGCCGACGACGGGAAGGCGACCGCCCAGTCCGATGGCGGGGACGCGACAGGCCAGGGCAAGCCGGGTGGCGGCGACCGCTGGTGCGAGGCGGTGAAGGCCTTCACCGCCTCGATCGATCCGCTGTTCGCGCAGGGCGCGGCCGACAGAAAAGCCGATGTGGCCAGCGCGCACGCCCGGGTGAAGGATCTGAAGGCAGCGGCGCCGGCCGAGATCAAGACCCAGGTCGCAGCGCTCACCGAATTTTACGACGCAGTCATCGACACCACGGGCAAGAGCATGGCCCAAGACCCCGCGGCCTACGCGCGCCTCAACCCGACCATGGCGAAGGTCAAAACGGCGCTGCCGCCGGTGTCGGAATACACGACGAAGCACTGCCCGGGGCTTGAGAAGTCGCTGGAACAGGTGGGCGTGTCATGACCACGCGGGCGGGTGCCGGCCGGTGGCTGCTCGTGGCGCCGGCCACCACCCTGCTGCTGCTCACGGCGACAGGGTGCGGACGATCGGAGGAACCGTCCCGGGCGGCGGCCGCCGACGGCCAACCGCCGGCGACCACTGCCACAGCTCCCGGGGGAGATGCTGCCTCGTCCGCCCCGGCCGACAAGCCGGAACCGACGGCGTGCGACCTGGTGACCGATCAGGAGGCGGCCGCCCTGGCCCGGCTGAAGCTCGACCCGCACCGAGCCGGCCAACAGAGCTGCACCTGGACGGCACCGATCACCGGCCCGACCGGCCAGGTGGAGGTCTACGTGGGCGACGGCGCGAAGAAGATGCTCGACATCGAGCGCCAGCTGGGACACGAACTGGAGACGCTGTCCGGTATCGGTGACGAGGCGTACCTGGACACGCAGGCGAATGAGGTCTTCGCCCAAAAGACGGCCACGTGGGTCGCGATCCGCCTGGTGCTGCTCAACGACCCGAAGGAGAACCACAAGCCGCTGAAGGACCTGATCCAGGTGGTGGCCGGGCGGCTGTGAGCGGGGCGGGAGCGAACATGCGTAGACGTGCACGGATGGCGGCCGGGCTGATCGTCATCCTGCTGACCGCCGGCTGCGGAAAGGTCGGCCTCGGCGGATCCGATCCGACCGACGACCGATACGGGTACGGCCCGAAGCCGGACAGGTCCGTGGTCTACCAGCCCGATGTGGTGCTCGTCGAGGGCGGCAGCAGGGTCATCCGGTCGGTGAGCAGGGACGGGTTCACCTACGTGATCGACGGCAGCGCCCGGGGTGCCAAAGACGTGGCACCCGGTAAGATCATGTTCGCCACGAGCGAGGCGGTCGGCCGGGTGGTAAAGGTCGAGCGGTCCGGCGGCGACAAGGCCGTCACCCTGGCCCCGGTGCGCCTGACCGATGTGGTGCGGGACGGCCACTTCACGTTCGACCAACCGCTCGACGCTGAGGCGCAGACCTTCGGCCCGTTGCCTGACCTGCTCGGCGAGGTCGTCGACGGGGGCCCGGCCGGGGCGGTGGTTCCGGACGCCGGGCAGGCGACCGGGCTGGGGGTGAACGCGATCGGCGCGGGCGACGTCCGGTTCGCCGTGCCGCCGATCGTCTTCGCCCCGGCACCCGAGCCGGGTGCGCGCGGCGCCAAGAGCATCAACCAGAAGGTCGGCGACTGGGACATCGAGGCGTACAAGGACAAGTCGAAGATGGGGCTGACCGCCTCGCACTCGACGGCCGTGCAGCGTCTCAAGGTCGACTTCGACATCCAACTGCTGCTCCGGAACCTCCGAGCGTGGGGGGACATCCGGGTGACCAACGGCGTGATCCCCCACCCGCAGTTCCGGATCGACGGAGTCGAGGGGCTCGCCATCACCATCGCCGCCGGTGCCGAGGGTGGGCTGGAGGACAACAAGAAGGTCAAGATCGAGCTGCCCATCGAGGTAAAGCAGCCCATCATCATCGGCGGATTCCCGGCGACCCTCAAGCAGACGTTCAAGTTTCTCGTCACCACCGGGTTCTCGGCGAAGAACGGCAACATCAAGGCCACCGGCAAGTGGGGCCTCGACGGACCGATCGGATACGTCCAATCGAGTGTCCTGACGCCGGCCTTCTCCGTGCAAGAGAGCATCGTGAAGTCCATCCGTGGCGTTTCGATCGGTGTCGAAGGCATCGTCGTGGCCGCGGAGTTCCGCTTCGGGTTCATGCTCGGCCTGCCGGTCGCGGGTGCCGGGCCGTTCGTCGGCATCGTGGCGTCGGTCGGGGTGACCAACGGATCGGCCGCCGGCCGGATCGGTTTACCGCTGCCCGTCGGGCCGGGAGTGAAATGCCGAGGATCCACGCTCGTCCTGACCGTACGGGCCGGCGAGGGCATCAGCCTGTCGGAGCCGCTGGTCAAGGCAATCGAGCAGGTGTTGGGGGTCGGCATTCCCAAGGAGGCCGACTTCATCAAGAAGGACATCGTCAACCGGACCGTCGTGGAGCCCGACGTGCCGCTGTGCCGGGACTGATCGGGCCCGGAGCTCGGCTGGCATCGCGCCGAGCACGGGGTCGGCGGATGTCTATCACCATCACCCCCCGGGGCGGCTCTGCCGCCGCCCCGGGGCGGGTGTTGGCTCAGAAGTCGTCGTCGAAGGTGACCGCCCCGCTCACCCCGACCTGATAGGCCGACACCCGGCGTTCGAAGAAGTTGGACAGCTCCTGCACGTCCTGCAGCTCCATGAAGGCGAACGGGTTCGCCGACCCGTACACCGGTGCGATACCGAGCTGGGCGAGCCGCCGGTCAGCGACGTGCTGGAGGTACTGACGCATGTCTGCCAAGGTCAGGCCAGGCACCCCCTGGCCGAGCAGGTCCTCGGCAAACTGCGCCTCGCAGTCGACGGCCTCGGCGAGCATCTGCCGGACCTGGTCGGCGAGGTCGTCATCGAACAGGTCCGGCTCCTCTCGGCGGACCGTGTCGACCACGTCGAAGGCGAACGCCATGTGCATCGACTCGTCGCGGAACACCCAGTTGGTGCCGGAGGCGAGGCCGTGCAGCAGGCCGCGGGAGCGCAGGAAGTAGACGTAGGCGAACGCGCCGTAGAAGAACAGGCCCTCGATGCAGGCGGCGAAGCAGATCAGGTTGAGCAGGAACGTCCTCCGGTCCTGCTTGCTCCGCAGCTCGCGTAGGTCCTGCAGGGAGTTGATCCACCGGAAGCAGAAGTCGGCCTTGCGCCGGATCGACGGGATGTTCTCGATGGCGGCGAACGCGGCGGCCCGTTCGGTCTCGTCGGGTACGTAGGTGTCGAGGAGGTTGAGGTAGAACTGGACGTGCACCGCCTCCTCGAACAGTTGCCGGGACAGGTAGAGGCGGCCTTCCGGGCTGTTGACGTGCTGGTAGAGGTTCAGCACGAGGTTGTTGGCGACGATCGTGTCGCCGGTGGCGAAGAACGCGACGAGCCGGCTGACCAGGTGCCGCTCGGCGGGGGAGAGCCGGTCGAGGTCGGTCAGGTCGGCGTGCAGGTCGACCTCCTCGACCGTCCAGGTGTTGCGGATGGCGTCGCGGAAGCGGTCGAAGAAGTGCGGGTAACGCATCGGACGGAGGGTCAGATCCATCCCGGGGTCGAGCAGCATCGGTGTGGTCTCCGTGGTGGTGTCGGTCGGGGTGGTCACTGGCAGGCCTCGCACGCCTCGGGGTTCTCCAGCGAGCAGGCCAGCGCCTCCGCATCGAGGCCCACCGGAGGAACGACGGCGGACACGGTGGCCTGCTGGATGCGGGTGGCCGGTCGGGACCGCAAGTAGTAGGTCGTCTTCAACCCGCTCTTCCAGGCGTACAGGTACATCGAGGAGAGTTTGCCGATGGTCGGCGTGGCCAGGAACAGGTTCAGCGACTGGGACTGGTCGATGAAGGGTGCACGGGCGGCGGCCAGGTCGATCAGCGCTCGCTGCGGCAGCTCCCATGCGGTGCGGAACAGCTCCCGCAGCTCCGCCGGCAGCTCCGCGACATCCTGGACCGATCCGTCGGCGCGTTTGATCGCCGTCCGGATCTGCTCGGTCCACAGCCCGCGAGCCTTGAGCTCGGCGACCAAGGCGGTGTTGACCTGGAGGAACTCCCCGGACAGGGTCTCGCGTTTGAACAGGTTGGACACCTGCGGCTCGATGCACTCGTAACAGCCGGCGATCGAGGCGATGGTGGCGGTCGGGGCGATCGCGACCAGCAGTGAGTTGCGCAGCCCGTGCGCGGCCACCCGGTCCCGCAGGGCATCCCAGCGCGCGGTCTGGCTGCCGGTGACACCCCACAGGTCCGGTTGCAGCTGCCCGCGCGCCGCCCGGGTCTGCGCGAAGGCGGGGTGCGGGCCGTGCCGTTCGGCGAGGTCGGCGGAGGTCTCCAGGGCGGTCAGGTAGAGCTCTTCGCTGATCCGGGTGGACAGCTCCCCGGCGGCGGGGGAGTCGAACGGCAGCCGCAGCGCGAAGAACACGTCCTGCAGGCCCATCATGCCGAGGCCGACCGGCCGCCAGCGGGGGTTGCTCGCCGCCGCCTGCGAGGTGGGGTAGTAGTTGATGTCGATCACCCGGTCGAGGAAGGTGACCGCGGTGCGGACGGTGCGCCGCAGCCGCTCCCAGTCCAGGTCGCCCCCGGCCAGGTGGGCGGCGAGATTCACCGAGCCCAGGTTGCACACCGCGGTCTCGGCGTCGCTGGAGACCTCGATGATCTCGGTGCACAGGTTCGACAGGTGCACCACGTTGCCGGGCTCCGCGGTCTGGTTGCAGAGCCGGTTGGCGGCGTCCTTGAACGTCATCCACCCGTTGCCGGTCTGCGCGAGGGTGCGCATCATCCGCCCGTACAGTTCCCGGGCCGGCACCTGCCGCACCCAGCGGCCCTCGGCTTCGGCCGCCCGGTACGCGGCGTCGAACTCCGCACCCCACAGGTCCGGCAGCTCCGGCACCTCGTCCGGGTCGAACAGCGACCACATCCCGTCCGCCTCCACGCGGCGCATGAACTCGTCCGGGATCCAGTTCGCCAGGTTCAGGTTGTGCGTACGCCGGGCGTCCTCGCCGGTGTTGTCCCGCAGCTGCAGGAACTCCTCGATGTCCGGGTGCCACGGCTCCAGATAGACGCAGGCGGCGCCCTTGCGCCGGCCGCCCTGGTTCACCGCGGCGACGCTGGCATCCAGGGTCCGCAGCCACGGCACGATGCCGTTGGACCGTCCGTTCGTGCCACGGATCAGCGCCCCGCGGGAGCGGACCCGGGAGAACGCGATGCCGATGCCGCCGGCAAACTTTGACAGGTTGGCCACCTGCGCGTACCGCTGGTAGATGGAGTCCAACTCGTCGCGGGGCGAGTCCACCAGGTAGCAGGACGACATCTGGGTGTGCCGGGTGCCGGAGTTGAACAACGTCGGGGAACTGGGCAGGTACGCCAGGCTGGACATCAGCCGGTAGAAGTCGATCGCCTCAGCCGGCGTGTGCGACAGGCCGCACGCCACCCGCAGCAGCCAGTACTGCGGCGTCTCCAGCACCAACCGGCTGGTCGGGTGCCGCAGCAGGTACCGGTCGTAGACGGTGCGCAGCCCGAAATACTCGAACCGCAGGTCGCCCGCCGGGTCGACCGCCTCGTCGAGCATGCGGGCGTGGGCGGCGACGAAGGCGGCTGTGTCGTCACCGATCAGCCCTTCGGCGTGGCCGCGCCGGATCGCCTGGCTGAACGAGCCGATGCCCTGCCCGCGTACCTCCTTGTCGACGTATCCGGCCAGCAGACGGGCGGCGAGCCGCGAGTACTGCGGCTCCTCGCCGATCAGCTCGGCCGCGGTCTGGATCGACAGCCGGTCCAACTCGTCCGTGCTCGCCCCGTCGTACAGACCGCTGATGGTGCGGGTCGCCACCCGCAGCGGGTCGATGTCGGTGAGGTCGGCGCTCCACCGTTCCACCGCCCGGACGATCCGGTTGACATCGACGGGTTTGAGGTCACCGTTGCGCTTGCGGACATGCATCTGCACGCGCCGCTGCCCGGGCAGGGCGATATCGCCTGGTAGCCCGTCGATGGTCGGGTGGACCTTGGTGCCTGTCACTACTCACTCCTCGCGAGCTCGAGACCGGATGGGCCTCGGCGCGCGGGGTGCAGACACCGACGGACACGCGCCGGCATCGGCGGTGTCCCGTGGGCGTCGGCCGTCCCGCGCGGCCTCGGACCGTCACACCCCCGTCCGGGGCGTGCGACGCGCTGGCAGGTCTTCGGACTCGTGGGCACAACCGGCGGAACCGGTCGCCTACTGGCCGTCGCTTCCCAGGCCATCGGTGGCCCAGTGCTGATGACGGCGGTCGTTCCCACTCACCGCTGCGGGGCAGTCCCGGATTCCCACCGGGTTCCCTCTTGCCTCGGCCGTCCCGTGAGAGACGGCCGAACCAGCTGCGCCAGACACCATATATGGCCGTGCGGGTGGCTGGGCAACACCAGATGTCGCGTCGGCGTGTCAGCTATGTCTCACCTCGGGCCCGGCAGGGCGTCGGCTGTTCCGCCCGTTCGCCGTCCGGTAGGACGCCGTCGTGTCATCAGGAGGTACAGATGCGACCGGACCGGACGAGTTGCGCGGAGCCCGTACGCCGCAAGTGCCCCCCAAGTGGGGGCGAAGCCGACGCCAAGTCCGGCGGGTGAACCTGGGACCCGGAGCCGCCGGACGGCGGGTCCCTCGACACCCATTCTCGAAACGGAGCGGTCTCTCATGTTGCCTAAGGGACGTCTCGTAACTGGGTGAAGGCGTTGCCTGGGGCGGGGCCGGTGGTCAGCCGACGAGGATGATGTTGTGGAGGTTGGCGATGCCGGAAGCGGCGTCGGTCAATGTGTGGGCGGCGCGGCGGTAGTCGCGCAGGATCTTGAAGCACTTCATCCTGGCCAGGGCGTGTTCGACTCCCGCTCGAACGGTGCGGTGCTGGACGTTGAGGGCTTCCTTCCAGTCCGGGAGCTGACTGCCGTCGGCGGGCTTGCGGTACGGCATGATCACCTCGGGGTTGCCGCGGTAGCCGCCGTCGGCCATCACCGGCCGCCCGTCCAGCTTCTCGGCAATGCCCGAGGTGCGGTAGACGATGGTGTCGTTGCGGTTGCCGGGCTGCGGGTCGCCGACGGCGATGACCAGGCGGGTGCTGGCGTCGATGGCGACCTGAAGGTTCGTCGAGTACCGGTAGTTCTTGCTCCGGGCGGCCAGGCGGTGATCGCGGGTGGGGATCAGCGTCCCGTCGACGATCGCGATCTGCTCGACCGGTCGCTTCCGCACCGGCGCCAGGGCCAGTAGCGGCGCGAGGGTGTCGATGACCCGGTGCGCCGCGGAGTGCGACACCCCGAACAGCGGGCCGATCTGCCGCATCGTCAGGTTGGTGCGCCAGTAAGCGGCGACCAGCAACACCCGATCCGGCAGGTCGAGAGCCCACTGCCGGCCCGGTCGGCCGTCGGCGATGCCGTCACCGCCGCGCTCGGCGACCAGCCGGACCAGCCGGCGGAACTGGGCGGGCTGCAATCCGGTGAACGGGAAGATCCACTCCGGGCGGGCTGCCATGATCACCTGCACTCCGGGCATCCTGCCCTATCGTCCTCAACGGACAGACGCCAGGGTTACGAGACGTCGCTTAGCCGGTTGCGCCGAGTCGCCATCGCCGCGATGCTGGCCTGTGCCGCCCTCACGGTCGCCACCGTGTCCACCGGGTTTACGTCCAGCGGCGGAAGCTTCGCTTCCCGCGGATGCACCACCGGCACCTGCTCGGATCCCACCAACAGCTTCACCGCGGACACTCTGGTGCTGATGGCCGACGGCTCGGGGAAGCGAATGGCCGACGTCACCGCCGGTGACCAGGTCGTCGCCACCGACCCCGCCAGCGGGCTCAGTACCGTGCAGCCGGTGGCGAGAGTCATCACCGGCACCGGCACCAAGCAGCTGGTCGAAATCACCGTCGACGCCGGGACGCTGACGGTCACCGCCAACCATCGGTTCTGGGTCGTCAACCGCGCCGGCTGGCACGCCGCGGCCGAGTTCGCCGTCGGTGACCTGCTCGGCGACGGCGCTGGAAGCCACCTGCGGGTCACCGGTCTGCGTACGGTCACCCGGCAAGCCACCGTCCACAACCTGGACGTCGCCAACGCGTACACCTTCCAGGTGCTGATCGGTGGCGAGAGGGTACTGGCTCACGAGTAGAAACCCGACGACAGCGGCGTGCCCGGCATCGACATCGTGGCCGGGCACACCTCAGCGTCCGGGAGGGGCCGGCGGTGCGGCATCGCCGCACGGTTGTCCTCCTAGATCCTTGGGTTCGAGAATCTGAACAACTG
>NZ_LWLS01000079.1 GCF_001905095.1 Micromonospora sp. CB01531
GTCCTGAAGGGCCGAGCTTGCAGATCGTGCTCGGTGCTGGCTGCATCGGTCACGCCGCGTTTGGCAGGCTGGCGGCTGCCCAGTCCGTAGCACCGCGGGTGGCGATGTTGCGGGCTGCGTTCACGTCGGCGTGCTCAGCGAAGCCGCACGACGTGCATCGGAAGGTGGATTGGTTGGGCCGGTTGGCCTTGGCGATGTGCCCGCAGGCGGAGCAGCCCTGCGAGGTGTACGCCGGGTCCACGTGGACGAGGGCCAGCCCGGCCCGGGCGGCTTTGTAGGCGATGTACTGGCCGAGTTGGTGGAATGCCCACGAGTGCAGGGTGACCCGCTGGGGCCGTCGGAGCCGTACCCGGTCGCGGATGCCCGTGAGGTTTTCCAGGGCGATGCCGCGGCCGGTGCGTTCGGCCTCGGTCACGATCTGCTTGGCGATGCGATGGTTGGTGTCGGCCGCGAACCGGGCTTCCTTACGGCGGCGGGCCTTCAACAGCCGCTTGGCCGATTTGGTGCCGATGCGCTGGAGCTTGGCCCTCAGCCGCTGGTTGCGGTGCCTGACCCGGTTCAACCCCTTGCCGCTGTGCCGGGTCCCGTCGTTGGTGGTGGCAATGTTTGCGAGGCCCAGGTCCACGCCGAGGAACCCGTCAGGCTCTTTCACCTCCATGTCAGGGATGTCGCAGGTGGCGTACAGGTACCACTTGCCGTCGCGGTGCACCAGGTCGGACTCGCCCTTGCGGTGGGCGGCCAGCGTGGCGTACTGCTGCTCGGAGCAGCCGAAGCGGATGCCGGCCTGCCGCCCCGCGATGGTCCAGATGGAGACCGTGCGGGTCTGCATCTGCCAGGACAAGCAGCGGTCGTCGAACGGCTGCCCGGCGTCCCGACGGAACCCGACCGGCTTCGCCTCGGCGTTGCGGCGGCGTTTCGACCCGGGCTTGCCGAGGTTACCGGCACCGATGTTGGCCTTCAGGGTGGCGTACGCGCCAGCGACCTTGCGGGCGACATGGATCGCAGGCTGAGCCGACAACCCCATCGCCTTCAGCCGACCGTAGGTGAGCCGCTGCAACGACTGCTTGCCGAACACCCGCGCCCGGTACGCCTCGCCGGACACCAGGTTCGCGGCCTCGTTGCACAAGCTCAGCGTGTCCCGCAACGCCGCCTCCTGGCCGGCGTCGGGGAACAGCCGCACCTGCACGACCAGCTTCACGTCCACAGTATACCGTCTGGCCTATGTCACCCCGATGGACCCCAGACCCCGACGTCCGGCGAGGCCGCAGCGTCGTCTACAACCTGCACGTCCATCTTGTCTTCGTCACCAAGTCCCGGCGGGACGTGCTCAACGACGCCATGCTCACTCGGTGCGGGCAGATCATGGCTGACGTGTGCGCGAAGCTCGGCGCGGAACTGCGGGAGTTCAACGGCGACCACGACCACGTCCACCTGCTCGTCCACTACCCACCGAAACTACCGATCTCAACCCTGGTCAACCGGCTCAAGGGCGTCTCCGCGCACTACCTGCGGCAGGAGTTCACCGGCCGGATCAACCGGCACATCATGCACGGCCACCTGTGGTCGCCGTCGTACTTCGCCGGATCGTGCGGTGGAGCACCCCTCGCCGTCATCCGTGAGTACATCGAAAACCAGAAACGTCCAGGCTCGTGACGCGATTCGAAGGGACCGGGATTCCTCGCTAGGCCAGGTTGAACTCTTCTTCGACCTGGTGTTCGTCTTCGCGCTCGCCCGGATCGGGACCCGCGCCTTCGAGGACCTGGCGGTGGCGCCGGGACACGGAATCGTGTGGCGGGCGGTCACCGAGGGCGGCAAGACCCTGCTGCTGGGGCTCGCGCTCTGGGCGGTCTGGCAGGGCACCGCGTGGACGACCAGCCAGTACGACGCGTACCACACAGCGCGGCGCGCAGGAAGCGCAGCATGTCCCTGGTCCGCTGGTACGGCTCCTCAAACCGGCCGGCGTTCCAGTCACGGACGAGCACCGGCGAGGACGCGCCGATGCCGAGGGCGAACCGGCCGGGGGCGGCCTCGGCGAGCGCGGCGGCGCTCATCGCGAGCAGCCCGGGCCCTCGGGTGAAGACCGGGGCGATCGCCGTGCCGAGGCGCAGCCGGGGTTGCCACGCGGCGGCGAGCGCCAGCGGCGTGAACGCGTCGGCCCCGGCCACCTCCGACGACCAGACGTCGGTGAAGCCGGCCCGGTCGAGGGCCGCGTAGACCGGGGCGTGGTCGGCGAGCGGGATGCCGCTCAGCGGAACCGTCATGCCCCATCTGATCGTCACTGGTCGATCGTGCCCGCTCGCCGTCCCCCTGAGCAAGATCCGGACCGGTCCCGACCCGATCGAAAAGCACGATAGACGCCAACAGAACCGGAAAGAGTGTTACGACTGCCAGATGGGCTGGACCGACGGGGGGAGGCGACCATGACGGCCGCCGAACCGCCGGGTCGGCTGCAAAGCGAGGACGCCGCGAAACGGGCGACCTTCCTCGAACTCTTCTTCGACCTGGTGTTCGTCTTCGTGCTCGCCCGAATCGGGACCCGCGCCTTCGAGGACCTGGCGGTGGCACCGGGACACGGAATCGTGTGGCGGGCGGTCACCGACAGCGGCAAGACCCTGCTGCTGGGCCTCGCGCTCTGGGCGATCTGGCAGGGCACCGCATGGACGACCAGCCAGTACGACGCGTACCACACCTCGATCCAGGCCATCGTGATCATCGCCCTGGTGGGCAGCATGGTGATGGGGGTGGCGATCCCCCGGGCGTTCGCCCAGGCCGGGCTCGCCTTCGCCGTCGCGTACGTGGTGACGCAGGTGAGCCGGCCGGTGATCCTGCTGGCGGCGCTGGGCGGGCACCCGTACCGCCGGGTGAAACAACGCATGCTGATCACGTTCGGGGTGACCGGCGTGCTCTGGTTGACCGGGGCGTTCCTGCCCACCGTGCCGCGGGTGGCGCTCTGGGCGACCGCCCTCGCCCTGGAGGGTCTGGCGATGCGGACCGGCTGGCCGGTGCCCATGATGGGCCGCTCTGCCATCTCCCGCTGGGACATCGCCGGGGAGCACCTGGCCGAGCGGTACCAGCAGTTGTTCCTGGTCGCGCTCGCCGAGTCGATCCTCGTCGCCGGCCTGGAATTCAGCGAGCGGCCCCCCGGCCTGTACAGGGCCGCCGCCTTCGCCACAGCGCTCGTCACCTCGGTGCTGCTGTGGCGGATCTACGTGCAGCGGGCCGGGCAGATCCTGGCCGAGGCGGTGACGAAGGCCGCCCATCCCGCCACCATCGGCCGGTCTGCCGCCGACACCCACCTGGTGATGGTGATCGGCGTGGTCGCCACCGCGATCGGCTTCGAGCTGGTCGCCGACCATCCGGCAGGGCACAGCCACAGCGTGTGGGTCGCGATGACCCTCGGGGGCCCGGCGCTCTTCCTGGCCGGTCGGGCCCGCTTCGAGTACGAGGTCTTCGGCCGCGTGTCGCCGTCGCGCTGGGTGGCCATCCTGGTTCTCCTGGCGTCGGCGCCGCTGCTGCTGCACGTGGCGACCTTGGCGTCCGGGGTGGCTGCCGCCGTGGTGCTGTTCGGGGTGGCGGTGGCCGACGCCCGCCGGGCCCGGGGTCGCCCACCCGAGGAGGCCGCCCCACCGTTCTGAGGAAGATGCCGCCCCCGACCGACGCCCCGACCACGCCGGGCGAGTGGACTGCGGCGTGCCGGCGAGCCGGCACCGCCCTGGTGACGGCAATCCAGGCGATACGGGCCGGAGCACCGGAGGCGCGTGTTACGACTGCCAGGTGGCCTGGAGCTACGGCGGGAACTGCCGACCATGACGACCGGTGACGAGACCGGTGGGCAGGTCGATCGCGAAAAGCGCACAAGCGCCGCGGCGGTGTCGACCCGCGCCACGTTCCTGGAGCTCTTCTTCGACCTGGTGTTCGTCTTCGCGCTCACCCGCATCACCGCTCGTTCCTTCCAGGACCTGGCCCTGGAGCCGGGCGGGACCACGGGGTTCTCGCCGATCACCGGCGGCGGCAAGACCCTGCTGCTGCTGTTGGCGCTGTACACGGTGTGGCAGGGCACCGCCTGGACCACCAGCCGGTACGACCCGTACCACACCTCGATCCAGGCGATCGTGATCATCGCGTTGGTGGGCAGCATGGTGATGGGGGTGGCCATCCCCCGCGCGTTCAGGGTGACCGGCCTGGCGTTCGCGGTCGCGTATGTGGTCACGCAGGTCTCCCGACCGCTGATCCTGATGATCACCCTGGGTCACCATCAGAACCGGCGGCTCAAGGTGCGGATGCTGATCACGTCCAGCGCGACCGGGGTGCTCTGGCTGGTCGGGGCGTTCGTGCCGACCAACCCTCGGATCGTGCTGTGGGCGGTGGCGTTGGGCATCGAGTACCTGGCGGGGCGCACGGGCTGGCCGGTGCCTGGACTGGGGCGGTCCGCCATCTCCCGCTGGGACATCGCCGGGGAGCACCTGGCCGAGCGCTACCGGCAGTTCTTCCTGGTCGCGCTCGGTGAGACGATCATCGTGGCCGGGTTCTCCTACAGCGCGCGTCCGTTCAGCGCCAACCCCACCATCGCCTTCGCCATCGCGCTGCTCACCTCGATCCTGCTCTGGCGGATCTACTTCCAGCGGGCCGGACAGATCCTCGGCGAGGCGGTCCTCAAGGCGCGATACCCCGCGACGATCGGCCGGTCCGCCGCCGACACCCACGGCGTCATGCTGGTCGGTATTGCCGCTATCGCCATCGGTTATCAGCTGACCATCGAGCATCCGCTGCATCGGACCGAGGCGGCCTGGGTCGTGTTGATCATCCTCGGCCCGGCAGTCTTTCTGGCCGGTCGGGCCCGGTTCGAGTACGAGGTCTTCGGCCGGGTGTCGCCGTCCCGGTGGATCGCGATGCTGGTCCTGCTCGCCTCGGTGCCGCTGCTCCTGCGTTACCCGCCGCTGATCGCCTCGGCCGTGTCCGCCGTCGTGCTGGCTGCGGTGGCGTTGGCCGACGCCCGCCGGGCGCGGGGCAAGCCGCCGGAGGCGGCCAAGCCGCCCTTCTGAACCATCGCCCCGCGGCCTGCGCGGGATCGTCCGAACCTGCTGCCGGCGCTACCATCCGCGCGTGACCTTCTCGATCGTGGCGCGCTCCGCCGACAGGCGCCTGCACGGCGTCGCCGTGGCCAGCAAGTTCCTCGCCGCCGGTGCGCTGGTCTCGGCCGCCGAGGCCGAGGTGGGCGCCGTGGCCACCCAGGCGCACGTCAACCTGGCCTACCGGTCGCAGGGGCTGGCGCTGCTGCGGACCGGCGTGGCCCCGGCGGACGTGGTGGCCGGCCTGGTCGCCGCCGACCCGGGCCGGGACGACCGGCAGCTCGGCGTCGTCGGGACAACCGGCGACGGGGCCACCTGGACCGGGCCGCGCTGCCACCCGTGGTCCGGCGGCCAGGCCGGTGACGGCTGGGCGGCACAGGGCAACATCCTGGCCGGGCCGCAGGTCATCGACGCGATCCGGGACGCCTGGCTGGGCGGGGCCGAGCTGCCCTTCCCCCGGCGGCTGCTGGCCGCGCTGCAGGCCGGTGACCGGGCGGGCGGTGACCGGCGCGGCCGGCAGAGCGCCGGCCTGCTGGTGGTGCAGCACCGTGGCGGCTACGCCGGCACCGGCGACGAGCTGGTCGACCTGCGGGTGGACGACCACCCCGACCCGGTCACCGAGCTGGGCCGCCTGCTCGACACGCACACCATGCTCTTCGGCAAGCCCAATCCGGCCACCCTGCGGGACCTCGCCGGCCCGCTCGCCGACGAGGTGGCCGCGCGCCTGGCCGCCGCCGGCCACCCGGTCGGCCCGGCCGGCCTGGACGACGCGCTCGCCTCCTGGGCCGGGGTGGAGAACCTTGAGGAGCGCCTCGTTCCCGGCCGGATCGACCCGATCGTCCTGGACCACCTGCGGCGCACCACCCCGGCCGACCGCTGACCCGCCGGCCGGCGACGCCGGCCGCCAGGCGAGCGCTCCCGCCTGTCGGCGCCCGGCGCGGCGGCCCCGCCGGAGCGGTCAGCCGCCGAAGGAGAGCCAGCGGAACCCGGACCGGTCGACCAGGGTCCGCTCCCGGTCGGTGAGCGGCGCCCGGCCGGTGGCCTTGCGGACCAGGGTCAGCGGGTCCCAGCCGAGCCCGTCCGGCACCGGCCGGCCGTTGGTCAGGAGGTCCGCCACCACCTGCGCCGCCGTCGGGGTCAGCCAGGGCCGCCGGTCCAGCGCGTCGGCCAGGTCCAGGCCGTGCACCCCGACCTCCACCACCCGGGTACGCAGGAACTCGGTGAGCGTCATCGCATCGCCGTGCCGGGTGCGGACCAGCCGCCCCGGCGGCTGCGCGGCGACCGCCGCGTCGGCCGCCCGCCAGGCCCGCGCGAAGCCGTCCGCCACCTCGGCTACGCCGGCCAGCTGGCGCGCCTCCCGTCGGGCACTGTCGATCCGGGCGCTGTCCACCTCCGGGGTGAACTTGGCGGCCCCGAAGTAGCCGGCGGCATCCACCTCCGCCCGCTCGGGCGCCGGGGCGGCGAGCATGTCAACGAGGCGTCCCGCGCCGGTCGACACGTGTGCCAGCAGGTCGCGGACCGCCCAGGGTGGGCAGGGCGTGGGCCGGTCCAGGTCCGCCTCGGCCAGGCCCCGCAGCACCTCCTCCAGCCGCCCGCACTCGTCCCGGAACGCCACTCGTACGGTCTCCATGGGCCCCTCCCGGTCGGCTGCCTGGCCTGCCAGCCTGCCACCCGCCGTTTCGTCGCCCACCCGCCGGGTACGCGCGGCGGGACGACGAGGAGGAGGCGCGGAAAGATGGCCGGCATCATGCTGCGGAGCACCGCCTTCAACGACCACGACCTGCTACCGGGACGCTTCTCCCGCGAGGGCGGAAACGTCTCGCCGCCCCTGGAGTGGTCCCAGGTCCCCGACGCGGCCTGCGAGCTCGTGCTGTACGTCGAGGACCCGGACGCCGGAAAGACTCCTTTCCTGCACTGGCTGGTGACCGGGATCTCGCCCCGGTCCGGCGGGGTCGCCGAGGGCGGCGTGCCGCTGGGCGGCCAGGAGTGGCCCAACGACTTCGGCAGCACCGGGTGGGGCGGCCCGCACCCGCCGGCGCACGAGGACCCGCACCGGTACTTCTTCCGGCTCTACGCCCTCGAGCGGCCGCTGGAACTGCCGGAGACACCCCAGGTCACCGACGTGCAGCGGGCGCTGACCGACAAGGAGATCGCCAGCGGCACCATGGTCGGCACCTACTACCGCTGATCAACCCTTGTGACGGGGCACCAGGCGGTGCACCAGCGCGAGGACCAGCGCGGCCACCACCGCGATCGTCCCGGCGATGCCAGCCGCGCTGCCCGCGTACCCGATGAAGAGGGGCCGGCGGGTGAGTTCGTCGGCGGGGGTGTCGGAGAGTCGGGCCAGCCAGAGTAGGGCCAGCGCGGACGCGACGAGCGCGAGCGCGCCGCCCAGGCCGAGCACGGCGGCGGCCTTCGGGTGTGCGTCGGCCGGGGAGATCTTCGCCCGTTCCCGCTGGAAGACGAGGAGCACCAGGCCGGCGACCGCCGCCCAGATCCCGACCAGGAGGTACGCGGCGACGGCGTCGCTGGGTCGGTGCCAGCCGGCGGAAAGGGTAGCCACCCCGGCGGCGGCGGCGTAGCCGGCGCCGAGGAACGCGCCCACCGCCCGCACCCTCGGCGGCAGCACTAGGATCAGCGCGACAGCCACCGAGGCGGCCACCGCGGTATGGCCGCTGGGCAGGCTGTTGCCGACGGCTGCCCGCGCCGGGTCGATGCCGAAGTCGGGGCGGGTCAGGCTGTGCTTGAGCAGTTGGGTGCTGACGTTGGCGCCGGCGATCAGCAGGGTGGCGGTGACGGCGAGGGCCTTGCGGCCGCGGATCAGCGCGATGAAGCCGATCACCGCGGTCGCGGCCAGCAGGGACACCACCGACATGGCGTTGAGGATCCGGTCCACCGGCCCGTCGATACGGCTCTGGCCGATCCGGTTGCCGGTCAACGCGACCGTGTCGATCCACTGGCCGGGCGTGGTATGCACGGCGACACGCCACACCAGCAGGAACGCGGCGGCCTGTGCCAGGGCCAGTACGACCAACCAGACCGCCGTCCCGCCCCTCGCCGTCGTGCGCACCCGCACAACTTAACGGCCGGCCGCCTCCGGCGCTCGTTGGGCGCCCGTCGCGCCTCTGGCTATGTTGAGGATCGATCGGAGGAGGTGGCGAGTGACCAGCACACCGGAGCGGGAGCGGCCGACCCGGGAGCGGCCGGAGTCCCTGGCGGACCTGCTCGGAGGCCGGCGGGGAGCGCTCGACGCGACCCTGCCGCCGGCGGCGTTCGCGGTGGGCTGGCTGGCGGCTGGCCTGTGGGGCGGCGTGCTGGCGGCGCTGGTGGGCGGGGCGGCGGTGGCCGGCTGGCGGCTGCGCCGCGGGGACCGTCCGCGGTCGGTGTTGATCGGGCTGCTCGCCGTCTGCGTGGCCGCGCTGATCGCCCTGCGCACCGGGCGGGCCAGCGACTTCTTCCTGGTGCAGTTGGTGTCCAACGCGGCCAGCGCGCTGGCCTGGATGGTCAGCGTCGTGGTGCGCTGGCCGCTGCTCGGGGTGGTGGTGGGCGCGGCGCTCGGGCAGCGCGCCCGCTGGCGTCGCGATCCGGCGCTGCTGCGGGCGTACGGCCGGGCCAGCTGGGTGTGGGCGGCCACCTATCTGCTGCGGCTGGTGGTCTTCGTGCCGTTGTGGCTCGGCGGCCAGGTGGTCGCGCTGGTGGCGGCCCGGGTGGCGTTGACCTGGCCGCTGGTCGCGGCGGCATTGGCGGTGAGCTGGCTGGTGATCCGACGTTCGCTGCCGCCCGGTCATCCGGGGCTGCGGCACCCGGTCATGCCGTCCGATGGGGACGGCGGGCGGGAGCAATAAGAGAGAGGCCGCCACGGGGGGAGCGGCCTCTCCGGTGATGTACGTTACTCCGTCCGCGGCCGTCGCGTGATCCCGTGACGGCTGGATTTTCTCGGGCGTTTTCGCGGCAAGTTCGTCTTTGGGCGTGGTGGTGGGCCGGCCCGTCCGCTGCGTCGGCCGGACGGCCGGCCCACCCGGCCTGACCGTAGGGTGTCAGGCCGTTCGTCGACCGGGCGATGTGGTTCCTCTTGGGCCCGGTCGACCTCAGCCACGGGGTGGGCCTGGCCACCATGTGCGCGGTGTCTCCTCGGACCAGGCCGGAACCGTACGGCCCGGCGAGGCGCCTCCACGCGCCGTCGGGCGTGCGCGGGGGGACGGAGGCGCCCGGGAAGGTGGTCGACCCGGCCGTGTCAGGGATCGATAGCCGGGACCGTTCCTGCCCGGCACCCCGACCCAGGAGGCTCTCACCCACCGACACCGGCGGGAGGTGGAACCAGAGCCACTCGCGTGGCCCGGCTCCCGCGCGACACGCACGACCGGACGCCAATTCCACTCATGCGCGTGTGCATCACAGGTGGGGACGGGGGTTGCCCTTCCCCGTCCCCACACTAAACCTCCCTTGTCGACGGGAAAAGACCCGCGCGGTCCGCCCTCGGCACGCGGCCGGTCGCGCCTGGCCTATGCTGGGAGCGCTCCCGGCCCGTAGGGCGGCCAGTCATCCCGAGGAGAACGCCCATGTCGCTACTCACCCGACGGCGCCTGCTCCGGCGCGCCGCCCTCTCCGCGACCGCCGCCCGCGCGGTCCGGACCGGGCTGGCCGGCGCCGCCGCGGCCGGGACCGTGGCATCCGCCGCCGTCGCCGGCTGCGACGACACACCCGGTCCCGCCCCGGAGGGGGGCGCCTCGTCCGGGGCGCTGCGCTTCCCGCCCGACTTCGGCTGGGGCGCGGCCACCTCGGCCTACCAGATCGAGGGGGCGGCCAAGGAGGACGGCCGGGGTGAGTCGGTCTGGGACACCTTCAGCCGCACCCCGGGACGGACCCGCAACGGCGACACCGGTGACGTCGCCGCCGACCACTACCACCGCTACGCCGAGGACCTGGACCTCATGCGCGACCTCGGGCTGCGCAGCTACCGGTTCTCCATCTCCTGGTCACGCATCCAGGCCGACGGTTCCGGCCGACCCAACCAGCGCGGCCTCGACTTCTACCGGCGGCTGGTGGACGGGCTGCACGAGCGCGGCATCGCCCCGATGGCCACCCTGTTCCACTGGGACCTGCCGCAGGCCCTGCAGGACGCCGGCGGCTGGGAGAACCGGGACACCGCCGAACGCTTCGGCGCGTACGCGGACATCGTCTTCCGCGCCCTCGGCGACCGGGTACCGGCCTGGCTGACCATCAACGAGCCGAAGACCGTGGTGCAGAACGGCTACCTGTCGGGGCACCACGCGCCCGGCCGGCAGGACCCGGCGGCCGCCTATCTGGTCGCCCACCACCTCCAGCTCGCCCACGGCCTCGCCGTACGCGCGCTGCGCGCCGCTGGCGTCGAAGGGAGGATCGGCCCGGCGCTCAACCTGCACCCCTGCTACCCGGCCGACGACACCGCCGAGGCGGCGGCCGCGACCCGGCTCTACGACGGCTACGAGAATCGGCTCTACCTGGACTCGGTGTTCACGGGCGCCTACCCGCAGGACGTGCTGGCCGACCTGGGTGCGGACAGCCGGATGGTGCGCGGGATCCGCGACGGCGACCTCGCGGTGATCGCCAGCCCGGTGGACCTGCTCGCCGTGCAGTACTACACGCCCATCTACGTCACCGGCCAGGGCACGACGGTGCGGAAGTGGCCGACCTCTGGGGCGGAGTGGCAGCAGATCTACCCGGAGGGGATGTACGACATCCTCACCCGGGTCACCCGTGACTACGGCCCGATCCCGCTCACTATTACCGAGAACGGGCTGCCCTGCCCGGACACGCTCGCCCCGGACGGCACGGTCGACGACACCGCCCGGATCGACTTCCTCCGCGACCACTTCGCCGCCGCTCACCGGGCCATCCTCGACGGCGTGCCGCTGGAGAGCTACCACGTCTGGTCGCTGCTGGACAACTTCGAGTGGGCCGAGGGATACGACCAGCGCTGGGGACTGGTCTACGTGGACTACCCGACGCAGCGCCGGGTGCTCAAGCGCAGCGCCCACTGGTATCGCACGGTGATCCGCAACAACGGCCTCTAACCGGTTCGCGGCCCGGCCGGGCGCTCCGCCGGCCGGGCCCGCCCCGCTCAGCGGGGCAGTGCCTGCTGCAGCTCCGCCCGCAGCGCCGGGGTGAGCATCTCACCGGCCTGCTTGGCCAGCCGCGCCATCTCGTAGCCGACCACACCGATGTCCGCGTCCGCGCCGGCCAGGGTGGCCAGGATGGAGCCGTCCCGGATCTGCATGACCAGGAAGTAGCCCCGTCCCATCTCGACTACGGTCTGCTTGACGACGTCTCCGTCGAACATCTGTGCCGCGCCGGCGGTGATGCTCATCAGCCCTGAGGTGACTGCGGCGAGCTTGTCCGCGTGGTCGCGGGGCAGGTGGGCGGAGATCGCCACCAGCAGCCCGTCGGAGGACACCACCACCGCGTGCGCCACCCCCGGGACCCGCTCGGCGAACGCGTTCACCAACCAGCTCAGGTCACGTGCCTCCTGGCTCAACGTGGTCACGGTCGTTGTCCCCCTTCGCTGCGTACGCCGGCGGGCGGCATGAACATCTGGATGGTTTCCTCGGCCTCCGCCCGCCGCACCCCGCCGTAGAAGCGGGACAGCATGCCGCCGACCGCGTCCGGGTCCGGCTCGTGGCGGGGCACCGGTTGCTGCGGGCGGGCGGGCTGGCTGATCGCGCCGAGCTGGGCCATTGGCACGCGTACCGGGAGGCCCTGCGCGTTGATCCCGGCCGTGACCGGGGTCGCGGCCGGCGGCGCTGTCACGCCGAGCACCGAGGAGGCCGGACCCTGGCGGGTGAACCAGCCGCCGCCGGGCGAGCCGGCCGCCGGGGTCAGCACGTCCTCGGCCCGGACCGGCACGGGGCGGGCCTGCCGCGGCACCGCCGGCGCGGCCGGGGCCGGCGGATCGGGGCGGATCCCCGCCGACGGCATCGCCGGGCGGCCGGCCACCGGCAGCTCGGCCGCGAAGTCGGGGAACCGGCCCGCCACCGGCAGCTCGGGCGCGGGCATCTCCGGCCGGCGGCCCGCCAGCGGCAGGTCGGCCGGCGGGGCGGCGGCGTAAAGCCGGGACCGGGCGGCGAGCTGGTGGGTCAGCATCCGCGGCGCGGCGGGCTGGTCCAGCTCGGGCTCGGGTGCCGGGGCCAGCAGGTCGGCGGGGATCCGGATCCGGGCCACCAGTCCCTCGTGGTCGCTGCGCAACTTCACCTCGACGCCGTGCCGGGCGCTGAGGTGGCTGACCACGAACAGGCCCATCCGCTCGGAGGCCGCCACGTCCGCGGCCGGTGGTTCGGCCAGCAGCGTGTTCGCCTCGACCAACGCGGTCGGGCTCATCCCGAGCCCCTGGTCGACGATCTGCACCACCGCGCCGGTCCCGTCGCTCCAGGCGACGACGTGGACGACGGTGTCCGGCCGGGAGAAGGCGGTGGCGTTCTCCAGCAGCTCGGCGAAGAGGTGCACCAGGTCTCCGACCGCGTGGCCGACGAGGTGCAGGGCGGCGCTGGACCGGTGGCGGACCCGCTGGTACTGCTCGATCTCGGCGCTCGCCGCGAGCAGCACCGCGCCTAGGCCGACCGGCCGGTTCCACCGCCGGGTGGACTCCATGCCGGCGAGCACCAGCAGGCTCTCGTCGTTGCGCCGCATGCGGGCGGCGAGGTGGTCGAGCTTGAACAGGTTCTCCAGCTGCTCCGGGTCGCTTTCCTCGCGTTCCAGCTCGTCGAGGAGTTCCAGCTGCCGCTCCACCAGCACCTGGCTGCGCCGGGCCAGGTTGACGAACATGGCGTTGACGTTGCGTCGCATCATCGCCTGCTCGAGCGCGACGTCGACGGCGCTGCGGTGCACCGCCACGAATGCCTCCGCCAGCTCGCCGATCTCGTCCCGGGAGTGGACCGCCGTGGGTGGCACCTCGATCGTCGCCACCGGGCGGTCCACCGCGCGCAGCCGGTGCAGGGTGTGTGGCAGCTCCACGTGTGCGATCCGCAGCGCCTCGCCGCGTAGCAGGCGCATCGACCGGGCGATGGACCGTCCGATGAGCAGGGAGATCAGCACGGCGACCAGCAGCACCGCGACGATGCCGCCCGCCACCAGCAGGGTGTCCCGCAGTTGCTGCGCGCGGGCGCCGTCGGCGTGGCGTACCGCGTCGTTGAGGACCTCGCCCTCGAGCTGGCGGAGCAGTTCCAGCCGCTGTTCGCTGGCCGCCCACCACTCTGGTGCGGAGAGCACCGCCGGCTCGGCGGTGCCGGTGGGCAGGGTCTGCTCTTCCAGCCGGGCGGCCGCCACGAACGCCGGATTCACCGACACCAGGTCATAGCGGCGGACCTGCTCGGTGCTCGCCGCCAGGCGGAACGCGCCCAGGGCGGTGAGCTGCTGGGCCCGCAGGTCGGTCAGGGTGGCCTGGTCGTCGACGTCGTACCGGCCGGCCCGGGCGGCCGCGTAGAGCTCGGCCCGGATCCGGGAGGTGAACTCCTTGACCCGGGACAGCTGCACGTACCGCAGCACCGCGTCGGTGAGCGCCTGCTGGCCCTCCCCGGGCGACGGTTCGGCCAGCAGGTTGAGCAGGGCCCCGATGGCCCGGTGGTAGTTGCTCAGGATGGTGTCGCTGTTGAGCACCGCCGGCGGGATCGCGGCCCTGATGTAGACCACCTGGTCGTACGCCTCCAGGACCTCGGAGAACGCGACCCGCCAGGCGGCGTCGGCGCCGGCGAGCGGCTCAGCCGCCCGGCGTAGCTCGGACAGCGCCTGGTTGGCGGCCTCCTGCAACGGCTTCAGGGCGGCGATGGCCGCGTCCCGGTCTGCGCCGGCACCGGCGCGGCGCAGCGCGGCCAGTTCCCCGGCCGCGCGGTCCCGCTCCTGCTGGAGCCGGTCCACCACGGCGGTGATCTGCTGGCCGATGCCGACCTGCTCGGCGAAGGCGGTCAGCGCGCTGGTCTGTCCCGCAAGCCCTCGGGTCTGCACGCCGGCCAGCACCAGGAACGCCAACGAGGGGATGACCAGCACCGTCGCGAGCTTGGTGCCGATCCGCCAGTCCCGCAACCGGAACGCCGAGCGCCGTCGGTGGGGCACCACGCGGTCGCGCCGGCTCCGGCCCGGGCGGGCGGCCGTTCCGCGAGCCGGGTCGGGACCTGCGCCCACGCTTGCCTCCTCGGTCCCTCGACTCCCGTCGCACGGGGAGCGGAGTCCATCCAACCAGGCCGGTGGGCCCTGTCAACGGGATGGCCGGCCGCACGATCAGGATGGTCAGTGCGGCCGGGCACCACCTACGGTGTTCGGCGCGGCCCCCTCGTCCGTCCGGCCGATACCGCCGACGCGCGCCGCCTCCGCGACCCGGCCGAGCGCCACCAGCGCGGCGCCGGTCGCCCCGACCTCCGGATTGTGCTGGAAGCGCACCGTACGCGGGGCTAGGGCATCGGCGAACGCCCCGCGCCACCAGGCGGACGCGGCCATCGCACCACCGCCCAGCACCACCTCGACCGGATGATCCACATCGGACTCGAGCACGGCGAGGTCGTCGGCGACCAGCCGGCACAGGCCGGTCATCAGCCCGGCGAGGACATCGACGGCGGTGGTGCCGAAGCTGAGCCCGTGCAGCTCGCCGGAGCCGGCCGCGGCGAGGCCGGGCGGGCGGTCCCCACCGAAGCGGGGATTGGCCCGCACCCGCAGGTCCCGGGTGGAGCGGGCCAGCGCCGCCTCCAGTTCCGCGCCCTCGGGCAGCCGCAGCTCCCGGTTGGCCCACGCGTACAGGTTTCCGCCACTGGAGTAGGCGGCGCCGGTCACCACGTGCTCGTGGTCCACCCGGTAGCGCCAGAGCCGGTTGGGCAGCGGCGGCAGCGCCGTGTCGGCGGGGACGGCCCGGACGACGCGTACCGCGGCGGAGGTGCCGACGGTCACCGCGGCCCGGGACTCGTCGACGCAGCCGGAGCCGACGTTGGACGCCGCACCGTCGCCGACCGGGGCGGTCCACCGGGCCTCGGCCAGGTCCGGCCAGCGGCGGGCGCACTCGGGGCGGAGCCGCCCGCGCCACCGCTGCGGGGCCAGCGCCGGCAGCTCCGCGGGGCGTACGCCGGCCAGCGCGCACGCCTCGGCGTCCCACGCCAGCAGGCCCAGGTCGAGCATCCCGGTGCCGGAAGCCATCGACACCGACATCGGCGCCTCGGTCAGCAACGCGTCGAGGACGTACTCGACCAGCCCGACGAACCGGGTCACCCGGCTGCCGGCCCGCTGCCGCAGCCAGGGCAGCCGTACCGTCCAGTAGCAGCGGTGCCACCATCCGCCGGTGCGCTGGTGGAATGCCGCGGGGTCGGTCGGGCCGGCGCTGCCGGCGACCGGCTCCGGCCGGGTGTCCAGCCAGGTCAGCACCGGGCCGAGCGGCTCCCCGTCGGCGCCCAGCGGCAGCACCGAGTGCCACTGCGCTGAGGCGGCGACCAGCTCGACGTCCCGCAGGTGGCCGCCCTCGGCCAGTTCGTCCAGGCACTCGAGCAGGCGGGCGAGGTAGCCGGCACCGTCCAGCGTGCCGGTGCCGTCCTCGCCGGTGGTCAGCCGCACCCGTCGCCGGGCCAGCGCGCCGGGGCGCGGGACGGCGTCGGCGTCCAGCACCAGCCCGCGTACGGAGGAGGTGCCCAGGTCGAGAGCGAGAATGGTCATCGCGGGACAACCTACCCGCCGGGGACGGCCGCGAAGCCAAGATCCGCGCGGCCGGTCCGCGGCGGCGATCGGCTTCCCGGGGGCCGCCCGGGCGCGTAGAGTGATCGCCATGCCCGCGCTCCTGTCCTGCTGGTGGCCCGCCGACCCGGCGGCCCACCCCCGCGCGTAGCTTTCCCACGCGGCCGCCCGACGAGGCGGCCGCCGGTCTCTCCCCGGCATCCCGGGTCGCCCCGCAGGCGGCCACCGGCCCACGAGGAGACCCGATGATCCGCCCGCACGACCCGCTCGCCGCCGTCGCCGCCGGCCTCGACCCCGGCCCGTTCGCGCTCGTCCGCCGCGCGGGCGCCGACCATCTCGACCTGTTCACCGGCATGGTACGCACCGCCGAGCGGCTCGCCGACATCCCGCTGCCCGACGGCGGTCCCGGACCGCGCACGCTGGCCCTGGTCCCCTACCGGCAGATCACCGAACGGGGGTTCGCCTGCGTCGACGACGGGATGCCGCTGGAGTGCCTGGTCATCGGGGAGCACCGGCAGATCTCCCTGGCCGACGCGCTGGCCGCGCTGCCGGACGCCCCGGTGGTCACCACCGACGCCGGCTTCGACAGCTCCGATGCCGAGTACGCGGCCACGGTCGGCCGGGTGCTCGCCGAGGAGATCGGCCGCGGCGAGGGCGCGAACTTCGTCATCCACCGCACCCTGCGGGCCACCGTGCAGGGCGACGCCCGGGCGGCGGCCCTGGCCGCGCTGCGCCGGCTGTTGCTGCGCGAACGCGGCGCGTACTGGACGTTCGTCGTGCACACCGGCACCCGGACCCTGGTCGGGGCGAGCCCGGAACGGCACGTCAGCGTGGACGACGGTCTGGTCATGATGAACCCGATCAGCGGCACGTTCCGGCACACCGGCGCGGCGGCGGACCGGGAGGCCCTGCTGCGTTTCCTCCACGACCCGAAGGAGGTCGAGGAGCTGTACATGGTGCTCGACGAGGAGCTGAAGATGATGGCCACCGTCGCCGAGCACGGCGGGCAGGTGGTCGGGCCGTACCTCAAGGAGATGGCTCACCTGGCACACACCGAGTACCTGCTGGCCGGACGGGGTTCCCGCGACGTCCGGGAGGTGCTGCGGGAGACCATGTTTGCGCCCACGGTCACCGGCAGCCCGATGGAGAACGCGTGCCGGGTGATCGCCCGGCACGAGCGGACCGGCCGCCGCTACTACGCCGGGGTGCTCGCCCTGCTCGGCCGGGACGCCGCGGGCCGGCAGACCCTCGACGCGCCCATCCTGATCCGCACCGCGGAGCTCTCCCCCACCGGCGAGCTGCGGGTGCCGGTCGGCGCGACGCTGGTCCGGCACTCCACCGCCGCCGGTGAGGTGGCCGAGACCCACGCCAAGGCAGCTGGGGTGCTCGCCGCGCTCGGCCTCGGCCCCGACGCGCCGGCGGCCCGCCCGGCTCAGTCCGGCCCGGACGCGCCGGGCCGCGCGCTCGCCGACGACCCCGAGGTGCGCGCCGCCCTCGCCGCCCGCAACGCGCCGCTGGCCCGGTTCTGGCTGGACCAGCGGACCCCCGGGGCAACGGTCCTGCCCGGGCTGGCCGGCCGGCGGGCGCTGATCGTGGACGGCGAGGACACCTTCACCGGCATGCTCGCCCACCAGCTCGGCGCCCTCGGCCTGGCCGTGGCGCGCCGCGGCTGGCAGCAACCCGGTCCGGTCGGGGAGTACGACCTGGTGGTGATGGGCCCGGGCCCGGGCGACCCGACCGACCTCGCCGAGCCGAAAATGGCGACGATGCGGGCGCTGCTGGCAGAGCTCCTGGCCGCGGGCCGGCCGACCCTCGCCGTCTGCCTCGGACACCAGCTCCTGGCCGGGCTGCTCGGGCTGCCGCTGCACCGGCGGGACGCGCCGTACCAGGGGGTGCCGCGGGACGTGCCGGTGTTCGGCGCCACCCGCCGGGTCGGCTTCTACTCCAGCTTCACCGCCCGGGCCGGCGCGGACCGGGTCGCCACGCCGTACGGCCCCGTCGAGCTGTCCCGGGACCCGGCCGACGGAGCGGTACACGCGCTGCGCGGGCCCGGCTTCGCCGGCGTGCAGTTCCACCCGGAGTCGGTACTGAGCCGCGACGGCATGGTCATCCTCGCCGAACTGCTCGCGCATCTGCTCGACCATCGCGCGCTCGCCGGGCATGCGCCGGCCGACCGGGGGTAGGACTACAACAACCGGTGGCCGGACGGGTCCGAACCCTCGCCCGGCCACCGGTCTCCCGTGCTCAGCCGGCCATCCCCCGCTTCAGCGCGGCGCTGATCTGGATCGCCCGCTTGGCGGTCAGCGCTGTGGCCCCCAACGCGAGGTGGTCCGGCGCGATCTCGCCGTTGTTGCTGGTGTGCGAGGCGCCGTACGGGTTGCCCGCGACGAACTGGCTGGGGTCGGTGTAGCCGGGGGTCACCACCACCCCACCCCAGTGGTAGAACACGTTGAAGAGCGCCAGCAGCGTGGACTCCTGACCGCCGTGCGAGGTGGCCGTGGAGCAGAACGCCGAGTAGACCTTGTTGGCCAGGATGCCCTGGGCCCAGAGCGGGCCGGTGGTGTCGATGAACTGCTTGAGCTGGGCGGCCACCATCCCATAGCGGGTAGGCGAGCCGAAGATCACCACATCGGCCCAGGAAAGGTCGTCGAGCTGCGCCTCCATCACGTCCTGCGTCTCCAGGTGGTGCGCCTGCCACCCCGAGTTGGAGCGGATCGCCTCGTCGGGCGCCAGCTCACGCACCTTGCGCAGGCGGACCTCGGCACCGGCCTCGCCCGCGGCCTCGACCGCTGACTGCGCCATCTGGTAGGTGATGCCGGTCGCGCTGTAATAGATCACCGCGACGTTGACCTGGCCGTCCATCAGACGTTTCCCTCCTCGGTTCCGGGGCGAGCTCGGAGGACTACCCGTTGGTTGCGGCATCAAACGACTGCCGTGGCATACTCCGCGGCTTGATCCACCCCTATCGATCGGTCAGCAAACCTCAATATTTGCGCAAGTTCGGACCGGAACGGCTGCCTGGAATCCGGACTCCGGGGATCCTGTTCGCACCGGTGCCGATCCGCGCCCCACCGCCCGGAGGCACCTGAACGGGGGATCGCGCTCCGCCGGCACGCCGGCTGGCGCAGCGCGATCAGGTGTTCTCCTCCTGCTCCTCCTATTCGTCCCGATTCCCCGGCATGCCGTCCCCGCCGACGGGGATCCTCTCGGTGACCCACGAGAGGGAGGACGAACCATGCGGCTCACCGAACCGCAGATCCGCTCGCTGTACGGGCAGGACGTCCAGGACCGCTCGGGCGCGACGATCGGCACCGTGGGCCAGGTCTGGGCAAACCCCGCAGGCGAGCCCACCTGGGCCAGCGTGCGCACCGCCGGCACGGGTCACCGCGAGTCGATGACTCCGCTGCACGCGGCCCAGTGGCAGGCGGGCCGACTGCGGGTGCCGTACGACCGGACGACCGTCCGCACCGCCCCCGCCGTGGAGCCCGGCACCCGACCAGCCGCTCGGCGCGGACCAGCTGGCCCTGCTCCACCGGCACTACCAGCTGCCGCCCGAGGGCGCGGCCCGACGGCCGGAGCGGCCCGGGCCACCGGAGCTGACCCGGTTCGAGGAACAAGCCCGGTTCGACACCGAGACCGTACCGGCCGGCACGGCCCGGCTCCGCAAGCGCGTGGTGACCGAGAACGTGCACACCACCGTGCCGGTCGCCCACGAGGAGGCGACCCTCGTCCGGGAACCGATCGCGGAGGCGGACCGGGGTACCGTGCCCGCGGGCACCGACATGGAGCAGCGCGAGATGGTGCTGCACGCCGAACGCCCGGTGGTGGTCAAGGAGCGGGTCCCGGTCGAACGGGTCCGGCTGGCCACCCACCAGGTCGTCGAGCAGCGGCCCGCCCATGCCCAGGTCCGCAGGGAAGTGGTCGAGGCGGACGTGCCCGAGGAGGCCCGGCCGGCGGAGTGAGGCGAGAGCAACCCGGGCGGGTGGGCCTCTCCCACCCGCCCGGTCGCGTCCGGCGGAAACGTCGGACCCGCCGCCTATGCTGACCGTCCACCACTGACGGGAGGCACGCGTGCCAGCACGGCTCACCGGCGCCGAGGCGCTGGCGCTGCGGATGACCAGCCTGCTGCTGCGCCCGCACCCGGTGGCGCGCCCCGACGGGGTCGCCGGAGTGGTCGAGTGGTTCGGCGCGATGCAGGCCCAGGACAACGCGAGCGGCCTGTGGTCGCTCGGCGTACGGCTGCCGGGGCGCACCCTGGCCGACGTGCGGGCGGCGCTGGAGCGGCGGGAGGCGCTGCGGACCTGGCCGATGCGCGGCACGGTCCACCTGGTGCCGTCCCGTGACGCCCAGTGGATGCTGGCGGTGACCGGCGTCCGCACCCTGGCCGGCGCCGCCACCCGCCGGGCACAGCTCGGGCTCACCGAGGCCGAGGCGGACCGGGCCGTGGACGTGCTGGGCGCGGCCCTGGCCGGCGGCCGCCGCCTCACCCGTGCGGAGTGCCTGGCCGCCCTCGGCGCCGCCGGCATCGACACCACCGGGCAGCGGGGCTACCACCTGCTCTGGTACGCCGCCCAGCGCGGCGTCACCTGCATCGCCCCGCACGTCGGCACCGAGCAGACGTTCGCCCTGCTGGACGAGTGGGTGCCCGACCCGCACCGGCCGGAGCGGGACGAGGCGCTCGGCATCCTCGCCCTACGGTACGTGCGTAGCCACGGCCCGGTCACCGGGCACGAGCTGGCCCGGTGGACCGGCCTGACGGTCACTGACGCACGGCGGGGCCTCGCGGTGGCCGGCGACGCCCTGGCCCCGGTAGTGGTGGACGGGGTCGAGGCGATGGTCGACGCCGCCCTCCTCGACGCGCCCCGCGAGCCGGTCGACGACGTGCACACGCTGCTCGGCTTCGACGAATACCTGCTCGGCTTCAAGGACCGCACGCTGATGCTCGACCCGGCGCACGCCGCCGCCGTGGTCCCCGGCAACAACGGGGTGTTTCTGCCGACGGTGGTCCACGGCGGCCGGGTGATCGGCACCTGGAAGCGGACGGTCGGGAAGGCCTCGGTCTCGGTGACCGTGCAGCCGCTGGCGCCGTTCGACGCCGCGCTGCGCTCCCGCGTCGAGTCCGCCCTGGCCGACTACGCCCGCTACCTCAACCTGTCCCTGCGTACCTGAGGCACGAGCGTGGATCGGCAGAGGTTTGCGGAGTTGCTGGAGAGCATCCGGCGGTCAGGGAAGCGACGGCCGCGGATGCACTCGGGCCAGGTCAACCGGCGTGTCCACGTCGGCCGGTGACCCGTCGCACGGCACCACGGTCACCAGGTCGGCCCGAGCCCGCAGGAAGTCGCGGGCACCCCGGTCCCCCGTCGCGTACGGCGCGACCAGCGGCCAGGTGGCGCGGCTGAGCAGGACCGGATGGCCGGGCCGGCCGGCGTAGCCGGCGACGGCGACGACGGCACCGGCCGCGTACGCCGCGCGTACCCGGCGGACCGCGGCCGGGGTCAGCCAGGGCTGGTCGACGAGCACCACCACAACCGCGTCGGCGACGTCCGGCAGTGAGTCCAGGCCGCGCAGCAGCGAGCCGCCGAGGCCGTCGCGCCACCACGGGTTGACCACCGGGACCGCGCCGGGCAGTGCGGGAAGCCGGCCGGCACCCGCGCCGACCACCGCGTGCACCGGGTCGCAACCGCCGAGGTGCAACAGCCGGACCGCGCGCCGGAGCAGCGGCTCACCGTCCCAGTCGAGGAGTGCCTTCGGCCGGCCGAGCCGGCGTCCGGCCCCGGCGGCGAGCACCAGCCCGGCCACGGTCACCGCGCCGCCGCCGAGGTCAGGCCGGTCGGGTGGGCGGCGTGAATCGGGCCGGTCAGGCCGGACAGCGGCCGGCCGCTGCCGCCGTGGCGCCAGGCCACCACCTCCGCGGCGATCGCCAGCGCCGTCTCGGCCGGGCCGCGTCCGCCGAGGTCCAGCCCGGCCGGCGCGCGCAGCCGGGCCAGCTGTGCCTCGGCTACCCCGTCGGCGCGTAGGCGGATGAGGCGGGCCTCGTGCGCGGCGCGGCTGCCGAGCACGCCGAGGTAGCCGGCCGGGGTGGCCAGCGCCGCGCGCAGCAGCGGGAGCTCGTAGCGGGGGTCGTGACCGAGCAGGCAGAGCACCGTGTCCGGGGTGACCGGGGTGGCGGCCAGCAGGCGGTGCGGCCAGGCCCGGTGCACCTCGTGTGCGGCGGGCAGCCGGGCGACGGTGGCGAACGCGGGTCGCGGGTCGCAGGCGACGACCCGGTAGCCGAGGTCCGCGCCGATCCGGGCGAGCGCCGCGGCGACGGCGGTGGCACCGAACAGCAGCATCCGCGGTGCGGCCGGCATTGCCTGGAACAGCACCCGCACGCCGGGGCGCGCGCCGTAGCCCAGCACCACGGCGTCGGCCGGCAGCCCGGCGGCGCGGTCGACGGCCCAGTCGTCCAGGTCCGCGGTGCCGAGCGTGCCCTCGGTCCGGTCCGGTCGGACCACCAGCTCGGCGGCGAAGGGTGCCCGGCCGCCCACCACGGTTGCCACGGCGACCGGGTCGGGCCCGGCGAGCGCGGCGAGGGAGCGTGCCGTGGGGCAGTCCGCGGTCACCCGGCGCAGCAGCACCTCGACGGTGCCGGCGCAGCCGGGCCGGGCCGGCCATGGGCCGTCCCCGCCCACCGGGTAGCGGGCGAGCCGGGTCCGGCCGGTGCGGAGGGTCTCCGCCGTCGCGTCGAGCACCGCAGACTCGACGCAGCCGGCCGGGATGCCGCCGCGCACGTCGCCGGTGGGGTCGACGGCGAGCAGGTCGCCCGGGCCGGTAACGGTGCCCGCGCTGCTGGCCACCACGGTCGCCAGGCCGAAAGGTATCCGTCGCCGCCGCCAGTCGTGGGCCGCGGCCAGGACCTCGCGCATGCCGCTCCACCGATCGCCAGTTTCGGGCTTCTGCCCGTATTTGTCATTAGATGTCGTAGTCAACGGTAGTCTGGCGCGGTGCGCAGCGGGCGGGAGAGCGGGAAACCGGCGGACGACGACCGGTCGTCCCGCATCACGCTCACCGTCAACGGCGTCGACCACGACCTGACGCTGGACAACCGGACCACCCTGCTGGACGCCCTGCGCGAGCGGCTCACCCTGATCGGCAGCAAGAAGGGCTGCGACCACGGGCAGTGCGGCTCGTGCACGGTCCGGCTCGACGGCCGGCGGGTGAAGAGCTGCCTGATCCTGGCGGTCACCCTGGACGGCCGGACGGTGGTCACCGTGGAGGGACTCGCCGGCCCGGCGGACCTGTCCCCGCTCCAGGCCGCGTTCGTCGCGCACGACGCCTTCCAGTGTGGCTACTGCACACCCGGGCAGCTCTGTTCCGCCCGCGGGATGCTCGACGAGGTGGCCCGGGACTGGCCCAGCGCGGTGACCGAGGACCTGACCGCACCGGTGGAGCTGACCGACGCGGAGGTACGGGAACGGATGAGCGGCAACCTGTGCCGCTGCGCCGCGTACCCGCACATCGTGGCCGCGATCCGGGACGTGGCGGCGGCGCGGTGAGGGCCTTCCGCTACCACCGGCCGGCCGACGTCACGGAGGCGGTCGCGCTGCTCGACGCCGAGCCGGAGGCGGCGTACCTCGGCGGCGGGACCAACCTGGTGGACCTGATGAAACTCGGGGTGCAGCGACCCGACCTGCTGGTCGACGTCACCGGCCTGCCCCTGGACACGGTGGAGGCCCTACCGCACGGCGGGCTGCGAATCGGGGCGACCGTGCGCAACAGCGACCTCGCCGCGGACCCGATGGTCCGGCGGGACCACCCGTTGCTCTCCCGGGCGCTGCTCGCCGGCGCCTCCGGGCAGCTGCGCAACATGGCCACCACCGCCGGGAACCTGCTGCAACGCACCCGCTGCGTCTACTTCCAGGACACCGGGAAGGCGTGCAACAAGCGGGAGCCCGGCACCGGCTGCGCGGCGCGCCACGGGCAGAACCGGGACCTGGCCATCCTCGGCTGGTCCGAACTGTGCGTGGCCACCCACCCGTCGGACCTGGCGGTCGCCCTGGTCGCCCTCGACGCGGTGGTGGAGGTGCACGACCCGGGCGGCGCGCGGGAGATCCCCCTGGTCGACCTGCACCGGACGCCCGGCGAGCATCCCGAGCGGGAGACCAGCCTCCCCCACGGCGCACTGATCACCGGGGTACGGAT
Source organism: Micromonospora sp. CB01531 (assembly GCF_001905095.1). Taxonomy (GTDB): domain Bacteria; phylum Actinomycetota; class Actinomycetes; order Mycobacteriales; family Micromonosporaceae; genus Micromonospora. The sequence goes on from NZ_LWLS01000079.1 coordinate 23,928, forward strand.
CCCGCCGCTGCCATTCGCCCGCCACTGCACCTACCTCAAGGTGCGCGACCGGGCCAGCTTCGCGTTCGCGGTCGGCTCGGTGGCCGCGGCGCTGGACCTGGCCGAGGACACGGTCCGCGACGTCCGGCTGGCGTACGGGGCGGTCGCGCACAGGCCGTGGCGGGCCTACCGGGCGGAGGAGGCGTTGCGCGGCCGCCCGTTCACCGCCGAGCTGGCCGCCCAGGCCGCGGACGCCGAGCTCGCCGCCGCCCGTCCCCTGCCACACAACGGGTTCAAGGTGCCGCTGATCCGCAACCTCACCGTCCGGGCGTTGACCGCGCTGGCCGGGGCGGCACCCCGATGAGCGCGCCACCCGTCGGTGCGGTGGGCCGGGAACACCCCCGCCTGGAAGGCCGGGACAAGGTCACCGGGACGGCCCGGTACGCGGTGGAGTACCCGGTGGACGACGTCACGTACGGCTGGGCAGTGCCGGCGGCGGCCACCCGCGGGCGGATCAGCCGGATCGACACGGCCCAGACGCTGGCCGTGCCGGGCGTGCTGGACGTGCTGCACCACGGCAACGCGCCCCGGCTGGCGCCCGGCGTGGACGACACGCTGTTCCTGCTCCAAGAGCCGACCGTGCACTACCGAGGGGAGTTCGTCGCCGTGGTGGTGGCGGAGACCCTCGAGGCGGCGCGGGAGGGCGCACGGCTGGTCCGGATCGACTACGACACCGAGGCGCACAGCACCGTCCTCTCCCCACACCATCCGAGCCTGTACCGCCCGGACACGGTCAACCCGGGCTACCCCACGGACACCGCGGAGGGGGACTTCGACGCCGCCTTCGCCGCCGCGGAGGTCCAACTGGACACCACCTACCGCACCCCGGCCTACCACAACAACCCGATGGAGCCGCACGCCACCACCGCCCGCTGGCGGGACGGGCGGCTGCTGGTGCACGACTCCACCCAGGGCTCGACGCCGGTGCAGGCCACCCTGGCACAGCTGTTCGGGCTGCCCCCGGAGACGGTCCGGGTGATCGCCGAGCACGTCGGCGGCGGCTTCGGCAGCAAGGGGGCCCCGAAGGCGCCCGTGGTGCTCGCCGCGCTCGCCGCCCGGCAGGTCGACCGGCCCGTGCGGCTGGCGCTGACCCGGCAGCAGCTCTTCGGCCCGATCGGATACCGCACCCCCACCATCCAGCGGGTCCGGCTCGGCGCGGACGCCGACGGGCGGATCGCCGCGGTCTGCCACGACGCGATCAGCCAGACCTCGAAGGTGCAGGAATTCGCCGAGCAGACCGCCGTCTACACCCGCAGCATGTACGCCGGGCGCCACCGGCGCACCACGCACCGGCTGGTCCGGCTGGACGTGCCGACCCCGTTCTGGATGCGCGCCCCCGGCGAGTGCCCAGGCGCGTACGCGCTGGAGTCGGCGCTGGACGAGCTGGCCACCGCGTGCGGCGTCGACCCGGTCGAGCTGCGGGTCCGCAACGACGCGACCGTCGACCCGGACAGCGGGCAGCCCTTCAGCAGCCGCAACCTGGTCGCCTGCCTCCGCGAGGGAGCCCGCCGGTTCGACTGGGCCGACCGCGACCCGACGCCAGGTGCCCGGCGACTCGGGCGGTGGCTGATCGGCACCGGGGTGGCCGGCGCCAGCTACCCCGCCCGCTCCCGGGCCGCCACCGCGACGGCCGCCGCAGCACCCGACGGCACCTTCGAGGTACGGGTCAACGCGACCGACATCGGCACCGGCGCCCGGACGGCGCTGTGGCAGCTGGCCGCCGACGCCCTGGCGGTACCCGCCGACCGGGTCGCCATCCGGGTGGGCGACAGCGACCTGCCGCCGGCCCCGGTGGCCGGCGGTTCGATGGGCACCGCCTCGTGGGGCTGGGCGGTGATCCGGGCCTGCGAGCAGCTGCGGCAGCGGCTCCGCGACACCGCGGTGCCCGCCGAGGGGCTGACCGTCGAGGTGAGCACCGCCGACGAGGTCCGCGCCCAACGTCCGCTGGCCCGGTACGCGTACGGCGCCCACTTCGTGCAGGTGCGGGTGGACGCGGACACCGGCGAGGTCCGGGTGGACCGGATGCTCGGCGTGTTCGCCGTCGGCCGGGTGGTGAACCCGACCACCGCCCGCAGCCAGCTCATCGGCGGCATGACCATGGGCCTGTCGATGGCGCTGCACGAGGAGGGCCTGCTCGACGAGCGGTACGGCGACTGGGTCAACCACGACCTCGCCACCTACCACATCAGCGGCTGTGCGGACGTCGAGCGGATCGAGGCGTACTGGCTGCCGGAGGAGGACCCCGACCTGAACCCGGCCAGGGTGAAGGGGATCGGCGAGATCGGCATCGTGGGCAGCGCCGCCGCCGTCGCCAACGCGGTGCACCACGCCACCGGCGTACGGATCCGGGACCTGCCCATCCGGCTGGACAAGCTGCTGGACCGGCTGCCCGCAGGCTGAGGGGCCGGCAGTACACCACCAGCCCTGCCGTCCCGGTCGATCAGTCGGCAAGCGCCCCGCCCGACCAACCCTCGTGCAACGTCAGGTTCCGGCCCGTCGACGGGGTCGAAGAGGTGGATCTTCTCCAGGTTGAACCAGACCCGCCGGTTCTCGCCCTTGCGCACCGGCGGCGACTCGGCCGACAACCGGGTGACCAGGCTCGACCCGGTTCCGGTGAAGTCGGACGAGCCCGCGTCGGCGGCCAACTCCTCCATCTAGGCGGCGCTGGCCCGCTCCCCCTCGACGGTCAGTTAAACGTACTTGTCCGAACCCATCGACTCGACGATCTCCACCGGCACCTCGAACTCCATGCCCCGGCAGCGGGTCTGCTCGTCAACCAGTTCGGCGTCCTCGAAGTGCTCGGGCCGGATGCCGAGGATCGGTTCCCGCGGCGCGTTGGCCCCGATCACCACGACGGCGGCGCAGATCACCTCGGTGGGGTCCCCGAACTGCGAGGTGCCAGTGAAGAACGACAGCCGTCTGCCCCTGGGTGGCGCCATCCAGCTTCGCCTTCCCAAGGGATCTGCGTCAGCTTCTCGGCCTTGCAGGGCTGAGGTTGCAGATCGTGCTCGATGCTGGCTGCATCGGTCACGCCGCGTTCGGCAGGCTGACGGCTGCCCAGTCCGCAGCACCGCGTATGGCGATGTTGCGGGCTGCGTTCACGTCGGCGTGCTCAGCGAAGCCGCACGACGTGCATCGGAAGGTGGATTGGTTGGGCCGGTTGGCTTTGGCGATGTACCCGCAGATAGAGCAGCCCTGCGAGGTGTACGCCGGGTCCACGTGGACGAGGGCCAGACCGGCCCGGGCGGCTTTGTAGGAGATGAACTGGCCGAGTTGGTGGAACGCCCACGAGTGCAGAGTGACCCGCTGGGGCCGTCGGAGCCGTACCCGGTCGCGGATGCCCGTGAGGTTCTCCAGGGCAATCCCGCGGCCGGTGCGTTCGGCCTCGGTCACGATCTGCTTGGCAATGCGATGGTTGGTGTCAGCCGCGAACCGGGCCTCCTTACGCCGGCGGGCCTTCAACAACCGCTTGGCCGACTTGGTGCCGATACGCTGAAGCTTGGCCCGCAACCGCTGATTACGGTGACGCACCCGATTCAAACCCTTGCCGCTGTGCCGGGTGCCGTCGTTGGTGGCGGCAATATTTGCGATTCCCAGATCGACGCCAAGGAACCCGTCAGGCTCCTTCACCTCCACATCAGGGATGTCGCAGGTGGCGTACAGAAACCACTTGCCGTCACGGCACACCAGGTCAGACTCGCCCCTGCGGTGGGCGGACAGCACCGCGAACTGCTGCTCGGAACAGCCGAATCGGATGCCGCTCTGTCGACCCGCCGTCGTCCAGATCGAGACCGTGCGGGAGCGCATCTGCCAGGACAGGCAACGGTCGTCGAACGGCTGCGCGGCGTCCCGCCGGAACACGATCGGCTTCCCCTCGGCCTTGCGGCGGCGCTTCGACCCCGCTTTGCCGAGGTTACCGGCACGGATGTTGGCCGCCAGGGTGGCGTACGCGCCGGCGACCTTGCGGGCGACGTGGATCGCCGGCTGAGCCGACAATCCCATGCCTTTCAGCCGTCCGTAGGTGAGCCGCTGCAACGCCTGCTTGCGGAACACCCGCGCCCGATATGCCTCGCCGGCGACGACGCTTGCGGCCTCGTTGCACAGGATCAGCGTGTCCCGCAACGCCGCCTCCTGGCTGGCGTCAGGGAACAACCGCACCTGTACGACGATTTTCACGTCCACAGTATACGGTCTGGTCTATGTCACCACGATGGACCCTAGACCCCGACGTCCGACGCGGACGTAGCGTCGTTCATGACCTGCACGCGCATCTGGTCTTCGTCACCCGGACCGCGCTCGGTGTGGTCGAGGAGCTGCGCAGATACCGCCGGAATGCACTTAACGGCGCGATGCTCACGCGGTGCGAGCAGATCATTACCGACGTGTGTGCTGGGTTGGGAGCCGAGCTGGCCGAGTTCAACGGCGAGGACGAGCACGTGCACCTGCTCGTGCGCTACCCGCCGAAGCTGGCGATCTCCACGCTGGTCAACTCCCTCAAAGGCGTGTCCGCTCACTACCTGCGCAAGGACTTCACCGAACGAATCAACCGACACCTCATGCACGGCCATCTGTGGTCACCGTCGTATTTCGCCGCGTCCTGCGGCGGCGCGCCCTTGGCTGTGGTCGAGGAGTACATCGACCGGCAGAAACATCCCCACTGAATCGCTATTCCTCCCCGGCCTTGGACAGCCGGGATTCCTGGCGATCACATGTTGATCAACGGCGTACCGCCCGTCACCGCCGGACCCGCAGGCCGCCAACGGGGGCCACCAACGCCAGCGCCGCCGCCCATCCGCGACGTCGCCGGGGTCTGTCGTTATCGCCCTCCCCCTCTCTTCGACGAAGGGCGGGGAAGTCACCCGTGCCCCGGCGCACGCGAGACGGTCGGGGCGGGCGAGCGGCGGAGCCACCCGGGCCCCGGACGTTTCGTGCCCCCCAACATTGCCCCGACCTGCCCCGTTACGAAACCTGACAGTCGCGAGACGCGCACCGCGGGCCAGCCGCTGTCCGGGCCGGGCGGCATAGTGGGAGCATGATCGCGCGCTTCAAGGACCTCTGCATCGACGCCGCGGACGCCCACCGGCTCGGTGCCTTCTGGGCCGCCAACCTCGACGCGGACCTGGTCGACACCGGCGACGGCGACACCCGGATCGATCCCCGGGCAACCGCCACCAAGGCCGAGTCGATCTGGGTCAACACGGTGCCCGAGCCGCGTACCGGCAAGACCCGGGTCCACCTGGACCTGCGGCTCGCCGAGCCGGAGCCGGCGGCGCTGCTGGCCGCCAGCGCGCGGCTGGTCCGCGAGCCGGACGCCGAGATCAACTGGTGGGTGCTGGCCGACCCGGAGGGCAACCAGTTCTGTGCCTTCCCGCCGCGCGAGGGCACCCGGCCCGGCGTCTTCGAACTGGTGGTCGACAGCGCCGACCCGGCGGCCCAGGCCGGTTGGTGGGCCGGGGTGGTCGGCGGCCGGGTGGCCACCACCGAGGAGGGCGCCGCCTCGGTGGTGGGTGCGGCCGGCTTCCCCTGGGACCACTGGGTCTTCGACCCGGTGCCCGAGCGCAAGACGGTGAAGAACCGAATGCACTGGGACGTCGACCTGACCGGCCCGGTCCCCACTGCGCTGATCGCGGCCGGCGCCACCCTGCTGCGCGAACCCACCGACACCACCCGCTGGTGGGTCCTGGCGGACCCGGAGGGAAACGAGTTCTGCGCCTTCCCCTCGCGTCCCAACCAGTGAACGGCGAGGCTACCCAGGGTCCGCCCGGTCGGCTAGCGTTCTCGTAGCTCCGCAGCCAGCGCGTTCGCCGTCGACGTCGATACGCCTCCGGCCGACCCCAGCCCGCCCTTTCGGTTGGTTCTCGCGCGAACTCGCCTCTGCGGCACCACCGGTTGGGCAGGATCGTCCCAACCGAGGAGGTCCGTCGTGCAGGACACCACCCGCGCTCTCGCCTTGACGTTCGAGGTGAGCGGCCTGCCCCCGGTCAAGACCGAGGCCCTGTCCATCTTCGCCGCCGGGCACCGGCAGGCGGCGAGAGTCCGCGCCCTGCTCCAGGCCGCCTGCGAGGCGGCCCAGCACACCGGTTGGACCCCGCTCGCCGGCCCGATCGAGGTGGACCTGACCCTGCGCTGCCCGCCCGGGCACCGCACCTCTGACGCCAGCACGCTGTTGGGTGGGGTCTGCGCGGTGCTGCAGGACAAGAAGCGGGTGGCGAACATCGGCCTGGCCCACCTCGGGGTGCTGGTCGACGTGGCCCTCTACGCCGACGACCGGCAGATCCGCCGGCTGTCGTACGCGGAGGAGCCGGCCGAGGACTTCTCGTACCAGGTCCGGGTGGCCGCCGTACCTGCGGTGGTTTGACCGACGGCCGCGGCCGGGTACCGCGGACGCCGACGAAGGGAGCAGCATGTCGGAGCCACACGTCACGCTCGACCCGAGCGGGCTCGACCCGGTGCAGCAGAAGCTGCGTGGCCCGCTGGAGGATCAGCTGACCTCGGCCCTGCAGGCGGCCACCGAGCGGGTCCGCGCCGGCTACGCGGGCGAACCCGTCGAGGAGGTGTGCCGCCGGCTGCTCGACGAGACCCGCGCCGGCCTGCACCCGGACATCGCCGCCGGCTTCCAGCCCGACATGGACGAGTTCTGCCGGGTGGCCGTGGCCATCGTCCGCGGCGCGGCCTGAGGCACCCGTCATCCGACCGGGCCGCCCGCCGGCCCGCGCGGGCGGTGCCGGCCACCGCGGTCAGCCGCGCCGCACGTCCACGGAGACGACGTGGGTGCCGTCGGGCCGGGTCGACTCGCCCAGTCGCACCGGCAGCGGCTCGCCCGAGGTCCGGACTCCGAGGCCGAAGCTCAGGTGCCCCTCGAAGTCTCCGGCGGCCGCCCAGCCGCGCAGCGTCGGGTAGCCGATGGCCGGCGGCGGCGCGTGCACCGTGCTCCGGCCACTACGGTCATGTGCCTGGGCCGGGTCGAAGCGCACGGTGAGGAAGGCGTCGCCGGGCAGACTCACCGGTGTGCCGCTGCCGTCGGACTCCACCTGTGCGACGTATCCGACCTGGTAGGACGGCGTGGGGCCGCGGAAGGCGAAGCTGATCCGGCTGAACCCTTCGGCCGGGTGGTCACCGACCTGGATCTGCACCAGCACGGGCAGCGGCTCTCCCGGCGCGGGGGTGATCGGCACCTTGACGGTGTGTGCCACCCGGGCCGGCGCGGAGGGCACCGCCCACCCGTACGTCACCCGCCAATCCCCGGCTGCGGATGGCGCGGCGGTGGCGGGGGCCGTCGTGGCCGGCGTGGTGCCGGCGGTCGCGCTGGGCGCGGGGGCCGTCGAGGTCGGCGGGGCCGCGCCGTCGTGGTCGGTCGTCGAGCAGGCCGCCGCGAGCAGCACGACCACACTGGCAAGCAGTGGTACGCGCTGAAGTCTCATGGCTCAGTGTCACTCCGTCCGGCGGTGTCCCACCAGAGCCGATCGCCCTGACCTCAGCCCGAGCTGCGGTCAGGTGGTGAGGGCGAGCGACTTGATGACGACCAGCGCGACGAGCAGCACGGCGAGCCCGACAATCACCGACACCTGCACGATGGTTCGCCGCTTCGCCGGCGCGTACGCCAGCCCGACGGCGGCGACCCCGCCGGCCAGGAGGCCACCAAGGTGCCCCTCCCAGGAGGTCCAGCCGGCGGAGACCACCATCCAGATCAGGAACGGGATGATCACCCGGTTGGGGTCGATCGGGTGGTGGTGCAGCCGCCGGGTCAGGACGAAGTAGCAGCCGGCCAGCCCGTACACCGCGCCGGAGGCGCCGATGGCGGCCTGGTGCGGGGAGACCAGGAAGCCCAGGACCGATCCGCCGAGCGCGGCGAGCAGGTAGACGGCGAGGAAGCGCACGGCGCCCAGCCGCTCCTCGATGACCCGGCCGAGCACCCAGAGCCAGTACATGTTGAACAGGATGTGCAGGATGCCGAGGATGCCCTGGGTGGGCAGCTGGTGCAGGAAGGCGGAGGTGATCAGGCGGTACCACTCACCGTGTGCGATGCCGATCAGCTGGTATCCGTCGTAGGCGCCGCCGTCGTCGACGTACCGCTGGCCGGCGTCGTCGACCAGCCCGGTGCCCAGGCTGTCGAACTGGTCAAGGATCGCCGGGCGGACCAGCTCGGCCAGGTAGGCCAGCACGTTGAGGCCGATGAGCACGTACGTCACCACGGGTCGGGCGGCCACCCGGCCACCGAAGACCGTGCGGGCCTGGCGGACGGTGCGGTTCTCGTCGCGTACGCACTCCGGGCAGCGGTGCCCCACCGGCGCCTCGCGCAGGCAGCCGGGGCAGATGGGGCGGTCGCAGCGGGTGCAGCTCAGCAGCGTCTCCCGCTTGGGGTGCCGGTAGCAGGTGGTGGTCGCCTCGCCGCCGGAGGGCTGGCCGGTGCTGATCGTGTCCATGAGGTGGCTGGTCCCAGGGTCGTTGGTGGGCCGAGGTGCCGCAGCGCCGCCGGCCGGTGCCGCAGAGCCCCCGGCCGGGGTGCGGCCGACGGCTCTGCGGCGGACGGTCAGCGTAGCCGTCCGTGGGGCCTGGTTCAGTAGCGGCTGAGGTTCTGCGCGGGGCAGAGCACGATGCGGGGCATGAGTTCGGGCTTCAACCAGGTGAGCACACTCACCAGGTCGCCGTGTGAGAGGCTGACGCAGCCGGCGGTGGGGCCGGACGGTGTCCGGCTGAACTCGTGCAGGAAGATCCCGCTGCCGGCGCCGGGCACCGGTGTGGCGACGTTCGGGGCCATGTTGTACGTGATCACGGCGAAGTGCGTGTAGGCCGGCGTTTCCCGCCAGAGGGCCTCGCTGTAGCCGCCGGGGTTGGTGGCCGTGTGCTGGAAGCTGTTGTAGGCCGGCGAATCCGGGTTCTCGTTCCACCAGTCGTTGGTCACCAGCCGGTGGTAGGGGTAGCTGACGCCCGGGTTGGCCGCGATGCCGTACATCGTCGGGCCGATGGAGTAGACGCCGGTCGGCGTGTTGGGGACGCCCTCGAGGTGGTTGTCGCTGAAGCCGTTGCTGCCGATCCGGGCGGCCAGCGGCGCGGAGATCGGGGTCCAGACGCCGCGGATCCGCTGGAACGTCTCCAACGTGGCATAGGTGGTGGTGTAGCTGTTCCCCGTGACGATGATGACCTGCTGTGTTGTCGGCGGCAGGGTGGTCAGGCGGGCGGCCTTGTTGTCCGGGGCGACCGGCCACTTGCGCTTGGGACCGGGCAGGACGGTGTCACTGGTGGCCGTGGCGCCCCTGGGTCGGGCCGCTGCGGGGGTCGGGCCGGAGGCGAGGACGGGCGCCGCCAGGCCGGCCGCTGCCGCACCGATGAACAGAGATCTCCGCTTCATTCGGGGGATCATCGCACTTCGCGCTTATCCGCACAGTCCCGCGAAGCGCGACTTTTCGCACAATCTGCCAGTGGGGCGCCGGAGACGGGAGACGAGCGGGAGACGCCGGGGTGGGTCAGGACCGGGTCCGCAACTCCCCGGTCCTGACCTCCAGCCGTCCGGCGTGGTAGCGGAATTCGCCGTTGCGAGCGCGGCGGGCGTGGCACGCGCCCACGCCGGGCTCAACACGGCGAGCCGGCCCGCCTGCACTCAGCTCCACGGTGCCCAACTACCGGACTTCGGTGCGTCCCCGGCTCACCCCGAAGAGTCGTGAACGCGGGCTCAGGTTAGGCACCTTCTCGCAGGGCGAACAAGCTTCCCCAGCGCCGGCAGAATGTGATTGATGCCAATGTCGAAATACGGCATGTTCGTGTAACAGGGTCAGCTGGGCTGGCGCTGTTTGTCCACGAGGTGTCCGTCGTGCGTCGCGGGCGGCGGGACCGGACGTAGGCCGCCGGCCGCGGCGGCTCCGGCGATCAACGCGAGCGCCCCCAGGTGCAGCAGCCGCACCCCGGCCGGCGCCGGTACGGCGGCCGCGGGCAGGCCGGGCAGCAGCAACGCCCCGAGCGCGGCCACCGGCAGCGCGACCGCCCAGAACCGGCCGGGCCGGGCCGGCGGCGCGGGTGGTCGTACGCCGTCGAAGATCTCCTGCCGGCGGGCGACCCGCACCGCCAGAGCGACCACGACGACGGCGCCCGCCACCGTGCCGAGCACATCGGAGAACTGCCACCAGTAGAGCCCGGTCAGGGCGTGGAAGTCCGCGATGCCCAGCAGCCGCGGCCAGCGGTCACTGTGGGTCACCCGGTCCCAGCCGACGTGGCTGAACGCACCGATCAGCGCCGAGCAGACGGTGACCTGCCAGGGATGCCGGACCCCGCCCAGCGCGGCGTAATCCCGCCAGGCGAAGAGACGCTCGCCGGGCAGGTGCACCGCGATGCCGGCGATCACCCGGCGGACGATCCAGGCGTACGCGAGCGCGACCGGCAGGCACCACCACAGCAGCCCGCCGAGGGTGTGCGTACGCTGACCGAGCTCGAACCGGGTGCCGGTGAACAGGTAGCCGACGTCCGGCGCGACGGCGCCGGTGGCCAGGGCGACCCCGTCGAACCAGCGCGGTCGCCACAGCTTCAGCGGCAGCACGGGCGCCAGATGCGAGGGAAAGGTCAACGGCACAGGCGGGACGTTACCCGCCGATCAGAAGTGCTGGCGCAGGTCGGGGAAAGCGGCCAACCGGATCACCCCATGGTCGCCCGGGTCGAGCTCGTCGTGCTCCAGCACCCAGGTGTTCTCGTTCGGGATGAAGACCGCGTTCATGCCGGCGGCCCGAGCGGGCAGGATGTCCGAGCGCGGGGAGTTGCCGATCATCCACGCGCCGGCCGGGTCGAAGCCGTGCTCGCGGGCCAACCAGCGATAGGTGTCCGCGTCCTTCTCCCGCACGATGTGCGCGGCCCGGAAGTGGTGCAGCAGCCCGGAGGCGTCGAGCTTGCGCTGCTGCTCCTCCCGCTCCCCCTTGGTGAGCAGCAGCAGCTCGTGCCGGGTGGCCAGGTCGTCCAGGGTCTCCGCCACGCCGGGCATCAGCTCCACCTGGTGACCCACCAGCGCCGCCGCGAGCCCCTCGATCTCGGCGCGCTCCCGCTCCGTCGCCGGGCGCTCGCGCAGCTTCTCCAGGCACTCGCCCAGGCTGTGCAGGAAGACCTTGCTGCCGTAGCCGTGCGCGACGGCGTTCGCCCGCTCGATGTCGTCGAGGACGGCCCGGATCTCCGCCCGGTCCAGCGTCGGGTGGTCCAGCCAGGCGAGGAAGTCGTCGATCACCCGCTCGAAGAGGACGTTGTTCTCCCAGAGCGTGTCGTCGGCGTCGAAGACGAGCACCTTGGCCTCCCGGCGCTGTCGCATCGCGTACCCCTTCCCCTGACCGGACCGGGACACGCTACTGCGCGAGGACAGCCGCGACATCCGGGTTTCCGACCGCGGCGGCGCGTCAGCGGCGCAGGGTGAGGATCAGGTCGGCGACCAGCGCGGTCCATCCGGTCTGGTGCCACGCCCCGAGCCCGGCGCCGTTGTCGCCGTGGAAGTACTCCGGGAAGGCGATCAGGTCCCGCCAGTCGGGGTGGGTCTGGAAGAGCTGGCAGGCGCCGTAGATCGGCCGCCGACCCCAGCCGTCCCGGGTGAACAGCGCGATCAGCCGGGCGGAGAGATCATCGGCGATTTCGTCCAGGGTCCGCTTCTGCCCGGAGCGGGTCGGGTACTCCACCTGCAGGTCGTCGCCGAAGAAGGCGGCGTAGTCGCGCAGCGCGCTGACCAGCAGGAAATTGGTCGGCATCCAGATCGGGCCACGCCAGTTGGAGTTGCCGCCGAACAGGCCGCTGGTCGACTCGGCCGGCTCGTAACCGACGCTGAACTCCTGCCCGCCGAGGGTGACGGTGAACGGCTTGTCCAGGTGGGCGCGCGACAGCGTCCGCAGGCCGTAGTCGGAGAGGAACTCGTCGGTGTCCAGCATCCGGGCGAGCAGCCGGACCATCTGGTCGGGACCGACCATGGACAGCAGCCGCTGCTGCCGCCCATCGGGGCCGAGCCGGCGGGCGCCGACCACGTCGGCGAACTCGGGACGGTTGGTGAGGAACCAGCGCAGCCGGGCACCCAGCTCGGGCAGCCGGCGCAGGGTACGCGCGGTGAGCCGGGTGACCGCCGCGAGCGGCAGCAACCCCACCACCGAGCGGACCTTCAGCGGCACCTGACTGCCGTCGGCCAGCCGCAGCACGTCGTAGAAGAAGGCGTCCTCGTCGTCCCAGAGCCCCTGCTGGTACGCCGCCGCCGCGATGTACGCGAAGTGCTCGAAGAACTTGGTCGCGGTGTCCACGTACGCCCGGTCGTGCTCGGCCAGCACGATGGCCATGTCGAGCAGGTTGAGCGCGTACATGGCCATCCAGCCGGTGCCGTCGGACTGTTCGAGGACCCCGGCCACCGGCAGCGCGGCCGACCGGTCGAACGGGCCGACGTTGTCCAACCCGAGGAAGCCGCCCTCGAACACGTTGTTGCCGCCGGTGTCCTTGCGGTTGACCCACCACGTGAAGTTGAGCAGCAGCTTGTGCATCACCCGGGCGAGGAACTCGTGGTCCCGGGAGCCGTCGATCTCGAAGACCTTCAGCGCCGCCCAGGCGTGCACCGGCGGGTTCACGTCCCCGAACGCCCACTCGTACGCCGGGATCTGCCCGTTGGGGTGCAGGTACCACTCGCGGAGCAGGAGCAGCAGTTGCTCCTTGGCGAAGCCGGGGTCGACCCGGGCGATGGTGACGCAGTGAAAGGCCAGGTCCCAGGCCGCGTACCAGGGGTACTCCCACGGATCGGGCATGGAGATCACGTCGAAGCTGTTCATGTGCCACCAGGCGCTGTTGCGCCCGTGCCGACGCCCGGCCGGGGGTGGCGCGGAGCCCGGATCGCCCTCCAGCCACCGTTTCACGTCGAAGTGGTAGAACTGCTTACCCCACATCAGCCCCGCGATGGCCTGCCGCGCCACCAGCGCCTCGTCAGCGGTCGCCGCGACGGGAATGACCCCGGCGAAGAAGCGGTTGGCCTCGGCGCGCCGCGCCCACACCACGCTATCGAAGTCGTTCCCGAGATCCGCCGGGGGCGGCGGCGGGCTCGCCGGCGGCGGGGCGGTCCGGGTCAGCCGCAACCGGATCTGCCGCTGCCCACCGGCCGGCACGTCGAGCACGTAGTGCAGGGCGCCCTTGGTGCCCTCCCGGTCCGGGTTGACGGTGGCCGCGCCGGCCACCACGTGGTCGTTGATCCCGTCCTTCGGGTACGGCGACCGCCCGGGCAGCCCCCAGAGCCGCTCGGCGTTGGTGTCGTTGTCGCAGAGCAGCGGGACGGGCGCGCCGTCGCCCTCCAGCAGGATCTGCCCGAGCACCCAGTGCTCACCGACCAGCCGGGCCCCGGCCGCCGGGCCCGGCCCCGCCCCGGCTTCGAAGCCGACCATCCGCGGCACCCGGTCGCCACCGGGAAGTCCCCACCCCCAGGTGTTGCGGAACCACAGGGTGGGCAGCACGTGCAGGGTGTCGTCCCGATCCCCCCGGTTGGCGATCGTCACCAGGACGCACATGTCGGTCGGAGATGCCTTGGCGTAGTCGACGGTCACCGCCCAGTACCGGTCCTCGTCGAAGATCCCCGTGTCGACCAGCTCGTACTCGGTGTCGTCCCGGCCGCGCAGCGCGTTCACCGCGACCAGCTCGTCATACGGGAAGGCGGCCTGCGGGTAGTGATAGCGCCAGCGCATCCAGGAGTGGGTGGGGGTGGAGTCCTCGTACCACCAGTACTCCTTGACGTCCTCCCCGTGGTTGCCGCCGTCGCCGCCCAGGCCAAACATCCGCTCCTTGAGGATCGGGTCGCGGCCGTTCCACAGCGCCAACGCGAAGCAGAAGGTCTGCCGGTCGTCGCAGACGCCCGCCATCCCGTCCTCGTTCCACCGGTAGGCTCGGGAGCGCGCATGATCGTGGGGGAAGTAGTCCCACGCCGTGCCGTGTTCGCTGTAGTCCTCCCGAACCGTCCCCCACGCCCGCTCGGACAGATAGGGACCCCATGCGCGCCAATCCTGCGCCCCGGCGTCGGCCTGGGCGAGCCGGTGCCGCTCGGGGTCGGGGGTCGCGGAGGTCGGGCCGTCGGTGAGCATTTGCACATCTTCGACGCCGCCTGGGTACTTCACCACAGCGGCCATTGTCGTCGTGGCGTGTAGCACCTCGCCGCCGGTGGAGGAAAGTTGATCGAGATTCGCTTCGGCCCGCAGGTCTGCGGCGACCTCGCCGCCGGGTCGGCCCGGGAGTGGCTGGTCACCGACGGCCGGGGCGGCTACGCCATGGGTACGGTCAGCGGCCTGCGCACCCGCCGCTACCACGGACTGCTCGTGGTGGCCGGGGAAACCCCCGCCTCCCGGAAGGTGGGCCTGGTCAGCCTGGACCCGGTGGTGACCCTCCCCTCCGGGCAGCGGGTCCGGCTGGGCGCCCACGAGTGGTCCTCCGGGGTGGTCGACCCGCGCGGCTACGAACTGCTCGAGCGGTTCGACCTGGTCGACGGGGTGCCGCGCTGGCGGTGGCGGATCGGCGACGTGGTGATCGAGCGGGAGATCGCCATGGCCTACGGCCGGCCCTGCGTGGCGGTGGTGCACCGGCTGGTCTCCGGCGGCCCGGTGCGGCTGGACCTGGCGGCGGCCTGCACCTGGCGGGACGCGCACGGGGAGCGCCGGGCGGACGGGCCGACCCCACGGCTGGAGCCGGCGGCCGGCGGGGCGGTGGTCGAGCGCGCCTTCCGGCTGGCCGGGCCGGACTGGGCGCCCGAGGGGCAGTGGTGGCTCGGCATACGCCACCGGGAGGAGGCGGCCCGCGGCCTCAACCCGGACGAGGACCTCTGGTACGCGGGCCGCTTCTCCGGCACCCTGGACGCCCCCGGCGACACCGTCCCAGTGCTGGCCTGGGCGGACGACCTAGCCGAGGAGCCGCCGCCGGCGACCACGCTGGTCGAGGCGGCGCGACGGCGCAACCGGGCGGTGGTGGCCACGGCGAAACCGGACGACCCGGTGGCGGCGACCCTGGCCCTGGCGGCCGACGCGTTCGTGGTCAGCACCAGCACCGGGCCCGACGTGGTGGCCGGCTACCCGTGGTTCGGCGCCTGGTCACGGGACACCATGACCTCCTACGAGGGCCTGTTCCTGGCCACCAACCGGGCGGACGAGGGGCGGGCGCTGCTGCGCGCGTACGCGGCGACGCTGTCGGAGGGGATGCTGTCCAACACCGCCGACACGGGGCGGGTGGAGTACAACACGGTCGACGCGACGCTGTGGTTCCTGCACGCGGTGACCCGGCACGTCACCGTCACCGGCGACACCGACCTCGGCGACGAGCTGCTGCCCGCGCTGCACGAGGTGGTGCAGGCACACCTGGCCGGCACCCGCTACGGCATCCGCGCCGACCCGACGGACGGACTGATCACCCAGGGCGGCACTCCCGGCACCGCGCTGACCTGGATGGATGCCCGGGTGCACGGAGTGCCGGTGACGCCGCGTACCGGCAAGCCGGTGGAGGTCAACGCGCTCTGGGTCAACGGACTGGCCGGGGTCGCCGAGCTGACCGAGCTGGTCGGGCGGGACGCCAGCGCGCTGTGGGGACTGCACACCCGGGCGTCGGCCGCGTTCCGGGCGCGGTTCCCCGCGCCGGTGGGCTGGCTGCACGACGCGGTGGACGCGCCCGCCCCGGCGTACCCCCTCGGTGGGGCGGCGCACCACGACGACGACCTGCTCCGCCCCAACCAACTGCTCGCCTGGTCGCTGCCGTACGCCCCCCTCGAACCGGACCCGGCGGCGCTGCGCCGCATCGCCGAGGCGCTGCTCACCCCGCTCGGCCCGCGCAGCCTCGCCCCCGACTCCCCCGGCTACATGGGCCGGCACCGGGGCGGGCCGGCGGAGCGGGACGCCGCCTACCACCAGGGGACCGTCTGGCCGTGGCTGATCGGGCCGTTCGCCGACGCGTACCGCCGGGCGGGCCTGCCCACCGACGACCTGTTCGTGGGGCTTGACGGGCATCTGACGGAGTTCGGCCTGGGCTCGGTGAGCGAGACCGCCGACGGCGACCCGCCGCACACCGCCACCGGCTGCCCGTTCCAGGCCTGGTCGGTCGCCGAGTTGCTCCGCGTCCGCCGGCGCTGACCACGCGTTACATCCCGGCAATCAGCGCGTCTCCGCCGGTTATCGACCGCTCGGCAGGATGGGCTGCGACCCCGGGCGCGGACGGCGGGCCCCCGGTGCGGTGGGCGGCCGTGGCGTGGCGCGGGAGACACAACTCAAGGGGGCCGCATGTCCGCTGACGCCGAAGTGATCGACCTCCAGCCCGCCCGGCACCTGCGGGTGCTGATGCTCTCCTGGGAATACCCGCCCGTGCTGGTCGGTGGACTCGGCCGCCACGTGCACGCCCTCTCCGTCGCGCTGGCCGCCGCCGGACACGACGTCACCGTCGTCACCCGGCACGCCGAGGGCGCACCCCTGGAGGAGTACGCCGACGGGGTGCGGATCCTGCGAGCGGCCGAGGACCCGGTCCGGTTCCCACTCGCCACCGACTCGCTGCTGGCCTGGACCATGGCGTTCAACCACACCCTCACCCGGGCCGCGCTGCGCGCCGCCGAGTCCGGCGGGTACGACGTCATCCACGCCCACGACTGGCTGGTCGCGCACACCGCGGTCACCCTGGCCGAGCACCTCGACCTACCCCTGGTCACCACGATCCACGCCACCGAGGCCGGCCGGCACCAGGGCTGGCTGCCCGAGGAGATGAACCGCACCATCCACGGCGTCGAGCACTGGCTGAGCAACGCCTCGGCCCGAGTGATCGCCTGCTCCGGCTACATGCGCGACCAGGTGACGCGGCTGTTCGACGTGCCGATCGGGTCGATCGACGTGGTGCCCAACGGGGTCGACGACCGCGCCTGGCGGGCCCGCCCCCGGGCGGTCGCCTCCGCCCGCGCCCGCTTCGCCGACACCGGTCCCCTGGTCGGGTACGCGGGCCGACTGGTCTACGAGAAGGGCGTGCAGCACCTGATGCACGCGGTGCCGTACCTGCGGGACCGGCACCCGGGGCTGCGCGTGGTGATCGCCGGCGACGGGCCGTACCGGGAGGAGCTGGTCGACCAGGCGCGACAACTGCACCTCGGGGAGACCGTCCGGTTCGCCGGCTTCATGGACACCACCCAACTGCCCGCGGTGCTCGCCGCCACCGACGCCACCGTCGTCCCGAGCCTCTACGAGCCGTTCGGCATGGTCGCCCTGGAGGCGGCCGCCGCCGGAGCACCGCTCGCGGTGGCGCACACCGGCGGACTCGCCGAGATCGTCGAGCCCGGCATCACCGGGCTCACCTTCCCGCACAGCGACCCGGACGCCCTGGCCGGCGCCGTCGACCGGCTCCTCGGCGACGAGGTCTTCGCCCGCCGGGTGGCCCGCCGCGCCCGCACCATGGTCGCCGAGCGGTACGGCTGGGCCACCGTCGCCGCCCGGACCGCCGGCAGCTACGCCGCAGCCCGCCGCGAGCACGACACGTTCCGGGCCAGCCGGGCGGCCGCGCTGCTGACCGGCGGTCGAGCCGCCATCACCATCCCGGACGGAAATCTGCTGGCCGAGGCCGCGAGCTGACGCGCGTCGCATCGCCGACAGATCCGCCCGGCACGCGGCGGCATACTGCCTGGTGATCCGACTGGTCCGCCGGGCCGGTCCCGCCCCTCTCCTCAGTGGACCGTCCGGGTGATGCCCCTCCACCCGGCGCCTTAACTACAGTGACGTAGTTTTGTCGATCAAGACCTCTGGGGAAGGGCGAACCGAGATGATGGGACCGTCCCACGCGCTGTCCGGCGCGGCGGTGTGGCTGACCGGCTCCTGGGCGCTGGACCAGTTCGCCGACTACCACCAGACACCGCTGGCGCTCGCGGTGGGCACGGCGGTCTGCGCGGGCGGAGCGCTCTTCCCCGACCTCGACCTCTCCGGCAAGGTGACCCGCAACCAGGGCGGCGCCACCGTGGCCCGCACCTTCGGCGTGGTCAGCCTGTTCATCGCCGAGGTGGTGGAGAAGCTCTCGCTGGGCGTCTACTACGCCACGAAGCTCAGCAAGGATCCGAAGCGCAACAACGGGCACCGGACGTTGACCCACACCATCCCGTTCACTGTGCTGGTCGGCTGGGGCACCACCGCACTCTGCGCCCACTACGGCAAGTGGGCGGTGGTCAGCATCCTCTTCTTCATGATCGGGCTGGCGCTGCGCGGCCTCTTCGACGGGTGGGCCGAGCGGGCCGGCTGGGTGATCGTCACCCTCGTGTCGGCCGGGGCCGCCTGGTTCACCTTCGCCAACCTCCCCGGCGACCGGGGCTATCCGCTCATCGGCACGGCGGTCGGCGTGGGCTGCTTCGTGCATATCCTCGGCGACATGATCACCCGGGCCGGGGTGCCGATCCTCTGGCCGATCCCGATCAAGCGGCGGATGTGGACGATGATCGGCCTGCCCAACAGCATCGCGCTGCGGACCGGGAGCAAGGCCGAGACCATCGTGCTGCGGGCGGCGATGACCATCCTCGCGGTGCTCGCCGCGGTGGGGCTGGTCGCCCCGTCGGTGCTGCAACGGTTCAACATCCAGGTGTGACCTCATTCGACGGGCCGGCCGCCGCGTCGCCGGCGGCGGCCGGGCCGGCGGACCACGCCCGCCCGCCGGCCGAGGACGCCGCGGTGCCGGCGTTCTGGCGGCGGCTGGGCCTGCCCGGGCTCGCCGACGTGCACACCCACTTCCTGCCGCCCCGGCTGCTGCGGAAGGTGTGGGCGTACTTCGACGCGGCCGGCCCGCTGGTCGGCACCGAGTGGCCGATCCGGTACCGGTGGAGCGACACCGAGCGGGTGGCCCACCTGCGCCGGCTCGGCGTCCGGGCGTTCACCGCGCTGGCGTACCCGCACCGGCCCGGGATGGCGGAGTCGCTGAACCGGTGGACGCTCGCCTTCGCCGCCCGCACCCCCGGCTGCCTCCCCTCGGCCACCGTCTTCCCGGAACCCGGCGCGGTCCGCTACGTCGCGGAGGCGCTGCATGCCGGAGCGCGGGTGTTCAAGGTGCACATCCAGGTGGGTGCGTTCCGGCCCACGGACCCGGCGCTCGATCCCGTATGGGGGTTGCTGGCCGAGGCCGGGGTGCCGGTGGTGGTGCACGCCGGGCACGCGCCGGTCGGCACCGCCCACACCGGACCGGAACCGTTCGCGGCGGTGCTCGCCCGGCATCCCCGGCTGGCCGCGATCGTGGCGCACCTGGGTGCGCCGGACTACGCCGCCTTCCTGGATCTCGCGGAGCGGTATGAGCGGGTGTGCCTGGACACCACCATGGCGTTCACCTCGTTCTTCGACCGCTTCGAGCCGTTCCCGGCGGCGGACCTGCCCCGGCTGCGTGAGCTGGGGCTGGCCGGGAAGGTGCTGCTGGGCACCGACTTCCCGAACATCCCCTACCCGTACGCGGAGCAGCTCGCCGGGCTGGAACGGCTCGACCTCGGGGACGACTGGCTGCGGGCTGTCTGCTGGGGCAACGCCGCCGCCCTGTTTGCGCTGCGCTGGCCTCGGAGTTAGCCCTGCTTGAGGGCGGAGAAGGCGACCCAACGTCCCGCGTACGGGCCCGAGGCCAACCGGAGGTGCTCCACGCCGTTGAGCACCGCCCGCATGTCGTAGCTGACCGGCTCACCGGCATGGTGGTCGGTGACGACTGATGCCATCATTCCGTTCGGGTCGATGGTGTAGGCCGTGAGCGACGCGGGGACGACCGTGGCCGCCCGGGGCACGAGGTACGACATGGCGGCGTTGGATCCGACCGCGTACCGCGCTCCCCGGGTCTCCAGCACGTGGTAGCCGGAGAAGCTGCCCGCGTTGATCAGATACCAGATGCCGGTTCGGTTCCGGATCTTCTGCCGCTGCACGCAGGGCGCGTTGCTGGCGCGGCTGAGCTTGAGGGTCCGGCTGGCCAGGACGGTGCCGGTGCTGGAGAACCGGTAGCCGGTGTGCGTACCGGCCATCAGGCGCACTTTGGCGCGTACCGAGTGTGGCGGGAAGTCCGAGTAGAACAGGTCGGCGATGCGGGCGAAGTACTCGTCGCCGGTGATGGCGAAGAGCTGCGCGTGCTGGATGCTGTGCGTCGTGTGGTACAGGTTCGAGTCCTTGCCGTGGAGCAGGCAGTACTTGCTGCGCCAGCCCCGGGTGCGAATGGCCGCGTATGCGTCACGGGCGGTGGTCAGGGCACCCTGGAGCAGCAGCTTGGCGTTTGAATTCCGGGTCAGGATCCAGTAGTCCCACAGCCCGTACGCGGAGAACATGTGCCCGTTGTAGGTGCGGTCGCCCCGCACCTGGAGCGGGTGCGGGTACTCGTCGAGCCAGAGCAGCCCGTCCTGGACGTGGATCCCCCAGGGCTTCCCGGCGACCGGCGGCAGCAGGAACGAGGCGAAGGTGGCGTCGGCGGCGGTGCGCCAGGAGGAGTTGCCGGTCACCTCGTACAGTCGGGTGAAGAGGCTGAGCGCCTGCCCCTGCGCCATCATCGAGTACCACGGCGGCCGGAACAGGTCGTAGGTGGCGTGCAGCATGTAGTCGAAGTCATGCGGGAAGAACCAGGCCCCCTCGCGCAGCACCCGCCGGTCCGCGAGCCGCTGCGCCTGCTTGATCGCCCGGTTCAGATACTCCACCGTGCCGGTGAGCCGGTGGCTCTCCAACAGTGCCAGGCCGTACTGCGCCTGGCCGACCGGGAAATCGTGCAGCTTGCCTCCGGTGAGGATCATCCGCACGCCCTGCGCGTCGTGCGTCCCGGTGTCGACCAGCGGCATCGTGGTGCTGCGGTAGTACGGCCGCAGCTCGACCGGCAGCTCCCGGATCTCGAAGTCGTCGTACCGGAACTGGAACGGGAGGGCCGCGGTCGCGGCGAGCGTCCGCCCATCGCCTGGCTCGGACGACCGGCGGGTCGGGGCCAGCTTGCGTAGGTCGGCGGCCTTCGCGCGGGGCGACCTGCCGATCATGTCGCCCGGCAGGGGTGGGCTCAGCTCGGCGGCGGGGTCGATCAGGTCCGGGGTCGCCCCGGCCGGTGTCACCCACTGTGGACCCGGGTCTGCCGCCTCGACCGGGCCACCCAGCAGTGGCAGGGTGCCCGCGGCCAGACCCGCGCCGAGGACCGTACGGCGGGACCAGGCCGGCGACCGGCGGAAGAGATCGGTGGGCTCGTGCGCCATGTTTTCCCCTTCCCGTGGTGACGCCGCGCCTGTCGGCTGGCCCTGTATATCAGGAGCGACGACTTCGGAACGGCCCCGGTCACAGCAGGTAGGGGAGCACTGACTGTCCGGTCGGACAGAACCGGCGGATTGGCGGCCACCGGGACGGGCAGCTTGCCGGAACGGGTGCCGGGCGGCTTTCCACCGGCCGGTCTCCGACTCAGACGCCGACCCGCTGTTCCGGGATGCTGAGGCCGTAGAGGGCCATCAGTTCGGGGCTGTCGATCCGGCTGCCGTCGGCCACCGAGTCGCAGGAGATGTCGACGATCTGGTCCTTGTGCGCCAGTAGGTACGGCCGGGCCCCGACGTCGGCGCTGGCCAGGGTCGCGATCCCGGACCAGTGCCGGCGACCGAACACCATCGGGTAGCCGCGCAGTCCGTCGTAGGTGGCGCAGACCAGCACGTCCGGGTACGGCAGGGCGGCCACCCGGCGGACCGCGCCGGTGGTGAGCCCGGGCATGTCCACCGGCACCACCACGACCGCCTCGATCCCCTCGTCGGTGAGCGCGGCCAGCCCGGCCCGGATCGAGGAGCCGACTCCGGTCCCCCAGGCCCGGTTGACCACCACGGTGGCCGCGGTCAGGTCCGCCGTCTCGCGGACCTGGTCGGCCGCCGCGCCCAGCACGACCACGACCTGCTCGCAGCCCGCCTCGCGCATCGTGTCGACCAGCTGGCTCAGCAGGGGTTTCTCCCCCTGGTGCAGCAACGCCTCAGGTCCGCCGATTCGACGGCCCCCACCAGCGGCGATGATCATTCCTGCGATCCGGTTCAGCGGTGCCCCCTCGACCAGGGGGACGGACCGGGGGCAGCCGCGCCCGGTCCGTCCCGTCGTACGCACACCGGACCAACGAGCGCCACCGGGAGCGGGTAGCGGGGCAAAACGGAAATTTGTGCGACTATGCCGCGTCGGCGTAGCAGTCGACGATGGACAGGTCGAGCGGAAACCGGACCGGAGTGTCTCCGAAGAGCAGCCCGGCGGCCCGGGCGCCCGAGGCGGTGACCGCCGCCGCCACCGTCTCGGCCTGCTCGGCCGGGCAGTGCACCATCACCTCGTCGTGCTGGAAGAACACCAGCTCGGCCCCGGTGCCGGCCAGCGCGGTGCGCAGGGTGGCCAGCAACGTGGCGGCCCACTCGGCGGCGGTGGCCTGGATGACGAAGTTGCGGGTGAACCGGCCCCGGGACCGGGCCGCCCGGGCCCGAGGACCCTGCGGGTCCGCCCCGGCGTCCGGGTCCGCCTCCTCCCCGTCGCCGAAGCCCACCGACCCAGGCGGGCAGGTACGCCCCAACCACGACCGCACCAGCCCGCCCGCCTCACCGGTGCGGGCGGCCGCCTCGACGTACCCGAACGCCGTCGGATAGTTGCGCTTGAGTACCGCGAGCGCGGGCAGCGCCGCGCCACCGGTCTGCCCGTACATGGCGCCGAGCAGGGCCACCTTGGCGCGGGCCCGGTCACCGGCAAACGCGTCCCGGGCCAGGGCGGCGTAGAGGTCCCCGGCGCCACCGGCGGCGGCCAGCCGGTCGTCCCCGGAGACCGCGGCGAGCACCCGGGGTTCGAGCTGCCCGGCGTCGGCCACCACGAACGCCCAGCCCGGGTTGGCCACCACCGCACGCCGGATCACCTTCGGGATCTGCAGCGCGCCGCCGCCCCGGGTGGCCCAGCGGCCGGAGACCACCCCGCCGGGCACGTACTCGGGATGAAACCGGCCGCCGGAGACCCAGGCGTCCCGCCACGCCCAGCCGTGCGCCGTCCAGATCCGGTAGAGCTCCTTGTATTCGAGCACCAGCGGCACCGCCGGGTGCTCCACCCCGCGCAGCACCCAGGCCCGGGTGTTCGGCAGCTCCACGCCGGCCCGGGCGAACGCCTTCAGCAGCTCGGCCGGGGAGTCGGCGTGCAACTGGCGGACGCCGAACGCGTCGGCGATCCGGGCGGCCAGCTCGGCCAGCCGGCGGGGCGGCCCGCCGACCGGCGACGCCTCGCCGAGCAGGTCGGCGAGGATCGCGTCGTGCACGTCGGCGCGCCACGGCAGGCCGGCCGCCCCCATCTCGGCGGCGATCAGCGCACCGGCCGACTCGGCGGCGACCAGCAGCCGGAACCGGCCGGGCTGCGCGGTCGCGGCGATGCGGTCGAGCTGGTCCGCGTACACCCGGGTCAACGCCTCGATGCCCGGGCCGGGCGGGCCGGACGGCGGGTCGAAGAGTGCGCCCTGGCCGTGACCGGGGGGTTCCGCCGGGCGGGGCGCCGGGTCGGGCGGCACCGGCGCGCCGGTGAGCCGGGCCCAGGCGGCGGCGAGCGACCGGGGCTCGCCCCAGCGGCCCGCGTAACCGAGCAGCAGCGCCTCGGTGAGCTCGACGTCGTGGCAGCGGTCCAGCCGTACGCCGGCGCGCAGCAGCGCCGGGTAGAGCGGGGCGCCGGTGGCCCAGACCCAGCGGGGGCGGTCGGCGGCCTCCCGGGCGGCCACCGCGGCGGCGAGGTCGGCGACCGGCTCGGCCGGGCCGGCGGGTCGGCCGGCGGGGTCGAGGGGTTGCAGCACTCCCCCGCCCCGCTCGTCCGACACCACCGCCACCAGCACGGACGCGATTCTGCCTCGCCCCTCCGACACTCGCCGCATCCCGCTCGGCCCCGGGCGCGGCGCGCCGCATGAATGGCCGCCGGACGCGTCCCACCGCCGCGGGTCGCCGCCGGAGAGCGCCGCCAGCCCGAGGGGGCTCCGTCATGGAAAGGGTGGCCATCCGACGCGGAATGGCCACTCTTTCCGTGCAGCTGCCCCTCGCCCGGCGGGACGCCCGGCGAGGGGGCGGGGGGCCTACTTGCCGACGCCGGCGGTGAGGCCGGACTGGACCTGGCGCTGGAAGACGATGTACACGATCAGGACCGGCAGCATGGCCATGGTGACCCCGGCGAAGAGGCCGGACCAGTCGGACTTGTAGCCCTGGTTGACGGAGAGTTCGATCAGTCCCTGGGAGAGCACCTGATGCTTCGGTTCGCCGGCCACCGACTGCATGAGCAGGGTCGGCAGGTACCACTGGTTCCACTGACCGAGCACGTTGAAGATGCCGATGCTGATCAGGCCCGGCTTGGCCATCGGCAGCATCACGCTGAAGAAGGTCCGGGTGTGCGAGGCCCCGTCGACCATGGCCGCCTCGGCGATCGAGTCGGGCAGCGTCCGGAAGAACGAGTGCATGAAGAAGATCGTGAACGACAGCGACCAGGCGACGTAGACGACGATCAGCATGAGGTGCTTGTTCGGGCCGAGCAGCGGGAAGGTGATGCCCATGTTGTAGACGCCCTTGAACAGCGGCACCGCGGCCAGATAGATCGGCAGGGTCAGGCCGGAGAGGAACATGTAGTAGATCAGCCGGTTGCCGCGGAACTCGTAGCGCGCCAGGGCGTAGGCGGCCATCGAGCCGAGCAGCATGGTCAGCGTGACGCTGCCGGCCAGCACCAGCACCGTGTTGAGGAAGAACGACCCGAGGTGCCCCTCGGTCCAGGCGCGGGCGAAGTTGTCCCAGTGCAGCTTGCTCGGGATCAGCGAGAGCGGCTCGCGGATGACCTCCGAGTCGTTCTTGAGTGCCGACATCACCACCCACACCAGCGGGTAGACCACCATCAGGGCCCAGACCACCAGGAACAGGTGGGAGAAGCCGTTGAAGATCCGGGCACCCACTCCGGCCCGGCGGGCGTCGGCCCGCCGTACGGGCGCCGGGCGGGACGGGCTGGCCTGGTCGGCCCGGCCGAGACCATGCGTCGCCGTGCTCATCGTCGCGCCTCCTTCAGTACTCGATGCGGTCACGACGGGTGATCCTCAGCTGCAGCGCGGCGAGCAGGATCGTGAAGATGGCCAGCGCGACACCCATCGCGCAGGCGTAGCCGTACTGGCCCTTCTGGAACGCGGTGAAGTTGAGCACCGACGCGAAGATCTCGCTGGCGTGGTTAGGGCCGCCCTGGCTCGGGGTCATGACGAAGACCAGGGCGTACATGTCCAGCGCGATGAAGCCCAGGTAGACCCAGGCGACCGAGATGGTGTCCCGCAGCAGCGGCAGGGTGACCCGGAAGAAGGTGTGGAACCGGTTCGCCCCGTCCAGGATCGCCGCCTCAAAGATGTCCTTCGGGATCGACTGCATCGCCGCGGAGAAGAGCACCATGTAGAAACCGGCCCCGCTCCACACCGCGATGAGCAGCAGCCACCACAGCACCGCCGGTACGCCGAGGAAGGGCTCCGGATCGGCGGTGAACGCGATCGGGTTGTCCGCGTCGACCAGCCCGATCTTGATGAGCATCCCGTTGATCAGGCCCTGACCGTCGGTCCGGTAGATCTGCTGCCACATGACGGCGATGACCACCAGCGACAGCACCTGCGGGAAGAAGAAGATGATTTTGTAGAGGCCGGAGCCGAACACCCCGCGGATGCCGGCCCTGTCCTCGCGTCCGCCCACATTGAGCAGGAACGCGAGGAACAGGGCCAGCGCGATGGTGAACAGCGGCACGGTGACCAGGAAGAAGACGTTGTGCCAGAACGCCTTCCGGATCAGCTCGTCGGAGAGCAGCCGGACGTAGTTGTCCAGCCCGACGAAGTTCTGGGAGCCCGAGAACCCACCCCAGTCGGTCAGCGAGTATCCCGCCGCCTGCACGAACGGCCACACCACGTAGAGCAGGTACAGCGCGACAGGCAGGGCCAGGAAGCCCGTGACGAAACGCGCGACTCCGTGCCGCATTGGACTGCCTCTCTCGAACGGATCAGGCGGTGCGGGTCTGCTTCTTGATCGACGAGTCCTTGGCGACCTTGTCGGCGGCCGTCTGCATCTTGTCGATGAACTGCTGCGCGGTGAGCCGGCCGGCCATCAGTTCCTCGGAGAGGTTCTGGCTCTCCTTGTCCAGGTCGGCGTAGAAGTCCTGGAACTTGACCGAGATGAGCTCGCTGCCGCCGTTCTTCATCAGGGCGTTCGCGCTGGACAGTGCCGAGTCCTGCACGTTGTCGCCGGAGCCCTTGGTGGAGGCCAGCGACTTGGTCAGCTCGGCGAACTTGGCCGAGCCCTCCTTCGACAGGATCGCCCGCAGGAACTCCTTGGCGGCGGCCTTGTTGGGGGCCTTGCTCGGCACGACGAAGCCCTCGCCGGAGGCGGCGAACACGTCCTTCGGCGCCTTGTCGCCCGCGTTGGACCAGTAGTCGGAGATCGTGAGCTCGAAGCCCGGCGGGATGGTGGCCGACATCTCGTTCTTCAGCCAGGTGCCGACCTGGATGAACGCCGCCTTGCCGTCGAGCCAGGCCTGCTGCGACTGGGTGTGGTCGAGCTTGCCCGGCAGCAGCAGCTTGTCCTTGACGAGCTTCTCCCACGGCTCCAGCGCCTTGAGGACGCCGTCGGCCTTCCACGCGTTGTCCTTGAGGTTGTCGATGTCGACGACAACCTGCTTGCCCGCGGACTTCCAGATGCTCGCCATCAGCGCCCATCGGGGGTAGTAACCGTGGACCGCGTCGTGGACGTACGGCGCCATGCCCTTGGCCTTGATCTTCGGAGCGAGCGCGAAGAACTCGTCCCAGGTCGTGGGCGGCTGCCAACCCTCCTTCTTGAACAAGGCCGCGTTGTACCAGTTGCCCCAAACCGTGAACGCGACGTTGACGACGTAGAACTTGCCGTTCTGCGTGCCGTCGGACACCGTGCCGGGCAACAGGGTGTCGGCGACCGTGCCCTCGCCGTCCCACGCGGGGGCGGCGAGCAGGTCGTCGAGCGGCTCGATGGCACCCTCGTTGATCAGCGTGCTGCGGTCCATCATGTCCGCACCCGAGTTCATCACCAGGTCACTCGGCTGCGTCGCCATCTTCGGCTGCTCTTCGGTCTTGATCTTCTGAGTCGAGCTCATGTTGACCGTGACGTTGGCGTGCTTGGCGTTGAAGATGACCTTGTCTTCCTTCGCCCACTGGTCACCGAGGCCACCGTTGAAGATGACCACCTTGACCGCGCTGCCGTCCTTGACGCCGAACGGGTTGTCCTTGCTCTTCGCGCCGCCGGTGTCGTCGGACTTCTTCGGCTCGCTGCCGGCGCAGGCGCTGAGCAGGCCCATCGCCGGGGTCGCGAGCAGGCCGGCCGCGGCGGCCCGCCGCAGCAGCGTCCGCCGGCTGAGGTCGCCGAGGTTCTCGGGAGTAACCGACATGTTCGTCTCTCCTTGTGGTGTCGGGTCAGGCGGTGCGCCGGAGGCGCCCGGCGTACCGCGACTCGAGGGCGAGGTTGTGCTCGTCCCCACCGGGGACGTTGGCGGAGAGGTAGATAGGGGGTACCTCTCCGGCCTGGTGGAACCGTCGTACGACCTCGGCGGTCAGCAGCTGCGCCAGCAGCGCCGCGGTGACCGACGAGACCGCACAGACCGCGCCGCCGCCCTCGAGCGGCAGCAGTGCGTCGCCGTATGGCGCGCCGTTGTCCAGCACGACGTCGGCGAGGTCGGCGAGCCGGTGCCCGGACGGGTGCCGCGGGGCGACCCGTGCCGTGTGCTCGACCGAGGTGACCGCGATCAACGGGTGGCCGTGCGTCCGGACCAGCGCCGCCAGCTCGACCACCGAGCCGTTGATGCCAGACTGGGAGGCGACCACGAACACGTCCTCGGGCTGCGGCGCCGCGAGGGCGTAGAGCTGGTGCGCCACGGCCGGGTCGCGTTCCAGCTTGGGGTCGGCGAGCACGTCGCGGGGCGCGTCACCGTGCAGCACGAGGTCGTGCAGGGAGAGTCGGTTGGTGGGCACCAGCCCGCCGGCCCGGGCCACCAGCTCGGCGGCGAACGCCTCGGAGTGGCCGGCGCCGAAGGCCTGGAGCACCCCACCGGCACGCAGCCCGGCGGCGATCAGGTCGGCGGCCCGGTCCACCGCCGCCGCCTGCGTATCGACCAGCCGGTCGAGCACCGGCCGGACGGCGTCCGCGTACCGCTGGGCGCTGATCATGAGGTGGCCCCCTTCGCGGCCTTGTGTCCGTCGACGGCCTGGGCGGTACGCCGGAAGGCCGCGTGGGCGCGGTCGTGGGTGCGCTGCGCCACGGCGATGTAGAGCAGGTCGAGCACGACAAGCTGAGGGTGCCGGGCGGAGAGCGCGTCGGGCCGGAAGGTGGTGGCCTGGCTGGCGGTGACCAGCACGATGTCGGCAAGCTCGGCCAGCGGCGAGCGGGGGAAGCCAGTCAGCGCGACCGTGGTGGCCCCCCGGCTGCCCGCCTCCGCGAGCAACTCGATGGTCTCCCGGGTCTGCCCGGTGTGCGAGATGCCCAACGCCACGTCGCCGACACCGAGCAGGGCCGCGCTGGCCAGCCCCTCGTGCACGTCGCTCCAGGCCCAGGCGGCCACCCCGATGCGGTGCAGGCTGAACTGCATCTCCTCGCCCACCAGCGCGCTGCCGCTGGCGCCGAAGATGTTCACCCGGCTCGCGCCGGCGATGGCCACCGCTGCCTTTTCCACCTCGGCGAGGTCGAGCAGCGCGGCGGTGTCGTGCATGGCGCGGGTGTCGGCGGCCATGATCTGGTCGAGGACCCGGGACAGCGGGTCACTGGGCTGGATCTCCCGGCCGATGTCGACGGTCCAGCCCGCCGAGCGCGCCCGGCCCGTCTCCGCGGCGATGCCGAGCCGCAGGTCGGCGTAGCCCTCGAAGCCCATCGCCCGGCAGAACCGGGTGATGGTCGCCGGTGACGTGCCGCTGCGCTCGGCCAGCTCCACGATGGTGGCCCGGGCCGCCGCCTCCGGGTCGCTGAGCACGTGCTCAGCGACCCGGCGCAACGCCCCCGTCAGCTCTCCAGCCCCGGCCCGGACCCTGGCCAGCACTCCGTCGGAGGAAACCGCCACCGCACCCCGCCGGTCGACCGCGTCGGCGTCGACCACCGCGGTCCCCGCGGGGGTGTCCACCTCGTGATCAACCATGGGACGCCTTTCGGAAAAGAGTGTTAACTGTTAGTGGTAAAAGTTCTTACTGACGCCCCCTCCGTGTCAAGGGCATGGGCGAAGTTTTCAAACTGTTACCTCGCGCAAAGCCACCGACCGGACCGTGGATCTTGCCTCGGCGACCCGGGCAGACCAGCATGAAGGGCCACAACGCCCGCGGGGGAACTGTGACCTGGTTGTCGATATTGTCAGCACGTCTATCTACGGCCGAACTCAAGCGGACGTTCACCACGTTGAAGGCCGACCTGTGGGCCAGTGACCCGTTCCTGGCTCGCCAACTGCGCAAGCACTGGAAGCGAGGCCGCAACCACACACACGATCAGATCGTCGTCCGCGCCGACAAGCACAACATCATCGTCGACGGGCGGGGCCGGTTGTGGCTGGTCGTACCCGGTCTGCAACGCCGCAAGATGGTCAAGATCCCGCTGTCCACGACTGTCGCGCCGACGAGCACGCTGAACCTGATCCTGCGCCGCGGCCGAGTCGAGGTCCACTACCAGATCGACGCGTCGCAGATGTGGTCGTCACAGCGGCCGTGCGGCGATGCAACGGTCAATGTGGACAAGTGCTACACCGAAGCCCTCACCGACTCCGACAGCGGCCGGCACGGTAGGCGCCTCGGCGCACTGCTGACGGCCGAGGCGGACCGCCTGAAGGAACGCAACCGGCGCTGGGCGAAGCTCCCTTCGATCGCCAACACAGCCGCCCTGCGCGGCGACCACGCGAAAGCGCAACGGATCAAGACCAACAACCTCGGGACGGTAAAGCGGGACCGGCAGGCCGCCCACCACCGGGCGCGGGTGCGCACGGAGAACTTCACCGCCGTGCACGAGGTCGTCGACAAGGCCCCCACCGTGATCGCCGAAGACCTCACCAAACGCTTCACCAGCCGCAAGAAGCTACCTAAGAACATCAACCGGCATCTCGCCGCGGGGACCAAAGGAGTCACCACCGAGGCCCTGAAAAGCGTGTCGGAGCGCAGAGGTTCTGCGCACGTTCCCGTCAACGCCGCCCACACCTCACAAACCTGCCACCACTGCGGCGACTTCGGCCGCCGCAGCGGAGACTGGTTTCACTGCACCCGCTGCCCAGTGGTGTGGCAAGCAGACGTGAACGCCGCGATCAACATCCTGCAAAGAGCCGGCGCCCCCGACATCGCCCTACACACCCCACACCAGCGGGTGAAGCAGATCCTGCAGGACCGGACCGATCGCCACCGGACCAGACTGCCGGTCCAGGACTCCAGCCCGGCGCCAGCCGAACGGAGAGCGAACCATCCCAACAGCTCAACAACGAGCAACCAGTAGGAAGCAGGCCCAGCGGATGTCCGACATGATCGTGGTCGGCCTCGACATCGGGGGTACGTCCACCCGCGCCGCCGCCGTCAGCCTCGACGGCGTACGGCTCGGCACGGGCCGGGCCGGCGGCGGCAACCCGACCAGCCACGGCGCCGAGCGGGCCGCCGTCGAGCTGCTCGCCGCGCTGCGCGCCGCGCTCGCCGACGTCGACCCGACCCGGGTACGCGCCGGCGTGATCGGGCTGGCCGGGGCCGGCCGGCTCCTCGCCGACCCGCAGGGGCGGGCCGCCTTCGACCGGGCCTGGTCCGACGCGGGTCTGCGCTGCCCGTACGCGGTGCACGGCGACGCCCTGGTGGCGTACGCCGCGGGCACCGCGGCCCCGGACGGCACCGTGCTCATCGCGGGCACCGGCGCGATCGCCGCCCAGGTACGCGACCTGCGTCTGGACCGTACCGCGGACGGGCACGGCTGGCTGCTCGGCGACACCGGCTCGG
Organism: Micromonospora sp. CB01531; assembly: GCF_001905095.1. Taxonomy (GTDB): domain Bacteria; phylum Actinomycetota; class Actinomycetes; order Mycobacteriales; family Micromonosporaceae; genus Micromonospora. The sequence goes on from NZ_LWLS01000079.1 coordinate 54,846, forward strand.
GGTTCTGGCTCGGCAGGGAGGCGGTCCGCCGGCTGCTGTCCGACCTGGACCGCGCCGACCCGCCGGGCGTGCTGGCCGGCCGGGTGCTCGCCGAGCTGACCGGCTCGGCCGAGGTGGCGGCCCGGCCGCGGGCGACCGCCGAGGCGGTCGTGCAGGCGGTGACCCGGCGACCGCCGGTGGAGCTGGCCCGGCTCGCGCCGCTGGTGGTGACCGCGGCCCGGGCGGGCGAGCCGACCGCCCGGGCGCTGATCGGCGAGGCCGCCGTGCTGCTCGCGGAGAACGTGACCCGGATCCGGCGGCCCGGCGCGGCCGACCCGGTGGTGCTCGGCGGCGGGCTGCTCACCGGGGACACCCCGCTCGGCGCCGCGGTCCACGCCGAGCTGGCCCGCCGGTGGCCGGACGCGCCGCTGCACACGGCCGGCGACGGGGCCGCGGCGGCCGCCTGGCTCGCCGCCCGCGACCTGCCCGAGGTCACCGACCCGGCAGCCCTGCACGCCCTCCTGGTTTCGACGACCGCCTGACCTCCGCGCCCCGCGCCGACGGCGGACCATAACCGCAGTCAGTTCTGGACCTGCCATCACCGCCCTCGGCGCGTGGAGGCCTGGAGCGCGGGAAGGCCCGGAAGGCTCAATGGACGATAAGCCTCGACGGGCGGGAAGGCGCGGGGTCAGGGCAGGGCGGTGAGGGTCTGCTCGAGGCGGCGCCAGACGTGACTGCGCCAGCCGCCGTCGAGGAGCGTGAAGGTGCCCCGCTGCACCGGGTCGTCCGGGTCGAAGCCGGAGTGCTCCAGGAACAGCCGGGTGCCCCGTCCCTCGGGCACCAGCGTCCAGCTGACCACGGTGTCCAGCCGGCCGCCCCGCCAGGCCCACCGCAACCGGCGCGGCTCGTCCAACTCCAGCACCTCGCAGTGGACCAGTCCGTCGAAGCCCTGACCGGGTCGCGGGGTGGTGCGGAAGCTGAACCGGTGCCCGAGCACGGGCCGGAAGTTGTTCGGCATGAGCCAGCGGGCCAGCAGATCAGAATCGGTCAGCGCCCGCCAGACCTTGGCCGGCGGGTGGGGCAGGAACTGGTCGAGGGCGATCGCCGTCGACTCAGTCATCGGGCAGCCCGTCCAGCACCTCGCGCAGGTCGGCCAGGCGGGCCCGCCAGAACTGCTCGTACGGGCCGAGCCAGTCGGCCACCTGGCGCAACGGCTCGGGGCGCAGTGAATAAAACCGCTGCCGGCCGACCGGCTGTTCGGTCACCAGCCCGGCGTCCTTGAGCACCCGCAGGTGCTCGGAGAGGCTTGGCCGGCGCATCTCGAAATGGTCGGCGAGCCGCTGCACCGGCTGTTCGCCCCGTTCGAGCAGCAGCCGGAGCACCTCCCGCCGGGTGGGGTTGGCCAGCGCCGCGAAGACGTCCCCCTCAGACACGGGTGGCCTGGAGCACGATGCCGTTGCCGTCCGGGTCGTCGAAGGTGACGTACCGGCCCCAGGGGGCGGTCTGGATGCCGTCGTCGGCGAAGACCACGCCCCGCTCCCGCAGCCGTGCCACGTCGGCGTCGAGGTCGTCGGTCTCCAGCACCAGGCCCTTGAGCGAGCCGGGTGCCATGGTCGGGAACCAGGTGACCAGGGTCAGCGCCGTCGCGGCGCCCTTCGGGGCGACCTGGACCCAGCGACCGCCGGGCCCCATCGGGTTGTCCCAGACGAGGTCGAAGCCGAGGACGTCGACGTAGAAGTCGCGGGCCCGGTCCTGGTCGCTGACGGGCACGGAGAGGAGCTGCACATGGGTCACGGTCATGCCGCCACAATAGGTAGGGGATTTCCTACTGGTCAAGCCGGGCCGCAGCCGACCGGCACCTATTTGAGCTGGCCAGCGGTGAGGCCCGCCTGGATCTGCCGCTGGAACGCCGCGTAGACCACCAGCACCGGCAGTGTGGCGATGGTCAGACCGGCGAACAGGCCGCTGAAGTCGCCCTGATAGCCCTGGCTGACCGCGAGCGCCGTGAGCCCCTGGGCCAGGACGTACTTCGAGTCGTCGCCCTGCATGAGCACCTGCGGCAGGATGAACTGGTTCCAGTGGCTCAGGAAGTTGAAGATCGCCACGCTGATCAGTCCCGGACGCGCCATCGGCAGCATCACCCGGAAGAACAGCCGGAAATGGCCGCACCCGTCGATCAGGGCCGCCTCCGCGACCGCGGTCGGCAGGGTGCGGAAGAACGCGGTAAGGAAGAACACCGTGAACGGCAGTGAGTACGCCGCGTACACCAGCATGAGGCCGGGCCAGGTGCCAAGCAGACCGGCGTTGCGGACCACAAAGAAGAGCGGGACGAGGGCGAGGAAGACCGGGAACATCATGCCGCCGACGAACAGGTAGTAGACGACCTGACGGCCCCGGAACTCGTAGCGCGCGAAGACGTACGCCGCGGTCGCGCCAAGCAGCATCGTCAGCGTGAGCGAACCGGCCACCACGATCGCGCTGTTGAGGAAATACCGGCCGATGTGCGCCTCGGTCCAGGCCCGGGCCCAGTTCTCCAGCCGCAGCGCGCCGGGCAGCCCCCACGGGTCGGAGAGGATCTCACCGTCGCTCTTGAACGAGCTGAGGAACATCCACAACAACGGCAGCATGGTCAGCGCGCCCCAGACCACCAGGAAGCCGTGCGACGCGACGTTCACCACGCCCCGCTCGCGGCGGGCCGGCCCCAGGTCGCGGCGGGTCGGGCCCAGCTCCGCGTCCGTCGCGGTGGACCTGTCCAGGGTGGTCATGAGTGCTCGATCCTCTCGCGCCGGGCGGCCCGCAACGCCAGCACCGCCACCGTGAGGGTCAGGAAGAACATCACCACGCCGATTGCCGAGGCGTACCCGAACTTACTCTCGCTGCCGAACGCGGTCTCGTACATCCGCAGCCCGATGACGTCGGAGGAGAAGTTCGGCCCCCCGTTCGTCATCAGCTGGACGAGGATGAAGCCGTCCAGCGCCGCGATGGCCAGATAGATCCAGGCGACCTGCACGGTGTCCCAGAGCAGCGGGATGGTGATCCGGCGCAGCGTGACCCACCGGGACGCGCCGTCGAGCAGCACCGCCTCGTAGATGTCCCGCGGGATGGCGGACATCGCGGCGCCGAAGAGCACCACGTAGAAGCCGACGTTGCTCCACACCATCACGGCGAGCACGCACCAGAAGGCGGTGCGCGGATCGCCGAGCCAGGTCGGCGCGGGCAGGCCGACAGCGCGCAGCAAACCGTTGAGCAGGCCGTTGTTCGGGTGGTAGATCTCCCGCCAGAGCAGCGCGATGATCACCACCGGGAGCACCTGTGGGAAGAAGTAGACCAGCCGGTAGAAGGCTGACCCGCGGACTCCGGTGACGCCGGCCCGGTCGCCGCGCCCACCCATCGACAGCATGGTGGCGAAGAACAGGCCGAGGCTGATGGTCAGCACCGGCACCACGGCGAGCAGGATGGCGTTGTTGCCGATCGCGTTCCACACCCGGTCGTCGTGCAGCATCGTCCGGAAGTTGGCGAGACCGACCGGGTCGGCTTGCGCCGAGTAGCCCAGCCAGCTCGTGGTCGAGATCTGGAACGCCTGCAGATAAGGCGAGATCACGAACAGGACGTAGAGCGCCAACGGCGGCAGCAGGAACGTGATGATCAGCGGGTACTTGCCATGTCGCACGGGGCGATCCTCCTCCAACCGGCCAGGGCGGTGGGGGCGGGCCGACGCCCACCCCCACCGGCTGGCTACGCGGCCCGCTTGTACTTCTTGATCGAGCTGTCCTGGGCGATCGAGTCGGCGCCCTTCTGGCACTGGTCGAGGAACTCGGCCGGGCCGATCCGCCCGCTGAAGAACTCGCCGCACGCGGCGTCGACGAGCTCGCGCTCCAGCTTGCGGTAGTAGTTGTTGTAGACCCAGTTGAAGCCGTTGCTGCCGGACGCGTCCAGCGCCTTCGCCACGGTGCTCAGGCCGAACGGCAGCTCGACGCCCTCGGTGGCGCCGGCGACCACGGGCAGGCTGGAGACCTTCTTGGTGAAGTCCTGGGCGCCCTTCTTGGAGAGCATCACCCGCAGGTACTCCAGGCCGCCGGCGAGGTTCTTGGCCTTGGCCGGGACGATGAACGGCTCGCCCGCGGTGCCCCGGATCGCCTCGAAGGGCAGCTTGTCGCCGCTGCCCAGGCTGGGCGTGGGCACGACGGTCATGTTGAAGCCGGCCGGGGTGACCTTCGCCTGCTCGTTCTCCAGCCAGGAGCCGCAGGATATGAAGGCGGCCTTGCCCTGGCACCAGGCCGTCTGCGACTGGATGTGGTCCAGACCCGGCGAGCCGTCCAGGATGTACTTGTCCTTGACGATCTGGTGCCACGCGTCGGCGGCCGCCTTCATCGCGTCGGACTTCCACGCGTTCGGCTCGAGGTTGTCGATCGCCATCGCCACCGACGGTCCGCCGAGCTTGATCGCGGTGGAGATTAGCGGCCAGCTCATGTAGCGGGGGTGCTTGCCCGCGTACGTCCACGGCGCGATGCCGGCGGCCTTGATCTGCTTGCAGAGTGCGATGTGCTCGTCCCAGGTCTTCGCGTACTGCCAGTTGCGTTCAGTGAAGAGTTTGGTGGAGTACCAGATGCCGTAGGCGGTGTAGGTGTAGTTGAGGACGAGGAACTTCCCGTCGTATGAGCCGACCTCGACGGTGCCGGGCAGCAGCGTGTCGCGCACCTTCTTGCCGGGGATGTCGAGGCTCGGGGCGTCGAGCAGTTCGCTCAGGTCGGCGACCGCGTTCTGGCTGACCAGGCCGTTGAAGTCGATCTGGCCGGCACCGGAGTTGTTCACCACGTCCGGCGGGTTGCCGTCGACGAAGCGCGGCTGCAGGGTCTTGTTGATCTCCTGGGTGGCGGCGTGCTTGATCTCCGCCTTGGGGTACTTCTCCTTGTACAGGGCCTCGTGGGCCTTGGCGTACTCCTCACCGAAGCCGCCGTTGAAGATCACCACCTCGAGCGGGGCGTCCTCCTTGACGCCGAGCGGGTTCTGCTCGCTCTTGGTGCCCTTGTAGGTGTCGGTGTCCTTCTTGTCGTCGCCGCCGGAGGTGGCGCAGCCGGCAAGCAGGCCGGCGGCGGGGGTGGCCAGCAGGCTGGCGGCGGCGGTGCGCCGCAGGATCTCACGCCTGTTCATCGCATCTCCTCGGTTCGGGTACGGGCGGCCCGCCGAGGGTGGGGTACGGCGGCCGCAGCGTCGAGGCACGGTGGGGTTACGCGTTGCTTGTCTTCATTTCATTCCGTATTGCTGAAGAATTTCTACGACAGGAGGGCGCGGACCACAAGACCCGACGACCGAACCGTTATCACCACGGACAAACACCGGCTGGCATACCCTGGCGCCATGCGCCGCCTGCGGCAGCTCGCCGAGCGCACACCGCCCAGCCGGGAGCGCTACGCCGACCTGCTCCGGGCGCTCGCCATCACCCTGGTCGTCCTCGGCCACTGGATCATCAGCGTGATCGGGCGTGACCAGGCCGGACACCCCACCGGACACTCCGCGCTGGGCGACCTCCCCTGGGCCTGGCCGCTGACCTGGGGGGTCCAGGTGATGCCGGTCTTCTTCCTGGTCGGGGGTTACGCCAACGCCGCCGCGCTGACATCCTGGCGAGCCCGAGGCGGCGACGCCACCGGCTGGCTGATCGACCGCAGCAGCCGGTTGATCCGTCCCACCACCGCGCTGCTGGTGGTGCTGGCGGCCGGCGCGGCGGTGGCCTGGCTGCGCGGCGTCGACGCCGCCGAGATCCGCGCGGTGGTCTGGTTCGCCACCATCCCGCTCTGGTTCCTCGTCGCCTACCTGGTGGTGGCCCCGCTGACCCCCGTCATGTACGCGCTGCACCGCCGCGCCGGCCTGGTCGTACCGCTGGTGCTAGTCGGGCTGGTCGCGCTCGGCGACCTGGGCCGGATCCTCGGCCCGGACAGGCTGGCCACCGGGAACTACCTGTTCGGCTGGCTGGCCGTCCACCAGCTCGGCTTCGCCTGGTACGACGCCCGGCGCGCGAGCCAGGCATCGGGCCGGGGCGACGGCGACCGTCCCGGACTGCGCCGGCGACGGCTGCCCAGCTCGCGGCACGCCGGGGCGGTGCTGCTGCTCGTGGGGCTGGTCGCGCTGGTGCTGTTGACCCGCGTCGGGCCGTACCCGGTGGCGATGCTGAACGTGCCGGGCGAGCGCCTGGACAACACCGCCCCGCCGAGCCTGGCGCTGCTCGCGGCGGCCACCGCGCAGCTCGGGCTCATCCTGCTGTTGCAGAATCCGGCGCGACGGTGGCTGCGCCGCCGCGGCCCCTGGCAGGTGGTGATCGCGGTGAACGCGGTGGTGCTGACCGTCTTCCTCTGGCACCTGACCGCCGCCATCCTGCTGGTCGGCCTGCTGGACGCCCTGGGGGTGCTGCCCACCCCGCAGGGCGCCACGGCGGCCTGGTGGGCCTGGCGGGTGCCCTGGCTGCTCACCCTGGCCGTGGTGCTGGCCGCGCTGGTCGCCGTGTTCGGCCCGATCGAGGCCCGCACCCGCCGGCACGCCCCGGCGAGCACCGCCGGCCCGGTCCGGACCGCACTGGTCGCGATCGGCTACGCGGGCCCGGTCGCCGGGCTGCTGATGAACAGCCTCACCGGCAAGACCGCGCCGGAGCCGCTGGGGCTGCCCGCCCCGGCGCTGGTGGCATACCTGGCCGGGGCGGGGGTGCTGCGACTGCTCAGGTCTGGGTGGGGAAGCCGAGGTTGACCCCGCCGTGCCGGGGGTCGAGCCAGCGACTGGTGACCACCTTGCCGCGGGTGAAGAAGGCCACCCCCTCGGCGCCGTGCGCGTGCAGGTCACCGAAGAGCGACGCCTTCCAGCCACCGAACGAGTAGTACGCCATCGGCACCGGGATCGGCACGTTGATGCCGACCATGCCGACCTCCACCTCGTGCTGGTACCGCCGGGCGGCCCCGCCGTCGTTGGTGAAGATCGCCGTGCCGTTGCCGTACGGGTTGGCGTTCACGAGGTCAACCGCCTCGTCGTACGAGCCCACCCGCACGACGCTGAGCACCGGACCGAAGATCTCGTCGGTGTAGATCGACATCTCCGGGGTGACGTGGTCGAAGAGGGTCGGGCCGAGCCAGAACCCCTCGCCGTCCCCGTCCGGGGTGACGTCCCGCCCGTCCACCACCGGCACCGCGCCGGCCGCGATCCCGGACTCCACGTAGCTGCGGACCCGCTCGGCGTGCGCGGCGGTGACCAGCGGACCCATGTCGCAGCCCCGCCGGCCGTCCCCGGTACGCAGCTGGGCCATCCGCTCGGCGATCTTCGCGACCAGGGCGTCGGCGACGGGCTCCACCGCGACCAGCGCGGAGATCGCCATGCACCGCTCCCCCGCCGAGCCGAAGCCGGCGTTGACCGCCGCGTCGGCGGCCAGGTCGAGATCGGCGTCGGGGAGCACCACCATGTGGTTCTTCGCCCCGCCCAGCGCCTGCACCCGCTTGCCGGTCAGCGCGGCGCGCTGGTGCACGTACCGGGCGACCGGGGTGGACCCGACGAACGACACCGCCTTGACCCCGGGGTGGTCGAGCAGGGCGTCGACCGCCTCCTTGTCGCCGTTGACCACGTTGAGCACGCCGTCCGGCAGGCCCGCCTCGCTGAACCACTCGGCCAGCAGCAGCGCCGCGCTCGGGTCCTTCTCGCTGGGCTTGAGCACCACCGCGTTGCCGCAGGCGACGGCTACCGGCACGAACCAGAGCGGCACCATCGCCGGGAAGTTGAACGGCGAGATCACCGCCACCACCCCCAGCGGCTGGCGCAGGCTGTACGAGTCGACCTCGGTGGAGACGTTCTCGCTGAAGCCGCCGCGCAGGGCGGACGGGATGCCGCAGGCGTACTCGATCACCTCCAGGCCCCGCTGCACCTCGCCGGCGGCGTCCGCGAGCACCTTGCCGTGCTCGGCGGTGATCGCCTCGGCGAGCCGGCCGCGTCGGGCGTGGACCAGCTCGCGGAAGGCGAACAGCACCGCCGTCCGCTTCGGCAGAGAGGCGTCCCGCCAGGCCCGCACGGCCCGCTCGGCGGCCTCCACCGCGCCCGCCACGTCCGAGGCGGAAGCCAGCGCCACCAGCCCGGTACGCCGGCCGGTGGCCGGGTCGAAGACGTCCCCGCGCCGCTCCGAGTCGCCGACCACCCGCTTGCCGTCGACGAAGTGCCCGATGACCGTCGTGCTCATGCCGCCACCTCCGCCGCCGCGCAGCCACGGATCGCGTCGACCAGGATGGCCAGGCCCTCCCGGGCCTCGTCCTCGGTCAGCGTCAGCGGCGGACCCATCCGTACCACGTTGCCGTAGAGGCCGCCCTTGCCGACCAGCAGACCGCCGGCCCGGCACGCCTCGAAGACCCGGGCGGTGAGCGCCGGGTCGGGCTCGCTGGTGCCCGGCCGGACGAACTCGACGCCGAGCATCAGGCCCTTGCCGCGGACCTCGGCGACGCAGTCGAGGTCGGCCAGCGCGGTCCGCAGGCCGTCACCGAGGATCGCGCCCACCCGCTCGGCGTTCGCCTGCAGGTCGTGCTCGAGCAGGTAGTCGAGGACCGCGTTGCCGGCCGCCGTGGAGATCGGGTTGCCGCCGAAGGTGGAGAAGCTGATCGCCGGCACCGCCTCCAGCACGTCGGCCCGACCGACCACGCCGGCCAGGGCGAAGCCGTTGCCGATGCCCTTGGCGAAGGTGAGCAGGTCCGGGGTGACGCCGTGCGCCTGGTAGCCCCAGAAGTGCTCGCCGGTCCGCCCCCAGCCGGTCTGCACCTCGTCGCTGATCAGCAGGATGCCGTGCTCGTCGAGCACCTTCTTCCAGCCCGCGAAGAGTCCGTCCGGGCCGTGCACGAACCCGCCCACGCCCTGGATCGGCTCGGCGATCAGGCAGGCCACGTCGCCGGCGGTCTGGGTGGCGAGCACCTCGCGCAGGTCCTCCACCGCCGCGTCGATCCGGTCCGCCTCGTCCAGCCGGGCCAGCAGGCCGCGCAGCCGCTCGCCGGAGTGCAGCCAGGCCACCTGGAGCGGGTTGAGCGCGCTCGCCGACCAGCTGCGGTTGCCGGTCACGCCCATCGCCGCGTACGACCGGCCGTGGTAGCTGTTGCGCACCGCGAGGATCTGGTGCGAGCGGCGGTAGTTGGTGGCCACCAGCAGCGCCGCCTCGTTCGCCTCCGTACCGGAGTTGGTGAAGAAGACCCGCGCGTCGGGGATGCCGGAGACCCGGGCGATCTTCTCAGCCAGCTCCACCTGCTGCCGGATCAGGTAGAGGGTGGAGCTGTGCACGATGCCGGTGCGCAACTGCCGCTCCACCGCGTCCCGGATCTCCGGGATGTCGTAACCGATCATGTTGGTCAGCACGCCGCCGAAGAAGTCCAGGTAGCTGCGGCCCTGGGCGTCGGTCACCCGGCGGCCGGAGCCGGCGACCAGCTCGATCGGTTCGGCGTAGTAGAGCGGCATCCAAGACGGGAGCACGGCCCGGTGCCGGGCCAGCAGATCGTCGGAGGTCATCGTCGCACCCTTCAGCGGCGGTTGGTCCTCGCACGCTCTCACCACCCGGTGAGGGGGACAACTGTCACTGTGTAGCGCAGCGGGCCCGTCCGCCTGACACCGCGTCAACCCACACCGCTACGGTTTCCTGAGCTGAACCCGCCCGGCGCTCACTTTTCCGCCGGCCGTCGGTCTGGCGGACCACTCGATCCGCAGCACAGGACGGCGGGCACCCACGGGGTGGCGACGATCCACAACGGCCGGTGTCCGCGTACGGACGGGCGGTAGCATCCGGCGGGTGCGGACGACGGAGGTGGCGCTGCCGGCCGGCGCGGCGGGAACGACCGACGGGGAACGCGCGGCGGGCGTACGGGCCTGGGTGGACTCGCCGCCGCTGCGCGCCCTGGTGGGGCACTTCGGCGGTGGCTGGCCGGCCGGGGAGCTGCCGGCGGTGCTGGCCGGGCTGGACGACTTCTCCGCCCGGCACTGGGACTTCCGGCAGGGGCGGGAACGGCCCGAGGCCCGGGAGCCCGCCTTCGACCCGGCCACCGCCCGGCTGGTGCTCGACGCCGCGGCGGCGCTGGGCCTGGTCCGCCCCGTCCCGCCGGCGCTGCCCGGGTACGCGCACCTGCTGGTGCTCGGCGGGCTGGCGCACGCCTGCCTGCGGCGCACCGCGTACGCCGCGCACCTGGCGCGGACGGTCGCCGGGATCTCCGGCGAGGTGGCGGCGCTGGGCAGTTGCCGGGCGCTCTCACCGGCCGAGTCGCGGACGCTCGCCGATGCCGGGATCACCGGCTGCGTGACCGAGGTGGACGCCCTCGACGCGGGCGTACGCGCCGCGTTCGGGGTGACGACGCCGAGCGAGGAGACCGGCCAGGGGGCGGACCACCCGCACCGGGCCTGGTCCTCGCGCACCTACCGCCCGGCCGGGCTGCCCCCGGTGCGGCTGCTTGCCGCCCCGTCGAGCGAGCCGGACCGGCGCCGGGCGCACACCGCGGACACCCAGCGGTTCTGGGCGGAACACGTCCGGCTGCGGGCCGGCGACCCGGTGCTCATGGTGACCGCCCCGATCTACGTACCGTTCCAGCACTGCGACGCGCTGCGCACCCTCGCCGTGCCGTACCGGTGCGGGATCGACACCGTCGGGGTGGACCCGGCGCTGGCGGCAGTGGCCGGGCTGCCGGAGCCCACGCTCACCCCGGGCCGCTACCTGCAGGAGATCCGGTCGGCGATCCGGTCCATGCGCGCCCTGCAGGCGGTGCTGCCGTCCGGCTGACAGTGCGGCGGCGCCCGGCACCGCCGGACGCCGGTCCCGCGGGGACGGCCTGACTCGGGCTCAACGGGCGGTGTCGGTGACAGCCTGCGCGAAGACCTCGGAGCGGTGCTCGAAGTTGCGGAACTGTCCGTAGCTCGGCGCGGCCGGGGAGAGCAGCACCACCCCGCCGGCGGGGGTGAGCTTGCGGGACAGTCCCACCGCGGCGACCAGGTCCTCGGCGAGCTCGGTCCGCACCGCCGGCAGCCCGGCGAGCGCCTCGACGATCCGCGGCCCGCTGTCCGGGATGCCGATGACGGTGATCTCCCGCTCGGCCAGGTGGTCGCGCAGCGGGGTGTAGTCGAGGCCCCGGTCCGTCCCGCCGACGATCACGGTCAGGGGCCGCCCCTCGTACGCGTCGATCGCGTGCATGGCCGCGTACGGGCTGGTGGCCAGGGTGTCGTCGACGAAGGTGAGGCCGGACGGGTCGGGGATCTCGGTGAGCCGGTGGGCCAGGCCCTGGAACTCGGCGACCGCCACCGCGAGGGTGTCCTTGGCGACCGCAACGTCCACGCCGAGCGCGTCCAGCACGGCGAGGGCGACGCAGAGGTTGCCCTCGTTGTGCCGGCCGACCAGCGGCAACACCGCGCGCGGGAAGAGCGGCTGGTCCCGCAGGTGGAACCAGGGGGCGCCGTCCGGACCGGCGGCGACGTGGGCGGCGTCGGGCAGGCCGGCCCGCACCGCGGCCCGGTCCCCCAGCTCCAGCGCGAGCCGCGGGTCCGCGCCGTTGACCACCACGGTGTGCGGGCCGTGCGCGAGCAGGTTCAGCTTGTCCTGGTAGTACTCCCGCTCGCCGCCGTGCGCGTCGAGGTGCTCGGGGAACAGCGCGGTGACCACGGCCACCCGGGGGGAGTCGGTCAGGTCGGCGCACTGGTAGCTGGACAGCTCCAGCACGTACAGCTCGGCCTCGGGCAGGTCGAGCAGCGGCACGCCGATGTTGCCGCCGAAGACGTTGGGCCGACCCGCCGCGGTCAGCAGGTGACTGATCAGGCTCGACGTGGTGCTCTTGCCCTTGCTGCCGGTGACCCCCACCGTCCGGTCCGCGTGGTCGGCCATCCAGAGCGCGCTGCCCTGGGTGATCGGGAAGTCCCGGTGCCGCAGCTCGACCAGCCACGGGTGGGTGTTCGGCACGCCGGGCGAGCGGACCACCACGTCGGCCGCGACCAGCCGCTCGAAGCCCGCCTCCCCGGTGACCAGCGGCGCGGCCTCCGCCAGCGCCCCCTCCCAGGGCAGAGTGAGGAAGTTCGCACTGTCGTCGACCACGACCAGCTCGGCCGGGCCGTGCGCGGCGATAGCGGTCACCGCGGCCCGGCCCTCCCGGCCGGCTCCCCAGACGGCGACATGACGTCCGCGCAGATCAGACAGGCGCACAGGCTCTCCTCGTTGACATCCTCCCCCTCTTACGGAATGAGGGGGAATCCAGCCTATACAGGCTGAGTTCCACGGGCGTTCGAACGGCTGGTGGCCGCTGTCGCCCCTCCGGCACCGGCTGTTCGCCGGGGGCAGGGGATTCCGCCCTGTCCTGCCGCGACGTTGACTGCTGTGCTGGTGTCGGCGTTGCATGTGAAGCCGCAGAAGAAGCAGACGAACTCGGCTTGGCTCTCTTGCGCGAGTTCTGTCGATCCATCCGCAGGCACTGCGCCGCAGACTCGCGTAGGGGCGGGAACGTCTTCGACCCGGCCGGTGGCCTTGGGCTCGGTACGCTGCCGCAGCAGACCCCAGCCCCTGGGCGAGGATGGCTCGGTTGAGCCCGACCTTCTGGGCCACGTTCCTGCCAGACTCGAAAATCGGTGAACGAGTGGGCAGGCGGCAGCGCCCGGCGCAGCGCAGCGGAGCCGGGCTGTGGGTTTGTTGCGGTCAGGCGGCGTTGGGTATTTCGGGTTGGGGCTGGACGGCGACCTTGTGGCCGGTGAGGTGTTCGAGTTGGCGGATGAGGTCGCGTTGGCGGCGTTGTTTGTCTATCCGTGATTCGTAGAAGCCGGGGCCGAGGTCCTGGTAGCGGGCTTCGGGGTTGGTCAGCAGGTGCCAGACGATGGTTAGCACTGAGTTGCCGACCGCGACGATCGCGCGTTTCTTGCCTCGTCGGCGAGCCAAGCGCCGATAGCGTTCGCCGAGGAAGGTGTTGGTGCGCGAGATTCCGGCGACCACCTCGCCGAGGGTGGCGGCCAGCCATGGGTTGCCTTTGCCGGTGGAGTTGCCCTTGTGGCGGCCGGCTGAGGTCGCGTCGATGGGTGAGAACTTGGCCCAGGACACCAGGTGTGCGGCGGTGGGGAAGACCGTCATGTCGACACCGAGTTCCGCGATGATCTCTTGGGCGGAGCGCAGGCCGACTCCGGTGATCTCATCGAGGGTGTTTACCGCTTCGGTGTGAGGGGCGATCATCTGCTCGATCCGGGTGTCCAGTTCGGCGATGTCGGCGGTGAGGGTGTCGATGCGGCGCAGCATGGTGTCGCAGATGAAGGCGTGATGGTCGTCGAAGTGGCCGGTCAGTGCCTCGCGTAGCTGAGGGATCTTGCGGCGCATGACGCCGCGGGCCAGCCCGGCCAAGATCGTCGGGTTGCGTTGTCCGTCGATCATCGCCTGCAGCATCTGCCGTCCGGACACCCCGTGCAGGTCGCTAATCACCGAGTCGAGCTTGATCTGCGCGTCTTCCAGGATCTTTTCCAGGCGTTGTTTCTCCCGGGTCTGATCCCGGACCAGGCTGCGTCGGTAGCGGGTCAGATCACGCAACCGGCGGATCGGCTTGGGGTGCACCAGACTCGGCCGGCACATCCCTCGCTCCATGACCTTGGCCAGCCAGATCGCGTCCAGCCGGTCGGTCTTCGGTCGGCCCGGCACGTTCTTGACGTGACGGGACGGACTCGAAGTACCAAGGAAGGTCGACGTCGGCGGGCGACCACCCCCGATTTTCACGCACGGCACGGGCGTCACGACAGAGTCATCGGAGACAAACTGCTCCACGGTTCCCTTCGCGGAGCGTTTCATGGTCTTGATGCGCAGCTTCTCGAACCGGATCAGGTCAGACGAGCGGGCGAGTTTGGTGCTGGTCTTCTCACACCCGTCCTTGCGTCGGCCGGCCCCAGGCACCCGGGCCGGCCTGGCGGCGCCCCGGCCACCCCTGCCCCACTACACGGGAACGGGCATTCCCTCCGGCCATGAACGACCGGGCACCCTGCCCAGAACGATGGTGGCGACGGCGGCCGACGGGGCGCGGTCGAGCGCAGCGGATACGGCCGGACGAACCAGGCCCTAGTGCGCGTTTCGGAAGTGTCGTAGGTGGTAGGCATGCTGTGGGGTTGTGGGGAGGTTTACCGCGTTCCGGTTTACAGTCGATCCGTCACCGTCGCAGGTGGTGGTGTTGGCCCGTCATGCG
>NZ_LWLS01000080.1:0-1766 GCF_001905095.1 Micromonospora sp. CB01531
GACTCGGCCGCCCACCGGGCAACGTTCCCCCGCACTGTCGCATAGTCCCAGGTCGAGGACGTCACGAACTGCTGCAACTGCTGATGATCGACGCCGAGACGTTCCGCCATCGGCTGCATCGACTTACGCGCCCCGTCGGTGAGCAGCCCCCGCACATACAACTCACCCTTGACCCGCTGGTCCGACCGCCGAACCGCACCGTCCAACATCTGCGCAGCGAACTCAACCAGCCGCGGACGTACCTGCTCGATCTGCTCCGGAGTCACACCACCAGCCAACCACCATCCACATGGAAGCCACCAACGACACACCCGACACCTAACAAAGTGCTACTAGGGCTTGTCCGACATGATCCGCCGGACAGGCCCCTAGGTTCAGGCCGTCGGAGGCCGATTGTGAGAGACCAACGACGACCACCGGTGACGACTTCTACCCAGGTGGCAAGGCGTGGTCGGCCCGGTCGACGCGGGTCTGGTGTTACCCAGATTCCGTGGATTTCCGTGGGGCGTCGGCTGGCGAAATACCCGCTTTGCGGGACCCTACTTCGGCCGACGCGCCGCTGCCTTGCCTGGCGTAGCCGGGGTGGACGTGGGCGGTGAGTCCCTGCTGGTCGGCGATGCGACCGAGCAGGGTGACGAGCTGCGCGTGTTCGGCCTCGTCGAGCGCTTGGCACAGGTCGCGCTCGTGGGTCCGAGCGACGTGCTGGAGGCGGCGCATCAGGGCTTCCCCCTCCTCGGTGAGGTGCAGGGCGTACTGCCGGCGGTCGACGCTGCTGCGTTCACGGCGGAGGAGGCCGCGTGATTCCAGGTCGTCAACGAAGGCGACCACGCGGCTCGGCAGCAGCCCCAGGTGGGTGGCCAGCTGCTGCTGGCTGCTGGCCGGGGCGGCGGCGATCGCGCGGATCAGCCCGGCCTGCGGCGGGGTCAGGCCGAGGCCGGCGATCCGTTCTGCGAACCGGCTGCTGGCGTGGGCGCCCACCTGGGCCAGCAGGAACGCGGCCCCGCCGCGTCGGCGGCTCGCACTCGTCGCTTCGCCGTCCTGGGTTGCGGGGCGGAAAGACATGGAGATAGCGTACCGGGAGAACCGTTCATGGAGCGAATCATTCGCGACTGATATCAACGGAGGAAGCTGACATGACCAAGCGTCAGACAAGTCCGAATCCCGGCACGTTCGAGGACAGCCGGTCGCAGAGCCGACATCTGGGCGGCGCGCCGCTGCTGCCGCCGGCCATCGCGTACGTCGTGCTGGCCCTCGCCGCCGTCGTCATGCCATCAGCCGTGGCAGGCGTGGCGCCCTACTCCTCGGACGCCGACCTGCTCGACTTCTACACCCACCATCTGGGCGCGGCGCACCTGTCCGCCTTTCTCCTGCTGGCCTCGGCCGTGCCGTTCGTGGTGTTCACCGCCATAGCGTCGCACCGGGTGCGCGCCGCCGGGCTGGACGTGCCGGGTCGGCTGATCGCCCTGGTCGGCGGCACGGCCGCAGCCGCGCTGCTCGCCATGTCCGGGCTGACCACCCTCGCGTTGACCCAGACGCACGTGGCCGACAGCCCTATCGCGATCCGCGCGCTCAACGCGCTGGCCTTCGCCACGGGCGGCCCGGGTTTCGTGGTCTTCTCCGGTCTGCTGCTGGCCGGGATCTCGGTGCCCGCGCTCGCCGGGCAGTTGGTCCCACGCTGGGTCGGCTGGTTCGGCCTGGTGATCGCGGGCGTGTGCGAGCTGGCCGCCCTCACCGCCGCGATCCCCGCGCTCGATCCGCTCCTTCCG
>NZ_LWLS01000080.1:1800-68690 GCF_001905095.1 Micromonospora sp. CB01531
GGCCGGTTCGGTGGCCTGGTATGGGTGCTCGCCATCGCCCTGACCCTCACCAGGTGGCCGACCGCAGCCCCCGACGACACCGTCGAAAGGCAGTGACGATGAGCCTCTCAGCGATCCACACGGCGGACCCCATCGACGGCTTGGCCGGCAAGGTCGCCATGGTCACCGGCGGCTCCCGGGGCATCGGCGCAGCCACCGCCCGCCGACTCGCCTCACACGGCGCGCTGGTCGGCGTCGGCGGCCGGGACCGGGCAGCGATCGACACCGTCGTCGCCCAAATCCGGGCTGACGGCGGCACGGCGGCTCCCGCCCCAGCGGACACCACCGACGCCGACGAACTGGCACGCGCGTACGCGCAGCTGAGCGAGCAGTTCGGCCCTGTCGAGCTGCTGGCCGCCTTCGCCGGCGGGAACGGCCGTCCCCGCCCGACCGAACAGGTCGAACCGGACGAGTGGCGGCGGGTGATTGAGGGTGATCTTACCTCGACGTTCCTCACTGTCCGCGCCGTCCTGCCCGGGATGATCGAGCGTGGCGGCGGAGCCATCGTCACGATGTCCTCGTCCGCGGGCCGCCAGCCCGGCCAGGCGGCGGCCGCCTATGCTGCTGCGAAGGCCGGCGTGGTGATGCTGTCCAAGCACTTGGCGGCTGAGATGGGCCCGCGCGGCATCCGGGTCAACTGTCTGGCGCCCTCCGCTGTGCTCAACGAGAAGATGGCCGCCACCATGACCGACGCGCAGCGCGCGCAGTTGACCAAGGCCTTCCCGCTGGGGCGCATTGGCCAGCCGGACGACATCGCCGCGGCCGCCGCGTTCCTGCTCTCCAACCAGGCGGCGTGGATCACCGGCGTGACCCTCGACATCAGTGGCGGCCGGATCATCACCTAATCGCAGCGCCGGCATCGTGAAGGGCCCCGGCGACCTGGCATGCCGCGCTGCAGGAACCACAGCATCCGCAAGGCGGGAGGCACCCAGACGCGCCGGCATTCGAGGGAAGCCCGGAGGTGCATGGATGAGGGCAGGCCCGGCACTGGATGTGCTGGGCGACACTGTGACCAGGTCCGGCGTGCCGCCAGCCGTCGACGGTGGACCAGCGCGGCCACGGACGCGATTCTGGCGGTGAGGCGGTCGCCGATGGCCCGGAGGTGGCGCAGCCGGCTGCCACTCCGACGCTGGCCTGGCCAGAGGTGCGCCGCCCGATCGCGCGACTGGCAGGATCGCCGGAATGGAGAGTTTCAGGTCCTGGGACGGCAACGAACTGGCGTATCGAGTCGTCGGCTCCGGCCCTCCGGTGGTGTGCATTCCCGGTGGCCCGGGGCAGGCGGTGGAGTATCTGGGCGAGCTGGGCGGGCTCGGCCGCGGTCGTACCCTGATCCTGCTGGACAACCGGGGCACCGGCGCGTCCGGTGTGCCCGCCGACCCGGACACCTATCGGGTCGACCGCCTCGTCGACGACCTCGAGGCTCTGCGACAGCACCTGGGCCTCGACCGGATGGACCTGTTCGGGCATTCCGCGAGCGGCGGGATCTGCCTGCTCTACGCCGCCCGGCATCCCGGGCGGCTTAATCACATGGTGCTGGTCGCTCCGTCGTTGCGGGTGGTCGGGTTGCCGTCGGACCTCGACGTCGACCGGGTGCTCGCCGCGCGGGCGCACGAGCCGTGGCACGCCAATGCGGTGGCGGCGTTGCACGCCGAGGCGACGACGCCGGAGGAGCAGCAGCGGTACCGGTGGGAGGCGGCCCCGCTGTTGTACGGCAGGTGGAGTCCCGCGGCCCAGGCGCAGGCCGCGGCCGAACCCGCCCAGTTCGCCCCGGCCGCCACGGACGGGTTCTACGCGGGGTTCACACCCGACCCGGCGCTGCCCGCGCGGCTGGCGGCGTTCACCGCTCCCACCCTGCTCCTGGCCGGTGAGCACGACATCTGGCCGACCGCGGCCGCGGTGCGGCAGCTCGCCGCGCTCTTCGGCAGCCACGAGCTGGTGGTCCAGCCGGACAGCGGCCACTTTCCCTGGGTCGACGATCCGGCGGCCTTCGCGGCGTCGGTGGAGGCGTTCCTGGCCGAATGACGGACCCGAGGCCACGCGCCGGGGCCGCACCATGGGCGGGTGCGGATGACACGGGTGGTCGGGTGGTTCGGGCTGGCCGCACACCTGGCCGTCGGGTTCTGGTACGCGGCCAGCGGCCTGGTGGTGCCGGGTTGGGCGCTCGCCGGGCTGCTGGTGGTCTGGGCGGTGCTCCTGGCGGTGGGGATCCGGCTGCTGCGCCGGCGGCCGGTGTTCGTGCCGTTGGTGCCGCTGGCGGCGATGCTGGTCTGGCTGGCGGTGGTCTCGGCTGGTGGCGCGTGGCTCGGTTGGACCGCCTGACGGGCCGGCCCGTGGGTGGGCCGGCCCGTCAGGCGACGCGGTCAGTACGCGTAGGTGACCGAGATGGTGCTGCTGGGGCAGCTGTTCGCCCAGCTGGTCAGGGCGCTCTTCTCCGCGCTGTCGACGGTCAGCCGCCAGCGGATCTTCACGGCGACCCACTCGTTGATGTAGCGGCAGCGGGCCGAGGCGTACGGGGGCATCCAGGTGGCCGGGTCCTGATCACCCTTGGCCTGGTTGACGTTGTCGGTGACGGCCGCCAGGGCGCGGGAGTCGCCGAGGTCGTTGGCGTACGCCTGGCGGCGGCTGGTGGTCCAGTTGCGGGCGCCGGAGTCCCAGGCCTCGGCCAGGGGGACCATGTGGTCGATGTCGAGGTCGCTGGTGAGGGTCCAGTAGGCGTTGTCGTAGTAGGAGTACCAGCGGCCGCCGGACAGGGAGCAGCCTGAACCCTTGGTCGGCTTGGTGGTGGCCTCGGCGATGAGGACCTCGTTGCGGGTGTTGCAGCCGTTGCCGTCGGCGTCGATCCAGTGGGGGAACAGGTCGCGGCTGTAGCCGGTGCGAACCTCGGTGGCGACCGAGAGGCTGGCCACCGCGGTGGTGAGGGGGCCGAGTAGCTGGCGGCCCAGGCGGGCTGGGTGAGGCCGAGGGTGGCGGCCACGGTCGCGACGAGGCTGGTGGCCATCGCGCGCAGGGTGCGGTTCATGATGCTCCATCCGGATGGAAGTGACTGCATCTATATAGATCAGCATTGAAGTAACGGTCTAGATCAATTTCCGTGAACGGCGGATGAGAGGCGGACGTATCCTGGCCGCCGCGCCCCGGGTCCACGCGGCCCGCGCCGCCGCGTCGACTGCGGCTCCAACCGCCCTCCAGCGCAGGTGCGGAGGCTGGCCGGGCCGGTCCCCGGGTCCCGGTGTCGAGCGGCCGGCCGGGGGTATGCGCAAACCTGGACCGCTCGGACAACTGAACAGGCCGAAAGATGCGGGCGCCGAGAGACCGTGGCGAGGATAAGGTGACGAGGGAAGGGGACGACGATGGCCGATGACACGCCAGTCAAGGTCCGGCCGGCCACGCCCACGATCGTCGGCGTGCCAGCAGACTCTCCCGAGGAACCGCCGAGCAGCCTCGATCTGTGGGCCCAGGCCCAGGTGCTGCACCGCTGCTTCGGCGACGACGACGGGGAGCCACACATCATGCGCGGCCTGGACTGAGTTCGGGCCACATCCCTAGGTCGGCGGATGCCCGCCGACCTAGCGGCGCGGGATCCGCCCGCCGGCAACTCGGGTCGAACCGGCCCCGGTGTGCGGCGACCTTCGGTCAGCCCAGCCGGGCCGCGCGGGCGTGCAGGTAGCGCTGCTGGGCCAGGTTCATCGAGCGGCGGGCCGCCGCCAGGTACGCCTGCCGCGCCGCGTCCGACTCCCCGGCCAGTTCGAGCAGGTGCGCGCGGGCGGCGTACCGGCGGGGATCCTCGGCGACCCGGCGATCGGCGTCGAGCGCGTCGAGCAGCGCCAGCCCGGCCCGCGGCCCGCGGGCCATGGCCACCGCGACCGCGTGGTTGAGCCGGACCACCGGGTTGTCGTGCAGGGCCAGCAGCATCTCGTACAGGGCGACGATCTGCGGCCAGTCGGTGGCCGCGACGCTGGGCGCCTCGTCGTGCAGCGCGGCGATCGCCGCCTGGAGCTGATACGCCCCGACCGCGCCCCGGGGCAGCGCCGCGCCGACCAGCCGGGTCCCCTCGGCGATCTGCTCACCACGCCAGCGGCGCCGATCCTGCTCGGCCATCGGCACCAGCGTGCCGTCCGGTCCGGTGCGCGCCGGGGTACGCGCGTCGGTGAGCAACATCAACGCCAGCAGCCCGGTCGCCTCCGGGTCGTCGGTGAGGCGGTGCAGCAGCCGGGCCAGCCGGATCGCCTCGGCGCGCAGATCGGTCCGGTGCAGCTGCTCGCCGGCGGTGCTCGTGTACCCCTCGTTGAAGATCAGGTAGAGCACGTGCAGCACGGCGTCGAGCCGGGCGACCCGCTCCTGCCCGGCGGGCAGGGCGAACGGCAGCCCGCTGTCCCGGATGCGCTGCTTGGCCCGGGTGATCCGCCGGGTCATGGTGGCCTCCGGCACCAGAAACGCCCGGGCCACCTCGGCGGTGCTGAGCCCGCCGACCGCCCGCAGGGTGAGCGCGATCTGCCCGGCCGGCGGCAGCGACGGGTGGCAGCACAGGAAGAGCAGGATCAGCGAGTCATCGGCGTCGTCCGGCGGCCGGTCGGCGGGCGGTGCCAGCCACCGGTCGGCCGGGACCTGGCGGGCGGCAGTGTCCTCGCGGCGGCGCCGGGCCTGTTCGGCGCGGAGCAGGTCGGTCAGCCGGCGGGACGCGACCGTGATCAGCCACGCCTTCGGGTCGTCGGGCAGACCGGAGCCGGGCCAGCGGGTGGCGGCGGCGAGCAACGCCTCCTGGGTGGCGTCCTCGGCGGTGTCGAAGTGCCCGTACCGGCGGACGAGCGCGCCGAGGACCTGCGGCGCCAGGGAGCGCAGCAGGTCCTCGACGCCGGCGTCGGACACCGGTCAGCCCTGGAGGTCCTCGAAGCCGTCCACGATCGGGCGCACGTCGACGTACTCGCCCTCGGCGTCCGGGTTGACGAACCGGGCGGCGATCTCGGTGGCCCGGTCGAAGCTGGCGCACTCGACCAGGGTGTAGCCGGCGAGCACCTCCTGCGTCTCCGCGTACGGGCCGTCGGTGACCACGGGAGCACCCCCGCGCAGCCGGACCCGACGGGCGTGCACCGGGGCGGTCAGCCCCTGCGCGTCGACCAGTTCCCCGGACTCGGCCAGCTCCTTGTGGATGCTCACCATGTGGGCGTGCATCGCCGCGATCTGCTCGGGGCTCATCGGCGGCCGGTCGCCCGGCCGCCCGGCCAGGGTGTCGTAGTCCTGCTGGCTGCCGTAGAGCATGATCAGGTACTTCATGGTGTCTCCTCTCGGCCGGCACCGACGGCGCCGTTCACCCGGGACGTCGGAGCCGATCGCCCGCCCCGGACGCCAGCCTAGGGCCGGCTCAGCCGACCTTGGCGGTGCCGAGCAGCGTGGCGGTGGGCGGCCGCAAGGCCCGTCGGCGTCCCGGTAGGCGGCGCTGAGCCGGTCGTACTCCCGCCGGATTCGCTTCCGCGCCGCGGCCGGCTGCCGCTGCACCACCAGGCCGACGCTGCCGACGCCCCGCCGCCGGGCCGGCCCATCAGTCCGCCGGGTCGGCCCGGGTCAGCGTCGCGCACCGGACGTCGGTCAGCCCCGCGGCGGCCAGCAGCCCGGCCAGCCCGGGGCGACGGCTGGAACCAGGACGACCAGGGCTACTCCCCGGTGAACCCCGGCCGCGGCGATCCTCGGGTCAGCGGACGGCCGCCCCGCCGGCGGCCAGGGCGTCCCGCCAGGTCCGGGTCTGCCAGGCGGCGGCCTCGTTGAAGGCCAGGTCGAGGAAGCCCGGCCCCTCGGACGCCGGGGCTGGGCGGCCGGCCCAGAAGTCGGCGCAGCCGCGCCGCTGCTCCGGGCTCGGCTTCGGCGAGATGTCCGAGCCGCGCCCCACCAGGGCGTACCGCCGGCCGTCGACGGTGAGCAGCAGGGTGCCGAGCCGGGTCAGCCGGCCGCTCACCTGCGCGGCTGGTACGGCGAACAGGTCCGCGCCGGAGCGATCCCGGGCGCGTAGCCAGCCCTGGTCGAGGGTCATCAGCACCGGCAAGCAGCGCCGGCCGTTCCAGATGCTCCGTCGCCAGTAGACGATGTTCGCGTGGGCCACCGGATCAGTCACACGGGGGACTGTATCTGTGGCCGTTTACCCTGCCCGCCTGCGGCCGGTCCGCCCCGACC
Source organism: Micromonospora sp. CB01531 (assembly GCF_001905095.1). Taxonomy (GTDB): domain Bacteria; phylum Actinomycetota; class Actinomycetes; order Mycobacteriales; family Micromonosporaceae; genus Micromonospora. The sequence continues at coordinate 8,002 of NZ_LWLS01000080.1, forward strand.
GGCCCGGCTTGCGCGACGGTGAGCATCATCCGCGCCTGGTCGGGGTACTGCGCACCGCACAGTGACGGGAGCCGGGGAGGCAACGGTGGGGGAGAAGGCGGCGCCGGTGGCTCCGGCCCGCGTCATCCGGATCACCCCGGCCGGCCCGGGATCGCTGCTCCGGACGTCCGGTTGGCAGAATCGAGGCCAGCCGCCGTCCGACCCGAGGAGGCCCCCGCTGAGCAGCAAGCACCCCGCCGCCGTGCTTTTCGACATGGACGGCACCCTGGTCGACAGCGAGAAGCTGTGGGACGTCGCGTTGCAGGAACTCGCGGCGGTGTACGGGGGGACCCTCTCCGACACCGCCCGCAAGAGCATGATCGGCACCAGCATGGCCGCGTCGATGCGAATCCTGCACGACGACCTCGGCCAGCCGGAGCGGGACCCGCAGGCCAGCGCCGAGTGGATCAACGCGCGGATCCTGGAGCTGTTCCGCACCGGGCTGCAGTGGCGGCCGGGCGCGCTGGCGCTGCTGCGCGCGGTCCGCGCGGCGGGGATCCCCACCGCACTGGTCACCTCCAGCGTTCGGCCGTTGGTCGAGGTGGCCATGGACACCCTCGGCCGGGACAGCTTCGACGCGGTGGTCTGCGGTGACGAGGTGGACTCGGTCAAGCCGCACCCCGAGCCGTATCTGGCCGCTGCGCGGCTGCTCGGCGTGCCGATCGCGCGGTGCGTGGCGATCGAGGACTCCGCGACCGGGGTGGCCAGCGCGCTGGCCGCCGGGGCGGCCGTGCTGGCCGTGCCGGCGGAGGTGCCGCTGCCGCCGACCGACGGCGTACACCTGTTGGAGAGTCTGAGCGGGGCGGACCTGGAGCTGCTCGCGGCGCTGCTCGGTGAACCGCCGGTCTGATCCGGACCCGGCCGGAGGGCCCCCTGCCGCGCAGGGGGCCCTCCGGTGGGCTCACTCGTGGGCGATGGCGCCCAGCACGTTGATCCGGGCGGCCCGGATCGCCGGCAGGACCGCGGCTACCACCCCGATGATCGCGGCCAGGCCGAGCATGACGCCGATCTGCCCCCAGGGCAGGATCAGGTCGTTGATCCCCTCGTCCTTCAGCGCCCGGACCACGGCGGCGCCGAGACCGCTGCCGACGACGACGCCCAGCAGCGCGCCGAACACCGAGATCACCACCGCCTCGACGGTGATCATGCGCATGGTCTGCGCTCGGCGCAGCCCGATCGCCCGCAGCAGCCCCAGCTCCCGGGTGCGTTCCAGTACGGACAGCGCCAGGGTGTTCACGATGCCGAGCACCGCGATCACGATGGCCAGCGCCAGCAGGATCTGGATCATCTGGAGCAGCCCGTCGAGCGAGCCGGTCTGCTGCTTGATGAACGCGTCCCGGTCGGCCACCGACACCTCGGGGGAGTCCGCGAGCAGCCGTTCCACCTGCGGCTGGACGTCGGCCACCCGGGTGCCTGGGGCGAGTTGCAGGAAGCCCTGGATCGGCTGCGGGATGGCGAAGTCGCGGGCCGCCTGCGGCGGCAGCACCACCGGGTTGGTGAACTGTGAGCTCTGGTAGATGCCGCTGACCGTGTAACTGCGGGCCTCGCCGCGGGACAGCTGCACGTTCACGGTCGAGCCGACCGAGACGCCGCGGGACTTGGCGGTGTCGGAGCTGAACAGCATCTGGTCCGGGCCCAGCCGGCTGATGTCACCGGCGGCGGCCTTCGCCCCGAAGATGCGCTCCAGCGCGGCCACGTTGCTGGACGCGGCCACCCAGGTCCGTTGGCCGTTGACCATGGCCATGTCGCCGTACTCGCCGTCGACCAGCTGCACGCCGGGCAGCGCGGCCGCCTTGTCCAGCACCGCCGGGTCGAAGCTCGGCGGCCGTGGGCCGCTCTGCGATCCGGCGATCACCAGCTCGGCCTTGATGGTGTCCTTCGCCAGGGCGCTGATGCTGCCCTTCGCCGAGTCGAGGATCACCGTGACCCCGGTGACCAGGGCGATGCCGACCATCAGCGCGGCGGCCGTGATCGCGGTACGGCGGGGGTTGCGCCCGGAGTTGAGCCGCCCCAGCTTTCCCGGCACCGACCAGGCGAAGATCGCGCCCAGCAGGGAGACCACCGGGCGGCTGATCAACGGGGTCAGCAGCGCCACGCCGATGAAGGCGAAGAGCACGCCGCCCAGGATGGTGGCCAGGGTATTGCCGCCGGCGTTGCCGTTGAGCCCGAGGAAGAGCAGCGCGGCGCCGACCGCGGTGACCAGCGCGCCGGCCACCGTGATCCGGGTCAGCGGCCGGTCGGGGGTGGCCACGTCCTGCATCGCCGCGATCGGCGGGATCCGGGACGCGCGCAGCGCCGGCAGCAGCGCCGCCACCACGGTGATCACCAGGCCGACGGCGAACGCGCCGATCACCGCCGCCGCCGGTACGCCGATCCCGGCCAGGGTGAGCCCGCCGGCCAGGTTGCCGAACGCCCACGCCAGCAGCGCGCCGATGCCGATGCCGGCGGCCAGGCCGAACACCGAGGCGATCAGGCCCACCGCGATGGCCTCCAGCACCACCGAGCCGATGACTTGCCGGCGGCTCGCCCCGACGGCCCGCATCAGGGCCAGCTCCCGGGTCCGCTGCGCGACGATGATCGAGAAGGTGTTGAGGATCAGGAACGTGCCGACCAGCAGCGCCACCGCCGCGAAGCCGAGCAGGATCCGGTTGAAGAAGGACAGCGCCTCCTTGAAGCCCTGCGCGGCCTCGCTGGACAGCTGCTCGCCGGTCTTGACCACGTATCCGTCACCCACGGCGGCGGCCACCGCGTCGCGCAGCGACTCGTCGGTGACCCCGCCGGCGGCCTTGACCGTCACGCTGTTGAACGCGTTCGGCTCGCCCAGCATCAGCCGCTGCGCCGTCGGGGTGGTGAACATGATCTCGTTGCTGCCGCCGATCGAGTCGCGGCCGCCGCTGTAACCGAAGATCCCGACGATGGTGAAGTCCTGCTTCGGCTCCAGGGGAGTGAGCACCCCGACCCGGTCGCCGAGCTTCACCTTGCCCGCGGTCGCCAGCCCCTGGTTGATGACGATCTCGTCGTCGGCGCGCGGCTCGTGCCCCTCGCGCAGTCGCAGCTGCTCGGACTCGCCGGTCCAGTTCTCGCCCAGCTGCGGCGGGCCGAACGAGGCGACCGCCTTGCCGTTGCTGCCGATCAGGCGGGCCCCGTCGGCGGCGACCACGCCGGTGGCCGTGGCCACCCCGGGCACCGCGCGGACCTTGTCCACCGTCGCCGCCGGCAACGGCGCCGCCGTCTGCTCGCCCTCCATCTCCGACACCGCGATCTTCGGCTTGGCCGCGACGTTGACGTCGACTCCCTCGTACGCGTCGGCGAAGATCGCGTCGAAGGTGCGGCCGAGGGTGTCGGTCAGCACGAACGCGCCGGAGACGAACATCACCCCGAGCACGACCGCCAGGCCGGAGAGGAACAGCCGCAGCTTCCGGGCCAGCAGGCTCTTCAGCGTCGCCCGGATCATCAGCCGTTCACCTCGGCCGGGGTGTCGAGCTTCTTCATCGTGTCCAGCACGGTGTCGGCGGTCGGCTCGATCAGCTCCGAGACGATCTGCCCGTCGGCGAGGAACACCACCCGGTCGGCGTACGCGGCGGCGGTCGGGTCGTGGGTGACCATCACGATGGTCTGGCCGTGCTCGCGGACCGAGTTGCGCAGGAAGTTCAGCACCTCGGCGCCGGAGCGGGAGTCCAGGTTGCCGGTCGGCTCGTCGGCGAAGATCACCTCGGGGCGGGCGACCAGCGCCCGGGCGCACGCCACCCGCTGCTGCTGGCCGCCGGAGAGCTGCGCCGGCCGGTGCCCGAGTCGGTCCCGCAGGCCGACCGTGTCGATCACCGTCTGGTACCAGGCCGGGTCCGGCTTGCGGCCGGCGATCGACATCGGCAGCAGGATGTTCTCCTGCGCGGTGAGCGTGGGCAGCAGGTTGAACTGCTGGAAGATGAAGCCCACCTTGTCGCGGCGCAGCTTCGTCAGCCCGGCGTCGTTGAGGCCGGTCACCGTCGTGTCGCCGATCGCGACCGTGCCTCGGGTCACCGAGTCCAGGCCGGCCAGGCAGTGCATCAGCGTCGACTTGCCGGAGCCGGACGGGCCCATGATCGCGGTGAACTGGCCCCGCTCGAACTCGGCGCTCACCCCCCGCAGCGCGATGACCTGCGCCTCGCCGCTGCCGTACACCTTCCACACGTCGCTGGCCCGGGCCGCGGCCTGCGCCTGCCGGCCTACCATCGCGGTCACGTCATCTACCTCTTCCGTCTGCCTGCCGATCCGCACCGCCCCCGCTGGTCGGTGCGGCAGTTCCATCCTCGGTGCCGCCGGTGGCGGATCCGTCCGCCCCCGGGGGGAGCCGGTGCCGGAAATCCCGCTGAGGGTCGCCCCCGAGGCCGGCTCAGGGTCACCCCTGATCCGGTGGCGGCGCCGACGATCGGACCTGACGCCACGTCACGGTCAACCCTGCCGGCCGGACGATGGTCACGGTAGGTGACGGTCGCCACCCGGTCGGAACACTCAGCCGCCGGGGCGCACCAGCCCCGTCTCGTACGCCAGCACCACCGCCTGCACCCGGTCCCGCAGCCCCAGTTTGGTCAGCACGTGCCCGACGTGGGTCTTGATGGTGGTTTCACTGACCGACAGGGCCCGGGCGATCTCCGCGTTGGACAACCCGCGGGCCACCTGCACCAGCACCTCCCGCTCGCGCTCGGTCAGCGAGTTGAGGGCCTTCGGCGGGGCGGCCGCCGGGTCGGGCAGCACGTCGGCGAAGCGGTCCAGCAGCCGCCGCAGGATCCGGGGGGCCACCACCGCCTCCCCGGCGGCCACCGTCCGGATCGCGGTGACCAGATCCTCCGCCGGTACGTCCTTGGCCAGGAAGCCGCTCGCCCCGGCCCGCAACGCGCCGACCACGTACTCGTCCAGGTCGAAGGTGGTGAGGATGAGCACGCGCACCGGCAGCCGGGCGTCCACGATCGCCCGGGTTGCCGCCACCCCGTCCATCCGCGGCATCCGGATGTCCATCAGCACCACGTCGGGCAGCAGCCGGCGGGACAGCTCCACCGCCTCCAGCCCGTCGCCGGCCTCGGCCACGATGTCCAGGTCGTCCTCGGTGCCGAGCACCATCCGGAAGCCGGTACGCAACAGCGGCTGGTCGTCGGCGAGCAGGATCCGCACCGGTCGTGGCTGCGCCGTGCTGTCGGTCATCCGTCATCCCTCGTCGTGCCGGCCGGGCCGGGAACGGTCATGCCGGTACCGCCCCGGCGGACTCGAGCGGGATCCGCGCGTACACCCGGAAGCCGCCGCCGGGTCGCGGACCGGTCCGCAGGATCCCACCGTAGAGGGCGACCCGTTCCCGCATGCCGACCAGCCCGTGCCCGATCCGGTCGGCCGCCGGCGCCGGGCCCCGGCCGGTGTCGGTGACCTCCACCGCCAGGACGCCGTCGGCGACGGTGAGCTGGACCAGCGCGGTGGCCCGGCCGGCATGCTTGAGCGCGTTGGTCAGGGCCTCCTGCACGATCCGGTAGACGGTCAGCGCCACGCCCTCCTCCATCGGCCCCGGCGTGCCGTCGATCCGCAGCGTCACCGGCAGGCCCGCCTCCCGGACCTGCTCGACGAGGGCCTCGATGCCGGTCAGGCCCGGCTGCGGGGTCAGCTCGGCGGCCGGTTCGGCGTCGGTGCGCAGCACGTCCAGCAGCCGGCGCAGCTCCCGCAGGGTGGCCCGACCGGTCTCCTCGACCGTGGCCATCGCCTCGTCCGCGGCGTCCGGGTCCCGGCGCAGCACCCGGCGGGCCCCGGTGGCCAGCACCCCCATCACGCTGACCTGGTGGGCGACCACGTCGTGCAGCTCCCGGGCGATCCGGCGCCGCTCGTCGGCGACGGCCTGCTCGGCGAGGGACCGCTGGTTCGCCTCGGCGACCCGGGCCCGTTCGCGCAGCATTCGGGTGGACTGCCGGCGCGCCTGCACCGCCCGGCCCACCGCGTACGCCACCGACGCGGTGAGCAGGTTGTTGAGGACCAGGTACGCCGGGCCCATGTCGAGCACGCCCTTCAGCGGCGCGGCGAGGTTGGCCAGCACCACCGGCACCCACAGCAGCAGCGCGGCCAGGGTGGCCGGGCGCGGCCGCTGGCGCGCGGCCATCGTGTAGGTGAGCACGATGAAGGTCAGGCTCTGGGTGGCCGGCGCCTGCCGCAGCAGCACCGGCACGGCCAGGGTGGCCACCGCCGCGGCCACCGCCGGCCACGGCGCGACCCGGCGCAGCGCCACCGGGACCGCGCCCACCGCGCTCCAGCCCAGCGCCGTCCACAGCTGCGCGGGCCGCAGCTCGGGCGGCGCCAGCAGCAGCAACACCGTAGAGAGCAGCACCAGGGCGACCGCCGTGCCGGCGTCGACGGCCAGCGGTCGACGGCGGGCCCAGGCCCGCACCCGGTTGGTCATGCCACGACGCTAGCCGCCGCCCGGCGCGTCCCCTCGTCGCCGATGCCGAACCCGGCCTCCTCCGCGAGAAGGAGGGTCACTCGTCCGCGCCGGGGGCGGCCGGCCGGGACCGGGCGTCGGTCAGCGGGTCACCCGCGCCGGCGGCCGGGAACGGCGGCGGGGTCCCGCCGAAGCTGGGGCAGAGCGCCTGGTGGCTGCACCAGTCGCAGAGCCGGCTCGGCCGGGGGCGGAAATCCTGCCGCGCGGTGGCCTGCTCGATCGCCTGCCAGAGCGCCACCACCGTGCGTTCGAACCGGAGCAGCTCCTCCGCGTCCGGGGTGTAGTCGCACACCTCGGCGTCCTTGAGGTAGAGCAGCCGCAGCACGCGTGGCACCACGCCGCGGGTCCGCCACAGCACCAGGGCGTAGAACTTGAGCTGGAACAGCGCCCGCGCCTCGAACGCCTCCCGCGGTGCCCCGCCGGTCTTGTAGTCGACCACCCGCAGCGCGCCGTCGGGGGCCACGTCGAGCCGGTCCAGGTAGCCGCGGATCAGCAGCTCCTCGTCGACCACCGCGGAGATCAACGCCTCCCGTTCGGCCGGCTCCAGCCGGCGCGGGTCCTCCACCGCGAAGTAGCCCTGCAGCAGCGCCGCGGCCGAGCGGAGGAACTCCGCCGCCCCCGCCGTGTCGTCCGCGGCGAACAGCGTCGCCAACTCCGGCTGCTCGGTGACCAGCCGGTCCCACTGCGGGGCGACCAGGTCACCGGCCGACTGCGGGGTACGCGCCGCCGCCGGCAGGTCGAACAGCCGCTCCAGCACCGCGTGCACCAGCGTGCCCCGGGCCTGCTCGACGGTGGGACGCTCGGGCAGCCGGTCGATGCTGCGGAACCGGTAGAGCAGCGGGCAGGTCTTGAAATCCGCCGCCCGCGACGGCGACAGCGACGCCCGCACCGTGGATGGCGGCACCGCCGCGGTCGGGGAGTCGTGCGTGTCGATCACCGGTTCCGCCGTCATGCCCGGAAGGTTAGGGCACCGGTGTGACAGGGCCGACGTCGCCGCACCGGGGCATGATCGGCGTCCGCGTAGCATCGACCCGGTGGAGCATAGGTCCCGACCACCGCGCCGGCCCGGGCTGACCATCGGTCGGGTGTTCGGGGTGCCGCTGCGCGTGGACGCCTCGATGCTCCTGCTCACCCTGGTCGTCACCGTCCTGTACGCCAGCCTGGCCCGCCGGCAGCTCGAGGTGGGTCACCTCGGCGGCTGGCTGGTCGGCCTCGGCTTCGTGGTCTCCCTGCTCGGTTCGGTGCTGCTGCACGAGCTCGGGCACGCCCTGACCGCCCGCCGGTACGGCATCGGTGTGCGCGGGATCACCCTGGAACTGCTCGGCGGGTACACCGAGATGGACCGGGACGCCCCCAGCCCCCGGGTCGACCTGCTGGTCTCCCTCGCCGGCCCGGCTGTCTCCGCGGTGCTCGGCGCCGCCGCCGTGGCGGCCACCCTCGCGCTGCCCGCCGGCACCCTCGCCCACCAGCTTGCCTTCCAATTGGCGGTGAGCAACGTGATCATCGCGGTGTTCAACAGCCTGCCCGGGCTGCCGCTGGACGGCGGGCGGGCGCTGCGCGCCGCCGTCTGGGCGCTCACCCGGGACCGGCACCGCGGCACCGAGGTGGCCGGCTGGGTCGGGCGGGCCGTGGCCGTCGCCACCCTTACCGTGGTCGTCCTGCTCACCCTGCGCCGGGCGATCGCGCCGCTGGCCCTGCCGCTGATGCTGCTGGTCGCCGTCACCCTGTGGCGCGGCGCCGGGCAGTCCATCCGGATGGCCCGGATCAGCCGGCGCCTGCCGCTGGTCGACCTGTCCCGGCTGGCCCGCCCGGTGCTGCCCGTGCCCAGCGGCACCCCCCTGGCGGAGGCGCACCGCCGCCGCGCCGAGGGACCGGTTCCCGACGCGGCACTCACCGTCGTCGACTCCACCGGCCGGCCGGTCGCCCTGGTCGACCCGGCCCGGGCCGCCGCCGTACCGCCGGAACGGCAGCCCTGGCTGGCGGTGGACGCGGTCGCCCGCGACCTGGACTCCCTGCCCGCCCTGCCGGTGGGCGCGGACGGCGAACGCGTGATGGAGATCGTGCGCACGCACCCGGGCGCACAGTACGTGGTGACGGCAGGCGAAGATGTCGTCGGCATTCTGCACATCGCGGATCTGGCTCAGCTCCTGGAACCCAAACGGAAGACGAACACGTGACCGCACATTCCTCCGCCGTCCCGGCCGACCCCGCCGCCGCGGCGCTGCCTCCCGTGCACCGGGGGCCGTTCCGGCCCGGTGACCGGGTGCAGCTGACCGACCCGAAGGGTCGGATGCACACCGTGACGCTGGAGCCCGGCAAGGAGTTCCACACCCACCGGGGGATCCTCAAGCACGACACGCTGATCGGCCTGCCCGACGGCAGTGTCGTCACCACCGCGGGCGGCGGCACCGCGTTCCTGGCGCTGCGGCCGCTGCTGTCGGACTACGTGCTGTCCATGCCGCGCGGCGCCCAGGTGATCTACCCGAAGGACGCGGCGCAGATCGTCATGATGGGCGACATCTTCCCCGGTGCGAAGGTCCTCGAGGCCGGCGCCGGCTCCGGCGCGCTGTCCTGCTCGCTGCTGCGCGCGGTCGGTACCGAGGGTGAGCTGCACTCGTTCGAGCTGCGGGAGGATTTCGCCAAGATCGCCGAGCGGAACGTCGAGGCGTTCTTCAACGGCCCGCACCCGGCCTGGCGGCTGCACGTCGGCGACGTCGCCGAGTGCCCGGAGACCGGCTTCGACCGGATCATCCTGGACATGCTCACCCCGTGGGAGATGCTCGACATGGTCGAGCGGGCGCTCGTCCCCGGCGGCGTCCTCATCGGGTACGTGGCCACCACCCCGCAGCTGTCCGAGCTGGTCGAGGCGCTGCGCGAGCGTGGCGGCTGGACCGAGCCGCGCGCCTGGGAGTCCCTGGTCCGGGACTGGCACGCCGAAGGGCTGGCCGTGCGTCCCGACCACCGCATGATCGCGCACACCGCGTTCCTGGTCTCCGCGCGCAAGCTCGCCCCCGGGGTCACCGCCCCGCCACGGCGCCGCAAGCCCAGCAAGGGCACCGAGGCGTACGTCCAGCGCCGGCAGGCCCTGCGCGAGGCGGAGGCGGCCCGGCAGGCGGCGGCCGGGCCGGAGCAGGAGCCGGGCGAGGCGTGACCCCCCGGCGGCACGGACGGGCATGAGCGAGCGGATCATGTGTCCCGGCGGGGACGACACCGAACGGGCGGAGACGGTGGCATGAGCGAGCGAACGGCGGGCGGCGGACGCCGGGCCCGTCCGGGCGGGCGGGACCGGCGGCGGCGCGGCAGCGGGACGAGCGAGCGCAGCGAGCGGATCGTCGGGCTCGGCGCGGCCCACTCTCTCGTCGCCAGCCGGCGGGAGGCGGCGGCATGAGCAGCCCCGGCTACGGCAACGGCGACCTGCCCGCCGTCTTTCCCGACTGGTCGCCCTACGCCGATCTGGAGTCGGCCACCCGGGCGTACCTGCGCGACCCCGACATCGCCCTGGAGGCCCTCGGCGGGGTGCTGCGCGGTGCCTCCGTGCTCGGCTTCACCCTGGAACGCTTCGTCAACGAGGTCAACGGGGTGTGGCAGGAGGTGGTCGTCTGTGACGGCAGCCGCCTGGTCCTCTGGCACGGCGAGGACGTGCCGCCCGGCGAGGGGCCGCCCGGATCGATGACCTCCTCGCTGCGGGTGGTGCCGGTCTCCACGATCACCGAGGTGGGCTGCCGGCGGCGGCTCACCCGCACCGACAACGGCGCGATCCGGGTCGACAGCATCGACGTCTACCTGCTGCTCAGCTCGCTGGACGAGGCGCCGCCCGGCGACGAGATCACCGGCGCGCCCCGGCACGACGCGCTACGGTTCGGCAAGACCCTCGACGACGGCGGCGCCGGGCAGATCGCCCGGCTGGAGGAGTTCGCCCGGATGGTCGCCTCGGTCGTCGGCCGCCCCCTGCTGTAGAGACGGCGGCGGGCCGGGGACGTCCGTCCCCGGCCCGCACCGCCCCGAACCGGGGGTCAGTCCTCGGCGTCCGGCCCGGCCATCTCGACACCGTCGCCGGCGCGCACCACGTGGATGCACTCGCCCGGGCATTCCTTCGCCGAGTCGATCACCTCGAGGCGCAGGTGCTCCGGCACGTCCACCCGGGCCCCCGGGGCCAGCCGCAGCTCGCCGTCGGAACCCTTGACGTACGCCAGGCCGTCCAGGTCGAACTCGAAGACCTCGGGCGCGTACTGGACGCACAGCCCGTCGCCCGTGCAGAGATCCTGGTCCACCCAGACCTGAAGCTGGTCCGTCGCGACCTCTGCCACCGGTGCACCCCCCATGTTCTCCCGTCCCACGCCCCGACGGTACCCGAACGGCCGTACCCGCCCGGCGACCAGCCCTTGGCGATCAAGCTTCGGTGACGGGCGCGTTGCGGAGGACCGAATCGGGCTCACAGCGGCTAGTGTTAGCTCAGAACGTTCGAGCCCCCCGGGGAGGTGGGACGTGGCACGCAGCGACGACGCGGACTCGCGCGCCGCACGGTGGGAGAAGGAGGCCCACGATCTCTCCACGCAGGTCGCGTTCCTGCAAGAGGAACTCGCCCTGGTGCGGCGCAAGTTGACCGAAAGCCCCCGACACGTCCGGCAGCTCGAGGAGCGGCTGGCGGCCACCCAGGCCCAGTTGGCGCGGCTGACCGAGAACAACGAGCGGCTCGTGAGCACTCTCAAGGAGGCTCGCGCGCAGATCGTGACGCTCAAGGAGGAGATCGACCGCCTCGCACAGCCCCCGAGTGGCTACGGCGTCTTCCTGGCCAAGCACGACGACGGCACGGTGGACGTCTTCACCGGCGGGCGCAAGCTTCGGGTTGCCGTCTCGCCCTCGCTGGACGTCGACGAGCTGCGTCGCGGCCAGGAGGTCCTGCTCAACGACGCGCTCAACATCGTGGACGCGTTCGGCTACGAGCGGGTCGGCGAGGTGGTGATGCTCAAGGAGGTGCTCGCCGGGCCCGACGGTGCTCCCGGTGACCGGGCGCTGGTGGTCTCCCACTCCGACGAGGAGCGGATCGTGCACCTCGCGGAGACCCTGATCGGCACCTCGATCAGGGCCGGCGACTCGCTCATGATCGAGCCCCGCTCGGCGTACGCCTATGAGCGGATCCCGAAAAGCGAGGTCGAGGAGCTCGTCCTGGAGGAGGTGCCCGACGTCGGCTACGAGGACATCGGTGGCCTCCAGGCGCAGATCGAGCAGATCCGCGACGCGGTGGAACTGCCGTTCCTGCACTCCGACCTGTTCCGCGAGCACCAGCTCCGGCCGCCGAAGGGCATTCTGCTCTACGGCCCGCCCGGCTGCGGCAAGACCCTGATCGCCAAGGCGGTGGCCAACTCGCTGGCCAAGAAGATCGCCGAGCGGCGCGGCGAGGAGAAGCACACCAGCTTCTTCCTCAACATCAAGGGTCCCGAACTGCTTAACAAGTACGTCGGCGAGACCGAGCGGCACATCCGGTTGATCTTCCAGCGGGCGCGGGAGAAGGCCGGCGAGGGCACCCCGGTGATCGTGTTCTTCGACGAGATGGACTCCGTGTTCCGCACCCGCGGTTCCGGCGTCTCCTCCGACGTGGAGAACACCATCGTCCCGCAGCTGCTCAGCGAGATCGACGGCGTGGAGGGCCTGGAGAACGTCATCGTCATCGGCGCCTCCAACCGGGAAGACATGATCGACCCGGCGATCCTGCGTCCCGGCCGGCTCGACGTGAAGATCAAGATCGAGCGGCCGGACGCCGAGGCGGCCAAGGACATCTTTTCCAAGTACATCCTGGCGGGTCTGCCGCTGCACGCGGACGACCTGGCCGAGCACGGTGGCGACCCGCAGGCCACCGTCGCCGCGATGATCGACGCGGTGGTGCTGCGGATGTACTCGGAGACCGAGGAGAACCGGTTCCTCGAGGTCACCTACGCCAACGGCGACAAGGAAGTCCTCTACTTCAAGGACTTCAACTCCGGCGCGATGATCCAGAACATCGTCGACCGGGGCAAGAAGATGGCCATCAAGGAGTTCCTCACCTCCGGGCGCAAGGGGCTGCGGCTGCAGCACCTGCTCGACGCCTGCGTCGACGAGTTCCGCGAGAACGAGGACCTGCCCAACACCACCAACCCGGACGACTGGGCGCGCATCTCCGGCAAGAAGGGCGAGCGGATCGTCTACATCCGCACGCTCGTCTCCGGCGGCAAGGGCGCCGAGGCCGGCAGGTCGATAGAGACCGCCAGCAACACTGGCCAGTATCTGTAGTCCGACGCACGACCGGAGGCCCGTGGCGCCCGCGCCGCGGGCCTCCGCGCGTCCGCGTCCGGCCCCGCCGTGAGCGAGCGCAGCGAGCGAACCAGTTGGCTCAGCAGCGTGGCGAACGCCGCCGCGGAGCGAAGCGACGCGGTGGCGTGGGTCGCCACACCGTACGCCCCGGGCCGCCACGCCCCCATCCCGCGTGACGACGACTACGCTCGACGTGACGGGGGGACCGGGACGGCGAGCGGAGCGGGCAGGTCGATGAGCGTAAGACGGATCATGGGCACCGAGGTCGAGTACGGCATCTCCGTGCCCGGCCAGGCCGGGGCCAACCCGATGGTCACCTCCTCGCAGGTGGTCAACGCCTACGGGGCGCGCCCGGAACTCAACCGGGGAGGCCGGGCCCGCTGGGACTACGAGGAGGAGTCGCCGCTGCGCGACGCCCGCGGCTTCACCTACTCCGGCGCCGCGTACGACCCGGCCGAGGCGCTCGCCGACGAGGACCTGGGGCTGGCCAACGTCATACTCACCAACGGGGCCCGGCTGTACGTCGACCACGCCCACCCGGAGTACTCCACCCCCGAGGTGACCAACCCCCTGGACCTGGTCCGCTGGGACAAGGCGGGGGAGCGGGTGATGGCCGAGGCGGCCCGGCGGGCAGCGACCATCCCGGGCACCCACCCGATCCACCTCTACAAGAACAACACCGACAACAAGGGCGCCAGCTACGGCGCCCACGAGAACTACCTGATGCGGCGGCAGACCCCGTTCGCCGACATCGTGGCGTACCTGACGCCGTTCTTCGTCACCCGTCAGGTGGTCTGCGGCGCCGGCCGGGTCGGCATCGGCCAGGACGGCGGCCAGAGCGGCTTCCAGATCTCCCAGCGGGCGGACTTCTTCGAGGTCGAGGTGGGGCTGGAGACCACCCTCAAGCGGCCGATCATCAACACCCGCGACGAGCCGCACGCGGACGCCGACAAGTACCGCCGGCTCCACGTCATCATCGGCGACGCCAACCTGTCGGAGATCTCCACGTACCTCAAGGTCGGCACCACCGCGCTGATCCTCACCATGATCGAGGAGAAGGCGCTCGGCCCCGACCTCGGCATCGCCGACCCGGTCAGTGAGCTGCGTGCGGTCAGCCACGACCCGTCGCTCAAGCACCTCATGCGGATGCGCGACGGCCGCAGGCTGACCGCCCTGGACGTCCAGTGGGCGTACCTGGAGCGGGTCCGGTCCTTCGTGGACGACCGGTACGGCACCGACGTCGACGAGCAGACCGCCGACGTGCTCGACCGCTGGGAGAGCGTGCTCGACCGGCTCGGCCGCGACGCCTTCCTCTGCGCCGACGAGCTGGACTGGGTGGCCAAGCTGCGGCTGCTGGAGGGCTACCGGGAGCGGGAGAAGCTCGGTTGGGGCGCGCACAAGCTCCAGCTGGTCGACCTCCAGTATTCCGACGTCCGGCCCGAGAAGGGGCTCTACCACCGGCTGGTGACCCGCGGCGCGATGCGGACGCTGCTCAGCGACGAGCAGAGCCGCACCGCGATGACCGAACCGCCGGAGGACACCCGGGCCTACTTCCGCGGCCGCTGCCTGGCCCAGTACGCCTCCGAGGTGGTCGCCGCGAGCTGGGACTCGGTCATCTTCGACGTGGGCCGGGAGTCGCTGGTCCGGGTGCCGATGATGGAACCCGAACGGGGCACCCGCAAGCACGTCGGGCAGCTGTTCGACCGGTGCGAGAGCGCCAAGGACCTGCTGGAGACGCTGACCGGCGGCTGAGCCGGATGCCGGAAAGCCCGTCCCGCGCTGGAACCCGGCGCGCGACGGGCTTTTCGTCGTCCGCGCGAGGTAAGTTGATCGCAGGGATCGTGGAGGAGGCAACGATGGCGACCCAAGAAGGCGGCCAGACCCAGTCCGGCAAGTCGCACGAGGAGGTCGAGGAGGTCACCGCACAGGCCAACCCCGAGGTTGCCGAGCGGCACGCCGAGATCACCGAGGACGTCGACGACCTGCTCGACGAGATCGACTCCGTTCTCGAGGAGAACGCAGAGGAGTTCGTGAGGGGTTACGTACAAAAAGGGGGCCAGTGATCATATCGGGGCGAAACGGACATGCCGCTTCCCCTGGATGATCAAGATGGCCGGCGCCGTTGCCGCGACTGCGGGGAATGGAAGGTGCTCGATCAATTCTGCGCGAGCAGCACACGTCCCAGCGGTCGCGGCAGCTATTGCAAGCCCTGCTTCAACGAGCGGTCGAAGGCCAGTTACGCCAAGCGAGTGAGCGAGAGGTGCAGCCGAGAGGTGAAGCCTGCCCGGGAACTCCCGGACGGGCACCGCTTCTGCGCCGACTGTGGAACCGTCAAGCCCGTGGCTGACTTCCCTCGCAATCGCTCCGACAGCACGGACTACGCCACGTACTGCAAGCCCGGTCACAACACACGTACCAGCGAGACCAAGCAGCGGCTCTACGGCGGCAATCGCGAGTACCACCTGCGCCGGCGTTACGGGGCAGGGCATAAGGAGTTCGACGAGCTCCTGGCCGAGCAAGGTGGTGTGCGCGATCTGTGGCGCGGTGGACCCGCAACATCTGGACCACGATCATCGCACCGGATGGGTGCGCGGGATACTCTGCTTCAACCGTAACGGTGGTCTTGGCCAGTTCCGTGACAGTCCCGTGCGGCTGGCCAGGGCGATCACGTACCTGAGAGGAACCACGTGGCAGCGGGTTTTGATCCATCCGGGCGTCTACCAGATGTGTTCACCAACGCGGGGACGTCCTCCTTCACAGCGTTTCTGAGCAAGGTGGCCCCCGAGATGCTGCCCGGCCGGCGGCCGCTGCCGCCCGGCATGGCCGCCGACATGGCGCCACACGCGACGACCATCGTGGCCATCTCGGCCGCCGGTGGCGTGGTGATGGCCGGCGACCGGCGCGCCACGATGGGCAACCTGATCGCCCAGCGGGACATCGAGAAGGTGCACCCGGCCGACGCGTACTCGCTGGTCGGCATCGCGGGCACCGCGGGCATCGGCATCGAGCTGATGCGACTGTTCCAGGTGGAACTCGAGCACTACGAGAAGATCGAGGGCGCCATGCTCTCGCTCGACGGCAAGGCCAACCGGCTGGCCGCGATGATCCGGGGCAACCTGGGTGCGGCGATGCAGGGCCTCGCGGTCATTCCGCTGTTCGCCGGGTTCGACCTGGCGGCCAGCGACCCGGCCCGGGCCGGCCGGATCTTCAGCTTCGACGTGACCGGCGGCCCGTACGAGGAGACCGGCTACGACGCGATCGGGTCCGGCTCGCTGTTCGCCAAGTCGGCGTTGAAGAAGCGGTTCCGGGCAGGCCTGTCGATCGACGACGCGGTGCGGCTCGCCGTCGAGGCGCTCTACGACGCGGCCGACGACGACACCGCGACCGGTGGCCCGGACCTGACCCGCCGGATCTACCCGGTGGTGATGACCGCGACGGCGGACGGCACGCACCGGCTCACCGAGGCCGAGACGGCGGCGATCGCGGAGAGCGTCGTGGCCGGCCGGATGGAGAACCCGGGCGGCTGACCCCGCTCCCACCTCACCCGTCAGCAGTCCGCAGCACAGCGCCCGAAGGAGAACCGCCGCCGTGGCCATGCAGTTCTACGCCTCGCCCGAGCAGATCATGCGCGACCGCTCCGAGTTGGCCCGCAAGGGCATCGCCCGGGGCCGAAGCGCGGTGGTCCTGAGCTACGAGGGCGGGGTGCTCTTCGTCGCGGAAAACCTGTCCAGCACCCTGCACAAGGTCAGCGAGATCTACGACCGGATCGGTTTCGCCGCGGTGGGCCGCTACAACGAGTTCGAGAACCTGCGCCGTGCCGGGGTACGGATGGCCGATCTGAACGGACTGAGCTACGACCGGCGGGACGTTACCGGCCTGGCGCTGGCCAACGCGTACGCGCAGACGCTGGGTGCCATCTTCACCGAGCAGTCGAAGCCGTTCGAGGTGGAGGTCTGCGTGGCAGAGGTGGGTGCCACGCCGGAAGACGATTCGCTCTACCGGGTGACGTACGACGGTTCGGTCAACGACGAGCCGGGCCGGATGGCGATGGGTGGCCAGGCCGAGGCGATCACCGGGGTGCTGAAGAACGAGCACCGGCCGGAGATGTCGCTGTCCGAGGCGATCCAGGCCGCGGTGAAGGCGCTCGGCAGCGTCGGCGGGGAGGGCGGGGCCGCCCGTACCATCGCCGCGAACCAGATGGAGGTGGCGGTGCTGGACCGCCGCCGGGTGGGGCGGACGTTCCGGCGGGTGACCGGGGCGGCGTTGACCGCGCTGCTGGAGGGCGACGCGAGCGCGGACACCGCGCCGGCGCCGGGGCGCGCACAGACCCCGACTTCGCCCACCGAGGAGGCGAAGAAGCCGACCACGTCGGCTGGCTCGGCGGACCTGGAGGGCCAGCAGGGCGAGCAGTCGGGCGACTGACGGCCGGGCCAGGCGCGCGTTCTGTGCGGCCCGGCTCGCCCGGGTGACGCCGCCCGGGCCGGGCCGGCAGACGTCGCGCGGCGAGGCGGCGGCGATCCCGGTGAACGTGCCGGACCTGGCCCGTGCGACCCGGCGGATCAGCGATGCGGCTTGAGCGGCTGCCACCAGGCGCGGTTGGCCCGGTACCAGTCGACCGTCTCGGCGAGCCCGCCGTCCAGGTCGACGGTGGGCACCCAGCCGAGTTCGCGGCGGGTGGTGGTGCAGTCCAGCGAGTAGCGGCGGTCGTGGCCCCGGCGGTCGGCGACCGGCCGGACGCGGTCCCAGCCGGCGCCGCAGGCGGCGAGGAGGCGGCCGGTGAGTTCCCGGTTGGTCAGTTCGGTGCCGCTGCCGAGGTGGTAGACGCCGCCGGCCCGGCCGTGGACCTGGGCCAGCGCGATGCCGTGGCAGTGGTCGTCGACGTGCAGCCAGTCGCGGACGTTGCCGCCGTCGCCGTACAGCGGCACGTCGTGCCCGTCGAGCAGGTTGGTGGCGAACAGCGGCACGATCTTCTCGGGGTACTGGTACGGGCCGTAGGTGTTGGCGCCGCGGGTGATGACGACGTTCAGGCCGTGGGTGCGGTGGTAGGCGAGGGCGAGCAGGTCGGCGCCGGCCTTGCTGGCCGAGTAGGGGGAGCTGGGCCGCAGCGGCGTCTGCTCGGTCCAGGAGCCGGTGTCGATGGACCCGTACACCTCGTCGGTGGAGACCTGCACGAACCGGCCGACCCCGTGGCGCAGGGCGGCGTCGAGCAGGATCTGGGTGCCGACCACGTTGGTGGTGACGAACGGGGCGGCGTCGGTGATGGAGCGGTCGACGTGGGATTCGGCGGCGAGGTGGACGACGACGTCGTGACCGGGGACGGTGGCGTCGACGAGGGCGGCGTCGCGGATGTCGCCGCGGACGACCCGCAGCCGGGGATCGGCGCGTACCGGGTCGACGGCGGCGTCGGTGGCGGCGTAGGTCCAGGCGTCGAGCACGGTGAGGGCGTCCACCGGCAGGTCCGGCTCGGCGCCGGTGAGCAGCCGCCGGACGTACGCCGATCCGATGAAGCCGGCGCCGCCGGTGACGAGGATTCTCACGGCTGGGACCGTACCCGGCGGTGGGATTCGCGGACGCGGGGAATGCCCGGCCCGGTGCGGATGAGACCACCGGGTTGAGCGCTGCCCATCTGGGGCCCCGGGCGGCTAATGTCACATCATGGAGCGGCGAATCTTCGGCCTCGAGACCGAGTACGGCGTCACCTGCACCTATCGCGGGCAGCGCCGGCTGTCCCCCGACGAGGTCGCGCGGTACCTGTTCCGGCGGGTGGTGTCGTGGGGCCGGTCGAGCAACGTGTTTCTGCGCAACGGAGCCCGGCTCTACCTGGACGTGGGCTCGCACCCGGAGTACGCGACGCCGGAATGCGACTCGGTGACCGATCTGGTGGCCCACGACCGGGCAGGGGAGCGGATCCTGGAGGGGCTGCTCGTCGACGCGGAGAAGCGGCTGCACGACGAGGGCATCGCGGGTGAAATCTACCTGTTCAAGAACAACACCGACTCGGCCGGCAACTCGTACGGCTGCCACGAGAACTATCTGGTGTCCCGGCACGGCGAGTTCGGCCGGCTCGCCGACGTGCTGATCCCGTTCCTGGTCACCCGGCAGTTGATCTGCGGCGCGGGGAAGGTGCTGCAGACGCCACGCGGGGCGGTCTACTGCCTGTCGCAGCGGGCCGAGCACATCTGGGAGGGCGTCTCCTCGGCGACCACCCGGAGCCGGCCGATCATCAACACCCGGGACGAGCCGCACGCGGACGCGGAGCGGTACCGGCGCCTGCACGTGATCGTCGGCGACTCGAACATGAACGAGGTGACCACGCTGCTGAAGGTGGGCACCGCGGACATCGTGCTGCGGATGATCGAGGCCGGGGTGGTGATGCGGGACCTGACGCTGGAGAACCCGATCCGGGCCATCCGCGAGGTGTCGCACGACATCACCGGCCGGCGCAAGGTGCGGCTGGCCTCCGGCAAGGAGGTCTCGGCGCTGGAGATCCAGCAGGAATACCTGGCGAAGGCGACGGAGTTCGTGGAGCGCCGGGGCGGGGACCAGACCGCGAAGCGGGTGGTAGATCTCTGGGCGCGGGTGCTGCGGGCGGTGGAGACCGGGGACCTGGACCCGGTGGCCCGGGAGATCGACTGGGTGACGAAGCTGCGCCTGATCGAGCGGTACCAGCGCAAGCACGACCTGCCGTTGTCGCACCCTCGGGTGGCGCAGATGGATCTGGCGTACCACGACCTGCGGCGCGGGCGGGGCCTGTACGGGCTGCTGGAGCGGCGCGGCGAGGTGGACCGGGTGGCCACCGACCCGGAGATCTTCGAGGCGAAGGAGACGCCGCCGCAGACCACCCGGGCGCGGCTGCGGGGTGAGTTCATCCGGCATGCGCAGGAGAAGCGGCGGGACTTCACCGTCGACTGGGTGCATCTGAAGCTGAACGACCAGGCGCAGCGGACGGTGCTGTGCAAGGACCCGTTCCGGGCGTACGACGAGCGGGTGGAGCGGCTGATCGCGAGCATGTGAGGCGGCGGCCGGTGCCGTGGGCACCGGCCGCCCGCTCACGGGTACGCTGGCGTCGCGATGAACACTTCCGAACCCTCCGGCCGCGACCGTGGCACCGAGAAGCTCAACTGGATCGACCGGCGCCGGGAGAAGATCCGCGCTGAGATCGAGCGGAACCGCCGTGGCGAGTACAAGGTGCCGACCTGGGTGCTGGGTGTGGCGCTGGCGCTGATCGTGGTCGGCTGGTTGGCGTTCATCTTCCTCGCCGGCTGAGTCCGGGTCCGGCCGCGCCGGCTGTGACGGGCGGGTGCCGCCCCGGGTCCGGTCAGTTGTATGGCATGGTGGGGAACCAGCCGATGCCGAAGCGGGCGGGCAGCCGCACGTCCCAGTAGACGACGGTGAAGATGCCCAGGGCGACGAGCAGCGCGCCGGTCACGACGGCGGCGCGGCGGGGGTCGGCCATCCAGCGCAGGAAGCGTCCCCGGCTGACCACGACGACGATCGCGAAGATCAGCGTGACGAGCAGGATGTTGCCCAGCGACTGCAGGGTGAAGGCGAGTGCCCCGTAGAGCGGGTTGCCGGTGTCGGCCGCCCAGTGGAACAGCTTGTTGAACATCGGGTAGGGGCGCCCGATGAGGAAGCCGCCGACCAGCGCGCCCATCGTCACCACCCGGGCGACCGGCCGGTGGGCGAAGACGTCGGGGAGCAGGCCGAGCGCGGCGAGCCCGAGGTAGGTCAGTGCCAGGCCGATCACGCCGAACACGACGGACGACTGGATGAGGCGGACCGGGACCCCGCCGACCACGTCGGTGGAGAGTTGGGGGAGCTGGTCGCCGAGCAGGACGCCGATGGCGCCGTAGCCGGCGGAGACCGCGATCATGCCGAGGGCCAGCCAGCCGACGGGACGGAGCAGGGACCGCAGCGGCGCGGCGCTGGCGTGGCCGCCGGACGCCTGGCTCATCGGGCCGACCGAGGCAGCCATGGCGATGTTGCAGGCGGTGAAGGTGCCGGCGAAGCCGGAGACGAACGCGAAGAGCAGCCCGGCGGCGGTGCCGGTGATCGCGGTGGCCTTGGCGTCGTGGCCGAGCACGGTGTTCGCGACGTTGTCGCCGATGACCTTGTCGACCAGCTCGAACGACCACAGGACGGCGAGCAGGACGCCGGCTGCCGTGCTGAGCAGGGCGACCCGGAGACGGCGCCCGGGGCCGGGTGCCGGGGTGAGGAGTTGGCGTTCGGGGAGCTGTCGCAGGGACATGACGCCTCGCATTCCGCTACTTGGGCCGCGCCGGACCCCTGCAGTGACGGGCGGGGAGGCCGGGGTCGATGCGGCCGGGGGTCGGATACCTGGACAGGATGGGGGCGGCCGGGCCGGCGGGGCGTCTTCGACCGTGCGGTCTTCGCTGCTGATCGGCGGGGTGGGCGGTCCGCGGCGGACCGGTCGGCGCCGGGAACAGCGCAAGGGGGAAGTTGCCGTCCCCACCCGGGGCTGGCAGGTTGCCGGATGGACCGGGTTCGCAGTCGGCCACGGCCGGCTCGGGTGGGAGGCGAGGGCATGGCACATATCGATCTTGGCCTGGACGAGAAGGCCCACCCGGGCATCAACGGGCCGATGCGGTTCCGTCCCGAGACCGCGAAGCCGCTGAACACGCTCGCCGAGCAGCTGCTGCGCGCCCCGCACCCCACGCTGACCGCAG
This sequence comes from Micromonospora sp. CB01531, assembly GCF_001905095.1. Taxonomy (GTDB): domain Bacteria; phylum Actinomycetota; class Actinomycetes; order Mycobacteriales; family Micromonosporaceae; genus Micromonospora. The sequence continues at coordinate 29,464 of NZ_LWLS01000080.1, forward strand.
GCGAACGGGAGCTCATCGCCGCCTACGTGTCCGGCCTGAACGAGTGCACGTTCTGCTGCTCGTCGCACTCGGCGTTCGCCGCCGCCCAGCTGCCGTCCGGGATGCCGCTGGTGGAGCAGGTGCGCCGGGACGTGACCACCGCGCCGGTCAGCGAAAAGCTGCGGGCGCTGCTGCGGATTGCCGGGGCGGTGCAGCGCAGCGGCCGGGCGGTCACCCCCGAGCTGGTCGAAGCGGCCCGCGCGGCGGGCGCCACCGACCTGGAGATCCACGACGCGGTGCTGATCGCCGCGGCGTTCTGCATGTACAACAGGTACGTCGACGGCCTGGGCACCTGGGCGCCGCAGGACCCGGCGGCGTACGAGCGGTCCGCCGCGCACATCGTCGCCCACGGCTACGGCGCGAGCTGAGCGCCGGTCCGCCGCCGGCCGGACGGCTCAGCCGAGCAGGCGGGCCGCGTGCCGGCCGGCGGCGGCCGCGGCCAGGAAGTAGGCGTGGTCGGCGTCCAGGCCGCGGCCCATGGTCGACAGGCCGACCGGGCTGGCCCGCAGCGCCGCGTCGAGCCCGTCGGTGGGCACGGTGACGATCCGGTGCCGGTCGGCAAGCGGGGCGAGGGCCTGGTCCACCTCGGCGGCCAGGGCCGGGTCGAGGCGGTCCGGCACGACCAGCTCCGCGGCGGCGAGGGCCACCCGGCCGTACGCGGTGAGGCTGTGGTGGGAGACGCCGCGGTGCCGAGAGCGCGGGTCGGCGTCGGAGATGCGCAACGAGCCGACCGCCCGGCCGCCGAGGGTGGCGACCGCGTTGACCGCCTCGCCGACGGCCACCCCGGAGAAGCCCCAGCGGGTGCCGGTGCCCAGATTGCCCGGCCCCTGGGCGACGATCGCGAGGTCGGCGTGCAGCACGTGCCGGGCGGCGAGCAGGCCGCTGTGCAGGGTGCTGGCCTCCAGGTCGCCGCCGAACGCCTGGCCGACGCTGACCGTGCCGGCGAGGTGGTCGGCGAGCCCGGCGAGGGTGCGGGAGAACCAGGCCGGCAGCGCCCCGCCGTCGGTGAGCAGGTAGGCCACCCGGGCGTGCGGAGCGTCGGCGTGGACGCCGGCGAGGATCGCCGGCAGAGCCGAGTGCAGGTCGGCGGTGACCACCGGCATCCCGTCGAGGCTGTCCGCGGCGGCCAGCAGCGCGTGGTGCGGGGAGGCCTCCTCGTCGACGCCGAGCAGGATCGGTTGCAGCGGGGTGTAGCGGGCCTTGACCAGGTGGCCGGCGTCGCGGCTGTCGGCGTCCTGCGGCGGGTCGGCGGGGAGCCGCTCGGGCAGGGCCACGACCAGGGCGTATCCGCCGGTGCCGAGGCCCATCAGCAGGGCGCCGGCGTTGAGCAGCACCCGGTCGCCGGGTTCCGGGTCGCCGACCAGCGCCGGGTAGGCCAGGGCACGCATCTGGCCGCCGTCGGGCAGGTCGACGTCGAGTTCCGTCGCGCCGGCCCACCGCCGCCGTACCGCCGTGACCATGCCGGACCGCCATCGCACCATGCCCAGGAAACTATCGGCCGTCGGCGGGCCGGGCCGCGTCCGGGTGGCCCGGCGCGCGTCAGAAGGTGTCGGTCTGCTGGTCCACGGGCTGGTCGCCCTCGTTCTGGGTACGCCGGGCCCGGCCGCGGTCGGTGCCGGGCATGGACCGGGTGGGGTCGAGGAAGACGTACCCGATCTCGGGGTAGTGCTCGGTGAGCCGCCGCTCGGCCTCGTCGGCGGCGGCCTCGATGTCCGCGCCGGTGGCGTCGTTATGGAAGTCGACCTTGGCGGCGACGAGGATGTCGTCCGGGCCGAGCACCATGGTCATCAGCGTGTGGACCCGGTCCACGGTGGGCAGCGAGGCCAGCTCGTGCTCGATCTTCCGGTGTACGCGCTCCGACACGGCCCGGCCCACCAGCAGCGAGATGTTGCTCCGGGCCAGGATGGCGGCGACGACCAGCAGGAGCACGCCGATCAGGATCGAGGCGATCCCGTCGTAGAGTTCGTCGTCGGTGAGTTCGGACAGCCCGAGGCCGACGCCGGCGATGAGCAGGCCGATGAGGGCGGCGGTGTCCTCCATGAAGACGGCCTTGACGGTGGTGTCGGCGGTCAGGCGCAGGTAGCGGCGGGGGGTGGCCCGCCAGCGGCGGGACTCGCGACGGATCTGCCGGACCGCCCGGGTCAGGGACACCGACTCCACCACGAAGGAGATCACCAGCACGATGTACGACACCAGGAAGTTGCCGGTGTGCTGGTGCACGAGGATGGTGGTGACGCCGTGGGTGATGGCGAAGCCGGCGCCCACCACGAAGGTGAACAGCGCGGCGAGGAACGCCCAGACGTAGCTCTCCTTGCCGTAGCCGAACGGATGCCGGGTGTCGGCGGGCCGGGCCCCGCGACGCAGCGCCAGGTAGAGCAGCACCTCGGTGGTGGTGTCGGCAACCGAGTGGGCGGCCTCGGAGAGCATCGCCGCCGAGCCGGAGAGCAGGCCGGCGACGGCCTTGGCGACCGCGATGGCGAGGTTAGCCGAGCCGGCCACGATGACCGTGCCCACGCTCTCGCGCTTGACTTCCGCTTCCGCCATGCGCTCACCATATGGCCGGTGCCGGCGCTGCGCCGGTCGAGCGGGACGGCCCGCGACGGGTGGGGCACCGCCGCCTCGGGTGCGGCGTTCCGTGCGGCGCGCCCGCGTGGGTGCACGCCCGGGACGCGCGGGCTGCTAGCGTTCACACGTGTCCCGGACCCGTACCGAACGCCTGGTCAACCTGGTGATCTGCCTGTTGTCGACGCGACGGTTTCTCACCGCCGCCCAGATCGCCGCGACCGTGCCCGGCTACGAGCATGACCCGGACGACGCCAAGGACCACGAGGCATTCCAGCGCAAGTTCGAACGGGACAAGGCTGAGCTGCGCGAGCTGGGGGTGCCGCTGGAGACGGGCACGGCCAGCGTCTTCGACGCCGAGCCCGGCTACCGGATCGCCCCCCGCGAGTACGCCCTGCCCGACATTCCGCTCGAACCGGACGAGGCCGCCGCCGTCGGCATCGCGGCGCGGCTGTGGCAGCACGCCGGCCTGGCGGCCGCCGCCTCGTCGGGGCTGGCGAAGCTGCGCGCCGCCGGCATCGACGTGGACCCGCAGGCCACCCTGGGCCTGGAGCCGATGGTCACGGTCGACCCGGCGTTCGCCCCGCTGACCGCCGCCGCCCGGGACCGGCGGGAGGTCAACTTCGACTACCGGGTGCCGGACCGGGACGCCCCGACCCGCCGCCGACTGCAGCCGTGGGGCGTGGTCTGCTGGCGCGGCCGGTGGTATGTGGTCGGCCACGACCTGGACCGGGAGGCGGCCCGCTGCTTCCGGCTGTCCCGCGTGGTGGGCACGGTCCGGGTGACCGGCCAGCCCGGGGCGTATGAGCCGCCCGCGGGGGTGGACCTGATCAGCCACGTGGCCCGCTGGTCCGGGCCGGTGGAGCGGACCGGCCGGGCCACGGTGCTGGTCGCCCCGGGGCGGGCGGCCGGGCTGCGTCGCTGGGCGGTGGAGATCAACTGCGGGCCGGACGGCGACCGCCTGGTCCTGCCGTACGCCGACGCGGACAACCTGGCCGGCCAGGTGGTCGGCTACGGCCCGGACGCCCGGGTGCTGGAGCCGCCGGAGGTCCGCGAGGCGGTCATCCAGCGGTTGAAGGAGATCGCCGCCAGGCACGACGAGCTGGCGGTGGCCGGGGGTGCCCGGTGACCCGCCCGGCGGCCCGCGGTGGCCGCGCCTCGGCGGACCGGCTCGCCCGGCTGCTCAACCTGGTGCCCTACCTGCTCGCCCGCCCCGGGATCGAAATCGCCGAGGCGGCCGGGGATCTGGGGGTGACCGAGCGGCAGCTCCGCGAGGACCTGGAGCTGCTCTGGGTGTGCGGCCTGCCCGGTTACGGCCCGGGCGATCTGATCGACATGGCGTTCGACGGCGACCGGGTGACCATCACCTACGACGCCGGCATCGACCGGCCGCTGCGGCTCACCCCGGACGAGGCGCTCGCCCTGGTGGTGGCGCTGCGGATGCTGGCCGAGACGCCCGGGGTGGCCAACCGGGAGGCGGTGGAGCGGGCCCTTGCCAAGATCGAGAGCGCGGCCGGGGACCTGGCCGGCGCTCCGGTGGAGGTGCGGCTGCCCGGCGACACCGCCCGGGTGCGTGAGCTGCGGGCGGCCGTGGAGCGGGGCCGGGCGCTGCGGATCACCTACTACACCGCAGCCCGGGACGAAACCACCGAGCGCACCATCGACCCGCTGCGAATGCTGATGGTCGGCGGCCGGGCGTACGTGGAGGCGTGGTGCCGCCGCGCCGACGCGGTCCGGCTGTTCCGGGCCGACCGGATCGACGCGGTCACCGAGCTGGACGAGGCGGCAGTGGTGCCGCCGCAGGCCCGCCCGCACGACCTCAGCGACGGGGTGTTCCGGCCCTCGGCCGACCTGCCGCTGATCACCCTGCGGGTCGGTCGGAGCGAGCGGTGGATCACCGAGTACTACCCGTGCGAGCGGGTCGAGGCCGACGGTGAGCAGTGGCTGGTGTCGCTGCGGGTCACCGACCTGGGCTGGGCGCGGCGGTTCGTGCTCGGGCTCGGCCCCGACGTCACCGTGGTCGCCCCGGCTGAGCTGGCCGAGCAGGTCCGCGCCCAGGCGGCCGCCGCGCTCGACGCGTACGCGAGGCCGGTGGATCGCGCCAATCCGGCGGTGGCCGGCCGAACCCAGTAGGCTGACCGCCGTGGTGACGTGGATCGTGCTCGGGGTCGTGCTGTTCCCGCTCCTCGTGCTGGCCCTGGCGGTCCGGCCGGTGCTGGCGCGGCTGCCCCGGCTGCGCCGGGCGGCGGTGGCCCTGCAGCGCCGCCAGGCCGAGGCGGAGGCGATGCGGTCGGTCGCCGAGGAACTCCAGAGCCGCGCCGAAGGCCTCCAGGAGCGGCTGACCGTCACCCAGGAACGGCTGGCGTTGATCAAGGCCAGGCGCGGAAAGTGATCGACGCCGGTCGGTCCGGCGGGCACTAACTGCGCGGACCCGGGCGGTTCCGCGCACGATCACGCCGCCGCAGGTGGTTGACGGGACACTTCGGGTTGGTCGAGACTTCACCGACCGGGTCCGCACCGGCAGGCCCGTCAGGGTGGCAAGGCCCTCCGACCCACGTACGATGGGCTGCGACCCACCCCTGACCGACATTTGAACGACTGGAGCTTCCCATGGGTGCCCTCAAGCCGTGGCACATCGCCGTACTCGTGGTCGTGCTGATCCTGCTGTTCGGCGCGAAGCGGCTCCCCGACGCGGCCCGTTCGCTGGGCCGCTCGCTGCGGATCATCAAGGCGGAGACCAAGAGCCTGCACGACGATGACCGCGACCTGGCCGAGAAGGCCGACGCGCAGGCCGGCTACCAGCCGCTCCCGCCGAACCCGGCCCAGCAGCAGTACGCGCCGCAGCAGCCCCCGCAGCAGCAGTACGCGCCGCAGCCGCAGCAGCCGGTCGACCCGGTGCAGCGCGTCCGCGACAACTGACCGGAGGGCCCTCCACCGTGGCCTTCGCGTTGAAGAAGCGCGGCCCGAGCAACTTCGACCGGGCCTCCGACGGCTCCATGACGCTCATGGAGCACATCCGTGAGCTGCGGAACCGGCTGTTCCGGGCGTCGTTGGGGATCGTCGGCGGTCTGATCGTCGGCTTCTGGCTGGCGGAACCGGTCTTCCAGTTGCTGAAGCGGCCGTACTGCCGGCTGCCCGGCACGACGAACGCACTGGGACAGTGCCAGGACCTGTTGGCCCTGGCGCCGACGACCTCCTTCCTCATGAAGCTGAAGCTGGCGCTCTGGCTCGGCCTGATCATCGGCGGGCCGGTCTGGCTCTACCAGCTCTGGGCCTTCATCGCCCCGGGTCTGCATCGGAACGAACGCAAGTGGGCGTACGTCTTCGTGTCGATCGCCGCGCCGCTGTTCGCCGCCGGTGCCGTGCTGGCCTACTTCGTGGTCGACAAGGGCCTCGGGTTCCTGATGGACTCCGGGGTGGGCGGGCTGTCCAACCAGTTCGAGGTCACCGCGTACATCGCGTTCGTCACGAACATGATCCTCCTGTTCGGGGTGGCGTTCGAGTTCCCACTGATCCTGCTAATGCTCAACTTCACCGGGGTGGCCAGCGCCCGGCGGCTGCTGAGCTGGTGGCGCGTGGTGATCTTCGTGTCGTTCGCGTTCGCCGCGATCGCCACCCCCGACCCGGGCCCGTTCGGCATGACGCTGCTGGCGGCCGCGCTCTCCCTGCTCTACTTCGTCGCGGTCGGCGTGGCCTTCCTCAACGACAAGCGGCGTGGCCGGGGCCGGGAGACGTACGCGGGCGTCGCCGATGACGAGGTGTCGCCGCTGGACCTGTCCACCGAACCGATCGAGGCCGGAACGCGCGTCGAGGCCTCCGCCCCGATCGGGACGCCCGAACCGATCGACGCGCCGGCGCCGATCGAGCGCCGGTACGACGACATGACCTGACCGGATCGCTTGCCGTAGGTATACCGGAACGCCGTCCACGGCCGGGGACGGCGTTCCGCGTCTCGGGGTCGTCGGTTCAGAGCCGGGCGAGCAGGCGGTCCAGCGGCGGCGGGGTCCGGGCCGGGTCGAGGGCGCCGGAGAGCAGGGTCGCGTAGTGGCTCTTGCGGCCGGACCGGGTGCCGATGAAGCGGTGGAGCTGGCGGGTGAGCGGGCGATCCTGCTGGGCGGGCTGCCGCTGGAACAGGCGGAACGAGCGTAGGTCGCCCACGGCCTCGACGAGTTGTTCGACCGCCCCGGTGCCGAGCGCCCGGATCAGCTCGTCCTCCAGGTCGGCGTGACAGGCGTGGAAGCCGAGGTCCGCCAGCGCCGCCGGGGAGCCCGCGCCGAGCCCGCAGTCCACCAGGGCGCGCCGGACGTACCCTTCCTCGGCCGCGTCGTAGAGGCCGGCCAGCCGGCGTCCGCGGAACAGTTCGACGAAGTGCCGGACGTTCGTCACCCCGCCCATCGGCACCACCGCCACCCCGCCCAGCAGTTGGCCGTGCCGGCGGGCCACCGCCTCGATCGCGCAGCGGTCGCTGTCGCCCTCGACCAGCACCACCGTCTCGGCGTCCAGGCCGGCGGCGTCCGTCAGGCTGTGTCGCAGGTCCACCTCGCGCCTCTCCCGGGTCGGCGACGACATCCTGGTCACCCTGCCCGCCCGCGCCGCCGACGGCAACCGGGTATCCGGGGCGGCCCGGGTGGGCGGATACTGGCCGCCGTGATCGACGACCGCCCGCCGCGCCGCCCCGACCTCGCCTCGGCACTGCGTTTCCTGATCGAACTGGTCGCCTGGGTCGCCACGCCGTGGGCGCTCGCCCCACACTCGGCGGCACTGGCGGTCGCCTCGGTGCTGGTGCTGATCGGCCTGCCCACCGTCCTGGCCACCCCGGGGGACAAGAAGAACGCGATCGTGCCGGTGCCCGGGGTGGTCACCATCGCGCTGGTGGTGCTGCAACTGGCCGCCGCCGCGGTCTCGGCGTGGTTCGCCTGGCCGCGGCCGGTCGCCGTGGCGGTGGCCGCACTGGCTCTGGCCACCGTAGTCACCGAACTGCCCCGCTGGCGCCGGCTTGCCCCGCTCGGCCGCGACGGCCGCCCATCAGGCCGATCCGCGTAGCGGGCGGCGTCAGGCCACCCGCCGGACGGCCCCTTCCGGTGGCGCCGGCACGGCGTCCGGGTGCAGGATCGCGGCGATCGCCTCGGCGCCGTCGACCAGGCGCGGGCCGGCCCGCACGATCAGCCCGTCCGCGTCGAGCGCCCAGACCTCCGCGCCGGGAAAGTGCCGGACCACCGTCGCGGCCTGCGCGACCGCCCCGTCCAGGTGGAAGCCGCACGGCGCGACCAGCACCACCTCCGGGCGGGCCGCCTGGAGCGCCGGCCAGGTGGTCGGCGTCGACCGGGCGCCCGGGTGGGCGGCCACCGGTTCCCCGCCGGCCACCCGGACCAGGTCCGGGATCCAGTGCCCGCCGCCGAACGGCGGATCCACCCACTCCACCACCGCCACCCGCCGCCGGGGCCGGCCGGCCACCGCCGCGTCGACCGCCGCGAGCCGCGCGCGCAGGCCGTCCACCAGCGCCTCCGCCCGGTCCGGCACCCGGGCCGCCGCGCCGACGGCCAGCATCGTGCCCAGCACGTCCGGCAGCGTGTACGGGTCGAGCGACAGCACCTCCGCCCGGCAGCCCAGGTGGGCCACGGCGTCCGCCACCCGCCCGGAGGGCAGCGCGCAGACCCGGCACAGGTCCTGGGTGAGGATCAGGTCGGGGTCAAGCTCGGCCAGGGCACCCGCGTGCAGGGTGTAGAGGTTCGCTCCGGCGGCGAGCTGCGCCCGCACGTACGTGTCGATCTCGCCGGGGCTCATGCCGCGGGTGTCCCGGCCGCCCACCACCACCGTCGTGCCGGCCCGGTACGCGGCCGGTACCGCGCACTCGAAGGTGACCCCGACCAGTTCGTCCCCGAGGCCGAGCGCGTAGCCGATCTCGGTGGCGGCGGGCAGCAGGGACACGATGCGCATCCCGCCATCCTGCCCGCCCGCACCACGCCGGCGGCACCGCCCCGCAGTTCCGGCGATCCGGGCGTCCGGGCCGGACCTCGGCGATAGTCTGAGGCGGCGCCGGAGCAGGCCTCGGTCGCGTCCGTCGCCGCCGCCGACGGCGCGCCACCCGCCGGGCCGCCCGGTGCGACGGCCCTCTCCTGGGAGGCGTGTGGTGTCCGATCCGATCGAGGCGTACTTCGCGCAGCTCGCCCGTCGGCCTCCGGAACGGCTGCACCGCCGCACCACCGGCACGATCCGGTTCGAGCTGGACGGGCCCGATGGCGTCGACATCTGGCATCTGACCATCGCCGACGGCCGGGTCACGGTGTGCCGTGAGCGGCGCGACGCCGACACGGTCTTCCGCACCGACCGGGGCTTCTTCGTTCGGATGACCCGCGGCGAGGCGAAGCCCCTCCCGGCGTGGCTGCGCAACGACATCACCGCCGAAGGACGGTTCCATTTCGTGATCCTGCTGGAGCGCCTCTTCCCCGCGCCGGCCGGGGGACGCCACCCCCGGGCCGTGGCGGGCGGACGTGGGGAGCGCGGATGACGTCGAACCTGGTCCGCGTGATGGACGGCAACATCTTCGTGCTCAGCGAGGACAACGGCGACATCGAGGCGACGCCCAGCAACCCCAGCGGCTTCTTCGACTTCGACACCCGGTTCCTGTCGCTGTGGCGACTCACCCTGGACGGCGACCGCCTGCACCCGCTCTCCCTCGCCGAACGGGACCACGTCACGCTGCGCTTCTTCCTCGTGCCGGGCGCCCCGACCCACTACGTGGACGCCAAGTCATCGGTGATCCGGGAACGCTCCATCACCGGTGGCGTGTTCGAGGAGCGGCTGACCGTGCTCAACCACGACCGGGTGCCGGTGGACTTCACCGTACGGCTGGACGTGGCGAACGACTTCGCGCCGATTCGCGCCATCGATCAGGAGCGCACCCCGCCGGGGCGGTTCTACCAGCGGATCGAGGAACGCCGCCTGCGCCTCGGCTACCGGCGGGAACGGTTTCAACGCGAGACGGTGGTCTCGAGCAGCGAGCCGGCGCGGATCGACGAGCGCGGGCTGACGTACGCGGTTCGGGTAGCTCCCAAGCAGGGCTGGACGACCACCCTGCGGGTGCGGTCGTTGGTGCCGCGCCCCGACGGCCGGGACGTCCGGGAGCAGTTGGATCGGCGACCCCGGCGCAGCGCCGCCGAGCGGCACCAGGACCTGGCGGCGTGGGTGGACCGGGCGCCCCAGCTCTGCTGCGACTGGGACGCGCTGACCAACACCTATCGGCGCAGCATGGTGGACCTGGCGTCGCTGCGGTATTCGCCGCTGACCCTGCCGGACGAGGCGATGCCCGCCGCCGGCCTGCCGTGGGTCGCCACCATCACCGGGCGGGACGCCATCCTGACCAGCTTCGAGGCCCTGCCGGTGGCTCCGGAGCTGGCCACCGCGACGCTGCGGATGCTCGGCATCGACCAGGGCTCGGTGCTGGACGACTTCCGCGACGAGGAGCCGGGCAAGATCCTGCGCGAGTTTCGCTACAGCGAGCTGGCGGCCTTCGAGGAGCGGCCGGACTCCCCGTACTTCGGCAGCGCTGACACCACGCCGCTCTACGTGATCCTGCTCGACGAGTGCGAGAAGTGGACCGGCGACGCGGACCTGGTGCGGGAGTACGAGCACGAGGCCCGCGCGGCGCTGCACTGGATCGACGAGTACGGCGACCTCCTCGGCGACGGCTACATCCGGTACCTGCGGCGCAACGAGCAGGCCGGGCTGGAGAACCAGGGCTGGAAGGACTCCCCGGAGGCGATCTGCCACGCCGACGGGCGGCTGGCCGCGCCGCCCGTGGCACTCTGTGAGCTGCAGGGGTACGCGTACGACGCGAAGCTGCGGGGGGCCCGGATGGCCCGGGAGTTCTGGGGTGACCCGGTGTACGCCGAGCAGCTGGAGCGGGAGGCGGCCGCCCTGCGGGAGCGCTTCGACCGGGACTTCTGGATCGCCGATCGGGGTTACTACGCGCTCGCCCTGGATGGCGACGGCCGGCAGGTCGACGCGTTGGCGTCCAACATGGGCCACCTGCTGTGGAGCGGGATCGTGCCGCCGGAGCGGGCGGGGGAGGTCGCCCAGCATCTGCTCGGCCCGCGGCTCTTCTCCGGCTGGGGTGTGCGAACCCTCGCCGAGGGGCAGGCGCGGTACAACCCGCTCGGCTACCACGTCGGCGCCGTGTGGCCGTTCGACAACGCGCTGATCGCCTGGGGGCTGCGGCGGTACGGGCTCGTCGGGGAGGCCGGCCGGATCGCCGAGGCCCTGGTCGACGCGTCCCGGTACTTCCAGGGCCGGTTGCCGGAGGCGTTCGCCGGTTATCCCCGCGAGCTGACCCGCTACCCGGTGCGCTATCCGACGGCGAACAGTCCGCAGGCGATGGCGACCGGTGCCGTCTTCCTGCTGTTGCGCGCCCTGCTCGGGCTGGAGCCGTCCGGGGAGCATCTGCTGATGTCGCCGTCGGTGCCACCGCGGTTCGGCCGGGTGGAGCTGCTCGACGTGCCCGGACGGTGGGGTCGGATCGATGTGATCGGCATCGGGTTGGCCCGCCCTCGGGCCTGACTGCCCGGCCGCCTTGGGGGTCCGCCGACCCGCTTACCCGCACCTGGCTTCGCCGTGGCTCCCGGGCGTGGCCGGGCGGTGAGAACGGGTGTCGCCCCTGGTGAGCGGGGTGGGTCGTGCCGTACGGTGCTCGCCGTGACCGCGCACGATCTTGTTCCGCCCGGCCCCGTCGCCGTACTCGCCAACCCGACCGCCGGCCGGGGGCGGCACCGTGGCCTGCTGCCCCGGCTGGTGGATCGGCTGGCAGGCGCCGGCCGGCCGGTCCGGCTGTTGGAGGCGGCCACCCCGGAGGAGGCCGAGGCGGCCTGCCGCGCCGCGGTCGCCGACGGCGCCGCCGCGCTGGTGGCGGTCGGCGGGGACGGCACGGTCCACCGGGCGTTGCAGGCCGTCGCCGGTACGGCGGTGCCGTTCGGCCCGGTCCCCGCCGGCACGGGCAACGACTTCGCCGCCGACACCGGCTTCCCCGCCGACCCGGTCGCGGCCGTCGAGGTGATCGTCGACGCGTTGCGGGACGGCCGGACCCACCCCGTCGACCTGGCCCGGCTGACCGGCGCCGAGGGCGGCATCCGCTGGTACGGGGCGGTGCTGGCGGCCGGCTTCGACGCCATCGTCAACGAGCGGGCCAACCGGATGCGCTGGCCCCGCGGGCCCCGCCGGTACGACCTGGCGATCCTGGTCGAGCTGGCCCGGCTGCGGCCGCGCCGCTACCGGCTGCGCCTCGACGGCGAGGAGCACGAGCTGGACGGGGTGCTCGTCGCGGTCGGCAACTGCGCCAGCTACGGCGGCGGCATGCGGATCTGCCCGGATGCCGATCCGACCGACGGGCTGCTGGACGTGGTGGTGGGCGGCCGGTTCGACCGGCGCACCCTGGTCCGGGTCAAGCCCCGCATCTACCAGGGCACGCACGTCGCGCACCCACTCGTGCGCAGCTACCGGGCCCGCACGGTGGAGCTGGACGCGGCCGGCATCACCACGTACGCGGACGGGGAACGGGCGTTCGACCTGCCGGTGCGGATCAGCGCGGTGCCGGAGGCGGTGCGGCTGCTTCGCTGACCGGGCCGCCGGGGGTGCCCTCGGCGGCCGCTGCTCACCGAGTCGACGGGCCGGCGTTGCCCGGGCATCGCCGACCCTCCCGTGTCCCCGAGCTGGGGTGGATCATGCGTCGGGACGCAGGGCCAGGTCGAGTACCGCGCCGAGCCCGTTGGGACTGCCGGCGTCGGCGCAGGGCAGCACCAGCACGGCGCAGCCGGCCTGCACGGCCCCCGCGTCAGCGGGGGTGTCGCCCACCATCAGCGCCCGCTCGGGGTCGACGCCGAGCATCCCGCACGCCCGCCAGAAGATCCCCGGGTCCGGCTTGCAACGCCCCACCTCGTACGACAGGGCGAACGCGTCGATCAGGCCGTCCAGCTTCCAGGCGGCGAAGAGCGGCCGGAGGTCGAACCCGATGTTGCTGACCACCGCCACCTTCACCCCGGCGGCCCGCAGCGTGGTCAGCACCGCCTCGGTGTCCGGGTACGGCACCCAGCCGTCCGGGATCAGCACCCGCTCGTAGAGCGCGTCGGCGAACCCCTCGATGCCGGCGTCGACCGTCTCCGCGAGCCCGGTGTACGCGCCCCGGTGGGCGTGCGGGTAGAGATCACGGTCGGCCCACAGCTCGGCGAGCCGGGGTGGTACCCGGGCCGGCAGCGGGCCGCCGGCCCGGCCGGCGGTCAGCAGCCGGTCGGCCAGCGCGGTGGCCCGGACCCGATCCAGCTCCACCCCGCACGCCGCCGCGGCGGCCCGCACCCACTCGCGCGGCTCCTCCACCTGCGCGAGCGTGCCGTGGAAGTCGAAGAGCACCGCCTCCACGGGCCGGCGGGACGTGCTCGGGCGGACGGCGTCGTCGGCGCCGCTCGAGGCTTGGGGGGATTCGGCATGGTCCGGCACGTCGTGCACCCTACCGACCCGCACCGACCGCCCTGCCGGACGGCCTTGGCCGGTGGTCGTCGGCCGTACCGATTAATCTTGAAGGCATGTCGAGCCCCGCCGAGCGGTACGCCGCGGCGCGCCGCCGGGCCGCGCAGGCTTCCGCCTTCCCGGCCCTGCACGAATTCGCCCAAGAGCTGGGGTTCGGCCTCGACGACTTTCAGCGCGAGGCGTGCGAGGCGCTGGAGCGGGGCAGCGGGGTGCTGGTCTGCGCGCCGACCGGCGCCGGCAAGACGGTGGTCGGCGAGTTCGCCGTACACCTGGCGCTGCGGGGCGGCCCGACGGCGGCCGACGGCGGCGGGCCGCCCATGCGGCGCAAGTGCTTCTACACCACCCCGATCAAGGCGCTGTCCAACCAGAAGTACCACGACCTGGTGGACCGCTACGGCGCCGAGCAGGTCGGCCTGCTCACCGGCGACAACGCGATCAACGGCGACGCGCCCGTGGTGGTGATGACCACCGAGGTGCTGCGCAACATGCTCTACGCCGGCTCGGCCACGCTGGAGGGCCTGGCCTACGTGGTGATGGACGAGGTGCACTATCTCGCCGACCGGTTCCGCGGCGGGGTGTGGGAAGAGGTGATCATCCACCTGCCCGCCTCGGTCACCCTGGTCTCCCTGTCGGCGACCGTCTCCAACGCCGAGGAGTTCGCCGACTGGCTGGTCACCGTGCGGGGCGAGACCGCGGTGGTGGTCAGCGAGCACCGGCCGGTGCCGCTCTGGCAGCACATGCTGGTCGGCAAGCGGATGTTCGACCTGTTCCACGACGCCGACGCCGCCCGCAAGCACGATGTGCACCCGGAGCTGCTGCGCTACACCCGGGACACGATGCGCCGCCTCGAGCTGGGGGAGGGGCGCAGCGCCGGCCCCGGCTTCGGCCGGCGCGGCCCCCGCTGGCGCGGCCCGATGCGTCCCGACATCGTCGACCGGCTCGACCGGGAGGGGCTGCTCCCGGCGATCCTGTTCATCTTCAGCCGGGCCGGGTGCGACGCCGCCGTGCAGCAGTGCCTCGCGGCCGGGCTACGGCTCACCACCCCCGAGGAGCGGGCGGAGATCCGCCGGCTGGTCGAGTCGCGGGTCACCGCCATTCCCGGCGAGGACCTCTCCGTCCTCGGCTACTGGGAGTGGCTCGACGGGCTGGAGCGCGGGCTCGCCGCCCACCACGCCGGCATGCTGCCCGCGTTCAAGGAGGTCGTCGAGGAGCTGTTCGTCCGCGGCCTGGTCAAGGCGGTCTTCGCCACCGAGACCCTGGCGCTGGGCATCAACATGCCGGCCCGGTGCGTGGTGCTGGAACGCCTGGTGAAGTTCAACGGCGAGGCGCACGTCGACCTCACTCCGGGGGAATACACGCAGCTCACCGGGCGAGCAGGCCGGCGGGGCATCGACGTCGAGGGGCACGCGGTGGTGGTCTGGTCGCCGGAGACCGACCCCCGGCACGTCGCCGGCCTCGCCTCCACCCGCACCTACCCGCTGCGGTCCAGCTTCCGGCCGTCGTACAACATGGCGGTCAACCTGGTCGGCAGCGTCGGCGCGGAGCCGGCCCGGGCGCTGCTGGAGTCCTCGTTCGCGCAGTTCCAGGCGGACCGGTCGGTGGTCGGCCTGGCCCGGCAGGTGCAGCGCAACACGGAGATGATCGAGTCGTACGGCGCGGAGGCGGCCTGCCACCACGGTGACTTCGACGAGTACTTCGCCCTGCGGGTGGCCATCGCCGACCGCGAGCGGGCGTTGGCCCGGCAGGGGCAGACCCAGCGCAAGGCGGCCGCGATCGCCTCGCTGGAGCGGCTGCGGGTGGGTGATGTGATCCGGGTGCCGTCCGGGCGGCGGGCCGGCCTCGCGGTGGTGCTCGACCCGGCCACCGGCGGCTTCGGCGAGCCGCGCCCGCTGGTGCTCACCCAGGACCGCTGGGCCGGGCGGGTCACCCCCGGCGACTTCACCACCCCGGCCGAGGTGCTCGCCCGGATCCGGGTGCCCAAGCACTTCAACCACCGGTCCCCGGCGGCGCGGCGGGATCTCGCCGCAGCGGTCAGCGGCACCGGGCTGGACCGGCACGGCGGCCGGCGGGGCGGGCGCTCCAAGCAGGCGGTCGGCGAGGACCACCGGCTCAGTCAGCTCCGCGCCGAGCTGCGCCGGCACCCCTGCCACGCCTGCCCGGACCGGGAGGAGCACGCCCGCTGGGCGGAGCGGAGCCGCCGCCTGGAGCGCGACACCGAGGAGCTGCGCCAGCGGGTCGCCGGCCGGACCGGGTCGCTGGCCCGTACCTTCGACCGGATCGTGGCGCTGCTGACCGCGCGGGGCTACCTTTCCGCCGACGGCGAGGTCACCGACGCCGGCCGGATGCTCGGCCGGATTTGGACCGAGGCCGATCTGCTGGTCGCCGAGTGCCTGCGCCGGAAGGTGTGGGACGGCCTGTCCCCGGCCGAGCTGGCCGCCGCCGTGTCGGTGGTGGTCTTCGAGGCCCGCCGGGACGTGGACGAGCGGGCCTCGCTGCCGCGTGGGCCGATCGCCGACGCGGTCGACGAGACGCTGAAGCTGTGGAGCGACATCGAGGCGGACGAGGCCGCCCGTGGCCTCGCCGTCACCCGGGAGCCGGATCTCGGGTTCGCCTGGCCGATCTACCGGTGGGCGCGCGGCGAGGCCCTCGCCAAGGTCCTCGCCAGCGGGCACCAGATCGACGGTGAGATGCCCGCCGGCGACTTCGTCCGCTGGGCCCGGCAGGTGGTCGACCTGCTGGGCCAGCTCGCCGACTCCGGCGGCGCCTCCACCGAGGTGCGGGCCACCGCCCGGCAGGCGATCGCCGCCGTCAAGCGGGGGGTACTGGCCTACCACGGCGCCGCCTGATCAGGCGTGGCCGCTCCCGTCCCCGGCGGATCCGGCGGCGGGCGGGAGCGACGCCGCCGGTCAGGCCCCGGTGGCGAGGGCGTCCACCAGGCGGCGGCACGAGCCGGCGAGGTTCCACCGCTGCGCCAGCTCCAGCAGCCGGTCCGGGTCCGCGGGCGCGGTCGGCAGCGCGGTGGCCAGCTGCGGCAGCGGTACGTCCGTGGCGACCCGCACCACCTTCGGCGCGACGGCCAGGTAGTCCCGGGCCGCCTCCAGCTTGGTCCGCAGCCCGGGGGCGAAGCCGGAGCCCCGGTCGTCCAGGGCGGCGAGGATGCCGTCCAGCCCGTCGTACCGCTCGATCAGCCGGGCGGCCGTCTTCTCGCCCACCCCGGGCACCCCGGGCAGCCCGTCGCTCGGGTCACCGCGCAGGGCGGCGAAGTCGGCGTACCGGTCGGCGGGGACGCCGTAGCGAGCGCGGACGGCCGCGTCGTCGCAGTCATCCAGCTTGGCCACGCCCCGCCCGACGTAGAGCAGCCGCACCTGGCGGGCGTCGTCGACGAGCTGGAACAGGTCCCGGTCGCCGGAGACCACCTCCGCCGGGCCGGGCTGGGTCACCGACAGGGTGCCGAGCACGTCGTCGGCCTCGTAGCCGGTGGCGCCGACGGCGGTGATGCCGAACGCGTCGAGCACCTCCAGGATCATCGGCACCTGCGGGGAGAGGGTGTCCGGGACCACCTCGCCGCCCTCCGGCGCGACCCGGTGCGCCTTGTACGACGGCAGCAGCTCCACCCGCCACGCCGGGCGCCAGTCGTGGTCGAGGGCGCAGACCATCCGGTCGGGCCGGCGGGTGCGGATCAGCTGGGCCAGCATGTCGAGGAAGCCGCGGACGGCGTTGACCGGCTGGCCGTCGTCGGTCTTCGCGGCGGACTCGGGGATGCCGAAGTAGGCGCGGAAGTAGAGGCTGGGGGAGTCGATCAGCAGGATCGGGGGTCGGTGTGCCACGGCACCAGCCTGGCACAGCGGTGTGACGAGGTGGGGGACGGTGATCGGTGCCGCCCGGCCGTCAGCTGCCGTCGCGGCGGTACAGGGTTTCCCGGCGGGCCATCCGCTGCAGCGCGTAGCTTGCGACCAGCAGGAGGACCGCCAGCACCACCTCGACCCGGGCCAGGGTCCCGCTGGCGACGATCAGGCCGACCAGGAGCAGCGCCAGCCCGACCACGGCGAGGATGCCGGCCCACAACAGCCGGCGACGCCGTACGGCCCCCCGACCGGTCTCCGACACCGCAGCGCCTCCCTGGGATCTTTCCCCAGGTTATCCACCTCGACCGGCCGGTGGACCGATAACCGCTGGGTGGCGCGGTGCGTGGCCGGCAGACTGACGGCATGGCGTTCGTACCCGGCCTGACGCTCTGCCGGCGCTTCCACGACGAGGTGCTCGCCCCGCTGCTGGCCCGCCGCCTGCCCGCCGTCCGGTACGCCGCCGGGCTGCTCGACGGTGGCTCGGAGCTGCTCGGGCTGGACACCCCGCGCTCCACCGACCACGACTGGGGGCCGCGTACGCAGCTCTTCGTCGCCGATCCCGCCGACGTCGCGCCGGTGCGTGCGCTCCTGGACGCGGAGCTGCCGGCGGAGTTCCTCGGCTGGCCGACCCGGTTCGCCGGCGGCCCGGACGTCCGGCTGGGCGTGGTGCGGGCCGACGGCGACCGGCACGGGGTGAGCGTCGACGAGCTGGGCGGGTGGCTGCGTGGGCGGCTCGGCTGCGACCCGTGCACCGGGATGGGGGTGGCGGACTGGCTGGCCGTGCCCACTCAGCGGCTGGCCGAGCTGACCGGTGGGGCGGTCTTCCACGATGGGCTCGACGGGGCGCTGACCGCTGCTCGCGCCCGGCTGGCCTGGTATCCGGACGACGTGTGGCGGTACGTGTTGGCGGCCGGCTGGCACCGGATCGGCCAGGCCGAGCATCTGGTCGGCCGGTGTGCCGAGGTCGGCGACGAGCTGGGCAGTCGGGTGGTGACCGGCGGGCTGGCCCGGGACCTGATGCGCCTCGGCCTGCTGCTGCACCGCCGCTGGCCCCCGTACGCGAAGTGGCTCGGCACCGTCTTCGCCGCGCTGCCGCCAGCGGCCCCCGTGCTGGACGCGCTGGCCGCCGCCCTCGGGACGGGCGGCTGGCCGGAGCGGCAGGCCGGACTGGTCCGGGCGTTGGAGACCGTCGCGGCCTGGACCAACGACACCGGCCTGGCCGCCCCGGTCGACCCGAGTGTCCGGCAGTTCCACCACCGGCCCTTCCTGGTCCTGGACGCGGACCGGTTCGTCGCCGCGTTGTGTGCCGCCGTCACCGACCCGGACCTGCGGGCCCGCCCGCCGGTCGGCGCTGTCGACCAGTACCTCGACAATGTCGCCGTGCTCACCGACCTGGAGCGGGTCCGCCGGGTCGCCGCGGCCGTCCTGCCGGACTGAAGGTCCCGCCAGGCCACGCGGGCGGGACCGGCCGGCCCGGGCGGTCGGTCAGCGCGTGGAGGTCGTCCGCCACAGCGCCGTGGCGAGCCAGAGCAGCCCGACGCCGACCAGCGCGCCGTGCCCGATCCGGATGGCCGCCGCGGCGAAGAACTGTGGCAGGAAGAGCAGGAATCCGAGGGCGAACGGCACCCCGCTGAGTTTGGACATCAGGCCGCTGCGCCAGACCGCTGCCGCGGCGAGGGCGGCGCTGACACCGAGCGCCAGCAGGCCCGCCAGGAAGCTGGTGCCCGCCACCGGGTCGAACCGTACCTGGTCGGCCATGGCGAGTATGTCGATCTGCGGGTTGGCCGCGGCCTGAGTCGCGATCGCGTGCAGGCCGAACGCCTCGGCGCCGTAGTAGGGCAGCACCAGGCCGGCGCCGACCGCACCGGTGACGAACGCGGTGACGGCGGTGCGGCCGGCCCGGGTGCCGGCGACGGCCTGGGCGAGGGCCAGCAGGCCGAGCGGCACCAGGATGAAACCGATCATGGCGAAGGTGTGCGCGGGCACCCAGGTGCCGGCGGACATCGCGGCGAGGGCGCCGGCTGCGGTGGACTCGTCGTGCCAGGGGCGGAGGGCGGGATAGAGGACGAACATGACGGCTGCGGCGGCGAAGGCGGCGGCGCCGACTCGGATCCGGCTGATCGGGGGCTCCTTGACTCGTTGAGGGGAGGGGTGGGCAGGGATGGCGAGGAACGCCACGGAGTCCCAGCGGAGCTAGCTATTCGCTGTAGCCAAAAAGCTAATGCCATTAGCTTTTGGTGTCAAGGGTGCGTCCCGGTCCTGGCCGCCGCGCGGCAGCGAGGTGGCAGCAGCGCCCACGGCGACGCTGCGCCGGGTCAGCCGACCGCCGCGACGGTCCGCTCAGCCGGGTCGTCGACCCGCAGGTCGGTGAGGTCACGCAGCCCACGGACGGGGGAGAGGAGCAGGGCCAGCGGGGCCAGCGCCGTGGCCGCGGCGAACACGAGGAGCGTGGCGCGCGCTCCGGCGAGACCGGCCAGCGCGCCGGCGGCGAGCCCGCCGACGGGGATCGCGCCCCAGGAGACGAAGCGGACCGTGGCCATCACCCGGGAGAGCAGGTCCGGCGGGCTGGCGGTCTGCCGGTAGGTGCGGGTGGTCACGCTGAGCACCACCACGCCGCCGGCGAAGACCACGTTGCCGGCGGCGAACGCCAGGTACGCCGGCCAGCCGGCGCCGACCGGCACCAGGAACGCGCCGCCGACCGCGAGCAGGCAGGCGACCACCAGGGATCGGGCGCTGCCCCACCGTCTCGTGATCCACGGCGTCAACGTCGCGCCGACCAGCGACCCGATCCCCTCGACCGCGAGCAGCACGCCGACCAGGGCGGCCGGGGCGTGCAGCTCCCGGACCAGGTAGAGCGGGTAGACCGCCAGCTGGGCTCCGCACACGAAGTTCACCGCGGTGGCCGTCCACATAGTCGGCCCCATGACCGGGTGGCGGGTGACGTACCGCCAGCCCTCGCCGATCATGGCGCGCACCGGCGGCCAGCGGTCCGGGGCGTCGCCGCGGCGGGCGGGCAGGGACCACAGCAGCGCGGCGGACACCAGGTAGCTGGCCGCGTCGACCACCACGGCCGGCACCGCGCCGAGCGCCTGTACCGCCAGGCCGCCGAGGGACGGCCCGCTGAGCTGGGTACCGGCGTGGGTAGCCGAGGTGAGGCTGTTGCGTGCGTGCAACTGCTCCCGGGAGACGATGGCCGGCAGGAACGTGGCGTTGGCGACGTCGAAGAGCACGTTGGCGAAGCTGACCACCAGGGCCACGAGGACCAACTGGGCGACGGTCAGCAGCTCCCACCACCAGGCGAGCGGGATGGAGGCGACCGCGAGCGCCCGGGCCAGATCGGCGCCGACCTGCGCACCGCGCAGCGGCAGCCGCTGCACGATCACGCCGGCGGGCAGCCCGATCACCAGCCAGGCGACGTAGTTCGCGGCGGCGATCAACCCCATCTCGAACGCGGACGCGTCCAGCACGGTGAGCGCGGTCAGCGGCAGCGCGACCGCGCCGACCGCCGACCCCACCGAGCTGGACGTGCCGGCCGCCCACCAGCGCCAGAACACCCCGGCCCCCTGCCCGACGGACATGCCGTCAACCCCCGATCCGAGCCAGTGAGTTCCAATCTGGAACGGACTATAGTCGAGGCGGCCGGTCGAGCGGGAGGTGGAGTGTGAGGCGCGCGGATCTCGGCGACGCCGACTGCGGCATCGCGCAGGCGCTCGGCGTGCTCGGCGACTGGTGGACCTTCCTGATCGTCCGCGAGATCGCCGGCGGCACCACGCGGTTCGACGCGTTGCAGCGGGAACTGGGGGTCAGTCGGCGGGCGCTCACCGAACGGCTAGGCGGCCTGGTCGAGCAGGGGGTGCTGCTCCGCCGGCCGTACTCGACCCACCCGCCGCGCCACGACTACCTGTTGACCGGCAAGGGCGAGGCGCTGCTGCCCGTGCTGGTCGCGCTGCAGGACTGGGGGACCCGGCACGTGATGGGTGACGGCGAGCTCACCGCCACGGCGAACGCCGACTCCGCCGAGGTGCGCCGGGTGCACCGCCTGGTGGGTCGCCGGATACCGGACATGACGTTGCGCCGGCACGACGGCGGGGCGGAACCACCCGCCGTGCCCGCCCGATGGACCGTTCTCTACCTGTTCCCGGGTGCGTTCGCGCCGGGGACCCAGGGCCCTCCGCCGGCCTGGGGGGAGATCCCCGGCGCCGTCGGGTGCACCCTCGAGTCCCGGACGTACGCCGACCGGCACGAGCTCTTCCGGGCCGCCGGCGCCGAGGTACGCGGGGCGAGCACCCAGCGGCCGGACCAGCTGCGCGCCTTCGCCGAGCACGCCCGCCTGCCGTACCCGCTGCTGTCCGACGAGGACGGTCGGCTCGGCGCCGGCCTGCTGCTGCCCACGTTCCGGGCGGGTGGGGTGCCACGGTTCAAGCGGCTGACGCTGCTGATCGACCCGGAGTCGGTGGTGCGGGCGGTGCAGTTCCCGGTGACCGACCCGGCCGGCTCGGTCGACGAGATGCTCGCCGAGGTCCGCCGACGGGCCGTCGGCCAGGCACGGAACCGACCACACCGGTAACACCGGCAAGCCCAGCTCCTTCACCCTCGACGGCATCCCCTGCACGGTCGCCTGACAGCGGGACGGCCGCGGGTGCCCACCCGGCGTCCGGCGGCCGTCTCCCGACCACCCCTGCCCGCATGGCCACGCCGACGTCGGGTACGCGATCAGGACGGCCGAGAATCCAGCAGGAACGGGGTGAACCGGAATGAAGGTCCGTAGCTCTCTCCGTGGGCTGAAGCGGAAGGTCAACTCGATCGTGGTGCGCCGGCGCGGCAAGGTCTTCGTGCTCAACAAGGCGGACCCGCGACAGAAGGCCCGCCAGGGCTGACCGAACGACCTGGCGCGGGCGAACCCGCACCAGTGGGCGACCCTGCGCCGGGCCGCGAAGCTGGGCCTGGTGCCGGGGCCGGTTCGGCTGTTCTGCGCGCGCCGGCCTGTCGACCGTTGGCGGCCCAGCCGGCGGCGGCCCGCCCGGGGCCGCCGCCGGTCGCCCCGGTCAGGACGTCGGGAAGTTGTCCGGGGTACGGATGCGGTTGCGCATGAAGTTCCCCGAGTCGGTGAGCACCGTGGTGCCGGCGTACGTGCCGCCGTTGCAGGTGCCCGGCTTGAACGCCGCGCTGCCCTCGCTCGCGTCGGAGTACGTCCAGTTCGCGTAGCTGATCTTCAGCCGATCCAGCAGGTCGAGCCAGGCGGTGCTGCTGGCCGTGTCGACCGCGCCGTCACCGCTGTAGGTGACCGTGCCGAACTCGGTCACGAACAGCGGGATGCGGGCGGCCGCCCGCTGCACCTCGGTCCGGTAGTTGTCCCGGTGGGACGCGGCGTAGAAGTGGAAGGCGTACATGATGTTGCTGGCCCGGACCGGGTTGTTGGCGACCTCGTCGGAGTTGCCGCCCTCGGAGACGCCCAGCGAGGACCAGCCCCGAGTGCCGACGATGACGACGGCGTCCGGATCGTTGGCGCGGATGATCGGGATCACCTGTTTGGCGTAGGCCCGGATGGTGGACCAGCTGACCCCGTTCGGTTCGTTGGTGATCTCGTAGATCACGTTGTTCTTGCTGGCGTTTCGCGCCGAGACCGCGGCGAAGAATGTCTTGGCGCGCTCAAGGTTGTACATCGGATCGCCGGGCGTGAGGGTGTGGAAGTCGATCAGCGCGTACATGCCGCGCGCGGTCGCTTTGTCCACCAGCGTGTTCACCTGGTTGGTGAAGCCGGTCGGGTTCGTCTCGTAGCCCTGCTCCTGCACGTACATCGAGATGCGCAGCAGGTCGGCCTGCCAGTCGTCGGCGAGGGCGTCGAGGGAGGCGTCGTGGTAGCACCTGGCGAACCACTGCAAGCCGTGGGTGCTCATGCCGCGCAGTTGGATCGGCCTGCCGTACTGGTTGCAGAGGTTGACGCCGCAGACCCGAAGTTGCCCGTTGATCGCCACCGGGGTGGTGCCGGTGGTCGGCGGGGGCGTGGTGGGCGGGGGAGTGGTGGTCGGTGGCGCGCTGGTCGGGCTGGTCCCGCCGGTGCAGGTCGTGCCGTTGAGGGTGAACGCCGTCGGCGCTGGGTTCGCGGTGGTCCAGCTGCCGTTGAATCCGATGGTGGTCCTCGCCCCGGTGGCCAGCGCGCCGTTGTAGCTGAGGCTCTGCGCGGTGACCGCGCTCCCGCTCTGCTGGAAGGTCGCCGACCAGCCCTGGGTGACGCGCTGCCCGGAGTTGGGGAACGTGAAGCCGAGTGTCCACCCGTTCACCGGGTTGCCCAGGTTCTGGATGGCGGCGGTGGCGGTGAACCCGCCCTGCCAGGAGTTGGTGGTGTACGTGACGGCGCAGCCGGTCGCTGCCATGGCGTCGGTCGACGGCAGGACGGCCGTCGCGGCCAGGGCGAGCGCGCCGACGACGCCGCCCACGAGGAGGTGGCGCCGGGACGGGCGCGGGATCGAGGTCATGCGGGATCGTCCGATCTGGTGGGTGGGACAGTTGACGGTGCCCATCGCGAACTCGCCCGGAAAGTTCGACGGAAGTGACCCTCGGGAGCGCTCCCACCGAGAGGGTAGAGGGGCGGGGCGATTCCGTGCAACAGGTCCGCGGTTCTCGTCGACGGCAGGTTTTCGTGGCACCCGTCACTCCCGCCGTTCGGTCAATTTGGGCCTGATTGTCAGTTTATGGACGCTATATCCATCGTCCGTTCGGTTGAATGGATGACGACCGTTGGTCTAGGGTGACTGACACGACCGGTGCTGGGAGCCCCGTCTCCCCAGGACAGGAAGGGCAGTATGACTACGACGACCATCGCGCCGACGACGACCACCGACGTGCACCGCACGGCGACCAGCGGCGAGGAGACCCGGGCCAGCGAGCTGATTGCCGCCCTTGCCGCGCTACCCGCGGAGCACCCGGACCGGCCGGCCCTGCGCAACCAGGTCGTCGAGGCGTGGCTGCCGCTGGCCAACCACCTCGCCGCTCGCTACAGCGGCCGGGGTGAGCCCACCGGCGATCTGGCCCAGACGGCGGCCCTCGGCCTCATCAAGGCGGTGGACCGGTTCGACGCCTCCCGCGGCGTCGACTTCGCCGGGTTCGCCATCCCGACCATCCTCGGCGAGATCAAGCGGCACTTCCGCGACCGCACCTGGAACATCCGCGTGCCGCGTCGCCTCCAGGAGCTGCGGCTGCGCATCTCCGAGGCGAACAGCACCCTGACCCACACCCTCAACCGGGCCCCCACGGTGGCTGACATCGCCGCCCACCTCGACCTCACCGAGGAAGAGGTTCTCGAGGGCCTGGAAGGGGCCCGTGCCTACAATGCCGTCTCGCTGTCGACCCCGATCGGCGACGGCGACAGCGCCACCGAGCTGGGCGACACCCTCGGCACCGAGGACGGCGAGTACGAGCTGGCCGAGCTGCGCGCCTCGCTCGGGCCGGCGCTGGCCACGCTGGACGAGCGGGAGCAGCGGATCCTCACCCTCCGCTTCTACGGCAACCTGACCCAGAGCGAGATCGCCGCCCGCGTCGGGGTGTCCCAGATGCATGTGTCCCGGCTGCTCGCCCGCGCGTTGGCCAAGCTGCGCGGCCAGCTCGCCGAGGCCTGATCCGCCGGGGCGGACTCCATGCCGCCCGTGGTTTTACGAGCGTGCCGCGTTCCCTGCCCCGTCACCGGCTCCCCCCGGTGGCGGGGCGCTTCTGTTCACCCCGCCCATCCTCGTCGGTCGCCGTTCCTGCGGGGCATCGGTTGAAC
The DNA here is from genome assembly GCF_001905095.1 of Micromonospora sp. CB01531. Taxonomy (GTDB): domain Bacteria; phylum Actinomycetota; class Actinomycetes; order Mycobacteriales; family Micromonosporaceae; genus Micromonospora. The sequence goes on from NZ_LWLS01000080.1 coordinate 54,184, forward strand.
GGCGAGGTGAGTGGACCAGGAGGCACTTGATTTCTGTCAAATAATGTGGTATTATGTCCGCTTCTGACTGGTAGCGTGGCGCTCTCTCGGGGGTGTGTCCCATCGCGCCGCCCGGGTTCCACCGGCGGCCCGCCATCCCGGCGCGGTCGCCCTCCGGAAAGGACCAGTCACGTTGCCCGACGCTTCCACCGTCCCGCTCGACAGCCGCGTCCGTAGCTTCCTCGCCGCGCTCGGACCGACCGCCGGCACCGCGGACAGCCCCGCTGTCGACGACTGCTTCGCCGACCCGTTCCTCCTGGCCGACGACACCGGCGCCCGGCCCGTCCCCCGGGCCGGGTTCCTCGCCGCGCTGCCCCGTCGGGCGCAGCTCTTCGCCGACCTCGGGCTCGGCCCCGCGGCGCTGACCGGCGTCACCTGTCAGCGCCTCGACGACCGGTACGTCCTCGCCCGCACCGACTGGGAGGCATCCCGGATGGACGGCGGCCGACCGGTGCCGCTCGCCTCCTCGTTCCTGCTGCACGACGACGGTGAGCAGTTCCGCGTCGTGCTCTACCTCAACCACCAGGGCCTGCCGCAAACCTGACCCACCCGGCCGGCCGGGACTGGCATCGCCCCGGCGCGGGCCGCCGTGGCCGGTTCGCGCCGGCCGGCGGCCCCGGGTCGGGCAGGCCTCTAGAGGCCTGCGCACGCCGCGCCGTCGATGGTGCAGCCGTTGGGCGCCGTGGCCGACGCGTCCGGGTCGCGGACGTCGAACCGGAATGTCCGCGAACCCCCGGCCGGCACGGCCGGTCCGGTGAAGGTGACCACCTGCCCGTTCTGCTTGCCCTCGGCCCCGTTGACGTTGCCGATCTCGGCTCGCGTCCCGAGCGTCACGAGCACCGTCCAGCCCTCCTTCGCCGCGCTGCCGGGATTGGTGATCGTCACCGCGCCCCGGTAGCCGAACAGCCGGTCGGAGACGGTCTCGTAGCTGGCGGTCAGGGCCGGGGCGGCCGGCGTCCTCGCGCTGGGGGTGCGGCTGGGCGTGGCTGACGGGGTCGGGGTCGGCGTCGGGGTGGCGCTGTGCCGGCTCGCGGCGGCCGCCGTGCGGGTCGGGGTGGGCTGGGGAGCGCGGCTGGTGGCGCTGGGCACGACCAGCGGAGCCGACTGCGCCGTGGCGTCCGGTAGCTGAGCGGCCGGCCGCCGGGTCGCCCACACCCCCGCCCCGACCAGCAGCGCGAGGCAGGTCAGCGCGCCGATGACCACCGCCCACAGGCGCCTGGTCCGGGCCCGGCCGTCGCCTAGCAACCGGACCACCGGTAGTTCGGCGGTCAGTCCGCCCTCGGCGCGGCGCAGGTCGACCTGCTGGAACGCCAGCCAGTCGAGGATTGCCGGCAGCCGTACGGCCAGCGCCTGCTCGTGTTGCTCGGCACGGCGGTCGCCCTGTTCGTCGTTCCACTCGCCCTGCTCCAGCATCTCGTAAAGGGACAGCCGGCAGCCGTGGCTGGTGGGGGCGATCGTGCAGGTCAGCACGGTCTGCCGGTCGCCCTCCTGGCAGTGCAGCACAAGCCGCTCCGGCGCCTGCCGCTCGACCACGGTCGCCTCGACGTCGGCGTCGAAGCCGGGCAGCCCCGCCGTCCGCAGCAGCAGCCGGTCCGGGGCGTCCGCCGCCGGCGCGGTCTCGACGAACCACTTGGTGAGGTACGCCGTGTCGGTCAACGCTCGCCAGACCCGGGCAGGCGGGTGGAACAGTTCGACCTCGGTGCCGATCTCGATCACGCGCAGATGCTACGGCCCGGGCTGTCTCACCATTCCGGACGGTCGGCCCTTCTGCGGGCGTCACTGCGCCGGCTGCTCCGGGCCCTCGTCGTGCCAGCGGGCCCGCCAGGCGGCCTCACCGGCCTCGTGGATGGTCTTCTCCTCGTACACCGCCCGGCGCAGGGCGCGCCGCGAGTCGGCCAGGGCCACCAGTTCGATGATGACGAGGGCGAGGCAGTTGGCCGTCAGCAGGGTGAGTGCCCCGAACGCCGGGAGGTGCTGGGCGACCGGAAGCCCGACCGCGAGCACGACGAGCACACCGATCCGGGTCCACGTCACCGTCCGCAACGTGCGCAGTTGGAACGCCAGGTCGGCGGCCAGGTAGAGCATCACCCCGGAGAACAGCATGGGCACCGCCGGCCCGTGTGCGTGCTCGGCTGGTCGCCCGGCGCGCGACCGGCCCGGCCCCACGCCGCCGACGGCTGATCGACCGGCTGCGGCGGCCGGGCTCAGTCGCCCAGCCGCTGCCGGGCGAGGAACTTCGGCACCACCATCCGCCACGACTCGGTGACCAGCTCGGTCATCTGGTCGTGGTCGAGTCGCTCGAGGTGGCAGCACACCCAGTTGAACCGCAGGTCGGACGGGCGGGGGAGGAAGAACAGGTCCGGCTCGGCGGCGATGAGGCCGTCCCGCTGCTCCTTCGGGTAGCCGAAGCCCATCGTCCGCTCGTCGCGGGAGAACGCGACGTAGACGATGGCGCCGACGCGAAACTTGATCCGGTCGCGGATCAGGTGCTCGCTGGTGCGGGGCAACGTCCGGGCCAGCGCCCGGACGTCATCGACGGTGACCACGGCACGACGGTAACCCCGCCGTACGACATCGTCCGCGTCCGGCGTCAGCGGTGCGTGCTGGTGCGGCCCTCGGCCGCGGCGGCGGGGGCGGCCAGGGCGAGCGTGGCCCGGAGCGTGTCGACCAGCGGGCCGTCCGGCTGTTCGAACCAGTACTGGACGGCGACCCGCAGGGTGGCCAAAAAGGCGGCGGCCAAGATCCGGGAGCGCAGGGCCGGGTCAGGTCCGGTGAGCCGGTGGGCCAGCTCACCGGCCAGTTCCCGCTCGATCGCCCCGTACGCGGCGACCTGGTGCGCGAGAAGGCCGGGGTGTCCGTGCAACTGGCGGCGTCGGGTGAGCCAGGACACGGTGGGGTCCTCGAACATCTCGCCGGCCTGGCGCAGGGCGGCCCGGCTCAGCGCGGTCCACGGCGGCTCGTCGGCGGGCCGCTCGCGCAGCAGCTCCAGCATCCGGCGCAGCCGCACGGTGTCGCCGTGGAAGAGCGCCTCCTCCTTACTGGAGAAGTAGTTGGAGAAGGTCCGCCGGGAGACGTTGGCGGCGTCCGCGATCGCCTCGACGGTGACCCGCTCCGGTCCCTGCTCCAGCGCGAGGCGCAGCGCCGCCTCGTGCAGGGCGAGCCGGGTCGCCGCCTTCTTGCGTTCCCGCAGCCCGGTTGCCTCCGACATGAACACCAGCCTACGTGATCCATTTCTCAACGAGCAAACTTGCCTACTGCGCAAGATTCGCCAATTATTGCTTGAGGCAACCAACTCCGTCTGGAGGACAACCGTGGACCCCGCCACCCGCGAACTCGGCACGCGCCTGCAGGAGCTGCTGACCGGCGTGCGGCTGCTCAAGCAACAGCGCGCCGACGACCGGCCGGCCGTGCCGCCCGGCCTGGTGGGCCTCCTCATGCACATCGACCGCTGCGCCACCGGGTGCCACGCCCGGGAACTGGCCGAGCGGACCCGGCTCGACCCGTCGACCGTCAGCCGAGCGGTCGCCGCCCTGGTCGCGCACGGCCTGGTCGACCGGCGTGCCGACCCCAGCGACCGGCGGGCCAGCCACCTGACCGTCACCGCGGCCGGCCGCGCGGCCCTGGCCGACACCCACGACTGGTACGGCGGGGTGCTCGACCGAGCGCTCGCCGACTGGACCCCCGGCGAGGTGGCGGCGCTGTCCGCCGCGCTCGGCCGGTTCACCCGCGACATCGAGGTCGCCCTCGCACACCACGACAACCTGGAGGACGCGCGATGAGCGCACCCACCGCAGCCGAGCCCATGGGCAAGCGACAGACGCTGGAAGCACTCAGCGGCCTGCTGCTGGTGCTCTTCGTCGCCATGCTCAGCGGCACGGTCGTCTCGACCGCCCTACCGAAGATCATCGGAGCCCTGAACGGCTCGCAGACCCAGTACACCTGGGTGGTCACCGCCACCCTGCTCACCGCGACGGCGACCACCCCCATCTGGGGCAAGCTGGCCGACCTGTTCAACAAGAAGATCCTCATCCAGGCCGCCATCGTGGTCTTCCTGGCCGGCTCGGTGGCCGCCGGCTTCGCGCAGAACGCCGGCCAGCTCATCGGCGCCCGCGCGTTCCAGGGCATCGGCGTCGGCGGCCTCCAGGCCCTCGTCCAGGTCGCCATCGCGGCGATGATCCCGCCGCGCGAGCGCGGCCGGTACAACGGCTACCTCGGCGGCGTGATGGCCCTCGCGACCGTCGGTGGCCCGCTGCTCGGCGGTCTCATCGTGGACACCTCCTGGCTCGGCTGGCGCTGGTGCTTCTTCGTGGGCGTACCCGTCGCCGTCGTCGCGCTGGTCCTGCTCCAGGCCACGCTGCGCCTGCCCACCATGCGCCGGGACAACGTCAAGATCGACTACCTCGGCGCGTCGCTCATCGCCGCCGGAGTCAGCCTGCTGCTGATCTGGATCTCGTTCGTCGACAGCTCGTTCGCCTGGATCTCCTGGCAGAGCGGTGTCATGGTCGGCGGCTCGCTGCTCCTGCTCGCCCTGGCCGTCTGGGTCGAGTCGCGGGCCGCCGAGCCGGTCGTCCCGCTCGACATCATCCGCGAGCGCACCACCGCCCTGGCCATCCTCGGCAGCCTCGCGGTCGGCATGGCCATGTTCGGCGGCGCCGTCTTCCTTGGCCAGTACTTCCAGATCGGCCGCGGCTACAGCCCGACCGAGGCCGGCCTGCTCACCATCCCGATGATGGCCGGCGTCCTGCTCTCGTCGATCGTCGTCGGCCGGCTCATCACCCAGACCGGCCGGATCAAGCCGTACATCGTCGCCGGGTCGATCATCCTGGTCGCCGGCTTCGCCCTGCTCGGCACCATCGACCACGAGACGTCGCTCGTCCTGGTCGGCGTGGCCATGTTCATCGTCGGCACCGGCGTCGGCATGACCATGCAGAACCTGGTGCTCGCCGTGCAGAACACGGTGGCACTCAAGGACATCGGCGCGGCCAGCTCCAGCGTGGCGTTCTTCCGCTCCCTCGGCGGCACCATCGGCGTCTCCGTGCTCGGCGCCGTCCTGGCCCGCCGCGTCACCGACCGGATCACCCACGACCTGACCGCCGCGGGCATCCCGACCAACGGCGGTGGAGGAAGCAGCAGCCTGAACCTCAGCGCCCTGCCCGCGCCGGTGGAGCACATCGTCCGCGCCGCCTACGGCGACGCCACCGGGCACATCTTCCTCATCTCGGCCGCGATCGCCGTCGTCGGCATCCTCGCCGCGCTGCTGCTCAAGCCGGTCACCCTGCGGTCCAGCCTCGACCTGCCCGACAGCGCACGGTCGGCCGCCGTCGCGGCCGACGCGGTCGACGGCGCGCCCGCCTTCGACCAGGTGCCCGTCGACGCCGGGGCGAACCGCGATCCATCCCGCCGCTGACGCCCCCAAGGGTTCAGGGCCGTCGCCGTCCCCGGCGGCGGCCCTGAACCGTCCCAGGCCGGCATCCGCCGGTCGTAACCGAATCGAGAACGTGTGGACACCACGGAGGCCGCCCCGACGGCAGGACCCGACGGGCGGCGCAACGGCGCCCTGCGCCGCGCGGCACGCGAACTGGCGCTCATCGCCGCGCTGTTCCTCGCGTACAAGATCGGTCGGGTCGCCGCCGCGGGCCGGGCGCCGACCGCGGTGCTCAACGGGGAACGGGTCTGGCGGTGGGAACGGCTGCTCCACCTGCCCGGCGAGACCACCCTCCAGCAGCCGCTGCTCGCCCACGAACTGCTGGTGCGACTGGCCAACGAGTACTACGCCTACGTGCACTTCCCGGCCACAATCCTCTGCCTGGTGTGGTTGTACGTGCGCCACCCCGCGCACTACCGGTGGGCCCGTCGGCTGCTCGCCACGCTCACCGCGGCCGCGCTGGTGCTGCACTTCCTCGTCCCGCTCGCTCCGCCGCGGCTGACCGGCCGGACCGGCATGATCGACACCGCGAGCCGGTTCGGGCCCACGGTCTACGGCGCGCCCGAGGCCGACACGGTGAGCAACCAGTACGCCGCCATGCCGTCCCTGCACGTCGGCTGGGCGCTGGTCGTCGGCCTCGTGCTGGTCAGGGCCACGGCCGGCCGGCTGCGCTGGCTCTGGCTGGCGCACCCGCTCGCCACGCTGCTGGTGGTCGTCGCCACCGGCAACCACTACTGGCTGGACTGCCTGGTCGCCGCGGCACTGCTCGGCGTCCTCCTGGCGGTGCTGCCCAGGCCGGGCAGCGGCCGCCCACCGGTCGCCGCGGCAGTGCCGGACGGCATGGCGCGGACCGGCCGCCACGTGCCGCCGCTGCGGGGACAACGCGGCCGTCCCGGCGCCTCCCTCCCAGACCGGACCCGGCCCGCCGGCCGGTGGCAGCGCGCGGCCCGCAGATAGCCACCACCCGCCCGGAGTTCCCCCGGCCCCGGCATCGCGGTGCGAGGATCTGCTCGCCCGCGTCCGGTGGCCGCCGCCCGGGCCGGTCGGTTAAGGCTTCAGAATCACCTTGACGCAGTCCTCCTGCTTGTTCTTGAAGATGTCGTAACCCTGGGGCGTGTCGTGCAGCCGCAGCGTGTGGGTGATGATGAAGCTGGGGTCGATCTCGCCCCGGCGGATCCGCTCCAGCAGCGGCCGCATGTAGCGCTGCACGTGGGCCTGACCGGAGCGCATGGTCAGCGAGCGGTTCATGAACGAGCCCATCGGAAACTTGTCGATGAACCCGCCGTACGCGCCGATGGCCATGATCGTGCCACCGTTGCGGCAGCTCAGGATCGCCTCGCGCAGCGCGTGCGGCCGGTCCGTCTCCACCTTGACCGCCTGCTTCGCCCGGTCGTACGCGTGCAGCGCCGCCGACGCGTGGTGCCCCTCCATCCCGACCGCGTCGATGCACGCGTCCGGGCCCCGGCCGGCGGTCATCTCCCGCAGCGTGTCCAGGACGTCGGTCTCCTCGTAGTTGATCGTCTCCGCGCCGGCCTTGTCCCGGGCCATCCGCAGCCGGTACGGGTACCGGTCGATGACGATCACGCGGCCGGCGCCCAGCAGGTAGGCGCTGACGGTGGCCAACTGGCCGACCGGACCCGCACCCCAGATGGCGACGGTGTCGCCGGGCTTGATGTCACACTGCTCGGCGGCCATGTAACCGGTGGGCAGCACGTCGGACAGGAACAGCACCTTCTCGTCCGGCAGGTCATCCTCGATCTTGAGGGCGCCGACGTCGGCGTAGGGCACCCGCACGTACTGCGCCTGGCCGCCCGCGTACCCGCCCATCAGGTGGGAGTAGCCGAAGATGCCGGCGGGGGAGTGACCCATCGCCAGCTCCGCGATCGCCGCGTTCGGGTTGGAGTTCTCGCAGACCGAGTAGAGCCCGTTCTGGCAGGAGATGCAGTCACCGCAGGCGATGGGGAAGCCGACAACCACCCGGTCACCGACGCGCAGCCCGTCCCGCGCGCTCTGGCCGAGCTCCACGATCTCGCCCATGAACTCGTGCCCGAGAATGTCACCGCGCTTCATCGCGGGGATGAACCCGTCGAGCAGGTGCAGGTCGGAGCCGCAGATGGCGGACGAGGTCACCCGGACCACGGCGTCGCGGGGGTTGAGGATCTGCGGGTCCGGTACGTCTTCGACCGCCACCCGGTTCGGAGCGATCCAGCAGTTGGCCTTCATCGTGTCCCCCTCACGCGATCCGGGCCAGCGGCCGGGCCGGGCGCTGCCGGGCCTGCGCCCTGACGCTCGTGCCGTCCGGCATGCCGTCGGACCGGGCGATCTCACCAGTCTCGATGACCTGCTTGAACCGCCGTAGGTCGTCGCAGATCTGTTGTTGCGGGTTCTCGCCGAACGCGCGCGCCGCCAGCCGGCCCATGGCGCGGCCGGGCACCGAGTACTCCAGCTCGATCCGCACCTCCGTGCCCCGGTTGCCCGCGGCCGGCATGAACCGCACGCTGCCGCCGTTCGGCACCCGCGCGCCGTCGACGGAACGCCACCGGATCAACTGGTTGGGCCGGTCCTCGATGATCTCGGCCTCCCACTGCACACTTCGGCCGGCCGGGGCCTTCGCGGTCCACCGGGACCGGCGGGGGTCCGTCCGGCGTACCGACTCGAGGTGGTACATGAAGCGGGGCAGGTTCTCGAAGTCGTGCCAGAAGTTGTAGGTCTCCTCGGGGGTGCGGTTGACCGTCACCGAGCCGTACGCCCGGCCGCCGTCGTAGACCCGGCGGCGCTGGGTCGCACGGATCGAGGCGTACAGGTCGACCGCGGTGATCCCGGCGAGGGCGGCCATGGTGTACGCCAGCCGGCGCCGCCGCTCGCCGCGGCGGTTACGCATCGCCTGGCCGGTCGCGGCCAGGTCCAGCACGTCACCGGCGACCCGGGTCCACCCGGCCAGACCGGCCCGGCGCGGAATCAGCAGCGCGGCGGCGTGGCCCAGCTCCCGGGCGCCGGCGGCGCGCAGGACCATCCGGGCCGTGCGTGAATCGTCGACGCCGCACGCCTGGGCGACCCTGGACCCGCCGGCGAGGGCGGTCACGCCGAGACCGAGGCTGACCCAGCCGAGCAGACGCGCCAGCCCTTCCGATCCGCGGTCCTGCGCCGCTCGCTCGATCCCGAGGGTGTCCGTGACCGAGCGGACCCCCATGGTCGTCTTTCCTGTCATGCCTGCTCACCCGTCTTCGAGTAGTTGGTGCCGGCGAACGGCGTGGCGTCCGGTACTGGCCGGCGTGCCTTTCCCGCAAAATCCGTTCCCACACCCGCGACCCGGCTCGAATCCACCGGCCGGCCCGTGCCCGCGGGACCGCCGCTCGCCACGGCGCACGGCCGGCAGTCGCGGGGCCGGATTGTCCCGCCGGCCGCGCCGCTGCGGGTCCGTTTGTGGCAGGCCGACCTCGGGAACGTGGATGGGACGAGCGCGCCGCCGGCGGGGCGGCGCCGCGAAGGGAGCCTGCATCATGGCCAACGCCCAGCAGCCGCTGCGCGGCAAGCGAGTCGCGTTCCTCGCCGCCGACGGGGTTGAGGAGATCGAGTACACGCAGTCCCGGGCCGCCGCGGAGCAGGCGGGCGCCGAGGCACAGCTCATCTCCATCAAGTCCGGCGAGATCCAGTCCATGAACCACGACATAAACCCGGCCAACCGCTATCGGGTGGACCGTACGGTGAACCAGGCGAATCCCGCCGACTACGACGCCCTGGTGCTGCCCGGCGGGGCGGTCAACCCGGACCGGCTCCGGATGAACCAGGCGGCGATGAACTTCGTCAAGGCGTTCTTCCAGCAGAACAAGCCGGTGGCGGCGATCTGCCACGGCCCGTGGTCGCTGGTCGAGACCGGGATGGTCAAGGGACGGACGGTCACCTCGTACCCGAGCCTGCACACCGACATCGTCAACGCCGGCGGGAACTGGGTCGACCAGCAGGTCCAGGTGGACAACGGCCTGGTCACCAGCCGCGCCCCGGGCGACCTGCCGGCGTTCTGCGACAAGATGGTCGAGGAGTTCGCCGAGGGTACGCACCGCCAGACGGCAGCGGCCTGACGCGTGCGCGCGCTGGTCCGGGTCCGCGCCCGGTCCAGCGCCCGCCTCTGCGCCCGCCGCGGGGTGTGGAACCGGCCCCAGCGGGAAGGCACTCCGGGTCACCCACCGCGCACCGCTCGCGCGTCGCGACGGACTGGAGAGGCATGGGCGCCAGAACCTTCATCGTGGCCGGAGGGACCAGTGGACTCGGTCTGGCCGTCGCCCGCCTGCTCGTCGAGGAGCATCAGGTGATCGTCCTGGGTGACGTGCCCGACGAGGTCGCCGCGGTGGCCGACGACCTGAAGTGCGCCGGGATCGTCTGCGACATCTCCTCCTACGAGCAGGTCCGGGACGCGTTCGCCGCTGCGGTCGACCGGTACGAGGTGATCGACGGCGTCGCCGCGTGCGCGTCGATGTGGGCGGGCGGTGACCTGGAGGAACTGTCCCCGCAGCGGATCCGCCGCGCGGTCGAGGTCAACGTGCTCGGCACCACGTTCCTGTGCCGGGAGGCCCTGCACCACCTGCACCGGCAGGACTTCGGCAACCTGGTGTACGTCGGCGCGATGGCGGTGACCCGGGCCCGTCCCGGCATCCCCGTCTATCGGGCGACCAAGAGTTACGGCACCAGCCTGATCGAGTCGCTGGCCGAGGCGCAGCACAGCAACCGGATCAAGGTCATGCAGTTGCACCCAGGGCCGATGCCCACCCGGCTGCAGGAGCGGGTCGGCGACGAGTTCCTCGACCAGGTCTACGCCATGCCCGAGCAGGTCGCGCCCGAGGTGGTCCGGCTGCTCCAGTTCACCCCCGACGACCTGTACGTCTCCGGGGAGCGGGTACTCCGGGCGGACGGCCGGTGGTAGCCGCCAACGACGCCACCGCGGCCGAACCTCAGATCTCGGCGTGGGCGCCGTTGCGGACGGCGGTCTACCGCAGCCTGTGGCTGGCCCTGCTCGCGGCGAACATCGGCACCTGGATGCAGACGGTCGGCGCCCAGTGGCTGCTGGTCCACACGTCCGACGCCTCCACCCTGGTGGCCCTGGTGCAGACCGCCAGCCTGCTGCCGATGCTGCTGCTGGCGCTGCCCGCGGGCGCCCTCGCGGACACCTTCGACCGGCGGCACCTGCTGATCGCCGTGCAACTCTTCATGGTCGCGGTGGCGCTGGGGTTGACGCTGCTCACGGCGGCCGGGCGGATGCCGCCGGCGCTGCTGCTCACGCTCACGTTCGCCTTCGGCGTGGGGCAGGCGCTGACCCTGCCGGCCTGGGCGGCGGTGATCCCGGAGCTGGTGCCGCGCGAGCAGTTGCGGTCGGCCTCCGCGCTCGGCTCGATCAGCGTCAACGTGGCCCGGGCCGTGGGGCCGGCCGTGGCCGGTGTGCTCATCGCCCGGGCGGGAGTGGCCCCGGTCTTCGGCTTCAACGCCGTGGCGTTCCTGGTGTTCGCGCTGGCGCTGGCCCGGTGGCGGCCCGGCGACGCCCGCGCCGTGGAGGTGCCCGAGCGGTTCACCGCCGCGCTTCGGGCCGGCGGCCGGTACGTGCGCCACTCGCCGACCGTGCGCCGGCTGCTGCGCCGCGCGCTGGTGTTCGTGATCCCGGCGAGCGCGCTGTGGGCGCTGCTGCCGCTGGTGGCCAGCCGGCGGCTCGGCCTGAACTCCAGCGGATACGGCCTGTTGCTGGCCGCGCTCGGGGTGGGCGCCATCGTAGGCGCCCTGCTGCTGCCGTGGATCCGCACCCGGATGACCGCCAACCAGTTCCTGCTCGTCGCCGGGGTCCTGTACGGGGCGACGCTGGCAGTGGTGGCGTCGGTGCGGACCATCCCCGTGGTGCTGGTCGCGCTGCTGCCCGCCGGAGTGGCCTGGGTGGCCGTCCTGGCCAACGTCAACGCCGAGATCCAGCTGTTCCTGCCGGCCTGGGTACGCGCCCGCGGCCTGGCCGTCTACCAGGTGGTCCAGGGCGGCGGGCAGGCGGTCGGCGCGTTCCTGTGGGGCGTGGTGGCCGACTTCGGTGGACTGGTCACCGCGTTCTACGTCGCCGCCGTGCTGATGCTGATCGGCGCGTTGACCTCCCAGATCTGGCCGCTGCCGGACCTGCGCGGGGTGATCAAGGATCCGGCCGTCTACCGGCCGCCGCTGTCGCTGGTGCTCGAACCGGACCCCCGGATCGGTCCGGTGCTGGTGCTGGTCACGTACACCGTCCGGCCCGAGCGGGAGGCCGAGTTCCTGGCGGCCATGGACCACATCCGCGGCTTCCGGCAGCGCACCGGGGCGATGCGATGGGGCCTGTTCCGCGCCGGGGAGACCCCGGACCAGCTCACCGAGGTCTATCTGGTGCCGTCCTGGGACGAGCACCTGCGCCAGCACGGCGGCCGGCTGACGGAGGCCGACCAGCAGGCCGAGGACCGGGCCCGAGAGCTTGCCGAGGGCGCGCCAGAGGTGCGCCACCTGCTGCCGGCCTCGGCCGACACGGCGATGACGGACCACCAGGCGGCGGCGTGACCGGCGCGGGGCTCAGCCCGACACGCTGGGCCGGCCGAACAGGGCGGCGTAGCCCGACGGCAGCTGGGTCAGCACGTCGTTGAGCTCGCCGCCGGACACCGCGTCGGCGATGGTAGTCAGGACCGCGCTGGCGTCCCACTCGGCGGTCCGCTCCGTCGCGCCGGTGCCGTCGCTGACCCGCTGGAGGAACTCCGCCACTCCGACGCGCTGACCGCCGCCGCCAGCGGTCTTGAGGAAGTCGCCCAGCTGTTCCGGCAGCTGCGAGCCGAGCTGCCGCGCCTCGTCCGCGGTCAGCCGTTCCGCGAGCGTGGTCACCACGACGCTGATCACCTGTTGCGCCTCCGCAGCGTCGTCGGACTCGCCCCGTTCGCGCACCCGCGCCACGAACTCCTGATATTTCATCCCGCCTCACCCACAGCTCACGGTGGCCCGGCGCCGGATGGGCCGCGGCCGCCTGCCGGCAGATGGCGGCATCAGGCACACGCCGCCCGCGAGGCTGATCCTGACACGCCTCGTCGGCCTGTGCGCCCGCTTCGGCGGCATCTGCTCCGCTTCCCGCAGGTGGCCCCCGACGGTCGGCGGGCGCTAAGCAGGCCCGCCTCGACGCCACGCCCGGACGACCGGCCTCCGATCCGCCCGTCCGGGTGGTCGCCGGGGAGAGCTACCGAGATGCGAGCCAGTGCTCCGCCATTAAGAGCGGGGGTGAAGACCCGCGCGGGAGGGCCGTCAAGGCCCGAGCGTGCTTTAAACCGGCTGGTTCTGCTGTTCGATGTACTGATGCAGGACGGTCATGGGTGCGCCTTCGAGGGAGCCGGCGAAGTAGGAGCCGGCCCACAGGCGGGCGCCGCGCCAGTAGTAGCGGCGAATCTCGGGGAAGTTGCGGCGTAGGTAGCGGGAGGACACGCCCTTGAGGGAGTTGACCAGGTTCGACAGCGCCACCTTGGGTGGGAAGTTGACCAGTAGGTGGACGTGATTGTCCGCGCCGTTGAACTCGACCAGTTCGCACTTGAACTGCTCGCACACCTCCCGGATTACCCGCTCCAGGTAGTGCAGGTGTTCGTCGCTGAAGACTTTTGCCTGGTACTTCGTGACGAAAACCAAATGGGCATGGAGCAGGAAGAACAGTGCCTGCCAGTGCGAACCGGGTCATCGAAGGCCATGAAACCAAGTGTAGGATTGGCAGCGTGAAAGCGGACACGGGCCGGAGGTACCGGCTCTACGCCACTGAGGGGCAGGCGCAGCGGCTGACCGCGTGGGGGCACACGTGCCGCTGGCTGTACAACACCGCTGTGGAGCAGCGGCAGTTCGCCTGGCAGCAGCGGCGGGTCATTCTCGGGGTCGCCGCGCAGTGCGCCTCCTTGACGCAGGCGCGTAAGGAACTCGACTGGGTAGCGGACCTGCCGGCGCAGTCCGGTCAGCAGGTGTTGCGGCAACTCGACCAGGCGTTCCGCAACTGGTGGGATCCTCAGCACCCCGCCGGGGCACCGACCCGCAAGCGCAAGTCGGCGCGGTTGTCGGTCCCGTTCCCAGGTCAGGCGATTGCGGTGCGACGGGTCAACCGCCGGTGGGGCGTGGTCAGCCTCCCGAAGGTCGGAGATGTCAAGTTCCGCTGGTCTCGTCCCTTGGGCGGCACGGTCCGTAACGCGGTGGTGTCCTTCGACGGTGTTGCCTGGCACGTCGGGTTCGGCGTCCACGCCGGCGTCACCACACCCGAGGCGCATGCCCGGCCCGGCACTGTTGTGGGTGTCGACCGGGGCGTGAAGGTCGCCTTGGCGATGTCCGACGGGCGTATGTGGAATCGGACCTTCACCTCACCGGGTCAGGGGCGGGAGTTGGCCAGGCTGAAGTCGAAGGCTGGCCGGCAGGAGACCACCCGCCGCAAGCGCGGCGCGAAGACCTCGAACCGTGCCCGCAAGGTCCGCGCGGAGATCGCCAGGTGCGAGGCGAAGGTCCGTAACCGGCGCCGTGACTTCGTGATGTGGGCGGCGAACCGCCTCTGCACCCAGCACGCGACCGTCAAGCTTGAACGCCTCTGCATCTCGGCCATGACCGCCACCGCAAAGGGCACCATCGCCGAGCCCGGCATCAACGTGGCCGCGAAGGCCGGATTGAACCGGGCGATCCTCGACAAGGGCTGGGGACTGTTCGAGACAGCCCTGGCCAATCGAGCACGTACCACCGGCACCCGGATCGTGAGGGTGCCAGCCGCGTTCACCTCCCAACAGTGCAGCCGCTGCGGGAACACCGATCGGAACAATCGTGAAAGCCAAGCGGTGTTCCTGTGCGGTTCCTGCGGACATCAGGCCAACGCTGACGTGAACGCGGCGATCAACGTCAGGGACGCCGCCGAGACGGCGCTCCCACTCACCGGGCGGGCAGTCCGGGACAGGGATCGAAAGGTGCCCTGTCGACCACCCACCCAACGCCGGCGACGCACGGCGTTGGAAGCGGGAATCTCCCGCCTTTAGGACTCCGTTGGGAAATCCGTGAAGTG
>NZ_LWLS01000081.1 GCF_001905095.1 Micromonospora sp. CB01531
CGCGTGCTGCTTCTCGACCGCGCGCGCCGACCCTGCGTGCACCGCCTCGTCGACCCGGCGTTCCAGGTCCGCCAGCTTGCCGGCGGTGGTGTGGATGTTGATCCCGGTCTCGGTAGTCACCCAGCGAATATAACGATGGTTCAGGTGGGTGCCGCTGTGCAGTGCGCCTCACCGCCTTCCGGGCGACCGCCCGCAGCGGGGGCCGTAGGCTGGCGGGATGCCCAGCTCGCCGTACACCAATCTGGACCGCCCGCCGCTGTCGGCGGCCCGGCTGCGGCGCGCGCTCGTCGCCCCGCACGGGCCGTGGCGCCGGCTGGAGCTGCGCGCGGAGACCGGCTCCACCAACGCCGACGCGGTCGAGGCCGCGCGGGCCGGCGAGCCGGAGGGGCTGGTGGTGGTGGCGGAGCGGCAGACCGCCGGCCGCGGCCGGCGCGGCCGGGTCTGGCAGTCGCCGCCCCGGGCCGGCATCGCGACCAGCGTCCTGCTCCGGCCTGGCGAGGCCGTCGCGGAGCGCGACTGGTCCCCCGTGCCATCCCTGCGGTACGGCTGGCTGCCGCTGCTCGCCGGGGTCGCGCTGGTCGAGGCGGTGGCCCGGCTGGCCGAGCTGGACGCCCGCCTGAAATGGCCCAACGACCTGCTCGTCGACGGCGCCAAGTGTGCGGGCGTGCTGGCCGAGGCGGTGCCGGGCGACGCGCCGGACCAGCCGCCCGCGATCGTGGTGGGCATCGGGCTCAACGTGACGCTGCACGCCGACGAGCTGCCGGAGAACCCGACCGGGCTGCCCGCCACCTCGCTCCAGCTCGCCGGGGCCGCCGCCACCGACCGGGACCCGCTGCTGCGCGCCCTGCTCCGCTCCCTCGCCGACTGGTACGACCGCTGGCGTTCGGCCGGCGGCGACGCGGTCGCCAGCGGCCTGCGGGACGCCTACCTGGCCGCCTGCGCCACGGTCGGCCGCCAGGTCCGGGTGCTGCTCCCCGACGGCCGGGAGGTGCACGGCACCGCCACCGGGGTGGACCCGGACGGCCAGCTGCTGGTCGACGGCCCGGCCGGCGAGCTCCGCCTCGCCGCCGGCGACGTGCTGCACGTGCGCTGAGCGGAAGGGCCCTTGCTGCCGCCTCCGGCATAGGAAGGGGCCCTCCCAACACCCGCCGCGCGGCTGATCCCGTGGACGAGCGTCGACCGGTTACGGTCAGCGCGTCCTGTTCTGCGAGGAGGTTCCCGTGGCGTTCCCCGAAGACGTGCTCACCGAGGACGAGCACGTCGTGCTGCACCTGCACCCGCACTGGAAGGCCCTGATCCGGCCGATCCTCGTGCTGGTGCTCACCATCGCGGCGGTGGTCGCGGGCTGGGTCCTGCTGCCCGAGGGCGACGGCGGCATGATCGCGCTCTACGTGATCGCCGCCCTCGGCCTGGTGCTGGTGCTCTGGCTGGGCCTGTGGCCGTTCCTGGTCTGGCGCACCACGCACTACCTCTTCACCAACGAGCGGGTGCTGCTGCAGGAGGGGGTTTTCTCCCGCAACCGGCGGGACCTGCCGCTGACTCGGATCAACGACCACTCGATGCACCAGCGTTTCGTGGAGCGGCTGCTCGGCTGCGGCACCCTCACCATCGAGTCGGCCGGTGAGCGCGGCCAGTCGGTGCTCGCCGACGTGCCGCACGTCGACAAGGTGCAGACCAAGCTCTACGAGCTGGTCGAGGCCCACCACGACAAGCACTCGCTGGGTGACGGCGAGATGCGCGAGATCCTGGCCGACATGCGCGAGGGCAAGTCCCTCCGCGACCCGTCCGCCTGACCTTCACCCTGCTGATCAAGAAGTTTGCGCCGGATCCATCGGTGGTCCGGACGCAAACTTCTTGATCAACTCTGCTCGCGGTGCCCGCGGCCGGATCAGCGGCGGGGGCGGCGCGGGGTGGGCTGGAGTTCGGCGGCGAGTTCGGCGTCCAGGTCGGCACCGAGGACCCGGCCGAGCCCGGCATCCGCCGCGGCGGGCCGGCTCTGGGTCGGCGCGTAGTCCGGCCGGTGGTCGGCCGCCCGCGTAGCCCGCGGGGCCGGCCGGGGCTCCGTCTCCTCCAGCTCGCTGACCGACTCGGCCAGCTCCGCCACCGGGTCCATCTCGCCCACGTTGTCCCATTCGTCGCGCGGGATGCTGTGCCAGTTCTCCCTCGCGTGCTGCGGAGCCGGCTGGAAGACGAACGTCCGGTACGACCAGAACCGGAACATGGTGGCGAGCAGGACACCGCCGGTCTTCGCGACGTTCAGCATGAGCAGGCTGGTCACGCCGAAGCCGTACTTCGCGGCCGCCAGTACGCCGAGTTCGATGAGCAGGCCGGTGGCGTTGAACAGGAAGAACAGGACGTATTCGCGGCGTAGGGCCGACTTCGGTCGATCCCGGTACGTCCAGTGCCGGTTCATCAGATAAGACGTGATCGTCGCGACGATGGTGGCCACTACCGTCGCCTTGAGCTGGCCGTCGCGGAAAACCGTGAGTGCCAGCGCGTTGAACACCGCGTAATTGATGACGGTGTTGATGCCGCCGACGATGCCGAACTTGAGCGCCTCGTGGATGAACTTCCGCCAGCGCTCGGGCAGCAGACGGACTCCAGGCATGCGAAACACCTTAGGGCAGCGGGCAGGGCCGGCTCGGCCCGGCGGGACGGGATGGGCGCTGAGTCACGCCCCTGACTCTCGGTCGTGGCTCGTTGCCGGAACGGGAGGAGTTCCCGCTTCCACGAAAACGAACCGCCGGTACGACCAGAATCGGAACAGCGTCCCGAGGCCGGTGCCGACGATGAAGCTGGCGATGTTGTCGGCCAGTGGGGTCTGGAACACGTGGGGCCAGAGGGCGCCCAGCCCGTAGCGACTGATCGCGAGGCAGCCCACGGCGATGCCGAGGCCGACGCCGTTGAAGAAGAAGAACAGCGCGTACTCCCGGGCCGGGTGGTTGCGCTGGCGGTGCCGCCAGGTCCAGAACCGGTTACCGAGGAACGCCATGGTCGCGGCCACCACGGTGGAGATGGTCTTCGCCATCACCGGCGGCTCGTGCTGGACGCTGGCCAGGTAGTTGAAGAGCGCGAAGTCGACGAGGAAGGCGAGCCCGCCAACCGTGGCGAACTTGCTCAGCTCACGGACGAGGTGACCGAAACGGTCGATCAGCGCCCCGAGCAGACCTCGACGGGTCTGCGGAGCCCCCGGCTGGTCCCCGGTCATCGTCGTGGCCACCCGCCGAGAGTACCGGTTGGGCGTACCTGGACGGGGTAGCAACGGCGAGCGGGCGGCACCCGGGTCAGGCGTGCCGCCGAGGGCCGGGAAGTCTGCCTGCGGGACGTTGTGTTCACGCCGCCCCGCCTCCCCGCCCGTTCCCGCCTTTGTGAACGGAGCGTAACGGGCTGTCGCCGAATTGTGGACCGGATCACGGAAGTCACGGTTGGTGGGATGGAAGGTCGCGACGGGTCGCTCCGCCAGCGTCCGGCGAAGGTTCTTCACAAGATTTGCGTGAAACTGCGCGCGAAAGCGGGTATCAGATCGCGATGCCGCAGCGTGGCCGTACCTTGTGCAGTTCTTCACAACAAGTCCCACTGACTCGCGACGCAGGCCGGTTTACGCTGAGGCCAATCCCAGGTTTCCACGAAGGCGACGCGCCAGCGCGCCAGAACTCGTGCATCCAATACATCGGTCAGCGTCGACCACAAGGAGATGTGACATGGTTGCTCCGGCTACTGTTCGGGGTATCGATCAGGCCCCGACGTCCCACCCCAAACTGCTTGCCTGGGTACGTGAGGTCGCGGAACTGACCACGCCCGATCGGGTGGTCTGGGTGGACGGGTCCGATGAGGAGTGGCGCCGCCTCACCGACGAACTCGTCGAGAACGGCACCCTGATCCGGCTGAACCCCGAGAAGAAGCCCAACTCGTTCTACGCGCGTACGGACCCGACGGACGTCGCGCGGGTCGAGGAGCGCACCTTCATCTGCTCGGTTGACGAGGCGGACGCCGGCCCCACCAACAACTGGATGGCGCCGTCCGAGATGAAGCGCACCATGACCGACCTTTACCGCGGTTCGATGCGCGGCCGGACGATGTACGTCATCCCGTTCGTGATGGGTCCGGTCGAGGCGAAGAACCCCATGTTCGGCGTCGAGATCACCGACAGCGGGTACGTGGTCGCCTCGATGCGGATCATGACGCGGATGGGTGCCAAGGTCCTGGAGGCGATGGGCGACGACGCCGACTTCGTGCACGCGCTGCACTCCATCGGCGCCCCGCTCGCCCCCGGCCAGCAGGACGTGCCGTGGCCGTGCAACGACACGAAGTACATCTCGCACTTCCCGGAGACCCGGGAGATCTGGTCCTTCGGCTCCGGCTACGGCGGCAACTCGCTGCTCGGCAAGAAGTGCTACTCGCTGCGGATCGCCAGCGTGATGGGCCGCGACGAGGGCTGGCTCGCCGAGCACATGCTGATCCTCAAGATCACCTCGCCCGAGGGGCGCGTCTACCACGTCGCCGGCGCGTTCCCGTCGGCGTGCGGCAAGACCAACCTCGCCATGCTGGAGCCGACCATCCCGGGCTGGAAGGTCGAGACCATCGGCGACGACATCGCCTGGATGCGATTCGGCCCGGACGGCCGCCTCTACGCGATCAACCCGGAGTTCGGCCTCTTCGGCGTCGCGCCCGGCACCGACTGGAAGACCAACGCCAACGCGATGCGGACGCTGGACCGCGGCAACTCGGTCTTCACCAACGTCGCCCTGACCGACGACGGTGACATCTGGTGGGAGGGCATGGGTGAGCCGCCGGCGCACCTGATCGACTGGAAGGGCAACGACTGGACGCCGGAGAGCGACAACCTCTCCTCGCACGCCAACAGCCGGTTCTGCACCCCGATCACGCAGTGCCCGATCCTGGCCGAGGACTACTACGACCCGAACGGGGTGCCGATCGACGCCATCCTGTTCGGCGGCCGACGCCGGGACACCGTCCCGCTGGTCACCGAGGCCCGCGACTGGGTGCACGGTGTCTACATGGGCGCCACGCTCTCCTCGGAGACCACCGCAGCGGCCTCCGGCGCGGTCGGTGTGGTCCGCCGCGACCCGATGGCCATGCTGCCGTTCATCGGCTACAACGCCGGTGACTACTTCCGGCACTGGATCGAGATGGGCAAGGGCGTCGACGGCGACGAGTCGAAGCTGCCCAAGATCTACTACGTCAACTGGTTCCGCAAGGACCCCGAGGGCAACTTCCTCTGGCCGGGCTTCGGCGAGAACTCCCGGGTGCTCAAGTGGATCATCGAGCGGATCGAGGGCCGCGCCGAGGCGGTCGAGACCCCGATCGGCATGGTCCCGGCCCTGGACGCGCTCGACGTCGAGGGTCTGGACATGACCCCGGAGGACGTCCGGATCGCCATGAAGGTCGACCCGGAGGAGTGGCGCAACGAGCTGCCGCTGGTCACCGAGTGGTTCGAGAAGTTCGGGGACAAGCTCCCCGGTGTCCTCTGGGCCGAACTGGACGCGCTGCGCGCCCGGCTCGACGCGGAGCAGCCCCAGCGATAGGTGTGCCGGTTGCCCGCACCGGGCAACATCGGATGCCATGAGGACGGCCGCCGCGACCATCGAGGTCCGGCGGCCGTCCGCCGTCCGGGCGCTGACCCTGCTGCTCGGCGTCACGGCGGCGGCCACCGTCGTGGTCGAGCTGCTCAACTGGTGGTACGCCCCGGGGCAGGAGTTCGGGCTCGCCGTACGGACCGGCTGGGCGATGCTCCGCTCGCTGGGCTTCCTGGTGCTGATCGGGCACGTGAACCGGGGCCGTGCCGTGGCGAAGCCGCTGGGGCTGATCCTCGCGGTGACCACGGTCTTCGCGGTGGGGCGGCTGGTCGTCCCCCGGGCGGGGGTGCCGCCGCTGCCCGGCCTGCTCGGCTTCGGGCTGCTCACCGGCCTCTGCGTGGCGGTGGTCGGGCTGCTCTACCGGTCGGACGTGGTCGGCGGCCACCTGGTCCGGCACCGCAAGGGCCTGGTCATCTCCGGTGGCAGGCTCTCCTGGCGGGAGGTCGCGCCGAAGCGCCCGGCGGTGACCGGGTGGCTGCTCACCGCCCGGGCCGCCGCGTTCACGTACAGCCCGCTGGTGCTGGTCCCGGCGCTGGTCGCGGGCGGGTCCATCCTGGACGGCCGGCTGAGCTCCGTACCCGCGGTGCTGTTCTGGTTCGCGGCCGGCATCGCGGTCAGCTACCTGGTGCTCTTCTGCACCGCGTTCCTGCTGCGCGGCCGGAGCTGGGCCCGGAAGCTACTGGTCGCGATCACCCTCGGCACGCTCGCCGTCGACCTGCCGCTGTGCTGGTGGCTCCTCGGCCTGGACGGCCTCGTCCGCGACGGCGCCCCCCTGCTGGCCGCCGCCGCCCTGGCCCTCTACTCCCTCCACCGCACCCACCCCACCCCCACCGGTTGATCAAGAGGTTTGCGCCCGGATCTGGCCGGACGGCGCCGCAAAGTTCTTGATCAACGCCGATGGGGGTCCTGGCGGGGCCGGCGGGGGGAGGATGGGTGGGTGGGTGAGGAGTGGGACGTGATCGTGGTGGGGGCGGGGCCGGCGGGGTCGGCCGCGGCGCTGTCCGCGCGGCGGGCCGGGGCCCGGGTGCTGCTGCTGGACCGGTACGACTTCCCCCGCGACAAGGCGTGCGGCGACGGCATCGCGGCGCACGCGCTGGACGTCCTCGCCGAGCTGGGCGTGACCGGGGCGGTCGACGGGTACGCCCCGCTGCCCGTGCTACGTCTCGTCGGGCCCGGCGGCGGCACGGTGGCGCGGGAGCTGCCCCGGCCCGCGTACACGGTGCCCCGGGCGGTGTTCGACGCGCGGCTGGTGGCCGCGGCGGTCGCGGCCGGGGCGGAGCTGCGCCGGCACGCCGTACGCCGGGTCGACCTGCGTGCCGACCGGGTGGTGTTCGACGGCGAGTTGGCCGGGCGGGCCGTGGTGGGGGCGGACGGCGCCGGCTCGGTGCTCCGCCGGGCGCTCGGCCACCCGGTGAACCCGGACCGCCACCTCGCGCTCGCCATCCGTGGCTACGCCCCGGCGCTGCCCGGGCCGCCCGAGCAGCTCATCGTCACCTCGGCCCCGCGCTGGCCGGCGTACGCCTGGTCCTTTCCGATCGGCGACGGCCGGGCGAACGTCGGGTACGGCGAGGTGCTGCGCGGCGAGCCGTTGACCCGGACGCACCTGCTGGACCGCCTGGCCGCCCTGCTGCCCGGCACCGACCCTGCCACGGTCACCGAGTTGCGGGCCCATCACCTGCCGCTCTCCACGCACCGGCCGGCGCCGGGGCGGGGTCGGGTGGTGCTGGCCGGCGACGCGCTCTCGCTGATCAATCCGTTCACCGGCGAGGGCATCTTCTACGCGCTGCGCTCCGGCGCGCTGGCCGGCGCGGCGGCGGCCGGCAGCCCGGCGCGGGCGGCCCGCCGGTACGCCGACACCCTCCGCGGCCGGCTCGGCACACATCTGCGGCACAGCTCGGTGGCGGCCTGGCTGGCCCGACGGCGCCAGGTGGTGGACGCGGCGGTCGGTGCGGCCCGGCGGGACGGCCGGGTCTACCGGACCGTGGTGGAGCTGGGGCTGGGTGACGGACGTCTCGACGCCCGCACCCTGGCCATGATCGGCATCGGTCTCACCAACCGAGACCAGCCACCGCGACACTGATCTTCAACCTGGGTCGCTACCCTGCAAGGTGATGACTCTGCGGAAACTCCTCTACTCCGTGTACGAGCGCCGGCTGACGGCGAGGCTCGCGGGCAAGCCGGTGCCCCGGCACGTCGGCGTGATGTGCGACGGCAACCGCAGATGGGCCCGGGAGATGGGCTTCGTCGATCCGAACGACGGCCACCGGATGGGCGCGGAGCGGATCAAGGAGCTGCTGCGCTGGTGCGACGCGGCCGGCGTCGGGCACGTGACCCTCTGGCTGCTCTCCACCGACAATCTCTCCCGACCGGCCACCGAGCTGGATCCGCTGCTCCAGATCATCGAGGACCTCACCACCGAGCTGGCCGAGGAGGGCAACCCCTGGCGGCTGCGCATGGTGGGCGCCCTCGACGTGCTGCCCGCGCACCACGCCGCCGCGCTCAAGGCCGCCGCGGAGCGCACCCGGGACCGCAGCGGCGGGGCGCAGGTCAACATCGCCGTCGGGTACGGCGGGCGGCGCGAGATCGCGGACGCGGTCCGCTCGCTGCTGCTGGAGCACGCGGCCAACGGCGGGACCATCGAGGAGCTGGCCGGCTCGATCGACGTCGACCTGATCTCCGAGCACCTCTACACCAAGGGCCTGCCGGACCCGGATCTGATCATCCGGACCAGCGGCGAGCAGCGCCTGTCCGGCTTCATGCTCTGGCAGTCGGCCCACTCGGAGTTCTACTTCTGCGAGCTCAACTGGCCCGACTTCCGGCGGGTCGACTTCCTCCGGGCCCTGCGCTCGTACGCCACCCGCCAGCGCCGCTACGGCGTCTGACCGCGGCGCGATCGCCCGGCCACCGGCCCGTGGAGCGGTCAGCGCAGCCGGGACAGGGCCGTGCTGAGGAAGTCGGCGAGGGCGGCGGGCGACTCCAGGGTGAGGTCGGCGGCGTCGGCGACCTCGTGCCCGGTCTCCGGGTTGGCGACGGCCACGCAGACGCCGATGAAGTCCGGATCGGCGGCGGCGCGGGCGCGTAGCGCGGCGAACGCCTTGAGGTCGGAGACGTCGTCACCGAAGTACCAGGCGCCGGCGGTGTCCCGAACCGCCTCACCGATGACCATGCCCTTGTCCCGGTCGACCGGGGGCTTCAGTTCCAGCACCATGCGTCCGGCCTGGCAGCGCAGGCCCAGTCGCTCGGCCCGGGCCCGGCCCCATTCCTGGACCAGGTCGCCGAGCTGCGGAGCGGTGCGCCAGTGCAGGGCGACCGAGAGCCGCTTGAACTCCACGAGGGCGCCGGGCGGCAGTTCCGCGCGCGCCTGCTCGGCCAGTTCCGCCATGGTCGGCACCCAGGGCAGGGCGGCCGGCTCGGTCACGGTCTCCCCGCCGGAGTGGCTGTGCTCCAGCCCGTAGAGCCCGTAGAGGTCGATGCCCTCGAGGCCGCCGAGCTGGTCGCGAAGGAACTCGACCGGGCGGGCGGAGACGATGGCGATCCGGCGTACGTGCGGGGCGAGCGCCTCCAGGGCGGCGAGCACCTTCGGCGCGGGCCGTACGGCGGTGGGATCGTCGTCGACCGGCGCCAGGGTGCCGTCGAAGTCGAAGAAGAACACCACGTCGGCGGCACGGGTGGCGGTGGCCCGCCAGGCGTGCTCCACGTCCAACGGGGTCTTCGGCTGCTGGTTGCCCAGGTTCAACGGCGGCACGCGCGACAGCGTACCCCGGTCACGGCGGCATATTCGTGGCCGAGATGTGACGTTCGGGCGACGTGGATCAGCGTTCGGCGGCTCCCCGCCCCCGGCGCCCGAACGGCACCACGGCCGCCTCCGGGCCGTGGCTCAGCAGGTAGCCCTCCACGAAGCCGGTGTTCCGGTCGCCGGTGTGCGCCTCGATCTCGTTGAGCCGCGCCACCAGGAACTCGGTCAGCGCGCTGACCCGGTCGTTGAGCCGGTCGTGCAGCTCGGCGAGGACGGCGAGGACCACCGCGGTGCCGGCCGTGATGAGCGCGAAGAGGTTGACGATCAGCGGAAGCTCCCCGCCGTTCAGTACGCCCACCACCACGTTGCCGGTCACGCACGATGTCACCGACACCACCGCGACCACGACTGCCAACCATTTCAGGGTCATGGACAGACCCCTCCTTCTGTCCCGCAGGGCTGGGTTCGGCCTTGTCCCGTCCCCCCGCCGACGACGAGCCCCAGCAGTACGAATAGGGACGCTAGCGTGCCCGTTCCGCCCGCGGGGCGAAACGAACGGGTCTGACCTTCGGTTCTTTCGCCATCTGAGGAACTACCCCGCCTGTTTACCGCTATTTCGGAGATTGACCGGGAGGGTTGGCCGATAAGCGAGGTAGCGAATGGTTTCTCGAATATGGAATTTCTCCGCGTCCGACACGTTCGGGTCGACCAGTCGGCGGAGCAGTGCCTCGACGTCGGGGTCCATCGGCGGCGGGGTGGCGGCGGCGCGCGGGGTGGCGGCGCGGTCCCAGCCCAGGGCGGTGAAGGCGGCTGCCGGGTTGAGGCCCAAGCCCTCGCAGAAGGCGACCACCCGTTCCGCCTCGGGGTCGCTGGCCCAGTCGCCGCGTACCCAACGGTTGATGGTCTGCCGGGAGACCCCGGTGCGCCGGGAGACCTCGGTGCCGCTCCAGGCCCGCATGGCCCGCGCGTCGTCCAGCGCGCGGCGGACGAAGGTGGCGAAGGCGATCTTCCGGGCGTTGGCGGTCTCGGTCACTCCGTGACGGTACGACCCGTCGGCCTCGCGGGCGCGTCCCGGCACGCTGCTGTCACGCTGACGTGACGAGGTTCTCGGATTTCCGGTAAACGATCCAGTGCTGCTCCTGAGGGGTGTCACCCGGGCAGAATAGAAGGACCCCAGGACGGCGGTAAACAGACGAAAAGCTGATACTGTCACGCTCATGAGACAACTTACGGTGTGTCACGTGCATGAGACGATTAGTGCTCACATGCGTCACTCCGCGGGTGACGAGGGGGTCTCGTGACCGAGCTCGCGACCCGTGCCCAGGCCTTCGGCCTGATCGCGGACGGCGTGGCCGCCGGGCTGAGCGCGCCGTGGCGCCTATACCTCGCCCGGGGCTGCCGGTACCTCTCTCTCAGTGTCGGTGACCGGGACGAGTGGAACGCCTGGCGGACCCACCTCGGCTGTCCGGAGTTGAGCGTCCGGGTCTACGACGCCGGTGGGGAGATCCGGCGCTCCTCGGTGGCCGAGGTGATCCTGGACGGCTGCCGGATCAGCGTCGAGCTGGTCGAGGAGGTCAGCACCGCCGACCTGGAGCGGCTGCTGGTCGTCGACCCCGAGGTCGAGCCGGAGGAGCGATGACCCGGCGGGCCGACCTGGAGCGGCGACTCCCGCCCGACACGTCCGGCGCCGCGCCACGAGTTGTCGACCCGACCTCTTCGGGAGTGACCGGATGAGCCCGTTCCTCGCCGTCGTGCTCGTACTCGTGCTCGGGTCGACCTGCTACGCGGCAGGTCGGCTGCACGGCCAGCTCAGCTACCGGATCGGCTACCGGTTCGGCTACCGGCAGGGATACTTCGACGGCGACCGGGGCGCCTGGCACCGGCGGCGCCGCGACGCGCAGGCCGCGATCGCCCCGGCACTGGCCGGTCCGGTGCCGACGTCGGTGACCACCTCGGCCACCCGCGCCGCGGCCCCGTTCGCCGGCACGGTCGCCCCCGCCGCGGTCACCGCGCGGGCGACCTCCAGCCCGGCCCTGCGGGCCACCGCGACCGCCCAGCTCGGCGGGCTCGCCACCCGGCAGGGCACCACGTACACCGGGTCCTCGTTCAGCGCCTCCGTCGCCGGCGGGCGGCCGACCGGGACCCTCGTCCGCCAGCAGGGCTGAGCCCCGCCCCAGAGCACGGTGTGTCGTCCGCGGCGGACGCGCACCGTCGGGGCCACGTCAGACCGGTGACGGTGGCTCCGCCGGCCGGGATGCGCGCAGGGGGCATGCATCCCGGCCGGTTCCGCCGTGCGCCGTTCATCTCCCGGTCAGGTGAGATCCATCCGCACCACTAGCCGACGGGCTCAGGTGCCATTAGCGTCTAAGCATGGCGCGGGGTTTTCCCGGGCCAGCCGGAGAGCCCGGACCTGCGACCTCGCGCACGGGGCCCGCATCCGACCCCGTGTCCACCGGGCACCGGACGAGGCGGAATACGGGTGGCCGGGTGCCCATCCGCGGAGCAGGCCTGTGACGACTCGCCGTACCCCCGCCGGTGCCGACCAGACCCCGGCCGCGACTGCCACCACCCGCCGGACCACCCGCAGCCGCCGGGCGGCGGCAGCCGCGCCGGCCGGCACCGAGGAGCCCCGACCAGCCGGTCCGGCCTTCGTCCTGGACACCTCGGTCCTCCTCTCCGATCCCGCGGCGTTCCACCGCTTCGCCGAGCACGAGGTGGTGCTGCCGCTGGTGGTCATCTCCGAGTTGGAGGGCAAGCGGCACCACCCCGAGCTGGGCTGGTTCGCCCGCCGGTCGCTGCGCATGCTGGACGAGCTGCGGGTGAAGCACGGCCGGCTGGACCGGCCGGTGCCCGCCAACGACCAGGGCGGCACCCTCCGGGTGGAGCTGAACCACACCGACGACGGGGTGCTGCCGCCCGGCTTCCGGAACGAGTCGAACGATGCCCGGATCCTCTCTGTGGCGCTCAACCTCGCCGCCGAGGGGCGGGAGGTCACCCTGGTCAGCAAGGACATGCCGCTGCGGGTGAAGGCGGCCTCGGTCGGGCTGCGGGCCGACGAGTACCGGCACGGCCAGGCCAGCGACCCGACCTGGACCGGGATGGCCGAGCTGGACCTGGCCGAGGAGGAGATCGCCCGGCTGTACGCGGGGGAGACGCTGGACGTCGACGCGGCCGGCGATCTGCCCTGCCACACCGGGTTGGTGCTGCACTCGACGCGCGGCTCGGCGCTCGGCCGGGTGCGGCCCGACAAGACCGTCCGGCTGGTCCGCGGCGACCGGGAGGCGTTCGGCGTGCACGGCCGCTCGGCGGAGCAGCGGATCGCGCTCGACCTGCTGCTGGACGAGTCGATCGGCATCGTCTCGCTGGGTGGCCGGGCCGGCACCGGCAAGTCCGCGCTGGCGCTCTGCGCCGGCCTGGAGGCGGTGATGGAGCGTCGCCGGCACAAGAAGGTGATCGTCTTCCGCCCGCTCTACGCGGTCGGCGGCCAGGAGCTCGGATATCTGCCCGGCTCGGAGTCGGAGAAGATGTCGCCCTGGGCGCAGGCGGTCTTCGACACGCTCGGCGCGGTGGTGCATGAGAACGTGCTTGAGGAGGTCACCTCGCGGGGTCTGCTGGAGGTGCTGCCGCTGACCCACATCCGCGGTCGCAGCCTGCACGACGCCTTCGTCATCGTGGACGAGGCGCAGTCGTTGGAGCGGGGCGTGCTGCTCACCGTGCTGTCCCGGATCGGTCAGGGGTCCCGGGTGGTGCTCACCCACGACGTGGCCCAGCGGGACAACCTCCGGGTGGGGCGGCATGACGGGGTGACCGCGGTGATCGAGGCGTTGAAGGGTCATCCCCTCTTCGCGCACGTCACCCTCAGCCGTTCGGAGCGTTCTCCGATCGCCGCGATGGTCACGGATCTGTTGGAGGACATTCCCCTCTGAGGCCGATCAGCCGGCATCTTCGTCCCTGTTTGACGGCGTTCACATTGTGGTGCAGATCACAATTGGCCGTCTTCATTTCCCATCAGCCTCACCGTGCGCAATGGTGTCCAACGAGCGCTCATGTACCGGGAGCATCGTCGAGCATCGTTCGCCACGGACGGCGGAGAGCCACGAACGCCGGTGCGTCGGCTGCGACCGCGGGGTCGGGGCGCTCGCGACGCCGGCGCGGCCCACCGACGGCCACGCGTCGCGTCGCGTCCTTGCCCCCGACGAAGGGACACTTCGTGAGTCGGCTGTGGAGCCGGTTCGGTGCCCGTACGGCCGCTGTCGCGCTGCTCTCCGTGGGCGTTGCTGGCGGCTTCTACCTGGGCGAAGACCGACAGGCCCAGCAAGAGGGTCTGACTGCGCAGGCCGGCCTGGAGGTCGACCAGGCGGAGTACGCGTACCAGCGCGAGCGGCAGGCGGACCACCGCCTGGAGTCGGCCCGGCAGCGGGCCGCCGAGTACCAGGCGAAGCTGCAGGCGGCGGCGGCCGCCAAGGAGGCCGCCCGGCGGGCCCGGGAGGCCGAGGCGGCCGCCGCGTCCCGGAAGAAGGCACGCGAGGCGGCGGCCGCGACCAAGCCGTACGACGGGCCGATCCCGGCCTCCTGCGAGGAGTACAGCGGCAACCGGGCCATCGGTTGCGCCATCATGCTGCAGGAGGGCTTCGGCATCGACCAGTTCCCGTGCCTGGACAGGCTCTGGACCAAGGAGAGCGGCTGGAACCACAAGGCCTACAACGAGGGGTCCGGCGCGTACGGGATCCCGCAGGCCCTGCCCGGCAGCAAGATGGGCTCGGTCGCGGCCGACTGGAAGACCAACCCGGCCACCCAGATCAAGTGGGGCCTCGGCTACATCGAGGGCCGGTACAACAACCCGTGCGGTGCCTGGCAGCACTCGCAGAACAAGGGCTGGTACTGATCGGACGGTGACGACGGCGGGGTGGGCGGGCATCCATCCCGCCGTCGTCATGTCGGGGCGTGCCGGGGCGCTCGGGTGGCGGCCGGCCGGGATTGCTGATAGCTGTTGGTACGTGACCTGGCGCGATGGCTCGACGAGCGACGATCCCCGACGGTTCGGCACCGAGGCGTTCTACGCCGCACTGGGCCGGGCCTTCGTGGCCATGTGCGCGGTCGTGCCGGTGCTGTTCCTCATCGAGGCGCTCGACGTCGGCCTGCACGCCAACCTCGACGTCACCGCCGGGATCATCCCGCACCGGATCCAGGGGCTCGACGGGGTGTTCTTCTCGCCGTTCCTGCACGCCGACTTCAACCACCTCTACAGCAACAGCATCCCGCTGATCCTGCTCGGCACGTTCGTGCTGGCCGCCGGCACCCACCGGTTCCTCTGGTCCACTCTGGTGATCATCCTGGTCAGCGGCCTGGGCGTGTGGTTCACCGGCTCCCCGAACTCGGTGGTGGTCGGCGCGAGCGGGGTGATCTTCGGCTATCTCGGCATTCTGCTGACCCGCGGCGTCGTGGAGCGGAGCTGGTGGAACCTCGCGGTGGTGCTGCTGGTCGGCCTGCTCTACGGCTGGCAGTTGCTCGGCATCCTCCCCACCGACGAGCTCATCTCCTGGCAGGGGCACCTGTTCGGGCTGCTCGGCGGGGTGGCGGCGGCCATCCTGTTCCGCCGCCGTCGAGCGAACGGACCGGCGGGGGCACGCAGTGAGTCGCCCACGGTGACCCTGCCCTGACCGGGCATCGAGCCGTCGGCGTCAGGTGCTTGCCCGGCGGCACCGGTCCGCCTACCGTCGGGACCAGCACGCGTTGATCCGTGAGCGGGAAGTGACGGTGCGCCATGCGCGAGGTCGATGTCGCCGTGATCGGCGCCGGTCCGGCCGGGCTCTTCGCCGCCTACTACGCCGGGTTCCGCGGGCTCTCCGTGGCGGTGGTCGACGCGCTGCCCGAGCCGGGTGGGCAGGTGACCGCCATGTACCCGGAGAAGCTCATCCTCGACGTCGCCGGGTTCCCCGCCATCAAAGGGCGGGAGCTGGTGGCGAACCTGGTCGCCCAGGCCGCGCCGTTCCATCCCGAATACCTGCTCGGCGCACGGGCGGAGAAGCTGTCGTACCTCGACGGGCGGCCGGTGCTCGGCCTGGCCGGCGGCGAGCAGCTGCGCTGCGGCGCGGTGCTGGTGACCGGCGGCCTGGGCAGTTTCACGCCCCGGCCGCTGCCGGTGGCTGACAGCTTCCTGGGCGGCGGGATCGTCTACTTCGTACCGCAGCCGGCCGAGCTGGCCGGCCGGGACGTGGTCATCGTGGGCGGCGGCGACTCGGCCTTCGACTGGGCGGTGACGCTTGAGCCGATCGCCCGCTCGGTGACGCTGGTGCACCGGCGGGAGAAGTTCCGCGCCCACGCGTCGACCGTCGCCCGGGTGCGGTCGCTGCCCGTCCGGCTGGTGGTCAACGCCGAGGTGACCCGGTTGCACGGCGAGGATCAGGTCACCGGCGTGGAAATCACCGTACGTGGCGGCGGGGTGCAGACCCTGCCGGTGGACACCCTGGTCGCCGCACTCGGCTTCACCGCCGACCTGGGCCCGCTCGCCGAGTGGGGCCTGCGGCTGGACCGGCGGCACATCCTGGTGGACAGCGCGATGGCCACCAACCTGCCGCGGGTCTTCGCGGCCGGGGACATCACCGAGTACCCGGGCAAGGTCCGGCTGATCGCCACCGGCTTCGGCGAGGCGGCCACGGCGGTGAACAACGCCGCGGTGGTC
Source organism: Micromonospora sp. CB01531 (assembly GCF_001905095.1). Taxonomy (GTDB): domain Bacteria; phylum Actinomycetota; class Actinomycetes; order Mycobacteriales; family Micromonosporaceae; genus Micromonospora. The sequence goes on from NZ_LWLS01000081.1 coordinate 16,016, forward strand.
ATCGACCCGACGGCCCACCTGTTCCCCGGCCACTCCTCCGACGGCACCTGACCGCTGACGTCTCGCCCGTTGCTGAGGCGAGGACGGGTCACGCAGCGGGCAGGCCGATGAGGTCGGCCATCAGGGCGGTCTGGTGGTCGAAGTACTCGTCGCGGTGCGGGATGACCCCGTTCAGCCGCCCGAACAAGTCGAAGCTGATCAGCCCGAAGAGCTGGGTCCAGCCGGCCAGGCCGCGGGCCAGCAGCGCCTCCGGCACGCCGGGGGAGAAGCTGGCGGCCAGCTCGGCGAGGTCGGCGCGGACCGGCTCGGGCAGCTCCTCGTCGGTCGGGCTGAGCCGGCCGGCGGCCAGGCCGTCGCGGAGGATGCCGACCAGGGTCAGCGGGGGCCGCGCCGCCGGTGCGACGGTGTCCTCGGGGGCCGCGTACCCGGGGACCGGGCTGCCGTAGAGCAGCGCGTATTCGGCGGGGTGGACCAACGCCCAGGCCCGGGCGGCCCCGCACGCGGCGTGCCAGCGTCCGCGCAGGTCGGCCCGGTCGACGGCGGCGTCGGCCGCCTCCACCGCCTCGCCGAGGGCGTCGTACGCCTCGAGGATCAGCGCGGTGAGCAGGTCGTCCCGGCTGGGGAAGTAGCGGTAGATCGCCGAGGAGACCATGCCCATGTCGCGGGCGACCGCGCGCAGGGAGAGGTTCGCGCCGTCGGTGGCGAGATGGCGGCGGGCCACCGCCTTGATCTCGTCGATCATGCCGGCACGGACCCGGGCGCGGAGCGTGTGAGCCACCATCCCCCCACTCTGCCACGGCCGAGAGCGCTAATCAAAACCAAGAGCGGTGCTCTTGACAGTGAGCGGCGCGCGGACCATGCTGGGGAGGTCTTGGAGAGAGCACCGATCTCGGATTGGATCCATGCTTCGAAGGGTGGCCTCATGGCCCTGCACGTGATCGTCGGCGCCGGACCCGTCGGCACCGCCACCGCCCGCCTCCTCGCCGAACGGGGCGACCAGGTGCGGGTGGTGACCCGCCGCGGCACCGGACCCGAGCACCCGGCGGTCGAGCGGGTCGCCGCCGACGCCGCCGACCCCGCCCGGCTGACCGCGCTGACCGAGGGCGCGGTCGCACTGCACAACTGCGCCAACCCGGCGTACCACCGGTGGCCGGTGGACTGGCCGCCGCTGGCCGCCGCGCTGCTCACCGCCGCCGAGCGGACCGGCGCGGTGCTCGCCACCGTCGGCAACCTCTACGGGTACGGCCCGGTCGACGGCCCGATGACCGAGGCGACCCCGCCGGCCGCGACCGGCACCAAGGGGCGGGTGCGAAACCGGATGTGGGCCGACGCGCTCGCCGCGCACCGGGCCGGCCGGGCCCGGGTCACCGAGGTGCGCGGCTCCGACTACCTCGGCGTCGGCGGCACCTCGCTGGCGATGATGGTGCTGCCCCGGGCGCTCGCCGGCCGGCGGGTCTTCCTGCCGGTGGACTGGGACGCCCCGCACACCTGGACGTACATCCCGGACGTCGCCCGTACCCTGGTCGCCGCCGCGACCGACGAGCGGGCCTGGGGGCGGGCCTGGCACGTGCCCAGCGGGCCGGCGGTACCGATGCGGGACCTGGCCGTCCGCGCGGCGGCCCTGACCGGCGCGCCGGCGCCGAAGCTGACCCGGATGCCCTACCCGGTGCTCTGGCTCGGCGGCCTCGCCAACCCGATGGCCCGTGAGCTGCGGGAGACCGCCTACCAGTTCGACCGGCCGTACCTGATGGACTCGTCAGCCGCCACCGCCACCCTGGGCATCGAGCCGACCCCGCTGGACCAGGCGATCAAGGAGACGGTGGCGGGGCTGCGCGGCTGACCGTCAGCTTCAGCGGCGGTCCGAGCGCGGCGACGAGGACCGCGACCAGGGTCAGCGCCGCGCCGAGCAGGGTGGCCGGCCCGGGGTGCGAGGCCGCCGTCGGCAGCACCACGTCCAGCAGGACCGCGCCGACGATTTGCCCGGCGATGGTGGCCAGGCCGAGCAGCAGTACCCCGGTGAACCGGACGATGGCGGCGGCCAGCGCGATGAACACGATGCCGATCGGGCCACCCAGATAGAGCCAGGGCTCGCTGGGCAGGGCGCCGCCCGGGCGGCCCCGGACCGCCACCTCCACGGCGAAGGTGGCGAGCAACGCGACGGTGCCGACGGTGAAGTTGACCAGGGTGGCGGCCAGGGCGCTGCCGGAGGCTCCCCGGACCTGGCCGTTCACCGCCTGCTGCCAGGCGATGCCCACCCCGGCCGCCAGCGGCAGCAGGGCCAGCGCCAGGGCGCGCGGGTCGCCGAGCCGGCCGCTCACCGCCAGCAGCACGGCCAGCACGGTGAGCACCGCGCCGACCAGCCGGTTCGGGGTGACCGGCTGGCGGCCGGTCGGGCCGATGCCGGCCCGGTCCACCAGCAGGCTGCTGCCGGACTGCCCGGCCACCACGGCGACGGTGAACACGGCCACCCCGAGCGTGCCGATGGTCAGCCCCTGGGTGGCCACCAGAAACGCGCCGCACACCCCGCCGAGGCACTGCCATGGCCGCAGGGAGCCCGCGCGCAGCGCCGCCCGGAGGGCGGCCAGTCCCCGCCGGCCGCCCGGGGTGCCGAGGACCAGCACCAGCAGCACGAGCAGGCCGAGGCCGAACGAGACCACTGCGGCGGCGATCCCGTCGGCCAGGCGTACGCCCAACTCGCCGTTGATCCGGGACTGGACGGCCACCGCGACCCCCGAGGCGGTGGCCAGCCCGACGCCGGCGATCCGCCGCGCAGCCGACAGCGTGGGGGGCGCCGCCGTCCCGGTCGCGGTCACTCCTGCTCGGCCAAGGGTCGTCCGTCGAAGTCGACCGCCGAGTAGAGGGCAAGCTTCTCCAGCCGGTGGTACGAGTCGATCACCCGGATCGTGCCGCTCTTGGAGCGCATCACGATCGACTGCGTGTACGCCCCGCCGGCCCGGTAGCGCACGCCACGCAGCAGGTCGCCGGAGGTCACACCGGTGGCCACGAAGAAGCAGTTGTCCCCGGTGACCAGGTCGTCGGTGAACAGCACCCGGTCCAGGTCGTGCCCGGCGGCGAGCGCCCTCTCCCGCTCCTCGGCGTCCTTCGGCCAGAGCTTGGCCTGCATCATGCCGCCCATGCACTTGAGCGCGCAGGCCGCGGTGATGCCCTCCGGGGTGCCGCCGATGCCCATCAGCACGTCGACGTCCGACTCGCCACGGGCGGCGGCGATGGCACCCGCGATGTCGCCGTCGGAGATGAACCGGATGCCCGCCCCGGTACGCCGGATCTGCTTCACCAGGTCGTCGTGGCGGGACCGGTCCAGCACGCAGACCGTCACCTCGGCGACGTCGGTGCCCTTGACCTTGGCGATCCGGCGGATGTTCTCGGCCACCCCGGCGTTGATGTCGACCACCTCGGCGTACATCGGGCCGACGGCGAGCTTCTCCATGTAGAAGACGGCACTCGGGTCGAACATCGCGCCACGCTCGGCGACCGCGAGCACCGCGAGCGCGTTCGGCATGCCCTTGCTCATCAGGGTGGTGCCGTCGATCGGATCGACCGCCACGTCGACCTCGGGACCGGTTCCGTCACCGACCTCCTCGCCGTTGAAGAGCATCGGGGCGTTGTCCTTCTCGCCCTCGCCGATCACCACGACCCCGCGCATCGGGATCGAGTTGATCAGCTTGCGCATGGCGTCGACGGCTGCCCCGTCGCCGCCCTCCTTGTCGCCCCGGCCGACCCAGCGGCCGGCCGCCATCGCCGCGGCCTCGGTGACCCGGACCAGGTCGAGGGCGAGGTTGCGGTCGAGGTTCTGCGGGGTCCGCGTCCTGGTGGTTGTCATCACGGCTTCCTCCTCGCGACGTTGCGGGGTGGGCCGGCACGCTGCGGCCGTCGCCGCCGCCGGCTATGTCGCTGATCCTCACACGATGACACCTCGCGTGCTGGGTCGGGGCGGAGGAGGCCAGGATCACGTCACCCGGACGGCTGCGAGAATGGGCGGGTGGAAGCCGCACACCCTGCCGATCGCGTACCGACCGACGCCACCCCGCCGGACGGCCAGCCACCCGTCCGGTCGACCGCCGGGCCGACCCCTCCGACGGCCGGCGAGCCCGCCCTCGTGGAGTCGTCGGGCGGGTTAGCGCCGCTGGCCGACGCGGGCGACCACGCCGCGCCGCCCGCGCGGAAGGACCGGGCGCGCTCCGAGCGGTCGCCGCGGGACATGGCGCTCTCGCTGCTGGTGCTCCTGGTCCCGATCGCGCTGCTGCTCGCCTTCTACCGAGGCGTCCTGGGTGGGGACGAGCCGGCCACGGTCGACCCGGCACCTGCCATCGAGCAGGCCCGGTCGGCGGGCGCCTTCCCGGTCAGCCCGCCGGAGGGGCTGAGTTCCGGCTGGCGTACGGTCAGCGCGCGCTACCAGGCCGAGGCGGGCGGCGGGACGCTGCGGATCGGCTACCTGACCCCGGAGGGGCGCGGCGCGCAGCTCGTGGAGAGCAACGTGCCCGCCGACAAGCTGCTCCCCGCCGAGCTGAAAGGTGGCCAGCCGCAGGGGCCGGCCGACCTGGCCGACGGTAGCTGGCAGCGGTACACCGCTCGGGGCAACGAGCAGGCCCTCGTCCTGCTGGAACCGAACCGGACGGTGATCGTCGTGGGCGATGCCCGGGACAACGAGCTCCGCCAGCTCGCCACCGCCGTGCGCTGATCCGCCCGTTTCCGGTGCCCCCCGAGGGCCGGGGCCGGTCCGCTAGGCTGCCCGGGCCGGACAAACTGGCACGCATCACGCGTCCGCACCAAACACCGGAAAGAGAACAACGTGAACATTCGACGGTGGAGCGTCGGCGTCCTCGCCGCCGCCCTGTTCGTCCCTGGTCTGGCCGCCTGCAAGTCCGAGGCCGGCTCGCCGACCGCCGACAGCAAGTCCGCCGCCGCGGGGATTCCGGCGGACCCGAAGGAGGCGCTCGCCGCCGCCACCAAGGAGATCCAGAAGGGCAACTTCACCTTCGGCATCAAGGGTGGTGAGTTCAACGGCAGCGGGACCGTACACATGCCGTCCAAGAGCGCCGAGATGAAGCTGGAGAGCGGGCAGACGGCCAACGACGACCTCGCCATGTCGATGCACCTCGTGTTCATCGACGCCGACAGCTGGGTCAAGCTCGAGCTCGCCGGGGCGATGGCCGACGCCGTCCCCGGCTTCAAGGCGATGAAGGGCAAGTTCCAGCACCTGGACCGCAGCAAGATCAAGGACGCCAAGGAGCTGAACTTCGACTTCACCGACGTCGACCCGGCGGGCGCCGACAAGATGATCAAGGCGATCACCGACGTCAAGCAGACCGGCGAGGGCACGTACGCGGGCACGATCGACGCCACCAAGGCGAGCGACTCCGACCTGCTCGACGCCGAGACCGTCAAGGCGCTCGGCGCACAGGCCAGCGCCGTGCCGTTCACCGCGAAGCTCGACGCGCAGGGCCGGCTGACCGAGTTCGCCGTCCAGGTGCCCGCCGCCGGCGGCGCCGAGGCGCAGGCCGTGACCGTCACGTACGCCGACTACGGCAGCGCCGCCGCCGTCCAGGCGCCCCCGGCCGGCCAGGTCGTCGAGGCGTCCGACCAGCTGTACCAGATGTTCCAGGGCTGATCCGGGTGCGGGTGGGGGGCGGCGTCGGTCCGTCCCCACCCGACGCGGGGTCGTTCGCCCGGAACGGACAGGGATTGCCGAAGGCCGCTTCCGGGAACAGATGAGGGCACGAGCCCGCCGGGGCGCGACGCCGGCCGGACGGGGCTCGTGCGCCGCAGCCGGCGTCAGGGCAGCGGCGCCCGCCTCCGGCACCTCCGTGGGCCGGACGACCCACCTGGAGAGTTCACGTGAAGATTCGACGCTTCAGCGCGGCGGCCTTCGCCGCGGCACTGCTCAGCCCCGCCCTGGCCGCTTGCAACGACAACGGGACCGGCACCGCGGGGGCCACGGCGTCCCCGAGCGTCTCCGGCAGCGTCGCGCCGAGCGCTACGTCCGGCGACGCCAAGCAGGCCCTGCTCAACTCCACGAACGCGATCCGCGACGGCAACTTCCGGTTCAGCATGTCCGGCGCCGGCTCCACCGCGGAGGGGCAGGTGCACGAGCCGAGCCAGAGCGCGGAGATGCGGATGACGATCGGTGAGCCGACGTCCGACCTGATGATGAAGCTGGACCTGATCCACTACAAGCCGGACAGCTGGGTGAAGCTGGAGCTGGGCGGCAAGGCCGCGAGCAGCGTGCCCGGCGTGCAGAAGCTCAACCTCGGCAAGTACCAGCACCTCGACCAGAGCCGGATCAAGGGCAACCGGGCCCTGGGCTTCGACTTCGACCAGATCGACCCGGCCGGCAGCGCCGTGCTCACCCAGGGCATCACCGAGGTTCGCCAGACCGGCGAGGGCACGTACGCGGGCACCGTCGACGTGTCCAAGGCGGCTGAGGCGGGCTCGCTCGACCCGGCGGTGATCACCGCGCTCGGCGCGCAGGCGCAGTCGGTGCCGTTCACCGCCAAGGTCGACCCGCAGGGGCGGCTCAGCGAACTGGTCATGCAGATCCCCGCCGCCGGCCAGAGCGCCGCGCAGGACATCAAGATCACCTACACCGACTACGGCAACGCCAGCGCGGCGCAGAAGCCCCCGGCCGACCAGGTCGTCGAGGCGCCGCCGGAGTTCTACAACCTGTTCAATTGAGCACGACGTCGACGGGGCGGCCCCGGCCGCCCCGTCGGCCGTCCACCCAGGTCACTCCTCGGCGCGCTGCCGGGTGGCGTCGATGCGGGCCCGCGCCCCGTCCAGCCAGCGCTGGCAGGTCTCGGCGAGCTGCTCGCCGCGCTCCCAGAGCGCCAGCGACTCCTCCAGCGAGGTGCCGCCGGCCTCCAGCCGCTCCACCACGCCGGCCAGTTCGGCACGGGCCTGCTCGTAGCTGAGCCGCTCGTCCTTCTTCGCGTCAGTCATCGGCTCCCATCCCAACACATCGCTCAGCCGTCCACGGTCGCGGTGAGCTCACCCTCGGCGAGGCGGACCCGCAGTGGGTCACCCTTGGCCACCTCGGACGCGGCGCGCAGCACGTGGCCGTCGGCGCGCTGGACGATCGCGTACCCCCGGTCGAGGGTCGCCGCGGGAGAGAGCGCGCGCAGCCGGGCCAGGGTGTGGCGCAGGTCGTCGGCGGCACCGCTGAGCCGGTGCTCCAGGCAGCGCCCGGCCCGGTCGCGCAGCGCGGCGACGTCGGCGGCCCGCTGGTCGACCATCACCTGCGGGCGGGCCAGCACCGGGCGGGACCGCAGCAGGTCGAGGCGGTGCTGCTCCCGGTCGACCAGGTTGCGGACCGCCCGCTCCAGCCGGGACCGGGCCTGGCCGATGAGGCGTACCTCCTCGGTGAGGTCGGGGACGATCCGCTTCGCCGCGTCCGTCGGCGTCGAGGCGCGGACGTCGGCGACGTAGTCGAGCAGCGGCGCGTCCGTCTCGTGGCCGATCGCGCTGACCACCGGGGTACGGCAGGCGAAGACCGCGCGGCAGAGTGCCTCGTCGGAGAAGGGCAGCAGGTCCTCGATGCTGCCGCCGCCCCGGGCGATGATGATCACATCGATGCTCGGATCCGTGTCGAGCACCTTGAGCGCGTCGACGATCTGTGGCACCGCGCTCGGCCCCTGCACGGCGACGTTGACCGTGCGGAACTCCACCGCCGGCCAGCGCCGCCGGGCGTTGGTCAGCACGTCCCGCTCGGCGGCCGAGGCGCGGCCGGTGATCAGGCCGATCCGGCCGGGCAGGAACGGCGGCCGGCGCTTGCGGGCCCGGTCGAAGAGCCCCTCCGCGGCCAGCAGCTTCTTGAGCTTCTCCAGCCGCGCCAGCAGCTCGCCGAGCCCGACCTGGCGGATCTCGTCGGCGCGCAGGCTGAGCGTGCCCCGGGCAGCGTAGAACTCGGGCTTGGCGTGCAGCACCACCCGGGCGCCCTCGCGCAGCTCCGGTGCGCCCGCGTCGAGCACGTCCCGGTTGGTGGTCACGGTCAGGCTGAGGTCGGCCGAGGGATCACGCAGGGTGAGGAAGACGGTGGTCGCGCCGGGCCGGCGGCTGATCTGCGCGACCTGCCCGTCCACCCAGACCCAGCCCAGCCGGGCGATCCAGGCGCCGATCTTCTGGCTGACCACCCGGACCGGCCACGGCTCCTCGGACGTGCTCCGCCCCACCTCCGCGCCGCCCCGCCCGACTTCGCCGCCCCGCCCCACCTCGCTGCCCCGCCCCTCGCTCACCCGCCCACCCTACGGCCCGGGGCCGACACCACCCGCGTCGATCATGAGGTTGACGGCGATGTCGATCTCCCCTGCCGCCGCCAACCTCATGATCGACGGTCCAGGCGGGGGCGGCCGGCGCGGTGTCAGACGGGCCGTGCTGGAGGTGTCGCAGGGGTGCGCGGGCGCTGCCGGGGAAAAATCGGGCACGTACGATGGTCGGGTGACTGAGGTTGAGGCGACTCCCCGGACCGGCAAGCGCGTGCTCCTGGCCAAGCCCCGCGGCTACTGTGCGGGCGTGGATCGGGCGGTGCAGACCGTCGAGGAGGCGCTGCGGCTCTACGGCGCCCCGATCTACGTCCGCAAGCAGATCGTGCACAACAAGCACGTCGTGCAGACCCTGGAGGCCCAGGGGGCGATCTTCGTGGAGGAGAACGAGGAGGTGCCGGAGGGCGCCACCGTCATCTTCTCCGCGCACGGCGTGGCCCCCGAGGTGTACGAGCAGGCGAAGGCGCGCTCGCTCAAGGCGATCGACGCGACCTGCCCGCTGGTCACCAAGGTGCACCAGGAGGCCCGGCGGTTCGCGGCCGAGGACTACGACATCCTGCTGATCGGCCACGAGGGGCACGAGGAGGTCGTCGGCACCGCCGGTGAGGCTCCCGCGCACATCCAGCTGGTGGACGGGCCGGACGGCGTCGACAAGGTCACCGTGCGCGACCCCAGCAAGGTCGTCTGGCTCTCCCAGACCACCCTCTCGGTGGACGAGACGCTGGAGACCGTCGCCCGGCTCAGGCAGAAGCTGCCGCTGCTCCAGTCGCCGCCCAGCGACGACATCTGCTACGCCACCTCCAACCGGCAGCACGTGGTGAAGGAGATCGCCCCCGACTGCGACGTGGTGATCGTGGTGGGCTCGCGCAACTCCTCCAACTCCGTACGCCTGGTCGAGGTGGCCCTGGACGCCGGCGCCCGGGCCGGGCACCTGGTCGACTTCGCCCACGAGATCGACGACGCCTGGCTCGCCGGCGCCCGTACGGTCGGCGTCACCTCCGGCGCCAGCGTGCCGGACGATCTGGTCCAGCAGGTGCTCGCGCACCTGGCCGAGCGGGGCTTCACCGACGTCGAGGAGGTCACCACCGCCAACGAGCGGCTGACCTTCTCGCTGCCGCAGGAGCTCAAGCGGGACCTGAAGGCCGCCGCGGCCGCCCGCGGCTGACCCGCCGGAACGGATCGGCGGCCCGGTACGTCCAACCGCTCATGAACACTCCTCGGACGGCGATCGTCGCCCTGCTCGCCTGCGTCGCCCTGGGCGCGTGCGCCAGCCCGGGCGCCGACCCCGCCAGCCTCGGCCCGACGGGAGCCGCCCCGGTGACCAGCACGCCCAGCCCCGACCCCAGCGTCAGCCCGACCGACCCGACAGCTCCCACGACGGGTGGGCCGTCGAGCGGCGCCACCACCACGCTCACCGGCACGCTGCAGGCCGGGGTGGAGCCGGGCTGCCTGCTGCTCGACGGCAACCTGCTGGTCGGCGGCCCGCGCGACGTGCTGAAGGCGGGTGCCCGGGTGACCGTCACCGGCCATTCCCAGCCCAACCTGATGACCACCTGCCAGCAGGGCACCCCCTTCGTGGTGGAGTCCGCCCGCCCGGCCTGATCCAGATAAGACAGGAGGCCCGCCCCCACGTCGGGGACGGGCCTCCTGTCTTGTTGTCGAAGCGTCAGCCGACGTTGCGTACCACGACGTCACCGCTGCCGATGAGGATGTTGGTGTCGGTGCGGACCTGCACCGTGCCGTAGAGCACGCGGCCGGTCGCCGGGGCGGCCTTCACGGTTACCGACCCGGGCACGATCCACGAGGTGCCGCTGGGGCGCGGCGCGTTCGCGTCGCTCACCGCGACGGAGCCGAAGGTCGGGTTCGTGAAGACGTCGACGTAGTCGTAGCTGGTCGAGCCGGCGGGCACCGAGTACCCGTCGACACGGACCTTCCAGGCACCGGCCGCCGGGTTGGAGATGGTCACCGACTCCTCGGAGTCGCCGTCGGCGCTGCGTCCGGCCTCCACGCAGGTCCCGGACGTGCAGTTGAGCACGTACAGGTCGAGGTCGGCGGCCGGGTCGGCGGTCCCGCCGATGGTGGCCCGCAGCTGGGTCGACCCCGGAGTGACGGTCAGGTCGTACTCCTGGACGGTCCGGTTGGCGATGGTGAACGGACCCTGCCGGGCGCTGCCCAGCGTGCCGCCGACCGCCCGGCCGGTGAACGAACCGAGCGTGCTGGTCAGCGAGTACGACCGGGTCACCGGCACGTCCGGCTTGGCGGAATCGATCACGTCGGGGTTCGGGGTGACGGTCGCACCGAGAACCGAGGCGGTCAGCGTGAACTTGGTCCACTCCGCGTCCGAGGTACGTCGGCCGTCCACGGTGACCTCCCAGACCCCGGCGAGGGGGTTGGAGGTCGTGCGGCTGTTCGGCGAGCCGGTGGCGCAGGCGCCCGCGGCCGGGACGAAGCAGGAGGTGGACGCGTTGTCGTCGATGTTGACGCCGTACGGGTGGTAGCGCAGGAACCGCGCCTGGCCGGAGCCCGGCTCGGTGGACGGGCCGGTGAAGTCCACCTTCAGCGCGGGCGTGCCCGCCGGTACCCGGAAGAAGTAGCGCAGCGACTGGTTACGGCCGACCTTGCCGTTGATCGTCACCTGGTAGTTGTCCGCCGCGGCGAACGTGTACGGGGCGATCACGGTGTTCATGGTCTGGTAGTCGACGCCGGTGGTCGCCGGGTCGTCCAGCCGCAGGATCGCCGAGTGCGCACCCGGCGACGCCGGGTTGATCGCGACGGGCACCTCGACGGGCTTGTTCAGCGGCAGAGCCACCGACGTGCCGGAGGAGAAGGTGCCGTCGTTGCCGATCCAGGACAGGTCGTAGGTGACGGCCGGCGACCCGCCGGTGGTGCGGGTGAAGGTGTAGGTGCGGGTGTACTTGCGGCCCACCGTCACGCCTTCGCGGTCGTAGATGCCGACCCCGACACCGGGGGTGGCGAGGAAGCCGGAGAGCACCGTGTTCACCGGGACCGAGGAGGTGATGTCCACGGTCTTGATGTTCATGCGCAGCAGCTCGTACGCGGCCGGCACGTTGATCAGGCCGGCGCCCTGCTCGTACGCGCCGATGTCGTCGAGGAACCGGGCCGAGGACATCATGGCCTGCCGGAGCTGGGCCGGCTTGCGCTGGAAGCCCTCCGCCTTGGCGGCGCCGACGAGCAGCGCCCCGGCGCCGGTGGCCTGCGGCGCGGCCATCGAGGTGCCGTTGAGCATGGCGTAGCCCGGGGGCAGCGGGTACGTGCCCGCGACCGGGCCGCCCGGCTGCCAGGTCGGGGTGCTGGAGATGGCCGAGCCGGGCGCGACGAGGTTGGGCTTGAAACCGCCGTCCTCGCGCGGCCCACGGGAGCTGTAGTAGTGCAGGTTGTCCCGGTTCGACGAGCTGGAGCCGTAGTTGGCCCGCCAGGTGGCGTCGGTGATGTACGAGCCGACGCTGACGACCTTCTCCGCCACCGACGGGTCACCGACGGTGTTGGTGCCGGGCCCGCTGTTGCCGGCCGAGATGAACATCTGCACCTTGTACTGCTCGATGAGGCGGTTGTAGAGCAGCGCGCGGGTGTTGTTGCCGTCGTTGAGCGACGGCAGGCCGCCGATCGACATGTTGATGACGTCCACGTTCGCCTGCTTGGCCGCGTAGATCATGCCCTCGATCAGGGCGTGCGAGGTGCAGCCCGCGACGAAGAGGCAGACCCGAACGGAGACCAGCTTGGCGCCCGGGGCGACACCGGTCATCTTGCCGCCGAACAGTCCGTTGGCGGCAGTGATGCCGGCGACGTGCGAGCCGTGCTGGCCGGACACGATGCCGATGTTGACGAACTTGTTCTTGCCGTCGACCTGCACGACGAACGGCATCGCCTCGGCGATCGGGGTCGCCGGGTTGTCGGTGCCGAAGGTGCCGACGTCGTTGCGGACCTTGTAGTCGGTCATCGGGGTCTGGTCGGCGAAGGAGCCGTCCTGGTTGGTGTCGACCCAGACGGTCTTGTTGCCGTCCCAGAGCACCCCGAAGAGGCCGCTGCTGCCGGCCGGGTTGCCGTCCCGGTTGACGTCGTTGCCGACCTCACCGCCGAGCGTGGCGGCGCGCTCGTTGAAGACGCCGAACCGGTAGGAGCCGGCGCCTGGCGCGGTCCAGGTGCGGCCGTCGACGGCGAAACTCGGGCCGGAGACGTTCGTGGTCATGCTGACCCAGGTCGGGTCAGCGTCGTCGGTCGGCGAGGTCGCGGTGACCCAGTCGATGATCTTGCGCTCGCCGGTGGTCGTCTTCTGCAGTGCCGGGTGCGCCAGGTCGACGCCGGTGTCGAGGATGCCGATGGTGACGCCGCGCCCGTCGAGCGTGGGGTGCTGGGCCACGAACTGCGCCGCTCCCATGTCGCGGGTCGGCATGTACGGGTTGTCGGCGGGTGTGTCGGGGCCCGGCGCGGGCTGGGGCGCCGGCGACTCGCTGCCGTCCGGGCGGGGGTCGGGCAGCGGCACCGCTGCATCGATCTCCACCGTCTGCACGCCGCTCAGCCGCGCGATCTGGTCGGCCCGGTCGGTGGCCACGCTGGCGCGCAGGTAGCCCAGGTCGTCGTCGCGGTAGCCGATGGTCGCACCGAGCGCGGCGAGGCGGCCGGCGACGGCGCTGGACTGGCCCTCCTGTGCGCCGACCAGCACGTCGACGCTCTGCTGGCCCTGCTGCTTCGCCTCGGCCAGTCGATCCTGGTCGGTCGGGCTCCATCCGGCCTTGGGCACCTCGGGCGAGGGCTCGGCGAGGGCGGGGCCGCCGGCGGAGGTCAGCGTCAGGGCGCCGGCGGTCAGCATCGACGCGAGGATCGCGGCGGGTATGCGCCTGCGTCTGATGGGGGTATTGCTCACGTTCTCTTCCTCCGAAGGGGGCAAGGGAGGGCGGGTGCCAAGTTGGACGGGGCGGATTGGCGCGACCGTCACTGCTCCAGCGACCGATGTCACAGCTCCGTTACATCGAACGGGCCGCCACGCAACAGTGGCGTAAGTCATTGCCTAACGGCAACCAAAAATGGACACGCCCGGATGTCGATCGGCCATAACGAAGCAGCCGCTCGGTGAGCCAGGGGATCGGCTGAACGGCAGGAGCCCGCCCTGGGCGCAGACTCGCCCGTCGCCAACACCCCGGGTGGGCGCGGACCTGAGAACGGGGACGGGCCACCCACGGACCGGCCCGCGCGCTCAGTGGGCCGGGCGGTGATCTCGCTCGGCGGCGGCGGTCGGTTCATCGACCGCCCGTAGCGTGGCCGACCGGAGCGCGGTCGGGCCCGCCGACCCGGCCAGCTCCGGCGCCTGCGGCTGGCGCGGTGCCACCTCGACCTGAGCCGGAGCGGTCAGCTCCTGGTCGGAGACGCCCAGCTCGGCCAGCTTGCGGGCGCTGACCAGCACCCGTGCCTCCAGTGAGCCCACCGCCCGGTTGTACGCGGTCACCGCCCCGCCCAGCGACGCACCCAGCTTGCCGACGTGGTCGCCCAGGGTGGACAGCCGCCCGTACAGCTCGCGGGCCAGCAGGTGCACCGTGGCCGCGTTGCGGGCCAGCGCCTCCTGCCGCCACGAATACGCCACCGTGCGCAGCAGCGCCACCAGGGTGGCCGGCGTGGCCAGCACGACGTTGCGGGCGAACGCGTGCTCCAGCAGCGTCGGGTCGCGCTGCAACGCCACGTCGAGGAACGGGTCCGCCGGCACGAAGAGCACCACGAACTCGGGCGACGGGTCGAACGCGGCCCAGTAGGACTTGGCGGCCAGCGCGTCCACGTGCGCCCGCAGGTGTCGTGCGTGCGCGTCGAGGTGGGTGTCCCGCCCCCGCTCGTCGCGCGCCTCCATGGCGGTCAGGTACGCGTCGAAGGGCGCCTTGGCGTCGACCACCACCGTCCGGCCGCCGTGCAGCCGGACCACCAGGTCGGGGCGTACCCCCTGATGGTCGGTGGCACCAGTGACCTGCTCGGAGAAGTCGCAGTGCTCCAGCATCCCGGCCGCCTCGACGATCCGGCGGAGCTGGTGCTCGCCCCACCGGCCGCGGACCTGCGGGGCGCGCAGCGCCGCGACGAGCTGCTTGGTCTCGGTGCGCAGCTCCCCGGAGACCGTGCTCATCGCCCGCACCTGCTCGCGCAGCTCCGCGTACGCGTCGACCCGGTCGCGTTCCAGCTCGGCGACCCGCTGCTCGTAGCGCCGGAGGGTGTCGTGCAGCGGGGCCACCGCCCGCGCCACGGCCTCCTGCGACTGGGCGGTCGCCTCGTAGCTGAGCGCCCGCATCGACTGCTCCAGCCGTCCCTCGCCCTCCCGGGTGGCGGCGAGGGTCGCCTCCAGCCGGGCGATCTGGGTCGCCGAGCGGGACCGGGCGGCCAGCCAGCCCACCGCGCCGCCCGCGGCGAGACAGATGATCACCACGGCCAGCGTTGCGATGCTCGTCACCCTCCGAAGCTTGCCAAACAGGTACGACGTGACCCCCGTGGGTACCGTCGAGTCATGAAAGTTGGGCTGTGGTTCGTCCTGGTGCTGATGCTCGGGGGTGCCTACGTGTTCTGGCGGTGGGGTAGCAGGTCCCGCGAGGCCACCGAGCTGGCCGACGCGCGGGCCGAGGCGCAGCGCTGGTACGAGCGGCTCGGCGGGCAGCTCATGAACCTGCACGGCGACACCCCGGCGGTACGCCAGGCGCTGGCCGACGCGGGCGAGCGGTACAACGCGGCCGGCTCACAGCTGGAGCAGGCGCGTACCCCGCGCCAGTTCGCGCTGGCCCGGGAGACCGCGCTGGAGGGGTTGGCGTACATCCGGGCGGCCCGGACCGCGCTGGGCATCGACCCGGGGCCGGACCTGCCGCCGCTGGCCGCCGCCCGGGGTGCCGGGACGCTCACCAAGGAGCGCGAGGTCAACGTCCAGGGGCAGACCTACCGGGCCGGGCCGCAGCCGGGCAGCGGCACGCCCTACTACTACCCCGGCGGCCACTGGCAGGGCCGGCGGGTGCCCGCCGGCTGGTACTCGACGCCGTGGTGGAAGACCGCGCTCGGCACCGGCGCCGGGGTGCTCGGCGGCCTGCTGATCGCCGACGCGCTCTTCTCGCCCGCCTTCGCCGACCCGGGCTACGGCTACGAGGCCGGCTACCAGGAGGGCTTCCAGGACGGGTTCGGCGACGGCCAGGACTACGGCGACCAGTTCGCCGGCGACCAGGGCGGCAACGACTTCAGCGGCGACCAGTTCGCCGGCGGCCAGGGCGGCGGCGACTTCCCCGGCTACGGTGGCGGCGACTTCTCCGGCTACAGCGGCGGCGACTTCGGCGGAGGCGACTTCGGCGGCGGGGACTTCGGCGGCGGCGGCGACTGGTGACCCCGCCAGGCCTCGCGCACCGCTAGCCGGCGCCCGCCACCTCCCCGATCTGGCGGGGTTGACGCGGCGCGGATGCCACCCCCTCGCCGCTCGGGCGCGGCGGCGAGCACCGGTCCCGCCACCTGGCCGACCGGGCGCGGCGGAGTGCGGCGGGCCGGCTGTCAGCCGGTGTTGCGCATGCCGGCGGCGATGCCGTTGACCGTGGTGAGCAGCGCCCGCTCCAGCGCCGTACCGTCGTTGGGGGCCCGGCGGCCGCCGGGCGCGGTCGCCACCGCGCGGCCCGCCGCGCCGGAGTCCCGGTACTGGCGCAGCAGCGCCACCTGGAGGTGGTGCAGCGGCTCCAAGTAGGTGTCCCGCACCGCCAGGGTCCGCTGGAGGACGGGCGAGTTGTCCAGCAGGGCCGGCGAGGCGGTGACGGCCAGCACCTCCTGCTTGGTCAGCTCGTACTCCTGCCCGATCTTGTCGAAGATCGGGTGCAGCTTCTTCGGGACCAGGGTCTCCACGTACCGGCGGGCGATGGTGAGATCGGTCTTCGTCAGCATCATCTCCACGTTCGACAGGAACGTGCGGAAGAAGTGCCAGTTCCGGTGCATCTCGGCGAGCACGTCGTCCAGGCCGGCGGCGCGCGCGGCGGCCAGCCCGGCCCCGACGCCGAACCAGCCGGGGACGATCTGCCGGGTCTGGGTCCAGCCGAACACCCACGGGATGGCCCGCAGGCCGGCCAGGCCGGCGCCGGTGTTCGGCCGCTTCGCCGGGCGGGAACCGATGTTCAACTGGCCCAGCAGCTCGGTCGGGGTGGAGGCCCAGAAGTACGCGGGCAGGTCCGGGTCCTCGACCAGCGAACGGTACGACCGGAACGCCGCCTCGGAGACCACGTCCATGGTGGCGTCCCAGCGTTCCAGCATCTCGGCCGGCTGCCGGGGGGCGGTGTGCAGCAGCGTCGCCTGGAGCACCGCGGCCACGGTCAGCTCCAGGTTCTCCCGGGCCAGCGCGGGCAGCGTGTACTTGTCGGAGATGACCTCGCCCTGCTC
The DNA here is from genome assembly GCF_001905095.1 of Micromonospora sp. CB01531. GTDB lineage: Bacteria > Actinomycetota > Actinomycetes > Mycobacteriales > Micromonosporaceae > Micromonospora. The sequence goes on from NZ_LWLS01000081.1 coordinate 32,674, forward strand.
GGTGACCTTGATCGCGCCGTCCAGCGTGCCGTACGGCTGGGCCAGGATAGCGTCGTGGGTGGGGCCGCCGCCCCGGCCGACCGTGCCGCCCCGGCCGTGGAAGAGCCGCAGGTGTACGCCGTGCCGGGCGGCCACGTCGCGCAGGGCGCGCTGGGCCCGGTGGATGGACCACTGGCTGGTGGTGATGCCGGCCTCCTTGTTGGAGTCGGAGTAGCCCAGCATCACCTCCTGCACGTCGCCCCGGGCCGCGACGAGCGCCCGGTACGCCGGCAGCGACAGCAGCTCGTCCAGCAGTTCGCCGCCGGCGTTCAGCTCGGCCGGGGTCTCCAGCAGCGGCACGAAGCCGATCCGGGCCCGGCCGCTGTGCACGTCGATCAGGCCGGCCTCGCGGGCCAGCACCACCGCGGCGAGCACGTCGTCCACGCCGAGGGTCATCGAGATGATGTACGACTCGATCACCTCGGTGCCGAACCGGTCCTGGGCCTCGCGGATGGCCCCGAACACGCCGAACGTCTTCCGCGCGGTCTCGGTGAGCGGCGTGTCCAGGGTGGAGAGCGGCCGGCGTCCGGTCAGCTCGTCGGCGAGCAGCTTGGTGCGCTCCAGCCGGCTCAGCGACGGGTAGTCGGACACCTCGCCGACCGCCCCGTAGAGCTGGGCGAGGACGGCGTGATGCGCCTCGGCGTGCTCGCGGACGTCCATGGTCGCCAGGTGCAGCCCGAACGCGGAGACCGTACGGATCGTCGAGGCGAGCCGGCCCACGGCGGTGAGCTGCCCGGAGTTGCGGGCCAGTGAGGCACGCAGCAACTCCAGGTCGACGATCAGCTCGGCGGACCCGCGGTAGTCCCGCCCCGGCACGTGCGGGGTGCCGTTGCGCAGCCGCTCCCGGGTGTTGGTCAGCTTCGCCTTCACGCACCGCGCCTTGAGGCGGTAGGGCTCCTCGGCGTTGACCCGGCGGAACCGGGGCGCCACCTCGGGCAGCGCGTCCAGATCGGTGGCGAGGCTGGCGGAGAGATCGAGGGAGACCGCGCGCAGCCGGCGAGAGACGGAAACCTCGCTGATGAGCTCGTCCATCGCCTTCTCGGTGGCCTCGATGCCGTGCTCGTGCTGGATCTGCAGCACCTCTCGGGTGACCGTCGGGGTGACGAAGGGATTGCCGTCGCGGTCGCCGCCGATCCAGGTGCCGAAGGTCAGCGGGCGGGCGGTCGGCGACGTCTCCACGCCCAGGGTGCGGAGCGTGTCGGCGAGGTCGTCGAGGACCTGCGGGGCGGCCTCGGCGTGCAGGTCCCGCAGGTAGTAGATCGCGTTGCGGGCCTCGTCGGTCGGGTCGGGCCGGTCCAGCCGCAGCTCGTCGGTCTGCCACATCAGGTCCAGCAGTTCGGCCAGGCGCCGGTTGGCCGGGCCCTCGTCGCTGGCCCCGTAGAGGATGGCGTTGGCGGTCTCGGCGTCCAACTCGTCGGCGATGGCGCGCAGCTTGGACAGGATCGACCGGCGGGCCGCCTCGGTCGGGTGGGCGGTGAAGACCGGGCGTACCGCCAGGCGGCGGGCCACCGAGGCGATCTCCTCGGCCGGCACCCCGCGCTCGGCGATCATCTTGGCCGCCTGGTCCAGCCAGCCGCCGTGCATGGCCCGGCGCCGGCGCAGGTCACGGGCCCGGTGCACCTGCTCGGTGATGTTGGCCAGGTGGAAGTAGGTGGAGAAGGCGCGGGCCAGCTTCGTGCCGGTGGTGACGTCGAGGCCGGCGAGGCGCTGCGCGGCGGCGGGGGCGTCGGAGCGGACCTGGGCGCGGATCTCCTCGACCAGGTCGAGCAGCGGCCGGCCCTCCTGGCGGGCGAGGGTCTGCCCGAGCAGGGTGCCGAGGCGGCGGATGTCGGCCCGGAGAGCGGCGTCGGGCCCTTCGTGGTCGTGCTGGTCGGTCACGGTGCGCTCCTTACGCGAGTACGAAGGACAGCGCTGTCCGACTCCCTGGATCGTATCCGTGTGCGCCCCGGTGTCAGGAGGGGGACGGGGTGATGATCTGCACTCCGGGACGGATCGACGGGCTCAGCCATCGGTGGCCGGTCCGCCGGGTAGGACCGGGCGGACCCGCGCGGCGCGGACGGCGCGCCGGTGCGCCCGGAAGATCGTCGCGGTGACCAGCCCGAGGATCCCGAGCAGGACCCAGAGCGCCAACCCCACCAGCGGCCAGCGCCCCGCCCGCCAGTCGAAGTAGACCGCCGACTTGAGCAGGTCGGTGGCCAGCCCGGTCACGTTCCACCGGTGCATCCCGCGCAGGAAGGTCGGCAGGAACTCCGGGGCGTAGATGCCGCCCGAGCCAGGATTGCCGAGCACCACCAGCAGCAGGATCACCAGGCCGGTACCGAGCAGTCCCAGCCACCCCTGCACCGCCGCGGCGACCATGCCGGCGGCGAACACGGTGAGCGCGCCGACCAGGAAGACCGCCAGGACCTGGTGGGCCCAGATGCCCATCACCGGCCCGACCAGCACCGCGCCGATGATGCCGAGCAGCACGGAGTGCACCGCGAGGGTGGCGATCCGCAGGCCGGCGCGGCGCAGGCTGCGGGGCGCGGTGCCGAGCGAGATACCCAGGGCAGTGGACGCCAGGTAGCCGCCGAGCACCAGGCCGACCGCGAGGTAGAACGGCACCAGCCCACGCGGGTCGTCGGCGGAGACGGGCACCTCGTCGGTGACCTGGAGCGGCAGGTTGGCCTGCCCGGCGGCCTGGATGAGCACCTTGGTGACCAGGTCGGTGGCGGTGGGCGCGCCGGCGCTGGCGGTGGCCAGGGTCAGGCCGCCGCCCGGGTCGGTGTGCAGCACCGCGTAGACCTCGCGGGACCGCAGGGCGTCGAGGGCACGGTCCTGGTCGTCGTACTGGACGGGTTTGATGGTGTCGGTTCGGCTGCGGACGGCGGCCAGCACCGCTTGGGCGCGCTGGTCGCTGCGGGCCACCCCGACCGGCACGTCGCGCGGGGTCGGCTTGTGCAGCGCCCCGACGTACGCCGCGATGAACGCGGTGGCCAGGGCGAGCGTGCCGACCAGCAGCGCGGCCGCGCGCGGCAGCCAGTCGCGTACCGGAAGCTCCGGCCCCTGATCGCCCACGTGGCCAGCCTAGGGCGGCGCTTCGCCCGGGTTGTGCGGTTTGGCCGCCCTGTCCGGTGACCCTTCGGGGGCGACGGCGTGCCGGCACGAGCGCCCGCCGGCCGGACGGACGCCCGGAAAACCCGCTGGCCCCGGCCGATAGCGTCGGGGGCATGACGTCGTTGCGATACCCCGCCAAGCCGAAGCCGGGCGACCGGGTCGCCGTGGTCTCCCCGTCCGCCGGGCTGCCGGGCCTTTTCCCCCACGTGTACGAGCTGGGGCTGCGCCGGCTGCGCGAGGAGTTCGGAATGGAGCCGGTGGAGTATCCGACGACCCGGCAGTTGGGCGCCGACCCGCGGGACCGGGCGCGGGACCTGACCGCCGCCTTCGCCGACCCGACGATCACCGCCGTGCTCGCCACCGTCGGCGGGGACGACCTGATCACGGTCACGCCGCATCTCGACGACGCGGTGCTGCGGGCCAACCCGAAGCCGTACTACGGCTACTCGGACAACACCAACGTCCTCAACCACCTCTACCGGCTGGGCATGGTGGCGTACCACGGCGGGTCAGTCCTGGTGCACCTCGGCCGGCCGGGCAAGCCGCACCCGCTGACCTTCGACTCGCTGCGCGCCGCCCTGTTCACCTCCGGCTGGTACGAGCTGACCCCGGCCGCCGAGTGGGGCGACCAGCCGAACGACTGGCGGGACCCGTCCACCCTGGCGTACGAGCCGGTGATGTTCCCCGGCGCCGGGTGGCGCTGGCAGGGGCCGGCGACCGTGGTGCAGGGCCGCACCTGGGGCGGCAACCTGGAGATCCTGCACTGGTTGCTGGCCACTGACCGGGTCGGTGCGGTGGCGGACCACGCGGGTGAGGTGCTGATCATCGAGACGTCGGAGGAGTTGCCCTCGGCCACCGAGGTGTTCCGGATCCTGCGCAACATGGGCGAGCGGGAGCTGCTCGCCGGCTTCCCGGCGGTGCTGGTGGGCCGCGCCAAGGCGTGGGAGTTCGACAAGCCGCACACGGTGGAGCAGCGACGGGAGTGGGGCGAGGCGCAGCGGGAGGCGATCACCCGGGCGCTGGCGGACTACGCCGAGGATCCAGTGGTGGTCTTCGACGTCGATCTCGGGCACACCGATCCGCAGCTGATCATCCCGTACGGCGGGGAGGTCCGGGTCGACGCGATCGAGCGCCGCATCTCGGTGCGCTACTGACCGCCCCGGACGAACACGCCGGCGCCCGGTGCGCCTTCCACGAGCCCGCGTGCCTTGAGCCAGTCGATGGCGGAGCGCACCACCTGGCGGGACACGTCGAACTCGGCGCAGAGTTCGGTGCCGGAGGGCAGCTTCGCGCCCGGCGGGTACTCGCCGGATTCAATGCGCTCGGTCAGGGTGTCGATGAGGCGTTGCTTCTTCGTGTACGCAGGCATGGGTTGACTTCCGTGGCAGGTACCGCCCATGTGATCACGGCTGCCGCCGCCGAGCCGCACATCGACTCCAGTTGCGCGATATCGCGGTCTCTGCCCGGAGTGGATACCGCAACATCGCGCATCTGGAGTGGACCTTGACCACGGCGAGCGGTGCCGGACCGGGCGAGCATCGGATCAGGCGTCGACGATGGCGAAGGCGCGGACCGGGAAGGTGCCCATGCCGGCCACCCGCGGCGGCGCGGCGGTGAACCGGAACCCCTCCGGAGGCAGGGCCGCCAGGCCGGTCAGGTGCTCCACGATCGGGATGCCGGCGGCGAGCAGGGCGCTGTGCGCGGGGCGCTCGCCGGCCGCCGCCGGGGTCATGTCGTCGATGTTGATCGAGTCGATGCCGATCAGGGACGCGCCCGCGTCGACCAGCCAGTCGGCACCGTCCCGGGCCAGGTAGGGCGCGCCGGGGCCGGCGTACCGGTCGGTGCCGAAGTGCGTGTCCCACCCGGTGTGCAGCAGCACCGCCCGCCCCGCCACGTCGTACGGGGCCAGCATCAGCCGGTCCACGGACCGGGTGCCGGGCGGTACCCGGACCACGATCCCGGGCAGGTCGGCGAGGCGGTCGAGCGGGGTTCCGGCCAGGTCGGCCCCGTCGGCCCAACGGTGGGCGGGCGTGTCGAGGTAGGTGCCGGTATTGGCGATCATGTCGATCCGGGCGACGTGGAACTCGACGCCCGAGGCGTAGTTCGCCCGGGACGCGTCCCGGGTGAGCCAGTCGGTGATCCGCGGTGCCGGCCAGCCGGGCAGGGTGATCATCCCGTCGGTGATCACGTGGCTCAGCTCGACAAGTCGCCGGCTGCCGTCGCCGGCCGGAACGGCGACCGCCCGGCCGCCCTTGTGCGGCTCCTCGACGACCGTCCGGTTGGTGATCCGCACCTCGCCCACCATGAGCAGGCCGAGGTGCCGGACGAGGAGCGCGCCCAGCGTCGCGTCGTCTATCTCCGGGCCGGGGACGTCCAACCGGAACCCCTCGGTCCGCAACCCGCCGCCGTTGGCGAAGACGACCTCCGCGTCGAAGACCGCCCGGTACTCCGCTGCCATACCGTCACCGCACCACGCCCTCCCGCCCGTGGTCAAGATCCTTCCCAGCCACCCGCCACCATCGCCCCGCCACGGGAGCGCCCACTTTCCCGGAAGTAGTGGTCTCCCGAGCGCTGGAGGCCACTACTTCCGGGAATTAGTGCGGATCTTGGGCGCGATGCGGTGCGCGCGGGCCCGGGGCGCGGATCTTGGAGGCGGTGCGGGATGCGGGGACCCGGGGCGCGAATCTTGGGCGGGGCGCGGTGGGCGTGCGGATCTTGGGAGCGGGGGCGGGCGCAGGCGGGCGCGGGGCGCGGGGCGCGGGTGGGCGGCGGCTGGGGCCCGGAATGTCCGGGGAGGGGGATAGTCTCGAACGGTGCACCCCCCGTCCGGCTGGACGCGGGGTCGTCGCCGTGCGTTGACCTCCTGGATGTGATCACAGATGCTCACCGGACTCTTCTCCGCCGCCCTGGCCGACCCGGGGTTGGCCCGGGCGCGTGACCTGGCGCGCTCCGGTGCCGCGCAGGTCGACGGCCTCGACCTCACCGCTCCGGCCGCGCTGCGTCCGTTCGCGGTGGCGGCCGTCGCCGCGGACGAGCCGGTGGGCGGCGCCGGGCGGCCAGTGCTTGCCGTCACCGCCACCACCCGGGAGGCCGAGGACCTGGCGTCCGCGCTGGGCAGCCTGCTGCCGCCGGAGCAGGTGGCGATCTTCCCGTCCTGGGAGACGCTGCCACACGAGCGGCTCTCGCCCCGCTCCGACACCGTCGGGCGGCGGTTGGCCGTGCTGCGCCGGTTGGCGCACCCCGAGTCGGCCGACGCGCACGGGCGGACCGGGCCGCTGCGGGTGGTGGTGGCGCCCGTCCGGTCGCTGCTGCAGCCGCAGCTCAAGGGGCTCGGCGACCTGGAGCCGGTGCAGCTCACCGCCGGTGACGAGGCGGACCTGGAGGAGGTCGCCCGCCGGCTCACCGACATGGCGTACGCCCGGGTCGACCTGGTGACCAAGCGGGGCGAGTTCGCCGTCCGGGGCGGCATCCTGGACGTCTTCCCGCCCACCGACGAGCACCCGTCCCGGGTCGAGTTCTGGGGCGACGAGGTCGAGGAGATTCGCACCTTCGCAGTCGCCGACCAGCGGACCATCGAGCAGGTTCCGCAGCTCTGGGCGCCGCCGTGCCGGGAGCTGCTGCTCACCCCGGCGGTGCGCCGGCGGGCCGCCGCGCTGGCCGAGGAGCACCCCGAGCTGGCCGAGATCCTCGACAAGCTGGCCGAGGGCATCCCGGTCGAGGGGATGGAGTCGCTCGCCCCGGCGCTGATCGGCGCCGGCTCGATGGAGCTGCTGCTGGACTGCATGCCGGCCGGCACCCACGTGCTGCTCTGCGACCCGGAGCGGATCCGCACCCGGGCGCACGACCTGGTGCGTACCTCCGATGAGTTCCTCCAGGCGAGCTGGGCCGCGGCCGCCGTCGGGGGGCAGGCCCCGGTCGACCTCGGCGCCGCCGCCTTCCGGACCCTGGCCGACGTACGCACGGCCGCCCGCGCCCTGCGCCAGCCCTGGTGGACCCTCGCGCCGTTCGGGCTGGTGGAGGCGGAGGCCGCGCCCGCCCGGCAGCCCTGGGAGGACGAGCCCACCGAGGTCGACGTGACCCCCGACGACGCGATCGCGGTGATCCTGGCCGCCCAGCCGGCGCCGCTCTACCACGGCGAGACCGCCCGGGTGGTCGACGACCTCAAGCGCTGGGCCGGCGAGGGCTGGTCGATCGCGCTGGTCTTCGAGGGGCACGGCCCCGCCCAGCGGGCCGTCGAGGTGCTCCGCGACGCCGGGCTCGGCGCCCGGCTCACCGAGGAGGTGCCCGCCGCGCCCGCCCCCGGCGAGCTGCTGGTCTCCTGCGGCTGCCTGACCGCCGGCTTCGTCGACGAGGCGTCCCGGTTCGTGCTGCTCACCGGCAACGACGTGACCGGCGGCCGGGGCGCCTCCACCCGGGACATGCGCAAACTGCCCAGCCGACGGCGCAACACGATCGACCCGCTGGAGCTCAAGGCCGGCGACCACGTGGTGCACGAGCAGCACGGCATCGGCCGGTACGTCGAGCTGGTGCAGCGCACGGTCAACGGCGCCTCCCGGGAATACCTGGTCATCGAGTACGCCCCGAGCAAGCGCGGCCAGCCGGGCGACCGGCTCTTCGTCCCCACCGACCAGCTCGACCAGCTCTCCCGGTACGTCGGCGGCGAGCAGCCCACCCTGCACAAGATGGGCGGCTCGGACTGGCAGAAGTCGAAGGCGCGCGCCCGCAAGGCGGTCCGCGAGATCGCCGCCCAGCTCATCCAGCTCTATGCCGCCCGCAAGGCGTCCAAGGGGCACGCGTTCGGCGCCGACACCCCGTGGCAGCGGGAGCTGGAGGACGCCTTCCCCTGGCAGGAGACGCCGGACCAGCTCGCGGCGATCGAAGAGGTCAAGCGGGACATGGAGCAGACGGTCCCGATGGACCGCCTGATCTGCGGCGACGTCGGGTACGGCAAGACCGAGATCGCGGTCCGCGCGGCGTTCAAGGCGGTGCAGGACGGCAAGCAGGTGGCCGTGCTGGTGCCCACCACCCTGCTCGTGCAGCAGCACTACAACACGTTCGCCGAGCGGATGAGCCAGTTCCCGATCACCATCCGGCAGCTGTCCCGGTTCCAGACGCCGAAGGAGGCCGAGCAGACGCTGGCGATGGTCGCCGACGGCACCGCCGACATCGTCATCGGCACCCACCGGCTGCTCCAGGCGGCCACCCGGTTCAAGCAGCTCGGCCTGGTCATCATCGACGAGGAGCAGCGCTTCGGCGTCGAGCACAAGGAGCACCTGAAGACCCTGCGCGCCTCGGTCGACGTGCTGGCCATGTCGGCCACCCCGATCCCGCGCACGCTGGAGATGGCGATCACCGGCATCCGGGAGATGTCCACCATCGCCACCCCGCCGGAGGAGCGGCACCCGGTGCTCACCGCCGTCGGGGCGTATGACGAGCGGCAGGTGGCCGCCGCCGTGCACCGCGAGCTGCTCCGCGACGGTCAGGTGTTCTACCTGCACAACCGGGTCGAGTCGATCGAGCGGGCGGCCCGCCGGATCCGCGAGCTGGTGCCCGAGGCCCGGGTCGCGGTGGCGCACGGCCAGATGGGCGAGGAAGCGCTCGAGAAGGTGATGGTCGGCTTCTGGGAGAAGGATTTCGACGTCCTGGTCTGCACCACGATCGTGGAGTCCGGCATCGACATCCCGAACGCGAACACGCTGATCGTGGAGCGGGCCGACCTGCTCGGCCTGGCCCAGCTGCACCAGATCCGGGGCCGGGTCGGCCGCGGTCGGGAAAGGGCGTACTCGTACTTCCTCTATCCCGCGGACCGGCCGCTGACCGAGAACGCGCACGAGCGGCTGACCACCATCGCCCAGCACACCGAGCTGGGCGCCGGCATGTACGTGGCGATGAAGGACCTGGAGATCCGGGGCGCCGGCAACCTGCTGGGCGGCGAGCAGTCCGGCCACATCGAGGGCGTCGGCTTCGACCTGTACGTCCGGATGGTCGGCGAGGCGGTCTCCGCCTTCAAGGGCGAGCACGCGGAGGAGGAGACCGAGGTCAAGGTGGACCTGCCGGTCGACGCGCACCTGCCGCACGACTACGTCGGCGTGGAGAGGCTGCGCCTGGAGATGTACCGCAAGCTCGCCGAGGCCCGCGACGAGGAGCGGCTGCGCGAGGTGGTCGCCGAGATGACCGACCGCTACGGCGAACCGCCCGCGCCGGTGCAGAACCTGGTCGCGGTGGCCCGGTTCCGGCTGCTGGCCCGGCAGTACGGCCTGGCCGACGTCTCGATGCAGGGCAAGCACATCCGGTTCAGCCCGCTGCCGCTGCCCGACTCGAAGCAGCTGCGGCTCAAGCGCTACCACCCGGATTCGGTCTACAAGCAGGCGCTCGACCAGGTCAGCGTGCCCCGGCCGAGCACCCGCCGGGTCGGCGGCGAGCCGCTGCGCGACCAAGCGCTGCTGGAGTGGTGCGCCCAACTTCTCAGGGACGTGCTGGGCGAGCCGGTCGCGGCGCAGCCGGCCGGAGCGGCGGCCCGATGAGCGCGGCGGGCGGGGGACAGCCGGTCGGAGCGGCGGCGCGGTGAGCCCCGGCGGGGTGGGCGGCGTCACAGCTGCCTGCCGGGCATGAGAGAGTGGCCGTCATGCGTGCTCGCCGTCTTGTCGCCGCCGCCAGTGTGGCGGTGGGTCTCGTCGCCCTCGCCGGTTGCCGTTCCGAGCCGGGAGTCGCCGCCTACGTCGGTGACCACCGCATCACCGAGGATGCGGTGACCCGCCTGCTCGACGAGTTGCGGGCCGAGGTGCCCACCCCCAGCGCGGAGCCGAGCGCCGGCCCGGAGCAGGCCGCGCCAGCCGAGGTGCGGATGCCCACCCGCACCCAGTTGGTCAGCAACCTGGTGCTGCTCGACGTGTGCCAGCGGCTCGCCGACGACAAGGGCTACCAGCCGCCGCCGCAGCGGGTCACCGCGAGCCAGATCGCCCCGCAGCTCGGCGTCCCCGCCGACACCGCGTACGCGGAGCGGGTGGCCGACCTGACCAACTGCATGAACAGCCTGCCCGCCCCCGAGCCGGTCGCGCCGACCGAGCAGGACCTCGCCGAGGTGGTCGCCGCCGGCAAGGCGGCCGGGGTGATCCCGGCCGAGGTGACCGTCCAGCAGGCCGCCGCCCAGCTCGACGGCGACCAGCTGCGCGGGGCGCTGGGCAGCAAGAAGGTGCTGGCCGACGCGATCACCGGCTACGAGGTCAGTGTCAGCCCCCGGTACCGCCCGCTGGAGATCCCGCTGCTCAGCTTCGCCGCCGGGCAGGCCGCGGTGAGCGTGCCGCTGGGCGAGCCCGGTTCCGACTCGGTGACCGACGTCTCCAAGCCCGAGCCGGCGGTCACCGAGTCGGCCGGCACGGTCGCACCCTGAGCATGACCGCCCGGATCGTCCTGCTGGTCACCTCGCCCAGGCTCCCGGCCGGTCTGCTGACCGCGTCCGCCTGGGACGTCGTACGCTCCGCGCCGGTGCTGGCCGGCGCGGAGAGCGAGCTGACCAGGGCGGTCGGGGCGGCGGGCGCCGAGGTCACCGTCGTGACCGAGGGCGCCACCCAGGCTCTGCTCGACGCGGTGGCGGAGCACGGCACCGTGGTCTGGCTGGCCGGGCCGGCCGGCGACGAGGCGCTGGCCCGCGAACTGGGGCTGCGGCTGGCGCGCCAGCCGGGCCTGGCCGAGCTGGAGCTGCAGTACGGGTCCTGGGATCCGCCGGGCGCCCGGCTGCTCGACGCGGTCGAGGTGATGGACCGGCTCGCCTCCCCGGGCGGTGACCCGTGGAAGCGGGCGCAGACCCACCGCAGCCTCGCCGGCTTCCTGCTGGAGGAGTGCTACGAGGCGTACGACGCGATCAGCGCTGACGACACCGACGCGCTCCGCGAGGAGCTGGGCGACGTGCTGCTCCAGGTGCTGCTGCACGCCCGGCTCGCCGAGGAGCTGCCGGACGGGAAGCGCTGGACAGTCGACGACGTGGCCGGCGGCCTGGTCGACAAGATGGTCCGCCGCAACCCGCACGTCTTCTCCGGTGAGCAGGCCGGCTCGATCGAGGAGATCGAGGCGGCCTGGGAACGGATCAAGCGGGCCGAGAAGGCGCGCGCGTCGGTGCTGGACGGCATCGCGATGAGCCAACCGGCGCTCGCCCTGGCCGCGAAGATCCTGGACCGGGCCGGCCGGATCGGTCTCGCCGTGCCGCCACCGCTCGCCGACTCCCAGGTGGATCCCGAGGCCCGCCTCGGCGCCAGCCTCTTGGCCACGGTCGCCGCCGCCCGGCAGGCGGCCATCGACCCCGAGGCGGCTCTCCGCCGCACCACCCTGGCGTACGCCGACGCCGTCCGCGCCGCCGAGTCCACCCAGCGCGAGCCGAGTTGATCAAGAAGTTCGCGGCCGGAACGAGCGCTCCGACAGACGCAAACCTCTTGATCAACGAGAACGTCGGCGAAGATCGGTAGGGTCGTCGGTATGGAAGCGTTCGTGCCGCTGGCGGAGCAGATCGTCGAGGCGTTGCTGGAGAGCCGGCCGGGGCTGGCCACGTCGGCCGGGGACCACCGCTACGACGACCGGCTGCCCGACCTCTCCGCCGACGCCCGAGCGGCCGACCAGGCGATGCTCCGGGACGCGGCCGACGCGCTCTCCGAGCTGGACCCGGACTCGCTGGACGTCGAGGAGCGGGTCGACCACGCGCTGCTCAGCAGCATGGTCGACCGGGAGCTGTTCGAGGCGACGGAGATCCGTGCGTACGAGTGGGACCCGCTGCGGCACAACCCGGGCCCGCTGCTGCACGCCCTGCTGGCCCGCCCGTTCGCGCCCGCCGAGGAGCGGCTGGCCTCGCTGGCCGGGCGGCTCGCGGCCGTACCCGATGCCCTGGCGACCGCGCGCGCGACGCTGCGCGACATGCCGCGGATCCACGCCGAGACGGCGGTCGGTCAGTTCACCGGCACGGCGGCGCTGATCCGCGACGAGCTGCCCGGGCTGCTGGCCGAGGCGCCGGCGATGTACGGCCGGGTGGAGCCGGCGGCCACCGCGGCGATTGCCGCGCTGGAGGAGTTCGTGGCCTGGCTGCGGATGGGCCTCTCCGCCGACGCGGGCCCGGGTCGTGACCCGCGGCTGGGCCGGCGGCGCTGGGAGGCCCGGCTCTGGCACACCCTCGACACCGAGCTGAGCGCCGCCGAGGTGCAGCGCCGCGCCTGGGACAACCTGGACCGGGTCACCGCGGAGATCCGCGAGGCGGCCGTCGAGCTGGTCGGTGGCCCGACCGACGACGAGACGGTACGCCGGGCCCTGAACCTGCTCGCCGCGGAGCACCCCGACGACGCCACTATCGTGGACCTGGCCTCGGTCACGTTGGACGAGGCGACCGACTTCGTCCGCGCGCACGACCTGGTCACTCTGGTCGACGACCCGTGTGTGATCCAGGAGATGCCGGAGTTCGCCCGGGGTGTGGCGGTGGCCTACTGCGACTCGCCGGGCCCGCTGGAGACGGCGAACGTGCCGACGTTCTACTGCATCGCGCCCACCCCGGCGGACTGGTCGGCGCAGCGGGTCGAGTCGTTCTACCGCGAATACAACGACCACATGATCCGCAACCTGACCGTGCATGAGGCGATGCCCGGGCACTTCCTCCAGCTCGCCCACGCCCGCCGGTACGCCGGCCCGACCCGGGTCCGGCCGCTCACCGAGTCGGGGGTGTTCGTCGAGGGCTGGGCGGTCTACACCGAGGAGCTGATGACCGGCCTGGGGTTCGGTGGGCTGCCGGTTCGCCTCCAGCAGCTCAAGATGCAGCTCCGGATGACCATCAACGCGCTGCTCGACCAGCTCGTGCACTGCGACGACCTGCCCGAGGCGGAGGCGATGGCGCTGATGACCGGGCGCGGCTTCCAGGAGGAGGGCGAGGCGGCCGGCAAGTGGCGGCGGGCGCTGCTCACCTCCACCCAGCTCTCGACCTATTTCGTGGGCTACAGCGAGCTGGCCGACATCGCCCGCTCGCGCCCGGAGGGGGTGTCGGTCCGCGAGTGGCACGACGCGATGCTCGCGCACGACTGCCCGCCGCCGCGGCACCTGCGTACCCTGCTGGGGATCTGACCGGCCGGGCGTGCGGGTTCAGGGCCGAGGGCGGGCGGCGGCCGCGTCGATCAGCCAGCGCGAGAGGGAGTACGCCGGTGGCAGCTCGGCCGGCAGCGTGTCCACCGGGAACCAGCGGGCCTCGGTCAGCTCCTTCGCGTCGATCACCGGCTCGGCGTCCGGGCCGGTCACCGGGGTGGTGAAGCCGGCGAGCAGGGTGCCCGGCCCGGACATCGCCCAGGGCTGGCTGTCGACGTAGGACGGTCGCCCGATGCTGAGCCCGACCTCCTCGCCGACCTCGCGGTGCACGGCCGCCTCCAGCGACTCGCCCGCCTCCACGAAGCCGGCCACCAGCGCCCACAGCTCCGTCGGCCCGTAGGCGTGCCGCACCAGCAGCAGCTCGTCGGGGCCGCCGGCCCGCCCGGGACGGGTGATCGCCACGAGCACCGCGACGGAGAGCGGCACGAACACCGTCAGGTCGCAGCCGGGGCAGCGGCGGGCGGTCTCGCCCGGCACGTCGGCCAGTTCCGTCCGGCACGCCCCGCACCACCGGTGCGTACGCCGCCAGGTGATCACGGCGAGGGCCCGTCCGGCCGGGGTGGCCAGCTGTTCCGGCAGTTCGGCGGCGATGCCCCGCCAGCCGCGCCAGCGGCCGGGCAGTGCCTCGGCGTCGGCCACCTCGGCCGCCCAGGCCGGCACGCCGTCGAGCGTCCCCACCGGCACCCAGTCGAGGCCGGTGGGCAGGTCACCGATCCGGAGGAACCCGTCCGGCCCGGTCAGCAGCCGGCGTCCGGTCACCGGCAACGCCAGGTCGCCGGGCGCCGGGGGTCGGGTCTGGTCGGCGCCCGGGACGAATCCACCCCCGCCGGCCCGGGCCCTGGTGGCCAGCGCGTCGGCGGCGGGTGCCGCGTCGCCGGATGCCGCAGGGGTGTCGATGCCGGCCGGCGCCTCGGTCCCGGCCCTGGATCCGGTCGCGGCAGCGGCTTCTTCGGGCCGCCCGGTCACGAGGTCTCAGGGCGGCGGCGGTCCACCACGCCCGCGCCGGCCGGCACGTCGAAGCTGGCCGCCTCGACGGTGTCGGTGTAACGGCTCAGCGTGATCTCCGCCGGTTTGCCGTCGAGGGCGCCGGTGAAGCTGGCGAGCACCCCCTCGGTGGTGACGCAGGCGGTGAAGCGCTGGCCGGCGCGGGTGACGTCGACGCAGGTGGCGTGGCGGCCGGCCAGGGTGGTGTCGCTCTGCTCGATGGTCGCCTGGGTGTCCAGGGCCGCGTCGGTGAGCAGCCGGATCACCGCTGGCGGGGTGACCTGACCGTGCTGGCGGGCCTCGGTGTAGACGATCACCGACGGCTTGCCGGCGGTCAGCACCGGCGGCGACACCTCGCAGGAGGTACGCCTGCCGGCGGTCGCGCAGCGGGTCACCGCCTCCTGAGTCACCGTGATCTTGCCGTCCGGCCAGGTGTACGCCGAGCGGAGCGGCTTCGCGGTCTGGGCGATCGAGGCGGTGCGCCCGCCTGGGAGCTGGTAGTCGGCCGCCCAGGTCTGCTCCAGGGCCCGGTCCATCCGGGCGGCCAGGTCGTTGACGAGGTCGGCCCGCCCGAGCGCGACCCCGGCGTCGTCGAGGGTCTGACAGCCGGTGACCGTGAGCGACGCGATGATCGAGGCGGCGAGCGCGCGAAGAGTCGTCGAGGCGGCGGGCATGGCGCCCAGCCTTGTCGATCGGGGCAACCTCTCGCAAACCCGTTGCCGGTTGACGCCCGGGATTTCGGGAATGTCCGTCGTGGCGGGACCGCGGGGGTCGTCACTGAGCGTTGCGGTCCGCCGGGCCCCGGCGTGCGTACCTCGGGGGCCCGATACGCTGCGTTCAACACCTGCCTCAGCCGCACCGTCGCGGCCCATACCGGACCGGAACACACAAACGAGGAGCGACTCAGTGGCAACCATCGAGGGAATCGTCGCCCGGGAGATCCTGGACTCGCGGGGCAACCCGACGGTCGAGGTCGAGGTCGGGCTCGACGACGGCACGATCGCCCGCGCCGCGGTGCCGTCCGGCGCCTCCACCGGCGCGTTCGAGGCGATCGAGCTGCGCGACGGTGACAAGGACCGCTACCTGGGCAAGGGTGTCGAGAAGGCGGTCACCAACATCGAGGACAAGATCGTCGACGAGCTGATCGGGTACGAGGCCAGCGAGCAGCGGCTGATCGACCAGAAGATGCTCGACCTCGACGGCACCGACAACAAGGCCGAGCTGGGCGCGAACGCGATTCTCGGCGTCTCCCTGGCCGTGGCGAAGGCCGCCGCGGGCAGCGCCGAGCTGAGCCTCTTCCGCTATCTGGGCGGGCCGAACGCGCACCTGCTGCCGGTGCCGATGATGAACATCCTCAACGGCGGCGCGCACGCCGACTCGAACGTGGACATCCAGGAGTTCATGATCGCGCCGATCGGCGCGCCCACCTTCCGCGACGCGTTGCGCTCCGGCGCCGAGGTCTACCACGCGCTGAAGTCGGTGCTGAAGAAGAAGGACCTGTCGACCGGCCTCGGCGACGAGGGCGGCTTCGCCCCGAACCTGCCGACCAACGCCGCCGCGCTGGACCTGATCGCCGAGGCGGTGGAGAAGGCCGGCTACCGGCTCGGCACCGACATCGTCTTCGCCCTCGACGTGGCCGCCACCGAGTTCTTCGACAACGGCACCTACACGTTTGAGGGGGCCAGCAAGAGCGCCGAGGAGATGAGCAACTACTACACCAAGCTCGTCGGCGACTACCCGATCGTGTCCATCGAGGACCCGCTGTCGGAGGACGACTGGAGCGGCTGGGCCACCCTGACCGCGGCGCTCGGCGACCGGATCCAGATCGTCGGCGACGACCTCTTCGTCACCAACCCGCAGCGGATCGCCCGGGGCATCACCGAGAAGGCCGCCAACGCGGTGCTGGTGAAGGTCAACCAGATCGGCTCGCTCACCGAGACCCTGGACGCGGTGAACCTGGCCCACCGGGCCGGCTTCGCCTGCATGATGAGCCACCGCTCGGGCGAGACCGAGGACACCACCATCGCCGACCTGGCGGTCGCCACCGGCTGCGGCCAGATCAAGACCGGTGCCCCGGCCCGGTCCGACCGGGTCGCCAAGTACAACCAGCTCCTGCGGATCGAGGAGGAGCTGGCCGACGCGGCGCGGTACGCCGGCGCCGGCGCGTTCCCGCGCTACCGTTCGGCCTGAGCGGAGAGCTCCGGGGGAGGGGTGTGACGATGCAGCAGCGCCGCACACCGGGTGGTCAACGTCCCGTCCGTCGGCCGGGTCAGACCGGCCGGCCAGGCGGTGCCCGGACGTCGGCCCGCGAGGGTGGCGTCCGCGCCGAGCCGCGGGCCGCCGGACGGTCGTCCGGCGGCGTCCGCGGCACCGATGGCGTTCGCTCCGCGAGCCGTCCCGCGGCGGCCCGACGTACGGCCGCCGGGGGCACCGTCAAGCGGCTCACCGCACCCCAACCCCGGCGCTTCACCGGGCGCGCCACCGTGCTCTTCGCGGTGCTGATCGCGCTCGCCCTGGCGTACACCTATCCGGTCCGGGTCTACCTCGACCAGCAGGCCGACATCGAGCGGATGGAGGCGTCCCAGGTCGACCAGCGGAAGCGGATCGAGGACCTCACCGCCGAGGCGGCCAAGTGGAAGGACCCGGCGTACATCGAGACGCAGGCCCGGGAGCGCTTCTTCATGGGCCGGCCGGGGGAGACCCTGCTGGTGGTGCTCTCCGACCCGGAGGGGGCCGCCCGGGACGCCGGCAAGGGTGCGAAGCCGGGGCCGCCGAAGCAGCCCGACGCCTGGTACGACACCCTGTGGTCCAGCGTGCAGGCGGCCAACGCCGAGCGCCCGACCAACTAGGCACCACCCCGAAAGGCGACACCGTGAGCGCGAGGAGCGAGCCGGTTCTGCGAGCCCCGCAGTCGCGAACGAAAGGCGACACCGTGAGCGTCGTACCACCGCAGGATCCGGCGGCGGATTCCGTACCCTCGCCCGAGCGGCAACCGGCCACCGAGGCCGACCTGGCCGCGGTGGCCGCGCAGCTCGGACGCCCGCCCCGCGGCACTCGGGCGGTGGCCCACCGCTGCCCGTGCGGCCTGCCCGACGTGGTCGAGACGACGCCACGGCTGGCCGACGGAACCCCCTTCCCGACGCTGTTCTACCTGACCTGCCCCCGGGCGACGGCCGTGTGCAGCCGGCTGGAGTCGGCTGGGCTGATGAAGGAGATGGCCGAGCGGCTGGCCGCCGACCCGGAGTTGGCCGCCCGCTACCGGGCCGCGCACGAGGACTACCTGGCCCGGCGGGAGGCGATCGGCCAGGTGCCAGAGATCGCCGGCATCTCGGCCGGCGGCATGCCCGGCCGGGTGAAGTGCCTGCACGTCCACCTCGGGCACGCGCTCGCCGCCGGGCCGGGGGTCAACCCGTTCGGCGACGAGACCCTCGCCCTGGTGGAGAAGTGGTGGGCGGCTGGTCCGTGCGTGGACGTCCCGGCGGCGGAGTGAGATGAGGGCCGCCGACGAGATCGTGGTCCGCCGGGCCCGCACCTCCGACGTACGCGGCATCCGGCGGCTCGTCGACACCTACACCGACGACCGGCGGCTGCTCAGCAAGGCCACCGTCACCCTCTACGAGGACGTGCAGGAGTTCCGGGTGGCGGTGAGGGACGGCGCGGTGGTCGGCTGCGGCGCCCTGCACGTGATGTGGGAGGACCTGGCTGAGATCCGTACGGTGGCGGTCGACCCGACCTGCCGGGGCCGCAAGATCGGGCACCGGATCGTCGGCGAGCTGATCGACGCCGCCCGGGAGCTGGGGGTGGCCCGGATCTTCGTGCTGACCTTCGAGACCCGGTTCTTCGGTTCGTTCGGGTTCCAGGAGATCGACGGCGCGCCGGTGCCGCAGCCCGTCTACGAGCAACTGCTCCGCTCCTACGACGAGGGCGTGGCCGAGTTCCTCGACCTGGAACGGGTCAAGCCGAACACCCTCGGCAACATCCGCATGCTGCTGCGCCTGTGACGACCGCTTGACCGGTTGCGGCACGCTGTCCCGGTGCGGATCATGCGATGGGCCGGCCGCGTCGCGGCGGGCCTGGTCAGCCTCGCCGCCCTGCTCGGGGCGGTACGCCTCGTCGCGCCGGCCACCGCGCCCGGCCCGACCGGCGACGCACCCGGCGTGGCGAGGCAGCTCACCTTCCTCCGGCAGGCGCTGGACGGGGGCGCGGGCGACGACGCGCAGGCGCTCTTCCCGGAAGGCTGGTTCTTCGCCCACGTCCTCTACGGGCTGGCCCGGGTGGACAGCGGGTTGCGCGCGGCGCACGGGGAGCGGGACACCGCGCTGCGGGAGGCCCGCTGGGCGCTGGAACGGCTGGAGTCGCCGGCCGGCCGGGCTCCGTTCAGCCCCGACCTCGCCCCGGCGTACGGAGTCTTCTATCAGGGCTGGACGAACTGGCTGCGCGGCGGGGTGCTGGCGCTCCAGGCGCCGCAGCACCGTGACCCGGCCGAGGTTCGCCGTTTCGCCGGCGCCTCGGCCGCCCTCGCCGCCGCGTTCGACGCTTCGGCCTCGCCGTATCTGCCGGCGTACCCGGGGCAGGCGTGGCCGGTGGACTCGACCGTAGCGGTCGCCTCGCTCCGGCTGCACGACTCGCTGCTGCCGCCCCGTTTCGACCCGGCGGTTCGGCGCTGGCTGGACGGCGTACGCCAGCGGCTGGATCCCCGGACCGGGCTGATGCCGCACCGCGTCGACCTCGCCACCGGCGCCCCGGCCGAGGTGGCCCGGGCCACCTCGCAGAGTCTCATCCACCGTTTCATCGGCGAGATCGACCCGGCCTTCGCCCGCGCCCAGTACCTGCGCTTCCGCGAGCTGTACGTGGTGTCGCCGCTGAGCCTGGGCCCGGCCACGCGCGAGTACCCGCGTGGGACGGACGGACCGGCCGACGTGGATTCCGGGCCGCTGCCGCTCGGGGTGAGCTTTTCGGCCACCGTCGTCACCCTTGGCGCGGCCCAGGTGCAGGGGGACGCGGCGCTGGCCAGCGCGCTGGCCAACTACGGCGAACTGGTCGGCCTGCCGGTGGACACCCCGCACACCAAGCGGTACGCCCTGGGCCTGCTGCCGGTCGGCGACGCCTTCCTGGCCTGGTCGAAGACCGCCCGTCCGTGGGTGTCGCCGGCGCCGGAACCGCCCCCGGCGACCGTCTCCGGGTGGTGGCGGCTCCCGCTGCTCAGCCTGCTGGCGCTGGTCGCCGCGCTGCCCTGGCTGCCCGAGCTGCTGCGGTGGCGCCGTCGCCGGCTGTCCGGCGCGCCCGCGAGGGCACGTCCGGCTGCCGTAGGGTTGCTGCCGTGACGACGCGCGTGGCTGCCATCGACTGCGGGACCAACTCGATCCGGCTGCTGGTCGCCGACCTGCCCGACCGGGAGGCCGGCCCGCAGGCGCCGCTGGTGGATCTGAGCCGCCGTATGGAGATCGTCCGGCTGGGCCAGGGCGTCGACCGGACCGGCCGGCTCGCGCCGGAGGCGATCGAGCGGACCCGGGTGGCGCTCGCCGACTACGCGGCCGAGATCGAGAAGTTCGGCGCGGAGCGGGTCCGGATGTGCGCCACCTCGGCGACCCGGGACGCCAGCAACGCCGCCGACTTCCGGGCGATGGTCGAGCAGACCCTCGGCGTGCCGCCCGAGGTGGTCACCGGCGACGAGGAGGCCCGGCTGTCCTTCACCGGCGCGGTGCGCGGGCTGCCCGCCGACGCCCGGCCGCCGTACCTGGTGGTCGACATCGGCGGTGGATCGACCGAGTTCGTGGTCGGCGCCCGCGAGGGCCGGGTGGAGGCGGCCGTCTCGGTGGACATCGGCTGCGTCCGGATGACCGAGCGCCACCTGCACAGCGACCCGCCGAGCCTCGACGAGATCGCGGCCGCGCAGGCCGACATCGCCGTGGCGGTGGACCGCGCGCTGGCGGCGGTGCCGGGGCGCGAGGCCGCCACGCTGGTCGGGCTCGCCGGGTCGGTCACCACCGTCGTCGCCATCGCCCAGGGCCTCCAGGCGTACGAGCCGGAGCGCATCCACCACGCCCGGGTGTCGTACGACCAGGTCGCCGAGGTCACCGCCGACCTGCTGGCGAAGAGCAGCGCGCAGCGGCTGGCCATCCCGGTGATGCACCCCGGCCGCGCCGACGTGATCGGCGCGGGCGCCCTGGTGCTCCGGGTCATCATGGGGCGCGCCGGCATGCCGTCGGTCGTCGCCTCCGAGCACGACATCCTCGACGGCATCGCCTGGAGCCTGCAGTAGCAGGTTGGACCAACCGGGTTCGATGAACCGGTTTTCACCCCGATGCATTGAATCGGAAGAATGTCATTGCGGTCGATGGAACAGGAAAACCCCTGCTACTGTCTCGCGAAGATGCTTATCGATGCATCATTACGGGGAGGAGCGTGGATGTCGAAGCGTGTTGTTCGGCGAGCGGTTGCGGCGGTTCTGCTGGTGGTGGCCAGCGGTTCCGTCCAGTTGGTGGGCTCCGGCCCGGCGTCCGCCGCGACGCCGACCTGCGTGAAGTCTGTTACCTATCAGGGAGCCCTGGTGCCCGCCGCGTCGACCAATTCGGTCGACTGCAACATGGTGCGCGGGAACGTCAGTGACGGGGTGGCCCGGCTGCAGGACACGATGAACGACTGCTACCCGGGCACGCTCAGGGCCGTCGGCGTCTACCCGCTGATTGTCGACGGCAACTTCGGCGGCAACACGCAGAAGGCGCTGATCGAGGTGCAGAAGGTCGCCCGCACCTCGGCGGACGGGGTCTACGGGCCGAACACCCGGAAGGCGATGCTGCACGTCGACCCCGACTACGGGGACCCCTGCCGCCGCGTCAGCTGAGTTCCTGCCGGACCGGCAGCCCGCGCCGGGATAGGCGAGGTGGGAGGTAGAGGTGGGTCAGGACAAGCTGACCCACCTCTACCTCGGTGGCGATGTGCGCGGCACCGGTGTCCCCAAAATGCGGCATCACAAGATCTGCCGGTTCACCTCGACGGCTGGCGCGGCCAGTCCGACGACCGCCCGGGCCGGTCCCCGGCACCGCCCGACAGTGAGCCAGCCCAGTCCGAAGCGCCGGTCCCGTCCGAACGACCGGCCCCGCTCGAACTGCCGGCCCGTACCAGTTCCGGCTCGGGGGTCCTGCTCGGCGTGCCCAGGCCGAGACCGTCCACGCCCAGCGGGCGGTCCGGTTGCGTTGCGGGCGAGAGGATCTCGTCCGGCTGCAACGCTCCAGGTCCGTCGGCTTCGGGTTGCGGCCACCGCTGCCAGCGGCGGACGCTCACGACCGCGACGAGCAACAGCGAGCCCACCAGCAGGGTCGTCCCGGTCCGGACGGGGGCTGCCAGGTCGACCTGGTAGCCGGCCAGAGTCGGTTCGTGGTCGAGGAGTTTCATCAGCGAGGTCGGGCTGACCAGCAGGCCCAGGTAACTTGCCGAGTAGAACAAGCCGGTCAGCGTCGCGCCCAGCGGGGAGATCCGGAGCGTGGCGACGAGCCCGAGCAGGATCCCAGCCGCCGCCAGCACGAGCGCGGGCCGGACGAGATCACCGCCGTCCAGCGCGCCGCCGTTCTGTGCGTCTGCGAACGCCTGCGCCGACCGGTCCTGCCCAAGGGCGAAGAGGATCCAGGCCGACGGGCCCACGATGGCTGCGGCGATCACGGTTCCGATGTGTCGCATCGGGGCAAGGTACCGACCATCCTCGTGAATCAGCAGGCACGTAAGGAGAACTTAAGTGCCAGCACAGCATGTATCCGGTTTTGGCGGGCAGGCCGTCACACTGCGGATTCCCTGAGTGATGCAGCGCGGCCGGGCCTCATCTGGTGACCGTCGAGCGCGTCAGGCCGAACATTCGCTCCGACGACTTCGAGGCAGCCGCCGCTGCTACCGCGATCTGACCGGGGCTCGGCGGCGGCGACGGGCTCGACTGGACCCCCTTTTCCGTCGGCGAGAGCCGCGAGGTCCAACTCGCGGGAGAACTACTGTTTTCTTGACGGTACTGTGTAATCCACAGTACCGTGCAACGCGTGGATACGACGCAGCTCCTCAAGGGCGTGCTCGACCTGGCCGTTCTCGCCGTGCTCAAGGACGAGGACGGCTATGGTTACGACATCCTCCGCCGGCTGCGCGAGGCCGGCCTGGAGGAGGTCGGCGACGCCTCCGTCTACGGCACCCTGCGCCGGCTCTTCGCCGCCGGCCTGCTGACCGCGTACGTGGTGCCGAGCGAGTCCGGCCCGCACCGCAAGTACTACGCCCTCAACGCCGCCGGCCGGGATCAGCTCACCCGCTCCGGCAAGACCTGGCGCTCCTTCGCCACCACCATGGACGCACTGCTCGACGATCGGGGGATGGCGGCATGACCGTCACTGGGCAGGAGATCGCGGACTACGTCGAGCGGGTGCGGACCGCCCTGGCCGACCTGCCGCCCGCCGTCCGCGACGAGTTGACCGAGGACCTGGCGGAACACCTCACCGAGGTCGCCGCGGAGACCGACGGCACGCTGGTCGACCGGCTGGGCACGCCGGAGGCGTACGCGGCCGAGCTGCGAGCCGCCGCCGGCGCGGACGGGGCCGGCGGGCAAGCGTCCGTGGACCGCCGGTTCGCCGCCGCCCGCGCTCGGATCTCCGCCGGGCTGCGCGGCCTCGACACCCGACTCGGCCCCCTCCTCGGGTACGCCATGGCGAGTGAGTTCCTCCGCCCGCTGCGCCCGGCGTGGTGGCTGGTCCGCGGGTGGCTCGCCGCGCTGCTGATCTCCGCCGCGCTCGGCGAGCCGTCCGGGTTGCTGCCCCGGCTCAGCGGCAGCGTGCTGGCCGGCCTGTTCCTGCTCGCCGGCACGGTGCTCGCCTCGATCTGGCTGGGCCGCCACTCCGTCGGCATCCGGGGCTGGCCGCGCCGGCTGCTGCGGCTCGGTACGGCCGCCCTGCTGCTCTTCGCTTTCGCCGCGCTGCTCAACGTGGACCAGCACGCCCGCTCGGACGACTTCGGGCCCTACTCGGGGGTTTCGGTCGGCAACCCGTACGACTCGATCGAGGACGTCTTCGTCTACGACGAGGAGGGGCGCCTGGTGCGGAACGCCCGGCTCTTCGACCAGAACGGCGTGCCGATCCGGCTCGGCTACCCCACCTGCGTCGACAGCGGCCAGTACCCGCCGCGCAACGTCTATCCGTACTGCCCGGACCGAGCCCCCTTCGCGCCCCGGCCGGCCGCCCCGCCCCCGACGGCGTCGCCGGCGTCCCCGGCCCCGACCGAGTCGCCCGCGCCGACCGGCGGCCCCACGGCCTCCACCACGCCGACCGCCACCCCGCCGCCCGGGGGGTCGGAATCGGCCGACCCGGGGCCGGTACCGACGCGCTGACTCCTCGCCGCGGGGCGTCCGTCGACCGACGGACGCCCCGCTTCGTGTCCATGATGGACCAATTGGCAGGGGAGGGGCGGCGCGGTCCGGTCCCGGTCGCTACGGTGTCGTCTGCTCGTCGACTCCCGTGAAAGGACCTCCGTGTCAGAGCCGGCCACCCTCTCCTCCGCCGAGCCCGCAACCGACGGGACCCCGCCGTCGGAACCTGCCCGCGATCCGGCCGCCCCGTCCCGTCTCGGCGCCGTGCTGGGCGTGGTCGTGCTGCTCCTCGGCGTCGCCACCGCCCTGCTGGTGGGATTTCTGATCAAGGTGGGCCCGAGTGGCGACCTGCGCGACGTCTTCGGCGGCGGTGACGGCACCGCCGAGGCGAGGATCGGTGACTGCGTGGCCGAGCTGCCCACCGTCGCCGGCGTCGAGGCGAAGGCGGCCGACGATGCGCGGGTGGTCCGCTGCGACTCGGCCGCCGCGGCGTACGCGGTGGTCGGCCGGGTGCAGGACCCGGCGGCGGCCCGTACCCGCTCGGCGGCGGCGTGCGAGCCGTACTTCCGGCCGGGCGACGACGGGTACGTCCTGTATCGCGTCGGCGACGACGGCGACGGCTACCTGCTCTGTCTGGTCCGCCAGGCGAACGGGAGGTGAATGCCACTCTGCCGGCGTCTTCCCCGGGCTGCCGGGAGCGTGGCACGCTACCGGCACGTAACACCCACTGGGCGACCAGCCAACGATGACTGACCGCTAGGAGGACGAGCCAATGGGCGAGATGGTGAGCTTCACCGGCAACGGAGGGACGAGCGAGGGGTATCTCGCGATACCCTCCGGCGGTGCGGCCAGCCCGGCGGTCATCGTCATCCAGGACTGGTGGGGTCTGGTGCCCCACGTGCGGGCGGTGGTGGACCGCTTCGCCGAGGCCGGCTTCGTCGCCCTCGCGCCGGACTTCCGCCATGGCGGTCCGGCCAGCAAGCCGAGTGAGCCCCGGCAGATGCTGAACAGCGCGCAGATGGACGAGGCGGCCACCGACATCGCCGCCGCGGCGGACTATCTCTCCGGCCGCTCGGAGGTGGCCGGCGGGATCGGCTGCGCCGGGTTCTGCGCCGGCGCCAGCCTGGCCCTCTGGTCGGGGACCTTCTCCGACCGGATCGTCGCCACCGCCGGCTTCTACCCGCGCCTGCCCTGGGACGGCATGCGCGCCGACTGGGCCGACTACGCGGGCAAGGCCGCGCTCATCCACTGCTCCGAGGCGGACGGCCTCTCCGCCGCCGACGGGGTGCAGAGCGTACGCCGGGCCATCGAGGCGGCCGGCGGGGCCTGCCAGACCTACGACTACCCGGGCACCTCGCACGCGTTCTTCAACGAGGACCGGCCGGAGCACTTCGACCAGCGCGCCGCCGCCACCGCCTGGGCCCGCACCCTCGAGCTTTTCCGGGCCAAGCTTGGCTGAACCGCGTACCCCCGCCGAGGTGGTCGCCCGCGCCGCGCGGGCGACCGATCTGGCCGACCTCGACGCCGAGGTCAGCAACTGCTTCGCCTGCCCTCGGCTGGTCGCCTGGCGGGAGGAGGTGGCCCGGACGAAGCGGGCGGCCTTCCGCGACCAGGAGTACTGGGGCCGGCCGGTGCCCGGCTTCGGTGCGCCCGATGCGCGGATCGCCATCCTCGGCCTGGCACCTGCCGCGCACGGCGGCAACCGCACCGGCCGGATCTTCACCGGCGACCGCTCCGGCGACGTGCTGTTCGCCGCGCTGTACCGGGCCGGGCTGGCCAACCAGCCGACCAGCGTCGCCGCCGACGACGGCCTGACCCTGCGCGACACCCGGATCTTCGCTGCGGTCCGTTGCGCGCCGCCGGACAACAAACCCACCCCGACCGAGCGCGACACCTGCGCGCCCTGGCTGCACCGGGAGGTCGCGCTGCTCCGGCCCACGCTGCGTGTCGTGGTGGCGCTGGGGGCGTTCGCCTGGGCCGCATGGTGGCCGGTCCTGCGCGACGTGTACGGACAGCGCCCGCCCACTCCGCGCCCGGCGTTCGGTCATGGGGCACACTGGTCCGGCACGTCCGTGCCGGCGCTGCTCGGCTGCTACCACGTCAGCCAGCAGAACACCTTCACCGGGCGGCTGACACCAGCGATGTTGGACGACGTGTTCGCCCGGGCGAAGCGGTTGGCCGGGGTGGACGACTGAGGATTGCGTAGGGCGGTGGGATGGACCTCGGCGTGCTGCGCAGGTGGTGGCCGCTCGTCGCGGTGACCCTGCTGCTCGCCGTCGCCGCGCTCGCCGCCGGGCACTCCGCGATCGGCGCCAGCCGGATCCCGCCCGCCGTGGACAACATCCCCTACGTGCCGGACTACCCCACCGCCGAGCCCGCTCCCTCGATCCCGGTCGAGCCTCGGGACGCGGGCGAGGCCACTTCGGTCGAGATTCCCCAGTGGATCACCACGGCCTTCCTCGTCGTGCTCGGCACAGCTGTGCTGGTCGTCGCCGGGTACGTCGTCTGGACGCTGATCAGCGGGGCGCTGCGGCGGACCACCCGGGCCATTCCGACGCAGCGGGCCCGGCGGACCGCCGACGGTACCGCCCGGGAGGTGGTGGCCGCCCTGGACGCCGGCCTGGTGGAGCTGGACGACCGGTCCACCGATCCCCGGACGGCGGTGATCGCCTGCTGGGTCCGACTGGAGGAGGCGGCCGAGGAGGCCGGGGTGCCCCGGCTGGCCGGGGACACCGCCACCGACCTGGTTACCCGGCTGCTGCGGGGTGACCCGGCGGCCGGCGTCCCGGCGATCGCCAGCGCGGGTGTGCTGGACGGCTTCGCGCACGTCTACCGGGAGGCCCGGTACGCCACCCACGCGGTCGACGAGCAGATGCGCGACCAGGCCCGGGCCGCGGTGCGCCGGCTGCGCGCCGAGTTGACCACCGTAGCCGTCGCCGATTCCGGGGAGGCGACGGCATGAGCGAGCGGAGTGAGCGAATCGGTCAGCTCGGCGCGGTGGTGCCTCAGGCCGTTGCCGACCGGAGGGAGGCGACGGCATGAGTACCAGTATCGACGACCTGCTGTCGTTCGACGAGGAACCGGCCGGGGAGGCGCGGGACGCGCGGGGCGGGTGGCTGCGCGGGCTGCTGCGTACCCTCGCAGTCACTGCGGCGATCGTGGTGGTGGTCGTGGTCGGCCTGCGCGCGGTCGGCCTCCAGGCGTCACTCTGGATCATCGTGGCCGGGGTGCTCGCGGTGCTCGCCGTACGCCGGGTCACCGCTGCCCTGTCGCCCCCGCCGCCGCCGAGGGCGGGTGGCCGGGCCCCGGCCGGCGAGGAGCCGGGCACCTGGAACTGGGGGGCCCGGGACGCACTGCGTAGCGCGATCAACCGTTGGCAGGTGCCGCTGGACTGGTCCACCAGCCGGCCCGAGCGGTTCACCAACGTGATCCTGCCCCGGATCGGTGAGTTGGCCGACGAGCGGCTGCGCCAGAAGCACGGCGTCACCCGCGAGTCCGACCCGGCCCGGGCCCGCGCCCTGCTGGGCGAGCCGCTGTGGGCCTTCCTCGCCACGCCCGCCCGCCGCACCCCGTCGCCGCGCAACGTCGCGGCGATCGTCGCCGAACTGGAGAAGCTGTGATGAACGACGTGGACCGGAGCATGGCCCCCGCCGAGGTGGGCCGGCTGGCCCGGGAGGTGCTGGACGCGGTCGGCACGGTCGTGGTCGGCAAGCGGGAGGCGCTGGAGCTGGTCCTCGCCGGCATCCTGGCCGGCGGACACGTGCTGCTGGAGGACCTGCCCGGCCTGGGCAAGACGCTGACCGCGCGCTCGTTCGCGCAGGCCCTCGGGCTGGACTTCCGCCGCCTCCAGTTCACGCCCGACCTGCTGCCCGCCGACGTCACCGGCTCCTTCCTCTACGACCAGCGCAGCGGCGACTTCTCGTTCCGGGCCGGACCGGTCTTCACCAACCTGCTCCTCGCCGACGAGATCAACCGCACCCCACCGAAGACCCAGTCGGCACTGCTGGAGGCGATGCAGGAGAAGCAGGTCTCCGTCGAGGGCGTCACCTACCGGCTGGACGAGCCGTTCCACGTGCTCGCTACCGCCAACCCGATCGAGTACGAGGGGACGTACCCGCTGCCCGAGGCGCAGCTCGACCGGTTCCTGCTCCGGGTGTCGTTCGGCTACCCGAACCACGAGGAGGAGTGGGACGTGCTGCGCCGACGGATCGCCCGCCGGCGGGAGGAGGCCGAGATCAAGCCCGTGGTGGACGCCGCCACCCTGCGGGCCATGCAGGCGGCGTTGGAGGACGTGGTCGTCGAGGACTCCGTCGGCCGGTACATCGTGGCGCTGACCGCGGCCACCCGGGAGCACCCCTCGGCGCTGGTCGGCGCGTCGCCACGCGGCTCGTTGGCGTTGCTGCTGCTGTCCCGGGTCCGGGCGGTGCTCGCCAACCGCGACTACGTGGTGCCGGAGGACGTCAAGGCGGTGGCGGTGCCCGCGCTGGCCCACCGGATCACCCTGCGCCCGGAGATGTGGCTGCGCCGGGTCGACCCGTCCTTCGTCGTCGGTGAGGTGCTGGAGGCCACGCCCGCCCCGGCCAGCGGTGCCCTGCCCAGCTACGCGGCCGGACCCGCCGGGCACTGATGGCCGACCGCCAGGAGCCGGCGAGCTGGGCGCCCACCTGGGCGCTCGGCCGGGCCGTGCTGCTCACCGGGCTGCTGCTTGTCGCGGCCGTGCTGCTCGGCCGGATCGACCTGGTCGTCCTGGCCACGCCGTTCGCCCTGGGCACCGCGTACGGGCTGCGCCGCCGGCCCGGCACGCTGCCCGAGCTGGAGATCGGCACCGGGGACGCACACCTGGTCGAGGGCTCGCCGATGGCCGCCACGGTCGCCGTCGCCAACCCGGACACCGTCTCGTACGACATGGCGGTGGTCCGCACCCGGATGTCCCGCTGGCTGCGGGTGGAGCAGGTCGGCTTCGGCGGATCCGGGGTGGACGTGAGGCGTTCCGGTGGCGCCGACCGCCCCTTCGTCACCGCGGTGCCCCGCGGCACCGCGGTCGACCTGGCGCTGACCGGGACGGCGCTGCGCTGGGGCCGGCACCCGATCGGTCCGGCCGGGGTACGGGTCGCCGTCGCCGACGGGCTGCTGGTCTCCCGGGCGGTCATCGCCGACCCGGAACGGATGCGGATCTACCCGATGACTGAGCCGTTCGAGGCGGTGGAGGCGATGCCCCGGGCCGCCGGGCTGGTCGGCGCGCACCACTCCCGGCGGCCGGGGGAGGGCGGTGAGCTAGCCGGCGTACGGGTCTTCGCCCCCGGGGACCGGCTGCGCCGGATCGACTGGCGGG
The DNA here is from genome assembly GCF_001905095.1 of Micromonospora sp. CB01531. GTDB lineage: Bacteria > Actinomycetota > Actinomycetes > Mycobacteriales > Micromonosporaceae > Micromonospora. Next base: position 61,563 of record NZ_LWLS01000081.1, read on the forward strand.
TGTCGCTGCGGGCCCGCCAGCTGCACGTGGCGGCCACCCTGTCCGACCGGGACGCCGAGGTGGTGGTGCTGCTCGACGTGCTCGCCGAGGCGGGCCGGTCCGGCGGCGTACGCGGCGCGGCGTCCGTGATGGACACCACGGTCCGGGCCGCCGCCGCGATCGCCGAGCACTACCTGCACCGGGGCGACCGGGTGGCGCTGCTGGAGTACGGTCCGGCCGCCCGCCGGCTCCGCCCGGCCACAGGCCGCCGGCAGTACCTGACCGTGCTGGAGTGGCTGCTCGACGTGCAGGCCGAGAACTCCCCGCACGAGCCGTACGACCAGGTCTTCGGCCCGCAGCTGCTCTCCTCTGACGCGCTGCTGGTGGTGCTCACCCCGTTGCTCGACGAGCGCTCGGCCCAGATGCTGGCCCGGATGGCCCGGGGCGGGCGGTTCGTGGTGGCGGTGGACACCCTGCCGGCCGACCTGCCGGTGCCGAAGGGCCAGGGCTGGGCCGAGGTCGCCTACCGGCTGTGGCGGCTGGACCGGGACACGATGATCGGCCAGCTCCGCGAGCACGGCGTGCCGGTGGTCCGCTGGGCCGGCGCGGGCAGCCTCGATCAGGTGCTGCGCGACGTGGCCCGGCTGGCCACCGTCCCGCGGGTGGGTGGCCGGTGAGGCGGCGTCCAGCCGTCGCGCACGAAGGCGGCAAGCGATGAACGACCTCCTCGAAGGACTGCATGAGCGGGTCCGCGGGCTGCGCTACACGGTCAGCCGGATCGGGATCACGCCGTTGCTGGTCCGCGGCGGCGTCTTCCTCACCGTGCTGGTCGGCTTCCTGGTCGCGTACCCGGTGCAGGCGTTCACCCCGCGGTCGGTGCTGGCCCTGACGGTGGTGGCGGTGCTGCCGGCGGTCGGGCCGCGCCGGACGTGGCCGACCTTCGCGGCACTGGTGACGGTCGGTGGTTGGCTGCTCGCCACCCTCGGATACGACCGGCCGCCGGAGCTCTGGCGGCTGCTCACCGTGGCGGCCCTGCTCTACCTCGCGCACACGCTCTGCGCGCTGGCCGCACTGCTGCCGTTCGATGCGGTGGTCGATCCGGACCTGGTCCTGCGGTGGCTGACCCGTGCCGGCGGAGTGGTACTGGCGAGCGCGGTGCTCGGCATCGTGCTGGCCTGGCTCGGCGGGGTCGGTGGGAGCCGTGGGTTCCAAGCGGCCACGGTGGCCGGGCTGCTGGTCGCGGTGGGTCTCACCGCGCTGCTCAGCTATCTCCTGCGTCGCAGATAGCGGGACATCGCGGGACGTTGTGCAGGTCACAGGGGTTGTGCTCCGTCACAACGGGGGGTCTCGAACGGGATTAGTCGAGCCGCCGGGGGAAAGATAGATGACGTGAATCCGAAGCGGATCCTTGTCGTGGGTGCCGGGCACGTGGGCCTGTACGCCGCTCTGCGCCTGTCCAAGAAGCTGAGCTCCCGTGAGGCCGAGGTCATCGTCGTCGACCCGCAGCCGCACATGACCTACCAGCCGTTCCTCCCGGAAGCCTCGGCGGGCAACATCTCGCCCCGGCACGCGGTGGTGCCGCTGCGAAGGGAGTTGCGCCGGTGCACGGTGGTGGCGGGTGCGGTGACCCGGATCGACCACGACCGGAAGACCGCGATCGTGCAGCCGATCAGCGGCCCGACCCGGGAGATCCCGTACGACCACGTGGTGGTCGCCCCCGGTTCGGTCTCCCGTACCCTGCCGATCCCCGGCCTGCACGAGCACGGCATCGGGTTCAAGACCATCGGCGAGGCCGTCTTCCTGCGTAACCACGTGCTGGACCGGCTCGACGTGGCGGCCGTCACGACCGACCCGGAGGTCCGCCGCCGCGCGCTGACCTTCGTCTTCGTCGGCGGTGGCTACGCCGGCATCGAGGCGCTGGCCGAGATGGAGGACATGGCCCGGGACGCGCTGCGCTACTACCCGGAGCTCAAGCCGGAGGACATGCGCTGGGTCCTGGTCGAAGCCACCCAGCGGGTGCTGCCCGAGGTCGACCGGGACATGGGCGCCTACACGGTGCAGCAGCTGCTCAAGCGGAACATGGACATCCGCCTGGACACCCGGCTCGAGTCGTGTGTCGATGGCATCGTCAAGCTCTCCGACGGCGACAGCTTCCCGGCCGACACGATCGTCTGGACGGCCGGCGTCAAGCCGTCGCCCATGCTGGATGCCACCAACTTTCCGCGCGACGAGCGCCGCCGGGTCACCTGCCGGCCCACCCTGCAGATCGTCGACGGCGACCGGGTGGTCGAGGGCGCGTGGAGCGCGGGTGACTGCGCCGCCGTGCCGGACCTCACCAAGGAGCCGGGCAACTTCTGCTCGCCGAGCGCCCAGCACGCCGTGCGGCAGGCCGCCCGGATGGCCGACAACATCGCGAACGTGATCCGCGGGCGCGAGCCGGTCAACTACAAGCACAAGCACGCGGGCAGCGTGGCCAGCCTCGGCCTGCACAAGGGCGTCGCGCAGGTCTACGGCGTGAAGATGACCGGCTGGCCGGCCTGGTTCATGCACCGCACGTACCACATGTCGCGGATCCCGTCGTTCAACCGAAAGGTCCGGGTCGTGGTCGACTGGACGCTGGCGTTCTTCCTCAAGCGTGAGGTGGTTGCGCTGGGCCAGCTGCACGACCCGCGCGAGGAGTTCGCCGAGGCGTCCGCCCCGATCGGCGCCCGCGGCTGAGTTCGTCGGCAAACGGCCCTTCCCGCTCGGGAAGGGCCGTTTGCCATACCGCGGTCCATCTGTGGGCACGCTTGGGGCGGTGATCGCCGCCCGGCTCGGGCTGAGAGTGGTGATCGACTCCGTGTCGGGGATGTGGCGCTATCGGCGGATGTCGGTTACCGCCATTTCCGCGACCTGGACCGGATCAATCACGCCCTGTCCGTGAGTTGTGGTGGACCGTGTCCGGTTTGTCGTGGCGGGCGGCATCCGTGAGGCCGGAATCCCGGGCGGCCCGGGGCCATTGAACACGGGTGCACGGCCGAGGTAGGCACCCCCCGAGGCGGGCTTGCTGGCCGGCCCGGGTCGGAATGATGGTGGGCCGCCGGTCGTTGTAGATGACTCGCGACCGAGGAAGCCGCCCGGTGTGGTGGGGTGGTCGGGCCCGGAATGTTGGTGGGCCGCCGGTCGTTGGATATGGTCCCGGCGCCGCGAAGAGGCGAACCCCCGTTGCCCCGCGAGCTAGCCGGTCGAAAGACTTTCCCCCTCTTTTGAGCGCCTGACGGTGCTTGCGCACTTGTAGCCGACCCCCCATCGGTGTGTGCGCCAACCCCCGAATGGAGCTTTCGTCATGAACTCGATGCTGCGTAAGAGTGTTCTTGGTGTTGCTGGTCTGGCTTTCACCGGTGGTGTGTTCGCCGGTCCGATCGCCGCCCACGCGGATGCCCCGGTCACCGCTGCCAAGCCGGTGGCGGCCGTGCAGGCCGACAAGCCGACCGTCGACATGGGCAAGTTGGTGCCGCATGGTGTGCAGGGCGCCCAGTCGAAGATCACCCTGAACGACGAGCAGACCGCGAATGCGAAGGCGATCATCGCCGCGACGAAGAAGGCGGGTCTGCCGGAGCGGGCCGCGGTGATCTCGATCGCCAC
>NZ_LWLS01000082.1 GCF_001905095.1 Micromonospora sp. CB01531
CAGCACGGGCAGGCCCCCGCCAGGCTCATCCCGAGGCAACAACTGGACCCCGGTTTCGGTCATCGTCGATACGCTTACGACACTTCCTCAGCGGTTCACTCACGTTCGTCTTCTCGGATCCCACCTGACACCTCACCGGGCGCCTTTTCCGCGAGCTCACCACCACGGCTCTTTACCGCAGCAGTTCGCGGTGGTTTGCGACCTCCCCCTGCGCGGGCGATCACGGAGGGCCCAACCTCCATCACCGGTGCAGCACCGCATCCAAGACCTCCTCCTTCTACATCGGAGCTCCCTTCAGCGCTCGTGGCGCACCGTCGTCCGCGAAGCGGACGATCCGGTAGGTGGCCCCGCCGCGCTTGCGATGAGCTATCCGCTTGGCGCTACTGCCGTGAGCGTCCCACTTGGCGCAGAAGTACTCGTCCAGCGCCGTCAGGGCGATGTTGGCCAGCAGCGGACTTGCGATGCCGCCTTGGGGCGTGCCGCTGTCCGAGTCCCTGATCGCGCCGTCGGCGGACATAATGCCCGCCTTCAGAAACGCCTTGACCAAGGCCAGGACCCGCTTGTCTCCGACTCGTCGACGCATTCGCTCTAGCAACGCGGAGTGTGAGATCTCGTCGAAGCACGCCGTGATGTCGGCTTCGAACACCCAGTGGTATCCCTGGGTGCCGAAGCGTTGCACCTCGGCGATCGCGTCCTGAGCCCGACGGTTCGGACGGAAGCCGTAGCTGACCGGCTTGAATGGAGTCGGACCGGGGCGCGGTGCCACCGTTTCGGGTGGTCCGTTTCCCCGGCCCGCTCCCCGAACCCGGCGTGCCGGTCGTCCCGGCACCGGGCTCTCCACAGACGTGCGGGTGGGCGTCTATACCGTTGCAGTTGCCGCGTCCCACGGCGTGGGGATCTTCGAGCCCCGGTAACGGTAGCGGGTCACCGGTACCGAGTCGGGCCTGAAGAGGGTCACGCCCGCTTGGCTGATCTTGTCCTTGCCGAAGTAGCGTCTCCTGAGCCACGTCCAGTTCGCCTTGGGATGCTTGGCGCGGATCCACCGCATCACCCGCCACCAGGAGTACCAGGTGAGGTAGTGCAGGGTCCGCTTCACCGCGGCGTGCCGGAAGTAGTTGGCCAAGCCCCGCAGGATCGGGTTGATGGCCTCCAAGATGTCCAGCAGGATCAGGTTGAGCCGGTTGCGGCGGGTCCACGCCTTGACCTTGCGTTTCGTCGCATCGAAGTTGGCCGGCGACATGAAGGTGTAGGCGCAGGGGGTCTTGCCTTTCCGGGACCGCCGCTGGATGCGGAAGCCGAGAAAGTCGAAACCGTTGTCCGCGTGGGTGATGTGGGTCTTCGCCTCCGACAGCCGCAGTCCCTGGTTGGCCAGGATGGCTGCGGTGTCAGCCTTCAGGGCTTCTGCCTGCGCTTGGGTGCCGTGCACCATGATCACGAAGTCATCCGAGTAGCGGATGAGTCGATAGGTGGCGATACCCTTGGAGCGTAGGTAGGTGCGCTGGTTGCGGTACTTCGACGTGGCCGCCCAGGCCGCTTGGAACGGTTCGTCCAGGGCGGTCAGCGCCAGGTTGGCAAACAGGGGGGATATGACCCCGCCCTGCGGGGTGCCGGATACCCGTCGTTCGAACTGGCCCAGCTCGGTGAGTACACCTGCTTTGAGGAACGCCTTGCACAGGTTGATCACTTTGCGGTCGGTGACGCGTCGGCGGATGCGTTCGACCACGACCGAGTGTCGGATGTTGTCGAAGCAGCCTTCGATATCGCCCTCGACTACCCACGTGTAGCCGTTGTTGATGTAGTGCACAATCTCGGCTACCGCGTCCTGGGCGCGACGTCCTGGCCGGTAGGCGTAGCTGGACCGGTACTGGTCGGGCTCGAAGATCGGTTCCAGCACGAGCTTGAGCGCCATCTGCACCACCCGGTCGGTCACGGTGGGAATCCCGAGCCGGCGGACCTTGCCGCCCTTCTTCGGGATCGCCCGTTCCCGCACGGGTTCGGGTCGGTAGGTGCCGTTCTTCAGCCGGTCGCGGAGTTCCCGAAGGAAAGGTTCCTCGCCGACTTGCTGCTCCACGTGTGAGCAGCTGACACCATCAACCCCGGCGCTGCGGGCTCCACGATTCGTTCGCACCCGCAGCCAGGCCACCCGCAGGGTGGCCAGGTCGGCGACGAGGTTGAACAGATCGTGGAACTGCTTGTTGGGATCGGTTGTTGCCCACTTGTGCAGCTTGGTCTGGACATGAAGTACCCGGGCCTCCGCTTCGCGGAATGTCGGCCACGGCGCGACGGTATTCACCGCCGGCCTCCTCTCGACCAGTCCTTGCCGCAAATCTGCTGCCCTCCTTCGCCATGTGCGCAGCTTTCCTGCACTCGGACTACTACGAGGGCTCTGCCACGCCTGGACGCCGTCGGCTGACGGTGCGCCTGCCCGCCACCCTGCTGGATGTCGGGTGGGTAGGGCGGCGCCCAGACGCTTCCCACGTTCACTGGCCACCGGTCGGCGGGGTCGGGATCGAGCTTTACCCCGGCAGCATCACCGCGAGTACGCCGCAGGCCTTCCTCACGGTCTTCCTGGCCGCACGGAATGGACGACCAGGAAGCGGGCGAGTCACCAACTGAAACCCGCCCAGCACTGCACCAGCCCGCATCCGCCAGGTTCAGGGCCGTTTTCGAATCACGGGGCATCAGACACTCGTTCGCGATCGCTATCCCTTCCCGCCTTGCTAGCGCGGCCGACGCGTCTGGCAGTACCGCGTCTCCGCTACGTTGTCGGGGCTGCTCCCACCCTCCCCGGCACCTCCCGGATCAGGTTGCCCCCAGCTTCTGAACTCCTGCTGCGACAGGAGCCCGGTGAGGTCTCGCACCCCACCCGGTAACACCAGCGCCTCGTGGCGCACAATCCGCCTCGAAAATCGGCTCCAATACCAGCTTCAAAGATGCCTGGACCACCCGGTCGCGGACCGTCGCGATACCCAGGTAACGGACCTTACCGCCCGCCTTGGGTATCGCCCGCCGCCGCACCGGCAGCGGCCGGAAGGCACGAGTCTTGAGATCCTCGCGTAGCTCCGTGAGGAATCCCTCGACCCCACGCACCGCCTCGATGTAACGGGCTGTCTCCCCGTCCACTCCGGCGGTGCGTGCTCCCTTGTTGTGCCGCACCCGATCCCAGGCCACCAGGAGGAACCCGGGGTCGGTGACAAGATTGAACAAATCGTCGAACCTGCGATGAGGATCATCACTAGCCCAACGGTGCAGCTTGGTCTGGATCTTCAGTACCCGGATCTCGGCCCGCAAAAGGGCCGATTCCAGTTCGTCGGTATTCACCAGCGAAAACTCCTGATATTCCGGTACTTACACTGCTGACTTGCTGGCCCCCTTCGCCGTGTACGTGCCATTAACACGCTCGGACTACTACGGGGCCTCCGCCCACATCCCGCACCTTCAACGGACGACGCATCTATCCCACCATCCTGAATGGATTCCAGGCAGCAGGAGCGATCCGGGATGGTTCCCGTGTTCACCGCGAACCGATCGATCAGCTTGGCACCCAACTTTGCCCCGGCAGCATCGCCATGGCTACGCCGCAGACCTTCACCATGGCCTCCCCACCGGCACGCTAAACCGGCTTCGGAGTCGACCGCCCACAACGAGCAGCCGTGCACTGCATCCCGGCCCATATCCACCAGATTTGAGCCGGTGCCACGCTTACGGAGCTTTATGATGCTGGTTCCTCTCGTATACCGTCTGATCTCGCTTGCCGGACCCGGCCCGTCTGGCAGTACCAAGCCGTCCCGGCTTTGTCAGCGCTGCTTCCCGCCCTCACCGACGTCTCCCGGATCGGACTGCGCTCAGCTCCTACCGGGATGCTGCGACAGCCCGGCGAGGAGGACTTCCACCTCCTTCGGTTCCCGGCGCCTCACGGCGCACCAGCGCCTCGTGGCGCACGGCCCCGCTCCTTCATCGCATCAAGTTAGGCCGAGCAGACAGGGTGACCGGCGCGCAACCCGCAGCCGTGCTGAAGACCAAAAGGCCCGGTGGCGCAACTGACACGCCACCGGGCAAACGGAGCCAGCGCACATCGAGGCTGGAGGCCGGGCTGCGGCTCCGTCGCGCGACTATCTCCTACTAGCAAACGCCGCTGGAGACCGAGGAGGTCTTCCTATCAATCCACCAAGGCAGAGTCGGCCACAACTCCCCTTGGTGGGCGTTGAACAGGCTGCCCTCATAGCCAGTATCTGACCACAGGTGGACGCAGCCCCAGGGCTCCCGTGACCAACTCCTGAGCGAACGAATCGAGTCGTTCCATCCGCGGCGGCCAGGCCAGCCTGCCGGCGCACACCGGCGGCGCATGGCTCCTCCACGCTGCGCCGCCTACCCCCGGCTCGCCGGCAGCTCAACGTAACCGACGACCGCGGACCGTAGAGCGCGCACGTCGACGGTCAGCCAAACCTGTCCCCGCGGCATCCCGTCGCGGCTGATCTGTTGCCCGGCGACCTCGACGGTATCGCCAGCGTGCAGCGCGGCGTACTCGACGCGCACGAGGATCGGCTGACCCCCGCGTTCCAGGCGCAGCGCCACCGCCCTCACCGCGGCATCCGGCCGCCGTGCCCGCGAGACAGCTGCCCCGGCGTCATCAGCGGCCGCTGCTGCGGGTAGACAGCCGTCGGGGCATTCGCCCAGCTCTGCCGGGCCTCGGGTCCGGCGCTCCTCCGGGACAGATAAGCCCCACCCCGGTGCGGATACGCCGTCGCCGCACCCGACTGATCAACGTGCTTCTCAATCTCCGCGATGAGCGTGTGCGCGGTGGTGGCCTTGATGCCGGGGATCTCAGTGAGGCGTTGCACCGCTGGGGCGAAAGGGGCGATCACCTGCTAGATCTGATGGTCGAGTTCGGCGATGTCGGCATCGAGCCCGTCGACGCGGGCCAGCAACGCCGTAACGGTGTGATCACCCTGCGGATCGGCGCTGCGCCGTCCGCCGGGTCACGTGACCCTGGACAGGCTGTGGTTCAGCACGGCGAGCAGGGCGTCGAGCACGGACCCGCGATCGCGGGCATCGAATGTGATAAGCGGCACGTCGTCCGGGATGGCCAGGGCCCAGCGGACGTCCGCCAGCTCGTGCCGGGCCACGCCATCGAAGAGATTGACCCCGACGACGAACGGAATCTCGGCGCGTTCAAAGTAGTCCACGGCCGCGAAGCTGTCGTCCAGGCGGCGGCTGTCCGCGATGATTAGGGCTCCCAGGGCGCCTTCGGTCAGATCCCGCCACATGAAGCCGAACCGGTCCTGTCCGGGCGTGCCGAAGAGATATAGCTTGATCTCGTCATCGATCGTGATCCGGCCGAAGTCGAGGGCGACCGTGGTAGTGGTCTTCTCCGGCACCTCCTCCGCCCGGTCGATGGCCGCGGCGATCTCGGTGATGGGAGCCTCGGTGGTCAGGACCGGAGTCTCGGAGACCTGGGCAACTGCAGTGGTCTTACCCACGCCGAAGCCACCGGCAATCACGATCTTGACCGGCATGGGCGGCCAACCGACGCCGGGGGCGTCAGCGAATCGCGGTGAGTCCACGGATAACCCTCTCGATGACCACTGACTTTTGGTTGACGGGGACCTCCAGGCCGCGGACCACCAGGTAGCCCAGCGCCACCATGTCGGCGACCAGCACGCGGGCGACTCCGAGGTGCAGGTGGAGGTGTGCGGCGATCTCGGCTACGGAGACCGGATGGACGCAAAGCGCCACGATGTCGCGATGCTCGTAACTGAGCCGGCCGTAGGCCGTTCGGCCCTCCCAGGTGGTCATCACCTGAGCTGCCACGTTGAGGACCGCAGCGTTGAACGGGCGGACCCGACCATGGGTGAGTAGGTACGGTCGGACGCCGGAGATCCGGGGCCGCGGCTTGTCGCGGTCCCAGGACCGCGGGTCACCCGGTTCGTCGGCGCCGGACTGGGCCGCGTACGGGGGCGGCGAATCGGCCACCATCTCGGCTCATTCCCCCACGGTCGTCTTCAGTTCATCGATGAGCTGCGGGGTAAGCACCGGAGCGACGTGATTGGCGAAGACCGCCATCTCATAGGCGAGGTTGCCCAAGTTGGCGTCCTTGGCCGCCACCAGGCCGAGGGCGCAGCCGGCACTGATTGCGCTCACCAGCACGTAACCGCCCTGCAGATCGATGATGATCTTGTTGGTGTCGCCGAGTTGGTAGACCCGTGAAGCACCGCCGGCCAAGCTGCAGATCGCCGAGGTGATCGCAGCCAGCCGGTCCGCGTCCGCACGGCCCAGATGCGTGGACTTGGCGACAAGGAGGCCGTCGGAGGAGACCGCTATCGCCTCCCGCACACCGGCGGTTTCCGCGGCGAACCGGTCGAGCAGCCAGTTGAACTGCTGCGCTTCATCGCTGATCTGGAACGCGGGAACAGTCATGGTCAGCTCCGATCAGTAGATTGGCTCGCCGCCCTGGCGAGTCCGTTCAGGAATCCGTCGAGAGCGGCCCGTTCGGCGTCGGGATCGCGCCGCGACGACGTCGGCGCGGGCCCTGTGGCACGGCGGCGTATCTGAGTGGCCGGGATGTCCTCGGCCCGCAGCGACTCGGCGAGGTGCTCACCCGGACGCCGCCGGGGTAATCCCTGGCTACCGCTCGCGTCGAGGCTTTCTGAATGTTGCCGAAGGTCCACGCGAGAGGCTGGCGCGTCGGCGGAGGCTGGCGCGTCGGCGGAGGTTGGCGCCGCCGGGGTGCCCAGCCGTTGCGGTGGTAGGGACGACGCGGCCAAGGGCGGCCCACCCCTGGGCGCGGCTGCCGGCCACGGCGGTGGCGCGGCTGCGGCGGCTCGCGCTGCCCCTTCCGTCATCGCATCCAGCTCGGCCCGTTCCGCTTCCGGCCGGCGAGGTGCCGGCCGCACGGCCGCGACCGGCGGCTCGGTGTCGATCAGGGTCTGTCCCGGCCGCCGGCGGCGCAGCCCGCCACGGGTCTCGGACACGGAGTCGCCGATGACGCCCGGACCGGTCGCGGCATGGGCACCGTTCGTCTGGGCCGGGTCATCAGGCGCCCCCGGATTGAACCAGCCGAAGTGGCCCCCTGGCCGGCCATTGCCAACCGGCATCCCTTCAGAGGGCCGCCCGCCAAGGGCCGGTCGATCCAACGGTCCATACGGCAGCGTCGGACCTGGTGCCGCCGCCGCTGGCGGTGAAATACCCATCGACGGTACTTCGACCGGTGGCGATGGCGTGTGGGGCAGCGGCTCCGTCGCCGACGAGGCCGTCGGCGTACGCATCCGCTCGCTGGCGGGGATCGACAGCAGCATGTTCCCCGGTACGGCAATCTCCGCGGTGACGCCGGTGGTCGGCGACGGTAGCAGCCGGACCGTCATGCCGTGCCGGCGGGCCAACCGCCCGACAACCAGCAGCCCCAGCATGGTCGTCGGTGCCGCGTCGAGCCGCTCCTGGGACAGCAACCGCCGGTTCTCCTCGGCCAGCCGCCCGGCGCTCATCCCGATGCCCTGGTCGACGATCCGGATCACACAGTCGGATCGCATGGTCGCGGTCACCTCCACGGGCGCGGCCGGCGGCGAGAACGAGGTGGCATTCTCCAGCAGTTCGGCCAGCATCAGCGTCAGGTCCGACACCAGCGCCGCGGTCACGGTGACGTCCGCCAGCCGACCCAACGCGACCTGCCGATAGCCTTCGATCTCGGCGACGGCCGACCGCACCACGTCGGCCAGCGACGACGGCGCCTCCAGCCGTCCTTCGTCCCGGCGATCGGCGATCACCAGCAGGCTCTCCGCGCTGCGGCGCAGTCGGCTGGTGAGGTGGTCGAGATGGTAGAGCTGGGCCAGCCGCTGCTCGTCCGACTCGTTGCGCTCCAGTTGGTCGATCCGTTCGAGCTGCCGCTCTACCAGGCTCCGGGTACGGTAGGCGATGTTGCCGAACATCACCGCGACGTTGCGCCGGGTGGTCACCTGCTGCTGCATGAGCAGCGTGGCGGTCGCCTGGACCCGGTTGAAGGCAGACGCGAGCTCGCCGATCTCATCGGTCGAGCGCACCATGACCGCAGCCAGCCGGGGTGGGCCCTCGTCGTCGACGTCGGCATCGTTGACCCGGCGCAGTTCCCGGGTGGCAAGGTCGGCTACCGCCGCGGCCGCCAGTGTCACCCGGCGCAGCGGCCGGGCGACCGATCGACTCACCAGCACTCCCAGCCAGCAGACCAGGACCAGGAGGGCCCCGGCGACCACACCGACGACGGCCGCCGCGGTCCGGGCGGCGGTGGTCCGGGCCGCCGCCCGTGCCCTGATGTCGCGGGCGATGCCGTCCTGTGCCGCCTGCCGGGCACTGATGTCATGCTGTGCGATGGACAGGCCCTGGTCGAGTGGAATCGGGGCGGCGGACTCGCCGGAGCTGAGCGCGTCGCCGAGCCGGGCGGCGCGGGTGGCCGACGGGCCGGCGTCGATTGCGGCGAGTTCGGCGACGTGGCCAGGCTCGGCTTGTTCGCCGAAGCGCTCGTGATGGCTCCTTGCGAGCGGCCGGGCCATGCTCGCCAGCGCCCGGGCCCCCGGCGGGTCGACCGCGGCCACCACAAGCGCCGCTCCGGTCTGACCAACCTCTTCCGTCATTCGGAACAGCGAGTCCAAGGCGGACACCTGGCGCAGGCCGATGGCGTCGGCCCTGCCCTGTTTCGCCAGTCCCAGAGCGTTCAACAGGTTGACGACGGTGTCGTGGTACGCCTGTGCCACGTTGCGCGGGACGGCGTCGCGCCGCAGCACCGCCCGCCGTACCTCGGTCAGCGGGTCGGACCCGGAAAGCATCTCGCGCAGCGCGGGCGGAAACGGTGAGCGGATCTCGGCGTTGGCCCGCTCCCGGTTGTCGAGCGTCGCCTGTATCTGGGTGACCAGCGCGTTCCGGCTGACCCGATCCGAAACTAGGTAGCCGACGGCGAGCAGGCGCTCCCGCTGCAGGTCCCGAGCGACCGCGCCGACCAGGCCCGCATTGTCAGCGGCGTGCACGACCGCGCCGGCGGCGCGAGCGTCGTCGACCCGCTCGACGATAACCGGCACGCTGGTGAGCACCACAGCGGCGAGCGGCAACACCAGCAGCAGGCTGAGCCGCTGGGTGATCCGCAGCTCACTCAGCATTCCCGGCCTCGTCCCTGGGTCGCGGCCGCACGCCGCGCCCGACGTGAACCAGTTCTTCGATGGCCAGCAGGTCGCGGGCGTCCACCTCGGGCAGGGCCACGGCAACCGAGGCGATGTCACCGGCGAACGGGGGTTCGGAGGTGTCGGCCGGGCGATCCGAAAGGTCGCGTCCACGCGCCGGTACGGCCCACCAGAGCAGCACCAGGCCACCTGCGACACCCGCGAGCGCGAGTAGGAGCTGACGCAGTTCCGCAGCGGCCAGGTCGTCCCGGCGGGCCACCAACTCGCGGTCGAGTTCGTTGAACGTGGCACCGGCAAGTGCCCGGCCCGCCTCCTGCACCGTTCGGGCATCCGTCGTCACGGTGGCGACATCCGACGGCGTTGCTTCCTGCTCGAGCACGGCCGGTCCGGCCAGTTGACCGGCGACGTCCCGGAAGACATCCAGCGGGCGGAACAGGTCCCGGCCCACGCTGGCCGACACGTCCGACGCAGCGCCGGGACCGGCGCCGATCGCCGTGGCCGCCTCGGCGACCTCGGAACGGGTCACCGACACCGCCAGCGTGGCCCGCTCCCGGACCGCCCCGCTCCCCCGACCGTCGAGGTACCAGCGATCGGCCATGAACCCCGCGCCGGCCAGCACGACCGGCAGTCGGGATGCCGCGGTGTACGCCAGATAGTTGCGGTATGGATCACCATCGGTGGCCAGGTGGGCGGTGTGCAGCACCGTCCGGCACAGGTCGAGCGCCAGCGCGAGCGCCTCTCCGTACTCCTGCAGCGCCGCCCGTCCGGTCGGCGCCTGGGAGCGAAGCCGTTCGACCTGGGCCCGAAGCTGCGACCACCGTTGCCGGCTGCGCAGCGCGTCACCCGAGGCCGCGTCCGCGTCCGCCATCGCGCTGATCGCAGCGGTCAACGCTGCCGCCTCCGGCGTCTCCGAGCGGACCGCCGCGGACCGCGCGTTCGCCAGCTCGGCGACCAGCCGGACGGCGGGCCGCAAGTAGCGGACCCCCTGCTGTTCCAGGCTGACGGTGGCTGCATCGGCCCGAACGCTGTGGCGCAGCTGCACCGCCTGCGCACCGAAGAGACCGGCGATCAGGACGAGCAGCAGGATGGCGACGGCTATCCGCGGACCGCGTCGGTGGCGGGCTGGCCGGGCGGTCACGGCTGGCTCCCCTCGCGAGCGAGGGGGTGGCCGGGCTGCGCGGCGGCCTGCCCATAGGTACGTGCGGCTGACTCACGGGCGGATGGTTTCGGCGGTGGGTCGAAGGAGTATGCGGACTCGCCGTGCTGCGACAGGTCGAGGCCGATCAACTCGTCACGGCTACTCACCCGGTTGCCGAAGATCCGGTCGATCAACGCGCTGAGCAGCAGCGTGGCCACGATCGAATAGGCCACCACGGCGAGCACACCGATCGCCTGTGCGCCGAGCAGCCGGTATCCGCCGCCGTAGAACAGACCGTCGACCGCGGCCGGGTTGGCCGACTTGGTGGCCAGCAACCCGACCGCCAGCGAACCGACCACACCGCCGCCGAGGTGCACGGCGGCGACGTCCAGGGCGTCGTCCAGCCGCAGCACCGATTTGAGTCCGACCGCCAGGTGGCAGATGACGCCGGCCACGGCGCCGATCAGGACGGCGCCGACCGGGGTGACATAGCCGGCGGCCGGGGTAATCGCGACCAGCCCGGATACCGCGCCGGAGGCGGCACCGAGGGCGGTCGGCTTGCCGAACCGGATCCGCTCGGCGAGGGCCCACGACATCAGCGCCGTTGCGGCCGCCGCCTGGGTGTTGACGACCGCGAGGGCGCTCACCCCGTCGGCGGTCAACGCCGATCCACCGTTGAAACCGAACCAGCCGAACCACAACAGCGCCATTCCGAGCAGCATCAGCGGCAGGTTATGCGGGCGGTGCCGGGGACCAGGCCAGTCGACCCGGCGGCCCAGGCGGGCCGCGATCACCAGGGCGGCAGCGCCGGCGTTGGCATGCACGACGGTACCGCCGGCGAAATCGAGCGCCCCGAGCTCGTGCAGCCAGCCCAGTGGGGAGAAGACCCAATGCGCGACCGGCGCGTAGACCAGCAGCGACCAGAGCCCGATGAACGGCACGAACGCGCCGAACCGCCAGCGTTCCGCGCCAGCCCCGGTGATCAGAGCGGGCGTGATGATCGCGAACGTCAGCTGGAACATCACGAAGGCGAGCAGCGGAACCCCGGTGGGATCGACACCGGGCACCGCGGCGGTCAGGTCGGTTAGAAACGCAAACTGGAATCCGCCGACAATTCCGTTGCCTGCACCAAACGCAAGCGAGAACCCGACCAACAGCCAGATGATCGTAACCGTGCCCATTGTGGCCAGGCTTAACATGACCGTGCCGAGTACGTGCGTGACTCGAACCATGCCGCCATAGAAGAAGGCCATGCCGGGCGTCATGAGTAGGACGAGAGCCGCCGAGATGAGCAGCCACGCCGTCGCGCCGGCGTCCACCTGTGCATGATCCACCGCCATGGGTGTCCCTTCATTGCTTGCCGGCACTGTCCTCACACGCGTCTGCTCGACGGCTGGCCAGATGAGGCCGTTCACGCGTGTTACAAACCTGTTACCAGCGGGACGGCACGGTGGCCGTGGTGCTGCGGACCGCCCATGTTCGCGACCATCGGGAGCGGTGGCCGAGTCAGCGGCCGGGCGAGGCCCTCAACGAGGGGTGATCCAACCGGGCCCGGTGATCCAACCGGGCCACCACCACGGCGGTACCGTCCGGCCCGGTGATGGAGAAGAACGCGAGGTCGGCCAGGGACAACTCCAGTTCGGCCATCACGTCCCTGGCCCCGTCGGTGCCCATCCACTCGGCAACCTCGTGGGCCTGCCCGTCGACCGTCATGGCGTAGAGCCGGTAGCGGACGGAGGGTTTGAGCCCCGCCACTGTCGCGACCATCGCGGTGATGCCGCCGCTCTCCGCCATAACCACCGACAGTCGCGCGGACGAGCCGGTCCCCTCGACGGTGACCGTGGAATCCAACGGCGTCACCCGGGCAGGCTGCGGGGATCGCAGCATCACGCCGACGGCCATTCCGCCGGACAGGGCGATTGACACGGCCACCCCACCGACGACGAGCCGGAAACGACGGCCACGTCGACCGCCGGGATGACCCGGCCGAGTGGGGCCCACGGTATCCCCGGACAGCGACGGGCGCACCGTAGCGCCGACCCGACCGGTCGTGGCTGCAGCGCCAGGCACGGGACACGGAAGGAGGGACCCGCCAGAAACCGAGGGCCTGTCCACGACGGACGGCGCGTTCGGGTCGCCCGGCGGAGCCGCGATCGCGCTGGCACCGGACGGGCCGGACGGGAGCGGGCCGGCCACCTCATCGACGGACACCTGACTGAGCCCGGTCACCAGCGGACCAAACTCGTCACACTCCCGCTGGCACGTCGGGCATGAGCCAAGGTGGCGCTCGAAGTCGGCCTCCGCGTCGAAATCCAGGGCCCCGAGTAGGTAGAGCGCGGCTGACGGGTGACCGGAGGAGCCACTCTGATCGAATTCAGTCATCACGCCAGCCCTCACCGGTGAACGCCGCGCCGTCACTGGCGCAACGTTCGTCACGCCCTACCGTGCACCGTTCAGTATGACGTATCTGCCGGCCAGCTCGTTCATTAGCGATTCGACGCCGAGTGGGGCAGGGTCAGCCGATGTCTTTTCAGTGCACTCCGGTGAGCAAGTGATCGGCAGTCCGCCTTGCGGCGGAACGGTCTCAGCCTCACCCTACTCGGACGTGCCGGCAGCCTGAACAGGTTCGCTGGAGGGCGGACACCAGGTAGCAGCCAGTAGCCCTTCCTCGGCGGCCTGCCGCTCACCCCGCCAGGCCGAGCAAAAGTCGGAACAACGGCTCGCATGCAGGTCGACCAAAGCCTGAATGCCGGTCGGCGGCGGCCGACCGCGCGATAACGAGCTGAACAATGTGAACCAGAAGTTACGCACATCCGTAGCTAAAGTCATGAGCCTCGTTGACGTACTGCCAGAGGGGCTGCGGCGGCGAGTGACCGGGCGGGTTGTGCCGGAAATAGCCCGGCACAACCTTCCTCCAAAGCCGAGAGACGACGAGCACCGGTCAGACCGGCGGCCCGACCAGCTGTTAAGCCGCTCGGACGGCGACCACCGCCAACACGGGGATCCGTCACCACTGCGAAAGCTCAGCCAGAGCGTATAGGCAATTGGATAGCAAGCCAGCACCAGCAGCAGTACCAGGCGGGGTCAAGGAAGAGTGCATAAGCGTGTTTGGAGGTGTGGTGGGCGGGGACGCGTGTTTCGTCGGGCCTCGATTACCTGCGTTGTGACTCGGTTTGCCGGCCGAACGCCCGAACCTCGGCGGCAGCCCGGCGGTAGTGGGAAATGGCGGCCCGCCTCCGGCCCGCCATTTCATAAATATGCGGCTAACCCGTGAAATTTTGAGGAGCCTTCGGTTGACCCGCGCGCGCGTCGATCTTTACACGGGGTAACCGAGCATTTACGTCAGCTACGCGGGAGAGCTTCCGATTGGAACTCCCGTCGCAAACTTCGCCGAAGAGATCTCATTGTCATAGGGCCAGCTGAGGTTTGTCCTAGTGTACGGCGGGACAATCAAGTGGTCGCCGCCAAACCACACGTCACGATATACGGCCAGGGACCAGCCGGTGTTGTTGACGATTGAAGAGACCCTGTCATTAGCGTTCGTGCCGTTAGTGAAGACCCGATAGCGAAAGTCCGGGACAGAGTTGGAGCTGTTACTCAACTCCTGCGGAACGAAGGCCGTGCCACTATAGTTGGCTCCCTCATAGAAACAGACCTGATTGTTTGCGCAGACATATGCGGCGGAAGCGGGCTGGGCACCCAGGGCCACAACTCCACCAACGGCCAAGACCGTAGCCAGGATCCCAGTGGCGATCCGCTGAACTGCCTCTCTTACCTTCACAATGCGCCTTCCTTATGTCGGGACGGATCCATGTCCGCTGCGCCCCCAGTTTGGCGGACCGTCAGGGCGCGCAGCGGACCTGCGTCAGTCACGACGTACCGGCGCCTCAAAAGTTCATCGCCGGTTGGCGAGTGCCAGCCGGCTCACGGCTTCCTGGATCACCGCTACCGGCGGCTTCCCGGCGGACGCAGGTCCAGTAGGTCTTGTGCGCCGGTGGCCCCATCGACGAACCCCACTCACTGCGTGCACGAGAAGGAACGGCCAGAGGCGTCGCCGGCCGCATGAACAGATCACCAACCGGCTCGAGCCGCTGGATGCCGGGATCGACCCGGCCTATCAGTCCCGCGAGGTCCTGCGAGAGCTGCGCATCCCACGCCGCCCCGGTCGCCGCGAGTGGTTCGACCAAACCCAAGAGCGCACCTCGCGTGCGGATAAGGCGAATGCGAAGTCGACCAGGGATCCGCCGTTACCGACGAACGACGCGGCACGGCGGTGGCTCAGGTCCGACGGATCGCTGCTGGGCACCACCGAGGTAGGCGAGTTGACGTGCCGTTCGTTGATGGGCAACTGGCGCTCCTTTGGCGCCATTACTGCCGAAGGGACGACGTGCAGGGCCGATCCTGGGTTCAGGACGACATGCCAACTGCCAACCGGCGGTCCGCTCGCAGACGAAGCGCTGCCTCCCGCACGCACGCCCAACAACCGCAGGTGCCCGACGGTCGCGGGGCAAGACCGTCGGGCACCCGCAGCGGCCGGCCGAAGATGTGACCGACGCGGGCCCGACGCCGGGGAGGGGATGGCGCCGAGCCACCCCGGCGTTGGACGGGTGTGATGCGCCAAACCCGGGGGCTTGCTACATAGGACCGCAGTTCTGCCTTCTCCGCCAGCCAGAATGCCTTAGCTATCGTCTTCTGCATGCATGGCGGAGTGCGGTGAACCGGAGATCGACTACATACGTCGTTGGACGGCCCGTCGCCGGGATGGGCCGTCGCGCCGAGTTGACTGTCCATATCCCGGAAGCGGCGCCACTCCGGCTCGTCGATCGACCAGCGAACGACTACCGCGCCCTTTTGCACACGGGTTGACATCCTCCCGGCCCTGAAGGGCAGGGGTGTCCTCGCCGCAAATCCGATGAACCAGGAAGTCTTCGGTCCGTAGTCCATGGTGAGGCTCCGCTGCTGCACGTCAAAGGGACTGCGGCGGCGGACGGACGAGTCGTGTCAACCGGCACGGCTCTCCTTCTGCGAAGGACGGTGATCACACGTGAGCCAGCAAGCTGCGCCGGGCCGCACCGATTGGTGGCGCTACGCCGCATGTGTCAGCTGGGACAGCGAGTGGTGGACCGACAGCGGTCCACACTGCAGCCGGGCAGTGCGCATCTGCCTCGCGTGCCCGGTGCGGGAGCCCTGCTTGGCCGACGCGTTGGCGAACGGCGACGTCGGGGTCATCCGCGGTGGCGTGCTGCTCCAGCGGCGCAGACAGGGGACCGAGGTGGTGCAGCTGATCTGCGTGCAGTGTGGCTCCCCCGTTCGGTTCACTGACACGACTGTAAGCCGGTACTGCGGTCGACAGTGCGAGTCGAAAGCGCGGCGGCGGGCCGCTAGGCGTAGGAGGGGCCTTGCCGGCGCCCCGCATGCGGATGATCTTCCGGTCACCGGCGGGTCCCCGACGTCAGCCGTGCCTTAAGCCGTTCTACTTTCACAGTGGATGGAGGGTCGGTGGCCGGACCTGTGGCACGCCCAGGACGCCAGGGGTGTGTTACCGGCGTTGGCGGACTGTTGCCGTCGACGGCCGCGGTGGCCTAACTACGCGGCCTTGGCCTTGAAGGGCTGAGAAGCTGACCCCAACCGGCCGTGTGGGGTGCGCTGTGGGCCGCCTCAGCCGCGGACCACCGCACCATGGTTGTGCCCTGCTTAGTGATCACCTGCCGAAGTTGTTGATCCTGCGCGTGAACCGCCACCGTCTGGCGGACGTCTGGTAGTGGTGTGATGAGATCGCTAACGGCCGACGAGCATGATGTCGCTCTCTCAGCCGGCGTCGCCGTCCTGGTCTTCCGGATGGCCGACAGCCCGGCCTGCCAGCAGTTCCAGCCCGAGCTCGACGAATTCGTGGCGAGGCACCCCGATTGCGCGGTCTGGACCGTCGAGGCCATGGAGCAGCGAAACCTGGCCGACCTGCATCACCTTCAGGCGCTGCCCAGCATTGTGGTCTACCGCGACGGCATGCCAGTCCGTCGCTTCGCCGGTGGCATCTCGGCGGACGACCTCGACGAGGCGGTAAACGAGGTGATTCACGCCGACATGCAAGAGGAGTTAAACGCCTGGATGCTCGAGATGTTGGAGACCGGTGAGGCCGGTTCCCCGTATGTGTCAGCCCCCGCATCTGACGCACGTCGAGCCGAGCAGGCGACGTCCGCCTACCTCGACTCACCGGGCTCCACGGATGCTTCGGCGAGGGCCCACCCGGCGAGGACCACAACAACCACCGGACACCGGTGAACGTTCGACACCGCACCAGCATCGCGCTGCGCCGACGGCACCGAAGTTCCGCTCATCGACAAGGAGCCAGGCCAGGATGACGCACCCCGGGCACAAGCCAGATGCAGCGGACCGCGATGCCACCGGCGGTTCCCCGTCCGTGTCACACCCGGACACTCTCCCGCACTCCAACCGCGGCTTGGACGCCCAACCCGCGGCGGGACTCGCGTGGCAAGCCCCCAGCCAACCGCTGACCGCACCGGACGGCGCACGGCCGAACATTCCCGTCGCCACCGCCGACGACGCACAGACACCCCAGCACCCGACCAAGCCTGCGGAATGGGGCTGGCGGGGACGGGCCAACCGGATCAGCGGCGGCACGCTCACGTTGCCGGCAACCAAGGAGGAACTGGTTCACCAGGCAGCGCGGCGGAGGCTGCTGCGCCCGTTCAGCCGGACCATGTCCATCGTGGTGGCCAATCCCAAGGGTGGCGCGGCGAAGACCCCCACCGCGCTGCTTGCTGCGGCCAGCCTCGGCTTTTATCGCGGCGGGTACACGCTGGCCTGGGACAACAACGAGACCCGCGGCACTCTCGGCATGCGCGCGGAGTCCGCGCCACACCAGCAGACCGTGATCGACCTGCTGCACAACATCGACGAGTTCCTGGCCGCGACGGCGAGCGTTGGCCAGCTCTCGGCGTACCTGCGGCCACAGAGCGCCCGGTTCGACGTACTCGCCTCAGACGACGCGGCCGGCAGCATGGAGATCATCGACGACCTGGCGTTCCGTAGGCTCTGGACCGCGCTGTGCCGGTTCTACCGGCTGATCGTGATCGACACCGGGAACAACATCCGCGCGGCGAACTGGCAATCCGCCACGGCGGTCGCCGACTGCCTGATTGTGCCGACCACCGTGCAACGCGACGTGGCCGACAGCGGTCTGTGGATGCTCGACCACCTAATCCGTACCAATCGGTCCGACCTGGTGGAGAACGCCGTGGCGATCGTTTCGTGTGCGGACCCCAAGCCGGACCCGCAGCTGCTCAACGACATCATCGAGCGGTACCGCCCGGTCGTCCGGGATGTCGTCGTGATTCCCTTCGACCGGCTCATCCGTTCGGGCGGCCGGATCGAGCTCGACGCGCTCGACATACAGACCCGCCGGGCCTGGTTGATGGCATGCAGCTCGATCATCGACTCGTTGGCGATCCGCGACCAGGCATGAGCGGCCACGTACTACCCCCCGGCGCTCGGTGAATGGCAGAGACCACTCGACGTAGCGACTCTCGGGCCCGCCGGTCTAGCACGTCGACGCTTGTCCCGGTTCCGGTCTGCGGGGTTACCTCCCGCAGCAGGACCAGCCCCGACCCGCCGCGACCGTGCTCGTCTGCGACCACTCGAAACCGGGCGCCTGGTGGGAAGAGCACCCAGTCGGGGCCGATCGGAGTAACCGCGGGTGCCGGCCGGCCAGTGATCGACCGGACGACGAGGACCGGGACGTCCACCTCGGTCTGGCCGGGCGCTGTCTGGTTTCGTTCCGTCCAGAGCGGCGACGCGGTCGCGGGCAGTACGTCGTCAGCGCTGACCACCTGCCCGTACTCCCAGCTCAGCCCTGCTCCGAGGGCCCAGGACGCGAACACCACCCCGGCGTACGGTGGCATCCGCAGGAGGCCGCTGATCAAACACGATTTCGCGGCTGCGGGAACAGGCCCGGCGCTCGCGGCGAAGGACGGATCGCCGGCGCAGAAGGCCACCAGCGCGGCCAGATCGGCGAGGCGTTCATCACCGTCTCCGTCCACTGGGCGCGTTTGCCGGCAGGTGGCGGCGGTTTGCGCGTACGCCTGGTAGCGGTGGCCCAGCAGATCGCGCAGCGCCTGGCGTTCGTGGGGAGTGCTCGAATGGTTGCCCGGGAAGCTCGGTTCCCAGCCCATTGACGGTACGACCAACTCGGGCGACGGCAGCACCGCGACGCCCGTAACGGGTTTCGGCACCGGATCGGTGCGGGGGTCTGGCATGGGATCCAGCACGGGCTCGACGTGGAGGCCATCGCCTGAGATTGGCTCGGGTCTCGGCGCCGGCTCGATCCGGAGGTCCACCGCGGACGGCTCGGGTATCGGATCGGCGTGACGGTCCGGCACTGGGCCGGATCCGGGCAGGGGCTCAACAGGCACAGCCAGCTCGGCAGGCGGAATGGGCTCGGCCGACGGAACGGGCTCAGCCGACGGAACGGGCTCAGCCGACGGAACGGGCTCAGCCGACGGAACGGGCTCGGCCGGCACGGTGGACGCGGCCTGCCGGGGTGGACTGGCGTCCGCCGACAGCGGGGCCAATGGCGCCTCTGGGTGGCTCTGGTCGGGCAGCTCGACCACGTGCCCCGGTCCGACAATCGTGAGCATCGGCCCGTAGCGGCCGGTGACCGAGGACCAAGCCGCCGCAGCCCGGTCGGCGAGCGGACGGGTCACGACCAGCCGCAGCGGGCCGGAGATGCTGCTCGGCAACTGTGCGACCACCGAATCGAGAACGGCCAGCGCGTCGGCCGGCTCGGCGGCGGCAGCGGCACCGAGCACCAGCAGCGGGTGACGGGGGTCGGCGTGCAGGCGCCGCACGATGTCCTGATCAGGATCGTCGCCGGTCAGTCGCAGCCAGAGACCACAACGGACCACCTCAATCGCCCAGCGCTCATCGACCTGCTGCATGCCGCCGGTACCCGGCAGCTCCGGCAGGGGCCGGCGCCACTCGGTAACCTGCGGCGGCGCGCCGGCGCGGTACGTGAGCCGCTGAGCGAACGGCCGCCAGCCCCGATGGCCACTGGCGTCGACCATCGTACGAACCGCCACGCCGGCTGGGTCGGTGTCGGCGACCCCGCTCATCACGTCGATGGTTGCCGCGGTACGCGCCGCGAGCCACTCCCCCACCGTGTCGGCTGTGGTGCTGTCCGGGCCGTACGGGACCAGGATCATCCGGCGCCGGGCCTGCCGTGGCAGCGACTCCAGTACGTCGTAGACCGGTTCGGGCGGCAAGGCTGGGCTGCCCGGACGGCCTATCACCACCGTTGGCTGATCGTGGTCCACGTACGTGGCCAGTATCCGCGCGGTGAGCTCGGGTTCGGGTGGATCCGCGTCGTGCAACCAGAGACCGGCCGGAATCGCGGTCACCCGCAGATCAGACGGGTTGGCCCAGGGACCGGTGGGCAACAGGCGCTGCCAGCGAGGCGCCGGATGGCGGGGGCCTTGATGCTCTGCCGGTCTGTTCGGCCGGAAGCTCCACCACTCGCCGCCATCCACGAACTGCGTCCCGGGGCGCAGCAGCAGTACTGGCCCGGACGGCGCGATCACGTCGATCCGCAGTTCGTCCGCGATGACCTGCGCGATCTCGGGGCGCCCCGCGTGCGAGAGCACGAGTCGGATCGATTCGCAACGAACCGGCAGATGCTTGGCGAGAAGTCCGATCAGCGTTGGCAGGTCCAGCGGCGGGTCGGTGGCCACGATCACCGTGTATCGGTCGCCTTCCCGCGGCAGGTGTGCGTACACGGCCTCCGGTGGCGGCGCGCTGCCGCGGACGATGAGGATGACCCGGTCGTGCCCGAAGACCCGGGGTGGGTCGGTCTGGTTGCTCAATGCGCCATCCTTACCCGCCATGGCGCTGCCCGCCAGAATGATCTCCCAGCTCAGGCACGCACCGCCGCCGTCGCGACGTCCTCGACCAGCAGGGTCCGCAACTGGTCGACGCTGGGTGACGGCAGTGACCGGAGGCGGCCGGCCTGGCGGGTGATTGCCTCATCCAGCACCTGACGAGCGTATCGACCGTTGCCGAAGGTGCGGGACTTCGGGACGTGCTCGAAGTGCTCCCGCAGCGCTACCAGCGTTGCTCCCGGGCATTCGTACCCGCTGGTCGAGGCCAGCGCTTGGAAGATGGCCACCAGCTCATCCGGGTTGTAGTTGGCAAAGTGGATCCGCCGCGAGAACCGCGAGGCGAGGCCGGCGTTGGCGGCTAGGAACGCCTCAATTTCCTGCTCGTACCCGGCCGCGATCACCACCACCTCGTCCCGGTGATCCTCCATGAGCTTGACTAGTGTGTCGATCGCTTCCCGGCCGAAGTCTTGCCGGGCATCCGGCGGGGCCAGTGTGTACGCCTCGTCAATGAACAGCACCCCACCACGGGCTCGCTCGAACGCCTCCTTGGTGCGCTGTGCCGTGTGGCCGATGTATTCGCCGACCAGATCCGCCCGGGCAACCTCGATGAGCTGCCCACCGGCCAGTACGCCAAGCGCGGTCAACAGTTGACCGTACAGCCGAGCCACCGTGGTTTTCCCGGTACCGGGTGGCCCGGAGAAGATCAGATGCCGGGAGATGGCTGGCGCGGGCAGACCTGCGCTCACGCGGGTCCGGATGGTGGCCAACAGGTCGATCACTTCGGCCACCTCCTTCTTCACGCCACTCAGCCCGATCATGCCGTTCAGCTTGGCTAGCAACTTGTCGAGCTCATCCGATTTGGCCATGCCTACCGGTACCCCGGCCGACGGCGGCATGCCAAGGTCCTGAGGCAGCAACTGGGCCAGTTCCACTCCGGATACCGAACCGTCCTCGGAGAGCCGGACCGCCTGCCGCCCGATCATCTCCTCGAACACCTTGCGGGCAACCCGCGCGTTACCGAAATTCGCGTCCCGCACCATCCCGTCAAAAAGCTGCGCCAAGGCGAGTCGGGTGTCGTACTCCAGCGAGTAGTGGTGGGTGCTGCACAACCGCTCAACGATGGTGACCAGCTCGGTGGTCGAGTAGCTCTCGAACTCCACCGACTTGGCAAAACGCGAGGCAAGACCCGGGTTGGAGTCCAGGAAGGCACGCATCTGGGCCGAGTAGCCCGCGACGATCACCACCACCTCGTCCCGATAGTCCTCCATCAGCTTGACCAGCGTGTCAACGGCCTCCCGGCCGAAATCATGTCCGGAACCACCTTCCACCGGAGCCAGCGCGTACGCCTCGTCAATAAACAGCACGCCGCCGCGCGCCTCTTCGAACTTCTCCGTGGTCTTCACCGCGGTGCCACCGATGTGCTCCGCCACCAGGTCCGCCCGGGCCACCTCAATCAGTTGGCCGGTCGGTAGCACTCCCAATGCGGCCAGGATCCGCCCGTACAACCTGGCCACTGTTGTTTTTCCGGTGCCCGGCGCACCAGCGAAAACCATATGCCGGGACATCGGTGGCGTCGGCAGGCCAGCGGCGGCCCGCCGCTTGCTGACCCGGTGCAGGCCGACCAGCGTCGCCACTTCCCGCTTGACCCCGGCCAAGCCGACCAGTGCCTCCAACTCAGCCAACAGCGGACTCGCCGCATCAGACGAACCGTCCGCGTGCGCCGAGGCCGCCCAAGTCCGAGTCGGGTTGGGTCGCACCTGGTCGGGTCGGGTGGTGACGGGGGACGTCGGGCTTCGCTCGGTGCTCGGGTCGGCCATGTCTGGCACCGGTCTCGGTGTGGCCCCGCGGCCAGCGTCGCCACCGTTGCCGACCACCCTGGTGTTCTCGACGTGCACTGGCTCCGTGGTCTCCACGAGCAGTCCGTCACCCGCGTTGTCGAGCAGCTCGCAGCCGTCGATCCGGCCGGAGGACCCGGCGGTAAACCGGACGCCTGGACCGCGGTTGCCCCGTACCCGCGTGCCGACCAGGGTGAGGTGACCTTGCGTCTGGACGAGAATCCCAATGTTGCGGGCGGACCCGATATCGCAGGAGGTGACGGTCGCCGTGCCACGGGCGGCGAGGGTCAGCCCGATCTTCCCGCCCTGGACGGTAGTGCCCTCTGCGGTCAGCGCCGTACCGCCGCCGACCAAAAGTCCACCTGCGGCGCATCGCTCTATCCGCCCGCCGCTAACGGTCGGTTGAGCCTTGTCGGCGAGTTGCACGCCGTACTCGGTGCAGTCAACGATGGTGACCTCTTCGAGAACTGGCTGTGCCGCGCCGCCGACCACCAGACCGGTCTGTCCGCCGTGCACGGTGAGCCCGCGTACGACGCCGCCGGCCTCCGCCTCGAACACCAAGGCCACCCCACCACCAGCAGCCACCGAGCCGCCCTCGATCCGCGGTGCCGCCGAGCCGCTGACCGCCACGGCCGGCGCCCTGGTGCTTTTGATCTCTCCGTCGAGGAACGCCCCGCGCGCCTCGTCGAGTGCGAACAGGCCATGACCGGCCGTCCCGCTTACCCGGCAAGCCTTGAGCACCGCGTTGCTGGTGCCGGACAAGATCACGCCGTGCTCGCCGACCGCTTGGATCTCGCAGGCCTCCAGTGTCGGTTGGCCACCGGCGACGAACACCCCCGTGCCCGGCGTATCGTGCACCTTCGTCCGCACCAAGCGGACCGCGCCGCCGTCCTCCACGGCCACCCCCGGGCCGTCAACCGCGCTGATGTCGCATTCCTCGATCGTGCCGCGCCCACTCCGGGTGGACAGCACGCCGGCTCCCCGGCCGTCGGTCACGGTACACCGCCGAAACACAGGCTCCCCGTGGCCAGCGATGACGATCGCGGCGCTGCCGACCTCGCGTACGGTGGTCGTGGTCACCGCGCCGCCGCCAGCCTTCTCGATCAGGAAACCGGCCCCGCCCGGATTGCTCACCAGGCAATCGCGCATCCCCACATGCCCGGCCGGGACGTGCACCGCGACGATGCCATTCGCTGCGACCTCGCAGTCGTGGGCGTCAAGCCGACCCTGCCCTACCTGGATCGCGGGCAGATTCGGACCGCCGCCACGCACTTTCACACCGCGCAGGGTGCCCGCGCCAGCGGCAACGAAGACGGCCACCCCATCCCCACCGTCGATGGTGACGGTACCCCGGCCATCCTCCGCCACCACAGTAACGTCACGAGTCAGCCGCAGCCGTTCCCGGTAGGTTCCCGGTTGTACAGCTACGGTGGCGCCAGGAGCCGCCGCTTCCAGGGCGGCGGCAATGGTCGGCAGGCACCCCGGTTCGCTCGGCGATACCGAAACCACACTGTTGGTCACGCTGGTCCACCCCTTTCCACGGAAACGGCGCCGGCGAGCTCAGCCGGTCGTACGAAATAACGGCCCGCGTCATCTAGGCCAGGGAGGAAGTTCGACAGTAGTGAGCTGGCCGGCTCGGAGGCGGCGCCCCGAGGTGCCGCGCGCAGCCGGGCCAGGACGCGCTCGGCGTCGTCCCGGCCGCCCGCCTGCTGGCTGGCCCGATCGCTTCGCCGCGCCGTGGTCAGGTCCCGCAGCAACACGCGTACCGGCCCATCGCTTGCCGCTTCGCGGTCAACAGCAAGTACGACGAATCGACTGCCCGGTGGGAAGAGCGCACCACCCCGATCGGCGAAACCGCTCACCCGGTGCGCGCTCACCGACCAGATGGCGAACTCCACGCCCGACGCCGGGGCCGGACCGGCCGTCAGGTCGACGTCGATGAACGCCGGCTCGATCAGCTCGTCGCCGGGTCGGTACCGGGCGGCAAGGTCCGGCTCGGTGGCGCCTGCCCGGAAGACGGGCCCGAGCACGGACGGGAGTCGGCGCAGGCCGTACGCGGCATATCGGGCCAGCATGGAGATCTGCTCGACGCCCTCGTCGGGCCCGGTGCCGCGGAGGACCTGATTGACCACGTCGCGCTCACCGTCGCAATAGGCGAGCACCGCGACCAGCCCGGCGGTGAGCTCAGCGAGCGCGCCAGCACCCGCACCCGCGCCGGCGCTGGCGCTGGCGCTGGCGCTGGCGCGGATCCCAGGCTCCTCGCCCAACTTTCGAGAAGCCACCCGGGCGTGGGCGTCATATCGGCTGCCGAGTGCCTGGCGCAGTGCCGTACGGTCACCAGCTGCCTGAATCGGATCATTTTCGCAGATCCATAGTACCGAGCTGGCGGGTACGTCCGGAGGCGCCGATCTGTCGGTTGCCTGGGTCGGTGCCAGGTCCGATTGGCCGGCGGACGTTGCCTCACCCAGGGCCTGCGGGACGGTGGCCGGATCGGCTGCCACCGCCGAGGAAAACGCGGCGACACGGCTACCCGCAGCGGCCGCTTGCAAGGCGATCTCGGTTGAGAACGGGTCCACTGCCGCCATATCGTGTGCTGCGACGGGGGCAGATTCGGCCTCCGCCGCTGCCGCGGCCACCGACACGGGCGGTACCGGCGCATCGACCGCGGCTGGTGGCCGCCAGCGGTCCGAGTCGGTCAGCACAACGAACTCGGGACCGAGCACGGCCGGCGCAGGGATTGCCTGCGCCGGAAGCTCGCTGAGCCGGGCGGTCTGAGCCACGGCCGCGGCGGCCCGGCCGACGCGGTCGATCGTCGGCTCGGACCTGATCTCCTCCAGGAGGGCCTGCTTCGCCCCGGCGAGGTGCCCGATGACATCGGGTGGGTAGGGGTCGGCCTCCCGAACCATCCGGTCGAGGTGCTCCTCGGTCAGTTGCCCACCGTCGGGGTGGATGCGGTCAGGATCACCCGCGGCGACTGGACGAGCAGCGGGCGTCGGGTCGGCACCGGGGGACGCCGCCAACGCCACCTCGACGGCCGGGGACACGACCAACTCCGGGACGTCGAACCCGAACGCGATCGGCTCAGGCACCGCGGTTGGGACGGCCCAGGTAGCGGGCGCTGCGGTTACTGACCCGGTCGGTGCCGCCGCGGTCGTCGGCTGAGGCTGGGTACGCCGGCCTGAGTTGGCCGGTCGAGGCGGCAATACCGCGCCTAGCGTCTGGATCCGACGGGTGCCTCGCCGCTCACCGGGGCGGGTGACCGTCGGACTCCAGCGGCGGAAGGTGCCGGTGGTCTGGAGAATCCCGGTCGCGAATGTCGAGACCTCGGCATCGGCGGCGAGCACTGGGACGGCCAGCGCGTCGGCGAGGCCGCCGAAGAGCAGATCGGCGGCGGGCCCGGTGACGGACACACCCTGCGCCACGACCACCACCGGCTGGCTGGCGTCGTCCCGGCAGGCGACGATCATCTTCGCCAACGACCGCGGTGATACCGGACGGCCGGCGACCCGGAACCCGCTGACCTCTACCTGTATCTGGACGACGAAACCCGCCAGCACCCGGCCGACGCCCATCGGCGGTTCGTCCAGGAATGACCAGCCCGCGGTGGTCCGCACGCCGGGCACCACGGTCTGCGCCGCGGCCGGCGCCGATGGTGAGCGCGGTGGCCGGCCTAGCAGCCGGGGCGGCAGCCAGGCGGTGGCCGGACGGCTGCGAGGCAGGTAGGTGAGCCCGCCGTCGGCGCGCGCGAAGAGTTGGTAGTTGGTGCCGGCCGCCCACCTCGACCTGACCGGCCGCAAAGGAGGATCGGCCGGTGCCGCGATTCGGCTCGTCTGCTGCGGATCGAATGGGGAGTCGCTCGGCGGCGGCGACGGGTCCGCCGCCAGCTCATGCAGCGGCGGCCAGGAGGACTCATGGCGGGCTGGGCGATCGGGTCCGCAGACCATCCACACGGTGCCCGCACCCGGACCGCACCCGCCCTCGACGGTGTCCGGGCCGGCATTCTCGGCGGCGGGCGGGCGGGCCCGTACGCTGGTGCCGTCGGGGGTCACGATCAGCCCGGACGGCGGGAAGACCACCTCTTGGCCGACCCCCTCGGCCAGGCTGTGCGCGGCCGCACACGCGTCGATCGATCGGGCGTACCCGCCCAATGAAACCAGCCGGACACCCCCCGCACTGCCGCCCAGATGTTCGATCAACAAATCCGGAAGGATCTCGAAGAGGTCCGGCCGGATGGTCACCGACGGGGTACTCAATACCGCCGTACGATGTGGTTCCGGGGGCAGCGCGGCGGCCAGGGCGACCAGCGGCTCACGCGGATCCGCCGGGGTACGCAGAACCAGAACCTCACCGACAGTATCTGCGATGACGCGGTCCGCAACTGGTTGATCGGAGCGGCCCCCAGACATCGGGCTGATCTCCTCTCCACGGCGTACGGTCTTGCGGCAGCTACGGACACCGGACGCGGTCCGATCTCCCGCCTACTGCCTGGCCGGTTCAACGGCAGGACACACCTACAGCAGGTTCGAGGTAGCCACCTCCACATCGACTCGACCGGTCGGCGTCGGCCGAGCTGATGGGTTCTCGACGGGCGGCGCGGGCTCCGCCCAGCCGGCGATATCGGCGTCGGAACCGGCGACATCAGCGCCGGCACCGGCGATATCGCCGGCGTCACCATCGCCGACGACGTCAAGATTGGCGCCCCAATCGTCGTCAACGTCAAGATCGGCGTCCCAGACATCCACGTCAGAAACCGGCGCGTAGAGCGCCGACAGCGCCCGGTGCAGCGCCACGGCGTCGACCTCGGGCGGCTGGTAGTCGTTGTCCCTGATGTCGTCGAGCAGATCCGGGTCGGGGGCCAGCCGATGCTCACGCACGTAGTAACTAACCGCATCGGTCCAAATCCACTGGCCGTCGGTACGGAACACCGTCGGCACCGCCTCGCCCCGTGACCGGTCCACCACGTCCTCGGTCAATTCGGGCGTGATCAACAACGGAACGCCCTCGTCAAGGTAGCTCAGCACCCGATCACGCTCATCATCGTCGAGCTGCGGATGCGCCGGGTCGAACCCGGGACCGCTCTCCTCGGAGAAGGTGTCGAACACCTGGGCGACGAGCACCGGAGTCGCCGGGGCCGCCGCCCAGAGCAGGGTGGAGAAAGCTAGCGCATTGCGCTGGTACGCGGGCAGCTCGTCGGGGTCGGCGAAA
The DNA here is from genome assembly GCF_001905095.1 of Micromonospora sp. CB01531. Classification (GTDB taxonomy): domain Bacteria; phylum Actinomycetota; class Actinomycetes; order Mycobacteriales; family Micromonosporaceae; genus Micromonospora. The sequence continues at coordinate 27,209 of NZ_LWLS01000082.1, forward strand.
ACCTCCACCTGGGGATCGGTCTCCCCCACCGCCTCCAGCGTTTCCTGCAGCCGGGCGGCCAGCCTCGGCAACTGCGTGTCGTCGGCGGCGTGGACCAGAAATATCCGGCGTGGCGGTGGCCACTGCGTGTCCATGGCCGGGAATCTCCACGTCCGCCATAGCCCGACTACTTGCGCGCCGTCCGCGACCTGCGCCTCCACGGCCGCGACGACCGCAAGGTCGATCTCCTCAGCCGCACCCGGCCCGTCGTACGGACCGGTCAGATCGATGCTGTACGGCACGTCACCACCATGCTCGGCCAGCACCTCTGGGCTGACTGGCGCCAAGCCGTACGGGATCTGGGGGTCGGCCTCGGAACGATCGAGGTCGGCCACGCCATCGGTGCTCTCGCCTGCGGCGGCGAGCGTGTCGGCCAGCAGCGTCGCATCTGCCTCGGTCACCGCCACCTGCCCGGTCAGCGCGGCAAAAAGCACCGCCTGCGCGATCTCCAGCAGCTCTCCCCCGGCGAGCCAACGCCGAGCCTCGGAGATCAGCTCGTCTGGCAGCTGGCCAGCCATCCGAAGCAGTAGCTGGTGGAAGGCGGCGGGTTGATCGTTCGGCGCCTCGACCGCCTGAGTCATGGCGATGCCCCTCTCCCTGCTCTGCTGGTTGCTTCCAGCTCTGCCGGTGATCCCACCAGCCCCGTGTCAACCTGGCCCCTCCACGTATCGAGAGGCCCGTGCACTCACGACGAGAGGCTTACCGGTTTGGTTCAATCCCGCACCTACCAGCGTCCGACCCGAAATGAACCTGACCAGGGCGCGGTTTGGGGACGCGCGGACTCAGGTCCGCAGGAGGTTCTGACCTCCCATCGACGAGCTGACCACCAACCCGTTACCGGGCAAGGCCTTCACCGCGTTACGAGACGCCTTTTAGGCCCCTCCACCGGCAAAGCCGCCCGGTGTCCCCAGACTCCCCGATGTGGTGGGGTTCATCGGCGTCGTGGTGGACACCGACGCCCCGAGCGGCGGCAGCGGACCCGGCGTGACCGGGAAGGTTGTGGCAAGGCCTGGCAGGGTGCCGCGGTGTTGCAGCTGCCGCCCGATCTTGACCGCCGCGAGCACCGCCCAAGCGCGGCCTTTGACGAGCGCCTCGATGACCGTGAGCATGAGCGCCGGGTCGCGCACCACTGCCGCCACCTGCTCCGCGAGGGACCCCGACCGCGCCGCCGCGGCCCACGGGAACCGGTCGATGAGGTTGTCGGTCGCGGTCAGGCCAAGCGTCCACCGCCACATGATCACGGCGGCCTCCTCGGTAAGCTGCTCGACCTGCTCCGCGCCGAGCTGCGCATACAACTCTTCCGCCCGTGCCGCCAGCTTTCGGTTGTCGGCGTCGCGCGCCAGCCGCGCCCGCACCGCCAGCTCGAAGGTCGTCTGCTGGCTGGTCCACGAGTCGCGGTAGAGGTCGGCCAGTTCCCCGGAAGGCACGGGATTTTCCGCCAGGGCCTGGCGGACATCCTCGGGCAGGTTCGCGATCGCGGCCTCAACTGCCTCCGGACGGCCGTCGGCGCTGGCGCGGTACACGCGACCGGTCGGGTCAATGCGGTGCCGGGTGACCGTGCCATCGGCCGCAGTCTCCTCCACCTGCACGTGGCGTCCCATCTCGCGGGCGATCCGGCGGCCGACGTGCACCGAATCCAGCGACAGCACCGACGCCTCCGGCGGCAACGCGAGCGGTCCAGTCGCCTGGGCGCCCTCGGGGATCGGCTGGGTTTTGTTGACCCAGTTGATGATCTTCTTAACCCGGTACCGCCACGCCTCTACCGCAGCTGTGTTGTCCGCGCCGTACAGTGGCGCGAAGGCAAGGTCTCCCCGCCAGGCCTTATACCTCCTGGCCAGGTTCGGGCGGTTGCGCAACCGGTCGGCGAGCCGGTGCGACTCGGCCCAGTTCAGCACCGCACGGTACGACTCGTAGGCCCGCGACGCCTCGCTGGTGGTAAGCACGATGGGCCTGGCGTCCCGGGGGTGGTCCGGGTCCCACAGCGTGCGCCGCGCGTTGGCCGTGCTACGGGCGTCCCGACCGAGCTGGTCGCGCAGCACCTGCGCCACGTTCCCGGCGGCCCGGACCGCGTCGGACCCCGCGCCGGCCACGTCGACGAGATGCTGGTCCAGGTTCACCCGGGGTGCCTGCGGATCCAGCGGCGCCCAGGTGGCGGGGTCGTCGGCCGCCCGGGTCGCCGCGTTGCGCTCACTCATCCGGCGCTGCAGCTCGCGGACCTCGTCGACGAACAATTCCACGTAGACGTCGCCGGTCACCGGGTCGCTGTAGAAGGTGCCGGTATATTCGGGATCACCGAAGAGGTGCTGGTGTACGCGCTGCGCGGTGAAGCTGGCCTTCAACCGCAGCCGCACCAGGAAGACGGGGCCCTGCTGCTTGACGTGCTGCTCACGCCGGTAGTTCTCCGTGCCGCCGCTGTACTGGCCCCGTGGAGCGAGCCGGGCGGCGCTAGTGGCCTCGGAGTGCTGGTTCGCCCCCCACGGTTCGTTGGCGTGGGCAGGGTCGTTGACGCTGATGACGCCACTCTGGCCGACGCTGCCGTCCAGGGAGGAGGCCTTGAGGTCGGTCGACGTGGAGGCGGTGGTGCCGCTCTGGTGCTTGGCGTATCGGCCGGTGCCGGTGGCGTTGACGATCTCGGAGATGATCTGCATGTCGAACAGCTCGGCGTGCATGTCCAGCTCCACCCGGTCGCTGGAGTGGCCGGGCAGGAACAAGTCGTCGACGAGCCGGTATCCCTGCGGCCGCAGCGCCTCGACCAGGTGGTTGGCCAGGTGAGAGCGCGACAGCAGCACCGGCAGCGACAGGCTGCCCCGGTAGTCCGCGCTGTCGGCCCCGCTGCCCAGCGCCCGGGCGAGCAGCTGCCTCGCGACCGGCAACCCGTCGTCGAGCAGCACCGCGGTCAGGTACGCGTCACCGGGCAGTGGCAGCAGCGCCGACAGGTCGGGCATCTGGGCCGGCCCGAAGATGGCGGGCGCCTCGGCGATGCCGCGGGGCACCTTGAGCTCGATGACACCGGAGCGCCGCACCGCCTTCGGATCATTGAGGCCCTTCTTGGCCCGGAAGGCGCGCATCGCGGCCGTGTTGAGGGGGCGGTTCACCTGGTCGTAACGGCGCACGCCGATCTTAATGGTGGCCGAGACCCCAAAGAGGTAGTGGCCGCTCCAGTCGTACACGGTCTGCTCGGTCGTGCCGACCGTTTCCCGTCCGGTCCTGCGGTGGTTGCCGTCGAACACGCTGAGCGACGGACCGCCGGAGGTGCCGTGCTCACCGCTGAAACCGAGCCCGAGCACGTTGAACGACCGCGATCCGTCCCGGTTGGCGCTGCTGCTGGCCTCGACGTACCCGTGCCCGTAGTTCTCCACGCCGGAGTCCGGCACGAACGAACGCACCTTCGCACCGTCGTTGATCTCGAGGCGCAGGTTGATCGCCACCACGTCGGCGTTGAGCCAGCCCACCGGATTGACCAGGTAGACCCAAACCCCTTCGGTGTGCATCATGTCCTCGGCGAGGCCGCGGATACGGCCACCGGCGAGCATGCCCTGCAGCGTGTCGACCCCACCCTGCAGCCGACCGATGTTGTCCTTGCTGTCAACCCACACCTGCGGACGCCGCGCGAGCAGACCCGGCGCGGCCTGGTCCACGGCGTTGTAGACGAGGTCTAAAACGCTGATGCCGCTGTCAAGCTTGAAGTCGGCCACCGTGGCATGGCCCAGGGCACGGGGACCGTTACGCGTGAGGTACTCGGGCAGGTGAACGTGCGGGAACGCATCGACCGGATCGTTGAGCCGCGGGCCGCCGAACTGCTCGCTGAACCATCGGCGCACGTTCGGGTCGAAAATCGGCGTCTGGTTAAGGTTGTGCCGCCTCGCCAGGTCCAGCGCCATCGCCGCACGGCGTACGTAATACGGCGCGCGGGTGTCGGGCAGGGTGTGCTGCTCCTTCTCCGGCAGCTCCTGCCGCTTCTGCTGCGCCGCGCGGGTGCTGTCGCGCTGCCAGCGGGACAGGACGCTCGCCACCACGTCGCCGGGCAGGACGAGCTCACCCGACTGCCAACGGCGCATTGCGTCCAGCAGCTGGGCGTCGTCCAGCGGCACCCGGTCCTCGCCGTAGCGGGCCAGCGCCTGCGGTTCGGACAGTAGGTAGATCAGCTGTCGGTCCTTGACGTTCCTGGTTTCGGTTCGCCCCATGGAGCCGGTCAGCATGGTGAGCTTGCCGTGCCGCTCGTGCGAGCTGCGCAGGGTGAGGTCGACTGTGGTCGCGAACGCGTACGCCCGGTGAAAGTCGAGGTCGAGGAACTCCTTGGCGCCGGTGCGGGCGGCCGTCTGCGACTCTGACCAGCCCCAATACCGGCTGGCCGCCCATGCGGGCGCGATCCCGGTGAGCCCGGCGGCCTGCGGATCGCCGCTCATGCCAAAGGCGACTTTCTCCCACGTGATGCCGTCGCTGACGGTCCTGGTCTGGGCGGCCTTCGACAACTGCAGGAAGATCAGACCAAGCGTATAAGCCTCGTCGGTGGAGCCGACGAAAGTGCTCTGCCCCATCGTGCCGGAGACGGACAGGGAGCCGTACCGGTCGAGGAAGAGTTTCGACTTGAACAGCGTGTCGGTGTCGTACGCCCCCTGCATGATCTCCTTGGCATGGGCGGCCAGGCTGATGGTGCCGCCGAAGTTGGCGACCTCCTCGTCGGTCACCTTTCCCGGCCCGGTGAGCTTCGGCTGCATCTCCCGCAGCGCCGGCAGCACGCCGGTGGTGTCGAAGTGGAGGATGACGGCCTGGTCGAGCACGCCGGAGTCGGTGTGCTGGGACGGGCCCAGCGGCCGGTTCGGCAAGTTGAACGCCGGGATGAGTTGCACCCTCGCCTCGTGCGCGCCGGTCTGCGCGGAGAAGGTCGGAGTGCCATCGTCGTACTCCACCGTGATCCGGTAGCGGCTGCGCAGCCAGTACCTGGCCAGCCGATGCGCATACTCCAGTAGCTCCGGCCGATTGGACAGGGAGACGACGCTCTCTCTGGCCCCGACGCCCCGCTGATACTGGAGGCCGCCACGCACGTAGTCGCCGAAGGGCAGCCCGGTTATGCCGCCCCTGAGCTTCCCGCCGAAGATGAACTCCTTACCACCACCCGCGCCTTGGACCGCGACGTCCATCCCCATCGCGAGGTTGACCAAGTGGTATTCGTCCGTGAATCGGTCGAAATCCTTCGAAGTGCCGTCGGGGTTCACCCGGTCCTTAAGATCCATCTCGGCGCTGATGGTGACCCGCGCGCTGCGTACCCGGCCGCGCTCGTGCCGGTGGTGCAGCGTGAAGGAGACCCCGTCCTGATGCATGGCGTTGTAGTGCGAGTGCACCCCATTGGTCGAGACCATCTTGCGTACAAGATCAAAGTTGTCGAGCTGGCTGTCCAGCGCCGTCTTGCGGGTCCACTTGATCGCCTGCGGGCCGGTGTGGAACGGTCGATCGGCGTCGGGCGGCACGAACTTCCGCGCGCGCAGTTCGGGCAGGAGCATCGCCCGCATCTCGTCGACCAGTGACTGTTCCACCCGGACAAGCCCCTGCCCGACGCCGCGACCCTCAGCCACATGCCGCGGCAGCGGCATGGACGTCGGGACGTCCGGCAGGGGCCTGGTGTTGCGCACCAGGCGCGGCTGGTACGGCACCGTGGAAACGTCGTCGTCCTTGGACAACGAGTCGCGAACTTCCTGCGGCAGCGCGTCCTGGTCGATGGGGAACCCGTGCGAGAACGCATCTGGCTCGGGGATGCGCAGCAGAGCGCTGCCGCTCACCGGGTCGGTCATGGTGGGCGTGGCATCGGGTTTGTTGCGCACCGATACCTTGGCCCGGAAGTCAAACTTGACGTGATATCCGCCGGTGAACCCGGTGTAGCGCGACACATGCACCCACAGCCCGGCCCGGCTCGCGCTCGCGCTGTCGAAGTTGTGCCAGTTGAAGCCCCCGTAAATGCTCGGACCCAGGGACAGGAACGGCAGCGGCAGCAGGTTCGCCTCGCCGAAGACACTGACCCCGCTGGTGTTCCTGAGGCCGTGACTGCCGCCGTTGCCGGAGATCGCGGTGCTGACCTTCTCGACGTGGGCCTTGTCACTGGTGGTGCCGACCCGGACCGTGCCGTCGGCTAGCCGGGTGCCGTATACCACCACCTCGGCCACCACCCGGCCACGCTCGTGCAGGGTGAACCGGTAGCCGTCCTGGTCATTGACCGCCGCGTCGAGGTGGGCATCGAGATTGGACAGCTTCTGCAGCAGCTCCTTGCGGGTGTCACTCCCGATCTTCATGGCCAGACCACCCGCCCGCAGCTCACCGATGATGCCGTCGGCCAGCTCCGGCAGCCCGGTGATTCCGGACGCGAAGTAGGTGACCGGGATACGGGTCGCGTTGCGCGCGAACGCGGCGGCGTGCGGGCTGTCCGCAGGCGGCGCCACGGCCCGCACCTGCGGACCAGCCTGACCGAGGTTGTGCTCGGCGACGGCGAGGATCAGCCGCTCATCCGAGACTTCAGCGACCGTCGTGTCGGACGTACGAGCCCAGGGACGCGCGGGGTCGGTGCGCATCCGGTAGCGCCAGACGGGCTTCAGGGAGAGAATCGCGGAGTCGGCCCTGGTGTCCTCGACGTGACCGCCCTCAGCGTCCTTGATGTATCCGGTGCCCCGGGTGGTGACGTTGGCCTGCCCCGAGACGGAGACGCCGAACTTGAGCGCCACCAGCGTGTCCTCGTCGAGGCCCAGGCTGAAGGCGGCCGCCGCGTTCAACCGGAACGCCCCGGCCTGGCCGGACTGGCCCTGCGCATGGACGCCGGTCTGGAAGACACCGTTGGTGGCCTGGTTGGCGTGGTAGCGGCCCCGCTCCGTGTTCTGCCGCCCGGCGATGTCATCGCTGGAGGCGTCCTTGACCGGCCGGTCGTACGACCCGGCCGGGTTTTCCAGCGCCCGCGGCTCGTCGAGGGAGAGCTGGATCAGCAACTCCACGCCGCCGAGCACCACCGGGAAGCCGTCGGCCACCAGGTAGCGGTAGTTGCTCAGCAGCAACTGAGGCAGCGCGTCCCACTCGGCGGCCTCGACCTCGACCCCGGTCAGGTTGACCGACTGTCGCAGCGTCCGGACCAGCTCCGTCATCGCCGGCAGACCCGCCCGCGGGATGCCGATGCTGTGCGTGAGTGGATCCAGCGTGACCCGGGTGTCCTTCGGGAATGGTGCCGCAATGCCCTCCGGGACGAGCGGCGGTGGCGGTGGCGGCGGTGGCGGCGGTGGCGACGACGGATCCTCCGAAGTCGGCCCCGCAACCGGATCCGGGCTCGCAACCAGATCCGACACCGGGTTCGCTGCGGACTCCGAAGTCGGCCAGTTGGACACCGGAGCCGGACTCGACGGCGACGGTGATGGCGCCGACTCGGTCGACTGGACCAGCACCGGGCCGGTGGAGCTCTCACTAAGGCTGGTCGCGTCCGAGGACGGGGGGAGGCTATCGATCGTGACGTCACTCGTGGCCGCTGGTCGCACTACCTGGCCCACCATCGCCGCACCGACCGGCACCGTCGCAACGGTGTGACCGTTGGCCGCCACCACCAGGTGCACCGTGGGCAGCGCGGTGGCGTCCAGCCCCGCGGGAATGAACTCCTGGACCGCATACGGCTGCACCAGGACCACCCGTACGCCGAAAAGCTGGGCCACGGTATCGGCCAGACCCTCGGTGACCAGCGGCGGCGGCGGCTGGCCGATCATGCCCAGTTGCTCCACCCAGGACACCTGCAGATCCAGGCGTTCACCCAGGGCGGACTCGTCGGCCCGCAGCAACGGCCAGGCGTTGCCGGCCTGCGCGAGATCCGCCAGCAGCAGGGCGGCGAACGCCGCACGCAGCCGGGGCACAGTACTGCTCGCCAGCCCGGCCAGCCGGGGATGGCCGTACCGGCCGGTGTCGCGCAGCGCCTCGAAGAAGGATTCCGTGCCCGCCCGGTTCTCCAGGGCGGCCAGTCCGAGGTTGGCCAGCGTCTGCGCCTGCTGGGACGTCAGCGCGGGGGGATCGCCGTTTCGGCCGCCCCGGTCCGGGTCGTCCTGGTTCGGCGGCACCGGCGTCCACCTGGTCGCCGCACCGTCGCTGTCACGCGCCGGTGGCGGATTCTGGGTGAGCGACTCCCGCACCGCTTGGAGCACCGGTGCCATGCCCGCACCCGTCGGGGCCTGGCGCCCCGGCAGCAGCACGTCACGAAGCCGTCGCGAGAGTTCGACGGGGGCGGGCAGCAGCGGGTCCGGCCGCCCGGTGAGGTCGCGCAGCATCTGGTCGAGGTCGGCGAACGCGAGCTCGTCGGCGTACAGCCCGCCGGCCCGGTCAGGCAACGCCGAGGTCAGCAGGCGCGTGCCGGCGTTGGCCGCGAGCACGGCCGGAGCCGCGGTGAACGGCACCGTGGGCAGCAGGTGCCCGCCCCGGCCCTGGACGATCACGACCGGGGACACCCCCTCGGCCGGCGGCGGACCCAGTGGTACCCGGCGGCCGTCGTCCCGGACCAGCTCCACGGCCACGCCTATCAGAGAGGCCGTCAGGCCGACGATCAGCTCGGCAGGCTGGGCCAGCGCCTCGGGCGCCCGATCGACCGGCATACCGTCGGCGAGCCACTGCAATACCTGGCCGACCGTCGCGTCGTCGGGGTCGGTCAGGCCCAACATCGGCCAGGAGCCGTTGGCGTGCGCCGCGTCGGCCAGCACCATCCCGGTGATCATCTGCGCCCAACTCGCCGGCGGGCTGTCCAGCGCGTTCAGGAGCCCACCGACGCCGTGGTAAACCGCGGCGACCGCCGCGACCGTGAGCGGGCCGCCGGGAGGCAGGGGCACCACATGCAGGCCGAGCTGGTTGAGTTCGGCCTGTGCCTGGGGGGTCAGCACGGTGTCGGCCGGGCGGGCCTCCCAGACCAGGTTTGAGGTGATCGGTCCCTCGTCGGCGTCACCGGCCGGGCGGGCGTTCGACAGCAGCCCTCGCGGTCCGCGAGTGTCCGTGGTCGGGGCGGTGTCCGTTCGCGGTGGGACAGGGTCAACCAGCCGCTGCCACACCCGGCGGGAGTCAGGAAGCGACTGAGGCGCGATGCCACGCTCGGCGTACAGGAAGCTGTGGAACGCGTCAATGGCGGCCAAGCCGACCGACGCGTTGAGCACCCCGCTGAGGGGCTGCGGCTCAGGCACGGGCAACGGCTCCGCGTCACGGATCGGGCCCCAGCCAGCGGCCTGGCGCTCCAGGTCGGCCATCCGTTCCAGGCGGTTGGCCACCTCGCCCGCTGCCGCCTGCATGTGCTGCGACGCGGTCAGCACCAGCCGATCGGGCAGCCGCGGGTCACCAACGGCCCCGCGTATGGCGTCGATCTCCTCGGCGGTCAGCTCGGCGGTGGGGTCGTCCTGCAGCCGCGTGCGGGCCTGCGCCAGAACTCTCTGCCGACCCAGGTCCGCGGCCTCGGCGGCGGCGTGCTGCTCGCGCGTGAGGGTCACCAGCGCGAGGCCGTGACGGCTCAGCAACGCGTCCATGGCAGCCTGTCGGCCCGCGGCGGTGAGCTGATTGGTGACCGCGGCCCCCAGGATCTCCCTGGTGGCCTGGTTGACCAGGGCCTGCGGCGACAGCGTCGACACCGGCACATCGGTGCGCACCCGGGTCAGCACCTGGTCCACCGCGGCCTGCCGTTCCACCGGGCTGAGCCGCCACCCTGGTCGCTCCCGCGCGTCCCGCTGAAGCAGCACCAGCGCCTCCTGGGCCTGGCGGGCCCAGACGCGCTGATTGCGGATCTGGTTGACCCGCTGCGCCACGGGCTCCCTGGTGTCCTCAGCGAGCAGCCGCTCGCGTGGGGTCAGCGGACCGAGGTCGGCCAGCGCCGGGTCGAGCGGTGGCCAAGGGGTGTCCTTGCGCGGCGGAATGCCCGAGGTCGGCCGCTGCTCGCGGACCAGGACGGTCTTGCGCTGCACCTGCACTCGTGATCCGGTGTCCTGGCGTTTCGTGCTCTGGTTGTCGGTCCCCGACGGACGGCCACCGCCACCGGGCCGCCCACCGCTGGCTGGATCGCCCGACCCGCCCGACAGGCCGTCGGTCACCTGCTGGCGCAGGATGAGCTGCCCGGTCTGCGGGTCGTAGGTCAGGCCACTCGGATCGATCCCCTGCGGCGTGATCAGGAACTGGCCGTCGTCGGCGAGGGCCAGTTCCCCGTCGCGCGCGGTCGTGGGCGAGAACGTGCTCGTGTTGGTCCGCCCGTTGTCCAGATCCACCTCGACGACGTCGACGTGATCGCCACGCACCGGCAGCACCGTCAACGCGGGTGCCGTGCCGGGGGCGGTGCCGGGTGGCCGCGCCGGGTCGAATCGGAAATACGACACCTGCGGCAGCGGCTGCGGCGGCCGCGCGATTGGGCGCAGCTTCCCGCCGGGCGGAGCGGCGTAGACCGGCAAAACGGTGCTGTCGGGATCGGTTCCCGCGGGCACGACCGTCCAGCGACCCGTGTCCTGGTCGCGTACGAGCGCTGCGGTGCGGGCACCGTCGCCGCCCAGTGGCTGCACCTCGGCGTCGCCCACCAGCGTGGCCTCCCGCCAGGGAGAATCGTCGTCGTCGACGTAGCGGTAGCGATAGCCGTCCGAAGCCGGCTGCACCTGCGGAGGATCCCGGAAGGTGACCAGATCGATGCGGCCGGACGGGTCGCGGCGCAGGATCTGCAGCGCCGGGCTGCCCGTCGGAGGTGCCGGTGGCACCGCAGGCCGCTGGTCCACAGTGACCACGTTCCACTGGCCGGTGGCCCCGTCATGGACGAGGACGCGCGCGCCGCCGCGGCTGGGGTCGGCGAGGTCGATGCCGGAGGCCGGCCGCACCGAGTGCACTGTGTCCTGCGGGTCTAGCCGCACCGGCGTGGTCTCCTGGAGGACCGGGTCGGCGTCGAAGTGGGTGTAGCGCTCACCCGGGCGAGTGTCGGCCTCCACCTGCGGTTCCGTGGTGGTGGGCGGGGGTGGCGTGGTGACGGGCGCGCCGTCGAGCCGCTGCCCGTTGCCTGGGAAGACGGGTACGGTGCGGGCCGCCAGAGTGACCAGATCGAGGTGGCCGGTCAGCGTGTCGTACCGGAAGACCTGGCGCCCGGGGCGGGATCGCGCCTGGCGGTTGCCGGGCGGTCGCGGCGGCGACCCGGCATCGGTGGTCGGGCCCGCTGTCGTCGGCTGTGGCCGTGTCGTGGCCGGACGGGAGTCCGTAGCCGGCCCGGAGGCCGTGGTGGCCGCTGCTGTCGTCGGCTGTGCCGATCGGATCATGGCGGGCGGCACACTGGCCGGCGGCGGCGCGATGGCGGAGGTCTGCGCCGGCTCCACCGGAATGGGGGCGACCACGTGGCTGCCGTCGCGCGGCTGCACCGCCGCATTGTTCAGCCAGAGCCGCCAGTCGGGCACGCCGTGCACGAGCACGTCGGGCCGCCCACCCGGCCCCGGGGCAGCGGACAGCGCGTCCAACATGACAGCGACCTGCCGCCGGACCGCATCGGGCACGACCGTGCCCGGCAACCCGACCGTTATCCGGGGTACGCCGGTAGGCACCCGCCTCCCGAGGCGCGGCGAGGTAGTGCCGGGCGGCAGCGGTTCCGGGCGCACCCATACCCCGTCGCTGGTCTGCTCGGCCACCCAGCCGTCAGCCATGCCGTAGCGCCAGACCCGTTCATCGCTCGGCGTCATGCCGTCGGGTGCGCGCCTCTTCGGGCGCGGGCGGTCCGCCGGGTAGACGTGGTACTCATGCGCGAACTCGGCGAAGGTGACGTGGCGCTCGGAGCGCACGGGGATGAGCCGATCCGAACTCTCCGGCACGCCGTCGAACAGCGTCGCGGGCACGATCAGCGGCCCGCGACGGCCCCCGAGCACATACCCGGCCAGGTCTATGGCCTCCGCCGTGGTCATGACCGGCCAGGTGGTGAGGCGTACGAGGAGGCGGTCGGCGACCCCGGACGGCAGCGCGGCGACGGTCTGGCGGATCGCCTCGCGGGTGACGTGCGGTCCCACCACAAGGATGCTGCGGTTCGGCACAGCCGGGGTGAACTCCGCGTCGTTGCGGGCGTCGGTGGACTCGTTCTGGTGATAGAGCGCAATGCCGGCGGTGATGGCGCGTACCAGATGGTCCGCCGGCAGGTCAATCGCGTCGAGACGGATGCCCTGGGGGCCTCGGTGGACCTGGTCGGGCGCTCCTGACTCCGCCTCCGACAGCGTCGTGTGGGCGGACTGCGGCAGGTTCATCGATTCTGCGTCACCAGCGGGGGTGGTCGCCTTGATGTTCAAGTCGTGTCGCCAGGTCTCCAACAACGACCTCAACGCTTCTGCGACCCCCCAATCAGGGTTGTCCAACGGCCGCTCCGAATGCCAGAACTCCGCCACCAACGACTCGATGTCTTCGGCCACCCGCTGGGCCGCCCCGTGATCAGCCGGCCACCCGCTCGCTAGCTGCTGCGCCACCACAGCCAGCCTCCCGGCGACAGGTGAAGCCGGCCCAGTGCCGCCACGCGCCACCATCCGGCTGACAGCAACCTGGGCAGCAGCCGTCAACTCGGACAGGACGGCTGGTGGGGACGCCAGGACGGTCGTGCCCGGGTCCGAGGCCACCGGGACAGGACCTCCGCCCTGGCCACCAGAACTACCCGAGGCGGGTTCGTGACCGGGTTGGCCATCGTCGCGGGGCTCACCCCCGGCACCCGGAGAACCTGGACGAGGCTTCGGGGGTGGAGTTGGCCGGGGAGGACGTGGTCCCCCCGGGCCGGCATTGCCGCCAGCATCGTCGTCCGGGTCCCGGTCCTGGCCGTCCAGGTCCGAGTCGGGCTCGCTGCTCTCAACGCCGGCGCGGCCGCCGTCCGGCGCTACTGCGTCGCGAGCCAACGGGGTCTGGGCAGCCAGGAAGGTGTTCAACCCCCGGTAGAGCCCGCTCAGGTGCATCACCAACGCCGCCGATTGCGCCTCACCCAACCGCTGCCGCGCGTCGGCCAATATCTGCCTGCCCCGCCGGCCAGTGGCCTCATCGAGTGCCGCAACTTGGCTCTCAAGCCGGTCAAACTCCCACCGGTACGCCGCTACCAGCGACGCAACCTCACCAGCGGAAAGCGCAACCGGTTCCTCCGGCGTCGCCGGCGACAGCTGGTCGGGCCCCAGCACCTGCTCACCCGGCTTCGCCGCGACCGCCATGTAATGGAGACCCGTGTAGAGCACGTACCCGATGGGGTCCCGATCCTCCGGCCCGATCGCTGCCGGACGGTCCGGGTCCAACACCGTCAATGGCAGATCCCACAGCAACGCCGACGCCGCCACCGCCAGCGAACCCGTAACCTCCACACGCGGATCTATCTGACCGAGGTAGTCACCCATCTGCCTGATCAACGCCAGATGCCGCCGCTGCGCCTCCGCTCGCTCCTCGGCGGGAAGCTGCCGATCCGACGCCCTAGGGAACAATCCGACGATCACCCCCGGCACCGCCGCCGGGTCCGCCGCGACCTGCGCGTCGTAGGCCTGGAAACGCTCCGCCAACTCGTCGGCCAACGCGTTACGCAAACCCTGGATCTCCAGCCCCGTCGGCGCACCCGGATCGACCGCCCGCACCGGCAAACGGTCGTTGAACGCCAGGAACAGGGTGCGATACCAGCAATCCCCGTCAGCACGCACGTTCCGAACCCGCCCCGCGAAACCCTGCCGCAGTTCGCGATAAGCAGCCGCGATCTCCTCCCGAGTGGCCCGCACCGTTGCCAACCGCGCATCCCGCCGCGCCTCGTACCGGAAAACCTGAGCCGAGGGTTCGGCGGTTACGGCAGTGTCGCCGGTCCGCCGTACCCACGCCTCATCGGCCGACGAAGAGTCGTCGGCCGGTGGCACGTCATCGAGCGTTGCCTCGGTCCGACCTGACCGCCGCGCCCGCAACGTCCCTTGGCGATCCTCGGTCAGGCCGGGGTACGCGTGGTGGGTGACGGTGGGCCGGTCGCCCATGCGGACCACCAGGTCGACCTGGTGACCCAACCGGTTCGCCAGTACGTACGCGGCGGCCAACTGGGCATTGATGTCTGCCGCGGAGCTCCACAGCCGAACCGTCCCCCGCTCCGACTCCGCGTGCAGCCGTTCGAACCCGCCGGCATCCGCGATCGCCTGGTCGGCAATCGCGGCACTGGGGTCGTCCGGGACCACGCCGTCCGCGTCCCATTGCCTGGGCAGCGCATCGACGTCGATGGGTGGTCGTTGCATCAGGGTGGGGTACTTGGCGCTCAGCTGCGCCGACCTGGTGGCCGGGATCGTGAGCTTCAAACCACCCGGAATCTTGGTGCGGACGATGTGTCCACGCTCCCCGTCGACGACATATTCGGCGTCGAAGGCGTAGTAGTCGAATTCCCCCTTGCGTTCCAGGTTCTCCTCGCGGTAGTCGCCGGCGGAGTTGGCCCAGATCCGGCCGGTGCCCTGGCCCGCGTCACCACCGAGCCCACCGTCGAAGATGGAGTGTTTTTGCGATCCCGGTACGCCTGGCAGGGCGGCGCTGCCCCCACTCCCCTCGACGCCGCCTTCGTGGCGAGACTCGCCCCCGGTCTCCCGCTCCGGCTCCAAGCTGTGCTCAGGGAAGTTCAGCGCCGCCTGCGGGCCCCGCGTGAGCCACCGCCCGCTGGTCGGATCGATCTGTACCGTGATCTTCTCGCCCTTCTGCCTATCTGGCATTTCGAACTCGGCGAGCAACAGGGGGGCGATGTTGGCCCGGAGGTTGGGCTCCTGCCAGGCCGTGCGAAGCAGGTTGCCCTCGGTGGTGGTCGGGGCGAACCGCTTTGCGTACGGCGGATCTCCCGGGTCTACCGCCGAGTCCGTGGCGGGCGCCGATCCCGGCGCCGAGTCCGCGGCGTTCCGGGCGACGTCGCGCCAGGGCATCCGGGCCAGCGGCGCCCACGCCGCCACCTTGTCCGCGCCGGGCAGGCCCACCGCCTGCACGTATGGGGCGATCGCCTTGGCGAAATCGGTGACCTGCGGGGGGGCGGCGCGCTCCACAACGGGTTGGAACGTCGGGTCCGATGCCGGAGGTGGCGGCGTGACGGTGGTCAACGAGGACGGGATGAGCTTGTGTACGGCACCTGGCACCGCCGCCGTGCCAGCCGGCTTGGTGTCCGGCGGGAACAGGCGCCGCCAGAGCCGCTTGCTCTCGCTCTTCGACAGGACGTTGGTCAGTCGCCACGGAAGTCTGAACAGCTGCCCGATCCGGCGTACCGGCTCACTCGGCCCAATGTGCTCGAAGACTTCGATGCGATATGTGACGTCCTCCCGGAACTCCTGGGCCGTCTCCTGCGCGGCGGTACGCCGGATGTCTCGCACGGTCTTGGTGGTGCCGACCTTGGTCTCGGACTGCGTCTCGTACTCGTAGTAGAGACCGCCGGCGATTCGCGGACCGCCGTCACCCGCACCGACGAAGCGTCCCCGCAGATAGCCGCCGAAGAGGCGGGCGAAGCTGTGGTCGTTGCTGTCGTGTTGCTGGTGGAACGCTTGCCCACCGGTCGAGACCACCACATCCGGACGTGGCCGTACGTAGGTCACCTGCGGATCTTCGGCCACCACGCGAATACCGACGTGGATCGTGCCCCGAACCGTTCGCAGGTTTGCCAGGTCGGCCACGTGCTGCCACCAATGGTCGCGCGATCGCCAGAGCCGCTGCCGTACGCGCACGACCAGCGGGATCCCTCCAGTGCTGGCGGCCTGGTGCTCTCGCTGGATCGCCACCTCGGAGTACGCCGTCTGCAGTGCCCGGACCACGTTCGACGGCACCTTGCCGCGATCGCCGTCCAGCACACCCTTGGCCAGCAGTTCCTTGACCGCCGGCAGCACGCGCTTGGCGTCGATCCGCTCGTAGGACGCCACATTCCGGGCAAGGTCGTGGTCCAGGTAGTAAAGTTCTCCGTCCTTCTGCGGCAGGACCGCATCCGCTGGGGTGGGCAGGTTGAGGTCGTGGGCCCGCACATAGGGCACGGACAGCTCTACCCCGCCGGTGATCTTCACGTGCCGAACGGCGTCCCGCGGCGGCTGCGGCGCCAACGAGTCCGGCTGCGCGTCGGTCCGGGCACCGGCTGCCGGAACCGACGCCGGCTGCGCCGAGCGTCCAGCACTCGGCCGGTGTTTGGCCTCGTGCCGGCCGAGTGCCTTTTCCCGCCACCGTGTGTGTGTGAGTACGTAGACCCCGTCGGCGCGGTAGTTGTAGGTGTCGCCGTTGTAAGTGGCCAGGAAAAGGTTAAGGTGACCTTCCGTCTGCTTTGTCTTTCTCTCCCGGGACCACAGCGCAGCCCCGCCGGCCCCGAAGGCGATGTTGCTGCTCGTCTGCACCGTGCCCGAGCCGCCGTGCTCGCCCTTCATCGGCAGCAGCACGGCGCCACCGCCGGCAAGACCCGCCTCCGTCTGCCACCCGACACCGTCGTCGGCGCTCAGCCGGCCGTCGGACTCGTGGTACTGCTCCAGCGTGGCCTTCTTGCTGACCCGCTCCAGGTCCGGATTGAACGGCACCAACCGGAGGGTCAAGGCCTGCTGCCAGCCGTTCCTGGTCTCTGGCAGCGGAATCGGCAACCCGTCCTCGCTCACCAGTTCGGCGTCGTGTGCCTCAAGGAACGCCGGGGTCCCCAGGCGCACAATCTCCTCCACCACCCCGTACTGGCTGGCGGTCGGGGTTATCCCGCGGAGGGCCTCTCGGAAGGGGTCCATGCCGATCGGGTCCACCGGCCGACCCCACGGGATGATCTTGGCTAGGAACCGTCCAGCCCTGTTCCACAGTCGGGTGAACCACGGCGTGTCGTTGTACTCGGCCAGCAGCACGGCCAGCTCATCAGAGACGTCCTTGGCGCCCAGTAGCGACATCTTGATGCCGGACATGTCGCCCGCACCCAAGCGGACCTCGCGGCCCGGCCTGCCGTCGGGTCCGACGGCGAAAGCCGGCAGGTCCGATAGCGACCCGGGTCGAACCTCGACCCGGCCGAGCTTGAGGAGATCATCGGCGCTCCGCGGGGCGGTCGCCAGATCCTCCGCGGCAACCAGGACGGCCGTCGAATACTCCGGGCCCGACAGCTCTCTGACGCGTCCAGCGACGATGGGACCCAACGATCGGCGGGTCGTGACTGCCAGCGGGTACGCGGCGCCGTACACGAAGCGGGTGACATCGCCGGTTGTCTTGCGGCGCGAGTACCCCTTGAAGCCAGTGCCAACCACCAACTTTCGGTGCGTACTGCGGCTCACCCCAAGGCTCGCCAGTGGTACATCGAGGACGAACCGCTTGCCAATATTGAATCTCGGGTGCACCCGGACCTTGAAGAGGCTCCACCTCGTCGACCGCTTCTCGCCCATGTCCAGCACAGTCGTGTCCTTGGCCTGGCTATCAAGGGTCACCTCCGGCTCGACTCGCTTGTCGCGCAGCTCCCGCAATTCGGCGCCGAGCTGGACAGTGAACACATATCCGCCAGCTTCGAACTCATGCGTGACGCTGCTGCCTGCGGCTAGCCCCTTGTACTCCCCGCGCAGCCCTGGCACGCCGAACTTCATGGCCAACACCCGGTCGAGGTGCTGCGACTCCTTGGGCGAGAGCTGCACACCCACGGCCTTCATCTGACGGCCGAGCTCCGCCTGCACCTCAGCGAAAATCCTCGTCGCACCCGGGATCTCCCGCACCACGCCCGGACCGAGGCCCTTGCGGGCCGCCAATGCCGGTGGTTCCTGCGGGTCGACCACGTGGTGCTGCACCGGCAATGGTTCACGAACCGTGCCGTCGGCGTCGACGATGAACCGCGCCTGGGCCGGGTGCGCGGCCGCCCGGCCCGAGCGTGTCGGGTCCGCGCCGAGCGGCGTACCGTCTGCGCGGATCACCGGGACGCGGGCGCTGCCCAGCAGCGCGTCTACCGCGTCGCGCAACTCCTGCGGCACCGGGCCGCCGGCCGGATCAGGCGATGACGTCTCGGATGAGCCGGCTAGCCGCGCCCACAGCGCGTCGGTGAGTTGGATCTGCGGCGTCCCGCCACGCCGGAGGAACTCGGCGATCTCCGCCACCCCCGGAACGGCCCCCGCTGCGGCAGCGGTGAGCCGGTCGGCGAGGTGCCCCCGCCAGCCGGGTTCCGACGTCGCCGGCGCGGCCGTACCCGATCCGTCGGACTCGGCGTCCGGACCCGATCCATCAGACTCGGCGTCCGGACCCGATCCATCAGACTCGGAGGCCGAACCCGATCCATCAGACTCGGAGGCCGAACCAGCCTCAGGCGGCGCGGGAACCGGCGTCGGCGCGGTCCGGGGGCGACCGGTGTCCGCTCCACCAAGTGCCTCATCCTCGAACCGATCCGCATGCTCCGCACCGACAAGCAACTCGGCAGGCACCTTCTCCTCGTAGGTGAATTCCCCATGCGTCGACTTGAGCGTCACCGCCATCGTGGTCTCGGTGCGGTACCGCGCCACCGGAGTCTTGCGGGAGATCGCTACCTTCGCCTGGCCTGCAGAGCCGAGCGTGCGAACCTGCTCCACCGAGGTCGTCACCCCAGGCAACTCCACGTCAGCGACGAAAAGGGCATCATCAGCGACGTCCACGCCCAGGTAAATACCCACGCCGAGAGCACCCCCGCTGGCCCAGCCCTCCCCGTCCCGCTGAATGACGGTCTCCGCGATATCGTTGCGGATCATTAACGGTTGATCAGTCGTGGTCAGGTATCGCACCCAAGTCGGCTTGCCGCTGACCGTCAGGTGTCCGGCGAAGTCCTTCCTACCGGGGATTTTCTTGGTCAGCACTCGCCGGCCGTCGGCCGTCAAGGTCGTGTAGTCCCGACGAGACACCTTCGCGCGCAGTAGATCTGATACCCAACTACCGGTAAGCCACCACTGGCTACGGTCCTGAACTGTCTTCTGGTTGAAGGTGTGCTCAGCAGCGCTCTGGACCACCTCGTCAATTTCCTGAGCCGGCATGGCCGCCTCGACCAGCAGCTTGCGCCGGAGCCCGGTAAGCAGGCGCTCCACGACGACCCCGGACATCGAGAAGTCCAAGCCATCCAACGCCTCCGGGTTCCTTACCTCCACGACCGGACGGCCACCGGCCCCCGGATCCTCCGCCAGATCCGGCGACACCGCTTCCCGCGCATCGGCCGCCGTCGAGAATGCCTTCGGGAACTGCAGGTACGCCTTTCCCGGCAGCACCACCGTTGCCCGCCCGCCGGGCCCACCCACCGGCGCTTCGCCGTCACGGGTACGGCGCGGCCGACCCGACGGAACGACAGTCGCCGCTACCGAGATGTCGGCCCTAAAGTCATGCATATCGTCGGCGACGACCCGGTTCCCAGCCTGCACCTCCCCCCCGATCTTTCTCCGCCCATGCGAATCGAACTTCGCGCCGAGCCGCAACGACGGGGCGATTTTGGCGAGGGCCAGGTTGGGCAGAAAGAGCAACGGATCCACGATCGCCTTAAGTACACTGCTCTTCCTACGCGAATACTCCTCCGTATACGAGGTGTCGCCGTACTCGCTGAGATAATTCCGAACTCCCGGCTCAGTGTCCGCCTGGTCCGGCGCCGTGAACTCCATATTCACTGGCTTAAAAGCCAGCCTGACCTGCACCCCACCCTTGACAATCAGCGCACCATGCCGCAGCAGCCCTTCCCAGTGCTTCCGATCGCCGTTGGACAGAACCCTGAGGATCTCCGTCCGGATCCGGCGGGCGACCGAAGGCTTCAAGCCCTTGGTCACCTGGCGGATCATCTCCCCCACCGGGTCGAGGTCCTCGACGCCGTAGCCCATGCCGGCAAGCTGCCCGATGACAAGCTGCTCGACGGCGGAGGTGCGGACCTCGTCGTCCCGTCGACGTCGACGGATCTTCGCGGCTACCTCCTCCGCCCCGCGGAGTCGACCACCACCAAGCGCGCCACGCTGCGCGTACCACGGCGGCGAGGGCACGGGCTCCGATGTCCGTGCCGCGCCCGCGTCCACGGCGGCCTTCTCGTACCCGGGTGGCCGCTTATCGTTCAACCGCCAACGGCCGTCGACAACGGTGATTTCCCCTCGAAGGTTCCGCAGGTCGACGACAGCCCAGCCCGGCTCAACATAACTAACGTACTGCCTGGGTAGCCAAAGCCTGGTGCTGCCCAGAAGGCGGCCACGCCACGTGCCGCCCAGCCGAACGACACCGACGTCACCCTGGAAGCGCCACCGATTCAGCGCCTTCTCCTGCGAGTTGCGGCTATGGTCGCGGAAGGGCAGCTCCAGCTCCAGCCCCACCAAATCCTCGCCGCGCCGGTGAACGCCCGGAACCTCTTGAATGCCTCGCTCAAACGCCGCCCGCCAGGCTGAGGCGTACACCCCTCGCGGATGCAACCGCAATGGGTCTGAGGCCAGAATCTCCAGGGCGTCCCTCTGCTCCCCGGCCCATTGACCCCGGTGCGTGACCTGCAACAACGCAACAAGGAACTGTTCAAGATCTGTGGTATCCACCCCGTACGGGAGGAAATCGGAGAATGCCGCGCTCCTATTCGCGTGCCACCTGCCAGGCATTCCGATGAGATTCGGGCGAGCTCCGCCTCCCTCGGGGCCGGTAACAACAACCACCCCACGCTCAGTCAATGTGCGAACAAATTTGGCGCCCCGGACTACATTAGGCAGAACGACGACAGGGCGGCCCGCACCCGCGGGACGCTGCGGCAGCAGCTCCTGGTACTCGTCCGCGTTTCTCCAAAGACCATCAACCCGGATACGCGTTCCGGCGGGGCCAGCTTCATCTGCCTCGGCATTGAGCCGACCGAATTCGATGGTCAGTCGATCGCTGCGCGGAAGCCGCTCCCACCTGGCGTATTCTTCGGCAGGCATTGGGGTAAACACGCTCAGACCGTTCCGGTACTGGGTCGCCCAGCCCAGTTCGAGCTGGCGGGCGTCGAAGTGGCCGGTCACCACCATCACAGGCAGCGCCGGCTCCGCCTCAGTAGCCGGCAACTGCGCCTCCACCACGCCCGACGGAAGCTTCCTGGTGACGCCCTCGTCGTCAGTTTCCACCCGCTCACGAATTGGGAAAGTTCTCGCCGGCTCACCCTCCGACGGCAAGCGCCACACCGTACCCGGAACCAACAACTCAGCCATTGCCCGTGGCTCATCGAGCGGCACCCGCAACTCGGAAACCCAATCCGTCGCCGGGCTGGGTACCGCCGCCGCCGCGTACGCTGGAATTTGAGGAAAATCGCGCGCGTCGCCGGCACTATCGAAAGTCCAGTCCTCCTCGCCGCTACGGGGAGCGACGACAGAATCCGGATTTTCGGGCAATCTCACCCGGTCACGCGTCACCAATGCCCGGCGTAGCCCCTCCGCATCAAGCGACAGGGCCGGCACAGAATCGGGCACCGGCGCGTGACTGAGCGCCTCAGACAACGTCCCGAAGGTCCGGCGGTCGTTAGGCGAATAGAAGCTCGGCAATTGTGGCCAGCGGTCCGCCGAAGCACCAGTCGCAATAACCCACCCGGCGGCCGGCCGGGCATTGTCACCCACGCGCGCCCGATGATCAACCAGCTGCTGGACTACGTCCCCGAACCTCCTCGCCTCGTACTCGCTCACCTCCATCGGTACAAACACCAGCGGCCGAGTGGCATCCACGGATACCGATATGTTGCTGAGCAAATCGTTCACCGTCAACCAGCCTCTGCTGGAGGCTATGTATCCGTCATTCAGCACGAAGAAGACAACATCCGCTTCCCTGCCTAGGTCTGATACCGCGCCAAGAATCGCCTCGGCCGCCTGCTCGGTTCGCGCCTCATCCCCGACCTCCCCATCGTCCGCTCGCGGCGGACGCACCAGCCACACCCCATCCCGCATCCGCCGCATCGGTTGCCACTTGTCCCGCTCGACCCCGGGCGACCCCGAAGCGCCTGCCTCCTCAGCCCACGGGGACCGGCCATACGGCACCTGCCGCTGCGGGGCGGTCCTTCCACCATGACCTGAAACAGCCGGCAAACCGCCGGTCCCGGACGTCCCTCCCCCTTCGTCAGCGGACGCCGGAGGAGCTACCTGCGGCGACTCATCCGGTAGCGTCGGATCCCCCACAGCCGAGGCCAGCCCGTCGGCCGGTACGCCCCCGCGCGCACCGGTCGATGGCGTCTGGTCCTCGCGTAAACCAAGGTCAGCCGAAGTGCTCTCCTGTGTCGGCGAAGGCTGACCACCCTGAGCCGACGAACCAGGAGCAGGCGAGCCCGAACGACTACCAGCCGCGTTCGCCGATGGGCGGATCGTCGCCCGGTCAGCCGTGGCTTCGTTGTCTGAGCGCGGCGCCCTTGGGGCTGAAGCCGACACGCGACCGATCGTTCCGGAGCTTTGCTGCCGTGCGGCACGGCCGGCAGCGGCCGGGGACGGGGCAATTCCCAGCTGGACTGCGACCGCGGCAGCGTGTTGGGCCGCCACGGTCGGATCCGCTACACCGGCAACCGTCCGGGTCACCGCAATCTGCAACCCAGCCGGCTCGGCGTGCGGCATCGTCCCGCGCAGCGCCCTACGTATCGCCGCAGCGAAACGGCGCGTACGGGTTGGTACGGAGGGCTGCAGCAGCGCGTCGATCGACTGCATGACAGCTCTGAGGTCTCCTATTGCCGTCGCCACCGAGCCGTCCTCGGATGACGAAGGGGAGAACCTGAACGTCAGCTTCTCCTCGATCGCCAGCAGACGCTGCTTGAGAGCATCGAGTCTTCGTCGCCACTCCGGTTGATCCACGCCAGCGAGTAGCGGGAGCAACCCAAGGTGTTCCACGATCTCCTCGTAGTCCCGCATGCTGTGCGGCAACGACTCCTCCGACGTATGTTGCACGGCGGAGACCGAATCGAGCATTGGCAAAGCGGAACGTACCAGCGGATCTTGCAAGATCTGGTCGACCATCGCCTTCCCGCTCGGGTAGCCGGAGGCCAAACCACGACGGTGAACAGCACCGTTGTACAGCGCCTCGCTCTCATCGGCGATCTCGTGGAAATTTTGCTCGAACTCGTCCGCGGTTACCCCTAGCCTCCGGAAGTTGCGCACCTCCATCAGCAGCAATGCCAGCGCATGTCTACCACGGTTCGTATCCAGCCGCAGATACGAGAAGTGGGATGGATTTACCTCAAGCACCTCGTGTTGACTCAAAAACAAACCGGGCGAATCGAGCAATGCTTGGTCGAAATAATCTCTGACCCGAAACTCACCTCCCCGGTCTTCGATATCAAGGATATCGGCGCTTTCCACCGGAATGCGCGCGCGTTCAGCGTAGCCGCTGACGACATCGCGATTCCGATCGAGGTACCGACGCACGAACAGTTCTGCAATTTCCTCAGCAGCCGCGTTGAGAAACTCCTGTGCATCGATCGACAGTTCTTTCCTGACCTCTATTAGCGGATTCCGCAGGGCGGCGACCAGTCGGTTCTTGGCCGACATCGCCATGCCGGGCTCGAGCGCAGGCTCCGCAACTAGGTGACTTACCAGGGCATCGACATGTGCGTAGGTGATTTCAACGAACCCGCGGAGTGCAACAACCTCCTCGACCTGGCCGAGCAGGTCTAGGGCGCGCGGCGAAACCTCGCGGCCAGTCTTCCTCAGGAAAAGAGCGGCCACATCGGCGCCGAACGCCAGGGCGTCCTCAAGAGACTCTCTCGGCTCTCTAACGAATGTGCGGTTATCGCGGAGCAGCCACCTGAAAAATCCTTCCACACTGGCCAGCGGGAGCCCAACCGTGTACTGGACGTAGAGGTCGTCCGTGTCCTGCAGGTAGGGAATGACGATTCTTGCCTCAGAGCCCGCTTCAGTAACCTCCCATCCGGACAGACTGGAAAGATCGCTAATCGACTTTCCTTCGGATGCTGCACTCCCGGACACCCAGATC
The DNA here is from genome assembly GCF_001905095.1 of Micromonospora sp. CB01531. Lineage (GTDB taxonomy): Bacteria > Actinomycetota > Actinomycetes > Mycobacteriales > Micromonosporaceae > Micromonospora. Next base: position 51,071 of record NZ_LWLS01000082.1, read on the forward strand.
GGGGCACTGTCCAACCACTCCTTGATCTCAAGGAAGGACCAGAACCAGGAACCCCAACTTTGTCGTCCTCCATCGCCCGGCAAAGTGGCGATCGGGCGACCGAGGGGTTCCACGATGAGTTTGGTTACGAGCTCGCCAGGCGCCTGGTCAGCAGCGGAGATATCATACAGCTGGCCGTCTTCCCCCAACCAAAAGTCATCTTTATCGATTACCAGCTCCAATCCGGACCGCTTGGCCAGAACAGTGCCGGGCTTTACCGTCGCGGCTATCTCGGGTGGCAGTTCGATGATCCAGCGGCCTTCCACCTCGGGGCCGATCGCGCCGTGTCTGCGGAGGACATTGTCCGGGTCGACCAGTGCTTCAACCGCGTCGACCGGCGTACTCCGTAGGGCGTCGTCCAGACTGGATGACTTCCGCTCCGCCGGATCGAACAGCGCGATCCTTGTACCCGGACGGGCCAACTGGCTGACCCAATCCTCGTTAGCGTCGTTCTCGAAGCTGCCAGGGCGCTGCGGATCCAACCGCCGCACCACACCCTCGTGGTCAACCCACAACCAGTACGCGTGCCGCAGCCCCGGAAGCCCCCCACGCACCTGGGGCGGAACCTCCGACACCAACACCATCGCCCCCGGGTTGGCCTGCAACTTGGTCCTCAACGCGCCCAGGTCAACATCCCGTACCGCGGTCAACTCACCGTTGAGCGCGGCCAACACCCTCGACAGATCAGTCGTCGCCGCATAACTGTCATCCACCGACCGGTTCGTAAACCGGCCATCAGTCAGCAACCCGAACACGGCCGACACCAACGGCACACAAACCTCCGCCGGCGCCCCCTCCAGCAAATCCTCCGCAACGCTAAGGAACTCCGCCAACCGCGCACGCCGCTGCGCCACCGGCCCCAAGGCCGGACTCGTCCCCGACGGTTCGGCCAGAATCGTCCGCGCCTGCTCCCGCACCTCGATCGCCAACTCAACCAGCGACAACTGCCGCGCCCCAGCCGACGGCCGCACTAGCGTCTGCCCGGCGCCCGCGTACGCGGGGGGTGAGCCTCCGTGGCGGCGCTCCACGTACCCGGGTGGCCGGTCCTCGGTCAACTGTCCCCCGCGGCCAGCAGGGAGAACAACCACCCCGAGCTTCTTCAATTCATTAACAAATTCGGAGTCCTGGGCCGCATCAGGCAGCACGAGGCTGGGGCTGGCCACAGGACCCTCTGGCAACAGATCCCTGTACTGGGCCGCGTCCTTCCAACCATCAACCCAGATACGCGTTCCGGCCGAGCCGACTCCATCCGCCTCAGTGTTGAGCCGGCCGTATTCGATGGTGGGCCGGGAGTCGCGGGGAGACATTTCCCACGCGAAATAGTCTTCTGCAGAAATTAGCGTGATTACCTGCAGGTCGTTCCGGTACCGGGTCGCCCAGCCCAGTTCAAGGCCATGAAGGTCAAAGCCCCTGGTCACAAACATCACAAACGACGCGGGCTCCGCCTCGGTAGCCGGCAGTTGCACAACTACCACACCCGCCGGATACTCCCGGGTGACGCCATCTTGAGTTTTTATCCGCCGAATGGGGATCTCCCTCGCCGGCTCGCCCTCCCGCGGCAGCCGCCACACACTACCCGGAACCAACAGCTCCGACATGGTCCGTATCTCATCGAGCGACACCCGCAACACGGGAGCCTGCTCCATCTCCAGCGGACGGCCGGATTTCCCGTCCGCGTACCCGAGAAGTTCAGGAACGTCGCTACTGTCGCGAGGAGCACGAGGAACCCAGTTTGCCGGCGTTACCGGCTCACCCGTCACCAAGGCCTGGCGTAGCGCCTCCACGTCAATCGGCCCAGAGTCGGAAACGGGCGCGACCTCCCGCGCGTCAGTGAGCGCGTCAGACAACTCTGCGAAGGTCTCGTCGTTGAACGGCGAATAGTAGCTCACCCGTGGTAGCTCGCCGTCCGGCAAAGCAACAACCAACCCGGCGGACGGCCGGACGGGGTTGTTCATGAACGCCCGTTGATCGACCTCCGCCTGGACTGCACTCCCGAAGGCCTCCGCCTCGCTCTCGCTCGCCCCGATCGGTACGAATACCAGCGGCCGAGCGTAGTCGACAAGCGTCGATATTTCGGAAAGGAACTCAGGTATCGTCCACCAGTCATCCATCGCGCTTACGTACCATTGTCCATCGTGATCGTCTTCCGACCATATGATGACATGTTCCGCCTCGGCACCCATGGCGCCAAACGTGTCAGGACCCGTTTCGGCCACCCGCTCGAAGTCCCCATCAGCATGGGCCGACGAATGCACCAGCCACACCCCATCATGCAGCCGCCGCACCGCCCCACCCGGCCCGCGCCCAGGGATCCGGTCGAAGTCCAGGGCCGTTTCCGCAAGACCCAGGTCCGGGTCCAGGTTCGGGCTCGGGCTCGGGCTCGGTTCCTCGACTTCGATTTCGATATCGTGGCCCGAGCGCTGCGGCCTCTGGTCTGAATCTGACGCGCGGTCGATCGTTCCAGAGCCCTGCTGCCGTCCGGGTGGCAGCGGTAGCGGGCGGGCAACCCCCGCCAAGCCGCCCTCCAGCAGGGCGTCTATCTGCTGCGCAACAGCCTGCAGATCGCTTGTCGCCGTCGCTACCGAGTCGTCACCCGGGTCTTCCGAGCCGTCATCCGGCGAGGATGTTTCCCGGGATTCCAGTAGCAGTTCGAGTGCTTGCAAATTCTGCTTGAGCTCGTCGAGGCCGCTCCGCCACGCCGATTCATGACGACCGACGACGAGCGGGAGCCTTCCCAATTGTCGGACGATCGCTGAGTAATCTTCCGAACTCAGGAGCGCACTCGACTGCGGCAGGGCGCGAACCGAATCGAGCATCCGTAAACCGGCCCGCGTCAACGGATCCTGCAAGATGTGGCTGACCATCACCTCCCCGCTGTAGCCGGAGGCCAAGCCATGAAGGGCATCAGCCTCGCCGTACAGCGTCCTACTAACGTCGGCGAACCCCTGGAAATTCTGCCCGAGCTCTTCCGCGGTCACGCCGAAGGACGGCAGCGCCAACAGCAGCAACGGCAGTTCATGGCCGCCACCGTTCGTATCCAGGTCCTCGTGCTCCCAAGGGTGCCGGTTTACCCCAAGCGCCTCGTATTGACTCAAAGACGAGCCAGGCGACACGCTCTTCAATGAATTGTTGAGATAGTCCTCGACACTGAAAGAGGGCCGGCCGTCTCGGATGTCCAGGATGGCGACGTTTTCCTCCGAAGTACCCAAGTATTCGGCGTAGCCTCTGACGATATCGCGGTTCCGATCGAGATAGCGATGCACGAAGAGGCTTGCGATTTCCTCAGCATTTGCCTCAAGAAAATCTCGCGCGTCTTCCGACAGCTCTTTCCGGACCGCTTGCAGCGGGTTCCGCAGAACGGCGGCCGCCCAGTTTTCGCGAACTGTCCCCGTAACTAGCCCACTTACCAGGGCAGCAACCTGCATGTAGGTGAGGACCGCGAACCCGCGCAGATCCCTAACCTCCTTGACCTGGCCGAGCACATCCAGGGCATGTGGTGAAACCTCGTGGCCACGCTTCTTCAGGAATAGAGCGGCAACTTCGGCACCGAATACCAGGCCGTCCTCGAGGGAGCCTCGCGACTCTTCAAGGTATGAACGATCCGCGCGGAGCAGCAGCCACTCGAAAAAGCCCTCCACACTGCCCAACGGCAGCCCAACCGTGTATTGGACGTCGAGGTCATCCGGGACCCGCTCATACGGATTGAAGACTCTCGCCGGAGAACCTACGGGTGAGAGCTCCCATCCGCCCTGACCGGGAAGTTGGCTTATCCGGTTTCCTTCGGAAACTACGCTCCCAGGCGTCCAGGTCGGAGCCCTGTCCAACCAGTTTTTGATCTCCAGGAAGGCGCTGAACCAGGAATCCCAGCTCACGCGGCCGGCATCACCGGGCAAACTGGCAATCGGGTCGCCCTGGACTGCCACGATGAATTTGGTCACTACGCTGCCGTCAGGCTGTTCACCAGGATCACCGAGAAGGTCATACAGCTGACCATCGTCCCCGAGCCAATAGTCTTCTTTACCGACCACCAGCTCCAATCCGGGCCGTTTGGCCAGAACGTTGCCGGGCTCCACCGTCCCGGTCATCTCGGGCGGCAGCTCGACAATCCAGCGGCCGCCCACCTCAAGGCGGATCGCGCCGTGCTTGCGGAGGACATTGTCCGGGTCGACCAGTGCTTCAACCGCGTCGACCGGCGTACTCCGTAGGACATCGTCCAGACTGGACGACTTCCGCTCCGCCGGATCGAACAGCGCGATCCTCGTACCCGGGTGGGCCAACTGCCTGACCCAGTCCTCGTTAGCGTCGTTCTCGAAGCTGCCAGGACGCTGCGGATCCAACCGCCGCACCACACCCTCGTCGTCAACCCACAACCAGTACGCGTGCCGCAGCCCCGGAAGCCCCCCACGCACCCGGGGCGGAACCTCCGACACCAACACCATCGCCCCGGGGTTGGCCTGCAACTGGGTCCTCAACGCACCCAGGTCAACATCCCGTACCGCAGTCAACTCACCGTTAAGCGCGGCCAACACCGCCGACAAATCAGTCGTCGCCAGCTGACCATCATCAACCGGCCTGTTCGTAAACCGGCCATCAGTCAGCAACCCATAACCGGCCGCCACCAACGGCACACAAACCTCCGCAGGCGCCCGCACCAGCAGAGGCTCCACCTCGGAAAGGAACCTCTCCACCCGCGCACGCCTCCGCGCCAGCGACTCCTGCTGCCCCGAGCCCGGCCTGGTCTCCGACGATGCGGCCAGAATCTTCCGCGCCTCCGCCCGCACCACAGCCGCCAACTCAACCGCCGACGACTGCCGCACCTCAGCCGAAGGCCCCACCTCAGACGAAGGCAGCACTGGCGTCTGCGCCGAGGCCGCGTGCGCGGGTGACCCTTCGTGGCTGGGCTCCCCGTACGAGGGCAACACCGCGTGGCTGGACTCATCGAAATACCCGGTTAGCTGCTCCTCCATCTGCCAACGACCCGTTCCGGAGCCTTGCTGCTGTCCAGGTGGCAGCGGGCGGTCGACCCTCGACGGGCCGGCAACCGGACCTGGTTCAGGCTCATCCGCGCCCGACTTCATAGGCGCGCCGCCCGCAAGCCCGGGAACCATTCCCAGGATCTTGACGGCAAGATCGGCTGCCAGTCTGGGCGTTGGGTGAGTTCGAGCGCCGACCTCCAGCCCGTTGAATGCCTCAGTGACCCGCGCCAGTATTCCGCCCGGCTTCCGCAGCTCAACGAGCTTTTTCCGTGTGGCAGGGTGCAACCTCTGGACGGCACCTACGTCCGTGGATGGCGACAGATAGCTGCCAATTTGGCTCTTCTGCAGCTCCAGGGTGACCAGGTTCGTCAGCCCGTACAGGAACTTCAGCCGCCCGAGAAGGGAACGCCAACCCAGGTCTCGCACCAGGTGCACCAGCGCGACCGCATCCTGATCCCGCACGGCAGCCGGCGACAACAACGACGCAACCGCGATCTGCTGCTCCACCGGATGCTCGGGATCCCCGGTGAAGGTCCCCGCGCTATCAACATCCTGGATCAGCGAACTCAACAGTTCAGGCGGCACAGCGAGATAGGCCTGCGGCACCTGTGGCAGCGCATCATTCCGCACCCGGCCCACCAAGGCGGCGCTGTCGTATCTCGGCGCCACTCCCAGGACCTTGAAGGCGATATCAGATACCAGCCGGGACTTCGATCGAGTTTGAGCGTCCGCGTCCAACCCGTTGAATTCTACGGCGACGCGCACCAATATCCCGCCAGGCTGCCGCAGCTCAACGAGCCTTTCCCGAATTGCAGGGTGCAAGCCCAATGCGGCATCCACATCCGCGGATGACGACAGATAGTGGCCGAATTGACTCTTCCGCAGCTCCAGGGTGACCAGGTCCGCCAGCCCGTACAGGAACCTCAGCCGCCCGAGAAGGTAACGCCAGCCCAGGTCTCGCACCAGGTGCACCAGCGCGACCGCATCCTGATCCTCCACCGGCGACGACGACCGCGCAGCCGTGACCTGCCGCTCAGGTCCGGCGAGATCGAGAGCCTTGATCAGGGCTGCCAACTGATCAAACGGCATAGCGAGATAGGCCCGCGGCACCTGGGGCAGATCCCGACTCGCCGGCGCAGTGCTGCCGTCTTCCAGCGCCTCATAAACCGGTACGCCCCCGCGCGCACCGGCCAACGGCGAAGCGACGCCTTCCCGCCTCCTACCCATACCCCTCGGATGGCGAGACCTCTCAGAAGCCAGCCGAACCGCCTCCACCGTACGGTCACCGCCACCGGCGGACGCGCGGGACGCCCCTGCCCGGCTGGACTCCTCATGCCCGAATGCCTCGCCCCCCGGAACACGAGGCCCCACATCTTCGGGCAACCTTTCCCGGGCGCCCGTCACCAATCCCCGGCGTAGCGCTTCGGCCGTGTCAACTGGCTTCCGCAGGCCGTCCATCATGGCCGACTTCCGCACCGCTGGGTCGAACAGCGCGATCCCCGTACCGGGGTGATCAGCCAACCGGCCGACCCAATCCTCCCTAACGTTCTCAAAGCTGCCGACCCTCTGCGGATCCAGCCGCCGCACCACACGACGCTCGTCGACCCACAACCAGTACGCGTGACCCAGCCCAGGAACCCCGCCACGCTCCTGGCGCGGAACCTCCGACACCAGCACCATCGCCCCGGGCCTACGCCACAACGACTTCTTCAACTCGCCCAGGTCAACATCCCGTACCGGAGTCAACTCACCGTTGAGCGCGGCCAACACCCTCGACAAATCAATGGTCGCCACATAACTGGCATCAACCGGCCTGTTCGTAAACCGGCCATCATCAGTCAACAACCCATACCCGGCCGACACCAACGGCACACAAACCTCCGCCGACGCCCCCTCCAGCCGCGGCTCCACAATGGCAAGGAACCTCTCCAACCGCGCACGCCTCAGCGCCACCCGCGCGCGCCAATTGACCGGCGCCTCCCTTGACGACTTGGCCAGAGCCGCGGCCAGCCGCCATACCTCGGCCGCCAACTCAACCGCCCCCGTGATGGGCGCCGCTGCGGACGGCCGCTGGCGCGCCTGCTCCTCGGCGTTCCGCGCCGCCACAATCCGGCCCAGCGCCGCCGCCAAAAGCTGGGGATGCACCGCCGATGGGCCAGCCGAGGACGGCCCAGCCAACCGCGGGCCGCCGAACGGACCGGAATCAGACTCAGGCTCGCGATGGGGGAGGACGGATTGATCCCGGCGTGGCCTTGGGGTTGGCGGGTCCGAACGGTACCTTAGGCCGTCAGGGTCAAGGACGATGGAACCAACCTCACCGACTTTGTCGGCGTAGAGCAGATCGTCGACGACGACCTTGTTCGGAGCGTCGATCGATACAATCTTCCCGTTGAAGTTGACCATGTTCCAGACGCGATGGGTTTGGTCGACATCCCCTTGGACGAGGGCCTGCGAGCCGGGAGCGTTCCGCAACCGGTCGGCGATCGACTCCAGTGCCTCCGGGCCTTCACCCTCGGATTCGAATTCGTCGAACAGTTCGCCACGGCCCAGCAGCGTCTGCTCGGCGTTGTATGCGCGTTCGTTCTCGTGATTGGCCTTAGGATTGGCCTTCTCACTAGCCACCTGGGCGTCACCAAGGACCGTGTACACCACAGCCCTCGCAGCTCTGATGTCAGCACCGCCGACGTAGGCGATCAAATCCACCCATCGCTCCGGGTGGGTCAGCCCGCCATCTTCTCCACGTACAGCCTCTTCAAGCTTACGTGTTCGGATGGCCGTGTCCGACCCCGCTTCATACACACGCGCCTGCTCATCGATGAGGATCGAGTGCACCTCGTCGGCGGAGTCGGCGTAGGGCAAATGATCAACGACGACGCCGTTCAAAGCGTCAATCGACACAATCTCCCCGTCGTAGTTGACCATGTTCCAGATGCGAGTACCGTGTTCGCCCTGCAGCAGGACGATGGCCTGCGAGCCTGGAGCGATGCGCAAAAACTCGGCGATCAACTCCAGTGCCACGAGACCTTCACCCTCGGCCGCGAATTTCCCCATGAAGGTATCGCTACCTTCCACCAGTGCCCGTCGAACCCGGTCCGCGCGTTCGTTTTCGGGATTGGCAATGGGCATGGCCCCTGCGGTCGGCACCTGGGCGTCACCAAGGACCGTGTACACCACAGCCAAAGCCGCCCACTCGCCATTACCGCGGCCGCGTTCGGCGATCCAGTACACCCATCGCTTCGGGTGGGCCAGCCCGCCATCTTCTCCGCGTACGGCCTGATCGAGGGTCCGGCGGCCGTAATGGTCGATGGTGTTGGCAGCAACCGCACCGACGCTCTCGGCGTAGAGCAAACCCTCGACCGCAGTGTTTGTCGGAGCGTCGATCGACCAAATCGCCCCATTGAAGTTGACCATGTTCCAGTAGCGAATGTGGTCGTCGACTTGGGCACGGACAATGGCCTGCGAGCCGGGAAGGTTCAGCAACCACTTGGCGATCGATCTCAGTGCCTCCGGGCCTTCACCCTTGGGCACGAATTCGACCTGATGACCGTCGCCCAGCAGCGTCCGCTCAGCGTTGTATGCGCGTTCGTCTTCGGGATTGACACTGGGCCTGGCCGCGATAGCCGCCGTGGGGGCGCCAAGGAGCGTGTAGACCACCGCCAAGGGGGCCCACATGGGATCGGGGAGGCCGCCAGTGGTGATCCAGTGCACCCACTCGTCCGGGTGGGCTTCGCTGCGTGCAGTCGCTTCGAGCTTCCTCTGGTACTCATACCCAAACCGCGAAAGCCCATCGGGCCAGTACTCACCGTCTCTGTCGGTCCCCACGACGCCGGTCGCCACCTTGGCCACTGAGACGTAGACCGGACCGTCCCGGCGGCCGGTGGACGCCTCCTCGTGGGAGGAAACGTGGCCAACTGAGGTGACCGCGCCGTGTCTACGGCGTACGTTGTCGGGGTCAAGGAACGCTTCTTCCGTACGGTCGACCGACTGTGCGCGCAGGACGTGGTCCAGGCTGGACGACTTCCGCTCCGCCGGATCGGATAGCGCAATTTTCGTAAGGCCGTCATCCCCGAGGACGATGGATTTGACTTCGCCAACTTCGTCCGCGTAGAGCAGATCATCGATGGCTGCGTCTTCCGAAGCGTCGATCGATATGATCCTCCCGTCAAAGTTGATCATGTTCCAGAAGTGACGGTCTCCGCCGACTTCCCCGAGGACGAGGGCCTGGGAGCCGGGAGCGTTCCGCAACCGGTCGGCGATCGAGTCCAGCGCCGCCGGACCTTCACCCTCGGGCACGAACTCGCCGAGAAGGTCGCCACCGCCCAGCAGCACCTGTTCAGCGTTGTATGCGCGTTCGTTTTCGGGATTGGCACTAGGCTCGACCAACGCGGTAGCCACCGTGGCGTCGCCAAGGACCGTGTACACCACAGCCAACGCGGCCCGCCTGTTATCAGCGGCGCCACTGACGTCGATCAAGTGCACCCATTGGTCCGGGTGGGTCAGCCTGCCATTTTCTCCGCGTGCGGCGTGTTCGAGCTCACTTGTGCTGAGCACTTCGACCGAACGTGCTTCCACCGCCTCAGCCGATCCCGTTGGGTACACCCGGCCGAGCTCATCAATGAGGATGGATTGAACCGCCTCGACGCTGCCGGCGTAGGGCAGATTGTCGACGCTTTGCGCGACGATGTCGCGCAAAGCGTCAATCAATACAATCTCCCCGTTGAAGTTGACCATGTTCCAGAAGCGAAGGCCGTCGCCGGCCTCCCCTAGGACAATGGCCTGCGAGCCGGGAGCGATGCGCAAAAACTCGGCGATCGACTTCAGCGGCTCTGCCAGGCCGTCACCCTCGGGAACGAATTTGTCGATAAGCTCATCACCGCTAAGCCCCTCACCGCCCAGCGCCTGTTCAGCCCGGTACGCACGTCTCCGTTCAGGGTCGGCCATGGGAAAGGCCCCTGGGGTAGCCACCTGGGCGTCGCCAAGGACCGTGTACCCCACAGCCACGGCGGCCCCCAAGGGATCCTCGAGGTTGTCGGCGATGACCCAGTGCACCCATCGCGCCGGGTGGGCGAGTCCACCATCCTCTCCGCGTACGGCTCTGTCGAGGGTTCGACGGCCGTAATGGTCGATGGTGGCGGACGCAACCGCACCGACGCTCTCGGCGTAGAGCAAATCCTCGACGGCGGTATTCGTCAAAGCGTCGATCGATATGATCTCCCCGTTGAAGTTGATCATATTCCAGTTGCGGATTCCGCCACCGATCTCCGCACTGACAATGGCCTGCGAGCCGGGACGCTTCCGCAACCGCCGGGCGATCGACCGCAGCGCCTCCGGACCTTCGCCATCAGGTAGGAATTCGACCTCATTCTCGTCGCCTAGCAGCGTCCGTTCAGCCCGGTACGCGCGTTCGTTTCCACGATTAGCACTGAGGCTGGCCGCGGTAGCCCCCGTGGAGTCGCCAAGGACCGTGTACACCACAGCCAAGGGGGCCCACATAGGATCGGGGAGACCGCCGTCGGTGACCCAGTGCACCCATTCCTCTGGGTGGGCCAGCGTGCCATCTGCTCCGCGTGCCGCCGCTTCGAGATTCTGCTGGCGCCTCTTTTCAGCCAACTGAGGCCTGTTGGGCCAGAAATGCTCACCGTTGCCGTCGATCCCCACGTCGCCCGGCCGTACCGCGGCCACCGGGACGAAATACGGCGCCTCCGCTCGGGAGGGAACGTGACCGGCCGAAGCTTCGGCCGGTACGCCCCCGCGCGCACCGGTCGAGGGCATCAGGTCCTCGCGCGAACCAAGCAACTCAGCCAAACTGATCGGCTTGTTGCTCTCATCGAACGCCACGAACTGCGTATCAGCTTCGGCCAACAGAGCAAACCGCTCCTCCGTTCCCGGCTCCCCCTCGCCGTACTCGAAAAGCCCCCCCTCCTGCGGATCCACCACCCGCAACACCACACTGCCGGAGTCCCGGTCGTCAGCCACCACCCAGAACACATGCGGATGGTCAGCGTCCTGCGAACGGGCCTCCACCAACATCCGCGCCCCCGGCCGAGCCCGCAACCCACCCAACAACACGTCCTGGCCGACCCGGTACGCCAGCTCCAGCTGGCCGCCCAGCCTGTCCACCAGACCAGCCAGCGTCGGGACGCTGTCATCAACAGACCCAGGGAAGCCCAACACCCCAGCCGCCCGCCCGGCCAACGGCAAACAATCCTCCCGCGACACCGGATCCACCGGATCACCCGGCAACGGCTCCACCCGAGAAACCCAGTCAGCCAACCGATCCATCAGGTGACCGCCCGCCGATGGCTCCCTCAACTGTTGCCGCACCCGCTCCAACGCCGCCGCCGGTTCCCGCGGATCCTCACTCGACGCAACGGGGATCGCCTCTTCCTGCCCATCCCCAACAATCGCCGTGACCTCCGTCAGCCCCGCAACGGGATGCCCACCGAAATACGCCCGCAAGCCATCCAGGTCACCACCCCAACCCCGAAGATCAACCACCACCCGCTGACCCGGCGACTGACCAACAACCCGCGAAACCGCAAACCACACACCCCGCGGCGTCGTCCCCACCCCGACCACAACCGCGCCCGCACCCACCAACGGCGAACCGGCACCAACCCGCCCCCTACCCATACCCCACGGGCGGCGAGACGTGTTCGGAGCAAGACGAACCGCGTCCACCGTACGGCCCGCCGCTGCCGAACGGTCCGCCGCTGCCAACAACACACCAAGCAAATATCCAAGACGTTCGCTAGGACGCAGGCCCCCCAGGCGACCGAAGAATTGCGTGATCCCTGCCCTTCCCCTTTCCGCATGCCAAAGCGGCGGGGGCCTTTGGCCGGACCGGCTATCCACCGGGCGAACTTCATGGGTGACAACAACCACCCCGAGTTCCTTCAAGTCCCTAGCAAATGCGGAACCCGGGGATACGTTATGCAGGACGACGACGCGCCGGCCCGGATTCGCGGAACCCTGCGGCAACAAGGCCGCGTACTCGGCCGCATTCTTCCAACCCTCGACCCAGATACGCGTCCCGGCCGGGCCATCGCTATCACCCTCAGTGTTGAGCCGACCGAATTCGATGGTGAGGCGATCGCTGCGGGGAAGCCTCTCCAACGCGAAGTAGTTTTCCGCAGGCATTTGGGTAACTATCTGCAGGCCGTTCCGATACTGCGTCACCCAGCCCAGTTCGACGTGTTCAGCGGCAAAATCCTTGGTCACCACGACAAATGTTCCAGCATCCGGATGCCACACAGACACCACACCTGTCGTATGCCTACGGGTGTTACCCGCTGCGTCAGTTGTTTCCCGCCCACGAATTGGGACAAGCCTCGTCGGCTCGCCCGCTCGCGGCACCGGCAAAAACTGACCCGGGACCAACAGGTTATCCATCGTCTGACCGGGCGGCAGCGGAAACTGTTCAACCCACGCCAGCTGCAGTGGGCTGGCCCCCTCCCCGTAGCCAGGAGGAAGCCCAACTCCCTCCTCATCGTCACGGAGAGGCCGCTCACCCACGTTCAGACCCACCCGGCGGCCCGCCGCCAACTCCCGGCGTAGCAGCTCCGCGTCAAGCCGGCGTAGCAGTTCCGGATCAAGCGACACAGAATCGGAAACAGGCGCGACCATCCGCGCGTGCCTGAGCGCGTCAGACAAGCTTTCGAAGCTGCCGTGCTGGTTCGACCAGCCTGCGTCTATGCCAGCTTGCGCTGGCACATGGAAGCGCGCCGCATATGGCCGGTAATTCTCCCAAGAATACGTCGCAACGACCAAACCGGCCATCGGGCGGACGCTGTTATCCATGTTCGCCCGCTGTGCGATGGCTAGCTGGAAGTAGGACCCAAAGACCATCGCCTCGTTCTCGTTCGCCCCGATCGCTACGAGCACCAGCGGCCGCGTGTAATCTACCGAGCTCCCAATCGCGTCAAAGAGCCCGAGTGGCGACAACCCGCTGCCCATCACGTCTACGTATGCTTGAAGCATCGGCCTGACGAAGACAACGTCCGCGTCCCTGCCTAGCTCGGAAAACTCGTTAAGAATCGCCTGGGCGCGCCGCACGAATTCCACCTGAGCCGGCTGGACCAGCCACACCCCATCACGCATCGGCGATGCCACCGAGTTCGCCTCAGCCGGCGACGGCTTGCCATGCGCCCCGCCCCGTGACACCGGCGCTCCGCTCGACGTGCCCGCCGCAGTCCCCCCGTGACCCGGAACGGCCGGCACCCCGCCGGGCTCGGACACCCCTCGCCGTTCGGCTGACCCCGAATGAGCTACCTGCTGCCTCTGGGCGCCGCTAGGCGAAGAAGGACCTGCCGGCGACTGTTCAGGTGGCAGCGGCAACGAACGACCACCCCCCGCACCCGACCCACGACCAACCAGCCCAGAACCCTGCGCCGACGCAGACGGCACCACCCGCTGGCGGCCAACCTCCACATCCGACGCACCATCCCCCGCACCCGAGCCCTGCCGCGACCC
>NZ_LWLS01000083.1 GCF_001905095.1 Micromonospora sp. CB01531
CAGGCTCAAGTGACACCTATCGCCGGTCGCTCTTAATGCCCTCCGCCGCTCTCTCGGTACGCGGGCGCGCCGGTTCCTACTCGCGGTCACCCTGCTGCTGGGACTGCTAGCCGCCGCAGGGCTTGCGCTGGGTGGACCGCCTGGTGATCGCACTTTCGCCAAGCTTTCCGACGCGGTACAGAGCCTGACGTCCGTCATCGTGCCGGCCTTCGGCATCCTGCTCGTCCGCGATCTGAAGCGGGCGTCCGGGCTTACTCGCCTCACGCCTACCCTGCTGGCCGCGGCGCTGCTCGCCGCCGTCGTGGCTCTGTTCGGCTTCCTGGTATGCGTCGTGGCCCTCTAGGTCACCACGACGGGTGCTCAGGACCCGTGGCGACACGTCGGAACCATCGCGGTAGGTAGCGTTCTAGTCCAGGTGGTGGCCCAGCTTGTGGGCACAGGACTCGGCCTGCTGATGCGGCATCCCGCCATCGCGTTCGTCGCCAGCATCGTCCTGCCGCTCGGCCTGTGGCTCCTGCTGGGTGCCATCGATGTCCTCAGGCCGGCCCAAGCCTTGACTCCGTATTCCTCCGTCCGACACCTGCTCTCCGGCCAGATGAATGCACTGAGCTGGGTCCAGTGGCTTGCCGTTCTGCTCATCTGGGGTGTGAGTCTGAACGCCCTTGGCGCGGCGCAGCTCCGGAAGAGGAATCATGACGGCGATCCCGCCTCAGCTCTCGGCGAGCAAAGCCCATCGCTGAGCCAGTAGCCATCCCGATGCGGTGAAGCTTCGTAGCCTCCTCCGCGCTCGGCATCCGCCAGGTGATCTCGTCCTCGTGCTTGGTGAGGTCCCGTGCCACGCCCAGTGGCGCGACTCGGTGGCTGCGGCCGGCCTGCCCGGCTTCCACTTCCACGATCTGCGGCACACCGGGAACGCCCTCGCCTCGCGCACCGGGGCCAGCCTCGCCGACCTCATGGCCCGGATGGGCCACGCCTCCACCCGGGCCGCGCTGATCTACCGGCACACGGCCCGAGAGCGTGACGAGCACATCGCCGATGGCCTCAGCGAGCAGATCAAGAAGGGCCGCGATCGGGCACGTAGCGGGCACGGCCAGCGCAAGAAGCGGTAGGAACGATCGAGACCCCAGCCAGGAAACCTGTCCTGAGCTGGGGCCTCACGTTGGAGCGGGTGACGGGAATCGAACCCGCACTGTCAGCTTGGGAAGCTGATGTTCTGCCATTGAACTACACCCGCAGGCGGCACCACTGTACCTGAGGTCACCGCCTCCGTGCACCCAGGTACCCACATGGCGGCTCCCACGCGCCGCAAACCGGCTCGAAACGATCTTGCAACCTCCGCGTCCGGCTGGAGCAGGAGAAAGTTTCACGATGGCAGCACATGGCCATTTTCAAATCTGTCGATCAGTTGTAACGTCTCCCCAACGTTCCAGCCACGGCGTGACACACCCCCGGTCACGCCGCCAGAAAGAGGTGGGCCCATGGGACTTCGTCCCAACCTGCTGACCCGGCGTACCGCCGGTGTCGCGTCGACGACGCTCGCGCTGCTGCTCAGCACCGCCGCGGTGGGCGTCGTCCCGGCCGCTTCGGCCTTCTCGGCCGCCCCGGCGGGCGGCTGCGTCGAGCCGGCCGACGTCCACACGGACGCCCGGGTCAAGGCCGGCGCGCACGCCAAGCACGAGCCGAACGAACTGACCGCCGCACAGGTCCGTGAGCGCGAGGCGGACCTCGCCGCCGCCCTGGCCGAGCGGTCCAGGTTCCGGGCCGGCGCCGGGGCCGCACCCCTGGCGACCGTGACCATTCCGGTCGTGGTGCACGTCATCCAGCGGGACAGCACCCGGGCCGGCGGCAACATCCCGGACTCGATGATCAACCAGCAGATCAGCGTGCTCAACCAGGCCTACAGCGGCGGCACCGGCGGCGCGGCCACCGCCTTCGGCTTCCAGCTCCAGAAGATCAACCGGGTCACCAACCCGTCCTGGTACCCGATCATCTCGGGCTCGCAGGCGGAGCGGTCGATGAAGACCACCCTGCGCGAGGGCGGCAAGAACACGCTGAACATGTACCTCGGTGAGCTGAGCAACGGCCTGCTCGGCTGGGCCACCTTCCCGAAGAAGACGCTGGACAAGATGGACGGCGTCGTCGTGCTGGGCGAGTCGCTGCCGGGTGGGACCGCCACCAACTACAACCAGGGCGACACGGGCACCCACGAGATCGGCCACTGGCTGAACCTCTACCACACCTTCCAGGGCGGCTGCTCGGGCTCGGGCGACAGCGTCAGCGACACCCCGGCCGAGGCCTCGCCGGCGTACCAGTGCCCGACCGGTCGGGACACCTGCACCGCGCCGGGCCTGGACCCGATCACCAACTTCATGGACTACACCTACGACTCGTGCATGTACCAGTTCACCCCTGGCCAGGCGAGCCGGATGCTGACCGCGTGGAACGCCTACCGCGCGGCGTAACCGCCGAGCACAGCGAACCGGTGCCGGTCCCGTCCTCGGACGGGGCCGGCACCGGTGTTCATACGGTCAGGCGGCCGGGCGGCGGGTGTCGAAGCCGTGGCGGCCGCGCCGCCCCTCGGGGACGGCCGGGCCACGGCGCGCGGGAGCGGTCGCCTGCGGGTCGAGCCAGACCCGCACCTGCGGCCGACCCGCGCCGAGGTGGGCCGCCTGGTCGCGCCGGGTCAGCATCGCCACGTCGACGGTGAACTCGAACAGCCGCCAGTCGACGTGCGGCGCCGCCCGGCCGATCCCGGCCACCCGGGCCACGGTCGCCGGGTCGGTCACCGGGTGGGCCCGACCGGCGACGTACGCCTCGTCGTCGCTCTCCTCCGGCGGGAACGAGTGCAGCGCGTAGCGGCCGTCGCGTTCAAGGTCGCGGCGTTTGGGCGAGTCGATGACGAAGCAGTAGAGCCCGTCGTCGGTGATGACCGGGGAGACCGGGTGGACTCGGGGGCCGCCGTCGGCGCGGACCGTGGCGAGGTAGCCGAAGCCCGGCCCGTACTGCTGCAGGAGAAGGCGGATCTCGTCGGCGAGTCGGGGCTCGTCGGCGGCGAATTCGGACCAGGAAGCCATGCGGACATTCTATCGAACACGTGTACGAAGATGTAGTCCGACACGCAGGTCGCCCGTACCGGTCGCTATGGTGTTCCGATGCTGCTCTCCGACCGCGACCTGGTCTCCGAGATCAAGGCGGGCGCACTCGCGCTGGAGCCCTTCGAGCCTACGCTGGTGCAGCCGTCCAGCATCGACGTACGCCTGGACCGGCTCTTCCGGGTCTTCAACAACCACCTCTACACGCACATCGACCCGTCCCAGCAGCAGGACGACCTGACCTCGATGGTGGAGGTGCCCGAGGGCGAGCCGTTCGTGCTGCACCCGGGCGAGTTCGTGCTCGCCTCGACGCTCGAGGTGATCTCGCTGGGCGACCAGCTCGCCGGCCGGCTCGAGGGCAAGTCCAGCCTGGGCCGGCTCGGGCTGCTCACCCACTCCACCGCCGGCTTCATCGACCCGGGCTTCTCCGGGCACGTCACGCTGGAACTCTCCAACGTGGCCAACCTGCCGATCACGCTCTGGCCCGGCATGAAGATCGGTCAGCTCTGCATCTTCCGGCTCTCGTCGCCGGCCGAGCACCCGTACGGCTCGGCGGTCTACGGCTCGCGCTACCAGGGGCAGCGCGGGCCGACCCCGAGCCGGTCCTGGCAGAACTGGCGCACCTGGCCGACCCGCTGAGCACGACGCAGGGGCTCCCGCGACGCGGGAGCCCCTGCGTACCCGTCAGCCCGGGCGGCCGTAACTGTTGATCTGGCCGTCGTCGACGCGTTTCATCGTGATCGGCTTGCCGGACTGGGAGGCGTGCACCACCCAGCCGCCGCCGACGTACATCCCGACATGGTGCAGGTCGCTGTAGTAGAAGACCAGGTCACCGGGGCGTAGCTCGCTGCGGCTCACCCGCCGGGTGACGTCGTGCTGCTCCCGGGCGTTGTGCGGCAGGGAGACCCCGGCCTTGGCCCAGGCCGCCATGGTCAGGCCGGAGCAGTCGTAGTGGTCTGGGCCGGCGGCGCCCCAGACGTAGATCTTGCCGATCTGGGCGCAGGCGAACTTGACCGCGACACCGGCCGGGCCGCCCGGGTAGCCGGCTGGGCAGGGCGCGGGGCGCAGCGGTCCGCCGCCGCCGTTGCCGTACACCTTGAGCCGGAGCTTCTGGAGCCGGGCGATCTCGGCGTCGATCTGCTTCTTCTGGGCCGCGAGCTGAGCTTCGGTACGGGCCAGCTGGGCGACCATCGCGTCCAGCGGCTTCTTCTTCGCGGCCAGCTGGTCGCGCAGCTCCATGACGGCCTGTACCTGCTCGTGCTGGTGGTGCGCGTAGCGGTCAAGCAGTTCGAGGCTGTTGACCACCTCGCTCGGCGACCGGCTGCCCAGCAGGGCGTTGACGGTGCTGAGGTTGTTGCCCTTGTACGCGTCGGCAGCCAGCCCGCCGACCTGCCCGAGGGCGGCGTCGACCTGGGCCTCGAGCGGGGCGATCTGCTTCGCCAGCGCGTCGGCCTGCTTGCGCCGGACGGCGAGCTTCTCGCGGGTGGAGTTGACCTGTTCGATGATCGGTTCGAGCTTGTTCCAGTCCTGGTCGATCTGGCGCTCGATCTCGGTGACCGACGGTTCGGCGTGGGCCGCCGTGGCGCCGCCGGTCAGGACGACGGCGGTGCCGACCAGGGCGGCGAGGGCGGTGGTGAAGCGGGACCAGCGTGAACGCGGCGCAGCCGTCGACCGGTCGACTGACCGGTCCGACGGTGGCCGCGGGGCATGGTTTGCCACCGGGCTCCGTACTCCTTCTTCCTGCCCGCCTACCGGGTTAGCTGACGGGTTCGGGCGGGAAGGGAGCCGCCCTACCGCAGTGGCTGCGGATTCACCCCAGGTACCTGGGTCCCCGGCTCGCCTGGCGGCGACTCGGCGGTGTCGGACCGTCACCACCCGGGATGGACGGTGAACCTACCGGTCGACAACTGACCAGAGTAGGGGCCGTCGTTATCAATCCGCAACCCGATCCGCCGTGACACTCCGTACGCAGATCCGCAACTCTGCATGCGGTGAAGGTTTTTTACGCCCACCATCACTACCTGGAAAGGTATTGACCTACGGCCATCTGCGGAGTGAGGGTGGGGACGCAGTCACCCCCATCCACATCTGGAGGTTCGATGCACCTCTCAGCACTGCCCCCGCGCAGACGGATACTGCTGGCCGCCGCCGTCGCGGCGGCCACCGCTCTCGCGACCAGCGGTCCCACCGCGGCGGCGCCCCTCACCGCCGCCGGCACCACCGACAGCCCGGACCGCCAGCAGCAGTACTCCGCCGCGGCAGCGGAGTACGGCGTGCCGCAGAGCGTCCTGCTCGGCGTCTCCTACCTGGAGTCCCGCTGGGACACCCACTCCGGCCAGCCCAGCACCAGCGGCGGCTACGGCCCGATGCACCTCACCGACGCCGAGCAGGTCGCCTCGACCCCGTCCAGCGCACACGTGGACGAGAACGAGGACCCCCGCGGCGACGACTCCCGCCCGCTCACCGTCGACCTGACCGCCGCCGCCGCGCCGGCCGGGAACACCCTGCCCGTGGCCTCGCTGCAGACCCTCGACGCCGCCGCCGACCTCACCGGCGTGTCGAAGGAGACGCTGCGCGACGACGCGGCGGCCAACATCCGGGGCGGCGCGGCGCTGCTGGCCTCGTACCAGCAGGACCTGGGCGGGCCGGTCGGCGCCGGCAGCGACCCGGCGGCCTGGTACGGCGCGGTGGCCCGGTATTCCGGCGCGGACACCGAGGACGCGGCGGCGGCCTTCGCCGACGAGGTGTACGACCAGATCGGCCAGGGCGCCAGCCGGACCACCGACGACGGCCAGCGGGTGACCCTCGCCGCCGCCGCGGTGACGCCGGACCAGTCCGGGCTGCACAAGCTCGGCCTGCGCCGCGCCGAGCGGCCGGACGGCCTGGAGTGCCCGGTCCGCCTCGCCTGCGAGTGGATCCCCGCACCGTACGGGGAGTACACGATCCCCAAGACGAACATCGTGGACTACGGCAACTACGACATCGGCAACCGGCCGGCCCAGCAGAAGCTCGAATACATCATCATCCACGACACCGAGGGCTCTTTCCGGGGCAGCGTGAACGCGGTCCAGGACGTAACCTACCTGGGCTGGCACTACACGTTGCGCTCGGTGGACGGCTACGTGGCCCAGCACATCAAGGCCAAGGATGTCGGCTGGCAGGCCGGCAACTGGTATGTCAACGCCAAGTCCATCGGCGTCGAACACGAGGGCTACGCCGGCCACGGCACCTGGTACACCGAGGCGATGTACCGGGCCTCGGCAAAGCTGGTCCGGCACCTGGCGCTGCGGTTCCAGATCCCGCTGGACCGGCAGCACATCCTCGGCCACGACAACGTCCCCGGCATCACCGCCGGGAACGTCGCCGGGATGCACTGGGATCCGGGTCCGTACTGGGACTGGTCGCACTACTTCGACCTGCTGAAGGCGCCGTTCCACTCGACCGGCACGCCGAACACCGGCCTGGTCACCATCGACCCGGACTACGCCAGCAACCAGCCAGCCTTCACCGGCTGCAACCAACAGCCCCCGTTGCCACCGGGACCGGTGCCGCCGACGGCCGAGCCATGCCCGTTGCGCGGCTCCTCCTCCGTCATCCTGCGCACCGCCCCGAGCCCGACCGCGTCGCTGGTCAACGACCTGGGGCTGCGCCCGAACGGTACGCCGAACACCATGTACATCAAGGATCACGGCGCCCGCGCCTCGGCCGGGCAGACGTACGCCCTCGCGGGCATCCAGGGCGACTGGACCGCGATCTGGTACCTCGGCCAGAAGGCCTGGTTCTACAACCCGGCCTCGGCGCCGACGGCGAAGTGGGCGAACGGCTTCGTGGTGACCCCCAAGCCGGGCAAGACCAGCATCCCGGTGTACGGGCGGGCCTACCCCGAGCGGGCGGCATACCCGGCCACCATCCCGTACCAGGCCATCTCGCCGCTGCAGTACACCTTCTCGGCCGGCCAGCGGTACGCGGTCGGCGGCGTCCTGCCGGGCGAGTACTACCGGGCCGTCTCGTTCGACGGTTCGGCGCCGGGTGACCGGACGGTGGTCCGCGGCGAGAACAAGTACGTCCAGGTGCAGTTCGGCCACCGGGTCATGTACGTGAACCTCGACGACGTGGACATCGTCCCAGCCGCTACGCGGACCTCCTGACCAGAACCACTTGTCATCGACGGAGGAAGGGTTCCCGGTCACCGGGAACCCTTCCTCCGTTCTGACGGCAAAAGGCTTCAACCAGTGACCGAACATGGTAATTCGTTTACAGGGCGTCTCCCATTCGGTAGATTCCTATGTGTCGATAGATCACGGGGGCGTACATCTTCGACACCTGGGGACAGCTGCGTTCTCCCGCGATCCGACGTGCACGGCACAGTCGACGAAGGGAGATGCGGTGCGTACAGGAGTGGTGGAGGTCGTCCCACTAGCCCTGCTGGGCGTGGTGGCGATGGCCGTGTTCATCCGGGCAAAGCGGAGACGTCGCTGGACCTACCTCGCCGGCGGCCTGCTGGCCGGAGCGTGGCTGGCGGTGACCGGCGGCGCGGTGTGGGCGATGTCCAGTTCCATGGCTGCGGACCTGCCGCCGAAGGCCGCCGACCCGGGTAATCCGTGTGTGTCCGGGGCACCGGCACGCAGCTTCAACGTCTCACTGATCAACATTCCGATCTTCCTCAACCGCTTCGGCGACCTGGTTCCCGAGGGGCGGATGTACGTCCTCGATGAGAACATCGCCACCGTTCGGGCCGACTTCGCCAAGGCGGCCGACCCGAACGACCAGCCGGACCTGATCGAGCCCCTGGTGCTGCGGGCGCACCGGGGCGACTGCGTGACGATCCACTTCACCAACCGACTGCATGAAGAAGCGCCGTCGTTCGTCCGCAACGACTCGATCTTCCTGCTGCCCGGCGAGCAGTTGGCCGCTCCCGGGACCGTGACGCCGGAGCCCCGTCGCTTCGCGCCGGCCCGCACCAACCCGCACAACGACTTCGACCCGAACGCGGCGCCTCCGGCGTCGATCCACATGGAGGGCCTGGCCTTCGATCCGAAGGGTTCCGACGGTACGGCGGCGGGCAAGAACCCCGACTCGACCGTACTCCCCGGCGCCACCGGCACCTACCGGTACTCGGCGGCGGTCGAGGGTGAGTTCCACTTCAACGACGGCGCCGACCTCACCTCGGTGGAGACCGGCGCCGGCAACGCCATCGGCTCGCACTCGTTCGGGGCCTTCGGCGCGATCGTGGTGGAGAAACCCGGCACCAGCTGGGTCAATGCCCGTACCGGCGAGCCGCTCCCGTCCGGGACGCGCGCGGTCATCAAGGAC
The DNA here is from genome assembly GCF_001905095.1 of Micromonospora sp. CB01531. Classification (GTDB taxonomy): domain Bacteria; phylum Actinomycetota; class Actinomycetes; order Mycobacteriales; family Micromonosporaceae; genus Micromonospora. Next base: position 8,406 of record NZ_LWLS01000083.1, read on the forward strand.
CCGGCGCCCGGCGCTCCCGACCACCGGGAACACGTCATCTTCATGCATGACGAGGTGGAGGCCGCCGCCGGCATCCTCACCCGGTTCTGCAGGGACGGGCAGGACGGGGTGGCCGAGGACCGGGCCAACGGGGAGTGCGTGGACCCGACGGCCGACGAGCTAGCCAAGCTGAAGAAGGGCACCCTGCCCGGGCTGTCCGGCGGGGACGCGGACGCCCTCGTCCAGGGCGAGGTACCGGTGAAGCTGGAGTGGTTCGCCTTCAACTACCGGGCCGAGCCGGGCTTCAACCGGGAGGAGGTCGGCTGCCCGGCGGCGACGCAGGGCGCCCAGGGGTTCGACGCCCCGAAGTGCCATGGCGAGGAGACAGCCCTGTCCTCCTGGGCGTACGGCGACCCGGGTGGCGGCGACCTCGTCTTCGCGAACTACCGCGGCGAGCCGATGCAGATCCGGCTGCTGCACGCGGCCGAGCGCGAGACCCACACGTTCCACTGGCACGTCAACCGGTGGCCGTTCGACCCGAAGGACGAGGGCGGGCTGGCCGAGGTGAGCAAGCCGACGCACCACATCGGCATCACCAACATCCTCGACGTGCAGGCCGTCTCCCCGGGCGCGCACTACGCGCTCATCCCGGAAGGCGGCGCCGGCTCGTCGCACGACAACAAGCCGGCGACCTTCGGTGACGTGATCTTCCACTGCCACCTCTATCCGCACTTCGCCAACGGCATGTGGGCGTTGAACCGCACCCACGACAAGCTGGAGGACGGCAGCCGCATGCTCCCGGACGGCACCACCGTGCCAGCCCTGCTGCCACTCGAGGACTTCGACTACCAGCCGGGGGTCGCCGGGGTGAACCCACCGCCCCCGCCGACGGAGGCCAAGCCGGGCTACCCGCACTTCGTGCCCGGCAAGTTCGGCTTCAAGGCGCCGAAACCGCCGCTCGGGGTGGCGAGCCGGCAGGCCGGCGGGGTGTTCCCGCCGACCCAGAAGGAGAAGGACGCGGCGGATCCGGGCGGGCAGACCCCCGGCGGTTTCTTCCAGAACCCGTGCCCGGCCACCCGGTCGGATGGTCAGCCGACCCCGGTGAAGACCTTCGACGTAGCAGCCATCCAGGTCGCGCAGTACTACAACGAGAAGCTGAGATGGAAAAACCCGCAGGCCCGGGTCTACGTCCTACAGGAACACAAACAGGCGGTCCTCGGCGGGCAGAAGCCGGAGCCGTTCGCGCCGCTGTTCAACGTCGGTGACTGCGTGGTCTACAACTTCACCAACGAGTTGCCGGAGAACTTCGGCGGCAACGTCTTCGACCGGGCCCAGATCACCAACGAGGCCGGCATCCACCAGCACCTCGTCCAGTTCGACGTGCTGACCTCCGACGGTGCCGCCAACGGCTGGAACTACGACCAGGGCGCCGACCACGGCCAGACCATCACCTACCGGTCTTTCGTCCATGAAGACCTTGCCACCAGCAGCTTCCACGACCACTTCTTCCCAAACGTGCACCAGGACAACGGCCTGCTGGGCGGGGCGAGTGTGCACCCGGCCGGGTGCACGTACCACAACCCGCAGACAAACGCCTCGGTCAGGGTCGGGACCATTGTGGATATCTACTGCCAACCGGGCACCGACTATCACGGCAAGGCCATCGACGACCGGGACTACCGGAACTTCTCGCTGTTCATCGAGGACCACGTGCCGATGTTCAAGCCGGAGGATCCGAACGACCCGAACGACGACCAGTTCGTCACCCCGGACGGCGTGCCCATCTATCCGGCAAAGTTCCCCTCCAGCCCGGACGACCAGGGTGTGGTCGGCCTGAGCTACCGGCTTGAGCCGTTTGAAGGGCGGCGGAACGCGGACCCGTCCCGGGTGTACGACACCAGCGTCCACGGCGATCCGTACACCCCGGTCTTCAGGGCACACGAAGGTGACCGCGTGAAATGGCGCGTCTTCCAGCTCTCTCAGGAGGAATCTCACGGGTTCAGCATCGATCGATTCCCGTGGAAGTCGGAGACGCGAGACCCGGAGTCGAACGTCGTCCAGGCTCAACACCTCGGCGTGCTCGAATACTTCGACATGACCGTGGACGTCGGCGCCGAACTACCGTGGCGTGACTTCGTCGATCGAAGACACTACGTGTACGGATTAACCGGATCCGACGACCGCTTCCTGGGCGCCTGGGGCCAACTGCAGGTGACGGACTGCGACGATCCATCCGGCAAGGGCCGTTATGAGGTGACGCCACTACCGGACAGCCCCAACCCCTGCACCGGCAACATAGGCTGGCCCGACAGCATCTGCTCCGACGACGGCACGGGGAAGTACCAACATTTCACTGTCGTCGCTTTCAACCACGACATCGTTTACAACGAGGCCGGCGACCACGATCCGAACGGGGCGATGTTCGCTCTCGAAGAAGATGTCGACGCCATCAAATCCGGGCAGAAGCCACCGGAACCACTTGTGCTCCGGGCACATGCCGGCGACTGCGTCAACCTGACGCTGAAGAACCGGCTCGATCCGGCCAAGATGCAACCGACCTGCTTCGAGGCCACCGAGCCCGGCCAACTCGGATGGCGACGGGGTCATGGCAGCACGCTCCCCGGTTGCCTCGACCAACCGCCCAAGGACGAGCGAAACGTGCCCGGTTTCAAGCCGTACCCGGTCAGCTCCCGCGTGTCGCTGACTCCCACCCTGCTCGAATACAACCTGGGCTCGCGAGGCACCAACACCGGCGATGACACGTACGGACTCGGTGACCTGACGGTCGGCGTAGGCGAGGAGCGGACGTTCGGTTGGCCGGTGCCCGAGAACATCACCGGGCTGGCCCTGCTGCAGGACCAGGCCGATCCGCTGCACCACGGGCACCACGGGCTCTTCGGCGGCCTGGTGATCGAACCCAAGGGCACCAGTTGGCTCAACCCGCAGGACGGCACTGCCTTGAAGTCCGGAACCCAGGCCGTCATCGTCGATCCGAACGGCAAGGACTACCGGGAGAACGTGGTCCTGCTCAACAGCGACCTGGCCCTGTTCCGGGCCGGCGGCACGGACGTCCCCGACAACGTCGACCTGGCGATCGCGCCGAGCCGGGAGACCGACGACACCGAGGACTCCGGCGAGGTGGCGGTGAACTACCGCAACGAGCCCTGGAACCACCGGTACGCGGCCACCGGCGACGTGGCGACCATCTTCAGCAGCTACCCGCACGGCGACCCGAGCACGCCGCTGCTGGAGGCGTACGCGGGCGACAAAACCGTGCTGTGGGTCGGTCAGGCGGTCGGCAAACCCCGCTCGACCGGGTTCACGTTGCACGGCCACACCTGGCGGGCCGCACCCAAGGATCCGCAGTCGCAGGTCAAGGCGTTCCAGGGCGAGTTCAATCCGGGCGTCGTGTACCCGGTGGTGCTCGACCCGGACGTGACCGGCGGCGCCGGGGGCCCGGGTGCCGTACCCGGGGACTACCTCTACCGGTCCAACACCCTCTCCCCGCATCTCACCGGCGGGCAGTGGGGGATCTTCCGGGTACACGGAGCACCCCGCTCCGGATTGATCCAGCTTCCGGACCATCCCGTCGGCTGACCGAGCACGGGTGCGGGCGGCCGGTCGGCCGCCCGCACCCGGAGAGGAACCGGAATCTCCATGACAACCACCTCCAAATGGCGGCTGGTCGAGCAAGTGCCGGGCGGCCGGCGGCGGAACCGCCGGCCCCCCAAGGCACCGCCGAGGCGCCGGCCCGGCTTCCTGGCCGGAGTCGCCACCGGCATGACCATCGCGGTCGCGATCAGCGGTGTGGCCCTGCTGACCAGCCGACCGCAGGGGCGGCCGGCCGCGGCGACCACCACGCACCCGGCACCAGCCCGTCCGACCGGCTCGACCGCCGCAGTCCTGGACGTCAAGGCCCGGCACGTCGGGGATCTGCAGGTGCAGATCGAGGTGCGGGCGGTGAGCCCCGGGGCTTACCAGCCGATCACCATGGGTCGGATGGTCGCCTGGACGGACATGATCGCCATGCCGACATCCCATCGACAAGGGCCGATCACGCTGATGGAGGTCCCGGGCAAACGGGGCACCTACAGCGCCCTGACGAACGTACCCATGATCGGCGAGTACGACATCCTGGTCGAACTCCAGCAGCCGTTGCCGGCCGAGGCCCACGAGCGCGTGGACGTGCAGACGGTGACCGGCACGACCTGACGTACGGACACGACGAAGGCCCCCGGTCAGCCGCGTGGACCGGGGGCCTTCGTGCTGCTCGAGAGGGTCAGCTGACGCGGCGGAAGCCGGCGACCGGCATGTAGCTGATCTTGGTTACCTGGACCGGTTTGCCGGTCCGTGGCGCGTGCACCATCATGCCGTTGCCGAGATACAGGCCGACATGGTGCAGGTCGCTGTAGAAGAAGACCAGGTCACCGGGGCGCGCGTCGCTGCGGGACACGGCCCTGCCCTCGTTCCACTGCGCTCCGGTGAAGTGGGTGAGAGAGATACCCGCGGCCTTGTACGCGTACTGGGTGAGGCCGGAGCAGTCGAAGGCGTTCGGGCCGGTGGCGCCCCACACGTACGGGTCGCCGACCTGGGCACAGGCGGTCTTGATCGCGGTCCGCGCGGCGCTGCTCACCACTCCGTCGATGGACGGGCAGCCCGCCGGACGGATCGAGGTCACCGGCAGCATCGCGGTCAGCCGCTTGATCTCGCTGTCGATCTGCTTCTTCTTCGCCGCCAGATCGTTGCTCTGCTTCGTCTGGGTGGCGATCAGCTCGTCCAGCTTCCGCTTCTGCCGGTTGTACTTGTCCCGGACGGCGAGCACGCTGGCGACCTGCTTCTTCTGCTCGGCAGCCAGGTGATCGAGGATGACGAGCTGCTCGCCGAGGATGCCCGGCTTGGTGCTCGTCAGCAGGGCACCGATCTCCTGCGAGGGCCCGCGCATGTAGTAGCGGGCCGCCATGTCGCCAACCTGGTTCATCGCCAGGTCCGATTGCAGCTGCAGCGGCACCATCTTCTTCTCGAGGTCGTCCGACTTCTTCTTGTTGACCTTGAGCTGGGCGCGGACCTTGTTGTAGTTCTCAATGGTGGGCTCGAGCTGTTCCCACTGCTTGTCGATCTGCGCGTCGATCTCATCCACGGACGGCGCCGCGTGCGCCGGAGCCGCCAGCAGCCCGGCACCGACCGCGACGGCCGCGACCAGGGTGAGGAGACGGCGTACGACCCGGCGCGCCCCGACCGGTGGGGCGGGCGGCTGGCTCGGGGCGTGACGATGAGGGGGCATGGTTGCCACCGGCACGGACTCCTTTGCAACCGACCGCCGGGCGCCTCGCGAGAGGGGAAGTCGAGGCAGACGACCACAGCGGTCGGTGCCCCACATTAGGGAAGGCGACGGGGTGGAATCAAGGCGGCGTATCGCTATATCACGTATGCGCAACCGCTTGCACACAACCAGTGTTCAATCACTTCCCAACGATTGCCGTCAATACGTCGTCGAGCGTCACCACACCCAGAGGTCGACGTCCGTCACTCACCAGGACCATGTGCCGCCGCTCGCGCCGCATCGAGAGCAACAGGTCGGCCAGCGTACGGTCGGGTGGCACCACCGCCAACGGCCGATAGACCTCGGCGGGCACCGGTGCGCGGCGACTCGCGCCCGCGTACCCGAGCACGTCCTTCACGTGAACGAAGCCGAGCACCCGCCGGGTGGACCGTTGCACCACCGGGAACCGGGACCGGCCGGTACGGGTCGCCAGCACCTCCAGCGAGGCCGGTGACACGTCCTCGGCCACCGTGGTCACCGTCGACCAGGGTTGCAGCGCGTCCGCCGCGGTACGGCTGTGCAGGGCCAGCGCGCCGGTGATCCGGGCATGCTCCTCGGCGTCCAGCAGCCCCTCGGTCCGCGCCTGGGACACCAGCCCGGCCAGCTCCTCCGCCGTGAACACGGTCTTCACGGCGTCCGTCGCCTCGACCCGCCACCACCGCAGCACCTGCCGGGCCGACCACTTCATGGCCAGCAGCAGCGGCTTGGTGGCCAGGCAGAACGCCAGCATCGCCGGGCCGAGCCAGAGCGCCGACAGCTCCGGACCGGCCAGGGTGATGTTCTTCGGCACCATCTCGCCGACCACGGTGTGCAGGTAGACCACCACGCCCAGGGCGATCACGAAGGCCACCGGGTGCACCCCGGAGGCGGGCAGCCCGAGCGCCTCGAACGGCGTCTCCAGCAGGTGGGCCAGCGCCGGCTCGGCGATCGCGCCGAGGCCGAGAGAGCAGACCGTGATGCCGAGCTGCGCTCCGGCGATCATCAGCGGGATCTGGTTCATCGCGGCGAGCGCCCACCGGGCACGTTTCGAGGTCGCCGCGAGCGGCTCGATCACCGTACGGCGGGAGGCGATCAGCGCGAACTCGCTACCCACGAAGAAGGCGTTGCCGAACAGCAGCAGGACGGCGACGGCCAGCTCACTCATCGTCGTCCGGCTCCTCGGGGCGAACCACCCGGACCTGCTCGATCCGGTGCCGCTCAACCTCGACCACGGTGAACTCGTACCCGCCCGCCTCGACGGTCTCGCCGGGTACGGGAATGTGCCCGAGGCGGGCCATCAGGAAGCCGGCGAGGGTCTCGTACGGGCCCTCGGGCAGCCGGAATCCGGTCTGCTCGACCAGCTCGTCCGCGCGCAGCACGCCGTCCACCAGGACGGTCCGCTCCCCACCTGGCACGGTCAGCTCCACCGGCCCGAGCTCGTCCACCGCGTCCGGGTCGAACTCGTCGGCGATCTCCCCGACCAGCTCCTCGACCAGGTCCTCCACGGTCACCACGCCGTCGGTGCCGCCGTACTCGTCGACCACGATGGCCAGGTCGGCGCCGGCCGACTTGAGGGCGGCGAGCACGCCGTCCAGGTCGAGGCTCTCCGGCACGTACACCGGTTCGCGGGCGACCGCGGCGACCGTCGTCCTCGTCCGCTGCGCCAGCGGTACGCCGAGCGCGTCCGGCACCCCAGCGACGCCGGTGACGAGGTCCAGCGTCTCCTCGTAGACGGGGAACCGGGTCCGGCCGGTCTGCCGGGACAGGTCCAGCAGCTCGGCGACGGTCGCGGTGGCCCGCAGCGCGATCACGTCCACCCGGGGCGTCATCGCCTCCGCGGCCCGCTTGTCGCCGAAGCGGATGGTGCGACGCAGCAGCATCGCGGTGTCGGGCGGCAGCGCACCGGCCCGGGCCGAGATCGCGGCGAGCAGGCCCAGTTCCTCCGGCGACCGGGCGCTGGCCAGCTCCTCCTGCGGCTCCACCCCGAGCCGGCGGACCAGCCGGTTCGCCGAGTCGTTCAGCAACCGGATCAGCCAGCCGAAGGTCCGGGCGAAGGTCCGCATCGGCCCGGCGGTGGCGAGCGCGGCCGGCATCGGTCGGGCCAGCGCGAGGTTCTTCGGCACCAACTCGCCGAAGAGCATCGAGATCAGCGTGGCCAGCGCGAGGGCGAGCAGCGTGCTGAACCGCTCCGCCCCGTTGAGCGGGCGCAGCAGCGGGGCGAAGAGCCGGGCCAGGGCGGGTTCGGCCAGGTAGCCGGTTAGCAGCGCGGTGATGGTGATGCCGAGCTGCGCGCCGGAGAGCTGGAAGGAGAGCTCGCGCAGCGCCCGGCGTACCGTGGCGGCCCGGCCGTCGCCCTCGCCGGCCCGCCGGTCGATCTCCGCGCGGTCCACCGTGACCAGGGCGAACTCGGCCGCGACGAAGAACGCGTTGCCGGCGGTCAGCAGGACGAAGCCGACCAGGGGCAACAGCGTGGTGACCAACAGGGCATCGATGATCGGCTCACCTCGGCGCGATTCTTCCACGGCCCGGCCAGCGGCACGAGTGGACGCGAGCCCGGGGTGGCCCGGCCGGGCTAGCGTGGCGGCCATGAACGGGCTCACTCTCGCCGACGAACTCGTCCTCCTCGCCTACGACGACGCCGGCACCAACCGGCTGGGCCGCCCGCACCTGGACTACGGGCTCGCCGGGGCGGTGCTGCTGGAGCTGACCCTCGCCGGCCGCGTCGAGGTGGTCGAGGGCCGGCTGGCCGTCGTCGACCCGACCCCGGTCGGGCACCCGGTGCTGGACGAGGCCCTGGCCAGGGTCGGCGCGGAGGGCAAGCGCCGCCGGCCCAAGGACTGGGTCGGGCGGCTATCCCGGCAGCTCTCCGACCGGGTGCTGGCCGGGCTGGTCGAGGCCGGTGTGCTCCGACGCGAGTCGGACCGGGTGCTCGGGCTCTTCCCGCGTACCCGGTATCCCTCGTCCATCGGCGGCGAGCCGGCGCCGGAGACCGAGGCCCGGCGGCGGATGCACGCCGCGGTCGTGGCCGACGGACCGGTCGACGCGCGGACCGCCGCGCTGATCGCCCTGAGCCGGTCGGTCGGGCTGGACCGCAAGCTCTTCCCGGACCTGCCGAAGGACCGGGTCAAGGCCCGGCTGGCCGAGATCACGGCCGGCGACTGGGCGTCCGCGGCGACCCGGAAGGCGATCGAGGAGACCCAGGCAGCGGTGCTCACGGCCATCACGGCCGCCGTCATCGCCACCACCTAGGCACCACGACGGCGGTGGCACCACCGGGGCCACCGCCGTCGAGTGCCGGCCGTCCCGACGTACGCCTCAGCCGGCGACCGGCTCGGCTTCCTTGCCGCCCCGGGTGCTCTCCGGCTTGACCGAACGGAGCAGCACGCTGGCGACGTCGACCACCTCGACCTGCTCCCCGGCGCCCTTGCCGTTGACCCCGTCGTTGAGCATCGTCGAGCAGAACGGGCAGCCGACCGCGATGGTCCTCGCCCCGGTGGACATGGCCTCCTCGACCCGGTCCACGTTGATCCGCTTGCCGATCTTCTCCTCCATCCACATCCGGGCACCGCCGGCGCCGCAGCAGAAGGAGCGCTCGCTGTTCCGCGGCATCTCGATGAGGCCGCTGTCGCCGCCTGCACCGGAAGCGCCACCCTGGCCGCCGCCGAGGGCGGCGCCCAACACCTCGCGCGGCGGGGTGAAGACCCGGTTGTGCCGGCCCAGGTAGCAGGGGTCGTGGTAGGTGAGGCCGCCATCCACGGGCTGCACCGGGGTGAGCTTGCCGGTGGCGACCAGGTGTGCCAGGAGTTGGGTGTGGTGAACCACCTCGAACTCGCCGCCGAGCTGGCCGTACTCGTTGCCGAGGGTGTTAAAGCAGTGCGGGCAGGTCGCGACGATCTTGCGCTTGCTCCGCTCCCGGCCCTCGAACGCCTCGTTCAGCGTCTCGACGTTCTGCTGGGCGAGCATCTGGAAGACGAACTCGTTGCCGATCCGGCGGGCCGGGTCACCGGTGCAGGTCTCGCCCTCACCGAGGATGGCGAAGGGGACGCCGGCCTCGTGCAGCAGCGTGGCGACCGCGCGGGTGGTCTTCTTGGCCCGGTCCTCGAACGCGCCGGCACAGCCGACCCAGAACAGGTACTCGAAGTCCTCGACCTCGCCGACCCGGGGCACCTCGAAGCCGAGGCCCTTGGTCCAGTCCTCCCGGGTGTTCTGCGGAGCGCCCCACGGGTTGCCCTTGTTCTCCAGGTTGCGGAGCATGACGCCGGCCTCGGACGGGAAGCTCGACTCGATCAGCACCTGGTAGCGGCGCATGTCGACGATGTGGTCGACGTGCTCGATGTCCACCGGGCACTGCTCGACGCAGGCGCCGCAGGTGGTGCAGGACCAGAGCACGTCCGGATCGATGACGCCGCCGTCGGCGGCGGTGCCGATCAGCGGCCGGTCGGCCTCGGCCAGGGCCAGCGCGTCGACGTTCGCCAGTTGCTCCTGGGTGGCCTTCTCCTCACCGGCCAGGTCCTTGCCGCCGCCGGCCAGCAGGTACGGCGCCTTGGCGTACGCGTGGTCGCGCAGGCTCAGCACCAGCAGCTTCGGCGAGAGCGGCTTGCCGGTGTTCCACGCCGGGCACTGCGACTGGCAGCGGCCGCACTCGGTGCAGGTGCTGAAGTCCAGCAGGCCCTTCCAGGTGAACTGCTCGACCTGGGCGACGCCGAACTGGTCCTTCTCCGGGTCGGCCTCCTCGAAGTCGAGCGGCTTGCCGTCGCTCGTCATCGGCCGCAGCGGGCCGAGGCCGGAGCCGGCCGGCTTCTCCGGGTCGCGCTTGAAGAAGATGTTGGGGAACGCGAGGAAGCGGTGCCAGGCGACGCCCATGGTGACGTTCAGCGAGATCACGATGAGCCAGGTCATCGAGATGACGATCTTGATGAGCGCGGCGATGCTCACGCCGGCGGTCCAAGCCGGGAGCGCCGCGCCGACCGCGTGGCTGAGCGGGGTGGCCCAGACCGGGAACTCGAAGTGGTCGGTGGCGACCTTGAAGCCCCGGATCACGAAGCCGAAGATCAGGACCAGCAGGACGACCCACTCCACGAAGTAGCCCTGCCACATGGTGGAGCCGGTGAACCGGGACCGGTTGCCGGGCCGGTTCGGCCGATTGCGCAGCCGGATCGCCATCAGCACCAGGATGCCGAGCAGGCCGAAGATGCCGATCAGCTCGGTGACCAGGCCGAAAATCGTCCAGTCTCCGATGATCGGCAGGCCGCCGCCGGGCGTGACCACCTCGAAGTACGCCTCGAGCACCAGCAGCGACAGCACGATGAACCCGACCATCACGAACCAGTGCGCGGCGCCCACCACGCTCCACTTGAGCATGCGGGTGTGACCGGCGGTCTCCACCAGCATCTTCGTCGTGCGGGCGCCCTTGTCGGCGAACCGCTCAGGGGCCGGTTGCCCGAGCCGGATGACGGCCACCATCTGCATGACCGCGCGCACCGCAAGCCCCACCGCCACGGCGGTGATGGCGGCCGCGAGGATCGTGGTGACGATCTGGACGCTGCCCATCGAGTTGGCCTCCCGGTCTGCTGCCTGTCGAGCGGCTCGGCGACCGTGCGGGGCTCAGGGCTGGGCCGGCGTTGCGCCGCTCCCACCACCCCGACCCGACCGGCCGATGACCTCGCTCCGCTCGGTCATGCAGTGCAGCCTACGCGCAAGGTTACCCAGCAGTAACGTGAGTCATCTCGCATCCGGCCACGCCGCCCTGCCGACACCTTAGGGGGACCGGGCGCCGCCCGCCGGGCAGGGGCGTCGCGGCGTGACGTAACCCCATGGAGCGGGTGTTGGAACCGGTCAGCGGCGACCGCCCAGGGCAGGACAGGGCCGACGGCCCGCCCCGGTACGACGGCTTCAGGTCGCTGTGCGGCGTCAGACGCGCCGAACTGAAGGTGTCGCGGGGGGCGGGCCGGACGTCGACCGGTCAGCGCCAGCGGGAGAGCAGGATCAGCGAGGCGACCATCCCGCCGAAGCCCACCGCGAGGTTCCAGTAACCCCACGACATGACCGGGTACGCCTGCTCGGAGAGGTAGTACACGACCAGCCAGCCGATGCCGACGACGATCAGCGTCACCGCTGTGATCGGCAGCCAGATGGGGCTCGGCTTGCGCGTCGCCGCCGTTGCCGTGGGACGAACGTCCGTCGGCGGGGTGTACACCTTCTTCTTGCGGACCTGAGACTTGGGCACGACGCTCTCCAGAGGGGGGTACGACCTCGTCCGGCCTGACAACCGGGCGCGGGGGCGACGGTCCATGGCCAATAATGGTTCGACAGCTAGCGTAGTCCCGACGGACCGTCCAGGCCACGAATGGGGTCAGGCCAGTGCGCGGAGTGACCGAAAAGGCGTGACTTTTCGGGTCGAACACACCGGTCCGGGTCGACGCGGACCGGAACGAGACGACGGGAAAGGGAACGCCCGGTGGAGTACACGTCCGGCGCCGCCTCCTGGCAGAAGGTCCTCCGGCGGGCGGTCGCCGGCCTGCTGCCCCGACGGCCGCGGCAGCGCCGCCCGGGCTGGTCGATCGGCGTACCCCTGATCGCCGCCGCGGCGGGGCTGCTGTTCACCACGACCGCGACCACCGCCGGCGGCACCCCGCTGCGGGAGGACCGCCGGCCCCAGCTCACCCAGTTGATCGAGGACCGGCGGGAAGAGGTTGCGGCGAGCGAGAAGCAGGCCGCCGAGCTGCGCGCCGAGGTCGAGGAGCAGACCGCCGCGCTGGCCGACACCGACGGCCCGATCAAGGCCCAGCGCGACCGGGCGGCCGCCAGCCGGCAGGCCGCCGGGTTCACCGCGCTCACCGGCACCGGGGTCACCATCGAGCTGGACGACGCGCCCCGGCGGGCCGACCAGCCCCTGCCCAAAGGTGCCAGCAATGACGACCTGGTCGTCCACCAGGGCGATGTCCAGGCGGTCGTGAACGCGCTCTGGGCGGGTGGAGCCGAGGCGATGTCAATCATGGACGTCCGCGTCCTCAGCACCAGCGCGGTACGCTGCGTCGGTAACACCCTGCTGCTGCACGGCCGGGTGTACTCCCCTCCGTTCAAGATCGTGGCAATCGGCGACCCCGCCGCTCTCCAGCGCGCGCTCGCCGCCTCCGAGGGAGTCCGGTTGTTCAGGGAAGCGGTCGACCACTACCAGCTCGGGTACAAGGAGACCGCCTCCACGGTCACCGTGCCGGCGTTCGAGGACTCGACCGCGCTCCAGTCCGCGAAGGTGCTGCAGTGAGGCCGGAGGACCCGCGGGAGCGCCACGACGACCGCGAGGGGCCGACCGCGTTCATTCCGAAGGTCGACCGGCCCGCACCGCCCCCGGCCCGGCCCGCGCTCGACCTGCCCTGGCCGGAGGAGGAGGCGCCCGGTGCGCCGGGCGCCCGGCCGGCCGCCCGGTTCCCGTCCCCGCCCCCGCCCTGGACCGGTAACCCGCAGGCCCTCCCGCCGGCGCCCGCCGCCGGCCCGGAGCGCCGCCACCACGACCCCCGCCAGCCGGCCTCGGGCAGTTGGGCGGACACCCAGCCCGGCGGCCCCGCCGAGCCGGCCAGCCGCTGGTCGACGGACCCGGCGACCGCGGGTCCACGCACCAACACAGCCGACGACCGGTTCTACCGCCGGCCGGGGCCGCCGGGCCCGGAGGGCACCGTGCCGGGCCGCTGGAGTGGCGACGACCCCACCGCCCGGCCAGGGCTCAGCACCCACACGCCGGGCCACCGCGCCGCCGACGAGCCGAGCGCACGCCGGCTGGAGGGCCACACCGCCGCGCCTGGAGCCCCCGGGCCCGGCCACCGCGCGCCCGGCGGCCCCGACGCCCGCCGGGCGGAGGGTCCCACCGGCGCGCCTGGCCACCGCGCCTTCGACGGCCCCGGCACCCGCCGGGCAGAGGGCCCCACCGGCGCGTCCGGGCTCCCTACGCACGTACCGGGCCACCGCGCCCCCGACGAGCCAGTCGCCCGCGGGTTCGACCCCGCGGCGGTACGACCGGCCGCGCCGGGCGACGGGCCGACCACGTTCATCCCCCCGGTCGGCGACCGATCCGCGCGCCGCTCCGCCGGGCACCCGTACGAGGGCCATGGCGTTCCGCCGGCCGGACGGCCCGGCCGAGACCCAGCCGGCACCGCCCCTCGGGGCGGGTCATCGGCCGCCGGCGTCCCCCGGGCGGCGGGTCCGACCGGGAGCGGCCCGGGTGGACCGCCCGGCGACCCGGCGGACCCGGCCGCGACCGCCCTGATCCCCGCTGTCCCGAACCGGCCGGCCCGGAACCCGGCCCTGGACTCGACCGCGCTGATGGGGGCGGTGCCCCCCGTCCAGGACTCCGGCAACGAGCCCGACACCCCCGCCGCGCCGCCCACGCCCCGTCGGGGCGAGCGGGTGGTGCAGCTACGCCCCGAGCAGACCGGCGAGGGCTACAAGAGCGTCTACTCGGAGCTGACCCGGCCCACCGTCGGTTCCCGCCTGCGTACCGTCGTGCGGGGCACCGGCGAATTGCTGATCACCTTCGGCCTGGTGGTGCTGCTCTTCGCCGGGTACGAGATCTGGGGCAAGACGGTGATCGTCGACGCCCACCAGAACGACCTGAACAACCAGCTCGCCCAGGAGTGGGGGCCGACCGGGGACCCGACGGTCAGCCCGAGCGCGCCCGCCGCGAAGCCCACGCCACCGGCGGAGGGTAAGCCGGTCGCCGGGCTCTACATCCCGAAGTTCGACAAGCACTGGGTGGTGGTCGAGGGGGTTAGCCCGGCCGACATCCGCTACGCCCCCGGCCACTATCCGAAGAGCGCCCTGCCGGGCCAGGTGGGCAACTTCTCCGTGGCCGGGCACCGCATCCGGGCCACCTTCTGGCGCCTGGACGAGCTCCGCGCCGGTGACAACATCGTGGTGGAGTCCAAGACCGACTGGTTCGTCTACAAGGTCTACGAGCAGCGCATCGTCCGACCGAACCAGGTCGAAGTGGTGGCCCCGGTGCCGGGCAAACCGGGCGCGAAGCCGACCGAGAAGTTGCTCACCCTGACCACCTGCAACCCCAAGTTCGACAACTACCAGCGGCTGATCATCCATGCCCGGCTGGACCACGTGCAGGCGAAGTCGGCGGGCCGCCCGGCCGAGCTGGAAGGTTGACGATGTACGGGTGGATCTGGCGCAAACTCCCCTTCGGGCTGGTGGGCAAGCTGGCCGGCTCGGTGCTGCTCACCGCGGCGGCGGTCGCCCTGCTCTGGTTCGTGGTCTTCCCGTGGGCGGAGCCCCTGCTCCCCTTCGACGACGTGCAGGTCACCCAGGAGTCCGGCGTACCGGGTGACGATTCGGGCGGCGGGCTCAACGAGCCGGGGGTGACCCCGAGCCACGAGGAGATCCCGTACAGCACGGAGACGAACAACGCCCCGCCCACCACCCCGAACAGGTGACTCCGATGCGCATCCTGGTGATCGACAACTACGACTCGTTCGTCTTCAATCTGGTGCAGTACCTCGGCCAGCTCGGCGTGGACTGCGAGGTCCGGCGCAACGACGAGATCGACGTCGCCGAGGTAGGCCGGGTGGGCGCGGCCGGCGTGCTGCTGTCGCCCGGCCCGGGGAGCCCGGACCGCGCCGGCATCTGCCTCGACGTCATCAAGGAGTACGCCGGCAAACTGCCCCTCTTCGGGGTCTGCCTCGGCCACCAGGCCATCGGTGAGGCGTTCGGCGCGACCGTGACCCGGGCGCCGGAGCTGCTGCACGGCAAGACCTCCGAGGTGAGCCACCACGGGGTCGGGGTGCTCGCCGGCCTGCCCGACCCGTTCACCGCCACCCGGTACCACTCACTCGCCGTGCTGCCCGAGACGCTGCCGGAGGAGCTGGAGGTCACCGGCTGGACCGGCTCCGGTGTGGTCATGGCGATGCGGCACCGGACCCTGCCGATCGAGGGGGTCCAGTTCCACCCCGAGTCGGTGCTGACCGAGGGCGGGCACCTCATGCTGGCGAACTGGCTGGCCGCGTGCGGCTTCCCGGAGGCGCTGGAGCGGGCTCCGGAACTCGCCGCCGAGGTGGACGCCCGCCGCCGGGCCGCCTTCGCCGCCGCCTGACGGTCATCTCCCCGACCTGGGCGCCGCCGCCCGGCTTGATCCACTCCGCTCGCGCGACATCGCGGTGTCGCATGCACCCGGGTGGCGCCATGTCGGCGACATTGAGTCGATCATGGCGGGGCAGGGCGGGAAGGCCCGACCGAATCGAGGCCCCGACGCACGTCGGGGCCTCGATTCGTCACTGCCTGCTGTCGTGGGCCGTCGGCGGGGTCGGGAAGGGGAACCCACCGCCGCCCCCGGTCGGCGAACCGGTGGGTGTCGGCGTCGGGGTCGCGCTGTCGGACGGCTCAGGCGCCGCGAAGTCGACGTAGATGGTGACCGTCTTGTCCTTGGCCAGGCGGCTGCCCCCCTTCGGGTCCTGGAAGCTCACCTTGCCGGCCTGGTCCGCCGCCACCTCGTCACCGTCCCGGACATTCACCTTGTACCCAGCCTGCTTCAGCACCTTGACGGCCTGGTCCTTGGGAAAGCCGGTGACGTCCGGAACCTCGTTGAGGTTGCCCTTGGAGACCTTCACCTTGATGGTGGTGTTCTCCGGAACCGAGCTGCCCTGCTTGGGATCGGTGTCGAGAACCGTGTCCTTCGTCGCGCTGTTGTCGACGTAGTCCGGATCGACCTTCAGGCCCATGCCCTCCAACTGCTGCCTGACGTTGTCGAACCGGTTGCCTTCCACGCTGGGAATGGTGACCATCTTCGGGCCGCCGCAGATCTGGAGCGTCACGACGTCGTTCTTGGCCGCTTCCGTGCCCGGAGCCGGGCTCTGGCCGACCACGGTGCCCTTCTCGCAGGTCGCGTTCTGCACCGGGTCGCCGGGCTCCCAGCGGAGGCCAGCCTGCTGGATCTCACTCGTCGCGACCGCCTGGCTCTTGCCCTGCACCCCCGGGACCTGGACCTTGTCGGCGCCGGTCTGGTTGAGCCAGAGGGCGGCGGCCAGGGCGATCACCGCGAGTACGCCGAGCGCGGCGAAGGTGGCGATCACCCAGGCGGAGCTCTTGCGCTTGCGCGGGTCGCCGACCCGGGCCGGGATCTGCTGCCGGGTCTGCGGCCCCATCACCTGCGTCTGGTAGCCCCCCGCCCCGGCCGGGGCCATCGGGGCGGTCTCGTCGGCCGGCATGACCGGGGTGGCCAGGACCGGCCGGCCGGCGGCGGCGCGGAGCAGGTCCGCCCGCATCTCGCCGGCGCTCTGGTAGCGGTTCAGCGGGTTCTTGGACAGCGCCTTGAGCACGATGGCGTCGACCGCGGGGTTGACCTCCGGGTTGATGCTGCTCGGCGTCGGCGGGGCCTCCCGCACGTGCTGGTACGCGACGCTGACCGGGCTGTCCCCGACGAACGGCGGGTGCCCGCAGAGCAGCTCGAACAGCACGCAGCCGGCCGCGTAGACGTCGGAGCGCGCGTCGACCGCCTCACCGCGGGCCTGCTCGGGGGAGAGGTACTGCGCGGTGCCGATGACGGCGCTGGTCTGCGTCATCGTGGTGGCCCCGCTGGCCAGCGCCCGGGCGATGCCGAAGTCCATCACCTTGACCTGGCCGGTCTGGGTGAGCATGACGTTGCCGGGCTTGATGTCCCGGTGGATGATCCCGTGGCGGTGGCTGAACTCGAGCGCCGCGCACATGTCGGCGCAGATCTCCAGCGCCCGCCGCGGCTGCAGCCGACCTTCGGCGCCCAGCACCTCCTTGAGGGTCCGCCCGTTGACGAACTCCATCACGATGAAGGGCAGCGTCTCGCCGGTCGGCGCGGTCTCCTCGCCGGTGTCGTACACGGCGACGATGGCCGGGTGGTTGAGCGAGGCGGCGTTCTGCGCCTCACGCCGGAACCGCATCTGGAAAGTGGCGTCCCGGGCCAGGTCTGCCCGGAGCATCTTGATCGCGACATCCCGACCGAGCCGGAGATCGCGACCGCGGTGCACCTCCGCCATGCCGCCGTAGCCGAGCAGCTCGCCGACCTGGTACCTGCCACCGAGCAGGCGGGCCTGCGCTGTCATCGCGTCTCTCGTCCTTCGCTCGTCGTCGTGTCGCCGCCAGCCGGCTGGAGCCGTACCTCACGACGGTACGACGTCCGGGCCAGATCGTCCCCTCCGTGGGCCCGCACCGCGCCGGAGGTCACGCTCACCGGGGCAAGCGCGCCGGGGTCCCCGGCCAAGCTGCCCTTCTTGTACTTGTACGAAATCACGCCCGAGCAGAGCACGACCAGTATGGCCACCACGATCGCGATCACCCACCGCCCGGACCGGGACCCGCGGGGAGCCGGGGCGGCCGGCGGGCTGGCGTACCTGAGGGGGTTGGGCTGCCGGGGCGGCGGGACGGTCGCCGCGCCGCGTGGGGCCAGCGGCGGGCGGGGCTGCGGGGCGGGCGGCGCCACCGCGGCCGGCCGGGCGGCGACCGGTGGGCGGCCGGCCACCGTGGGGGGGTGGGGCTGCGGTCGCGGCGCGGCCGGGACCTGCGCCCGGGCCGCCGGCGCCGCCGATGAGGAGGGTACGGCGGAGACGGGCCCCGGACGTCCGCCGGCGCGCGCCTGCTGCGACAGGGCGAGCTTGGCCTGCCGGGCCACGCTGGCCAGGGCGGCGGCGCTGGGCCAACGGGCCGCAGGGTCCTTCGCCAGGGCCCGCTCGACGACGGCGCGGACCTGGGGCGGGATGTCGGCGGGGAGCGGCCGGGGAGCCTCCCGGACGTGCTTCATGGCGATTTCGAGGGGGTTGTCCCCCTCGAACGGCCGCCGGCCGGCGAGGCACTGGTACGCGACCACGCCGAGCGCGTACACGTCGGAGGCGGGGGTGGCGACGGCGCCGGTGGCCTGCTCCGGGGAGATGTACGAGGCCGTGCCGAGCACCGAGCCAGCGGCGGTGAGCTGGCCGACCAGGTCGGAACGGGCGATCCCGAAGTCGGTGAGCACCAGCGTGCCGTTCGGCCGGACCAGCAGGTTGCCCGGCTTCACGTCGCGGTGCACGATGCCCTTCTCGTGGGCCGCGTGGAGCGCGTCGGCGGCCTGCGCCAGCAGGGCCATCGTCCGGGCGGGGGTGAGCCGCCCGACCCGGCTGAGCGTGGCGGAGAGCGCGTCGCCCTCGACGTACTCCATGACCAGGAAGGCGATCTGCTGGTCGCTGCCGAAGTCGTAGACGTCCACCACGCCGGGGTGGTTGATGGTGGCCATGGTCCGCGCCTCGCCGCGGAACCGCTCGGCGAAGCCGGGCTCGTCCAGCAGGGCGGGGAGCAGGCTCTTCACGGCGACCGTACGACCCAGCACCTGGTCGGTGCCGCGCCAGACGTCGCCCATGCCACCGCTGGCGATCCGCTCGTCGAGGCGGTAGCGGTTGCCGAGCTGCACCCCTGGGCTGAGCATGTCAGCGGCCTCCGGAGCCGGCGATGGCCGCCTCCATGATCCGGCCGGCGATCCGGGCCGCCTCGGCGCTGCCGCCCTTGCCGGCCCGCTCCAGCTCCACGCAGACGGCGGAGATCGGGGTGCCGTTCTTGTCGAGCGCGAAGCCGATGAACCAGCCGTGGTCGGGCGTGTCCGGGCCGGACTGGGCGGTACCGGTCTTGCCGCCGACCGTGTAGCCCTTGATGGCGGCGTTCTCGCCGGTGCCCTTCTTGACGACGCTGACCATCATGTCCTGCAGGTCGGCAGCCACCTGGCCGCTCACCGGCCGGCGCAGCTCGCGCGGCTTGGCGGTGTAGTAGCTGGTGGTGCGGTCCGGGGCGAGCAGCTGCTTGACCAGGTACGGCCGCATCTGGCTGCCGCCGTTGGCGACCGAGGCGGCGATCAGCGCGCCCTGCAGCGGCGTCATCCGCACGTTGTTCTGCCCGATCGAGGACTGGGCCAACGCGGCCGGGTCGGTGCCCCCGTCCGGGTTCTGCATGTCACCGGTCCGGCTGGCCGCCACCGGCAGGCCGCCCTCGTTGAGCTGCCCGACGGTGAGGTCGTCCTGCTCGAAGCCGAACTGGCGGGCCTTCTCCTTGACCTTGTCGGCTCCGAGCTTCACGCCGAGCTGTGCGAAGCCGGTGTTGCAGGAGAAGGTGACGGCGTCCTTGAGGGTCACCGGGGTGCCGGTGGGCCCGGGGCAGATGGTCGCGGCGGCGTTCTTGATCGGCGAGCCCGAGGTCGGCGGGGTGTAGCTCGACCCGGCCGGGATCTCGGTCTGCGGGCCGATGCCGCTTTCCAGGGCCGCCGCGGCCATCACGATCTTGAAGGTGGAGCCGGGGGGCAGGGTTTCGGACAGGGCCCGGTTGGCCAGCGGGCGGTCCGGATCCCTGTTGAGCTTGTTGTACGCCGTCTGGGCCGCCTCGGTGTCGTGGCTGACCAGCGGGTTCGGGTCGAAGCTCGGCATGGAGACCAGCGCCTGCACGGCCCCGGAACGCGGGTCGATCGCGATCGCCGCGCCCCGGGTGGCCCCGACCCGGTTGTTCTGCAGCTCCTTGAAGGCCGTCGCCTGCGCACCCTTGGAAAGGGTCAGCAGCACGTTGCCGCCACCGGTCTTGTTACCGGTGAACATGTCCTTCACCCGGTCGCCGATGAGCTGGTCGCTGGTGCCGGCGAGGAAGTCGTTCTCGACCTGCTCGATGCCGATGTCGCCCAGGTTGACCGGCTTGTAGCCGAGCACGTGCGCGTACACCTCGCCGTCCGGGTAGCTGCGCTGGAACTTCAGCTTGCCGCCGGTCTCCTTGCTGAGGGCGTACGCGGTGCCGCCGACCTCGATGTTGCCGCGCTTGCGGTCGTACTCGGCGACCTGGACCCGGCCGTTGTAGTCGCTGTTGCGGTATTCGTCGGCCTTGTAGGCCTGAATCCAGTTCAGGTTCGCGAAGAGCAGCCCGAAAAGGATCATCACGACCACGCCGACGCGGCGCAGGGGTGCGTTCACGGCCGGATCACCTCCGTGGGAGCACCGTGCAGCTGCTCGGGCGGGCCGCCGGACGGCCGGACCGCCGGGCCACCGGGCCCCACCGGCCGGCGAGCGCCGTCGGAGACCCGGAGCAGGACCGCGATGAGCAGCCAGTTCGCCATCAGCGACGAGCCACCGGCGGAGAGGAACGGGGTGGTCTGACCGGTCAGCGGGATGAGCTTGCTGATCCCGCCGACGATGACGAAGACCTGCAGGCCCAGGGTGAAGGCCAGGCCGCCGGCGAGCAGCTTGCCGAACGAGTCCCGCACCGCGAGGGCGGCCCGCAGCCCCCGCTCGACGATCAGCAGGTAGACCACGAGCAGCGCGGAGAGGCCGAAGAGCCCGATCTCCTCGCCGATGCCGGCGAAGATGAAGTCCGTCTGCACCTCGGGCAGCAGGGTCGGTTGGCCACCGCCCGGTCCAGCCCCGAAGAGGCCGCCGGTGCCGAGCGTGAGCAGACCCTGGACGAGCTGGTAACCCTTGTCGTACGGGTCACCGAACGGGTCCAGCCAGATCTCCGCCCGCAGGTAGAAGTTGGCGAACGGACCGCCCACCGTGCCGCCCAGCAGGTAGGCCAGGTAGGCGCCGCCGAAGAACAGGATCAGACCGATGAGCAGCCAACTGACCCGTTCGGTGGCGATGTAGAGCGTCACCACGAACATGCCGAAGTAGAGCAGCGAGGTGCCCAGGTCCTTCTCGAAGACCAGGACCAGGAGGCTGATGATCCAGACCACCAGGACCGGCCCGAGGTCCCGCCCGCGCGGGAAGTCGATGCCGAGCACCCGCCGGCTGGCCAGCGACAGCACCTCCCGCTTGCGGACCAGGTAGTAGGCGAAGAAGGCGAGCAGGGCGAGCTTGGCGAACTCACCCGGCTGGATCGAGAACCCACCGATCCGGATCCACAGCTTGGCGTTGTTGATCTCGGAGAACCGGGCCGGCAGCACCGCCGGGATCATCACCAGCACGATGCCGGCCAGCCCCAGGGTGTACGCGTACCGGGAGAGCGACCGGTGGTCCCGCATGATCGCCAGCAGGGCGGCGGCGAGGATCACCGCAGCGAGCGTCCAGGCGAGCTGCCGGCCGCCCGTGCCGGCGAAGATGGCGAGGTGCTCCCGGTCGGCCGGGGCGGCCTGGGCCAGGTCGTAACGGCGCAGGAAGCCCACGCCGATGCCGTTGAGCAGGGCGACCGCCGGCAGCAACGCCGGGTCGGCGAAGGGCGCCAGCCATCGGATGATCAGGTGCAGGCCGAGGAAGACCAGCCCCAGCGCGGCGGCCGGGATCCAGAAATCCGGGGTGACCGTGTCCAGCACGGTCGCCTCGACCGTCGCCGAGTATGCCGCCACCAGCACCATGGCGAGCAGGAGCAGGGACAGCTCGGCGTTACGCCGGGACCGGGCCAGGCGCACGCCAGGCTGCTCGCCCGTCGAGACGGGCGAGGTTGCCGGTACGGCGGCTGCGGTCACGGATGAGTCCTCGGGCTCAAGCCGACGGTCACTCCGGCGACCGGCAGCCTGCCGGGTCGACCGGCGGGACCGTGTCGGAGGGGGCGACGTCGGGCGTGGTGGTGGACGCGGTCGGGGCGGTGGCCGGCGCGCTGGCGGTGGCGCTGACGGCCGGGGCCAGCGGGCTGGCCGTCCCGGTCGGGACAGCGGTCGGGGAGACGGACGGCGTCGGGCTGACCGCGGCCGCCGTCGGGCTCGGCGGGCAGGTCGGCTTGAGGTTCGGGTTGGCCGGGTCGTCGCTGGTCAGCTCGGCCAGCCGGCGCTCGGCGTCCGGCTCGCTCTTCGCCTGGATGCCCTGCTTCACCTGCTCCTGCGCAGCCAGGGTGAGGTCGTCCAGCTTGGCCGGGCTGGTGGCGTGCACGCTCGACAGGTCGAGCCCGGCGATCTGGCCCGGCACCCCACGGAAGACCGCGAGCTTGCCGTCCTCGGTGGCGCCGACGTAGTACTGGCGCTGGGTGTAGCTCCACCCGCCGAAGAGGCCACCGCCGAGGATGACCAGCAGCGCCAGCAGCATCGCCGCGGTACGCACCGGGCGGTGCCGACGGCGTTCCGGCTCGTCCTCGCGGTCCACCGGATCCTCCGGCGCGGCCGGCCGCGGCGCGGACAGGGCCGAGGCGCGGGCCGCCGGGGTGGACCCGTCCGCAGAGGTCGCCATGCCCCGGTCCCGGGCGGCGGCGCCGCCGACGATCGGGGATGCCTCGACGATGTCCTGGTCGGTGGCGTCGGCGATGATCACCGTGATGTTGTCCGGGCCGCCGCCGCGCAGGGCGAGCTGCACCAGGCGCTCGACGCACTGCTGCGGATCGGCGTACTCGCGCATCGTGTCGGCGATGGTGTCCGCGCTGACCACGCCGGACAGCCCGTCGGAGCAGATCAGGTAGCGGTCGCCGGGGAGCACCTGGCGGACGCTGTACTCCGGGTCGATGTCGCGGCCGTCCAGCGCCCGGGTGAGCAGCGACCGCTGGGGGTGGCTGCTCGCCTCCTCCGCGCTGATCCGGCCCTCGTCGACGAGCATCTGGACGTACGTGTCGTCCTTGGTGATCTGCGCGAACTCGCCGTTCCGCAGGAGATAGGCGCGCGAGTCGCCGATGTGGACCATGCCGAGCTTGCTGCCCGAGAAGAGGGTGGCGGTGAGCGTGGTGCCCATCCCCTCCAGCTGCGGGTTGGCGTCGACGGTCTCGCGGAGCTGTTGGTTGGCGGTGCCCACGGCGGAACGCAGCGCGTCGACGAGGGCGTCCCCCGGGACGTCCTCGTCGAGGGGCGCCATGGCACCGATGACGATGTTGCTGGCGACGTCACCGGCGGCCATGCCGCCCATGCCGTCGGCGACGGCGAGCAGCCGCGGCCCGGCGTAGACGGAATCCTGGTTACCGTCTCGGATCAGACCGCGGTCGCTGTGGGCCGCATAGCGCAGGGTCAAAGTCATGGCCGTAATTCGAGGGAGGTGCGGCCGATCCGGATCGGCACGCCGAGGGGGACGGGGGTTGGTCCGGTGACCTTAGCGCGATCCAGGTAGGTGCCGTTAGTCGATCCGAGGTCCTCGACGAACCACTGCCCGTCGCGCGGCACCAGCCGGGCGTGTCGCGCCGACGCGTAGTCGTCGGTGATGACCAGCGTCGAATCCTCGGCCCGACCGATGGTGATCTGCGACTCGCCGAGGGTGATCCGGGTGCCGGCCAGCTGGCCGGCGGTGACCACCAGCTGGTGCGCGGCTCTGCCCCGCTTCACCTTCGCCGGCCTCGCCGCCTGCCCGGTCGAGGCCCCGACCGTGCGCGGCGCGGCCACCAGCCGACCCGACCGGGCCCCCGCGAAGAGATCTCGGCGGATCACCCCGACCACCGTGAACACGAAGATCCACAGCAGGATGAGGAACCCGAACCGGGCGACGGTGATGACGAGTTCCGGCAAGGCGGATCAGCCGTCCACGCGGAAGGTCAGGGTGGTCGTGCCCAACTGGATCATGTCGCCCGGGTTGAGGGCGACCGCGGAGACGCGCTGGCCGTTGACCATCGTGCCGTTGGTGGAGCCGAGGTCGGTCAGCACGACCTGGCCGCCGTCGAAGTCGAGCCGGGCGTGCCGCCGCGAGATGCCGACGTCGGGCAGGCGCAGGTTGGCCTGGTCGCCGCGGCCGATCACGGTCGAGCCCATCTGGAGCGGGTACGTGCGGCCGTCACCGGAGACCAGCCGGACGTTGCGGCCGCCGCCGTGCCCCGGCGGCGGGCCGTAGCCGCCACCCTGGTCGTACGACGGGTAGGCCGGGCCGGCGTCGTAGCCGCCGGGCGCGGAGACCGGGGCGACGTCGCCGCCGGTGTAGACCTCGGCGGTGACCCGGAACATCCCGGTGTCCAGCCCTTCGCCACGCTCGACCTCGACGATCACGTCGCCGTAGACCGTCCAGGCCTGCTCGCCGATGAACTCCGCCTGCGACTGGGCCAGCTCCTGGGCCAGCGCGGCGGCGTACGGCGCCAGCCGACTGTGGTCGTACGGCGAGAGATCGATCACGTAGCGGTTGGGCACCAACGTGCGCCCACCGGCCAGGATCGCCTTGTGCGCCTCGGCCTCCCGCTGCATGGCGTTGAGGATCTCCACGGGGTGGACCACCCCTTTGAAGACCTTGGCGAAGGCCCCCTCGACCAGGCCTTCCAGACGCTTCTCGAAGCGTTGCAGCACGCTCACCGGCTCCTCCTCGGGTTCCGAGGCAATGATGGTATCCGGACACCGCCTCCGCAGCTCACACGCCGCTCGGCCGGCAGCCGGCGGCCCGTTCGTGGCCTGCCCTGCGGTCGTGCTACAGTTTCGTCCGCCACGAACGGTGATCGCTCGTGGCGATGACCGGGAACAGCGTAATATGTCTCGGCACCTGCCGCAGTCGGCGGGACCGGGATGAGTTACGGTGTTCCAGGTCAAGGCCACGGGGAAGTGGCGGAATGGCAGACGCGCACGGTTCAGGTCCGTGTGCCCGAAAGGGCGTGGGGGTTCAACTCCCCCCTTCCCCACCATCACGAGGGCTCCGCACATAGCGGGGCCCTCGCGCCATATCGGGGCGTGCCGGGCGTCACGCTATGCTCCGATGGTTTCC
This sequence comes from Micromonospora sp. CB01531, assembly GCF_001905095.1. Classification (GTDB taxonomy): domain Bacteria; phylum Actinomycetota; class Actinomycetes; order Mycobacteriales; family Micromonosporaceae; genus Micromonospora. The sequence continues at coordinate 33,222 of NZ_LWLS01000083.1, forward strand.
CTGCCCCCTATCGATCAGGAGTGGCGTGTGACTGTCGCGTTGGTGACCGGTTCCGGCGGTCTGATCGGCTCTGAGGCGGCCCGGCACTTCGCGGGCCTCGGTCTCGATGTGGTCGGTATCGACAACGACATGCGGCGGTACTTCTTCGGCGAGGACGGCTCGACATCCTGGAGCCTGGACCGGCTTGCCGCCGAACTGGGCAGCGCCTACACCCACTACGCGGTGGACATCCGGGACCGGGACGGCCTGGAGCAGGTCTTCAAGAAGTACGGCTCGGACATCGGCGTCGTGATCCACAGCGCCGCACAGCCGAGCCACGACTGGGCCGCCAAGGAGCCGTACACCGACTTCGACGTGAACGCCGGCGGCACCCTCAATGTGCTGGAGAACACCCGCCGGCACGCCATCGAGGCGCCCTTCATCCACTGCTCGACCAACAAGGTCTACGGCGACCGCCCGAACAGCCTGCCCCTGGTCGAGCTGGAGACCCGGTACGAACTGCCCGAGGACCACCCCTACCACCAGGGCATCACCGAGGACATGTCGATCGACGAGTCGCTGCATTCGGTCTTCGGCGCCTCGAAGGTGGCCGCCGACGTGATGGTCCAGGAGTACGGCCGGTACTTCGACATGAGGACCGCCTGCTTCCGGGGCGGCACGCTAACCGGCCCGGCCCACTCGGCGGCCGAGCTGCACGGCTTCCTGGCCTACCTGATGCGCTGCGTCATGGAGGGCCGGACGTACAACCTCTTCGGCTACAAGGGCAAGATGGTCCGGGACGCGATCCACTCCCGGGACGTGCTGACCGCATTCGAGGCGTTCTTCCGCGAGCCACGGTCGGCCCAGGTCTACAACCTGGGTGGCGGCCGGCACTCGAACACCTCGCACATCGAGGCGTTCCGGATCGCCGAGGAGATCACCGGCCACGAGGCGAAGATCAACTATGTCGAACAGGCCCGCACCGGCGACCACCAGTGGTATGTCAGTAGCATGGCCCGGTTCGAGGAGCACTACCCGAACTGGAAGATCACCTACGACGTGCCGATGATCCTCCGCGAGATCTACGACGCGAACGTCGACAAGTGGGTGCCGAAGGCATGACCACTGGCAGCACCAAGCGGAACGTGCTCGGCGTACTCGTCGACGCGACCGACTACGCCCGGGCGACCGAGGCGGTGGTTGTGGCGGCGCAGGAGCGTCGTCCGCTGGCGCTGACCGCGCTGGCCGTGCACGGCGTGATGACCGGGGTGCTCGACCCGGCGCACAACGCCCGGCTCAACGCGTTCGACGTGGTCACCCCGGACGGGCAGCCGGTCCGCTGGGCGCTCAACCTGCTGTACGGCGCCGGTCTCACCGACCGGGTCTACGGCCCGGAGCTCACCCTCCGGGTGCTCGCCCGGTTCGCCGACGAGGGACTGCCGGTCTACCTGTACGGCTCCACCGAGGCAACCCTGTCCCGGCTGGTCCCGGCCCTCGAGCGGAAGTTTCCGGCGCTGAAGATCGCCGGAGTCGAGCCGTCCAAGTTCCGGTCCCTGCAGCCGGGCGAGGATGCCGAGATCGCCGACCGGATCAAGGCCAGCGGCGCCCGGCTGGTCCTGGTCGGGCTGGGCTGCCCGCGCCAGGAGGTCTTCACGTACGCCATGCGCCCGCTGCTGGACATGCCGCTGATGGCGGTCGGCGCGGCGTTCGACTACCACGCCGGCCTGCTCCGCAACCCGCCGCCGTGGATGCAGCGGGTCGGGCTGGAGTGGTTCTGGCGGCTCGGGCTGGAGCCGAAGCGGCTCTGGCGCCGGTACGTGATCCTCAACCCGGCCTACCTGGCCCGGCTGACCGCGCAGAAGACCGGCCTGTGGAAGGCGGCCCCGCCGGCACCGGCCACCCAGCGCCCCGCCGGCTTCGACGTCTGACGCCGGAATCAGTCCGCCGGCACCTCAAGCAGGAGCCGGCAACGACGTCCGGCGGCCACCGAGAGGTGACCGCCGGACGCCGGTGGGAAGGTTGGCTCAGGAGACGTTGACCGCGGTGTCGTCGATCACGAAGGACGTCTGCAGGGAGATGTCCTCGCTGCCGGTGAACTTCAGCGTGACAGTCTGCCCGGCGTACGCGGCCAGGGAGAACGACTTCTGGCTGTACCCGGTGGCCTTGTTCAGGTTCGAGTAGGTCGCCAGGGTCGCCAGCACCGTCCCGGACGAGTTGAGCACCTGCACCCGCAGCGTGTCGTACGCCGTGGTGGTGGTCGACTCGGCGCTGTCGATGTGCAGCCAGAAGCTGAAGTTGTACGACGAGCAGCCGGCCGGCAGGCTCACCGCCTGCGACAGCGTGTCGGTGTGTGTGGTGCCGTAACCGTCCAGCCACGCGTTCCAGGTCCCGCCGTGGGTCGGCTGGCCACTGGCGCCGTACTGGCCGATGACGCCGGACGAGGCCGCCCAGACCGTGTTACCCGACTCGAAGCCGGGGTTGCCCAGCTTCTGCCCGGCACCCGTGCAGCCACCACCGCTGCCCACGGTGAGCGTGTAGGTCGCCGTTTTCGTGCCCGACGCGGCCGTACCGCTGATCGTCACCGGGTAGCTGCCGGCCGGGGTGCTGGTCGACGTGGTGATGGTGAGGGTGGAGGAGCCGCCGGAGGTCACCGTGGCCGGGTTGAACGAGGCGCTGGCGCCGGTCGGCAGGCCGCTCGCGGAGAGGCTGACCGACTGGGCCGAGCCGCTGGTGGTGGCGGTGCTGACGGTGGCCGTCAACGAGCCGCCCGGTGCGGTGGAGCCGGACGTCGGCGACACCGAGACGGAGAAGTCGTTGGTCGGCGTGCCGTTGACCACGTAGAGCAGCTTGTTGGGTGAGCCGGTCCCCGGGTTGGTCACCACGCCACTGGTGGCGTTGTTCACCAGGTAGTCGCGGACCTGCTGGGGCGTCCAGGACGGGTTGGCGCTGGCCACCAGCGCCGCCGCGCCGACCACGTGCGGGGTCGCCATCGACGTACCGCTGATCGTGTTGCTGGCGGTGTCGCTGGTGTTCCAGGCGGAGGTGATCGACGAGCCCGGCGCGAAGATGTCCAGGCAGGTGCCGATGTTGGAGAACGACGAGCGGGCGTCGGTACTGGTCGTCGAGCCGACCGTGATCGCCTCGGTGACCCGCGCCGGCGAGGTGTTGCAGGCGTTCGCACCGTTGTCGTTGCCGGCCGCCAGGCCGTAGGTGATGCCGGCGTTGATCGAGTTGCGCACCGCCGTGTCGAGGGTCGTGTCCACACCGCCGCCGAGGCTCATGTTGGCCACCGCGGGCTTGACCGCGTTCTGAGTCACCCAGTTGACACCGGAGACGACCCCGGCGGTAGTGCCGCTGCCGGCGCAGTTGAGCACCTTGACCGCGATCAGCTGCACGCCCTTGGCCACCCCGTACGACGAACCGCCGACGGTGCCCGCGACGTGGGTGCCGTGGCCGTTGCAGTCGGTGTTGTTGCTGTCGACGGTGTTGGTGCCCCAGCTGGCCCGGCCGCCGAAGTCGCTGTGCGTGGTCCGGATGCCGGTGTCGATGATGTACGCCCGGACGTTGGTGGCCGTGTTCGGGTAGGTGTATGAGCTGTTCAGCGGCAGGTTCCGCTGGTCGATCCGGTCCAGGCCCCAGGACGGCGGGTTGGTCTGGGTGCCGGCGATCGAGATGACGTGATTCTGTTCCACGTACGCCACGGCCGAATCGGCAGCGATCCGCGCGGCGGCCGGTGCACCGACCCGGATCTCGAAGCCGCGCAGCGCGGCCGTCCAGGTCCGCGCGACGCTGCCGCCGTGCCGGGCGGTCAGCCGCTGCGCGGTGTCGCCGACGCCCGTGGCCGCGACGACGCTGTCCTTGAGAACGACGAGGTAGCTGTCGGCCACTGCGGTGGCACCGCCAGCGTTCCGGATCACTCCGCTGGGTTCGGCGGCCAGTGCGGGGGTGGCCACCGTGATCATTGCCAAGGCGGTTACGCCGACGAGTACGGACCTGTGTGGGAGACCCATCTCCCTACCTCCCTCCGACCGGCGCAGGTCGGCCCGCCGGGGACAGGCAGATCGACGTCGACCGATCGAGAAGAGGCTAGATCGAGGAGTCGCCAATGTGAAGATGTCGAATTCTCAATAACGCTGATGGGATGGCCCCTACGGGACGAGGTACGGGGCCAACCGGGGTCGTGCCCCGATTCGATGCCGGCCGAACTGGGCAAGGCTGAGAGACATGGACGACCATCTCGCCGTGCTGCTCCCCGTCGCCGCCGTCTGGCTGGCCGCCGGGGTCGTCGCGGACGGACTGCCCCGGCTGGACCGCGCCCGCGCCCTGCGCCGACGTACCGGATGGTTGTCCGGGCTGACCCTGGCCGGCCTGGTGCTGACGGCGACGGTGCTGATCCTGGGCCTGCAGAGCGCCGGGACGACGCCAATCGACCGCGCCGCCGGCGCCCTCACCCTCGCCGCGGCCCCGGCGCTGGTCGTCGCGGTCTGCACGGTCCGGCGGGTACGGCGGCTACGGGCCGGCGCGGGTGCCTTCACCGCCGCACCGGACACCCCGGCCCCGCACGGGCTGCGCGCCGCCGCGGCGCACCCGCTGATCGGGCTTCCGCTTCAGGTGACCGCGCTCGCCGTCGTCTCGGCCGTGGTCTCGGCCGCGGGCGTCGACCTGCTCGCGACCCCCGCCGTGGCCGGCCCGGCGATCACCGTCGGCGTGCTCGGCGTCCTCGCGATCGGGGTACGCCACGCGTTGCGACACAACCGGCTCGCCGAGCGGGCGCAGCCGCTGGCCACGATGCCGGCGCAGCCGCCGGCGGCCCCGAGGTCAGCGCGAGCGGCTGGCCCCCTGCACGTATAGCAGTTCGAGGATCGCCCGGGTCGCCTCGAACCAGCGGTCCAGCCAACCGGGCGGCGGCACGCTGCCCCGCGGGGGCAGTTCCATCAGCAGGCCGCGCAGCAGCGGATGGTCCGCCAGGGACTCGGCCGGCTCCAACGGCCAGCCGGCCGGCGGGAACGACGGTTCGGTGAGCGGGTTCGGATCCAGCGACGGCAGGGAGAGCGGCGGGGAGCTCTGCTCCGGGGCGTCGCCTTCCCGGCCCCCGATCTCGGTGTCGGTGGAGACCACCTCGGTGAGGACGGTGTCCCGACGCGCCCCGCGGTACTTGCCACCGAACCGCTCCGGCTTGCCGGGGCCGTTGGTGAGGTTCTCTGAACCGATCGTCGTCATCCGTCTCGCCTGCCTCGTTCGGTTGCCGATCCGTGCGGTTCAACGAGGCGGAACGGAGCTGGCGACGGGTGGCCGGAGCGGGCCGGCCGGGAACACGGAATGGTCCCGCCCGGCGACGCTGCCGGGCGGGACCATGCACGCGGTCCGGTCGCCGGATCAGTCCCGGACGAACACACCGTTCCTGGCGCCGGCGACGAAGGCGTGCCAGTCGCCCGGGGCGAAGACCAGGGCGGGGCCCCTCTTGTCCTTCGAGTCCCGGACGCCGACCGCTCCGGTCACGTACGCGACCTCCACGCAGTTGTCACAATTCGGCCCGCTCTTGGAGCTCTTGAACCAGGTCGCCTGCGTCAGGTCCACGGGGAACTCCTTGGTCGCCATTTCCACAGTGGCTCCTCTGCCAGTTTTGCGATGTGTGCGATGGATTCCTCCGGGCGAATGGCAGCTGCTCGGATGTGATCGAAGATGAAGCTGTACTTCTGCAGTTCGTCGCTCTTCTCCAGGAAGAGCCCGCCCGTGGCGTTCTCCGCGTACACGACATCGGGATCACTCGGTTCGGGGAAGCTGAGGATCGTGAAGGTCCCGTCCATGCCGGCGTGTGCGCCCGCCTCGAAGGGCAGGACCTGCAACGTCACGTTCGGCAGTTCGGCCACCTCCACCAGCCGGGTCAGTTGGCCACGCATCACCGCGTCGCCGCCGACCGGCCGGCTCAGCACCGCCTCATCGAGCACCACCCACAGATCGACCGGATCGTCCTGAGTCAGCAACGACTGACGACCGAGGCGGACACGGACACGTTGTGCGACCTCCTCGGCGGTGAAGTCGGGCCGGGCGGCCCGAATCATCGCCGAGGCGTACTCCTCGGTCTCCAGCAGGCCCGGCACGACCTGCTGCTCATACGCCCGGATCGAGCTGGCCGCCGCCTCCAGCCCCACGTACGCCCCGACCAGCACCGTGCTGTACGGGTGCCACCACCCTTTCTGCCGCGCCTCGCGAGCGATCTGCACCAGCTCGTCGCTCTCGGCACCGACCACCCCGTAGATGCGGAGCATGTCCCGCACGTCGCGGGGCGTGGCCGTGGTGTGGCCGGTCTCGATCCGGGAGATCTTGGAGGCCGAACACTCCAACTGCTCGGCGACCACCTCGATGGTGATGCCGGCGGCCTCCCGCTGGCGGCGGAGTTCCGCCCCCAGCCGTCGACGCCGGATGGTCGGGCTGCGCCGCTCGCTCACGACGCCGCTCCGCGGCCCGCTGGACGGGGATGCTGCCTGCTCGTGCTCACGCTGCCGCCTCGGTCCACTCCGCGGCGTCGCGACGCACCGCGCCGCCGAGCGTCACGGCTCGCTCGATCCGCTCGCTCACCCGACCACCTCCGGTCGATCGCGCCCGGTGCGACACCCGCCTGAGGCGCGGCCGTCGTACGGCGGGCGGTCGTTCGCGGCAGGGGGGTGATGCCGGTCGTCGACCGGCCGCGACGGGCGAAACCGGCGTCCAGTGTGCCGTTTGGATGGCCCGCGCTTCAAGCGTCCCGTTCACGTGTCCTGCTCGCGTATCGGCAAAACTCGACGTGCAACTTGCATGAAGCACGCCACTGGTGCACTCTGTCGATATGGCACGGGTTACTCACCGTCTTCGCATGATCTCCCGGCGTGGTGATCCCACGAGGGGTGGGACGGCGGGAGGGGAGCCGTCCCGCGCCTCGCGACCTGCCCCGGGATGAAGACCCCGCCGCTGCACGCCAGCTTGGCTGCGGCGGTGGGAGCGGTAACCGGAAGCAGCCGGGTGATGGTCGGGCGTCGGCCCGTGACCGCGGGTACGACCCGACCAACACCACCACCTGATCAGCCGGCCCACGCGGCAGGACCCCGTCACCGGGCCGGACTTGTCCCCCAGATCAGCTTCCCCGCCGGCTCCCCGCCGGCCGATCCTCCCAGGAGCCCATGTGCTTCCCCGCTCCGGTGACGTACTGCAGGTGACTCGCGCGGCGAGTGTCCAGTTCCTCCGACCGATCATGTTCCGGGTGATCCGGGTGCTCGACTGGCCGACCTACGACGGTTGGCTCTGGCTCGACGGCTACGAGTTGAACGCGGCGGGGGACGCGGTCAACCGAAGGTCGATCTTCGTACAGCAGGCGGGGCTGCGGCAGCTCCAGGCCGCGCCGACGCCACGTCCCCACACCGTACGGACCCGACGGCCGGTCGTCCGGACTCCGGTCCGGGTCGGCTGACCTCCCGATTGCCGGGTCGCGGCAGCTGCCGCCGCCATAGAATCGGTACGCCCACCCCGGCGAAGTCTCCACCCCGCGCGTCCCGGACCCTGAACCTGGGATGGTCATGGTCAATCTGCCCGCCGCGCGGCGGCACCACCGGTCCCGTATCGGCTTCACCTTCGGACTCCTGACGCTCCTCGGCGCCGCGACCGTACTCGCGCTCGTGGTCCGCCACCCCGCCTTCTCCTCCACCGACCAGTTGACCGAGCCGCAACCGGCTCCGGAGATCACGGTGATCGGGGAGGGCAGCGCACCGCCCGCCGACCCGGAGGCGGAGCCGGGCTGGGCCGGTACGCCCCGGGCCGGCGCCTCGGGGACCGGCGCCGGTGCGCCGACCACCCCGGATCGGGCGGGGGGCGGCGGCGAGGGCGTACTGGCCGGCGCGGACGGCATGCGGAACGCGAGAGACCTCAGCCGGTCGCTGTTCTACTCGGGGCTGCTGGGCCTCGGCATCTCACTGGCCGGCCTGGGCCTGATCTGCACCAGACGCCGGCAGTGGTGACGCTCAGGGCGTGGGGGTGGCCGTCGGGCCGGGTGTCGGGGTCGCGGCGGCCGTGGTCGGCGCGCCGGCCCTCGCCACCACGACCGTAACCTGATCGTCCTCGGAGACCAGCTCACCGGCGGCCGGGTCGGTCTCGATCACTGTGCCGGCGGGCCGGTCCGACGTCCGGCGCACCACGCGGTAGTCCACTTTCAGCCGGTCGAGGGCCGCCCGGGCGGCGTCCTCCGGCAGCCCGACCAGCGGCGGCACCGGCACCCGGGCGGGAGCGGTGGTGGGCGGAGTGGTCGGTGGCGACGTGCTCGGCGCGGTGGTGGTCGGTGCCGCGCTGGTCTCCGGCGCGCTGCTCGATGTGGCCGAGGGTACGGGAGGCGGCCCGGAGTTCCGCTCCGCCGCGGTGAGCGCCAGCCAGACACCCAACCCGATCAGCGCGATCAGCACCAGCGCCAGGATGCCGAGCAGGATCGGCATCCACCAGCGGCGCCCGGACTGCTCCTCGGCGTACCACTCGGTGCCGAGCTCGGGGTAGCCGGCGGGGCGCGGCGGGGGCACCCCGGCCCGGCCGGACCAGGCCGGCGCGGCGGCGACCGGCTCCTGCCGGGCGGTCGCGTCCGCGCCACCGCTCCGATCCGGCGGCAGGGGACGGGTGGCGTCGTCGTTCCCGGCGGGTGGCTCCTGGCGGTCGTCGCTCATCGGCACGTCCTTTCCCCACCGGGACGGGCGCCCTGGCCCTCGATCGTCCACGGTAACGGTCGGCCGCACCATCGGCCGGGATCAGCGCGGCGAGCCGGCCGTCACGGTGCCGGGGGCGGGGTGACGGTCGGCCCCGCCGACGGGTCGTCGCCGCAGGTGAGGGCGACCTGATCGTTCCACCGGGCCGAGCTGCCGGCGGCCGGGTCCTGGGCGGTGACCGGGCCCCGGCGACCGGTGCGGTACTGCGGATACAGTCCCGCCGCGACCAGGTCGTTCGCCGCGTCGCCGCAGTCCTGGGCGATCAGGTCGGGCACGGGCACCGGCGGCGGCGGACCGGCGACCCAGAGGGTGACGGTGACGCCGCGCCGGACCGGCGTACCGGGCGCGGGGCTGGTGCGCTCGACGTTGCGGCCGGAGCCGGTGCCGAAGACCAGCCGCCAGCCGAGCTTCCGGTCGTGCAGTTCCCGCCGGGCCTGCACGAAGTCGGTGCCCACCAGATCGGGGACGGTCAGTCCGGACGGGGTGGTGGTGCGGGTGCCGGTCGGGCTCCGCTCGGGCTTGCTGGGCGTGGCCTCGGTCGGCGTACGGTCGCTCGGCGCGGGTGCGCTGGTGCCGGCCGTGACCGGTGGAGGGGGCGGATCGGCGTCCCCGGCGAGGATCCATCCGCCGCTCGCCCCGATCACCGCCAGCAGGACCACCGCCAGGCCACCACCGAGGAACAACCTCGTCCGGTCCGGTCCGGGGTCGCCGGCCACCCCGGGCTGCCGACCCGGGTACCCGTCGTCCGTCATCGCCTCCACCGCCTCAATCACGGCGACCGTATCCGGCGTCGCCAAGCCCGCCTACGGCAGATCGAGCTCCGTCACGACTCGCCGCGTCGACCTTGGGACGCTACGCTCCCCGACATGGCCAGACGGGGCTGGGGAGGATCGACCGCCACCGCGCTCGGCGTCGCCGCCGGTACCGGGGCGGCTCAGCTGGGCTTCGGCTACGGGCTCGGCATCATCAACTGGGCGCCGGCCGCGACCGGCCGGGTCGAGGCGGCCTGGGTGGCGAGCCTCGCCTGGGCCACCTGGATCTCCGCCACCTCGGTGATCGCCGGGGCGGTCTGCGCGCACCGGCTGCGCGGGACGGCCGACGAGGAGCCGGACGGGACGCCGCGGAAGTTCGGCCTGGCCCTCGCCGCCGCGGTCGGCGCGCTGATCACCGTGCTGCTGGTCGCGATACCGGCCCGGGCGGCCCGGGTGCCGGACACCTCGTCGCCGCAGGCCGTCGCCGCCGGGTACGCCCTCGCCGGGCTGCTGCTCGGCCTGCTGCTCGCGACCTGGGCGTTGCACACCCGGGCCGCTGCCGCCAACCTCGTCGCCACCACGAGCTGGCTCTGGCTGCTCGCCGTGGTGTCGGTGCTGGACGGGGTGCTGTCCGGCCGCGGCCTGGGCACCGCCCAGCTCGGCATCTGGCAGATCAGCGCGGACAGCGAACGCTTCTGGATCCGGGACTACTTCTACTGGCCCGGTGCCCTGCTCGCGCTGGGCTCCGCCCTGGTGATCGGCGCGCTGGCGGCCCGACGTACCGCCCAGGTGGCGGAGCAGCGGGTCGGCGCGGCAGCTTCCGGGGCGGCCGGACCGCTCCTGGTGGCGCTGGTGTACCTGCTGGCCGTGCCGAGGCTCGCGGCGATCGCCGCCGAGCAGATGTCCGCCCACCTGATCGCCCCGTACGCCGTGATCGCGGGAGTCGGGGGTTCGGCCCTGGTGGCCGCGCTGGCCCAGCGGGCCGACCGCCGGGCCGACGCGCGCTCCGCGGCGATCGTGCCCCGGCAGCGCACCGGTGAGCCGGGCGACCTCGCCCCGCCGGCCGTCGAGGCGGGCTCGGCCGTCGAGGCGGGCCCGGCCGTCCCGGTGGTCCCCGCCGACGTGACGGGATCCGCCGAGGCGACGCCCGGGGACGGGCAGCCGGCCGGGCCACCGGAGGACGCCACCTCGGCGCCGGCTCCCGGCGCGACCCGCCGTGGCCGGGCGGTCCCGCCGCAGCGGACGCCGGCGCCCGCCGGAGGGAGCGAGCCGGGGGCCGCCCGCATGGACGCCGGAGACGGCCCCGCGACGGGCGAGGTCACGAACGGCAGCGCGGAGGGCGCCTCGCTGACCGCCGCGGCCAAGTCCCGCCGCCGCAGCCGCTGATTCTCACCGCGACCTGCTGGCCGGCCCGCCGCCGGCCGGGCCGGGTACCGGCCCGCGTTCGACAGACCCGGGACGCGGGCCCGCGCCGGGGGTGTCAGTCGACCGGCCAGGTGTGTACGGGCTCGTTGCTGCGCTGGAGTTCGGCGTAGCGCTGGAGCATGTGGCGCAGCGCCGCCTCCCGGTCCATGCCCCGGCGCCGCTCGGCCGCCCACACCGTCTCCGTCTGCCAGGCGGCACCGTTACGCCCGGTACGGCAGCGCTGCTCGATCACGCCGAGGAGGCGGTCGCGCTCGACCGGGGCGACGCCGAACCGGTCCAAGCCCTGCGCCGCCTTGGGCAGCAGGACGTCGAGCACGAGCTTGGTCACCGGCACCTCGCCGAGCCGGGGCCAGTGCAGGACGGCGTCCATCCCCCGCCGCGCGGCGGCGTGGAAGTTCTCCTCGGCCGAACTGAAGGTGAGCTGGCTCCAGATGGGACGGTCGGCCTCGGCGAGGCTGCGGGCGAGTCCGAAGTAGAAGGCAGCGTTGGCGAGCATGTCCACCACGGTCGGCCCGGCCGGGAGTACGCGGTTCTCCACCCGTAGGTGGGGACGGCCGTCCATGATGTCGTAGACCGGCCGGTTCCACCGGTAGACCGTGCCGTTGTGCAGCCGCAGCTCGCCCAGTCTGGGCACCCCGCCGGCGTGCAGCACCTCGACCGGGTCCTCGCTTTCGCAGATGGGCAGCAGCGGCGGGAAGTAGCGGACGTTCTCCTCGAACAGGTCGAAGATCGAGGTGATCCAGCGTTCCCCGAACCACACCCGGGGGCGTACGCCCTGAGCCTTGAGCTCGTCGGGCCGGGTGTCGGTGGCCTGCTGGAAGAGGGCGATCCGGGTCTCCGCCCAGAGCTGCCGGCCGTAGAGGAACGGCGAGTTCGCGCCGACCGCGGTCTGTGGGCCGGCGATGGCCTGGGACGCGTTCCAGTAGTCGGCGAAGCTGTCCGGCGCGACCTGGAGGTGGAACTGAAGGCTGGTGCAGGCCGCTTCGGGGGCGATCGAGTCATTGTGCGTCTGCAGCCGCTCGACACCGTGGATGTCCAGCTCGAAGTCCTCGCCCCGCGCGCCCACGATCTGGTCGTTGAGCGCCCGGTAGCGCTCGTCGGTGGAGAGGTTGTCGGCGATCAGGTGCCGCTCGGTGAGCGTGGGCAGGATGCCGACCAGAACTATCTTGGCGTCCGACCGGCTGGCCCGCTCGTCGGCGCGGGCCAGGCTGTTGCGCAGGTCCCGCTCGTAGTCGCCGAAGCCGGTGCCCTCGATGAGCCGCGGCGGGGCGTTCAGCTCAAGGTTGAACTGGCCCAGCTCGGTCTGGAAGAGCGGGTCGGCGATGTCGGCGAGGATCTTCTCGTTGCGCATCGCCGGCTCGGCGGCGGAGTCGACCAGGTTGAGCTCGATCTCCAGCCCGGTCATCGGCCGGTCGGCGTCGAAGCCGAAGTCGTCCAGCATCAGCGCGAAGACGTCCAGGCACCGCCGGACCTTCTGCCGGTAGCGGACCCGGTCCTCCCGGGAGAAGGCGCCCTGCTCGACGTCTCTGCCCATTTGTCCTCCCGGCGCGAGGCGCAACGGAACCGTACCGTCCCGAAACGCATTGTGAACCATTCACGTTAAGTGCGCCCCGGCCGACGGAGCCAGGGGCGGGGTCCAGGTCAAGACTCCTACCCAGGTCACACCCCGCCGCATCGCCGGCAACCTGTGAACGGGACGTGACAAATCGCACCTCTTCGGCCGACGACGAACGGGCCCGTGCCGTCGGATGACGGCACGGGCCCGTGGGGTCGTACGGGGAGATCAGGCCTGGCGAACGGCCTCGCCCTCGATCTCGATCTTGATCTTCTTGCCGACCAGCACGCCGCCGGTCTCCAGGGCGACGTTCCAGGTGAGACCGAAGTCCTCGCGGTCGATCTCAGTGCTGGCGGAGAAGCCGAAGATGTCCTGGCCGAAGGGGCTGCGGCCGACGCCCTCGAACTCGACCTCCAGCTCCACCGGGCGGGTGACATCGCGGATGGTCAGCTCGCCGGAGAGCACGAACTCGTTGCCGTTCTGCGACTTCACGCCGGTGCTGCGGAACTCCAGGGTCGGGAACTTCTCGACATCGAGGAAGTCGCCGCTGCGCAGGTGCGCGTCCCGGTCGGCCTGCGTGGTGTCGATGCTGGCCGCCTGAATGGTGGCGGTCACCGCGGACTGCGTCGGGTCCTCGGCCACGGTGATCGTGGCGGTCGCGTCGCCGAACTCACCGCGTACCTTGCTCACCATCATGTGGCGGGCGACGAAGCCGACCCGCTTGTGAGCCGCGTCCAGCAGGTAGGTGCCGGCAGCCGGGATGGTGAGACCCTCCCAGTCGCGGGTAACCGCTTCGGTGCTGCTGGTCATGGTGCTGTCCTCCAGGGAGATTGTTGAGTAGTCCAACGACTGACTAAGCAACTATAGGCACGACAACATTCCCTATGTCAAGTACTGCTAGGATGGTGGCGTGGACCAGAACGTGTTCGACGATCCCCGGATCACCGCCGTCGGCCTCCTCGTCGAGGCGCACGCCGGGCTGTCGGCCCGGTTCGCCGCCCAGTTCGAGGAGCACGGCCTCTCCCCGGTCGAGTTCGAGGTGCTCACCCGACTCGCCCGCTCACCCAGCAACCAGCTCCGGATGACCGACCTCGCGGCCCAGACCTCCCTGTCCACCAGCGGCGTGACCCGGGTGGTCGACCGGATGGAGCGCGACGGCCTGATCCGCCGCCGGGCCTGCCCCTCCGACCGGCGCAGTTCGTACGCGGTGGTCACCGCCGCCGGCCTGGCCCGGCTGGACGAGACCCTGCCCGGGCACCTGCAGATCATCGAGCAGTGGTTCACCGGCCAGCTCGAACCGGTAAAGCTGGAGGCCCTCCTGGACGGGCTGCGCCGGGTGCGCGACGCGGTCCACCCGGGGGCGACCGCTGGGAGCAGCGAGCCCGCACCCGCTCCGGCCGGCTGCTGAGCCGGCCCGGGCGATCACCGGCAGAAAGACCGGCAGAACCGGCTAAGCGACCGAACATACCCCTCAAGCGGCCACAAATCCCCCACGTGTCACGGATAGGGTTCCGATGCAGCGGGGGCGCACCGGGGGGTGCCGGCGCGAGCGGATGAGCGAGGGGCAACACCAGGGGGCTACTTCGCTCGCGCCACCCCCGCGCCCTCCCGTGCGAGCAACCCGGCGGCGCAACCCCAGCGGTCGACCGTCGGTCAACGCCGGCGGGTGCCGCGGTCCCGGCCGGCCACCAACGCGTACAGCAGGTCCTCTTCCGGGGGCAGCAGGCTGATCCCGTTGGCTCGGCGAGCCTGGTCGAGCCGGTCCAGTACGGTCACGTCGGCCGTGCTCGCCGCCAGCCCCACCAGTGCCTCGATCACGTCCCGCCGGCGCTGGCCGGGAGCGGCCGCCTCGGCCGCCGCGGCGAACCATTCCGCCGCCAGCTCACGGTCACCCCGGTGCAGCGCGAGCTGGCCCTCGATCAGCGCGCAGACGGCATCCTCCGGCCGAATGTGCTCCGCCGCGACACCGGCCCGGTCCGGGTGCCCGGCACCGGACGGCCGCCGCTGCGCCGGCACCGGAACCGCGGGCCGCAGTTCGGCGAGCACCGCCAACGCCTCGTCTCCGCGTCCCGCCTGGGCTAGCGCCAGCCCGACCGTGCCGAGCACCCGGCGGCGCCGCCCCGGGTCGCCCAGCTCGGTCAGCGCCGCCGCCACCCGCCGCCCCTGCTCCACGGCGTCGGCGTACCGGCCCTCCAGGCGGGATACCTCGGCGAGGTTGGCCCGGGCCAGCAGCCGCAGCCGCTGCTCACCGGCCTGCGCGGCCAGCCGGTCCACGGCAGCCAGCCGGCGGCGCGCCCCGGCCAGGTCGCCCACGCGTACGTCGTGCCAGGTCAGGCACGTCTGGGCGAACGCCGTCTCGCGTACCCGGCCGTGCCGGGTGGCCAGCTCCAGCACCGCCTCGGCCTGCTCCCGGGCCTCGTCGTGTGCGCCCGCCACGGGCAGCAGCATGCCGAGCAGCAAGCGGCTCCACAGCTCCCCGGTCACCTCACCGGCCTCGCGAAAGGCGGCCAACGCGGTCCGTGCCGCCGGCACCTCCTCCGCGCCCGCGCCGTGCTCGGCGGCCAGCCGGGCCGAGCCGATCAGCGCCCAGGCCCGCAGCACCGGGTCGGCGTCGGCGGTACGCGGGTCGTCCAGCAACCGGCGCAGCCACCGCCGCCCGGAGACGTCCCGCCCGCGCAGCCGCCACCACCGGGGCAGGGCCGCCGCCAGTCGCAGCGCGGTCACCGGATCGTCGTCGGCGGCGTGCGCCAGGGCGACGGTGACGTCGCTGGTCGCCTCGTCCAGCAGGTGCACGGCGGCGGAGGGCTCCACGCCGAGCAGGTCCGGTGCGTTGCGGACCACCAGCCCGGTGACGACGAGCGCGTGCCGGCGCCGGATTCGGGCCAGCTCGCCCTCGGCCGCGGCCTGCTCGGCGGCGAAGTCGCGTACCGCGTCCAGCAGGCGGAACCGGAACGGGCCGGTGCCCCGGACGCTGAGCAGGCCGAGTTCGAGCAGCCGGTCCAGCAGCGGGACGGCGTCCGCCCGCGGTCCGCCGTCGGCCAGCAGGTCCTCGGCCAGCTCCACCGACCACCGGTTGCGGAAGGCGGAGAGCCGGCGCAGCGCCGCCCGGTCGGCCGACGCGAGCAGGTGGTAGCTGGTCGCCACCGCCTCGCGCAGGGTCACCGTGCCGGTGGCGCGGTCGACCGGCCCCCAGCCCGCAGGGCCGCTGGTGGCGAGGTCGAGGACGCGGTCGCCGTACCGGTCGAGCAGCTCGGTGACGTCGAGGATCCGGCCACGCGCGGCCATCAGCTCGATGGCGAGCGGGAGACCGCCGAGCCGCCGGACCAGCGCGGCGATCGCCGGCAGCTCGGCCGGAGTGGGCGGTTCGCGGCGCGCCTGGGCGAGCCGGGCGCTGAGCAGCGCCGCCGCCGGCCAGCGGGCCAGCGCCGCCGGGTCCGCCAGCAGCGCCCCGGCCGGCGGGACGTCGAGCGGCGCGACCGGCCGGACCAGCTCGCCCGGGAGGCCGACCGGACGCCGGCCGGTCACCAGCACCCGCAGCCCGGGTGCCGCGGCGACCATCGTCCGCAGCGCCTCGGCCACCGGCCCGGGTGCCCGTTCGACCGCGTCCACGAGCAGCAGCGCCGGCCGGCCGGCGAGCCGCCCGGGGAGGTCGGCCGGCCGGTTCACGCCGAGCACCGCGACCGAGGCGGCCAGCACGTCGGTCGCGTCGGAGCCCTCGCCGACCAGCACACCGGCCACGCCGGCCGTGTGGTCGGCGGCCACGGCGTACGCGACGGTGAGGGCGAGCGCGGTCTTGCCGACGCCGGCCAGGCCGACCAGGCTCACCACCGGATGGTCGGCGGCGAGCAGGGCGGCCACCTCGACGACGTCCCGGTCCCGGCCGATCAGCGGCACCGGCTGCGGCAGCGCGACCGGCGTACCGCTTCCGGTGATGCCGGAGCCGGTAAGCGGGAGGTGCCGTGCGGCCGGATGCGGCGCGGCGGGCGGGGCCGGCCGGGCCGCGGCGAGGAACGCCTGCCGGCGGGTGCCGGTCAGGCCGAGCGCGCCGGCGAGCAGGTCGACGGTGGTGCGCTGGGGCCGCGCGGACCGGCCCCGCTCCAGATCACGGACCGTCCGCACTCCGACGCCGGCCCGCGTGGCCAGCTCGGCCTGGGTGAGGCCGGCGGCGAGCCGGTGCCCGCGCAGCAGATCGGACAGGCCGGTACGACCACCCGTGCCCGGCGAGCGATCATGATCCGGGGTCATGGGGACGAAGACTACGGACGGGGTACGACCCGCCACACCAGATCGTCGCCCAACCGACCGTCGGGTGCCGATATCCGACAGCCGGCCGAGCGCGCAGCTTCACCGGAAAGCGTGGTCATCCGAGGCGGAAGGACCACGCTTTCGCGGAGCGTGCGAAGCCAGCAAGCCGGGGCCGGCCCGCCGTCAGATGCCCAGGTCGCGGGCGATGACCATGCGCTGCACCTCGCTGGTGCCCTCGCCGATCTCCAGGATCTTGGCGTCCCGCCAGAAGCGGGCCACCGGATACTCGTTCATGAAGCCGTAGCCGCCGTGGATCTGGGTGGCCTCGCGGGCGTTGTCCACCGCGATGGTGCTGGCGTGCAGCTTGGCGATCGCGGCCTGGCGCTTGAACGGCTCGCCGGCGAGCATCCGGGCGGCCGCGTCGTAGTACGCCAGCCGGGCGGTGTGCGCCTTCAGCTCCATGTCCGCGATCTTGAACTGGATCGCCTGGTAGTTGCCGATCGGCTGGCCGAAGGCGTGGCGCTCCTTCGCGTACTTGATCGACTCGTCGACGCAGCCCTGTGCGAGGCCGACGGCGAGCGCGGCGATGGCGATCCGGCCCTCGTCGAGGGTACGCAGGAACTGGGCGAAGCCCCGGCCGCGCTGGCCGAGCAGGTTGGCTGCCGGGACCCGGCAGTCGTCGAAGGTCAATTCATGGGTGTCCGAGGCGGTCCAGCCGACCTTGGAGTAGGCGGGGGCGACGGTGAAGCCGGGCGTACCCGACGGGACGATGATGCTGGACAGTTCCTTCGAGCCGTCCGGCTTCGTCCCGGTGACTGCGGTGACCGTGACCAGCGAGGTGATGTCGGTGCCCGAGTTGGTGATGAACGCCTTCGAGCCGTTGATCACCCACTCGTCGCCGTCCAGCACCGCCCGCGTCTGGGTGCCGCCGGCGTCCGATCCGGTGCCCGGCTCGGTCAGCCCGAAGCCGGCGAGCGCCTCGCCGCTGAGCAGCTTCGGCAGCCACCGCGCCTGCTGCTCGTCCGTACCGAACCGGTAGATCGGCATCGCGCCGAGGGAGACGGCCGCCTCCAGGGTGATCGCCACGCTGGAGTCGACCCGGGCCAACTCCTCCAGGGCGAGGCAGAGCGCGAAGTAGTCGCCGCCCATGCCGCCGTGCTCCTCCGGGAACGGCAGGCCGAACAGGCCCATCTTGCCCATCTGCCGGACGATCTCGTACGGGAAGGTGTGCTGCTCGTAGTGCTCCGCGATGGCCGGCGCCACCACCTCGCGGGCGAAGTCCCGCACGCTCTCCCGCAGCGCCTCTTGTTCCTCGCTGAGGCGGAAGTCCATCTGATCCTCCTGTGTGGATGGGCCGCCGGGCGCTCGTGACGCCGGGACGGGTCGTGCGGGGCCACGTGCGGAGGTGACCGCACCCGGCGCGGGTGTCAGACCGGGGTGACGCCGTGGCGGCGCTTCGAGAAGTGCCGGTCCTTGCCGCGCGCGGCGGCGAACCGGCGGACTAGCTCGGCGCGCAACTCGTGCGGCTCGACGATGGCGTCCACGACCAGCTCGCTGGCGAGCCGGACGATGTCGATGTCCCGCTCGTACTCCTCGCGCTTCGCGCTGACGAAGGCGGCCCGCTCGGCCTCGTCCTCGATCGCGGCGATCTTGTTGGCGTAGACCGCGTTGACTGCGGCCTCCGCGCCCATCACCGCGATCTTGGCGGTGGGCAGCGCGATCGTCGCGTCCGGCTCGAAGCCGGGGCCGGCCATCGCGTAGAGCCCGGCGCCGTACGCCTTCCGGACCACCACGCAGATCTTGGGTACGGTCGCCTCACTGATCGCGGTGATCATCTTGGCGCCGTGCCGGATGATGCCCTGCTTCTCCACGGCGCTGCCGACCATGAACCCGGGCACGTCGGAGAGGAACAGCAGCGGCACGTTGAACGCGTCGCAGAGCTGCACGAACCGGGTCGCCTTGTCGGCCGAGTCGACGAAGAGCACGCCGCCCTTGAACATCGAGTTGTTGCCGACCACGCCGACGACCTCGCCGTCCAGCCGGCCGAAGCCGATGGTCAGCTCCTTGGCCCAGAGCGCCTGGATCTCGAAGAAGCTGCCCTCGTCGAGCACGCCCTTGACGTACCGGCGCATGTCGAACGCCTGCCGCTCGCTGGCTGGGACCAGCGCGGCCAGGTCGGCCTTCTCGGAGGCTTCCACCGCGGGCGCCGTGGGCGGCTGCTGCGTCCAGTTGGCCGGCAGGTAGGACAGGTAGCGGCGGACCACGTCGAGCGCCTCGGCCTCGGTCTTGCAGAGGAAGTGCCCGACGCCGGACTCGGCGCAGTGCACCTTGGCCCCGCCCATCGCCTCCAGCGTGGTCTTCTCGCCGGTGACCATCTCGACCATCCGGTCGGAGCCGAGGTACATGCTGGCGTTGCCGTCCACCATGGCCACCACGTCACAGAACGCCGGGATGTACGCCCCGCCCGCCGCGCTCGGCCCGAAGAGGGCGCAGACCTGCGGGATCGAGCCGGAGGCTCGGACCTGGTTCCAGAAGATCTTCCCGGCACCGCGCCGGCCGGGGAAGAGTTCGACCTGGTCGGTGATCCGGGCCCCGGCCGAGTCGACCAGATACACCATCGGCACGCCGGTGTTGTACGCCCGCTCGATGGTCCGGATGATCTTCTCGACGGTACGCGCGCCCCAGCTGCCGGCCTTGACCGTGGAGTCGTTCGCCATCAGGCAGACCTGGCGGCCGTCGATGGTGGCGGTGCCGGTGACGACGCCGTCGGCGGGCAGCCCCTCGGCCAGCGCGTTGGCGTAGAGGCCGTCCTCGACGAAGGAGCCCTCGTCGACCAGGAGCGCGACCCGCTCCCGGGCGAAGAGCTTGCCCTTGGCGGCGTTCGCCGCGTGGTACTTGTCCGCACCGCCGGCCTTGGCGCGCTTGCGCAGCTGCTCCAGAGCCTCACCGTCGAGCGTCACGCCGACTCCCTCGCCCACCCGCGCCTCGTTGGGCGCGTCGACCGACCTGAACGATCGTTAGGGTAGCGCACGCTGACCAGCTCCGGCGACCCAGCCCACGGCAGCCACCCGCCCCGCCGGCAGCCGGCCGACCGCACTGCGCCGGCATGGTTGATCAAGGAGTTTGCGTCTGTCCGGGCCCGGATCCAGGCGCAAACTCCTTGATCAACGCGTTGCTCAGGCGGGGAGGGGGGTCAGGCGGGTGCGGGGGCCGGCGCGGAGGACGCCGGAGGGGAGCTTCTTGCCGACCAGTTCCTCGGCCAACTCGGCGGCCTCGATCAGGGCGGCCAGGTCGATCCCGGTGTCGATGCCCATGTCGTGCAGCATGTGCACGGCCTCCTCGGTGGCCAGGTTGCCGCTGGCCCCCGGGGCGTACGGGCAGCCACCGAGGCCGCCCACGCTGGCGTCGAACTCGGTGACGCCCAACTCCATCGCGGTCAGCAGGTTCGCCAGCGCGGTGCCCCGGGTGTTGTGGAAGTGCAGCAGCACGGGGATGTGGGCGTTGCGGTCACGTACCGCGGTGATCAGCTCGCGGACCCGCCGGGGCGTACCCATGCCGGTGGTGTCGCCGAAGGCCACCCGATCGGCGCCGTCGCGGACGACGCGGTCGACGATGCCGGCGACCCGCTGGGCGTCGACGTCCCCCTCGTACGGGCAGCCGAAGCTGGTCGCGATGATCACCTCGGCCCGCGCGCCCGCGCCGTGCAGCAGGTCGATCAGCTCGGCGATGTCGTCGAGGGACTCCTCCGTGGAGCGGTTGACGTTGCGCCGGTTGTGCGTGTCGCTGGCCGAGACCACCACCTCGATCTCGGTGAAGCCGGCGGCCAGGGCCCGCTGGGCGCCCCGCGTGTTCGGCACCAGGGCGGAGTAGCGCACCCCGTCGACCTTGGTGGCCCGCTGCCACACCTCGTCGACGTCGGCCATCTGTGGGATCGCCTTGGGATGCACGAAGGAGACGGCCTCGATCCGTTGCACTCCGGTACGCGACAGCGCGTCGAGCAGCCGTACCTTGGGGTCGGTGGGGATGGGCTCCTCGTTCTGGAGTCCGTCCCGGGGCCCGACCTCCCGGATGGAGACGAAGTCCGGCAGTTCCGCCATAAGGGGTCACCTCACTGTGACGGTCTTACGTGATGGGTGCCCTCCAGCATGTCACCCCAGCCGTCAGCCGGGGTTGATCAAGGAGTTAGCGTCAAAATCCGACCCGGGCTGACGCAAACTCCTTGGTCAACGAGAAGCACCGGGATCAGCGCATGCGGGAGACGATGCCGGTGTCGTAGTCGCCGGAGAGGAACTCCGGGTTCTCCAGCAGCTCGGCGAAGAAGGGCAGGTTGTTCTTCGGGCCGGCGATCTCGAACTGGGACACCGCCGCCCTGGCCCGCTCGACGGCCTCCTCGCGCGTCGCCCCGCTGACGATCAGCTTGGCCATCAGGCTGTCGTAGAACGGGGTGACGGTGTTGCCGGCGACGTAGCCGGAGTCGACCCGGACACCCTCGCCGGCCGGCTCGTTCCAGGTGGTGATCGCGCCCGGGCCGGGAAGGAAGCGTTTCGGGTCCTCCGCGTTGATCCGCAGCTCGATGGCGTGCCCGCGCGGCGCGAGCGCGTCCGGGTCGAAGGTCGGGGCCAGGCCGGCGGCCACCCGCAGCTGCTCCTCGACCAGGTCGACGCCGTAGACGTACTCGGTCACCGGGTGCTCGACCTGCAGCCGCGTGTTCATCTCCAGGAAGAAAAATTCCTCGGAGCCGGAGCCGTCACCATCGAAGTCCCGCTGGCGCGGGACCAACAGGCACTCCACCGTGCCGGCGTTGCGGTAGCCGACCGCCTCGCCGGCCCGCACGGCGGCGGCCAGGAACCGCTCGCGCAACTCGGCGGAGACCGCCGGGGACGGGGACTCCTCGACCAGCTTCTGGTTGCGCCGCTGCACCGAGCACTCGCGCTCGCCGAGGGCCACCACCCGGCCGTCGGCCAGGCCGAGGATCTGCACCTCGACGTGGCGTACCCGGGGGAAGTAGCGCTCGATCAGCACCGAGCCGTCACCGAACATCCGCTCGGCGAACGAGCGGACCTTGTCGTACTCCGTGCGCAGCGCGGCCTCGTCGGTGGCCACGCCCATGCCCATGCCGCCTCCGCCGGCCGCGGCCTTGACCATCACCGGGTAGCCGATCTCAGCGGCGGCGGCCACCGCCGCGGCCAGGTCGGCCGCCGGGTCGGTGGTGCCGGGCGCGACCGGCACCCCGGCCGCCGCCATCAGGTTCCGCGCATTGATCTTGTCGCCCATCGCGGTGATCGCGTCCGCGCCGGGTCCGACCCAGATCAGGCCGCTGGCCTCGACGGTACGGGCGAAGTCCGCGTTCTCGGACAGGAAGCCGTAGCCGGGATGGATCGCCTGGGCGCCGGTCGACTTGGCCGCGGCGAGGATCGCCTCGACGTTCCGGTAGCTCTGCGCCGGGTTGGCCGGGCCGACGCAGACCGCCTCGTCCGCCTCGGTCACGAACGGCAGGCCGGCGTCCGCCTCCGAGTGCACCGCGATCGCACGGATCCCGAGCCGCTTGGCGGTACGGATGATCCGGCGGGCGATCTCGCCCCGATTGGCGACCAGCAGCGACTCGATCATGCTCTCCTCCAGCGTCCAGGGGTGGGGACGCTGTCAGCCAACCACGCCCTCCGGGTTACCCACGAGTTACCCCGACCCACCCCGCGGACCGGGATCAGGCGGGGTCGGTGGGGGCCAGGAGGGCGGCGAGGGTGGCGCCGCGCAGCAGCTCGGCACGGCGGCGGCGGTCCACCTCGCCGGCGAGGAACGGGGTGGAGTTCATCAGACCGAAGGCGGCGTGGGCGAGCACCCGGGCCTCACCGTCCGGCAGCCCCGGGTGCAGTGTGGTGAGCACGGTCACCCACTCCTCGACGTAGAGCCGCTGCAGCCGGCGGATCCGTCGGCGCGGCTCGTCTGGGAGGCGGTCCAGTTCGTGCAGGTGCAGGGCGATCACCGCTGGGTTGGCCAGCGCGAAGTCCACGTGGAAGTCGATCAACGATTCCAGGGTCCCGCGCGGGTCGTCCGGGTGGGCGGCGCGCTCCCGGCCACCGGCGAGCAGCCCCTCGCTGACCGGGATCAGCGCGGCGACGAGCATCGCCTCCTTGCCGGCGAAGTGGTGGTAGAGGGCCGGACCGGTGACCCCCGCAGCGGCGCCGATGTCGTCCATCGACACACCGTGATAGCCGCGGGAGGCGAAGAGGCCCACCGCGATCTCCAGGATCTCGTCCCGCCGGGACCGGCGTCGGCCCGCACCCGTCGCGCCGTTCGCCGCGCCCCGCGCCTGCTGTTCCACCGCCACCGGGCCAGCCTAGACCTCAGGCGCGGCGAGGTGGAGGCTCGGTTACCCGTCGGTTGCCTCACGTTTGCTTGACCCTCGACCCGCTTCAGGCCACAGGCTCCGGCGACATGACCGCTTCCGTCCTCGGCCGCGACTACCGGCTGCTCTGGTCCGCCGCCGTCTCCTCCCGGTTCGGCGATGCCCTGCGTACGCCGGCGCTGGCCCTGCTGGCCGCCACGCTCACCCGCGATCCCCGGGCCATCGCCGCGGTGACCGTCGCCGCCCAACTCCCGCCGCTGCTCCTCGGCCTGCTCGGCGGCGCGTACGCGGACCGGTGGGACCGCCGCCGGACGATGGCGGTGGTGGACGGGCTGCGGGCCGCCGTGGTGGCCGCCCTGGCCGGACTGGTCGCCACCGGCCGGGCCGGGGTGGCCGCGCTGGTGGTCGCCGCCTTCCTGCTCGCCGCCCTGGGCACGGTCTTCGACGCGGCCTCCTTCGCACTGCTCCCGTCGGTGGTCGCGCCGGCCGCGCTGCCCACCGCCAACGGCCGCCTCCAGGCCGGCGCCGCGGTCGCCGGTGGGTTCCTCGGCGCCCCGCTGGCCGGGGTCCTCTTCGCGATCTCGGCGACACTCCCGTTCACCCTCGACGCCGTCACCTTCGCGGCAGCCGCCCTCCTCGTCCTCACCCTGCGCCCCGTCTCGCCGTCCGGCGAGCACCGGCACCGCCCGGCGCCGGGACGGCCGAGCGTGTGGCGAGAGGCCTGGGCGGGGATGCGCTGGCTGCGGCGGGACCCGGTGCTGTGGCGGGTGACCGTGGCGACGGCGGGGTCGAACCTCGCGATCAGCGGAGTCACGGCGGTGCTGGTGCTATACGCGCTGACCGTGCTGCGAGTGCCGCCGGCGGCGTACGGGCTGTTCGCGGCGGGGGCGGTGGTCGGTGGCCTGGTCGGGGCGCTCGGCGCCGGCCGGCTGGCGGCCCGGTTCGGCACCCTGCCCGCGCTGCGCGGGGTGCTGCTGGCGCAGACCCTGGCCCTGGCCGGGTTCGCGGTCGCCCGGCACCCGGTGCCCGGCGGCCTGGCCCTGGCCTGCTTCGCCGCCGGCACCACCGTCTGGAACAGCCTATGGTCGGCGTACGGACAGCGGCACGTGCCGGCCGGGCTGCTCGGTCGGGTCGGCGCGGCGCAGCGGACCGTCGGTCTGATCAGCGCGCCGGTCGGCGCGGCCGTCGCCGGGTTCGCCGGCCAGGTCTATGGGGTGGCTCCGGTCGGCTGGGCGGCGGCAGGAGTGTTCGCCCTGGTCACCGCCGGTGCATGGCGGACGCTGCGGGAGGGAGTTTCGCGCGCCGAGCGCCGGACGGAGCCGGTGCCGTTTCCTTAGGCTGAACCGGACAGCGACAGGAGGACGGGGTGACGCAACCCGACGATGCCCGTACGCGGGACCGGCAGCGGATGCTGGCCGGCGTGCTGCTCGCCGGGGGCGGCCTCGCCGACGCCGTCTCCGGGGTCACCGACCTGAACGACGACCCGTACGTGGTGATCACCAAGGAAGGGCTCTACCACCTCGACCTGACCGGCTGGCTGTGGGCGCACCTGGTAACCGGGGTGCTCATGGTGCTGGGCGGGGTGCTGCTCTTCTCCGGCCGCCGCTGGTCGATCCGGTTCGCCGCGGTGGTGGCGGTGGTGGGCATCGCCCTGCACGTGCTCCTGCTGCCCTTCCGGCCGATCTGGGCGCTGATGGTGATCGGGCTGGCGGTGGCGGCCCTCGTGCTGCTCCGGCGATGCCGGCGGCAGACGCCGAGCGAACCGGTCAACTCGGCTGGCAGATTTCCTCGCTGAAGGCCGGGTCGGGCACGTGCTTGGCCCGCCAGACCGGGTTGAGCGAGAGCGGCAGCGGCGGAGCGTGCCAGGCAGCGGCGGCGTTCTGGAGCTCGCTGTAGCCGCGCTGCGGCCGGCTGACCGGCTCGCCCTCGAGGAAGTGGACCAGGCGCGCCTGGACGACCGGCGTGGCCAGCAGGCCACCGTGCAGGGCCGGCATCTGGAAGACCGGAACGCGGCTGTACTGGCCGGGAGGCGCCTCGATCGCCGTGGTGGTCGGCAGGAACGCCACGATGCGTACGCCGGGCACCGGGCACATCAGGCCGTTGCGGTAGAAGGGGGCGTTGTCCAGCACCGACCGGATGAACGGCTCCTCCGGCCCGCTGCCCGTGTGGGCGAACGAGTCGAGGACGCCGAAGACGAACCGCAGCTCCCACCCGGCGGCGACGCCCCAGCCGCTTGACGCCCCAGCGGGCGGGTAGTAGGAGCGACCGGCGTTGATCAACGGGCTGAACATGGCCAGCATGTCCACGGCCGGGTGCGGCCGGACGGCCAGGTAGGTCCGGGCCACCAGCGCCCCCTCGCTCTGCCCCACCAGCGCCACCGGCCGTCCGGTCCGCCGGTGCAGCAGGTCCACCTGGGTGGCGAGCAGCCCCACGCTCGACTCGATCGACCGGTAGGTGTCCCGGGCGGAGTACGGCAGCGGCCGGCCCTGCGGGTCCAGGCCCCGATAGGAGAACTGCTGCACGTTCGGGTCGGCGGCCGGCTGCCCACCGGACGTGCTGCCGTGGCCGTCGAGGAAGATCACCGCGTGCCGGACGCCGGCCGGCAGGGACCGGTCGAGCACCATGGCGCGGCCCTTTGGCGACGTCCCGGGCACGAGCTGCAACACGGGCTGCACCACCACCGGCACGGCGAAGACGAGCAGCACGGCCAGCGGCGCCACCGGCACCCGCGCCCACTTCACCGGGCGGCGCGGCAGCAGGGCGGCCCGCACCGTGCGCTGCCAGAGCAGCCCGTTGATCACCCCGGCGACCGCCGCCACCGGTGCCGACCACCCGGTCGGCGCCGCCCAGACCAGCGCCCCACTCACGGTGAGCACCACGAAGTTGAGCAGGGACCAGCCGACCAACTCGACCGAGGGCAGCCCACGCCACCAGGCGCCGCGCACGGCGGCCCGTTGCAGGAACGGCGCGAGCAGGAACAGCGGCAGCAGCGAGGCGAACAACAGCCAGGAGAGCGCGACCACCGAGGCGGCGATCGACAGGGCCGCCCACGGCGAGACCACCACGGTGATCACCACGGTGAGCACGAGGTTCCGCCGTACCAGCCAACCCAGGCCCGGCCAGGGCACCTGCCGGGGCCAGGCCAGCGCGACCAGCCCGGTGGTGAGCGATGCCCGGAACACGATGAGCCCGGCGAGTCCGACGGCGAAGGTCAGCCACGAGTCGTGGTAGACGAACAGCCATCGCAGGTCGTGGTACGTGTCGTACGGCCAGACCGCGGTGACCTGCGGCGCCAGCCCGTCGGCGGCGCGGAACCCCGAGGCGTCGAGGATGACACCCTCGACGGCCGGCGGCACGGCGGCCAGCACGAGCAGCGCGACGAACCGCTTGTCCAGGCGCCCCACGCCCCCTCCTCGGCGATCCGACGGCTCCTTAGCAGCCTGCCCCGCCGCGCGCGGGCACGGCGGGGCAACGCCGGATTGCCGCCCGGAAGCGTCATCCCTGGGGGCGGACGGGCGGTCAGCCGGTGAGGCCGCCGGGCTGATCGCCCTTGACGACAGGGGCGCGGACCAGGTTGCCCCACTCGGTCCAGGACCCGTCGTAGTTGCGGACCTGCGGGTACCCGAGCAGGTGGTGCAGCACGAACCAGGTGTGGCTGGACCGCTCACCGATCCGGCAGTACGCGACCACGTCGTCGGCCGGGCTCAGCCCGAGCTGGTCGGCGTAGATGACGCGCAGTTCCTCGGCGGACTTGAAGGTGCCGTCGTCGTTCGCGGCGGACTTCCACGGCTTGTTCACCGCGCCGGGGATGTGCCCGCCGCGCAGCGCGCCCTCCTGCGGGTAGTCCGGCATGTGCAGCATCTCGCCGGTGTACTCACCCGGCGAGCGGACGTCGACCAGCGGCCGGCCGGCGGCGATGTGCGCCATCACCTGCTCCCGGTACGCCCGGATCGGCGCGTCGTTCCGCTCCGGCACCGGATAGTCGGCGCGCGGCCGGGAGACCTTCTCCCGGGTCAGCTCCCGCCCCTCGGCGATCCACTTCTGCCGACCGCCGTCGAGCAGCCGGACGTCCGGGTGGCCGAAGAGGGAGAACACCCAGAGGGCGTACGCGGCCCACCAGTTGAAGTTGTCGCCGTAGAAGATCACCGTGTCGTTCCGACCGATGCCCTTGGCGGCGCACAGCTCGGCGAAGCTCTTCGCGTCCAGGTAATCCCGGGTCACCTGGTCGTTCAGCTCGGTGTGCCAGTCGACCTTGACAGCGCCCGGGAGGTGGCCGGTGTCGTAGAGGAGCACGTCCTCGTCAGACTCGACCACCACGAGGCCCTCGTCGCCCAGGTGCTCGGCCAGCCATTCGGTGGTGACCAGGCGCTGCGGGTCGGCGTACGACTGGAAGCGGGGATTCGGATCGCTCGGCACAGGCATGAGCCCCAAGGTACGCCCGATCGTCCGGGCAGGACCGGCCATCGCGCATCGGGTACGACGGATGTGGCGGGTCGCACGACAGCGCGCACCGATGGTCAGGCGCGGCGATGCACGAGGCGCCCGGCAACCACTGTGGCCAGGCAGGAGCCGCTGCCGGCGAACACGGCGAGATCGGCCCGACCGCCGGGGGCCAGCGCCGGCGGCCGGACGGCGTCGAGCACCGCGACGTCGTTGCGGGCGGCGGCGGCCCGCAGGCCCGGCTCGACCACGTGCGCGGCGAGCACCGCGGCGGCGCCGCGGCGGAACAGGGCGTGCACCCGCTCGCGCGGGGTGGGGGCGGGCGGCAGCGGCCCCTCGTGCACCAGCACCGGCCCGAGGGTCCCGGCCCACCGCCGCACCCGCACCCCGGGGTACGCCTCCGTCATCTCGGCCAGCGGCGCGACCGCCTCGACCCGGTCGCCGGACACCAGGACCGCGTGATCCGGCCGGGGCTCGTCGTCCAGGGTCAGCCGCAGCAGCGGCGCGGCGTGGATCGTCCGCACCGGTCAGTCGGTGATCGGCCCGAGCACGGGCCGCTTGGCGGAGACGAAGTCGCCGGAGGAGCGGCCGGTCAACCGGCGCTTGATCCACGGCGCCAGATGCTGGCCGGCCCAACGCAGGTCGGCGGCGCGGGCGGCGAGCCACGGGGTCGGCGCGGGGTGCGGTGGCACCAGCAGCCACTTCTCGTCGCAGCCCACCCCGAGGGCGGTGAGCACCTGCCCGGCGACCCGCCGGTGCCCGGCCGCCGACAGGTGCAGCCGGTCGGTGCTCCACAGCATCGGGTTCAGGTAGGTGTCGTCGGCATACAGGTCGACCAGGATGGCGCCGTGCCGCTCGGCGACCTCGCCGACCACCCGATTGAGCAGGGCCACTCGGGGCGCCACGAGCCGCTGCCCGGGGAGCCGGGCCATCACGTCGGCGAACCGGAACAGGACCACGTCGGCGCCGCTGCCCCGCAGCTCGCCGATCACGGCGTCGAAGCGGGGGACGAAGGACTCCGCGTCGAAGGACCGGCGCAGCACGTCGTTGCCGCCGGCCGCGAAGCTGATCAGGTCGGGCTGCATGGCCAGCGCGGCCGGCACCTGCTCGGCGACGATGTTCGGGAACAGGCGGCCCCGGATGCCCAGGTTGGCGTACCCGAAGGCCGGGCCGGCCTCGGCGGCGAGCCGGGTGGCGACCAGGTCCGCCCAGCCCCGGTACGTCCCGTCCGGATACGCGTCATCCATGCCCTCGGTGAAGCTGTCACCCACCGCCACGAAGCTGCGCCAGCGCACCTGTTGTCCCCCCGGCCATCGCATTTCCATCGGCGTCGGCCATTCTGGCACCGCAGCCGACCGGCAGGGGCGCCTGCCAGGTACGGACGTGGCGCTGCCCACGCCGCCGGTGGCCGGAACGGGGCAGAGAACCGCGCGCTCGGGCGGAAATAATGGCGCGCGACCCCAGTCGGGACGGCCCTTGAGTGAATGGGGACCCGACGCGTCGGACACGAGCGAGGACACACGCCATGACCGAGGGACCGTCAGCCGTTCCCCCGCCGGGACGCCCCGGACCGTACGCCGCACCGCCCGCCGGGCCGCCCGGCCATCCGGCACCACCCGGCGCACCCGGGCCGTACGGGCAGCCGCCCTACCCGCCACCGAGCGGGTACGCTCCGCCGCCGGCACCACCGGCCCGGCGGTCCCGGCGCGGCCTGTGGATCGGGCTCGGCGCGGGGGTGCTGGCCCTGGCCCTGTGCGCCGGGGTGGGGGTGGTCGGGTTGGCGTCATACCTCCGGAACGACAGCCCGTCCACCTAGTTCGACGACACGAACCCGATCCGGCAGACGAAGATCGAGTCCCTGCTGGCCGAGCACACCAGGGCGCTCACCGGCCGGGACGAGAAGGCGTTCGTCGCGCCGTTCGACCAGGCCGACAAGGACCTGGTCGCGGCGCAGACCAGCCTCTACCGCAACCTCAGCAAGCTGCCGCTGGCCGACGTCCGCTTCGCGTACCGCCACAAGGGCGAGTTCCGGCCGGTGGGCGGCGGCCACGAGGTCGATGTGACGGTGGCGTTCGTGCACCGGTTCGACGGCTTCGACGTCGGCCCGGTCGAGGAGTGGTACCAGTGGACGATCGCCCAGGCCGGCCAGGACGCGCCGCTGAAGGTCACCCGGGCCGGGGGTGTTCCGGAGGAGCGCCGACGGGACGCGGTCACCCACTACCCGGCACCGTGGGACAAGTGGCGGGACATCCACGTCGAGCGGACGCCGCACACGCTGCTGATCGTCGACGCGACGCTGCGAGCGGAGGCGCAACGGTACGCCCCGATCGCCGAGCAGGCCGCGGCGGACGACCTGGCCGCCTGGCGGGCCGGCGGGGTGACCGGCGAGACGCCACCGGGCTTCGTCATCTCCCTGGTCAAGGGGCTGTCCGAGTTGGGTTCCCTCTACCGGACCACGAAGGAGACCCCCACCGAGTCCGGGATCGCGATCCCGGTGCCGCCGGAGGGGGTGCTCGACGGTGACGAGAACGACCCCGTCGTCGGGGCCACCCGGGTGGTGATCGACGTCCGCGACGAGTATCACTTCACGAAGGGCACCCGCGAACGGCAGCTGAACCTGTTCCGGCACGAGATCGGGCATGCCCTGGTCGGCAAGCTCACCGGCCGCGCCCCGGGATCCTCGCTCGTGGGCGAGCGGGAGAAGTGGGTGGTCGAGGGTTCGCGGAATACCTGGGCCACGGCCGGAAGCCCTGGTTGACCAGCGAGCGCACGGCCAACTCCCGGGCGGTGATCCGCCAGACCGGCTACCCGTCCTCGCTGCCGAGTGGCCCGGCATGGGACCTGAAGGGCCGGGTCGAGTACCACTACTGGTTGGGCCACTCGGCCATCGGCTTCCTGGTCGAGCGCTACGGGGAGCAGAAGATGTTCCAGCTCGTGGCCGAGCACTATCGCGGCACGGCAATTGACGCGGTGACCCAGGACGTCCTCGGCGCGTCGTCCGAGGAGTTCGAGCAGGCGTGGGCCGCCTACCTCAAGGCCGAGCTGCGTTGAATGCCGAGCGGGCCGCCCTGGTGGGGGCGGCCCGCTCGGCGGTCAGGCATGCTCAGGGCGCGTAGGCCAGCAGCGTCAGCTGCTGCACCTCCTGGGGCTCCGCCACCTCGCCGATCTGCCGGAATCCGGGGTCCAGCACCACGATCCGGCTCGCCTGCCGCACCAGCACCTTGCCGTCCGCCGCGAACTGGATGCTCTTGACCTCGCCGTTGACCGGCAGCTTGGCCGCCTTGCCGGTGGTGGTGTCGACCACCGCGAAACTGCCGTCGTTACGGGACACGTCGGTGTTCATCCAGCCGACCGCGACGTACCGGCCGTCCATCGACACGCTCCGCACCCGCCAGCCGTCGTAGTGCGCGGCTTCGGCCTTCGGCGGCGTGTAGTGGTAGAAACTCGCCTTGCTCCCGCCGGTGGCGTATGGCTTGCCCTCGGAGACCGCTGCCCAATTCCGCCCGTCGGCGGACCACCACTTGAGGGTTTCGTTGCCCGCGTCACCGTCGGCCGGCTTGTTGTCCGCCACGTCGATCAGCACCGACCGGCGGCCGTCCTGCACCATCAGCAGGTCGTTGGTGTTCCACACCAGCGGATTGCTGCCGAGGCAGTTGGCCGTCCCGCGGAAGGGCGCCGCCCGCTCGACCGTCCGCCTCCGGGATCCGTCGATCATCGACGTCACCAGAGTGCCGGCGTCCTCGTTGGCACCGCCCTCCACCCAGGCCAGCCGCTCACCGTACGGCGAGATGGTGATCGTGTTGCGGACGCACGACCCCTTGCCGAGGGAAATCCGGGCGGTCACCTGGTCGACGTCACCCCGGACGGCGTGGATCACCGCCTCCTGGTCGGTCATGCCCAGGTAGTAGCGGGTGCCGGCGAGAACGGTGGCCGAGGCGGGGTCGCTGACCGGGGCCGCGGTGGCGACCGGAGCCGCGGTGGTGACGGTGGCCGGCGGGGCGGCGGCCGGGGCGGTCTCTGCTCCGCCGCAGGCGCTCAGGCCCACCGTCGTGATCACGGCGGCTGCAAGGGCCACGACGTGGCGGAGGCTACGCGGACGAGCGGCGGCGGCGAAAACGTTCACGTTTCCAGTCCTCAGGTTCAATGGCGCAACGGGTTGATGCACTCCCAGACGTCCAGTTCTCAAGGGAGGGTTGCCGTCTCGATGAGGAAATTTTCTGGCCATGTTTGAGACGCGGTCCAGCCACGAAACAGGCCTTCAGCACCAGGTGCTGAGGGCCTGTTGACGGACCGTGGTCGACGGCTCAGGGCGTGTACGCCAGCAGCTTCATGTTCCGCACAGAGGTGGACTCGGCGACCGTGCCGAGAGGTGCGAAGCTGCCGTCCAGCACGCTGATGCCGGTCGCCCGCTTGACAATCACCTTGTCGTCGACGGTGAACATGATGCTGCTGATGTCTCCGCTACCCGGCAGGTCGACGACCTTGCTGGTAGTGGTGTCGACCACCGCAAAACTGTCGTCGCGGCGGGACGGGTCGGTGCCGATCCAGCCGACGGAGAGGTATCGGCCGTCCATGGAGACGCTCCGGGCCTGCCAGCCGCCCCAGTGCGCGGCCTCGTCCTTCGGCGGCGTGTAGGTGTACTGGCGCCCCTGCGTCCCGTCCGTCACATACGGCTGGCCCTCAGCCACCGCCGCCAGCCACCTGCCGTCAGCCGACCAGCACCGGTCGGTCTCCTGGCCCGGGTCACCGTTGACCCGCTTGTTGGCCGCCACGTCGAACAGCACCGACTGGCCGTTCTTCCTGCCCACCATCAGCAGGTCGCTGCCCTGCCAGACCAGCGGGCGGGGGCCGAGGCAATTGACCTCGTCCAGCAGTCTCACCGCGCCTGGCTTTCCGAGCGTGCCGGCCAGGAGCACACCACTGTTGCCGCCGTCGGTGCTGTCCTGCACCCAGGCCACCCGCTTGCCGTCCGGCGAGATGGTGAGAGTGTTGGCCTCGCAGCCGTAGGTGACGAACGGAAGCTGGTGGACCACCTGCTCCGAGCTGCCCCGGACGGCGTGGATCCGGTACTTGTTGGACGTGGTCTCCAGGTAGTACCGGGTGCCGGCGAGGACGGACGACGGCTTAGCCGGCGAGTTCGTCGGCTCGGTGCTTGTCGAAGGGTCCGGGGTGGCGGTGACCTCGACCGGGGGCGGGCTGACGGTGGTCGACGGGCCGGCGGGCTGTGGAGCGGGATCCTGCCCGCCGGGGCGGATCGCCAGGGCGGTGCCCGTCGCGGCGGCGATCATCACCAGCGCGGCGGCCGAGGTGGCGATGGCTCGCTGGAGGCCGAGCCGGCGCGAGGTACGCAGGGCCCGGTCCCGCAGGTCGACCGGGGTGACCTCCTCGGCCAGGCCGGCCAGGTCGAGCCGGAGACGGTCGTAGTTCATCGGGCGCTCCCTTCCAGGACGTACAGCTCGGCGAGTTCCGGGGCGACGGTGCGCAACTTGGCCAGGGCTTTCGAGGTCTGGCTCTTGACGGTGCCGACGCTGACGCCGAGCAGGTCGGCGGCCTCGGCCTCGGTGCGGTCCTCGAAGAACCGCAGGACCAGCACGGCCCGCTGCTTGGCGGAGAGCTTCGCCAGCGCGGCCCGGAGGGTGAGCCGGAGGGTGGCCTGGTGGGCGTGGTCGGGGGCCGAGTCGCCTCCGCGCGGCTCGGGCAGGTCGCCCGGCATCGACTCGGCCACCCGGCGCCGCCGCCACCAGGACACCTGCAGGTGGTACATGGTCTTGCGGGTGTACGCCTCGGCGTTGCCGCTGTCATGCAGTCGGCTCCACGAGCGGTGGGTGCGGGCCAGGGCGGACTGGACGAGGTCTTCCGCCAGGTGCTGGTCCCCGGTCAGCAGGTACGCCGACCGCAGTAGTGCGGGGGTGCGGGTTCGCACGAACGAGTCGAACTCACTCAGGAGAGGGTCCACACAAGCCGATCCTTGGGGTGAGGTGTTGCACCATCGTGACGCCTCCCCAGACGCCACTTTGAACAAGCAGGGTTGCCGTCGTGTTTGAAGGAATCTTGGGCGTGGTGGCCGGATGTCCGACGTGATCGGTAGACGACGTTGCCCCGAAAGGTGGAGGTGCCGGGTGAAAGGCCAACAAATTTCCGCCGGGCTCCCACTCTTAGAAAGCGCCTGAATGCGGCCGGACGACGAGCAGCCGGAGGAGTGCACGCCCCATGAGTCAGGAAACCAGGACCGAGCAGGCTGGACGCACGGGTGGCAACCAGCCAGCCCGCCAGAACAAGCTCACCAACGAGGACGGCAAGATCATGATTGCCGAAAACGTGGTACAGAAGGTCGCCGGGATGGCGTGCCGGGAGGTGGCCGGCGTCCATGCCATGGGCAACGCCGGCACCCGCGCGTTCACGGCCATCCGGGAGCGCATTCCGGGCAGCAGCGGGCCGAACGTGTCCCAGGGGGTCGGCGTCGAGGTCGGCGAGACCGAGGCGGCGGTCGACCTCGACGTCATCGTCGAGTACGGGGTCAGCATCGCCGATCTGGGCCGGAACATCCAGCGCAACGTGAAGACGGCCGTCGAGCGGATGACCGGCCTGAACGTCGTCGAGGTCAACATCAGCGTCGACGACGTGCACCTGCCCGAGGCCGATGGCCAACGGCAGGGTCAACAGCAGCAGCCGCGGGTGTCATGACCGCCACGCCTAGCCGGCGTGACGCGGTGGTCGACGGCGTCGACGTGGATGCCGTGGCGGCCGCGGCCTGCGCCTGTCCGGATGTGGTGGGCCTTACCGCGGGTTGGGTGGGGGGCCGGGCCACCTACCTGCCCGGTCGTCGGGTCGAGGGGGTGGCCGTCGACGCCGACGCCGTGGTGGTCCAGGTCCGGAGCCGGTGGGGGGTCACCGCCGGAACGCTGGCCGGCCAGGTCCGGGCGGCGGTGGCACCGCTGGCGGCCGGTCGTCGGGTCGACGTGGTTGTCGCAGATCTGGAGGACCCGCCGCCGGCCGGGGCGGACGGGGGCCGCGGTGGGGGCACGAACCTCGTCGGTCCGTGACCTGTACGCACCGGTGAGGATCCGCCTGCCCGCCTGTCGCGCCAGTGCGATCAGCGGCGCTCATCGCTTCACAGTCGATACAGCATGATGGGAGGAGACGACCGCATGACCAAGTTGACAGGGTCCGTCGTCGGCCTGGCGTTGGGTTTCGCCCTGGCATTCGGCAGCTTCGGTCAGATGCTGATCGTCGCGCTGTTCGCGGCGATCGGCTACGGGGTGTCGAAGTTCTTCGCCGGCGAGGTTGACCTCGGCCCGTACGTCCAGGGCCGGCGGACCAGCCGGTGACCGCGGTGACCGAGGCCCCGGCCGGCGGGTCGGCACCGGCACACGGTGGTCTGGGCCGGCTGCACATCCACGACCGGGTGGTGGAGAAGATCGCCGCGCAGGCGGCACGGGAGGTCGCCGAGGCCGGCAGCGCGCGGCCGCGCGTGCTCGGGCGGTCCCTGCCCGGCGCGGGTCGCTTCGGAATCCGCCGTGCCGACCAGGGCGCTGCCGCGACGGCGTCCGCGGCCATCGAGGGATCGGTGACCCGCATCGAGTTGTCCATCAGCGTCCGCTGGCCGGCATCCATCCCGGAGGTCACCGCCCGGGTCCGCGACCGCGTCCGGACCCGCGTGTCGGACCTCACCGGGCTGCGGGTCCAGGAAGTGGGGATCACCGTCACCGACCTGGTCACCGACCGGACCCCCGCCAGCCGGGTGCACTGAATCGGGGCCCCCGGTGAGAATCACCAACCGTCTGCTCGCGTTCCTGTTGAGCCTGGCGCTGACCCTCGGCGCCGTCCTCGTGTTGATCGAGATCGTCGCCTACGCGGTCGGGGCGAAGGCGATCGTGCTGAACTGGCCCGGCCTCTACCGCTGGGCGTCCGGCACCACTTGGGGCAGCGGGATCGTACGGCTGGTTGCTGTGGGCCTCGTCGTCATCGGGCTGCTGCTGCTCGCCGCGCAGCTCAAACCCCGCCGGCCCCACCGGCTGCGCCTGCAGCCCATCGATCCCGCCACCGACGCCGCCATCACCCGGCGCGGCCTGGCCCGGACGCTCCGGGACGCGGCCATCGAGGTGGAGGGTGTCCACGACGCCCACGTCACAGTCGACCGGCACCTCGTACGCGTTCGCGCCGAGGTGCTCGACGGGGCGGCACCTACCGGGGACTACCTGAACGGCGCGGTGGCCTCGGCCGCCCAGCACCGCCTCGACGCGCTGCGTCTGGACCCGGCACCGGCCCTGTCCGTGCGGATCAGCAAGGAGGAGCTGCGGTGATTCGCGCCGACCGCCTCAACCGGATCGTGCTCACCCTGCTCGCGTTGGTGCTGCTCGCCGCCGGTGTCGCGATCCTCCTCGCCGGTGCCGACGTGTACGGCCGGGGCTTCAGTCGGCGGCACCTGCTCGACAACCCGGCCACGCGCTTCGTCGGTGTCCACGGCGGCTGGTTCTGGCCGGTGGCGGGCGTGGCAGCCGCGATTGTCGCGTTGCTCGGCCTGCGCTGGCTGGCCGCCGTCGTCACCACCGAACCCGGCCAGCGGCGCATCAACATCAGCACCAATGGCGACAGCGGACGGACCGTCCTCGACGCCGGGGCGCTCGCCGACGCCGTCAGAGCGGAGGTCGAGGACTGCCCGGGCGTGGACGAGGTCGACACCAGGCTGTCGGGGAGCCCGTACACGCCCCGCCTGGCGCTGACCGTCACGGCCGATCCCGACGCCGACATCGCCGCGCTGCGCGAGCGGCTCGAAGCCCTCGTGCTGCCCCGCGTCCGCTACGCCCTCGGCAGGCCGGACCTGCCCGTCACCCTCGATCTCACCCAGCGCACCCGCCGGCGCACTCGAGTGGGCCTCGCGTGAACTGAGAGCCGGTGGGTGCGGACGGCCCCGCGCCTAAGAGTTTGGCGACCGGGGTGGCTCGACCAACGGTCTGCGGTACGGGCCCCAGGCGACGAACCGTTCGAACAGTTCGCGTGGGGTCGGCCCGTCCTGCGGGTTGAGCCGGAACAGGTCGTGGGTGGCCTCGTGATAGAGCCCGGAGAGGTAGATGGCCAGGTCGACGGGGTGGCTGTCGTACTCGGCCCGAAGCAGCAGGCGGGCCTGCGCGCACGGCCACGGCTGGCCGCAAGCCCGGCACAGCCACAGTGGGCGGATCGGCAGGTGCGGCGGATGGCCGGGCGGGTAGGCGCGAGGTCGATCGGGGTACGGCCCGAGGCGCGGCACCGGAAGCATGCGGTCCCGCCAGTCGCCGGTCACCAGCGACCGCCGTTGGCCCGCCACTCCTGGGCCCGGGTCAGCCGGCCGGGGCTGCCCGGCCGCATGGTCGGGATGACCCGGGTCGACTCGCGCATCCAGTCCGGCAGGTTGGCGCCTCTCGCCCGGCGGGGCAGCGCCGGCGGGGGCACGGTGTCTCGGCACCGGAACCAGCGGAGCGGGTTGGGCATTCCGACCTCCTCTTTTCGGTACGGGGGCGGGGCCGCCCGGTATCGGGGGATCCAAGGGCGGCCCCGCAGCGGGCCGGACGGGAGACGGCTCGCTGCGTGACAGTCTGCTGAGGACGGCACTACGCTCGGAAGCCGTCGAGGCCGGTCCGGGCAGGATCAGGTCGGCTGTCGCGAATGGACGGAAGCGCCGCAGAGGTCGCCGGGAAATCGTGGAGGACGCGTGGAGAGTGCACCGACCGCAGAGCTGATCCGGGCACAACTCCGGCGGCTGCGGTTGAAGGCCGAGCTGAGCCAGGAGGAGTTCGGGAAGCTCGTGCACTTCTCGGGTTCGCAGGTGTCCGCCGTCGAGCTGGGGCAACGGCCGCTCGACCGGTTCTTCCTCAAGCGCGCCGACGAGGTGCTGGACACCGGCGGCCTGTTGCTGGCGCTGCTCAAAATGGCCGAACGGGACGGGCAACCGAGCTGGCTACGGCCGTGGCTCGACGCCGAGCGCGATGCCCAGCAGCTCTGGTGTTACCACCCGACACTCATTCCCGGTCTGCTGCAAACGGAGAACTACGCACGCGTGGTGATCCGGGCCGACGACATGCTGAGCGACGACGAGGTGGAGCGGCGGGTGGCTGTCCGCCTCGATCGGCAGGCCGTGCTCAGCCGGCCACAGCCGCCCAAGCTCGTGGCGGTGATCGAGGAGGCCGTGCTCCGCCGAGCCGACGAGAGCTTCCGGGGGCTGATGACGCAGCAGATCGCCCACCTGATCCAGTGCACCGAGCGGCCGCACATCAGCGTGCACCTCATCCCGGCGGACGTCAGCACGCACGTGGGACTCGCCGGCCCCTTCACCCTGGCGCGGGGTGACGACGGCGGATGGGTCGCGCACCTGGAAAACCAGCTCGGCGGCACGACGGTCGACAAGGACGAGGACGTGGCTATCGTGGTCGGGAGATGGGAGAGCGTCCGCAGTGAGGCGCTGCCTCGCCGGCAGTCGATCGAGCTGATGAAGGAAGTGATGACGTCATGGAGCTGATCGGCGCTACCTGGCGCAAGTCCAGCCGCAGCGGCAACGGTGAGTGCGTCGAGGTGGCCGACAACGTGCCCGGCGTCGTCGGCGTGCGCGACAGCAAGGACCCGACCGGCCCGGTCCTCGCCTTCGACCCTCGGACCTGGCGCGCCTTCGTCGAACACGTCAAGCGCTCCTGATCCGACGACGACTTTTCCACTCCGCCTACGAACTTGACGACGCAGACGGTGCCGCGGCTCGGTGCCCACCCGAGTGACGCCGTGAATTGCCTGGCTCCGTGGCAAATCGGCCGGTAGCGTCCGTCAACATGCGGCTCACGGTGCTGGGCGGGTGTGGTGCGTGGCCGGAGGCGGGCCAGGTGCGCCGACCTGAACCCGCTGCTCCGGGCCCGCACGCTGCGCGACGATCCGCCGCCGCCACTACCGGTGTACGCGCTGCCGGGCGCGCTCGACGCGGTGCTGGCGCTCGACCGCCCCGGGATGCTGGACGCCGCCTACGTGCTGCACGAGTTCACCGCCGGCAGCGGCCTGGACATCGGCCCGTTCCGCGCCGAGACCCGCCTGCTGCCGCACTGGGTGCCCAACGCCGGCGTACGGCTGACCGCCGACGGCCGGACGCTCACGTACACCGGTGACACCGGCCCGAGCGCCGACGTGGTGGAGTTGGCGCGCGGCGCTGACCTGCTGTTGGCCGAGGCCACCCACGTGGATCAGGTGCCGGAAGACTCGGTGGGTTGCCTGTCGAGCGCCCGCCAAGTGGGCCGGCAGGCGGCGGAGGCCGGCGTCGGGCGGCTGATCCTGACCCACCTGTGGCCCGGCACGGATCCGTCGGCGGCACGAGCCGCCGCCGACAGTTACCCTGGCCTGATCGACGTCGCCAACGCCGACCTGACCCTGCAGCTTTCCTAGATCCCGGCCGATCCCGTGCGGATGCCCCGGATCCTCGGTGGAACGCCATCGAGCGCGTCGATCAAGCGGGCTCAGGGCGGCAGGCCGCCGAATAGGATCGCCCGACCACCTTCGCCCGCCGTACGCTGCGGCAATGCTGCTGCGCATGTCGACCTTGCTGCTCCGGACCCTGCGCGAGGACCCGGCCGACGCCGAGGTGCCGAGCCACCGCCTCCTGCTCCGCGCAGGCTACGTCCGCCGCGCCGCCCCGGGCGGGTACACCTGGCTGCCGCTGGGCAAGCTGGTGCTGGACCGGGTGACCGAGATCGTCCGGGCGGAGATGGCGGCGATCGGCGACCAGGAGGTGCACTTCCCGGCGCTGCTGCCGGCCGAGCCCTACCGGACCAGCGGACGGTGGACGGAGTACGGCGACGACATCTTCACCCTCGCCGACCGGAAGGGCGCCGAGCACCTGCTCGCCCCGACCCACGAGGAGATGGCCGCGCTGCTGGTGAAGGACCTCTTCACCTCGTACCGCGATTTCCCGGTGACGCTGTTCCAGATCCAGACGAAGTTCCGGGACGAGGCCCGGCCCCGGGCGGGGCTGCTGCGCGGGCGCGAGTTCCTGATGAAGGACGCGTACTCGTTCGACCTGGATGAAGCCGGGCTCCAGAAAGCCTACGAGCGGCATCGGGCGGCCTACGAGAAAATCTTCAACCGGCTCGGGCTGGACTTCACGGTCGTGCACGCGATGTCGGGGGCGATGGGCGGCTCGGCGTCGGAGGAGTTCCTGGCCGCCACCCCGGTCGGGGAGGACGCCTTCGTCGGCTGCACCGCCTGCGACTACGCGGCCAACACGGAGGCGGTGGTGACCCGCGCGCCGGTCGCCGGTGATCCCGATGCGCACCCGGTGCTGGAGGTGCACGACACCCCGGAGACGCCGACCATCGCCGCCCTGGTCGAGCTGGCCAACACCCGGGCCCTCGGCGGTCGGACGGACTGGACCGCCGCCGACACGTTGAAGAACGTGGTGCTGACCGTCCGCCGGCCGGGCGCCGAGCAGGCGGAGTTGCTGGTAATCGGGCTGCCCGGGGACCGCGAGGTGGACCTCAAGCGGGTGGCGGCGGTGCTCGCCCCGGCCACGGTGGCGGTCTTCGAGGACTGGGCGGACCATCCCGAGTTGGTCCGCGGCTACCTCGGGCCGCAGATCCTCGCCAAGCACAGCGTCCGCTACCTGGTCGATCCCCGGGTGGTCGCCGGCACCGCCTGGCTGACCGGGGCGAACGAGCCGGGCCGGCACGCGGTGGACGTGGTGTGCGGGCGGGACTTCGTCCCGGACGGCACGATCGAGGCCGCCGAGGTGCGGCCCGGTGACCCATGCCCGGCCTGCGTGACCGGCGAGCTGACCATGCGGCGAGGCATCGAGGTGGGGCACATCTTCCAGCTCGGCCGCCGCTACACCGACGCCTTCGCCGTCGACGTGCTCGGCCCGGAGGGCAAGCCGGTTCGGCCCACCATGGGCTGCTACGGCATCGGTGTCTCGCGGGCGGTCGCGGCGGTCGCCGAGCAGCACCACGACGAGCGGGGGCTGGTCTGGCCGGCGGCGATCGCGCCGTGCGACGTACACCTGGTGGCGGCGGGGAAGGGGCCGCAGCTCGACGCGGCGCTGGCCCTCGGCGAGCGGCTCTCCGCCGCCGGCCTGCGCGTGCTGGTCGACGACCGCACGCACGTCTCGGCCGGGGTCAAGTTCACCGACGCCGAGCTGGTCGGCATCCCGCGCGCCGTGGTGGTCGGCTGCCGGCTCGCCGACGGGTACGTCGAGCTGCGCGACCGGTCCTCCGGCGAGCGGATGGAGCTGCCGGTGGACGGCCTGGTCGAGCGCCTGCTCGACGAGGTGCCCGGGACGCGCCGCGACCGGGTGTAGCGGACGCGCTACCGGGTACCGCTCCCGGATCGAGTGTTTCGGAGGCTCTCATGTATCGGGTCAGCGACGTGATGACCAAGCAGGTGGTCTACCTGCCGGCCGAGACCAGGCTGGACGAGGCGGCCAGGGTGATGAAGGAGTCGGACATCGGTGATGTGGTCGTCACCGACGGAGCGACCCTCGCCGGCATGCTGACCGACCGCGACATCGTGGTCCGGGCGGTCGCCGAGCGGGCCGACCCGGCGACCACCACCATCGGGTCGGTCATCACCCGCGAGGTGGTGATGATCGAGCAGCACGCCACGGCGAGCGAGGCGGCCGCCCTGATGCGGGAGCGCAACATCCGGCGGGTGCTGGTCTGCGACAGGGACCGGAAGCTGGTCGGCATCGTCAGCCTCGGCGACCTGGCCATGCAGCTCGACCCGAACTCCGCCCTCAGCGACATCAGCGAGGCCGCCCCGAACATGTGAGAGGAGGGGCCCCTTCTTGACGCCTCCGGTAGTGGAGAGGCCCCTCCCACCCCTCCGGACCGCGGCGACCCGGCCGGCGTGCGGCCGGCGGTAGCCTGGCGGAATGCCCGAGATGCCGAGCAAGCTGGCCGAGATCGTCGACGAGTTCGCCGCCGCGCCCCGCGACGTGGTGCTGGAGATGCTCCTTGAGTACGCCGACGTCATCCCGCCGCTGCCGGAGGGCATGGACCGGGAGGGCATGGAGCAGGTGCCCGAGTGCCAGACGCCGTTCTTCCTGCGGGCCCAGGTCCAGCCGGACGACACGGTGATCACCTGGTTCGACTGCCCGCCCGAGGCACCGACCACCCGCGCGTTCGCCGGCATCCTGGCCGAGGGGCTGGCCGGGGCGACCGCCGACGAGGTGCTGGCCGTGCCGGACGACCTCTACCAGCGGATGGGGCTGGCCCAGGCGATCAGCCCACTGCGGGTACGCGGCGGCACGGCGATCCTGGCCCGGCTCAAGCGCCAGGTCCGGGAACAGAATTCCTGATCGACGGGTTGTTCCCGGGCATGGAGATCGAGATCTACGCCGACGTCGTGTGCCCGTGGTGCTGGATCGGCAAGCGCCGGCTGGAGCAGGCGCTGGCGTCGTACGACCGTAAGGTGACCGTCCGGTTCCGGCCGTTCCAGCTCGACCCGACGCCGGTAACCGAGCCGAAGCCGCTGGTCGAGGCACTGGCCGCGAAGTTCGGCGGCCGGGAGCGGGCCGAGGGGATGTTCACCCACGTAACCCAGGTCGCCGCCGGCGTGGGGCTCGACGTGCACTTCGACCGCGCGGTGCACGCCAACACCTTCGAGGCGCACCGGCTGATCCGGTTCGCCACCGAGCGGGGCCGCGCCGCCGAGCTGGTCGAGGCCCTCTACCAGGCGCACTTCACCGACGGGGTAGACGTGGGCTCGACCGACGCGCTAGTCAAGGTCGCCGCCGGGGTGGGCCTGGACGAGACCGAGACCCGGGAGTACCTGGAGTCGAACCTGGGCCGGCGCGAGGTGGCCACCGACCTGACCGAGGCGCGCCAGCTCGGGGTCTCCAGCGTGCCGACCTTCGTGCTGGCCGGGAAGTACGCCGTCACCGGCGCCCAGGAGCCGGAGACCCTGCTCGCCGCCCTGCGCGAGGTCGAGCAACGCGAGTCAGGCGAATGACCTCCATCGACCTTGTTCCACGTGAAACAAGATCGATGATGTCGGCTCCCTAGGCCGGCCTGGCCAGGTCCTGCACCACCGTCGCCCCGGGCAGTACGCCGAGTGCCGGCCCGGGCAGCGCGATCTTGCTGTGCCGTACGCCAGATCCGATGATCACGTGCGGCATCGCGACCACCCGCGAGTCGACCAGGATGGGCCACTCCTCCGGCAGGCCGATCGGGGTGATCCCGCCGTACTCCATCCCGGTCAACTCGACCGCGTCGGCCATCGGCGCGAAGCTCGCCTTGCGGACGTCGAGCATCCGGCGGACCACGCCGTTCACGTCGGCCCGGGTGGTGGCCAGCACCACGCAGGCCGCGTACCGGGTCTCGCCACCCCGCTTGCCGGCAACCACCACGCAGTTCGCCGACTCCTCGAGCCCCACCTCGTACGCGGCGCAGAACGCGGCCGTGTCGGCCAACTCCGCGTCGATCGGGGCGACCAGCACATCGTCGACGTCCACCGGCGCCTCACCCGGCCACCGCTCGACTGCGGCGGCGACCGGCGGTGCCAGCAGGTCCAGCCGGGTCTGGGCCGGCTCTGTCTTCAGCGTCCCCATCACGGGTGCGATCCTCGCACCCGTGACGGGGTTCCGCTCACTGACCTGCCGCCCTGCCCGCCTGTCGGGAGACGCCCGCCGGTCGGGAGACCGGTCCGCCGCGCCGGTGCCGGGCGGCCCGGGACCAGCGTCAGTTGTTGGAGAGGAAGGCGTTCTCGCGGGCGAAGTCGCGGTCCTGGGCGGAAGCGAGATGCGCCCGCTGCAGCACCTCGGGGCGATGTGCCTCGACGTCCTCCATGCCGTGCCGGACACCCAGCCGGACCACGCCGTAGAGGAAGACGAAACCGAACACGTACAGGATCACCGTGGTGACGAAGACCAGCATGCGGCCACGGTAAGGCGAACGTGAGCGGCCGAAGGTTTCATCTTCGACCGGTTCCCCCATACGTGTCACCGAGGTGATCGGCCCAGGTCCGGGTGCCGGTCGGGGTGGCGGTGGTGGTGAGCCCGCCGGAGCGCAGGGCCCAGCCCAGCCGCCCCGGGATCCGTACCCGCAGCAGCGGGCGGTGGGAGCGGCGGGCCGCCCGCCACGCGCGGACCGCCTCGTCGAAGCGAAGCACCTGCGGGCCGCCGTACTCCTCGACCGTGTACGACGGGCCGGCGGCCAGCATCCCGGCGAGCCGGGCCGCCACGTCGGCCGGGTCGACCGGTTGGGCCAGCACCGCCGGGTCCCCGATCACCGGCCCGAGCCGGCCGGCAGTGCGCAGCAGTTCCTCCAGGAACTCCGGGAACTGGGTCGCCCGCAGGATGCTCCACGGCACCGGGCCGGCCGTCACCACCTGCTCGGCGGCGAGCTTGTGCCGGTAGTAGCCGAACGGCACCCGGTCGATGCCCACGATCGAGACGAACACGAGATGCCCCACGCCGGCCTGATCGGCCGTCTCCACCAGCCGCCGGGTGCCGAGCACGTCGACCTCGTGCGTACGCCGGGCCGGCGAGGACGCCAGGTGCAGCACCGCCCCCACACCGGCAACCGCCGCCGACAGCCCCTCGCCGGTGGCGAGATCGGCCGC
Organism: Micromonospora sp. CB01531; assembly: GCF_001905095.1. Taxonomy (GTDB): domain Bacteria; phylum Actinomycetota; class Actinomycetes; order Mycobacteriales; family Micromonosporaceae; genus Micromonospora. The sequence goes on from NZ_LWLS01000083.1 coordinate 77,241, forward strand.
CACCCACTCCACGGTGGAGTCCTCGCGCGGATGCCGGCTCACCGCCCGCACGGCGAACCCGTCGCCCCGCAGGCGCGGCAGCACCGCCCGCCCGAGCCGCCCGCTCGCCCCGGTGACCAGCACTCGCATCGCCCGCTCCTCTCCCGGCACACCCTCGCGCAGGCCGACGGCGCCCGCGTCCCGCTCAACGGACGGGACGGCTGCGCGGTTCGTGACGGCCGAGCGCGCACCTCCGCCGGCTCGCCGGCTGCGGCTGGCCCTCGGTGCGCCGGACGGTCAGGCCGCCGGACGTACCACCACCCGGGCGGCGATCAGCACGCCGAGCAGCCCGCAGCCGGCCGCCACGGCCAGGGTGGCGGCGTAGCTCGCCGGACCGGGGGCCGGGCCCGCGGCCAGCACCGCGCCGGTCAGCGCCAGCACGGTGGCCGCGGCGAGTGAGTCGCCCAGTTGCAGGGCGGAACTGTTGCGCCCCTGCTCGCCGGGGGCGGAGAGCTCCAGGGTGAGCACCGACAGGGACGGGTAGAGCAGGCCCATGCCGAGTCCGGCGACGGCCCAGCCGAGCACCGCCACCGCCACCGGCACCCCTGGCAGGACGGCCGACGCGACGGTGGCCGTACCGAGGGCGACGCAGCCCAGCCCGGTCCGGGGCAGGGTGGCGGCCGAGCGCGGTGCGGCGATCCGGCCCTGCAGCCACGAGCCCACCGACCAGGAGAGCGCGCCGACGGTCAGCACCAGGCCCGCCGCGGTCGGTGAGAAGCCGCGTTCCCGGGACAGCATCAGCGGAATGACCACCTCCGCGCCGGCGAACGCCGCCGAGGCGAGCCCACGCAAGCCGATCACCGTCGGCAGGCCCCGCCCGGCGCGCAGGAAGCCGGCCGGCAGCAGGCGCGGGGCGCAGACCAGCAGACCGCCCAGCGCCACCGCCACCAGCGCCCCGCCGAGCACGCCGCGCTGCTGCCCCCCGTGATGCAGCAGCGCGGCGCTCGCCCCCGCCCCGCACGCCCAGCCGATCCGGGCCAGGGCCCCGGCCGGCGGCCGGACCGGGACCCCAGCGCCGAGCGCCCGCAGCCCGGGCTGGATCAACAGCACCGCCGGCACCGCGACGGCCGGCACCGCGAGGAAGACCCAGCGCCAGCCCAGGTGCTCGACGATCAGGCCGGCCAGCGCCGGGCCGACCAGCGACGGCACGACCCAGGCCGCGGCGAACGCGGCGAAGACCCGCCGCCGCAGTTCCTCCGGGTACGCCTGCCCGACGATCACGTAGAGCGCCACCGACAGCAGACCCGAGCCGAAGCCCTGCACCACCCGGCCGACGACGAGCAACCCCATGGTCGGGGCGGCCCCCGCGACGATCAGCCCCGCCACGAACCAGGCCACCCCGTGCCACATCGGGGCGCGCGGTCCACGCGCGTCGCACCAGATCCCCGAGACCACCATCGCCACCACCCCGGAGGCGAACGGGCCGCCGAAGGCCAGCGCGTACAGGGTGAGCCCGTCGAGGCTGCGGGCGACGGTGGGCATCGCGGTGCCGACCGCCAGGGCCTCGAACGCCAGCAGCGACACCAGGGCGACGCTGCCCACGGTCATCGCCCGCAACCGCGGGGAGTAGAGGTGCGCGGGTGGGGCCGCCGGCGCGGCGGTGGCGGTCACCGGCAGCCCGGCGTACGTGCGATCGACATGGGATCAAGCCTGCGACCTCAACCCGGATTGAGGTCAACGGTGACACCGGTCTCGTCAGGCCGACTCCAGCGCCTCGCCGACACCCTTCGCCACCCCGGACAGGTGCTGGTCGGCGAGCAGGTGCCCGGCGGTGATGACCAGCGCGATCGGCCACTCGATCACCTGGAGCGCGGCGAGCACGCCCAGCCCCGCGTAGTAGGCGAGCTTGTCGGGCGGCGGCACCGCCACCTCGCCCAGCACCGGGATCTCCACCCGCCGGTTGTACTTCCTGACCATCTCGCACGCTCCGCCGAGATGTCGCGTCACTGCGCTCATTCCGCCTCCCCGGATCCGACGACCACATCGATGTCCGACCAGGCATTCCACCGGCGACCCGGTCCATGCCCCACGCAGCCGGGAAACTTCCCTCGCTCAGGGGGCATAACGGACGCGACGCCGGGAAGTCGGGGCCGCCGGGGACGAGGGGTACGGGAGGCGAGATGGCGTACGGCTGGCGCGGCGGCGGGAGCACCGGGGAGCGCGGCCGGCGGCTCGGCCGTACGCCTCGATGACCTCGCTGGGCCGGTACGCCGGCCTCCTGCTCGCGCCGGACGCCGTCGCGCGGGTCGCCCGTACCGTCGTCGGTGCCGTGCCGGACGCAGCCCGGACGGTCGGGTCGGCCCTGCCGCAAGCGGTGCCGGGAGTGGCCCGGGCCGGCGGAGCCGCCGTGCCGCACGGCGTCGCCGAGGCGGCGGGCAAGGTGGGCCAGGGAGCCGCCCGGCTGGCCCGGCTGGCCGGACTGAGCAAGCGTCGGGTCTGGACCCGGGACGGCCGGCACCACATCGAGGTGCACGGCGTGTGCCAGGACGGCGCGAACAAGCTGGCCCGGCAGGTCGAGGAGGCGCTGGAGCGGATGCCCGGGGTGGCCTGGGCCCGGGTCAACGCGCCCTCCGGCCGGGTGGTGGTGGCGGTCGAGGAGCCGAAGCCGAGGCTGCGCGACCTGATCGCCACGGTGGCGCGTACCGAGCGGGTCTGCCCGTACGAGCCGGACCCGGAGATCCCCCCGCCACACCCGGCCGAGGAGGGCCCACGTACGCCCCGGACCTTGGGCGGGCTGGTCTCGGACGCGCTCGGCCTGACCATCTCCGCGGCCACCCGGATCCTGCCGTTCACCCCGGTCCCCGGCGAGGTGGCCGGCTTCCTCGCCGCGATCGACCTGCACCCGAAACTGCACGCCCTGGCCGACCGGGGGCTGCGCGCCGACCCCCGCGCCGACGTGCTGTTCCCGCTCGCCGAGGCGGTGGTGCAGGGCCTCACCGGCGGCTGGGCCGGGATAGTGCTGGACGGCGCGCAGCGGGTGGTGCAGTGGGGCGAGGCGCGGGCCCAGCTCTCCGCCTGGACCAAGGCCGAACCGAGGCTGACCGGCGACCCGGAGCGGGCGGTGGCCCGGGTGCCCAAGGGCGAGCGCCCCCGTCCGGTCCCCGACGGCCCGGCCGAACGGTACGTCAAGCGGGTACTCGCCGCGGGCGCGGCGGCCGGCGCGGCGGCGGTGCCCGTGGTGGGCCCGAAGCGGGCCGCCTCGCTGGCCCTGTCCGCGCTGCCCAAGGCGCCGAACAACGGACGCGAGGGGTACGCGGCCCAGCTCGGCCGGATGCTGGCCCGGCGCGGCGTGATCGCCATGGATCGCAGCGTGCTGCGCAAGCTGGACGGCATCGACACGGTGATACTGGACAGCGCGATCCTCGGCTCGGACCGGGGCGTGCTCGCCGACCTGGCGCCGCTGGCGGGGGCCGACACCGGGCAGGTGGCCGCCCGGGCGTTCGCCCTCTTCGACCCGGAGGCCCCGGACGCCGTCCAGGAGGCCGACGGCTGGCGGCTCGGGCCGCTGGACCGGATCGACGCCCGCGACCCCGGGGACACCCCGGACCGGCGCCGGCTCACCGAGCATGCCGGGCTGCTGCTCGGCCTCGCGGACGGCGACACGCTCGCCGCCGTGCTCCGAGTGGATCCGGAACCCGCGCCCGGGGTCGACGCCCTGCCCACCGCGGCCCGCCAGGCGGGCCTGCGCCTCGTGGTGGCCGCCGACGACGACGAGCGGTACGGCTTCGCCGACGCCGTGGTGCCCGGCAGCGACCAACTCGTCGACTCGGTACGCGCCCTCCAACGAGACGGTGCGGTGGTCATGCTCATCTCCGGTGACCGCGCCGCGCTCAGTGCTGCCGACTGCTCCATCGGCGTCTCCGCCCCGGAGGCTCTCCCGCCCTGGGGCGCCCACCTGCTGGTCGGCGACGACCTGCGAATCCCCGCGCTGTTGATCGACGCGGCCGGGGTGGCCCGCCGGATGACCGGGCAAAACATCCGGATCTCGATGGCCGGCAGCGGACTCGGGGCGCTGGGCGCGCTCACCGCCGACCCGATGCTGCTGCCCGGCCGGACCCTCGCCGCGGTGAACGCCGCCGGCGCGCTCGCCTTCGGGCACGGCGTGTGGCGGGCCCGCCGGCTGCCGGACCGGACCCGCACGCCGGTGCCCGCGCTGACCGCCTGGCACCTGATGCCGGTGGAGACCGTCCTCGACCAGCTGGGCACCCGCCCGGACGGGTTGGCCAGCGCGGAGGCGGGCCGCCGGCGGCGGGCCGTCGCCGGGGACCATGCGGGCCCGGCCGGTCTGCTGAAGGCGTTCGTGGACGAGCTGGCGAACCCGCTCACCCCGGTGCTCGCCGCCGGGGCGGTGCTCTCCGCCGCGTTCGGCTCGCTGGTCGACGCAGCCCTGGTCGGCGGGGTGGTCGGCGGCTCGGCGCTGATCGGCGCGGTGCACCAGCGCAACACCGAGCGGTCCCTGGCCGAGCTGCTGTCCCGCACCGCGGTGACCGCGCGGGTGCTCCGCGACGGCGTCGAGCAGGTGGTGCCGGCGGAGGAGCTGGTGGCGGGGGACGTGGTCGCCATCGGTCCCGGCGACGCGGTCCCGGCGGACTGCCGGGTGCTCAGCTCGGACGGGCTGGAAGCCGACGAGTCGTCCCTGACCGGCGAGTCGCTGCCGGTGAGCAAGACCGCCGAACCGGTGGTGGCGGCGGCCGTCGCCGAGCGGCGCTCCATGCTGTACGAAGGCACCACCGTCGCGGCCGGCCGGGGCACCGCCGTGGTGGTGGCGACCGGCGAGGAGACCGAGGCCGGGCGCAGTCTCGCCCTGGCCCGGGAGGCCCCGCCGCCCAGCGGGGTGGAGGCGCGGCTCGGGAAGCTGACCAGTGCCGCCGTACCGCTGGCGGCCGGCTCGGCGATCGCGGTGGCCGGGGCGGGACTGCTCCGGGGCGTACCCCTGGCGGAGACGGCGGCGACCGCCGCGAACCTGGCCGTCGCCTCGGTGCCGGAGGGACTGCCATTCCTGGTCAGCGCCGCGCAGCTGGCAGCAGCCCGGCGGCTGGCCGAGCACGGCGCGCTGGTCCGCAACCCACGGACCATCGAGGCGCTGGGCCGGGTGGACGTGCTCTGCTTCGACAAGACCGGCACCCTCACCGAGGGGAAGCTGCTGCTCGCCGGGGTGGGCGACGGTGCCGGCGACCGGTACGCGCCACCGGACCGGCTGGACGAGCCGCTGCGACTGACCCTGGCTACGGCGCTGCGGGCCACTCCGGCGGCGGCCGACCCGGACGAGCTGCCCCAGCAGACCGACCAGGCGGTACGCCGGGGCGCGAACACCGCCGACGTGGTCGAGCAGACCGGCGCGGCGGACTGGACGGCCGTGGGTGGGTTGCCGTTCGAGCCGTCCCGCGGCTACCACGCCACCATCGGCCGGACCCCGGACGGCCTGCTGCTCAGCGTCAAGGGGGCACCCGAGTCGGTGGTGCCGCGCTGCGCGGCGCGGCGGACCGCCGGGGGTGACCAGCCGCTGGACGAGGCGGGCCGGAACGCGCTGCACGCGATGCTCGCCGAGCGGGCCGCAGCCGGAAACCGCATCCTCGCCGTCGCCGAGTGCCCGGTGGGCAGCGAGTCGGTGACCGACGAGCAGGTCGAGGGGTTGGTCTTCGTCGGCTTCCTGGCGCTCGCCGACGGGGTGCGGGAGAGCGCGAAGCCCGCGGTCCGGCGGATCCGGCAGGCCGGCGTGCACACCATCATGATCACCGGCGACCACCCGGCGACCGCCGAGGCGATCGCCGCGACCATCAGCCCCGCCGACGGCGGTCAGCGAGTGGTCACCGCGACCGACCTGGACTGGCTCGACGACGAGGCGCTGGCCGAGCGGCTCATGGCGACCGACGTGGTGGCCCGCTGCACCCCGGCACACAAGGTCCGGATCATCCAGGCACTTCAGCGCCGCGGCCGAACCGTGGCGATGACCGGGGACGGCGCCAACGACGCTCCGGCGATCCGGCTGGCCGACGTGGGCATCGCGCTGGGCCAGCGCGGCACCCCGGCGGCTCGCGCCGCCGCCGACCTGGTGGTCACCGACGACCGGCTGGAAACGATCATCTCCACCCTGGTGGAGGGGCGGGCGATGTGGTCGTCGGTCCGCCACGCGCTGAGCATCCTGGTCGGCGGCAACCTCGGCGAGATCGCGTTCAGCGTGCTGACCGCCGCCGCCACCGGCCGGTCCGCGCTGACCGGACGACAACTGCTGCTGGTCAACCTGCTCACCGACCTGGCGCCCGCGCTGGCCATCGCGGTCCGCCCGCCGGCCGCCCACGGTGCCGACCACCTGCTGCGGGAAGGGCCGGACACCTCACTCGGCGCGACGATGACCCGGGAGATCGGGCTGCGGGCGAGCGCCACCACGCTGGGCGCGACCGCCGGCTGGAGCCTGGCCCGGTGGACCGGCACCCAACGCACGGCCGGCACGGTCGCGCTGGCCTCGCTCGTGGGCACGCAGCTCGGCCAGACCGTGCTGGCCGGCGGCACCAGCCCCACCGTGCTGGCGTCCACCGCCGCGTCCATCGGCGTCCTGGTCGCGGTGGTGCAGACGCCCGGGGTCAGCCAGTTCTTCGGCTGCACCCCGCTCGGCCCGGTGAGCTGGACGATCGCCGCCGGCTCCGCGCTCGGCGCGACCTTCGCCAACGGCGCGCTCACCCGGCTGGTCGACCGCCTCCCGCAGCGGTGAAGGGAAGGGAGCCCTCAACGCCTCGCGTTGTCACGGGCCCCTGCTATCGCGGAAACCGCCGGCGCCCACCCCGGACCGGGGACCGGAGAGGCCGCGATCCGGGTTCAGCTGTGCTCGGAGATGTCCTCGATGAGGTCGCCCACCGGGCGCTCCGGCAGTGACCGGGCCACGTCGGCGACGGCAACGATGCCGACGAGTTCCCGCCCGTCGATCACCGGCAGCCGGCGCACCTGGTGCTTGCCCATGGTCCGCAGGATCTCCGCCGCGTCGTCGTCGGCGCCGATGGTCACCGCCTCGCCCTGGGCCAGTTCGCCCGCGGTCACGCTGGCCGGGTCGCGGCCCTCGGCGAGCACCTTCACCACGATGTCCCGGTCGGTCAGCATGCCCTTGAGGCGGTTGTCGTCGCCGCAGATCGGCAGCGAACCGACCCCCAGCTCGGCCATCCGCCGGGCGGCCGTCCCAAGATCGTCCTGTTCCCGGACACAGCTCACGTCGCTGGTCATGATGTCGCGTGCGGTCGGCATCGGGATCACACCTCACTTTCGGGGGGTTGTTCCCCGTTCCTCTACCCCGGCGGCCGGCAGCCATGCCCGGTAATGCCATCGACCGTCGTCGCCGACGGTCACTAGAGTGCCGGCATGTCCTCGCCCCGCCTCGAGAAGATCACGCCGGACAACGTCCTGGCCGCCTGCGCCATCGCGATCCGGCCCGACCAGGAAGGCCTGGTCGCGCCGGTCGCCCGATCGCTCGCCGAGGCGTACGCCCAGCCGGCGGTCGCCTGGCCACGGCTGATCGTCGACGGCGACCGTCCGGTGGGCTTCATGATGGGCTTCCTCGACGTGCCGTGGCGCCCCGACGACGATCCGACCGACGTCCGCTCGGGGCTCTGGCGGCTCAACATCGCCGCCGATGAGCAGGGCAAGGGGTACGGGCGGTTCGCCGTTCAGGCGCTGGCGGAGGAACTCCGCCACCGCGGCTGCACCAGGCTGACCGTCACCTGGGTGCCGGGCGACCACGGACCGGAGCGCTTCTACCGGCAGCTCGGCTTCCGGTTGACCGGTGAGACGAGCGGCGACCAGGTGGTCGGCGAGCTGGACCTGTGACGGTCAGTGCCAGGTGGCGGCGGCGCGCCGCAACCGGTCGTTGATCGCCCGCCCCACGCCGACCTCGGGGACCGGCTCGGCGACGATCTCGGTCACCCCGGCCGCGTCGAGCCGGTGCAGGGCGTCGAAGAGCCGCGCGGCCGCCGCGGTCAGGTCACCCTCGGGCGACAGCACCTCCACCGCCGCCCACCCGACGGCCGTCGGGCGTTCCCGGAAGGCCAGGAAACCCCGCCGGCCGCCGTCCCCCGGCGCCGACTCCGCCGCCCCCAACCGCAACGGGGTACGCGGGGCGTAGTGCGCGGCCAGCGTCCCGGGTGCCACCGGCCGCCCCGAACTGCCCGGCCGTACCTCGACCGGCCCGACCGCCTCGACCAGCGCCTCGACCGGCAGCGCACCCAGCCGGAGCACCACCGGGCGCTCGCCGCGGGCGTCCACGATCGTCGACTCGATCCCGCACCGGGTGGGCCCGCCGTCCAGCACCACGTCCACCGCGTCGCCCAACCCGGCCACCACGTGCTCGGCCCGGGTCGGGCTGAGCTGCCCGAACCGGTTGGCGCTGGGCGCGGCCACCGGCACCCCGGCGGCAGCGATCAGCGCGCGGGCGGACGGCTCGTCCGGCACCCGGACCGCCATGGTGTCCAGGCCGGAGGTGACGATCGACGGGATCGCCGCCGGCCGGTCCACGATCAGCGTGAGCGGGCCGGGCCAGAAGCGCTCGACCAGCGCGGCGACCGCCGGTGGCACCGCACCGACCAGGCCGGCCAGGTCGGCGGCGTCGGCCAGGTGGCTGATCAGCGGGTCGAAGCTGGGCCGGGCCTTCGCCTCGAAGATTCGGGCGGCCGCCCGAGCGTCGAGCGCGTTCGCACCCAGCCCGTAGACCGTCTCGGTGGGAAAGGCGACCAGCCCACCGGCACGCAGGACGGCGGCGGCCTCGGCGATGCCGCTGTCGGCCGGCAGGACGCGCGGGGATCCGGTGCTCACGCCCCGACGCTAGCCTGCCGCCGGAGGCGGGTCGCGCCGGGTCGACCGGGCTGTTGCCGTCGGCCCCGAAATCGGGTTGTCCCGGCTCGGCGGAACCACCCAGGATGTTCGCCATGGCCCGGGTGAAGATGCACGCCGACGAGGTGGAGACCGACGTCGCCCTCGTCCGTCGCCTGCTCGCCGGGCAGTTCCCACACTGGGCCGACCTGCCGATCCGGCTAGTCCCCTCGTACGGGACGGACCACGACATCTACCGGCTCGACGCGGATCTGGTGGTCCGGCTGCCCCGGATCGGCTGGGCTATCGAGCAGGCGGCGCGGGAGGCCGAGTGGCTGCCCCGGCTGGCCCCGCAGCTCCCGCTCGCCCTGCCGGTGCCACTCGTGCGCGGACGCCCCGCCGAGGGCTACCCGTTCGACTGGTCGGTGTACGAGTGGCTGCCCGGCGAGAACGCCAACGGCACCCTCGCCGACCTGGACCAGGCGGCGGTCGACCTCGCCGCGTTCATCACCGCGCTGCGGGGAATCGACACCACCGGCGCGTACCCCCGGAAGCCCGGCGGCCGGGGCAGCGACCTGGCCGAGTTCGACGACGGCGTACGCCGGTCGGTGGCGCAGCTCGGCGACCGCGTCGACGGCGCCGCGACGCTGCGCGCCTGGCAGGAGTCACTGGACGCCCCGGCGTGGGACGGGCCAGGCGTGTGGGTGCACGGGGACCTGCTGCCCGGCAACCTGCTGGTCGTGGCCGGCCGCCTCTCCGCCGTCATCGACTTCGGCGGGCTCAACGTCGGCGATCCGGCCTGCGACCTGCAACCGGCCTGGAACGTCTTCGCCGGTCGCAGCCGGGAACGGTTCCGCGCCGAACTGGACGTGGACGACACCTCCTGGCTGCGCGGCCGCGGCTGGGCCCTGCTCCAGGCGGTGAATGCGTTGCCGTACTACTGGGACACCAACCCGGGGATCGTCCGTCAGGCGTCGCACGCGCTGGCCGAGGTCCTCGCCGACGCCGCCCGCTGACCGGCTCCGGTCCGGGGGCGGTGCGGGACCGCCCCCGGACCGGTCACCGGCAGGTCCAGCGCACCGGGCGGACCTGGTCGTCGGACTCGAGCTTCCCGCCGAGCACCCGGCCGTCGTCGCTGAAACTGGTCACCCTGCCCTGCCGCTCGCCGCGCCAGCCGTCCGGCACGGGCAGTTTCACTGACCTCGTGTCGGTGATCACGCCGGGGACGTCATCGGAGACCCAACCGGCCATCCAGCCCCGACCGTTGCCGGTCCCGGACCAGATGGTGCCCTTCAGTACGTCCACCTGCCCGGTCCGCAGGTCGATCCGCACCGGGTACCTGGTTATGCCGTTCCGGGGAACCACCTTGGTGTCGCGTTCGGCGGTGCCGGTCACCCAGCCACCGGCCAACGACAGGGGCAGGAACCGGTCGGCCTTCCCGCCGGGCACCTGCGGCAACGGCAGCACCTCCGGCCGGGCGGCGCCCGGACGCCACACAACCGCGCGCGTGGGCTTGTCCGGGTGCCCGTCGGACATCGCGGCCAGGACGGTGCCGTCTTCGTCGATGCCGATGGCCGTGCCCTCCCACTGCGGGCCGGGCAGTGGCAGGTCGACCGGCCGGCTCCGGTATGAGTCCCAGACCACGGGCCGTTGGATCCAGGGCTTCCCGGGAACCAGATTGCGGTAGCCGACGATCCGGCCGGCGTCGTTGACGGCCGTCGCGCCCCCGGACGTCACCACGGGCAGATCGATGACCTCACCGTCACGCACCACCCACGCCCGCCATTTGTTGCCGGCCCCTAGCGACGAACCCACAGCCAGGCCTGCCCGGTTCACATCCGTCAACTCCTGCATCGAGCCCGGCAGCTCGACCTCCCGGACCCGGTCCCCCTCCCAGATCAGCAGGCCGAAATCCATGCGGCCCTGCCCCTGCGGGGCCCGACGGCCCACCAGCCACCGGCCGTCCGGGTCACCGCCGGTGACCGCGGCCCGTGGATCGCCCGGCACGGGCAGCAGTGTGGCCGTGCACACCCCCTGCCACGGGCCGGTCGGCCGCGGTTCCGGCAACGGCATCGACGGGCTGGGGCTCGCGGCCGGCGCAGGCGCCGCCCTGTCCTCGCCCAGCGCCGCCGGCAGCGCGGCCATCGCCAGCACACCCAGCGCGGCCGCCCCGGCCGCCGCCACCCGGCGGTTGCGCCGCCGCCGGCGGGCCTCCCGAATCGCCCCCGGCAGGTCGATCCGGGACGGGCCGGCCGGCTCGTCGTCCAGCCACCGCAGCCGGTCGGCGACGTGTTCGTCATCGGTCCTCATGCCCACCGCTCCTTTCCGGTCCGGCCGGCCAGCTCGCGGTCCCCGAGCAGCCGTCGCATCGCCGCCAGGCCGTGCGAGGTCTGGCTCTTCACCGTGCCGGGCGAGCAGCCCAGCGTCTGGGCCACCTCCTCCACCGGCAGGTCGTGCAGGAAACGCAGCACCAGCACCGCTCGCTGGCGGGGCGGCACCTTGGCCAGGGCGTCGCGCAGCACGGTCTGCTCCTCGACGCTCCGGTCCTCGGTGGACTGCACGTCGGGTGGCCCGCCGAACAGGTGCACCCGCCACCAGCCGCGCCGCCTGGTGTCCAGGAAGTGCCGGACCAGCACCGTACGGACGTACGCGTCAATCTGCTCAACCTCAGCGATCCGCGCCCAGCGCAGGTAGAGCCGCGTGGCGGTCTCCTGCACCAGGTCGTCGGCCAGGTCGCGGTCGCCGCAGAGTCCGTACGCGAGCCGCCGCAGCGCCGGCAGGCGGGCCGTGACGTACTCGACGTATTCCTGGTCCGATGCGTCCGGCATCCGGCTACCTCCCTGGGGTTCACTGTTCCAGACGCCACCGTGCCGGAAACGGTTGTACGCGATCATGGAACGCGGCCCGAGGATGGCCGGATGGAGATCCCTGAGAGCCTTCGGTGGACCGACCAGATCCCGGCGGGCCCGGGCCTGCCGGTCGAGCTGCCGGACGGTACCCCGCCCGTGCTGAAGCAGTGCCCGGACGCCGACCGGACCGCAGGTTCTGGACGAAGGCGTGGCCGGCAATCACGACTTGCGCGGTCCGGTCAGTTCGTAGGCCGCGCATCGGTCTTAGCCTGCGCTTGAGATGACCCTGATCAGCTTCGATCGGGCGCGCTTCGGCACTTCTTCGCCACGACGCTGATCACGAATCACGCCGAGCCGCAGGAGGTCCAACGGATGCTCCGCCACAAGACGTTGTGGATCACCCTGGAGACGTGTACTGGTGGCCGAAGCGGAACCGACCGCGCGGCATCGTCGGGAACGCCGTACGGGCGGCGCTCTCAATCCAAGATGAAGCCTGATCTGTACTGAGGTTGTACTAGTCGATCAAGCCGGTTGAAAACCGAAGGTAAGAGGGTGAATGGTGGAGCCCAGGGGACTTGAACCCCTAACCCCTGCCTTGCAAAGGCAGTGCTCTGCCAGTTGAGCTAGGGCCCCGAGGTGGGCGGAGTCGCCCGGTGCTGGCAGTCGGAGGGACGCTCAGCGCAGGTCAGGCGCGGTGGTCGCCTCGTGCCACAGAGCGCGCTCGTCGTTCGCAGCCTTCACCTTCTTGGCCACCACGGCGGCCACCCCGACCACGCCGACCAGGATCAGGAGCTTCTTGAACATGGGCCGACCCCTCGCGCTCGACTATCGTCGGACGATGTGCGGTGGGGCTAGCTGGAATCGAACCAGCGACCTCAGAGTTATCAGCTCTGCGCTCTAACCGACTGAGCTATAGCCCCGCGTAGCGACGAGCAAGGTTAACCCATCGCCGCCTCCGGCCCCAAATCGGGGCCGGTGCGCCGCGCCAATGAAGAACCTACCCGGATAGGCGACACCGGGGCGACCGCTTTACGCGGTGCCCCGGCGTCGTCGGAGTCAGTCCCGCTCGGCGAGCGTCAGCTCGATCCCGCCGACCAGGTCGGCGCAGACGTTGTAGACGAACGCGCCCAGCGTGGCGAGCGCGGTGAAGAGCACGACGTTGACCAGGCCGATCAGCGCGGAGCTCAGGATCACGCCCTTGGCGGTGATCTGGAAGCCGCCTGAGGCGCCCGAGCCGCCACCTGCGTTGACCAGGTCCGTCAGGCTGTCGTTGACGCTCTTGAACACGCCCATCGCGTCCAGGGCCAGGTAGAGCACCGAGGTGGCCACGACCACCACGATGAAGAGCACCACCGAGACCGCGAACGCGAACTTCATCACGGACCAGGGGTCGATCCGCTTGAGGTTCAGCCGGGCCCGGCGCGGTCCGCGCGAAGCGGCCGAGCTTACCGAGGTACGCGCAGCGCGTACCGCCTCACCCACGCGAGCGGCCCCGACGGCAGCCGCACCGCTGATCCCCGGCGGCAGGCCGCCACCGTTGGCGGGGCGGCCGGTGGCGCTGGAGCGGGCGCCGTCCGGCGACGGCTTGGGCGCGGTGCCGAGACCGGCGCCCACCGTCGGCGGGGTGCCGGGAGTCCCGGGCGACGGCCGGCCCGTACCCGGTGTCTTGATCGCCTGGGTGGTGCCGGGCTTCGCCGTGGTGACCGACGGCCCGGCCGGGCCGTCGGCGGAGGTCGGGGCGTCGACCGGGGCCTTCTCGGCCTTCTCGCTCGTCCCCGAGTCCTCCGCGGGCTTGTCCGGCGGCGGTGCCATGCCGGGGGCCCGGGTGAACTTCGGGGCAGGCGCGTCGGCGGGGACCGTGGCCCGGCCCACGGCCGCCCGGCCCGACGCTGGTGTACCGCCCTGCGCGGCCTCCTCGTCGACCGGGTTGGCCGAGGCCCCCGTGTTCCCCGACTTCGCCTGTGTCTCCGTCATCAACTAGTCCTGTTCGTCAGGCTCGTCGGCATTGCGAGCAATTGCCACGATAGTCACGCCGTCCGGGAGGTCCATCAGCTTGACCCCCATTGTGTTCCGGTCACGCGTACGGCGTACAGGCTTCACCGGAGTCCGGATGACGCCCCCGTTGCTGGTGATAGCGAAGAGTTCGTCGTCCGGGCTGATCACCGCCGCTCCGACCAGACCGCCGCGTCGCTCGGTGATCTTCGCAGTCAGCACGCCCTTACCTCCCCGGCCCTGGACCGGGTATTCCTCGATCGGGGTACGTTTCGCGTATCCGCCGTTCGTCGCGACCAGCACGTCCATGTCCATACCCTCGCGGACGACCTCCATGGCCAGCAGTTCGTCGTCCTCGCTGAACCGCATGCCGATGACACCGGAGGTGGCGCGGCCCATCGGGCGCAGCGCCTCGTCCGTGGCGTTGAAGCGGATGGCCTGGGCGTTCTTGGACACCAGCAGGAGATCGTCCTCCGGGCTCACCAGGGCAGCACCGACCAGCTCGTCCTCATCGCGCAGGTTGATCGCGATGATGCCGCCGGAACGGTTGGAGTCGAACTCCTCGAGCCGTGTCTTCTTCACCAGGCCGTTCTTCGTGGCCAGTACCAGGTAGGGCGCCACCTGGTAGTTCGGAATTTCGATGATCTGCGCGATCTGCTCGTCCGCTTGGAACGCGAGCAGGTTGGCCACGTGCTGGCCCTTGGCCACCCTACTGGCTTCGGGAAGCTCGTAGGCCTTGGCCCGGTAGACCCGACCCTTGTTGGTGAAGAACAGGATCCAGTCGTGCGTAGAGCATACGAAGAAGTGGCTGACGATGTCGTCCTGACGGAGGGTGGCGCCACTGACGCCCTTCCCGCCCCGCCGCTGCGAGCGGTACAGGTCGACCTTGGTGCGCTTGGCGTACCCGGTGCGAGTGATGGTGACGACCACGTCCTCGCGGGCGATGAGGTCCTCCATCGAGACCTCGCCGTCGAACGGCACGATCTTGGTACGCCGGTCGTCGCCCCACTTCGCGACGATCTCGCCCAGCTCCTCGGAGACGATCCTCCGCTGCCGCTCCGGCTTGGCCAGGATGTCCTTGAGGTCGGCGATCTCCAGCTCGAGCTTGGCCAGGTCGTCGAGGATCCGCTGCCGCTCCAGGGCGGCCAGCCGGCGCAGCTGCATGTCCAGGATCGCGGTCGCCTGGACCTCGTCGATCTCCAGCAGCTGGATCAGGCCCTGGCGGGCGTCCTCGACCGTGGGCGAGCGCCGGATCAGGGCGATCACCTCGTCCAGCGCGTCGAGAGCCTTGGCCAGACCGCGCAGGATGTGCGCCCGCTCCTCCGCCTTGCGCAACCGGAACGCGGTCCGCCGGCGGATGACCTCGATCTGGTGCTCGACGTAGTAGCGGATGAACTGGGCCAGGTTGAGCGTGCGCGGCACGCCGTCGACGAGCGCCAGCATGTTGGCGCCGAAGGTCTCCTGGAGCTGGGTGTGCTTGTAGAGGTTGTTCAGCACCACCTTGGCGACCGCGTCGCGCTTGAGCACCAGGACGATCCGCATACCGGTACGCCCGGAGGACTCGTCGCGGATGTCGGCGATGCCGCCGAGCTTGCCCTCCTTGATCAGCTCGGCGATCCGCTCGGCGAGGTTGTCCGGGTTGACCTGGTACGGCAGCTCGCTGACCACCAGCGCCGGGCGGCCCCGCTTGTCCTCCTCGACCTCGACCACGGCCCGCATCCGGATCGAGCCGCGCCCGGTCCGGTACGCGTCCTGGATGCCGGCCTGGCCGACGATCAGACCGTAGGTCGGGAAGTCCGGGCCCTTTACGATCTCCAGCAGCGCCTCGAGCGTGGTGGGCTCGTCGGCCTCCGGGTGCTCGAGGCACCACTGCACCGCCGCGCCGATCTCCCGTAGGTTGTGCGGCGGGATCTTGGTGGCCATGCCGACCGCGATGCCCTCGGAGCCGTTGATCAGCAGGTTGGGAATGCGGGACGGCAGGATCGTGGGCTCCTTGGCCCGGCCGTCGTAGTTGTCCTGCAGGTCGACGGTGTCCTCGTCGATGTCCCGCAGCATCTCCATGGCCAGCGGGTCGAGCTTGCACTCGGTGTACCGCATGGCCGCGGCCGGGTCGTTGCCGGGCGAGCCGAAGTTGCCGTTGCCGTCGACCAGCGGGTAGCGCAGCGACCAGGGCTGCGCCATCCGGACCAGCGCGTCGTAGATGGCCGAGTCGCCGTGCGGGTGGAATTGACCCATCACGTCGCCGACGACTCGGGAGCACTTCACGTAGCCGCGGTCCGGCCGGTAGCCGGAGTCGAACATGGCGTAGAGGATCTTGCGGTGAACCGGCTTGAGCCCGTCCCGGACGTCCGGCAGGGCCCGCCCGACGATGACGCTCATCGCGTAGTCGAGGTACGAGCGCTGCATTTCGACCTCGAGGCCGACCGGCTCGATCCGGTCGTGCGCGACGACCGCGGCCGGTGTCTCCGGGGTCTCCGGCTCGTTCGGGGTGGACTCGGGAGTATCGGTCACTGTTAACCCTTATCAGACTCAGAGTCGTGTTCGTGCTGTGGATAACGGCTGTGGAAACCGGCCAGACTGTGGATAACTCTGTGGACCGCCGGGCCGGCCGGTGGATCTCCGGCCGGCCCGGCGGGGTCCGTCAGATGTCCAGGAACCGCACGTCCTTGGCGTTGCGTTGGATGAACGAACGGCGTGCCTCGACGTCCTCACCCATCAGAACGCTGAACAGCTCGTCGGCGGTTGCGGCGTCGTCGAGCGTCACCTGGCGCAAGGTACGGGTGGCCGGGTTCATCGTGGTCTCCCACAGCTCGGGGTAGTTCATCTCGCCGAGACCCTTGAACCGCTGGATGTCGTCCGGCTTGGCGTTGGGCTTCTTCTGCTGGCGCAGCGCGATCAGCCCGTCCCGCTCCCGGTCCGAGTACGCGTACTGGGCGTCGTCGCCCTTCTTGTTCCACTTGATCTTGTAGAGCGGCGGGGCGGCCAGGTAGACGTGCCCCAGCTCGACCAGCGGCCGCATGAACCGGAACAGCAGCGTCAGCAGCAGCGTCTGGATGTGCTGGCCGTCCACGTCCGCGTCGGCCATCAGCACGATCTTGTGGTAGCGCAGCTTCTCGATGTCGAAGTCGTCGTGGATGCCGGTGCCCAGCGCGGTGATCAGCGCCTGGACCTCGTTGTTCTTCAGCACCCGGTCGATCCGGGCCTTCTCCACGTTGAGGATCTTGCCGCGGATCGGCAGGATCGCCTGGGTACGCGGGTCGCGGCCCTGCTTGGCGGAGCCGCCCGCCGAGTCACCCTCGACGATGAAGACCTCGGACTCGCGCGGGTCGGTGGACTGGCAGTCGGCCAGCTTGCCGGGCATCGAGCCGGACTCCAGGAGCGACTTGCGCCGGGCCAGCTTCCGCGCCTGCTGCGCGGCGATCCGGGCCCGGGCCGCCTGGGACGCCTTGGTGATGATGATCTTCGCCTCGGCCGGGTTCCGGTCGAACCAGTCGACCAGCGACTCGTTGCAGACCCGCTGCACGAAGCTCTTCACCGGGGTGTTGCCCAGCTTGGTCTTGGTCTGGCCCTCGAACTGCGGGTTCGTCAGCTTGACCGAGATGATCGCGGCCAGCCCCTCACGGATGTCCTCGCCGGAGAGCCTCTCGTCGCCCTTGAGCAGCTTCTTGTCCGTGCCGTACCGGTTGACGACGCTGGTCAACGCGGCCCGGAAGCCCTCCTCGTGGGTGCCGCCCTCGTGCGTGTTGATGTTGTTGGCGAAGGTGTAGACCGACTCGCCGTACGACTCGTTCCACTGCATGGCGATCTCGACCGACATGCCCTCCTCCTCGGCGCCGAACTCGACCACCGTCTTGTGGATCGGGGTCTTCGACGCGTTGAGGTGCCGGACGAAGTCGGCGATACCGCCCTCGTAACGGAAGGTCACCTCGCGCGGCTTGCCCTCCTCGGTCTCCTCGACCCGCTCGTCGAGCAGGTGGATGGTGAGGCCACGGGTGAGGAAGGCCATCTCCTGCAGGCGCCGGTAGATGGTCTGGAAGTCGAAGTCGACGGTCTCGAAGACGTCCGGGTCGGGCCAGAAGGAGACCGCCGAGCCGGTGCGGTCGGTCGGCTCACCCTTCTCCAGCGGGGTCGGCTTGGAGTGGTGGTACTGCTGCCGCCAGACGAAGCCGTCCTTGTGGATCTCCACCGCCATCTTCGTGGAGAGGGCGTTCACCACGGACACGCCGACGCCGTGCAGACCACCGGAGACCGCGTACGCCTTGCCGTCGAACTTGCCGCCCGCGTGCAGCACGGTCAGCGCGACCTCGACACCCGGCTTCTTCAGCTTCGGGTGGAGGTCGACCGGGAAGCCACGCCCGTTGTCGGTGACCCGTACGCCGCCGTCGGCCAGCAGCACCACGTCGATGGTGTCGCAGTAGCCGGCCAGCGCCTCGTCCACCGCGTTGTCGACGACCTCCCACACGAGGTGGTGCAGACCGCGTTCACCGGTGGACCCGATGTACATACCGGGCCGCTTCCGGACCGCCTCCAGCCCCTCGAGAACGGTGATCGACTCGGCGCCGTACTTCTTGTTGTCCTCCGCTGCCACCCTCGGCCACTTTCTCGCACCGACCACGCCAGGGCGCGGGGCGCGGGTTCGGCGGACAGCACGCGACGTCGGCGCACGTACCGGTCCCCGGATCTCCAGGTCACGGATCGCGTACGCCGGGCGCCGCGGTCGCCCGCGGATCGCGATCGGCTCGACCCGATCCGGGACAATGATCAAGGGCCCTGGGGCCCCTGTCCGTCGCTCCGTGTCGGGTTTTTCGTCTCGCCGTCAATCTTACTCTGCGCGCACGACCAAACCGCCACTCGGCACCCCTGCGCGGCGGCTGAGAACTCCGTAGCCGGCCGAACCGCGCCGTCCGCGACTCCCCCTACACACCAACGACGGCTTCCGGTCGCGGCGGGGCTTCAGGCCGGCCTTCATTCGGTCGGGAACGCCGGAGGCCGGATCATGGCCGCCAGTCGAGCTGAAGCGTCGCTGAGCCCCGATCCAGGGTGCCATCCCATCGGTACCGGCACGTAACCGACCGGGGGTCGCGGCGGGCCCCGCCGTGCCGTACCTTTGCGGCGCCGCCGCAGCGGTCTTGATCTTTGGCGGACGGAACCGGGACGATCGACCCGATCGGTCCGACAACGCGCTTGGTAAGAGGTGACGCCAGATGGGGCTGGACAACGTCGCGGTGCACTGGCCTCGGACCGGCCGCTTCTACGACCCGGTCGCGCCGGCCGAGTTCGTCGACTTCGGCGAGATCGTGGACCTGCCACGGATCTCCGCCCCCACCGCGGCGCTCGCCGAGTTGATCGCCAAGACCGGCACGGTACGCGCGACCGCGTACACCGAGCTGGTCGACCTGATCCTCGGCCTGGAAAATGTGCTCTACGCCACGGAGAACGCGGCCGAGGACGAGGACCCGGTGATCGACCCGGACGGCTGCTCCTGGATCGCCGACGGGGTGGAGAAGTTCGTCGCCCGGCACCGGCCGATCGGCGAGGCGGTGACCTTCGAGTCGGTGAGCGAGGTGCTCCGGTCGCTGCTGGGCGACGGCCGCCTGGCCGAGCAGCAGCTGCGCTGGCTGGACAGCCGGCTCGACCGGCTGCGCGACGAGAACGGCGACCCGCCGCAGTGGAACTTCACCTGCGCCGAGCTGGGCGTGCTCGCGGCCTTCTACCGGCGCTGCGCCGACCGCGGCTTCGCCGTCTACGCCGACGCCTGACCGGCACCTGTTCCCCTGCCGCTGCCCGCCGGGGGCCCGGCCCGCCTCGCTTGATCGACACCAGATCGGCGAGGCGGCGGGTCGCCACACCCGGAAGCCGGCACCTCGACGAGGTAGCCGTCGACCCCGGCCGGGCAAAGCCGGACGGTCAGCCGTACGTGTCGCGGGGTCCGCGGCCGCGAACCCGGCGCGGGCCGCGCGACCAGGACGGCGCGGCCGGGCCGTGGATGTGGAGTTTGCGGACCACGTTGTGGCCGACCTCGCGGGCGATCTGCTGAAGCAGTGAGCCGGCGAGCAGCCGGAGCTGGGTCGCCCACGCCGTGGAGCGGGCCTCCACGGTCAACTCACCGTCCTCGAGCTTGACCGGGCGGCTGTGCTGCGCCACCTCCGGCCCGACCACGCGTTCCCAGGCGCCGAAGACCGTCGCCTCGGCCGCCGGCTGCTGCCAGCCGCGCGCCTTGACGAGCTTGTCCAGCACCGCACCGAGCGGCTGCGGGTCGCGCGGATCCGGTCCGGGACCGGAGTAACCGCGCAGCCGCCGCTCGCCGTCCCCGCGTACCGCGCTGCGCCGGCGGGTGGTGGCGGCCGCCTGCCGGCGGGCCTTCGCCGCGTCCAGCACCGCCCGGGCCAGCTCCGGCCCGGAAGCCCCGGCCGGCGGATCGCCCGCAGCGCTCGGGTCGGCACCACCGGCGCCGTCCGCACCGCCGCCGTCCTCGGGGGTACGCCCACCGCGTCCCGGCCCCAGCCGGGCCGGCGGGAGCTGGACCTCATCCGACACGGCGCACCGTCCCCTCGCCCACCGCGTACCGGGTGCCGCGCAGGGCCGCCGGCACGTCCTCGTCGACCGCGCAGGTCACCAGAAGCTGGCTGGCACCGCCGACCAGCTCGGCCAGCCGCTCCCGGCGGCCGGCGTCCAGCTCGGCGAAGACATCGTCCAGCACCAGCATCGGCTCGATGCCGTCGGCGCGCAGCAGGTCGTACCCGGCGAGGCGCAGGGCCAGCGCGTAGGACCAGGACTCGCCGTGGCTGGCGTACCCCTTGGCCGGCAGCGGGCCGAGGGTGAGCGCCAGGTCGTCGCGGTGCGGGCCGACCAGCGTGGTGCCGCGTTCGATCTCCGCCGACCGGTTCTCGGTCAGCGCGGCGCGCAGCGCGTCCGCCAGCACCGTACGGTCGGTGGTCGGCTCGGTCAGCTCCACCGACGGCCGGTAGGCGATCCCCGCCGCGCCCTTGCCCGCGGCCACCGCGTCGTACGCCTTGGCCACGTGCGGGGCGAGCGCGGCGACCAGCTCCAGCCGGGCGGCGAGCAGCTCGGCCCCGTGGTGGGCCAGGTGGGTGTCCCAGACGGCGAGGGTGGAGAGGTCCCCACCCCGCGACCCGCCCGTCTTGCGGGCCAGGTACGCGGTCCGCAGCAGAGCGTTGCGCTGCTTGACCACCCGCTCGTAGTCGGCGCGCACCCCGGCGTACCGGGGCTGCCGGGTAACCAGCAGGTCGTCGAGGTAGCGGCGGCGCTCGGCCGGGTCGCCGCGGACCAGCTCCAGGTCCTCCGGGGCGAACAGCACCAGCCGGAGCGCGCCCAGCACGTCGCGGGCGCGCCGGGCGGGGGACCGGCCCAGCCGGGCCCGGTTGGCCTTGCCGGGGACGATCTCCAGCTCGACCAGGAGCTCCCGACCCTCGTGCACCACGGCGCAGCGGATCACCGCCGACGCGGCGCCCATCCGGACCAACGGGGCGTCCGTGGCGACCCGGTGCGAGTCCAGGGTCGCCACGTAGCCGAGCGCCTCGACCAAATTGGTCTTGCCGACCCCGTTGGGCCCGATCAGCACGTTCGGGCCCGGCTCCAGGTCGACGCCGACCCGCTCGTACGAGCGGAAGTCGACCAGTTCGAGCCGGCGGACGTACACAGGCGGTGGATACCGGTCAGCTGGCGCGACGGACGACGGCGTGCCCGCCGAACTGCTGGCGCAGCGCGGCGACGGCCTTCATGGCGGGCGAGTCGTCCTGGCGGGACGCGAACCGGGCGAACAGGGAGGCGGCGATGACGTTCAGCGGCACGGCCAGCCGGACCGCCTCGTCCACCGTCCAGCGGCCCTCGCCGGTGTCCTCGGTGTAGCCGCTCAGCTCGGCGAGCTCCGGGTCCTCGTCCAGCGCCCGGTCGAGCAGGTCGAGCAGCCAGGAGCGGACCACCGTGCCCTCGCGCCAGGACTTGAAGACGCCCGGCACGTTGGTCACCAGTTCCGACTTGGCCAACAGCTCGTAGCCCTCGGCGTACGCGTGCATCAGGCCGTACTCGATGCCGTTGTGCACCATCTTGGCGTAGTGGCCGGCGCCGACCGGGCCGGCGTGCACGAAGCCGAACTCACCCGCCGGCTTGAGCGCCTCGAAGATCGGCATCAGCCGCTCGACGTGCTCCTGGGCGCCGCCGACCATGAGGGCGTAGCCGTTCTGCCGGCCCCAGACGCCACCCGAGACGCCGACGTCGATGTAGCCGATGCCCTGCTCGTTGAGGCGCTCGGCGCGTGGGGCGTCGTCGCTGAACCGGGAGTTGCCACCGTCGATAATGATGTCGCCCTCGCCGAGGACGCCGGCGAGCTCGTCGATGGTGGCGTCGGTGACGCCGGCCGGGACCATCACCCAGACCGCACGGGGCGACTCCAGCTTCTCGGCCAGCTCCGCGAGGCTCGCGACGTCGCTCAGTTCCGCGCTGCGGTCGTAACCGACCACCTCATGACCGGCGGCCCGCAACCGCTCCCGCATGTTGCCGCCCATCCGGCCGAGTCCTACCAGGCCGAGCTGCATCTGCTCCTACCTCCGTACGTCTGTCTTGCTGGGGCGCGATCAGCGGGACACGCGGATCGGCATGATGAGGTACCGATACCCCGGGATGACCTCGCCATCCTCACCTGCGGGAGAGATGACCGCAGGCTTGAAGGCGTCGACGAACGAAAGCAGGGCGTACTGGGCGCCGAGGTTGGCCAGGCCGTCGATCAGGTACTGCGGGTTGAAGCCGATGGTGAGCGGGTCGCCGGTGAAGGTGGCCTCCATGGCCTCGCTGGCCCGGGCCTCCTCGGTGCCGCCGGCCTCCACGACCAGGCCGTCGGCGCTGAAGCTCAGCAGCACCGGCGTGGTCCGCTCGGCGACCAGCGCGACCCGCTTGACCACCTCGATCAGCGTGCTGACCGGCACCCGGGCCTCGGCGTTGTGGCTGGCCGGGAAGAGCGAGCGGACCGGCGGGTAGTTGGCCCCGTCGAGCAGCCGGCTGGTGGTCCGGCGGGTGCCACCGGAGAAGCCGATCATGCCCTCGCCCGCGCCGCCCTGGGACAGCGCCATGGTCACCTGGCCGCCGAGCGGGCCGAGGGCCTTCGCGGTGTCGTTCAGGGTCCGGGCGGGCACCAGCGCGTTGAAGCTCACCTCGGGGTCGTCCGGGTTCCACTCCATCTCGCGCAGCGCGAGGCGGTAGCGGTCGGTGGCGAGCATCGCCAGGGTGCTACCGGAGAGCTCGATGCGTACGCCGGTCATCATCGGCAGCGTCTCGTCCCGGCCGGCGGCGACCGCCACCTGGGCCACCGCAGCGGCGAAGGCGGCGGCGTCGACCGTGCCGGCGCTCTCCGGCATCTCCGGCAGGGCCGGGTAGTCCTCGACCGGCATGGTCGGCAGGGTGAAGCGGGCGCTGCCGCAGACCAGCTCCAGGTGGGCGCCGACGGCGGCGATGTCCACCGGCTTGGCCGGCAAGGCCTTGGTGATCTCGGCAAGCAGGCGGCCGGAGACCAGCGCGGCGCCGTCGGCGTCACCCTGCACCTCGACGGTGACCTGGCTGGAGACCTCGTAGTCGAACCCGGAGACCTGGAGATTGCCGTCGGTGACCCGGAGCATCACTCCGGCCAGCACCGGTACGGAGGGTCGGTTGGGCAGGCTCTTGGCGGTCCACGCGACCGCCTCGGCGAGCGCGTCGCGCTCCACTCGGAACTTCATCAATGCCTCCGCGTCGACGTCAGCGACAACTCTCTCATGCCGACCGCTGCCACCCGTCCCGCCCGACCGGCGGGTACCCCTCGCACCTTAAGTCGCGCGGGCATCGGCTGTGCGCCCGACCCCGTGGATCCAGGTGCCGGGGCGACTGCCGACGGCAGCGCTCCGGCCCGATCCACAGGAAGTCCAACGGTGATGATTGGTTTTTGTTGTTTAGAAGAGATAACTCATCGTCTTCATCGCACCTGTGCAAACTGTGGAGAACCGGCGTCCGCGCAGGTCAGACAGGTTATCCACCGGTGGTTTTGCTGTGGAGAACCAGGGGTACAAGCCGTGTTTTGGTCCACAGCCCGCGCCGGCCCCCAGGTTGTCCACGGTTGTCCACCGGTTGTCCACCGCTAATCCACGGGGTTTCTCCCCAGCGTTGTGGACGGGCCGGCCCGCGTCGATCGACGTCATCCCCAGAACCTTCAACAGGCCGCCCACAGGCCGACCGTCGGCCGTGGACAACCCGCCCGTCGTCCCCAGGCGTCCACAGCGTCGTCCCCAGGAGTTGTCCACAGTCTGTGGGTAACCGCGTCGAGGCGTAGCGTGGTTTTCCACGGTCTGTGGAACAGGGGGTGTGGACAACGGGGCAGCGCTGTGGACGAACACGACGTCGATCGTGGGCCCTCGACCGGGTGGAGGGTCAAGCTTTCGGCGTCCACGGCACGAAAGGGCCCGGCCGGAAGTCCGGCCGGGCCCTGCGACACCGTCTAGCGGCGGGCGAGAAAGTCAGGTGGTCTGCTTGATCCGGTTGGTCAGCTCGGCGATCTGGTTGTAGAGCGAGCGCCGCTCCGCCATCTGCTGGCGGATCTTCCGGTCGGCGTGCATGACCGTCGTGTGGTCCCGGCCGCCGAACGCCTGGCCGATCCGTGGCAGCGACAGGTCGGTCAGCTCGCGGCACAGGTACATGGCCACCTGGCGGGCGTTGACCAGCACCCGGGAGCGGGAGTGACCGCGCAGGTCCTCCAGGCTCACCCCGAAGTAGTCGGCGGTGGAGACCATGATCTGGTCGGCGGTGATCTCCGGGCCGGCGCCGTCCGGGATGAAGTCCCGCAGCACCTCCTCGGCGAGCGACAGCTCCACCGACGAGCGGGTGAGGCTGGCGAACGCGGTGACCCGGATCAGCGCGCCCTCCAGTTCCCGGATCGAGTTCGACACCCGCGAGGCGATGAACTCCAGCACGTCCGGTGGCGCGTACAGGCGTTCCTGCGCTGCCTTCTTCTGCAGGATCGCGATCCGGGTCTCCAGATCCGGCGGCTGGATGTCGGCGAGCAGCCCCCACTCGAACCGGGTCCGCAGCCGGTCCTCCAGCGTCGCCAACTGCTTCGGCGACCGGTCGGAGGTGATCACGATCTGCTTGTTGGCGTTGTGCAGGGTGTTGAAGGTGTGGAAGAACTCCTCCTGGGTCCGCTCCCGGTTCTCCAGGAACTGGATGTCGTCAATCAGGAGGATGTCCACGTCCCGGTAGCGGCGCTGGAACGCGCTGGTCTTGTCGTCGCGCAGCGAGTTGATGAAGTCGTTGGTGAACTCCTCGGTCGAGACGTACCGGACCGAGCGGGCGTTGCCCAGCGTCGTGGCGTAGTGCCCGATGGCGTGCAGCAGGTGGGTCTTGCCCAGCCCGGAGCTGCCGTAGATGAAAAGCGGGTTGTACGCCTTCGCCGGCGACTCGGCCACCGCGACGGAGGCCGCGTGCGCGAAGCGGTTCGAGGAGCCGATGACGAACGTCTCGAACATGTACTTCGGGTTGAGTCGGTTGCCGCCGGTCTCCCCGCCACCGGGCAGCCGCCGGTCGGCCTGGCCGCCGGGGCGGTGGTCCGGTCCACTCCGACCCGGCCCGCTGTCGGTGGCGCCGTCCCGGGGGAGTCCGCGCAGCGGCGTGTCGCCTGGGCCGGGGTGCTCCCGGTAGCGGGGCTCGTACCCGCCGGCGCCGGGAGCCGGGGGCTCGACTCGGGACCGCTCGTCGAAGCCGCGGCGCTCGGGGGCGCGCATCGGCTCGGTGAAGGCCGTGCTGAACAGGGTGTCCTGACCGTCCCGGCTGGCCGGGATCAGGTGCGGTCGGCCGCCGTCGGGCGTGCGCTGCCGCGGCGCCGGCTCCTCGATCGGCGGCTCGGCCGGCTCATCGGCGTACGGCGGGGCTTCCGGCCGGCCCGGGTAGCCGAGCTCGGGGAAGCCGGGCGCCTCGACCGGCGGGCCGGGCTCGAGGCCGGCGAGCAGGTCCAGCGGGGCGTCGCGGTCCGCCGATTCGGGACCGGTGCGGTAGACGGTGCCGGCCGCGCGGCTGCCCGCCTCCTCGGCGACCCGCACGGTGACGGCCACCTGGATGGGCCGGCCGAGCCGCCGGCTGAGGGCCTCGGTGATCGCCGGGCGCAGTCGCGACTCGATCACGTCCCGGGTGAAGGCGTCCGGTACCGAGAGCAGGGCGGTGTCCTCGACGATCGCCCGCAGCCGGGTGAGCCGGAGGTACGCCCGTTGCTGCGCGGAGATGATCTCGTCGGCGAGCTCCTCGGTCGTCGCCGTCCACACCGCGGCAAGGTCGGTCGCTCCGGTCACCGTCGTGCCACCCCCTCGCCTCTGCTCCCGACCACCGCTGCTGTCCATCGGCAGTCCCGGCCCGCCACCGCGTACGCGCGGGCGCACGCCACGCCCACCCGGACGGCTGACCGGTCGTCATCCACAAGTTATCCACAGCCTGTGTGTACCGACCGATTGTGGCCGCCCACCGGACGCGGGTCGGACCTGCCCCCCTGGTTCCCGGGAGGCGCTGAAGCGGGTTCACCGTGCCGAACGATTCACTACCTTGTCCGGTCTTGCCGATCAGCGACAACCCGGAGCCCGACGCTGACCGCAATCGGGCACGCTAACAGCGGGGACCCCGCGCGTTCAACCGTCGACACCGTGGCAGCCTTGTCAACATCCGCGAAAACCGCCCCTTCGGTCGCGCTCCCAGGGCTGCCGGGGTGGGAGTGTGTGATGTTTGACGGTTATTGCCCCCCTGCGTAGGCTGGAGCGGCTGCTCTCTCGCCCTCTGCTAGGGTGATGGGTGCTTGCTGTCCGCGGTCGCTTCACGGTATCGCCGAGGTCCCGCGTCGCCGGGCAGCACCGATCGGAGGTCACCGGGAAGGTGGCCTGGACCACCACACGACCCCGGGCGATCCCCCGCGCGGGGCGTTCGACAACGGAGAGCCTGACGTGAGCAAGCGCACCTACCAGCCGAACAACCGCCGGCGCGCGAAGACCCACGGCTTCCGGCTGCGCATGCGCACCCGTGCCGGCCGCGCCATCATCTCGACCCGTCGCGCCAAGGGCCGCGCCCGCCTGGCGGCCTGAGGCCGACCGGTCCGGTCCGGGGACGTGGGCAGAGGTGCTGGCCGCCGCGCAGCGACTGCGGCGCAGTAGCGACTTCGCCGCAGCGGTCCGGGGTGGCCGACGCGTCGGCCGTGGTGCCGTCGTGGTGCACCTGACCCTCCCCGAGCAGACCGGACCCACCGCGACAACCTCGCCGGAGCCGGCGCGGGCCAGCGGTGCGGAGTCCACCGCACCGAGCCGCGCCGGCTTCGTCGTGTCCAAGGCGGTCGGTAACGCGGTGGTCCGCAACAAGGTCCGACGCCGGCTGCGGCACCTGGTCCGCGAGCGCCTGGCGGACCTGCCCGCCGGTGCCACGCTGGTGGTACGCGCCCTGCCCCAGGCCGCCGAGGTGTCGTACGCCCGGCTG
This sequence comes from Micromonospora sp. CB01531, assembly GCF_001905095.1. Lineage (GTDB taxonomy): Bacteria > Actinomycetota > Actinomycetes > Mycobacteriales > Micromonosporaceae > Micromonospora. Next base: position 104,393 of record NZ_LWLS01000083.1, read on the forward strand.
GGGGTCGACCTGGATGCCGCCGTCGCCGCCGCGCGTACCCCCCGGGGTCGGCGGGCCCGGTGAGCGGCGGGAACGCCGCGCCGCGGCCGACGACTAGCGGTGCCCGCATGCTGCTGGCGCCCATCATCGCGTACCGTCGGTGGATAAGTCCGGCACTGCCGGCCCGCTGCCGGTTCTACCCGTCGTGCAGTGCCTACGCCGTCGAGGCGGTCTCCCGGCACGGCGCACTGCGGGGAGCCTGGTTGACGGTCCGGCGGCTGTCGCGCTGCCACCCCTTCCACCCTGGTGGACACGACCCGGTGCCGGAGCCGGGCGACCGCCGCCGTGCCGACGTGACTGGAGCCTGAGTGTTTAGCCTCGACTGGGTCTACTACGCCATTTCGTGGATCCTGCTGACCTGGCACTCGGCCTGGGACGCCATCGTTCCGGCCGAGGCGGTGATCGGGACGAACTGGCCCTGGATCCTCGCCATCGTTTTCCTGGTGGTGACGGTCCGGGTGATTCTCTTCCCGGTCTTCGTCAAGCAGATCAAGTCGCAGCGGGCGATGCAGGCGCTCCAGCCCAGGGTTAAGGAGCTCCAGGAGAAGCACAAGGGTGACCGGGAGACGCTCCAGAAGGAGATGATGGAGCTCTACCGGAAGGAAAAGGCCAACCCGCTGATGGGCTGCCTTCCGATGTTCCTCCAGATTCCGGTCTTCCTCGGCCTCTTCCACGTGCTGCGGCGCCTCGACCCCAACAAGCAGGCCAAGACGCTCTACGGCTGGACGGTCGACCAGTTCGAGAGCGCCTCACACGCCAAGCTCTTCACCGCCCCGATCTCCGGCAAGTTCGGCTCCACCCCGGCCGAGCTGGCCAGCCTTGGTGCGAACGGTCACACGGTGAAGCTGATCGCCGGCGTTCTGGTGCTGATCATGATCGCCACCACGTACCTCACCAGCCGTCAGATGATCCTCAAGACCGGCTGGGCGGAGGACCCGCAGCAGCGGATGGTCCAGCGGCTGATGCTCTACGGCATCCCGGTGTCGCTGCTGGTGTCCGGCGCGATCTTCCCGATCGGTGTGATCATCTACTGGGTCACCAACAACCTCTTCACCCTCGGCCAGCAGCAGTGGGTGCTGCGGAAGTTCCCCCCGCCGCCCACCGCGAAGACCGGCACCGCCGCGAAGGCCGGGGCCCAGCCGGCCAAGACCGGTGGCCTGCTCGGCCGCAAGGCCCAGCCGGCGGTGAAGGCCCCCGCGACCGCGCCCAAGGTGGCCGGCCCGAAGCCCGGCGCCAAGCCGGTCAACCCGAAGAAGAACCGCCCCGCCAAGCGGCAGGGCTGAGCCTCCGGGCCGCCACCGGGATCCCGGTGGCGGCCCGTGCCGGCCCCCGAGCTGCCACCGTACGGTCGGCGCCGGGCCGGAACCGCCGCGCGGAGCGCGGTCACGGGCGAAACTGGCCCGTACAGACGTGCCCGAGGGCATCGGCGAACCCCGCGCCGCCCCGGGAGACCAGCGGACCCGACGGTCCGGCCGAGCGAGTACGGAGATGAGACCGTGACCGACACCAGCATCCCCAGCGCCGAGCAGTCCCTGGACGAGGAGACCGTGCCCACCGAGGAGGCCGAGGAGACCGGGGCCGAGTCGGCGACCGCGGAGAAGAAGGCTCCGGCCGAGAGCGACCTGTTCCGGCAGAGCGAGATCGCGGCGGACTACGTCGAGGGTCTGCTCGACATCCTCGACTACGACGGCGACATCGACGAGCTGGTCTCCGGCGGCCGTCCGGTGGTCGAGGTGGTCGGCGGCCGCCTGCAGAACCTGATCGGTCAGCGCGGCGCCACCCTGGAGGCGCTCCAGGAGCTGGCCCGGCTGGCGGTGTTCCGGCAGACCGGTTCGCCCAGCCGCCTGCTGCTCGACGTCGGCGGCTACCGGGCCGCCCGGCGCAAGGAACTCGCCGCCGTCGCGAAGAACGCGGTGGAGAAGGTCAAGGAGTACGGCGAGCCGGTGCGCCTGGAGCCGATGTCCGCGTTCGAGCGCAAGTGTGTGCACGACGTGGTGAACGCGATGAGCGGCGTGGAGAGCGAGTCCGAGGGCGTCGAGCCGAACCGCCGCATTGTTGTCCGGCCGGCGGCGGACTGACGGGGTGACCCACGACGAGACGACGGCGGGTGCCGTGGCCGGCCCGGGTGGTACGCCGCCCGGGCCGTCGCCTGTCCGGCCCGACCCGACGGTCGACCCGATCTTCTCCGACGACGATGCCGCCTCCCCGGCCCGACCGTCGTTCACCGGCGCGCCGTCGGCCGCGGACCCCACCTTCTCCGGTGGCGGACCTGCGGACGAGCTTTCGATTCCGGTCGATTCCTCGGATGCGGTCACTCCGGCCTTCTCGACCGAACCGGTGGCGGAAGAGGAAACGGTCCCGGCGGCGCCGGTGGGTGCCGTCGAACCGGTGTTCGCCGAGCCGGCGACGCCTTCCCTTCCAAAGGGCGGTAACGGCGAGGGGACGCCGTCCCCGGGCACGGCGACGCTGCCGCCCGAGCTGGCGGCGGCCGCCCGGACCCTCTTCGGCGACCGACTCGACCTGGCTGCCGCGTACGCCGAACTGCTCGCGACGGACGGCGTGGTGCGCGGCCTGATCGGCCCCCGCGAGACGCCGCGGCTCTGGGAGCGGCACCTGCTCAACTGCGCGGCGATGGCGGAGCGGATTCCGGAGGGCGCGAGCCTGATCGACGTCGGCTCCGGCGCCGGACTGCCCGGCCTGGTTCTGGCGATCGCCCGCCCCGACCTCACCGTCACGCTTGTCGAGCCACTCGCCCGACGGACCGCCTTCCTGGTCGAAGCGGTGCAGCAGCTCGGCCTGACCGCGTCGGTCCGGGTCTTCCGGGGCCGGGCGGAGGAGGCGGCGGCCGGGTCCCGGGACGTCGCCGCGCTCAGCGCGGACATCGTGACTGCGCGGGCGGTGGCCGCGCTGGACCGGCTCGCCGCGTGGTGCCTGCCGCTCACGGTGCCGGGCGGCCGGCTGGTGGCCCTCAAGGGGGCCTCCGCCGCCGAGGAGATCGCCGAGCACGCCGACGCGGTGGCCCGGCTCGGCGGTGGCGAGCCGGAGCTGCACAGGTGCGGTGTGGGCGTGATCGACCCGCCGGCCACGGTGATCGAGGTGGTGCGGGAGCGGGTGGTCGGCCCGGTCCGCAAGAAGGGCCCCAAGCGGTCGCGCGGCGGCCGCCGCCATGGTGGGCGCGGCCGGGATCGCTGACGCCGATTTTGCCGTTGCCGCGACGCGAGATGGCCGACCGATCCGAACCCGACGTGGACCGGCTGCGCCCGTCGGCCGTAGGCTGGCCGCGCGTCGATAATGTGGAACGGCGGTGCCGGGTGGCACCGAACCCGACGTTCCCGCCGGGCCGTAGGCCGCGCCGCGAGCGCGGGGGCCTGATTGACGGGGTGCGGACCGACCATCCGGAGCGGGCAGGGATGACAGGTGCATGACGACGGCAGGTACGAAGATCCACGGGTGACCGGGCCAGGAGGACGACCCTCTGCCGCCGACCCCGTTTCACGTGAAACCGACTACCCGGGCTGGCCGGCGAGTGGCGAGTCCCACAACCCGTCCACGCGTCCGCCGGACGTCGACCCGGAGGCACGCCGGGACGTACCGGCCGAAGCGGGCACCCGGCCCACCTCGGCGGTGCCGGCGAACGTGCCGCCGACCCGGGATCCACACGAGCCGACCGGGCGCCCCGGGAACGCCCCCAGCTCGCGTCCCACCCCGGTACGCGGCAACGCGGCCGTTCCCGGGCGCTACGAGCCGCAGCCGCCGGTCTCGGCGGTGCCGCAGCAGCTCACTCCGCAGAGCGCAACGGATGTCGCGGCCGACACGCCACCGGCCGCCGCCTACGGTGCCGAAGTCGCCGACAGCACGTACGTTTCAGGTGAAACCCCGACGCGCGAAGAGGATGATCCACCGTTGGCTATGGAGGCTATGCGCGCCGTGCAGATCCTGAATCCCAGTGGCGAGGTGACCATGCCTCGGCCCGAACGGACCCGGGTGATGTGCGTCGCCAACCAGAAGGGCGGCGTGGGGAAGACCACGACCACGGTGAACCTGGCGGTGGCGCTCGCCCTGCACGGCAACCGGGTCCTGGTGGTCGACCTCGACCCGCAGGGCAACGCCTCCACCGGGCTCAACGTCCCGCATCACACCGGCGTCCCTGACGTGTACGACTGCCTCATCGAGGGCGTGCCCCTGGCGGACGTCGCCCAGCCGGTCGAGGGCATCCCGAACCTGTGGTGCGTACCGGCCACCATCGACCTGGCCGGCGCCGAGATCGAGCTGGTCTCGGTCGTCGCCCGGGAGTCCCGGCTGGCCCGCGCCATCGCCGCGTACCCGGGACACTTCGACTACGTGTTCATCGACTGCCCGCCCTCGCTCGGCCTGCTGACCGTCAACGCGCTGGTCGCCGCGCAGGAGGTGCTGATTCCGATCCAGTGCGAGTACTACGCGCTGGAGGGCCTCAACCAGCTGATCAACAACATCAACCTGGTCCGCCAGCACCTCAACCCGCGGCTCGAGGTCTCCACCATCCTGCTCACCATGTACGACCGGCGTACCCGGCTGGCCGATGCGGTGGAGCAGGACGTCCGGAACCACTTCGGGGACAAGGTGCTTCAGGCCGTGATCCCCCGGAACGTCCGGGTCTCCGAGGCCCCCAGCTACGGGCAGTCGGTGATGACCTACGATCCCGGTTCGCGCGGGGCCACGAGCTACTTCGAGGCCGCCCAGGAGATCGCCGAGCGAGGCGTCAAGGAGCCGGTGAGCCGGAATGCGTAGTGCGAAGAAGTCGCTGGGAGGCGTCGCATGAAGAACCGTCCTCGCGGCGGTCTGGGCCGAGGGCTGGGTGCCCTCATCCCCACCGGGCCGGTGCCGGGCAGCAGCCCGACGGTCGCCGAGCCCGAAAGTACGGCGGCTGCGCCGGTACCGCCCCCCGCCGTGGCCGGCGCCGCCGCTGCCGTCCTCGGGGCGGCGGCAGCGGTCGAGGAGTCCGAGCCGCAGCTGAGCCCGGTGCCGGGAGCACGCTTCGCCGAGATTCCGGTCGACGCCATCGTGCCAAACCCCAAGCAGCCCCGGCAGGTCTTCGACGAGGACGCCCTGGAGGAGCTGAAGACCTCGATCCAGGAGGTGGGATTCCTCCAGCCGATCGTCGTACGCGAGCTCGACGGCGAGAAGTACGAGCTCGTCATGGGCGAGCGGCGCTGGCGGGCGGCCCAGGCGGTGGGCCGGGAGAGCATCCCCGCCATCGTCCGGGACACCAAGGACGATGCGATGCTCAGGGACGCGCTGCTGGAGAACATCCACCGGGCCAACCTGAACCCGCTGGAGGAAGCGGCCGCCTACCAGCAGCTCCTTGAGGAGTTCGGGGCCACCCACGAGGAGCTGGCCCGCCGGATCGGCCGGAGTCGGCCGCAGATCTCGAACACCATCCGGCTGATGAACCTGCCCGCTCAGGTGCAGCGCCGGGTTGCCGCCGGGGTGCTCTCGGCCGGCCACGCCCGGGCGCTCCTCAGCCTGGACGACGCCGAGGCCCAGGAGCAGCTCGCCAAGCGGATCGTCGCCGAGGGCATCTCCGTACGCGCCACCGAGGAGATGGTGGCCCTTGCGCTCGCCGACGGGCCGGCGAAGACGTCGACCGCGAAGCGCCGGCCGAAGCCGCACGCGCCGGCGCTGACGGACCTCGCGGACCGGCTCTCCGACCGGTTCGACACCCGGGTGAAGGTCGACATCGGCCGCAACAAGGGCAAGATCACGATCGAGTTCGCCACGGTCGACGACCTGGAGCGGATCGTCGGGATCATCGGGGTGGGCCAGGAGGAACAGCCAGGCGAGTGAGCACCGGCTCGTCGATTCTCGGCCGCGTCGTCCCTGTGACGGCGCGGCCGACTTGTCTGTGGGCTGCGAGTGCTCGTCGGGGTCGTCGGAGAGTGGTCCGTTGACGCCGATCGCCCCGACGGCCTGCGCCGCGCCCCCGCCGTCCGGCGACCACCGACACCGCCCGGCGCCGGGCGGGCGAGCGTGTGGCGGGAGACGTGAAGACGGACCGGCTGTTGCTGGGACGCCTCGGTTGCCGCCGCCCGGTTGGCTGGCGCCGGAATGCGGACGAACCCGCTCTGCGGCCCGCCTGCCGCCAATTCCGGCGTGGAGGTACCGTCTACTGCCCCGCTGTCCTGCCGTCGTTTCCCGGGGCTCTGGGAGGGCTCGGACGGCGACGGAAGAGGGTCGTCGCCACGGGCCCGCGCGAAGCAGTCAATCCGGGTGATCCCCGGATTTGCTCCCCGCGGTCCAACCGTGGCGGATGGGGGGCGCATCTCCGGGCGCTGATTCCAATGCCTCCTCGCCGAGGAGCCTCGGTCGCTCAGGCGCTTCGAGTCCATCGTTGAACCGCTGGTTCCTGCGGTCGGCGTTTCACCTGAAGCGACGGCGAGGGGACTGCCAGGGTCACGGGGGGCCGAGGCTGTTTGGTTTTACGTGAAACCACGGGGTGGCGGAGCGGATCGGCACGGGCCTGGTAGCGGGGTGCGCGACCATGTGCCCGTCGGGGCGGTGCGACCGCCTCGTGCAACTCGTCGAGGGTGCGGGCCAGGGTGGCGCCGTCCGCCGTCGGGGCGCTTGGCGTGGATGCCAGCGCCGGTGGTCCCGGGGTTGGCTGTTGGGATCGCCGCGGGGCGCTTTGGCTCGGAACCGGCCGTCTACGTACGTTCAAGGTGGCGGCCGGGCCGGTCGGACGTAGGGCGCGCTTCGCGTTCATCCCCGCAGCTGCTCGCCGCCAGGGCCCGACCGTGGGCGCTGGTTTCACGTGAAACGAGGCCGCCCATCCTTGCGATCGCGCGCCATGTCACCCGCGAACAGTGGGAGAACGCCCAGTGAGGTCCGGCCCGTGGCGCTCGGCGGCATACTGGCCGTCCGTCCGCACATCGTCCGCCGACCGGACTCCGGCCGTCGCCAGCACACCAGACGATGGGGGCTGCCTTCCTGCCCGCCTCCGGTGACGCGGCGGCGCTCTGATGTGGCTGGGCCGGCTCGCCGTCAGTGCCGCTTCGCTGCCTTCTGCGGCCCAATCCCTGCCTTGCGGCCCTGACCGCGGCGCTCGGCCCGCAGAGCAGGGTGCGGGCCCGAGGGAGTTGGGGGCAGGCGAGGAGACAACACGAGTAATGAGGAAGACCCGCGGCGAGAGGAACTCGGGTGGCAAGAGGACCTCGAGCGATGAGGGAGCCATGGGGCGATAGGGAGCCGAGTGAGGTGGCGCGGCCAGGCGAAGGCGCTGAGCGGCCTAACGCGGAACAAGGCGGCGAGCCAGGAGCAGGAGCCGATCGAGCTACAGGGGCCCGAGCGAGGAACAGGGCCGCGGGCCGGCCGATCGTTTCACGTGAAACAGGCGAGCCGCCGGGAGGAGTAACCGACGGCTTCAAAGCACGGCCGCCGGCATCGGCACGGGCAGAGCCCGCCAGGGGCTGACTTTGGCCGGCCACGGCGGCGGCGGTGCCAAGTTCTGCCGACAGCGCCTGCCGCGCGTGGGACGCCGCCGCCGGTCGGCCGTCGGCGGCCGATAGTCGGCTGGCTCCCTCGGCCGTTGCACCACCCCACGCCAACCCGGCCCCACGCAGAGACGGCATTGCACCCCGCGCGGACGCGGCGTTGCGCCACCTCACGGGGACGGGGCGTTGCGCCGCCCTACGTGGACGCGGCGTTGCACGGACCGCGATCGTGGCCGCAATGCCAACGGTGGCGCATCGCTCGCCCGCGAGTAGTTGGACAGCGCGGACAGGCGGCCGGCGAGCACCCGTGGATTCATCGCGCCCCGGCGGTGGCCGACCCGGTACCGCTGGGCCAGGGAAGTCCCGCTCCGGGGGCGCGAACACCACGCGCGGCGCCCGACCGGAGCGCCGGACCCGCCCGGCGGCCGCGGCTGAGGCTGGGTGGGAGTGAACCCGCTGACAAGGATGTAGGCCACCGCGGGCCGAATCGCCCGTCGGCGGCACCGCTTGGTCGACCCCGGCCGTCCGCACCCAGGGTTCGCACCCACTGCGGCACCCGGCGTGCCTTTCCCGGAGCGCCTCGGCGGGCGGGATCGGACCACGGCCGTGGTGGCGGCAGCAGCCGCGCCATCCCGGTCCATCGGAGTGCGGCGGCGGCGAGTCGGGAGGCGGCTGATGTCCCGATCGTGGGTGGGCCGACCACGGGCGTTAACGGACGACGAAGGGCTGCCGGCGCACCCGTCGACGGACTCCAGGGGCGCCGCCCCTCGTACCGCACGCCGCCGCCGACCCCACAGCGACCTGCCCCGGTAGCCCACGTCGCCGTCACACGGGGGTCGCCAACCGGCCGGGCGGGACGGTACGTGGGCGCCATCGCGACCCGGCGGATTGAGCGGGACTGAGCCAACGCAATCCGATGCTGAGGGCGTATCTGGGGCGGAGCTCCGTCGGCCGGGTTCGCGGCTAGGGCAGACCCGCCTCCGGGGCGAGGCGCGGCCGGGCGGGATTGGAGGGCGGCCTCGGGAAGCCAAGCCGTGCATCTGGTCAGCGCCGAACCAGGGCAGCCTGGTCCTGGAACCAAACGAGCGAGGCCGATGCCCAACGGCCCGTCGCTCGTTAGGTAGGAAGGCCCGGCCGTGGGGTGAACATCCGGTGGACAACCAGCCCCGATCCCCGGTGGGTTATCCACAGTCGTTGTCCACAGGGTGCCCTCGTTTCACGTGAAACAGCGCTGCGAAAGCCGTGTTGAGCTGTGGATGACGCGGTGTGGTGGTGAGCTCAGCGGCCTGTGGACAACGCGGTGGACAACATCGCGGCGATCGACGACGGACGCTCGTCAACCGACGAAACGGGTAGGGACAGGCGTCGCCGACTCGGTTAGGGTCAGCCTCGTGCAGGACACCCCTCCCTCAGTGCCGGACTTCACCCAGTGGCCCTCCTTCCCCTTCGAGGGCGACCTCCGCGTCAAGCAGCTCGACGATCCGGTACCGGTCGAACCGCCCCGCCGGGGCGAGGGAAACCGGGAATGCACCGCCTGTAACGCCCCGGACGAGGCGTACATCTGGGTCGGCGAGCGGTGGCGGGTACGCGCGATGGACCGACCCACCGGCCTGCCGATGGTGCTGATCCTGGAGTCCCGCTCCCATCTCGATCTCGGCGACCTGCCGAACCTGCTCGCCGCCGAGCTGGGCGTGATGACCGTCCGCCTGGAGCGGGCCATCCGCTCGCTGGACGGCGTCGCCCGGGTACACGTCAACCGCTGGGGCGACGGCTCGGCGCACCTGCACATGTGGTTCCTGGCCCGGCCGTACGGGCGGCTGCAACTGCGGGGCACGTTCCTCTCCCTGTGGGACTCGATCCTGCCCCCGATCTCCGAGTCGCAGTGGCGGGAAAATCTGGCTCTGGTCGCCGCGTGGCTGGCCGAGTTCGGCGGCCGCCCGCTCGCCGAGCCGCCCCGCATCCAGTGGCAGGCCCCGTCGAGCCTTTCCTCGCCGTCTGCGGAGCGGGTGACGGCCGAAGAGGAAGAGGAGAGCGCGTCGGTGATCGAGGCGGCGGAGGAGATCCCGGAGCCGGAGAGCGACGCCGAGCCGAGCAGCGAGCCTGAGCGCGAGCCAGCGGCAGCGGCCAAGGAGCCGGCGGGCAAGGAGCCGGCGGGCAAGGAGCCCGCCGGCTGAGCGACCGAGCAGGCGATCTTACGGGCGACGGGCGGCGGCCCGGGTAACCAATGCGCCGAGCACCCGCCCGAAGTCCAGACCGGCGGCCTGAATGGCCAGCGGCAGCAGCGAGGTCTCGGTCATCCCCGGGGAGACGTTGACCTCCAGCACGTGCGGCTGGCCGTCCGCGTCGACGATCAGATCGACCCGGGAGAGATCGCGCAGGCCGAGTGCGCCGTGGGCGGCGAGCGCCACCTCGGCCACCCGCTCGGTCGTCTCCCGGTCCAACCGTGCGGGCGCGTGCCAGGTGGTCCGGCCGGCGGTGTAGCGGGCGGCGTAGTCGTACACGCCGTTGCGCGGCACGATCTCGACCGGAGGCAGCGCCTGCGGTCCCTCGCCCAGGTCCACCACCGAGACCGCTACGTCCATCCCGGGCACGTAGCGCTCCACCAGCGCGGTCTGGTCGTACGCGAAGCAACCGACCATGGCGGCCGGCAGCGACGCGGCGTCCCGGACCACCGCGGCGCCCAGTCCGGAGCCACCCTGCGCCGGCTTGATCATCAGCGGCAGGCCGAGCCGGCCGGCGATCCGGTCCAGCACAGCCACCGCGCCCAGCTCGGAGAAACGGTCGTGCGGCAGGGCCACCCAGTCGGGGGTGGGGATGCCGGCCTCGCGCAGCACGGCCTTGGCCGACGGCTTGTCCCAGGCAAGCCGGGAGGCCCGGGCGTCGCAGCCGACGTAGGGCACGCCGCACAGGTCGAGCACCCCACGCAGCGAACCGTCCTCGCCGGTGGCGCCGTGCAGGGCGATCACCACGGCATCCGGCGGGTCGGCGGCCAGGGCGGGCAACAGGGCCACGTCCGCGTCCCGAAGTTCGGCCTCCACCCCGACCGCCCGCAGCGCGTCGAGCACGCGCCGGCCGGATCGCAGGGAGACGTCCCGCTCGTACGAAAGTCCACCGGCGAGCACCAGCACGTGCAGCTCGTCGGTGACGGCGGATTCGGTCACGGAAGTGTGCTCGGCAGGGCTGACGGCCATGCGGGAATCATGCCAAGTCGGGGCCGGGCGCGTCCGAGCCGCCCTGCCGACGCCGCGGCCCCGAGCCGCCCACCGCGCCGAAGACCCGGCGCATCGCGATCTCCTGCTCCATCACGCCGGCCAGCCGGCGGACGCCCTCCCGGATCCGCTCCGGCGACGGGAAGGAGAAGTTGAGCCGCATGTTGCCGCTGCCGGTGCCGTCGGCGTAGAAGCCGGTGCCCGGCACGTACGCGACCCGGGCCGAGATCGCCCGCGGCATCATCGCCTTCGAGTCGAGGCCGTCGGGCAGGGTCGCCCACACGAACAGGCCGCCGCCCGGGTTGGTCCAGGTGGTGCCGGCCGGCATCAGGTCCGCCAGCGCGGCGAGCATGGCGTCCCGGCGCTCGCGGTAGACCTCCCGGTAGACCTTGAGCTGTTCCCGCCAGGGCATGGTGCCGAGGTACGTCGAGACGGCGGCCTGTGCGTAACCGCTGGGGCAGAGGATCTGCGCCTCGCTGGCGATGACCAGTTTGTCGCGGACCGCGTGCGGCGCGAGGATCCAACCCACCCGCAGGCCGGGGGCGAAGGTCTTGGAGAAGGTGCTCAGGTAGAAGACCCCGTCCCGCCGGCGGGCCCGCAGCGGCGCGGGCGCGTCCCCCTCGAAACCGAGTTGGCCGTACGGGTCGTCCTCGACCACCAGCAGGCCGGCCCGCTCGCAGATGTCGAGCACCCGCTCGCGCCGCTCCTCGCTCAGCGTCACGCCGGTCGGGTTCTGGTAGGTCGGGATGGTGTAGAGGAACTTCACCCGCCGGCCGGCGCGGGCCAGGTCGGCGATGGCGCTCTCCAGCGCCTCCGGGATCAGCCCCTGCTCGTCCATCGGCACGTGGGCCACCTGGGCCTGGGCAGCCTGGAACACCCCGAGCGCGCCGACGTACGTCGGGCCCTCGGCGAGCACCACGTCGCCCGGGTCCAGGAAGAGCCGAGCCACCAGGTCGAGCGCCTGCTGGCCGCCGACGGTGACCACCACGTCCTCGGGCGAGGCACCGCACGAGGCGTCGATCCCGGAGAGGGACATCACCTCGCAGATGCGCTCGCGCAGCTCCAGGGTGCCCTGACCGATGCCGTACTGCAGGGTGGTGACGCCGTGCTCGGAGCCGAGCCGGCCGAGCATCTCGCCGACCGCGTCCAGCGGCAGCGCCGCGATGTACGGGGCCCCACCGGCGAGTGAGACCACCTCCGGCCGGCTGGCCACCGCGAAGAGTGCCCGGATCTCGGAGGCCGTCATTCCCCGGACCCGGCGGGCGTACCGGTCGGTGTAGTCGTCGAGCGTCGTGCCGGTCATGACATCACCTCGATCGGGTGTCGGCGGGGCTGCCGCCCGGATGTGGTACCCGCGATACCGGCAACCATGGCGGCCCGGGACACCGGTTGGTCGATCGTAGTCCGTGACGGCCTCCACCTGCGCCGCCATGTGAAGAAAGTCCACATCCCGGACCGGCCCTCCCCGTCCCGGGTGGGCCTACGCGCGTCCTCTCCCGTACCGCCGGACAACGGCGTACGATCGCTCGTCGGGGGCAGGGACGCGGCGGAGTGGTCAGCTCCGGCAACTCCAGCTCGGCTGGTGGCCATAGTTCGGTCTCCGCGCCGCTCGGCGGCGGTTCGGACCGAATGACGGCCGGTCTGATGCCGCGCCGCGACCCGGAGCCGTCGCTGGTTCCCGCTCCGAGCCTACTGGTGGGGATGGCGCTCATGTCGCGACGTCTGGTCAGTCTGACCCTCGACACCCTCGAGGACCTGCCCCGCCCGTGCCGGCAGTGCGTCTACTGGGAGCTGGACCCCGTCTCCGCCGACCGGGCGTGCGCCGCCGGCGACCCCGGGCTGGAGAAGGAGGCCTGGATCTCCCAGACGCTGCTGGAATGGGGCTCCTGCGGCAAACTCGCGTACGTCGACGGCATGCCGGCCGGTTTCGTCATGTACGCCCCGCCGGCGTACGTTCCGCGCTCGATGGCCTTCCCCACCTCGCCGGTCTCGGCGGACGCCGCGCTGCTGATGACCGCCAACGTGGTGCCCGCCTTCGCCGGCGGCGGCTTGGGCCGGATGCTGGTCCAAGGCGTGGCCCGGGACCTCACCAAGCGCGGCATCAAGGCGATCGAGGCGTTCGGCGACGCGAAGTTCGGGGACGACGGGGACGACCCCACCCGGGCCTGCCTCGCACCGGCCGACTTCTTCCTGTCGGTGGGGTTCAAGACGGTCCGCCCGCACCCCCGTTACCCCCGCCTGCGGCTGGAGTTGCGCACCGCGCTCAGCTGGAAGTCCGACGTCGAGTACGCGCTGGAGAAACTGCTCGGCTCGATGAGCCCGGAGACGTTGCTCCGGCCGGTGCGTCCCGCCCCGGCCACCCGGTCGATGCGCTGACCGCCCCGCGCCGTCAGTCCACCACCGTGCCGGCGGCGACGATCGCCCGCAGCTCGCTCACGTCGATGGAGCCGGTGGGCACATCCCGCTCGATCGGGAAGTACATCCGCTGCACGGCGGCGACGATGGCCTCGACGACCTTGTCCCGGAACCGCGGGTCGACCAGCCGGCCCCGATCCTCCGGGGAGGTCAGGTAGCCCACCTCGACCCGGACGGCCGGCATCCTCGTCAGCCGCAGCAGGTCCCACGCCTTCGCGTGGGTACGGCAGTTCTGCAGCCCGGTCCGGGCCACGATCTCCCGCTGCACCAGCCCGGCCAGCCGCTCCCCGGTCGCCGAGGTGACGCCGTTGTCGGTGCCGTAGTGGTAGGTGGCGACTCCGTTGGCCGCCGGGTTGGCGTGCCCGTCGGTGTGCAGCGAGATGAAGACGTCCGCGCCGAGCGAGTTGGCGAGCTGGGCACGATCGGCGTCCGGCAGGCAGGTCTCCGGCGACGGGCCGCGGGTGAGCTGCACCCGTACGCCGGCTGCGGCGAGCCGCCCCTCCAGCCGGCTGGCCAGGTCGTGCACGATGTCCGCCTCGGTCCAGCGGAGCGGGCCGTCCGGCACCACCACCCCCGGGTCGGTGCCGCCGTGTCCCGGGTCGATCACCACGGTCCGCCCGACCAGCGTCGGCCCGGCCTGCCGGATGGCGTCGGACTCGCGCAGCCACTGCGGCCGCCCACCCACCACCTTCCGGCCGAGGCGGCGCAGCGCGTTCATGGTGTGCGGGCCGCACGCGCCGTCCGGCTTCAGCCCCATCTCCCGCTGGAACTGGGCGACCGCCCGGGAGGTGCGGATGCCGTAGATGGCGTCGGCCCGGCCCACGTCGTACCCCATCTCCAGGAGACGTTCCTGGAGCGACCGGACGTCCTCGCCGATCAGCGGCTCGGGCACCGCGTGGTACAGGGTCCGGGCGCCGAACCGCCAGCGGGCCGCGTCCAGCGCCCGCCAGGTCTCCGCCCCGACCCGGCCGTCCACGCTCAGCCCGCGGGACTGCTGGAACGCCCGGACGGCGCGCTCGGTCTCGGCGTCGAAGTCGTCGCCCTTCCCATCGGCCGGAAGCAGGTCGAGGCCGGTGAGGACGGTACGGATCTCGGCCACCGCGGGTCCCCGGTCACCGGGTCGGATGGGACGCACGACGACCCCCTCTGCACGGACACTGGCTGGCCGGAGACTCCGACGGAGGTGGCCCCCATGGCTGGGGACGCTTACGGAGCGTACCGTGGCCGCTCACTATCGGCTTCCCGTTCGGGCAGGTCGGGATACCCAGCCGGGAAAGCAGGAACCCCCGCCGCCGGGTGGCGACGGGGGTTCCCGTGGTCGTCGATCGGCTCAGAGCGCCGACTCGATGAGCTTGACCAGCTCGCCCTTGGGCTTGGCGCCGGCGATGGACTGCACCGGCTCGCCGTTCTTGAAGATGGTGAGGGTCGGCACCGACATCACCCGGTACGTCCGCGCGGTCTCGGGGTTCTCGTCGATGTTGAGCTTGACGATGGTGACCTGGTCACCCATCTCGCCCGCGATCTCCTCGAGCAGCGGCGAGACCTTGCGGCACGGCCCGCACCACTCCGCCCAGAAGTCGACCAGGACCGGCTTGTCGGACTTCAGCACGTCGCTCGCGAAGCTCGCGTCGGTGACCGCCTTGGTTGCTCCCACTATGAACCCCTCCTCCGGGACTTTTCTGAAGATGTTTCTCAGCCTTGCAGGGTGGCGATGAAGCGCTCGGCGTCCAAGGCGGCGGCGCAACCCGTGCCGGCCGCCGTGATCGCCTGCCGGTAGGTGTGGTCGACCACGTCACCGGCGGCGAAGACGCCCGGCACGTTCGTCCGCGTGCTCGGCGCCTGCACCTTCACGTACCCCTCGTCGTCGAGTTCGATCTGCCCGCGGAAGAGCTCACTGCGCGGGTCGTGGCCGATCGCCACGAAGACCCCGGTGACGTCGAGCACCTTGGCCTCGCCGGTGTGCACGTTCCGCACCCGGACGCCGCTGACCTTGCCGTCGTCGCCGAGGATCTCCTCGACCACGGTGTTCCACTCGACCTTGATCTTGTCGTTGGCGAGCGCGCGGTCGGCCATGATCTTGCTGGCGCGGAACGAGTCCCGGCGGTGGATGATCGTCACCGACTCGGCGAACCGGGTGAGGAAGCTGGCCTCCTCCATCGCCGAGTCGCCGCCGCCGACCACCACGATGTGCTGGTTGCGGAAGAAGAAGCCGTCGCAGGTGGCGCAGGACGACACGCCGTGGCCGAGGTACTCCTGCTCACCCGGCACACCCAGCGGTCGCCAGGCGGAGCCGGTGGAGAGGATGACGGCCTTCGCCCGGTAGGCCGTCCCGCCCACCCAGACGGTGCTCACCGCGTCCGAGCCGGTCTCGCCGGTGTCCTTGAGCTCGACCCGGGTCACGTCGTCGGTCAGGAACTCGGCGCCGAACCGCTCGGCCTGCTTGCGCATGTTGTCCATCAGCTCGGGGCCGAGGATGCCGTCCGCGAAGCCGGGGAAGTTCTCCACCTCGGTGGTCGTCATCAGCGCGCCACCGGACTGCACGCCCTCGATGACGAGCGGCTTGAGGTTGGCGCGCGCGGCATAGACCGCCGCCGTGTAACCGGCCGGCCCGGAGCCGATGATGATCAGGTTGCGGACCTCGTCCACTGCCGTCTCCCGATGTGTGTGTTCGTCACCGGCGCGCACCGATGTCGATCCCGAGTGCCGACGGCTCAGCGGCGTCGGCGCCTGACTTGCAGAACGTCATCGTACGAAGTGGGGATTCCCGAGCCGGTCATCCGGTGGGTCACGTCACGTGGCGGGACACGCCCGGGTGACCGTGGCCTCACCCTACCCGGGTGCGGAAGCGGGTGTCCGCGCCGGACCCGGGCACCCCGCACTCGGCTCCGCTCACCCACGCCCAGCGCTCGCCGCTGCCGTCGACGAAGGTGACGACGAGTGCCGGCCGGCCCTGGAACGACGCGTAGTCGACCAGATCGAGGGTGATCAACCCGGCTCGGTGCTCGGCGCTGATCGCCCCGAGGCAGGACTCCAGCGCCTCCGGGCGGGTGAGCCGCTCCAGCCCGGCCGCGTCCGACTGGCGCCGGTCATCGGGCGCCAACCCCGGCCCGTGAACCGCCGAGGGCGAGGCGAGCGTCATGATGCTGCCGGGCAACTGGTCCGGGCTGTAGTCGGTGCCGCTGTGCTGGGGCGGTGCGGCGGTCCGGAAGGGCGCGCCGGCCCCCTGGGCCAGCTCCGGCTGCGCCCGGCCGGCGGCCGGCCCAGCGTTGTCCGCCATCGACGTCACGCCGCGGTTGGCGCCGACCAGGTGGCTGATCCCGAACCCGACCGCGGTGACCGAAGCAGCCGCCAGGGCGACCGGCCCGGCGATCCGGGCCCAGCGCCGGGAGCGCCGGCCCGGTCCCGTGTTGCGGGCCGGGCGCTCGGCCGGCCGCGTCACCCCGTCTGCACGTCGGGGCTGGGCCGGCACGACGGCCGGCGGCGACGTCCGAGCGGCGCGGACCTCGGCCGGACGGGAGGAGTCCGGATCCGAACCGACGATCTCGAGGCCGCCCGGCGCGGGCACACCGGCCGGTTCCTCGGCGTCGGACCCGGCGGCGGCGGTCGGGGCCGGCCCGGCGCCGGCGAGCGCCGCCGTGATCCGCTCCGCCACGGCCAGCGGCAGCTCCGGCGCGGGGGCGGCAGCCCAGTCGGCCAGGTCGGCGCGGACCAGGTCGACCGCCCGCGCCAGGGCGACGTACGCGTCACCCCAGGCCGGGTCCGACTCGATCAGCCGGGCCACCGTGGCCTGCTCCGGGGTGCCGTCCAGCGCGCCGCCGACGTAGTCGGCGAGCAGGTCGGGGTCGACCCCGCTGAACTCCCGGGAAGTCACGTCTCCTCCTGGCTGGCGTCCCGCCGGGACCACCCCGACGTCGATCCGACGCCCTCGGGCGGCCGGGGGTTCCCCCCGGTGACGCGCGGCACGTCCCTCTTCTCGTCGGAACCGGTACGCAGGTGCCCGAGGAGCACGGCCAGCCGGGCCCGCCCGCGGGCGCAGCGGCTCTTCACCGTCCCCTCGGCGACACCGAGGATCCGGGCCACCTCGGCCACCGGATAGCCCTGCACGTCCACCAGGACCAGCGCGGCCCGCTGCTCGACCGGCAGTTCGGCCAGGGCCTGGCGAACCACCAGGGCGGTGTCGTGGTCGTGGGCCGGGGCGGCCGGCTCCACCCCGCCGGTGTGCCGGCCGGGCTCCCCGTCGGTGTGCACGCCGTCCGGCAGCGGGACGGTGGCGTGCGTCTGGCGTCGCCGCATCCGGTCCAGGCAGGCGTTCACCACGATCCGGTGCAGCCAGGTGGTCACCGCCGAGTCGCCGCGGAACCGGGCCGCCGCGCGGTGCGCCGACAGCAGGGCGTCCTGGAGCGCGTCGGCGGCCTCCTCGCGGTCGCCGAGGGTACGCAGGGCCACCGCCCAGAGCCGGTCCCGGTGCCGGTGGAACAGCTCGGTAAAGGCGTCCCGGTCGCCGGCGACGTGCGCGCGCAGCAGATCGAGGTCGGACGCCCCGGCCGGCGGCCCGTCCCCGGTCGACGGCTCGGGCGTCCGCCCCCCGCGACCCGCCATCACCACGTCCACACGAGGCGGCGCGGCAGCCGCGGCCGACGGTTCACGACCCCTGGACCGTGATCTCCTGGACCTCCAGCTTCCAGCCGTCCCCGCTGTCCTTCTTCGGCAGCTCGGTGATCCAGAAGAGCAGGTAGCGGTACTTCTGCTCCGGGTCGAACCCGTTGAACTTCATCGTGTTGCCGTCGTACTTCTCGAACGGCTGGCCGATCTGGGTCTTGTAGCTGGCGACGAGATCCTTGTCGCCGGACGTGCTGGACGGGAAGTCGTCGGTCCCCGCGAGCAGTTGGGCCGAGGCGCCGGGGGACAGCACGGCCTCCAGCGACTTGACCGTGTGCGGGGCGCCCAGGTCGATCCAGATCCCCATGCCCTTCTTCAGCCCGCCGAACTTGCCGTTGTTCCGGTAGCTGGCGGTCGCCCAGCCCTCGTTCTCATCGCCGTCGATCACCTTTTCGGCGTTTTTCACCTCGGCGCGGTCCCGGCTCTCTGGGTCGATGATCCGGACGTCCTGGATGGTGAGCTTGCGGACCTGGGCGGCCGGCGTGTTCCCGGCTTCGGCGGGCGCACTGCTGGACGGACGGGCCACCGGCTCCTTCGGCTGCTTCTTGTCGTCGCCGCCGAGCATGCTGATCCCGATGAGAAGCCCGACCAGGGCCACCGCCAGCAGCCCGGCGACACCCACGGCCACCTTGCGGCCACCGGCGACGGCCAGCGGCGACGGCTCCTCGCCCGGTTCGGCGGTGAAGCGCAGCGGGCCGGTCGGCTCCAGGAAGTGGTCGTCGGTGGGGACGTCCAGCCGGCTCAGCTCGGCGGCCAGCACGTCCGACGACGGCGGGGCGATCTCCGGGTCGAGCAGGTCCATGGTGAGGTCGTCGAGGTACGCCGGCACGCCGGCGCGTACCTGCCGGGGTGCGGCGATGGCGCCGCTGGCGTCGCGGACCGCGTCCGGGATCGCGGCGCGGCCGTGCCCGGCCGTGGCGCCGTGCAGCGGGGCTTCGCCGTGCGGCCAGTGCCCGGTCAGGGCGAAGTAGAGCACCCCGCCGACCGCCCGGAGGTCGTTCTCCTGGCTGTCCGCGCCGTCGGTACGCGCGTCCGCCAGCACCACCCGGCCGTCGTCGCTGATCATGACAGTGCCGGGATGCAGGTTGCCGTGCACCATGCCGGTGGCGTGCACCGCGGCGAGAGCGCTGGCCACGGAGTTACCGATGGCGGTCGCCCGGGCCGGGTCCAGCGGACCGTCGGCGGCGACCATCTCGCGCAGGGACTGGCCGTCCACCCACTCGCGCACGACGTACGCCCGGTCGGCCTCGTCGATGGCGTCGTAGACGCCGACCAGATTGGGGTGGATCACCCGGCTGGCCGCGACGGCGGCCTGGAGCATCTCGGTGGCGGAGTCGCCACCCGGGTAGCGGAGGACCACCGCGACGGGACGGCGCAGCACGACGTCGACCCCGCGCCACACCAGCCGACCCGCACTGTCGTTGTTGATGTGCTCGACCAGCTCATACCGCTCGGCAAGGAGCTCACCGACCGTGGGAGCACCGAAGGTCATGACCGGAGGGGCAGTCTCCTCCGCCTCCTGACCCTCGCCGACCTGGGTCACCCGTCCTCCCTCGGTGATCGTGTCGATCGATGGACCCGTGCTGCTGGGCATGTGGCTTCCTGCTCTGCCTTCGAAGGAACCGGCAGACCGGCGTCGACGTCCCCGTCGGCACCTGCCGTACCCGTCGAGACCGACCTTACCCGGGATGCCCGGTTCCTCGACATGTCATCTTCCCGCCGTAGCCGGTGGGACGCCAGTGACCGGGGCGGTCGACCGGGTCACGGTCGCGTCCCATTTCGGCGTTGGCACACGCACCAGCCAATCTAGAGGTTGGCAACAACTGGTCGGCGCAGGGGCTTCGACGACGCCGGCTCGGCTGGCGGCCACAATTCGGCCGCCGCGGCGCTCCGGACCGAACGCAGGCCGGTGTGGCACCGCGCAGCGACCTGGCGTCGTCGCCCGGTGTGGCGGGCCCCGCGACGCCTCGGCGGATTCCCCCGGTCAGGAGGGTCATCCTCATCCTTACGGTTGGTTGTCCACAGGCCGAGTGGCCCACTGGGCCGGGAAACTTCGAGTTATCCACAGCCGTATCCCCAGGCTGGTGATCCTCGTTCACTGTCCGTCGCCGAGGTTGGTCGGGTCAGCGGCCGAGGCGGCGGCGGACCATCCCGACCACCTCGGTGATCTCACCGATCCGCAGCGCCATGGCCAGCCCGAGGTACGTCCCGCCGATCACTACGCCGCCGATCACCAACTGCACCGCGGCGGCGAGCCAGCTCAGGTTCGCCGGGTCGCCGGGCAGCAGCCGGACCACCAGCAGCCCGACCAGGGCGGCGCCCAGCGCGGCGACGAGTACGCGGCCCAGCGTCCGCATGATCGCACCGAGCCCGATCCGGCCCACCCGGGGGCGCAGCAGCATCGCTGAGATCACCGCCGCCGCCAGGTAGGAGATGGCGTTGCCGAGCATCATGCCGGCCGCCGCGAAGGTGGCCGAGAAGGCGAGGAAGAGGCCGATCTGGAGGAGCACCCGCAGCGCCACCACCGGGATGTTGATCATAGCGGGGGTCTTGGTGTCCGGCAGCGCGTAGAAAGCAAAGGTGAAGAGCTGGCTGATCGCGAACGGCACCAGGCCGACCGCCGCCACCAGCAGCACGGTCGAGGTGGCCACCGCGTTCTCGCCGGTGAACGCGCCGTACCGGAAGATCACGACCGAGATGGGGCCGGCCAGCACCGCGTAGCAGACCGCGACCGGGGCGAGGACCGCGCTGACCATCCGGGTGCCCCGGGACAGGTCGGCGGTGACGTCGCGGAGCCGGCCCTCGGCGGCGGCGGCGCTCATCCGGGGCATCAGCGCGGTGATAATCGAGACGGCGATGATGCCGTGCGCCATCATCAGCAGCAGGAAGACGTTGTTGTAGATCAGCAGGCCGGCGTTTTCCTTGCCGGCGGCCCGGGTGAGCAGGTTGACCACCACGAAGAGGCCGAGCTGGTTGATCGCGACATAGCAGAACATCCACGCCCCGAGCCGGCCCAGCTCGCGCAGGCCCAGCTCGCGGAAGTCGAACCGCCACTTCCACCGGAAACCGACCTTGCGCAGCGCCGGCAGCAGGCCGGCGGCCTGCACCGCCACGCCGAGCAGGGTGCCGCCGCCGACCAGCAGGATCCGACCAGGGGTCATCTGTCCCGGCTGCAGCGCCTTGGCGCCGTAGACGCCGATGTACAGGCCGAAGACGCCGATCACCACGAGGTTGTTCAGGATCGGCGCCCACATGGGTGCGGCGAAGTGCCCCCGGGTGTTCAGCACCGCGGCGATCAGCGCGCTCACGCCGGTGAAGAACAGCATTGGCAGCATCAGGTAGGACAGGTCGTTGACCAGTCCCTTGTACGTGTTGTCCTTGCCGGCGGCGTAGATCGCGGTGAGCACCGGCGCGGAAATCACCGCCAGCAGCGCGGCGGCGGCCAACGTGAGCACCGCCAGGGTCAGCAGCCGCTGCGCGTACGCCTCGCCCCGGTCCGGATCGATCTTGCGGCGCCGGACCAGCACCGGGATCAGCACGCTGGTGAGCACGCCGCCGAGCAGGAACTCGTACACCTGGTTCGGCAGGAACTGGGCGGTGGTGTAGACGTTGCCGACCGCGTTGCCGAGGGCGGCGCCGATCATCAGGTTGCGGACGAAGCCCGTACCCCGGCTGACCAGGCTGCCGATCGCCATCACCGCGCTGTTCGCCGCGGCGCTGGTCTCCGCGACCACCTCCTGCGGGGGCGCGGTGGCCGCCACGCCCGGCTGGTTCAGCGGCTCCGCGGAGATGAAGGTGGCCCCGTCGTTCGGCGGCTGGCCGCCACCGTGCGCGTTCGCGCTGCGGTACAGCCCGCCGCTCATCTCCAGCCTCCAAGGGGTACTACGTCGGAGCCGGACCACCGGGCCCGCACGCCCATGACCTTAGTCAACCTCGACCGCTTACCCACGCCCGGCGCAGTACCCTCCGGTCCGGCCCGATAGGCTGGCGATCCCATGTCCGAAGCCTCCGCCTCCCACGCCGCCGACCGCCGCGAGCTGACCGCCGCGCAGCGTAACGCCGTCGCCGAACTGCTCCGCGTCTCGCCGGTCGCCGACGAACTCGGCCGGCGGTTCGCCAGGGCCGGTCACGAACTGCACCTGGTGGGCGGATCGGTGCGGGACGCGCTGCTCGGTCGCCTCGGCGAGGATCTCGACTTCTGCACCGACGCCCACCCGGACCAGACGCTCGGCATTGTCCGGGGCTGGGCGGAGTCGATCTGGGAGACCGGGCGGGAGTTCGGCACCATCGGCTGCCAGCGCGCCGGGCTCCGTCTGGAGATCACCACCTTCCGGGCGGAGGCGTACGACCAGGTCAGCCGCAACCCGATCGTGGAGTACGGCACCAGCCTGGTCGACGACCTCAAGCGCCGGGACTTCACCATCAACGCGATGGCGGTCAGCGTCCCCGACCACCGGTTCACCGACCCGTACGGTGGGTTGGCCGACCTGGCCGCCAAGATCATTCGTACCCCGGGCACGCCCCGGGAGTCGTTCGGCGACGACCCGCTGCGGATGCTGCGCGCGGCCCGGTTCGCCGCCCAGCTCCGCTTCGCGGTCCACCCGGACGTTCGCGAGGCGATGACCCGGATGGCCGCCGACCTGGACCGGATCACCGCCGAGCGGATCCGGGACGAGTTCACCAAGCTGCTCTGCGGCGCGGACCCGATCACCGGGCTGCGGCTGCTGGTCGACACCGGGCTGGCCGACCGGTTCATCCCCGAGCTCTCCAGCCTGAAGCTGGAGATCGACGAGCACGCCCAGCACAAGGACGTCTACGAGCACACCCTCACCGTGGTCAGCAACGCGATGGCGCTGGAGGCGGACGGCTGCGACTTCGTGCTTCGGATGGCCGCGCTGATGCACGACGCCGGCAAGCCGGCCACCAAGGCGGTCGGCCCGGACGGCCGGGTCAGCTTCCACCACCACGAGGTGGTCGGCGCCCGGCTGACCAAGGCCCGGATGAAGGCCCTGCGCTACCCCAAGGACGTCACCGCCCAGGTGGTCAAGCTGGTCGCACTGCACCTGCGGTTCTACGGGTACGGCCGGGGCGAGTGGACCGACTCGGCGGTGCGCCGGTACGTCACCGACGCCGGCGACCTGCTGCCCCGGCTGCACAAGCTGACCCGCTCGGACGTCACCACCCGCAACCGGCGTAAGGCGGCCCAGCTCGCGGCCGACTACGACGCGCTGGAGGAGCGGATCTCCCGGATCGCCGCCGAGGAGGACCTGGCCCGGGTCCGGCCCGACCTGGACGGCAACGCGATCATGGAACTGCTCGGCGTGCCGCCGGGGCCGCTGGTCGGCAAGGCGTGGCAGCACCTCAAGGAGCTGCGCCTGGAGCACGGCCCGCTGGACCGCGAGGAGGCCGAGGCGGAGCTGCTGCGGTGGGCCCGGGAGCAGGGCGTCGTCGACTGATGATCATGACGGCGCCCGCCGGAGTCCCCTGAGCAGGGGGTCCGGCGGGCGCCGTCGTTGCTCCGGTGCGACGGCCGGGCCCGCCGCCGGCCCGGCCGCCACCGGTCAGTGCTCGACCGCGCTGCTGTCCACCGCGGTCCGGCCGTTGGTCGGCGTACCGCCCAGCTTGGCGAGCAGCCCGGCGAGGTCGATGCCGGTGAGGTCGCTGCCGAGCTGGAGGCCCTGAGCCACGTTGCCGGCCACCGACTTGGTCAGCGAGGAGGCGCCGTCGGTGGAGATCACCGTCATCTTGTCGATCGCGCTGATCGGCGCGCTGGCCGCCTCGACCACCTGCGGCAGCACCTTGACCAGCAGGTCGAGCACGGCGGCCTCGCCGTACGCGGCGAACGCCTCGGCCTTGCGACCCATCGCCTCCGCCTCCGCCTGCCCCTTCGCCAGGATGGCCGCGGCCTCGGCCTGACCCTCGCGCTCGATCGCCTCGGCGATCGCGGTACGCCGCCGCTGCTCGGCCTCGCCCTCCTTGGCGCCCTCGATCGCGTTCGCCTCGGCCAGCGCGGCCCGGCGGGCCCGCTCGCCCTCACCGGTGAGCCGGGCCTGCTCGGCGGCGGCCTGTGCGGCGGCGATGGTGGCCTGCCGTTCGGCGTCCGCCCGCAGCACCGCCGCGTTGCGGGCCGCCTCGGCCTCCTGCTCGACCTTGTAACGGGCCGCGTCGGCCGGCTTGCGTACCTCGGTGTCGAGCTGGCGCTGCTTCAGCTCGGCGTTCCGCTCGGCGACCTTCTGCTGCTCGGAGAGGATCGCCTGGTCCCGCTCGGCCTGGGCGAGCGGCCCGGCCGCCGCCGACTTCGCCTTGGCGGCATCGATCTCGGCCTGGATGGCGGCCTGCTTGAGCGACAGGTTCCGGTTCGCCTCGGCGATCGCCTCCTCGGCGAGCAGCCGCTCCTGCTCGGCCTGCTGCCGAGCCCGGGCCTCGGCGATGGCGGCGTCCTTGAGCACCCGGGCCGCCTCCGGCCGACCCAGGTCCTGCAGGTACGACCCCTCGGCCAGGATGTCCTGGAGCTGGAAGGTGTCCAGCACCAGGCCCTGGTTGGTCATCGAGTGCTCCGCCTCCTCGGCCACCGCGCTGGCGAACGCCGCCCGATCCCGGATGACCTCCTCGACGGTGAGCCGGCCGACGATCGAGCGCAGCGCACCGGCCAGCACCTCGCGGGTGAAGTTGTCGATCTCGTCCTGCTGGTGCAGGAACCGCTGGGCGGCGGCCCGGATCGCGTCCTCGGTGCCGCCGACCTTGACGATGGCGACGCCGTGCAGGTCGGCGCGGATGCCCTGCTTGCTCACCGCGCCCCGGATGCCGACGTCGATCCGGCGGCTGGACAGGTCGAGGGACTGGAGCTTCTGCACCACGGGCAGGACGAAGACCGACGCGCCGAGCACGACCTTCTGCCCGGACATGTCGGTGGAGCGTCCGCCGTCGGCGGTCTGGGTGGTCCGACCCTTGCGGCCGGTGACGATGAACGCCTCGTTCGGTCCGGCCACTTTGATCCGGGAGAGCACGAAGAGGATGAGGACGACGGCGAGGAGGACCGCGCCGCCGATGGCGACGAGCAGGAGCATGGGACTTCCCGTCTCTGCGATGGGGGGATCAGTAGGTCTCGACGTGCACGCTGGTCTCGGTCAGCGCCGCGACCACGAAGATCCGGGCGCCGACCGGGATCGGCTGGTCGGCGCGGGCGTTGAGCTTGACCGGTTGGCCGGCGAGGCGTACCCGGACCTCGCCGTAGCCGCCGGCGGGGACCGGGGTCACCACCAGGCCGATCGCGCCGACCAGGTGGTCCCGGGTTGGCGTGGGATCCGTGCGCATGTTGCGGGCCGCTCGGCTGAGCCGGGCCGCCAGCCACCCGGTGGGCACCGCGGCGAACACGCCGCCGGCCACCGCCGCCGCGATCATCCCGGGGGTACGCCCGCCGAGCAGTTCGTTGACGATGGCGGCGCCGAAGCCGAAGGCGCCGGTGAACCCGGCGACCGCCTCCAGCGACACCGGGCCGTCGACGTCCGGATGGCCGAAGGTGAACAGCTCGGTACCGAGCAGGGCGAGCGCCAACACGCCGACCCCGACCCCACCGATGATCAGAAAGATGAGCGTCCCCGTGGCCACGACCTGCACGGTATCGATGTCGCGCAAGGTCGACGGCTGTCCGAACGCTCAGCGCGGAGCAACGGTCAGCTCAAGATCGACCAGCTGTTTCGGCAGTGGCTGACGGACCAGCTCCCGGCCGGTGGGGTCGGCGAGCACGAAATCCCGCGACCCGTTCGGCCGCCGGTAGAGCAGTCGGTCGGCGGAGACCCAGGCCACGTCGGCGGCCGGCAGCGGGTTCACCACCTTCCCGGTGCCCGTCTCCACCAGCAGCGGTTCCTGCTGCCCCTGCACCACGACGAACTTCCCGTCCGGCGACCAGGCCCATGGGCCGGCCGGATCGCCGGGGATCGGCACGAGGCGGAGCTGCCGGCCGTCGTCGGGGGAGAAGAACCGCACCCCCGCGCGGGGGTCCCGGACTGCCTCGTTGTGACCCGTCCCGCCCGTTTGCGGGAGTAGGACCTCTCGACCGTCGCGCGACCAGGTGAAGTTGCATATGTCGGTGCAGAACCAGCGTCCCTGATCCACCAGGAAGGTCCGCTTCGTGCCGTCCGTCTTCAGCACGATGAAACCGAAGTGGTCCAGCTGCCGGGTGGTGAACAGCAGCCGCCGTCCGTCCGGCGACCACTGCAGGCCGGCAAGGGCCCGGCCCACCTCGTACCAGCGGGTCTTTCCGCTCGACAGGTCGATCAGGCCGACGTCGCGGGGGCGGGCCTCGTCGGTGACCGCGACGAGTGAGCCGGTGGGCGCCGGGTAGATGCCGTCGTAGCGGTCGGTGGTGAGGTAGCGGCCCCGTTTCCGGTCGAGCAGGAAGCCGTTGCCGGATCCACCGGCGGCCTGCGCCCGGGTGACCACCCAGTCGCCGGGCAGCACCAGCGGCTTCGCGGTCCAGTTCGCCCCCGGCGCGGCCAGCATGGTCGGCGAGGGGGTGGCCGTCGGGGTCGGGGTCGGTGTCGCCGGGGGTGCGGCTGGGCCGGGTCGGAGCAGCACGAAGGGCAGTGTCACGGCCACGACCGCCAGCAGGGCGGCACCGGCTGCGGTGACCCGCCGGCGGCGACGCAGCCGGCGACCCCGGCCGAGCGCGCCGGCGGCCAGGTCGGGCGCTGGCCGGACCCCGTCGGCGAGGTCGTGCACGGCCGCCCGCAGGGTCGCGTCGAGGGCCCGGCTCATCGCGTCACCTCCGCGCGGCTCGTCAGCTCGTCCAGCCCCGGCACCAACTTGCGCAGCCGGGCCAGCGCCTTGGCGGACTGGCTGGCCACCGTGCCGGCCCGGCAGCCGAGGAGCGCCGCGGTCTGCTCGACGCTGAGGTCCTCCAGATAGCGCAGGGTCAGCACGGCCCGCTGCCGGGGCGGCAGCGACCGAAGCGCCGCCCGCAGCAGCAGCCGCAGGTCGCTGTCGTCGCCGCTGTCCCCCACCGCGGCCCGCTCCGGCAGCTCCGCGACCGGGACCTCCAGGCGCCGTGACCGGCGCCGCCAGCCGGAGATCTGGTCGTGGTAGAGGATCCGTTTCACGTACGGCTCGGCGTCGCCCCGGATCCGCGGCCAGCGTGCGTACGCCTTGGCCAGCGCGTTCTGCAGCAGGTCCTCTGCCGCGTGCTGGTTCCCGGCGAGCGCGTACGCGACGCGCAGCAGGGCGGGCCCCCGTTCGTTGACGAACGCGGTGAACTCCCCGTCGGTCACCTCTGCCACCGCCCACCTCCGTATGGAAGACGCGCGTCGACCGCGGAATTTTGCCCCATCGATCGGAGAAACGGTGAAACGTCACGTCGGCGCTGCGCTGCTCGGTGTCGCGCTGCTCGGACAGTGAGCCTGGTGGTGGCGGCCGGGCTCCGGGCGGGACAATCGGGTCATGCATTGGACCGTGCTCGACTCGCCGATCGGGGAGTTCTCCGTCGCCACCGACGGCGCGGCTGTCCGCGGGGCGCACTTCGGCCGGGTGGAGTCGGCGACCGACCGGCCCGGCGACGAGGTGGCCGCCCGCGCGCTGGCCGAGCTGCGGGCGTACTTCGCCGGTGAGCTGACCGATTTCACCGTGCCGGTCGTGGCGCCCCGGGGGTCGGAGTTCGAGCGCGCGGTGTGGCGGGAGATGACCCTCATCCCGTACGGGGAGACGCGGACCTACGGCGAGGTGGCGAAGGCGGTCGGGGACCCGGGCGGGGCCCGGGCGGTCGGGGTGGCCTGCAACCGGAACCCGGTGCCGGTGATCGTGCCCTGCCACCGGATCGTCGGTGCCGGCGGCAAGCTGGTCGGCTTCGGCGGTGGGCTGCCGCGCAAGGTGACGCTGCTGGAGTTGGAAGCGGGCGTGGCCCTGCAACGCGCCTGGTCCTGACGTACCCCGGGCAGACCGGCCGGGACGCGCGAAGGGCCGGGTCCGCAGCGGACCCGGCCCTCGACGGTGCGGCGGTCAGCGCGTCAGCGCTCGACCTCGCCCTTGATGAACGCCTCGACGGCGGCGTGCGCCTCGTGGTCGGCGTACTGCTTCGGCGGGGACTTCATGAAGTACGAGGAGGCGGAGAGGATCGGGCCACCGATCTTCCGGTCCAGCGCGATCTTCGCGGCCCGCACGGCGTCGATGATGACGCCGGCCGAGTTCGGCGAGTCCCACACCTCGAGCTTGAGCTCCGCGTTGAGCGGGGTGTCGCCGAAGGAGCGGCCCTCCAGGCGGATGTACGCCCACTTGCGGTCGTCGAGCCACGGCACGTGGTCCGACGGGCCGATGTGCACGTCGCTCTTGGCCATCTCGTGCGGGATCTGGGAGGTCACCGACTGGGTCTTCGAGATCTTCTTCGAGACCAGGCGGTTGCGCTCCAGCATGTTCATGAAGTCCATGTTGCCGCCGAAGTTGAGCTGGTACGTGCGCAGCAGCTCGACCCCGCGGTCCTCGAAGAGCTTGGCCAGGGCGCGGTGCACGATGGTGGCGCCCACCTGGCTCTTGATGTCGTCACCGACGATCGGCAGGCCGGCGTCCTCAAACTTCTTCGCCCACTCCGGGTCGGAGGCGATGAAGACCGGCAGGGCGTTCACGAACGCGCAGCCCGCGTCGATCGCTGCCTGGGCGTAGAACTTGTCGGCCTGCTCGGAGCCCACCGGCAGGTAGGAGACGACCACGTCGACCTGCGCGTCGCGCAGCGCCTGGGCCACGTCGACCGGCTCGGCGTCCGACTCTTCGATGATCTCCCGGTAGTACTGGCCGAGACCGTCGAAGGTCGGGCCGCGCTGCACGGTCACACCGGTCGGCGGCACGTCGCACAGCTTGATGGTGTTGTTCTCGCTGGCGACGATCGCCTCGGCGAGGTCCATGCCCACCTTCTTGGCGTCCACGTCGAACGCCGCGACGAATTTCACGTCGGAGACGTGGTAGTCGCCGAAGGTGACGTGCATGAGACCCGGGACGCGGTCGGTCGGGTCGGCGTTGCGGTAGTACTCCACGCCCTGCACGAGGGACGAGGCGCAGTTACCTACGCCGACGATGGCGACGCGGACGGAGCCCATAGCGTCTGCCTCCTTCTTCTTTCATCACGGCCGCTCTTTCCTGGACTCGCCAGGCGGGGGCGGGCTGTCGTTTTCTCGTCGGCCGCCGGCCGTCCCGGCTTCCGGGACCGTCGGGGCTCGGCCGGAGCGCTCGTTGGCGATGAGCTCCTCCAGCCAGCGGACCTCGCGCTCACAGGCCTCCAGGCCGTGACGCTGCAGCTCCAGGGTGTACGCGTCGAGCCGCTCGGCTGCCCGGCCGAGCACGTCACGAAGGCCTTCGCGACGCTCCTCGATCTTGCGACGACGACCTTCCAGGATCCGGAGCCGGGTGGCCTGGTCGGTCCGGGCGAAGAACGCGAAGTGCACGCCGAAGCCCGTGTCGTCGTACGTCTCGGGTCCAGCCTGCGCTATGAGCTGGGCGAACCGTTCCTTGCCCTCCGCGGTAATGGTGTAGACCACCCGACCACGCCGGCTGGTCAGCGCGGGAACCTCCTCGGCGGTCGCGGGTGTCTCGGCGGCCTCGGTGATCCAGCCCGCCGCCTGCAGCCGGCGCAGGGTCGGGTAGAGCGAGCCGTAGCTGATCGCCGCCCGGATGGCGCCGAGTTTGGCGGCCAACTCCTTGCGCAGCTCGTAGCCGTGCATCGGAGCCTCCTGCAGGAGGCCGAGGATGGCGAGCTCGAGCATGGGCCACCCCTTCTTACCCCCGGCGCGGAGTCGTAACCGCCGCGATGTATCGGACCGATACATCGCACGTTAGCGGAGACAAATGATCAGGGCAAACCCTCGTTTACGCGGTCCTGTTGTCACGGATCGTGACGGCGGTCGCCTCGCCCGGCGGGGTCGCGTACCCTTTGCCGCATGCGTACGCAGCGCCAGGTCGTCGACTACTCGCTCCGGAAGCGAGCGGTGCTGCGTGACCTCCTCGCCAACCGGGTCGGCACGTACGACGTCTGCGATGCCTCGCCGTACCTGAAAAACGCTGCCCGGTTCCACGGCGAGCCCACCGAGGAGCGCTGCCCGATCTGTCGCAGCGAGAACCTCATCCACGTCCACTACATTTACGGCGACGAACTCAAGCAGTCTGCCGGCCAGGCGCGCAGCCGGGCCGAGCTGTCGATGCTGGCGATGACGCTGCGTGAGTTCCAGGTTTTCGTGGTGGAGGTGTGCCCCGGCTGCGACTGGAACCATCTCGTCGAGCAGTTCCTGCTCGGCCGGGACGGGCTGGCCGGCGGTACGGAGGACGGGTCGGAGCAGGGGGCGGTGAGCGGCTCGGCCGCGCCGACCGGCTCCACCCCTCGTCGAAGGCGAGAGGCGCAACGGTGAACTTGGCTGGTCCGGTCGCATCCGGCCCGATCTCCGGGCGGGACGACCGACAGCTTTCAGCTCAGATTAGTCCGATTAGGTCGGATTTGACGGCTGCGCCCCGGCAAGCCCGGGGTGTAGCGTCTCGTGTTCCAGCTCACGGCAACCGGGTGGCGGCGCCCTCGCGCCCCACCGCGAGCGGCAGGGTGTGAGGAATGAACTACGGCGATCCCAGTTCTTCGCGTGGGCGGGCCCAGATCCCGGGCCCGGGCGGCGACCCCGACTACGGCGGTGGCCCACACGGGAACGGCTGGTCATCCGGGTCCGAAGGCGGCGCCTCGGCCCGTGCCTCGGTGACGCCCCGGGGCTCTGCGTCCGGCGGGCGCGCCTCCGTCGGCGGCGCCGCCCCGGCGCCGCGCGGCGCCTCGGCTTCGGCCTCAATGGGCCAGGCCGGTGCGGGACGCGCCTCGGTGCCCGTCTCGCCGGCTCCTGGCGGTGCCTCCGGGCGGGCCGGCTCCGGCCGCGCCTCGGTGCCGGTGTCTCCCGCCGGCCCGGCGGGGCGCGCCTCGGTCGGCGCGGCCAGCGTAGGCACGGCCGGCCGGGCGAGCGTCGGCTCGGCATCCGTCGGTGGCCGGGCCACCGTGGCCCGGGCCGGTGTGCCCGGCATGGCGGGTGGCGGTCCGGGTGGGCCGGGCGGCCCGACCGGCCCCGGCCGGGGCGGTCGCGGCGGTCACGGCGACGACCCGGGCGCGCGGGCTCGGGCGAAGAAGCGCCGGCGGATCAACATGCTGATCGCCGGCTTCGCCGTTTTCATCATGCTC
Organism: Micromonospora sp. CB01531; assembly: GCF_001905095.1. Lineage (GTDB taxonomy): Bacteria > Actinomycetota > Actinomycetes > Mycobacteriales > Micromonosporaceae > Micromonospora. The sequence goes on from NZ_LWLS01000083.1 coordinate 135,361, forward strand.
GCCGGCATCGGCGTCGTCGGCTTCACCTACTACTCGACGAACGTGATCCTGCCCCAGGACACCCCCCCACCGTTGGCCACCACGATCCTTTACAGCAACGGGTCGCAGATGGCCCGAGTGGGAGCGGAGAACCGCACCTTCGTCAACATCAAGGACGTCCCGGAATACGTGCAGAACGCGGTGGCCGCGGCGGAGGACCGGAACTTCTACCGGCACTCCGGGGTGGACTACAAGGGCATCGCGCGGGCCGCCTGGAACAACCTCACCGGCGGCGACAAGCAGGGCGCCTCGACCATCACCCAGCAGTACGCCCGCAACGCGTTCGACAACCTCAACCAGGACACGTACGCGCGCAAGGTGAAGGAGGCGATCCTCGCCTCCAAGCTGAACGACCGGTACTCCAAGCCGGAGATCATGCAGCACTACCTGAACGTGATCTACTTCGGCCGGGGCGCGTACGGCATCCAGGCGGCGGCGCAGACCTACTTCGGCAAGGACGTGTCGAAGCTGACCGTGGCGGAGGCGGCGGTGCTCGCGGCGCTGATCAAGCAGCCCGAGCCGAGCGCCACCCACCAGGGCTACGACCCGGCGATCAACCCGCAGGCCGCGTTGGACCGATGGAACTACGTCGTTCAGGGCATGATCACCGAGAAGTGGCTCGACGCGCCGGGTAAGCAGCCGCACCCTACCGAGTACCCCAAGACGTTGAAGCCCATGCCGAAGAACACCAGCGGGCTGACCAACGTGGGAAAGACCCCGAACGGCAACATCGTCAACTACGTCAAGAGCGAGCTGCGGGACCTCAAGCTCTGCACCGACGACGAGGCCGCCGCCACCCCGGACAAGCCGCTCTGTTCCCAGGCGTTGTCGAAGGGCGGCTACCGGATCACGACGACCATCGACCCGAAGATGCAGGAGGCCGCGCTGGAGGCGGCCCAGCGGGCCAAGAAGGGGTCGGAGCTCGACGGTCAGCCCAGCAACCTGATGGCCGCCCTGGTGTCCATCGACCCGCAGAGCGGCGAGGTGCGCGCCTACTACGGCGGCGACGACGGCACCGGCACCGACTATGCCGGCAAGAACAACGACAACGGTGTGATCAGCGGCGGCCACTCGCCGGGTTCGAGCTTCAAGATCTACACCCTCGCGGCGGCGCTCAATGCGGGTATCTCCCTCAAGTCGCGGTGGAAGGGCTCGGCGTTCACCCCGAAGGACATGGAGTTCAAGGTCAGCAACGCCGGCGCCGACAAGGTCACCTGCGGCGACTCCTGCACCCTCGAGGAATCGACGCTGAAGTCGCTGAACGTGCCGTTCTACTACATCACCGAGCAGATCGGCCCGGACAAGGTTGTCGACATGGCCAAGAAGGCCGGCGTCACGATGATGTGGCAGACCGACACCAACCCGGCGAAGGCGCACGACCTGACCAAGGCGGACCCGAAGGACGTGGCCCCGGATCCGTTCTTCCACGTCGTCGGCTACGGCCAATACCCGATCACGGTGCTGGACCACGCCAACGGCGTCGCGACCTTCGCCAACCAGGGCGTCTATCACAAGGCGCACTTCATCAAGAAGGTGGAGAAGCAAGACCAGACCGGCAAGTGGCGCATCCTCCCGGGCCCAAGCAAGAAGGGCGTGCAGCGGATTCCCAAGGACGTCGTGGCCGACGTGACCTCGGTGCTGGAGCAGTACCCTGGCAAGGTGAACCGCCGGCTCGACGACGGCCGGAAGGCCGCCGAGAAGACCGGTACCTGGGAACTGAACTCCAAGACGACCGCGAACGGCGACGCCTGGATGATTGGGTACACGCCCCAGCTCGCCACCGCCGTCTGGGTAGGCAACGTCAAGGACCGGAAGGCGATCAAGACCAAGGGCGGGGCCAACATCAGCGGTAAGGGCATGCCCGGTGCCATCTTCCAGCGGTTCATGAACGACGCGCTCAAGGGCAAGGAGAAGAAGGACTTCCCACCCGCCGAGCACGTCGGCAAGGACGACACCGGCAACGGTGAGGCGCCGCCCCCGCCCCCGCCCCCGGCGGGCTGTGACAACCCGCTCGGCGTGTTCTGCCAGGACAACGGCGGCAACAACGGTGGTGGCAACAACGGCGGAGGCAACAACGGCGGCGGCAACCCCGGCGGCTTCCCGGGCTTCCCGCCCGGACCCGGCAACGGCGGCGGTGGTGGTGGAGGCGGCATCCTGCCGAGCACACCTCCACGGCAGACCTACTGACCGCAGCACCTACGGCGGCGGCCGGACCACTGGTCCGGCCGCCGTCGGCGTATCCGGGCACCGGAAATCTGTGGTCGCGGCGGGACGCGAAGGCCCGACGTACGGCAGGATGCCTCTCCATGAGCACCCAGTCGACGGCAGGCATCGACGACACCGGGACTGTGGACCACCCGTCCCGCTCGGATGGCTTTGTGCGGGGCACCTCGGAACTGATCGGCGGCCCGCTGGGCGACCATGCCGCAGCCCTGGACCGGCCGGCGGGCGGCGAGCGACGGTTCTGGACGGCCGCCCGGATCGTGCTGGCCCTGGCCTGCCTGACGCTGGCGCTGCACTGGGTGCAGAAGTCGCCCTGCCAGGACGGCGCCTGGCAGAACAACACGCAGTACACCCGGATGTGCTACACGGATGTGCTCGCCCTGTACTACGCCGAAGGGCTGAACGAGGGCAAGGTGCCCTACGCCGACCACCCGGTGGAGTACCCCGTACTGACCGGCTACTTCATGGGCGCGCTCGGGCTGCCGGTGCACGCCCTCGGCGTGGACAACCCGAGCATCAACCAGGGGCGGTGGTTCTACAACCTCAACGCGCTGGTGCTCAGCGTCCTCGCGGTCGCCACCGTGGCGGTCATCCTCCGGCTGCGCCGCCGACGACCGTGGGACGCGGCGATGTTCGCGCTCGCCCCCGCGCTGCTGCTCACCGCCACCGTCAACTGGGACCTGCTCGCCGTCGGGCTGGCCGCGTTCGGGCTGCTGGCCTGGGCGCGTACCGGACCCGGCCGGTTCGGTGCCCTAATGGCCGCCCTGGCCGGGGTGCTGCTCGGGATCGGCGGCGCGGCGAAGCTGTGGCCGCTGTTCATCCTCGGGCCGATCCTGGTGCTCGCGGTCCGCGCCGGCCGGGTCCGAGCCGCCCTCCTGTCCGTCATCACGGCTGCGGTGACGGTCGTGGTGGTGAACTTGCCGGTGGCGATTCCCTACCGGGAGAACTGGGGGCGCTTCTTCGAGCTGAACACCACCCGGCCGATCGACTGGGGCACCCTCTGGTACATCGGCCGGTACCTGGACGGCAAGGTGAGCCCGGCAGCGCCCGGTGACCTCGGACCCTTCGAGTGGCTGAACGCCCACATCGCCACCCTCAACTGGGTGTCGTACCTGCTGTTCGGCCTGGCGTGCCTCGGCGTGGCCGCGCTGGCGTGGTTCGCCCCGCGCCGGCCCCGGCTCGCCCAGCTCGCCTTCCTGGTGGTCGCCGCCTTCCTGATTTTCAGCAAGGTGTGGTCGCAGCAGTTCGTGCTCTGGCTGCTCCCGCTCGCGGTGCTCGCCCGGCCGCGCTGGGGCGCGTTCCTGGCCTGGCAGGTCGCCGAGGTCTGCTACTTCGCCGCCTTCTACGGCGAGCTGCTCGGCGCGGCGACCGGCCGGCCGGTCTTCCCCGAGGGGGTCTTCGTGCTGGCCGCCAGCCTGCGCCTGATCACCGTCGCGGTGCTCTGCGGCCTGGTGATCCGCGACATCCTGCGCCCGGAGCGGGACGCGGTCCGGGCCACCTACGCCGACGACCCGGACGGCGGCGTCCTCAACGGTGCCGAAGACGCCCTCTGGTTCGTCCGGTGGCGCCACCGCCCCGCAGCCACAAACCGTCCCGCCGAGCCCGTCACCGCCTGACCGCCGGGAGCCGGCTGGGCTCCCGGCAATCCCGCCCCAACAGATCTACTCAAGACGGAAGACGACGGCGTCACCGACCTCTGTGCGAGTCACCCCCAGCCCGTCGGAAGGTCGGTCGAGAAGCCCCTCCCACGGCGTGCCGGCGAGCTTCCCGGGCAACACGACCACGTTCTTCACCCCGAGCTCGCGCAGGTAGGCGATGCTGGGCTGGTCGGGGAAGCTGACGACGGCGTCGCGGACCCGGGCCTGGCTGTCCGGGGTGAAGCCACTGCCGCCGTTGACCATCTCCTGGAACCGGCTGGTCGACCAGAGCATCACCGGCTGGTCGAGGTTCTGGCTGCTGGGCAGGACCAGCAGCGGGCCGTCGACCGTACGCATCGCCGCCGGCTGCGCCGGCACGACCGGATGCGGGGTGACATTTAGCCCTTCGACGATCACCAGCAGCAGGGGCAGCAGGGTGGCCAGGCGCAGCCACGGGCCGGGCCACGGTGGGACCCGCTCGGCGGCCACCTCGCGTACCCGGGCGCAGAACGCGGTGACCGCACCCGCCGCGAGCAGGCCGAGCAGGAGGGTGGTCCAGAGCATCATCCGGCCCGGGGTCCGCAGCCCGTTCCAGCCGGGCAGGTAGTCGAACAGCGGCACGTAGCTGAACCGGCCGCCGAAGAACCGCGTGCCCATGGCCAGGAGCATCGTCACCAGCACCCCGGCGAGCAGGAAGAGCCGGTGCCGGACCCGCCAGACGGAGAAGAAGAGCCCGCCGGCAGCCAGGGCGTACAGCGCGAAGCCGGGCAGCAGCGTCATCTCGGGGTGCCAGGGCAGCACCGCTCGCGCCCCCTCGTGCAGCGGACCCCAGATCCGCGACTCGGCCGGGGCGGTGAAGAAGCCGCTCACCGGTGGCGAGTAGATCTCGATGTCGGCTAGCGTCCGGGCCGCGTTCGGGTGTTGCTGCGCAACGGTGAAGTACGGCAACGCCAACAGCGCGCCCACCGCGGCGAAGAGCAGCCCGCCGAATACGTCGGCGAGGAGCAGCCGCCATCCGAACGGGCGCTTCACCCGCCGGACCAGCCAGCGCCGGGCGAACCAGAGCACGGCCGAGACCAGCACGATGCCGGCCAGCAGGTACGCGAACGGCAGCCCGATGCCGAAGCCCAGGCTGAGCTGCCACGCCGCCACCAGCCAGCCGGTGAACGCCCAACCGGCGTGGCGGCGGTGCGGACGGTAGCCGTGGCGCAGGGACCAGCCGTGGCCCCGGGCGAGCATCGCCAGCGCCAGCGGGATGCCACCGTTCGAGAGGATGTGCAGGTGCCCGGCCTGGGCGAGCAGCCACGGGGCGTACGCGTAGCCGGCACCGGCCACCGCGGCCCCGATCCGGCCCGCGCCCAGCTGCCGGGCCAGCGCGTACGCCCCGAGCGTGGCGAGCGCGTGCGCCAGCACGAACATGATGTTGTAGCGCAGTACGGCGGCCTCGGGACCGTGACCGAGCATGCCGGCCGGGGCGTACCCGAGCAGGGTGTCGGAGAAGGCGAAGCTCCAGGACTCGGGGAAGAAGCTGTTCGAGTGCCAGAGCTGGGCCGGGTTGGTCAGCAGGATGTGCCCGGACCAGGCCATCTGCCAGGCCTGGAGGCTCGGGTCCCAGTAGTCCTGCGGCAGCGTGTAGTTCGGGTAGCGCAGCGTGGGCCAGGTCATCAGGACGGCCAGCGCCAGCGAGGCGACGGTGGCCAGGGTCCACTCGTGGATCAGGAAGCGGCCCACCGCGCGGACCGCCCGGCGGGGCCGGGTGAGCACCGGGTCCGGAGCGGGGCCGAAGGCGGACCACGGATCGGCCGGCGTGTCCGACTTGCCGTCGGCCTTCGTTCCGGACGCGTCGGCCTTGCCGGACGCGTCGGCGGCGGTGTCGTCGCGGCCAGCCTTTCCGGTCGGCTTTGCGGCGGACTTCCCGGTGCCGTTCCCGTCGGTCGGCTGAGCCGTCCCGTCCGCCTCACCGCCGGCGGATTTCGAGGTGGCGGGCTCGGTGGTCAACTCCTTCGTCGACGTGGCGGCTTGACCCGTGGCCGGCTCTTCCGCCGGCGTGGCGGTGTCCGCGCCCGGCTGCCGGATGACCGGTTCGGGCGTCGCCGCGGCGGAGCCGTCCGGGTCGCTGCCGCCGGCGGTCGGCTGGGAGTCGCTGCCGGCCGGGCGGGCGCCGTCGGTGGTGTCGGACTGCTCGGTGGTCATGCCGCCTTGCCCAACTGCTCCCGCAGGAAGGCGATGTCCGCCGCCTGGCCCGCGGCGCCGCCCGGGGTCTCCACGATGACCGGCGCGCCGGCCGCCCGGATCACCGCCACCACCAACTCGGGGTCGATGGTCCCGCCGGTCAGGTTGTCGTGCCGGTCCTGCCCCGAGTTGAAGGCGCCCTTGGAGTTGTTCGCGTGGATCAGGTCGATCCGGCCGGTGATCGCCTTCACCCGGTCCACCAGCCCGAGCAGTTCCTCGCCGCCGGCGTACGCGTGGCAGGTGTCCAGGCAGAAGCCCACCTCGTAGTCGGCGAGGGCGTCCCAGAGCCGGGCCAGGGCGTCGAGGTGACGGGCGCAGGCGTTGTCACCGCCAGCAGTGTTCTCGATCAGGAGCGGGAGCGGGAAGCCGCCCGACTCCGCGGCGTACGCGAAGGTCTTGCGCCAGTTGTCGAAGCCGGCGGCGAGGTCGCCGCCGGCGTTGACGTGGCCGCCGTGCACGATCAGGCCCTTGGCGCCGACGGCCGCCGCGGCGGTGGCGTGGCCGAGGACCAGCTTGCGGCTGGGGATGCGGATCCGGTTGTTCAGGGTGGCCACGTTGATGACGTACGGCGCGTGGACGTAGAGGTCGACGCCCGCGTCACGCAGCCGGTCGGCGTCCTCCCGTGGCTTCGGGGCCTTCCAACCCTGTGGGTCGGCGAGGAAGAACTGCACGGCCTCGGCGTCCCGGGCGGCGGCCTCGGCCAACGGGTCGGACGGATCGACGTGGGCTCCGATTCGCATGCAGGGCAGCCTACGTCGCGGCCCTGACGAGCGGGGTGACCGCAGCCGACCGGCGTACCGGCGGCGGCGCCTGACGGGCGCGTCGCGCCGGGCGTCACCCGCCGGCCGGGCGCTCGTTTTCCAGGTGGGATCGACGGTCAACCCTGCACCCGGGCCCGGGTCCACAGCGGGTACTGGTGCAGGGGAGACCCCCGGAAACGGGACGCCCCGCCGTGCGGCCCGGCACGACGGGGCGGGATCCTCCGACTCGTCAGACCCGACGGCCAAGCATTCGGTCGCTGGGGCAAATTCCTCCATTTCCCCCAAGTGGTGACGAGAGTCGTTGTATGGTCAGACCAGATGACAACACGATAAAGCTCCGCGGGGCGTCCTCGATCCAACCTCATCGGTGTGGTCGTTCCTCCCCAGGTCCCACCCAAGGAATGCGGACGGGACGCCCCGCGGCCCTGTGGACAGGGGCCCACCACCGGTACGCGACGCCGGAGGTGGGCCCCTGTCGCCGCGCCCGGGCGCCGCGCACGACCGGCCCGGGCATGATCGTCCGGACCGGGTATCCTGGTCCGGTTGTCCGCGCCCGGCCGGGTTCCCCCGCTGCCGGTCACGGGCCACGACGCACGACCTCCTGCCACGGAAGGACCGTGGCCGCTTAGCCCACAGGAGGTGAGCACGTCTTGCGTCATTACGAGATCATGGTGATCCTCGACCCCAGCCTCGAGGAGCGCACCGTCGCCCCGTCGCTCGACACGTACCTGAACGTGATCCGGACCGCGGGTGGCTCGGTGGAGAAGACCGACGTGTGGGGCCGCCGGCGCCTCGCGTACGAGATCAGCAAGAAGGCCGAGGGCATCTACGCCGTCATCGACCTCCAGGCAACGCCTGAGGCGGTGGCCGAGCTGGACCGTCAGCTGCGGCTCAACGAGTCCGTGCTGCGCACCAAGGTCATCCGTCCGGAGATGCGCTGACATTCGACCCGGCACGTCTGGATCAAGCCTCATCGATGGTGTCGGAGGGCTCTGAGAGCCTGTAGGGCAACACGATGAGTGCGCGAGGAGATGGTCATGGCAGGAGACACCACCATCACGGTCATCGGCAACCTGACCGATGACCCCGAGTTGCGGTTCACCCCCTCCGGGGCGGCCGTCGCCAAGTTCCGGGTCGCCTCGACGCCCCGCTTCATGGACAAGGCGTCCGGCGAGTGGAAGGACGGCGAGCCGCTGTTCCTCTCGTGCACGGTCTGGCGGCAGGCCGCCGAGAACGTCGCCGAGTCGCTGCAGCGCGGCGCCCGGGTGATCGTGTCCGGCCGGCTGCGTCAGCGGTCGTACGAGACCCGCGAGGGTGAGAAGCGCACCGTCATCGAGCTGGAGGTCGACGAGATCGGCCCGTCGCTGCGCTACGCCACGGCGAAGGTGCAGAAGATGTCCCGCTCGGGTGGCGGTGGCGGCTTCGGTGGTGGTGGCGGCCAGGGCGGCGGCGGAGGCAACTTCGACGACCCCTGGGCCTCGGCTGCCCCGGCTCCCTCGCGCGGTGGTTCGGGCGGCGGAAACTTCGACGAGGAGCCCCCGTTCTAATGGCGCCGAGCGCCCGCGATCGCAAACCAGGAGCAAGAGCAATGGCCAAGGCTGCGGCACTGCGCAAGCCGAAGAAGAAGGTGAACCCGCTCGACAAGGACGGGATCACCTACATCGATTACAAGGACACCGCGCTGCTGCGCAAGTTCATCTCCGACCGCGGCAAGATCCGCGCTCGGCGGGTGACCGGCGTTACCTCGCAGCAGCAGCGGCAGATCGCCCGTGCGGTCAAGAACGCCCGCGAGATGGCGCTCCTGCCGTACACGGCCACGACCCGCTGAGAGGAGGCACGGACATGAAGATCATCCTGACTCAGGAGGTGTCCGGCCTCGGCACTCCGGGCGACATCGTCGAGGTGAAGAACGGCTACGGCCGTAACTACCTGCTGCCGCAGGGCTTCGCGATCGCCTGGACCAAGGGCGCGGAGAAGCAGGTCACGGTCATCAAGCGGGCCCGCTCGGCCCGGGAGATCCGCGACCTCGGCCACGCCAACGAGGTCAAGGCCCAGATCGAGGGCCTGAAGGTCAACCTGAAGGCCCGCGCCGGCGACGGCGGCCGGCTCTTCGGCTCGGTCACCCCGGCCGAGGTCGTCGAGGCCGTCAAGGCCGCCGGTGGTCCGAGCCTGGACCGCCGCCGGCTGGAACTGCCCGGTCACATCAAGTCGACCGGCTCCTACCCGGTGAGCATCAAGCTGCACCCGGAGGTGACCGCCAAGTTCAACCTGAACGTCACCCCGAGCTGACAGCGGACAGCACGACGGAAGGGCCCGCACCGGGAGACCGGTGCGGGCCCTTCCGCATGCTCCTGCGGGGCCGCCCGGCGCTGGTGGTCAGCGAGTTTGCGACAACTCCAGCTCGGCGCGTCTTACGCCGCGACCTGGAGCCGCCGTCCGGCGAATCCGCCGTTGTCGATCAGCCGATCGGCTGGCCGGTCACCACGCTGATCATCACCGTCGGCAGGCCACCGACCGCCGCCGCCGCCGGCGCCACCGTCCCCGGCCGCCACGTCGTCCCGAAACCGCGCAGCACCACCGCGACGACCAGGCTGCTCAGCAGCGCCATCCCGAACCGCGGCGCACCCGCGACCAGCGAGGCGAACGCGTGCGCCCGCGGCGAGTCACAACCCCCGCCGGTGATGTCCGTGACGCATCCCGCTGGGGCCTGCCCGTCGAGGAACAGCAGCCCCACGAAGACCAGCAGCGCGGGCATCAGATAACAGGCGGCGGTGTAGACCAGCGACCGGACCGGACCGCCCGTGTCCGGATCCAGCAGGTTGTCCTCGGTCCGGCGGTGCCACGACCCGCCGCCACCCGTGGGATCGTCACCGGCCAGCCGGGTCCCCGACCAGAATCCCTTTGCCTGCTCCGGCGACGCCCAGCCCTCCCGGACCGGCTTCGGCGGCATCGTGCGGTCCCACTGGTCGACCTCGGCGTACCGGCCCCACTCGCCGGTGTCGGTGAGCCGGTCCCGCTCGCCGGTGTGCTCCGTCCGGTCCCAGCGGTCCGCGTCATCCGCCTGGTCCCACCGGCTCGTGGCCGAACGGCCCCAGGCGTGCACACCCGAGGCGTCCCACGGATCGACCGCCGGCGGCGCCACCGGATCAGGCTCGGCCGACCGGCCCCGTTCCCACGGGTCCACCGCCGGCCGGGACCAGGACTCCGAGGCCGCCCGCCGGCTCCGCCCGGCATCCGACCGGGCCTCCTCCCCGCCCGAGGTGGTGCTGTCCGCCAGGCCCGAGGTCACCTGCGGCCGGCGCAACTGCGCGCGGCGCGGCCGGCTCCGCACGGCCGGCCCGGACACCGGCTCGTCCTCGGTGGACTCGGCCCGCCGGCTCCCGACGTACCCCTGCTCCTGCGGGGTGTCCAGGGTCCACTCGGCGGTGTGCTCGCCGGCCGGGCCGGCGTCGATGGCCGGCAGCCCGCGCCGGCCAGCCTCCCGGCGCCATCCGACGTCCGCCCGCCAGCCGTCAGCCGGGTACGGCGGCTCGACGTCGTCATCGTCGTCGGGGGCGGCGTGCCGGCCTCTGCCGTCCGCCCGGCGGACGCCCGACTCCACCGCCCATTGCGGAAGGTACGTGTCCACCGGCTCCTGCTGGCCGCGCTCGATGGCGCGGCGGCGGCTCGGGGTGCGGTAGTGCTCGGGCGCCGCCGAGCTGGAGGGGACCGGGAACGACTCGGCGGGCTCGTCCCACGGGGAGGTCGGCTGGCGCTCGCGCGGGCTGCCCTCCCCGCCTCCCCAGTCCCGGTGTCTCACGGCCGGAGCGTGACCCTTCTCAACCGAAAGTGCAATCCGCTGTCCAGGTGTAGCCGTTCGCGGTGATGGTACGGGACGAACGGTGCCCAGGCCCGACCGGAAATCTGTCGTCCACAGGCTGTGGATTGCAAAGCCACAGGTCAGAGGCGGTCGAGCCAGAATTCTCCATGACTTATCCACACCCTGTGCACACGCTGCGCACATGTCCGGCCCCGGGCGTCCACAGGTTGTCCCGAGGCTCGTCCACCGGCATTGTTGAGGGTCTGACCTCGGGTTCCGTATCGTGGTCCCCCGACCGTCCGGGCGGTGGCCCCCGATCGACCGGAGGGTCGTCGGAGATGTCATACCCCGGCGGTAGAGCTGGACTCGATCCGACGCAGCGAGGGGGGACCCGTGTCGGTCACCGACGACGCGCGGACGGAGCGGACCGGGGGGCCGCCGCCCGCGCAGGCACAACGGGACGCGCAGTTCGAGAAGACCCCGCCTCAGGACGTGGCCGCTGAGCAGTGCGTTCTCGGCGGCATGCTGCTCTCCAAGGACGCCATCGCCGATGTCGTGGAGATCCTGAAGTCCAACGACTTCTACCGCCCCGTGCACGCCACCATCTTCGACGCGATCCTCGACATCTACGGCCGGGGCGAGCCGGCCGACCCGATCACCGTCGCCGCCGCCCTGGCCGACTCCGGCGACCTGGCCCGGATCGGCGGCGCGCCCTACCTGCACACGCTGATCGCCAGCGTGCCCACCGCCGCCAACGCCGCCTACTACGCGCGCATCGTCGGCGAGCGCGCGGTGCTGCGCCGGCTGGTCGAGGCCGGCACCAAGATCGTCCAACTCGGGTACGGCACCGGCCAGGGCGGCAGCCGGGACGTCGACGACATCGTCGACCTCGCCCAGCAGGCCGTCTACGAGGTGACCGAGAAGCGGGTCAGCGAGGATTTCGCCATCCTGGCCGACATGCTCCAGCCGACGCTGGACGAGATCGAGGCCGTGGGTGCCCAGGGCGGCGTGATGACCGGGGTGCCCACCGGCTTCAGCGACCTTGATCGACTGTTGAACGGCCTGCACCCGGGCCAACTCATCATCGTGGCCGGCAGGCCTGGTTTGGGCAAGTCAACGGCAAGTATGGATTTTGCCCGGAATGCCTCTATTCGCTCCAACCACGCGTCGGCGATCTTCTCGCTGGAAATGAGCAAGGTCGAGATCGTCATGCGACTCCTCTCGGCCGAGGCGCGCGTACCGCTGCACGTGCTGCGCAGCGGCCAGCTCTCCGACGACGACTGGACCAAGCTGGCCCGCTGCATGGGCGAGATCAGTGAGGCGCCGCTCTTCGTGGACGACACGCCGAGCATGAACCTGATGGAGATCCGGGCCAAGGCGCGCCGGCTCAAGCAGAAGCACGACCTCAAGCTGATCGTGGTCGACTACCTCCAGCTGATGACCTCGCCCAAGCGCACCGAGAGCCGGCAGCAGGAGGTGGCCGACCTCTCCCGTGGCCTCAAGCTGCTGGCCAAGGAGGTCGAGTGCCCGGTGATCGCGGTGAGCCAGCTGAACCGTGGCCCCGAGCAGCGCACCGACAAGCGACCCCAGTTGTCCGACTTGCGTGAATCAGGCTCAATTGAGCAGGATGCCGACGTTGTCATCCTGCTGCACCGGGACGACTACTACGACAAGGAGTCGCCGCGGGCCGGGGAAGCCGACTTCATCGTTGCCAAACACAGGAATGGCCCCACCGACACCGTGACGGTCGCGGCCCAGCTGCACCTGTCCCGCTTCGTCGACATGGCCATCGTCTGACATGGTGTCGGCGGGGAGATGCTGCGCCGGGCGTTGACCGTGGCGGAGGTCGCCGAGGTGGCGGCGTTCCTGGCCTCGGATCGGGCGAGCGGGATGACCGGCACGGTGGCCAACGTCAGCGTTGGTGCGGTGCAGGACTGACGGTGAGGCTCAGCCGAGCAGCGGGAACCAGCCGGCGGATTCGCCCAGGTCCCGCCGGTCGCGGTCGGTGAGCGGGAGCCGGCCGGTGGCCTTGAGCAGGTACTCCCGGTTGTCCCAGCCGGTCGGCCGGACCGCGTCGTCGCTGAGCAGGCCGTCGACGGTGGTCACCGCGACGCCGACGGCGGCGGCGCCGGGTGGGGGTGCGTCCGGCAGATCGACCACCAGGTCGAGGTGGTGGACGACGGCCTCCGTGGTGAGGGTGGCCAGCAGATCGGGTACGGCGATCACCTGGCCCTGGGTGGTGACGCAGGCGTGCGGATCAGCGCCGTGTACGGCCACGCCGGCCGCGCGGACGGCGGCGGGGGCGGTGTCGCACCAGAGCCGCACCACCCCGCTGGGCCGGTCGAAGGCGGCGGCCGAGCGGCGGACCCACCAGGCGTGCCGCACGCTGGCCTCGTCGCCGCCTCCCGGGGTGAACGCGCGCCAGTAGCTGACGTCGTCCACGTCGGCCGGGCGGTCGGCGGGGCTGGCGAGCGCGACCAGGGCCCGCTGGGCGTCGCAGAGGATGTGGAAGAGCAGGTCGGCGACGAGCCATCCCCGGCAGCGGGTCGGTCGTTGCAGGTCGGCGTCGTCGAGATCGGCGACCACTCGGGTGATGCCGTCGTAGGCCTGCGCCAGGGCGATGTGCTGCCCGGTGGGCTTCATGGGGGTGAGCGTCGCACACGAAACGCCGCGCGGCACCTCGACCGAGGTGCCGCGCGGGCGGGCCGGGGTGTGCCCCGGCCCGGCCGGGTACCGGTCAGTCGAAGAGTTCGCCGAGGAAGCCGTGGCGCTTCTTGCGGCGGTAGTGGCCGTGGTAGCCGTGGTGCTGGCCGTGGCCGTACGCGGGCTGCGCGTAGCCGTGGCCGGGCGGCGGCGGAGGGGGCGGGACGGCGCCGTAGCCGGGCTGGTGCGGGGCGGCGGCGGGTGGCGGTGGGGGCGGCGGGGCGTAGCCGCCGGCGGCCGGGGCTGCCGGCTGGGGGGTGTGCTGCTGGTTCCAGTTCGCCTCGGCCTCGAACAGCTTCTCGAGCTCGCCGCGGTCGAGGAAGATGCCTCGGCACTCGCCGCACTGGTCGATGATCACTCCGCTGCGCTCGTACTGGCGCATTTCGCCATGACATTTGGGACAGGTGAGCTGCATGGCACCGACGGTACCCGGTGACCTCACGCGGTGGCCTTCAGCGTTTCCGTCACCTCGCTGTCGGAGACCTCGTGGAAGTCCTCGTAGTACGCGCCGACCGCCATGAAGTCGGGCGGCGTCTCCAGAATGATCACCTGGTCGGCCTCGCCGGCCAGCATCTCGTACGCCTCTCGGGAGCCCACCGGCACGGCCACGACGACCCGGGCCGCACCGAGATGGCGGGCGACCTGCACGGCGGCGCGGGCGGTGGCGCCGGTGGCCAGCCCGTCGTCGGCGATGACCGCCGTTCGCCCGGTGAGGTCGAGCGGCGGCCGGCCGGCCCGGTACAGGCCCTCGCGGCGCTCCAGTTCGGCCTGTTCCCGCTGCCGGACCTCAGCTTTGTCGACCTCGCTGAGCCGGTTCGCGACCATCTCGTTGAGCACCTGCACGCCGCCGGGGCCGAGCGCGCCGTACGCCACCTCGGGTGCGTACGGCACGCCGAGCTTGCGGACCACCAGCACGTCGAGGGGCACGCCGAGCCGTTCAGCGATCACCCGGGCGACCTCCACGCCGCCGCGTACCAGCCCGAGCACGATGACCCCCGGCCGCCCGGCGAGGTCGGTGAGCTTGTCGGCGAGCATGCGGCCCGCCTCGGCCCGATCGCGATAGGTGGTCATGTCCTCAGGTTTACGCCCTGCCGACCGGCCGCGTCCGGGAGTTGGCGGAAGCGGCCGGGGCGGGCGCCTCAGGGCGCAGCGCGGCTTCCGGGAGTGCCAGCGCGGGGGCCCAGACCAGCAGGGCGACCGGGTAGAGCAGGTAGCCGAAACGGGTCGAGGGCATCAGCAGGATCGCCGCGAGCAGTCCGTACCCACAGATCAGCGCGGTGGCGGCGGCGGTGCGCGGCGGACGGCGGAGGAGCCGGACGGCGATCGCCGCCCCGGCCGCGACCAGCAGCGCGGCGGCGACGATCCGGCCGGCGGGCAGCGCGGTGGCGATCAGGTGGCCGGGGAACGGGGACTGCGCGGGACTGGTCACCAGCCCGTGCCCGAGCGGGAAGCGCAGCACGTTCTCCACCAGCGCGTCACGGTCAACCAGCAGGGCGGGGACCAGCGCGAGCGCCGGCAGCCCGAGGGCGCCGAGGGCGGTGCGGAGGCCGGCCCGGCGGGTGGCGGCCCAGCAGATCAGCACGAGCGCGACCGGCCAGGCGAAGAGTTTCAGGGCGCCCGCCGCGCCGACCGCCAGGCCGGCCCGACCGGGCCGCTCGGCGGCGGCGAAGGCCAGCCCGAGCAGGCAGAGCGCGAGTACGGGCAGGTCGTCGCCGCCGGTCGCCAGGGTGAGCGCGCAGACCGGCAGCACCGTGGCCGCCTGGACGGCCCGGAGCAGCGCGGCGTGGCGGCGGGGCGTGGCCGGGGCGGGCCGGCTGCGCAGCGTGGCCACCGCGAGGGCCAGCACACCGGCGGTGACCAGGGCGAACCAGACCCGCGCGTCGGTCCACCAGGCGTCGACGGCGGCACGGGGCAGCCCGAACAGCGCCATGCCCGGCTGGTAGGGGGTGTAGCCGAGCAGCTGTTCCGCCGGAGGTAGCGCGGCGATCGCGTCGTGCCCCAGGTAGGGGGTGCCGTGCTCGGCCAGCCGGGCGCCGGCGTGCTCGACCACGACCACCTCCTCCTGCGCCCGGTCGGTACGCCCCGCCGCCCGCTGGATGCTCTGCGCCACGACCGGCAGCAGCGCGGTGGTGGCCCAGGCGAACCCGGTGACCGCCCAGCGGGCGCCGAGGCCGGTGAGCGGTGCGTCGGAGCGGTGCCGTCGGGCGAGGAGCTGACCGGCCACGGCGAGCGCGGCCACCAGGTAGCCGACGGCGGCGACCGTGCCCCAGGCCCGGTGCGGGAGCAGGGTGGAGGTGGCGGCGGTGACCCCGGCGAAGACCGCCGAGATGGCGTAAAGGCCCAGGTCGAGGGCGAGCCCCCCGGCGGCGGAGTCCACGGCCCGCCAGCGACGGGAGCTTCGATCGGGGTCGACGGTCACGCGGCCCAGTCTGGCAGACGGGTGCCCCGGTGCCCGGGTCGTGCTCCTCGTCGCAGGGCCGCCCGGCGGCGGTGGGTTCCGCGTACCGCCAAGAGCTGGCGGTTCACGCCGGGGGATCAGTGGTGGCTGGACTCGTCGGCGGTCTGGCCGGCGGCGGACGCCGAGGTGGCGGCGCGCCCCCGGCCGCCGGTGCGGCGACCCGGCAGGCGGATCACCGCACCCGCGTCGTGCAGCGGCGCCACGAGGCTGCCCGGTCGGCCGCCCGCCCCCCGCTGGAGGGCGGCGAGCAGCGCGCCGGCCGGCAGCGGTCGGGCGAAAAGATGGCCCTGGCCCGCGGCGCACCCCAGCTCCCAGAGCGCCCGCCGCTGCGGTTCGCTCTCCACGCCCTCGGCCACCACGGTCAGGTCGAGGCTGCGGCCCAGGTCGAGGGTGGAGCGGATCACGGCCGCCGCCTCGGCCGAACTCTCCATGGCGGTGACGAAGCTGCGGTCGATCTTCAACTCGTGCACCGGGATGCGGGACAGCAGCGACAGCGAGGAGTAGCCGGTGCCGAAGTCGTCGAGGGCCAGCCGTACGCCGGAGTCGCGCAGCCGGCTGAGCACCCGGTCCACCACGTCGAGCTGGCTGAGCGTCAGGGTCTCGGTCAGCTCCAGCACCAGCCGGTCCGGGGGCAGGTCGTGCGCCCGCAGCCGGGCCAGCACCGCCCCGGGGAAGCGGGCGTCGAGGAGGCTGCGGGGCGACACGTTCACCGAGACGGGCAGGTCGAAGCCTGCGGCCCGCCAGCTGCCGGCTGCGATCAGCGCCTGGTCGAGGATCGCCTCGGCGAACGCGGGCAGCAGCCCGGACCGTTCCACCGCCTCGATGAAGCGCAGCGGGTCGATCATGCCGTGCGTCGGGTGGTGCCAGCGGGCCAGCGCCTCCGCACCGATCACCTCGCCGCTGCCCAGGTCGACGATCGGCTGGAAGTTGACGGTGAACTCGTGATCGGCCACCGCGCGGGAGAGTTCGCCGCCGAGGGTGAGCCGGCCGAGGTCCGCGGTGTCCCGGGTCGGGGCGTACGTGGAGATCCGTTGGCCGGCGCGCTTCGCCTGGTACATCGCCACGTCGGCGCGGCGCAGCAGCTCGGGCATCCCGCCATTGGCCGGGGCGACCGCGATGCCGCCGCTGGCCTCCACGCTGATCCGCATGCCGTCCAGGTCGAGCGGCTCGTGCAGGGCGGCCAGCAGCGCCTCGGCCCGGTGCGCGGCCACCGCCGGGGCGGGCAGCCCGCGCAGCAGCACGGCGAACTCGTCGCCGCCGAGCCGGGCCACCAGGTCCCCCGGGCGGGCCGAGCCGCGCAGCCGGTCGGCGACCTGCATCAGCACCCGGTCACCGGCGCCGTGCCCGAGGGTGTCGTTGACCTCCTTGAAGTGGTTGAGGTCGATCAGCACCAGCGCGGTGACGCCCTCCGCGTGCCGGGTGGTGAGCTGATCGGTGCCCTCATCGAGCAGGTGACGCCGGTTGGAGAGCCCGGTCAGGGCGTCGTGAGTGGCGGCGTACGCGTGCTCCTCGGCGATCCGGGCCAACTCGGCGTACGCCTGGGCGTTGCGGACCGCGGTGCAGAGCGCGGAGGCAAAGGTACGCAGGGTGTACTGCTCCCGCTCGGAGAGCTCGACGGGCCCGGCGAACCGGAGTCGCAGCACACCGAGGTCGGCCACGTGGTCGTGCCCCTCCAGCGCGACCGGGATGACCCTGCCGTCCACCACGCTGGGCTCGGGAATCTCCCCGTCGTACGCGATGCCGCCGGTCCCACCCCGGACCGTGCGTCGCCCCTCGTGCAGTTCGATCTCGACCTCGTCGGCGGAGAAGAGCTCGGCGGCCTGGGTTACCGCGGTGGTCAGCACCTGGTCGAGGTCCACCACGTTGAGCGCGTCGGTGGTGCGGGCGAGTCGCTGCCACGCCTGCTGCTCGGTGCGCGCGCGGATCCGGGTGGAGTACGCCAGGTGCAGGCTGAGCACCAGCGGCGGCACGGCGAGCAGCAGCCGTGGGTCGGCCTGGAGGATGAGCAGGGTGCAGACCGCCACCACGAACCGGACCGCGAAGCCGGCGATCCGCAGATCGATGTTGCTCCGGAACTGCCGGGAGATCGGCGTTCCGGAGGCGAGCGCGATTACCGGGATCGCGAGCACATCATCGAGCAGTGCCGCGACCAGGTAGACGATGCCGAGCAGCACCACGATGCTCAACGGTTCCCGGGGCGGCCATCGGTCTCCCATCAGGGCGATGGCAGCCGTGGCGCCTCCGGCGACCAGGATGTGCTTCGCGATGCCGAATGCGGTCTTGATGGCGGGCAGCCGGGTCACCGAACCGCACGCCACGCCCAGTCCCGTCGCGAGGATCACCCACGGCGACGGGGCGACGGCGAGTCCGACCACGATCGCGGTCTCGACCCAGGCCGTGGCGAGTGTGGTCGACCGGATACGTACGGGAGTCTTGGTGACGGTGGCCAGCGCGACCATGACGACAAGGGTCGCCGTCGTCACGACGTCGCGGACCGAACTCGGCGGGCGGTGCAGGGTCGAGACCAGGGCGACGAGCGCGACCACTGCCGCGCACGCAACCAGGGTGAATACGACTGCGTGCAGACGTGGTTCGACAGCTTGCCGACGTTCCGTCGCTCGGCTCAACCGGCATCACCCGTCGCTCACCGTCGTAATCGGATGACGGGCAGCGTACCCCGGGTGGTGGCTCAGGAGGTATTGCCTCAGTTCCATTCGGTGCTGCGCATTGCTCCGGCCCTCCTCCGAATCTCCGAGCGCCTAATCGGCGTCCTGCTTCCTGCGCAGCAGATTAGGAGAGGAGATGAGGGATATCAAAGATTAAATGTCGGTATGCGCAAGATAAGGAACTCTGTCGGCCTATATGACGTTCTGTCCATCAATGCTGTGCGGAGCGAAGCGAGTCATGTTCCAGACGTGCACGTTCCGTCGCCGAGCGCAGTCCCGAGCGATGGAAGTTGCAGCTTGCCTGCCAGGGTGGGCTACCGCAGGGACACATTTCAACCTTGCTTCGGTCGGCCCATACCGCCGATACGGCGGAAGGCCTGTGCGAGGGACCGCCAATGCTCACTGGCCCCCAACCATCCGCGATCATCGGTAGAATCTCGGGCGATTGGTTGAGGCCAGCTAAACCGGAGTCGAACCTCGTGGAAATTCGAGTCCTTGGCGGCCTCACGGTAGAGGTCCAAGGACGGAGTCTCCGTCTCGGGACGCCGAAGCAGCAAGTGGTCCTGGCGATGCTCGCCGTGCACGGTGGGCGCATCGTCACGGTCGCGTCGCTCGTGGATGAACTGTGGCTAGACGAGCCACCTCGTTCGGCCGTCGCAAACGTCCGGACCTATGCCGCCAACCTCCGGCGCACCTTCGAAACGCACCGGGGTCCCGCTCTCTCCCGATTGGCGGGCGGCTACCGGCTAGAGCCGACCAACGAGTCGATGGACCTAGTGGTTTTTGAGTATCTGGTTGAAGCCGCCGCGAGTGCTTGGGCGAGCGGAGAGATCGACGCCGCCGACAGACTACTGACGCGGAGCGAGCACGTGTGGCGAGGCCCATTGGTGGCTGGCCTGCAGGTGGGGCCGATTCTCTCTGCCCGTCGGGCCGCTCTGGACGAGCAGCACATGTCGGCAATCGAGCTCTGGGCGAGGGTGGATCTGTGCCTCGGCCGTATCAGATCCGCGATTGCTGCCCTCACCGACCACATCGTGGCCCATCCCTACCGGGAACAGGCGCACGCGTTGCTGGCCCGTGCACGCTACGCGGACGATGATCCGGCCGGCGCCCTGGCTGCCATCCACCGGGCCGAGTCCGCACTCGCGGAGCATCTCGGAATCGAACCGGGCGGCGAGTTGCAGGCGTTGCGCCAGCGCATCATGGACCGGGAACCGATCTCGCTCCTTCCCGAACCGTCGGCGTCCAGACCTGGTCCCAGCGGCCCGACACCACATAGGGCGCGCCGGGGCGAAACCCTCGTACGCGAGGGTCGGATGGCTGGAAATCACCTTCCTCGGCCGGTGGTCGACTTCGTGGGGCGGAGGCAACTCGCCGCACGGCTGATGGCGGAGACTGAGGCGGCGAGCCAGCATACGTCGCCGGTATGTGTCATCGACGGCATGGCAGGTGGCGGCAAAACGGCTTTCGCCGTCCATCTGGCGTATCAACTTGCCAGCCGCCACCCGGACGCTCAGCTCTTCGTCGACCTGCGCGGGCACTCCGGGGGTGTGCCGCTGGAATCGGCGGATGCCCTGACCGTGCTGCTCCGTCAACTCGGGGTCCCGGCGGGTCGGATACCCACTGACCATGTCCGGCGGGCGGAGCTGTGGGAACGCGAGCTGGGCTATCGCCGAGCCGTCATCGTCCTGGACAACGCGGCCAGTAGAGACCAGGTCAGGGCACTCCTTCCTGCCGCGCCTGGCTCGGTCGTACTCGTTACCAGCCGCCGTCGTCTGTCGACCGCTGACGTCGGGCCTCCCGTGTCGCTCCCGGTGCTGACCGCCGATGAGGCCGTTCAACTGCTGGCTCGGACGGCGGGTCAGAACCGGATAGAGCGGGAGCCGGAAGCAGCGGTCGAGGTGGTGCGTCGCTGCGGCCATCTGCCACTCGCCGTCCGGCTGGCGCGAGGGCATCTCGCCCATCGACCCTCCTGGCGGGTTGCCGACCTGGCCCACCGTCTGAGCGTCAGTGGCACCGTACTGCGCCAGCTCGCCGTCGAGCAGCAGACGGTAGCGAGTGCCTTTGCTGCCTCTTACGAGCCACTGGACGAACCGGTAAAGCGGTTGTTTCGGCTGGTCAGCGTGCATCCCGGTGCCCATTTCGACGTGGCGATGGCAGCGGCGTTGGCGAACCTGCCGTTTGACCCTGTGGAGGCGATGCTGAACGACCTCCTCGACCAGCATCTGATCGAGGAGATCGAGCCGGGCCGCTACCGTTTGCACGATCTGATGCGGCAGTACTCGGCCGAGCTGTCCCAGGCTCCGGACGAGGCGCGGGACCGGGGGGAGGCTGCTCACCGGCTTCTCGATCACGTGCTCCACGAATCGGCCGGGCGAGCGGAACAGCTCGAATCCTCGGCACTGCGCGCTCATGTCCGTCTGGACCCACCCCGACGACCCGACCTACTCGGCCGTTCCGACCCACCCGACGTCGAGTGGTTGGAGCGCGAACGCTCGAACCTGGTTGCCTTGATCGAGTTCGCGGAGCGCGGCTCTCTTCACAGTTACGCATGGCGCCTCGCTCGCTCCATGTGGCGGTTCTGCTACATCCGTGGCTACTTCGACGACATCCTCGTCACCCATGGTTTCGACTTGGCCGCTGCGGAGAAGAACGGCGACCGGGCTGCGCAGGCAGTCATGCACAACTACCTCGCCTCCGCATGCACCCGGACTGGCAGTTACCTGGACTCGCTGCGGCACCTCGAGGCGGCGGTGTTCATCTCTCGCGAGCTCGGCGACCACTTCAACGAACACCGGTACCGGGCGAATCTGGTCGTTGTTCACTGGCTGACGGGCAACCTGGCGCAGGCGGTTGATCTCCGGCAGCAGCTTCTCCGGGAGCGCCCGGGTGGAGCGGCCGTGGAATCGATCCTGGCACTGGCGAACCTCGGCATCGCGCTCGCCAACATGGGGCGTTACGAAGAGGCTATCCGCGCCCATCGGATGCACCTGTTCATGGCCCGATGCCGAGGAAGTCAATACGACATTTCGAACGCCCTCGGCCACATCGCTGCCGTCGAGAACCAGCTCGGCCACTTCGCCAAAGCCGTCCGACTCATCACGGCGTCCCTCCGGATCCGTGACCGGACGGGACACCGGTTCGGAGAGGCAGAGGCCCGCAACGACCTGGGTATCGCGTACCGGCACCTTGGCCGGCTCGACGCCGCACGGGAGCAGCACGAGCTGGCGCTCGAACTGGCGGTCGACTCAGGCGAACGCCACGTGCAATCGGCGGTGTGGAATGACTTAGCCACGACGCTGGCGGTCATCGGGAGCACCGATGGGGCGATGGCCGCCCATCGCCGTGCCCTCGAACTCGCGACCCGCATCGCGCATCCGTACGAGCAGGGGCGTGCCCTTGTCGCGCTGGCTGACCACCTCGACGACGAGTCGGACGAGGCCCTCCGGTACCGCCGGCGTGCCTTGGCGATCTTCGGGCGTATCGGTGCGCCCGAGCGGTGGGACCTGGCCCGGCGCCTCGCCGGGGATGACACCGCCGACCGGGCCGGAGCGCGTTCGTCGGGGACCGGTTGACGACTTATCGATTTCTTATCGCGGCGCCCGCTACCGTCCTCCGCGTGTCGACCGAACGGGGGTGGTCCAGCCAGCGGCGGACCGGTCGACGGGACGCCCGCCGTCAGGTTCCCCCCAGCGACTGGACGGTGGGTGGCTGAGGGAGGAGCGCAGTGCGGCACGATCGGCACGCTCGGCACGGCGCTCCTCCCCACCGACGCTTCCGGCGGCTGGTCGTACCCGGAGGATAGGCTCGCGGCCGTGACCGATCCCGCGCAGCTCACCCACGTCGATCCGGCCGGCGCGGCCCGGATGGTCGACGTCTCCGCCAAGCCGGTCTCCGGCCGGCTCGCGGTCGCCGCCGGCCGGCTCCGCACCACGTCCGAGGTGGTGGAGCTGCTGCGCCGGGACGGCCTGCCCAAGGGCGACGCGCTGGCGGTGGGCCGGTTGGCCGGGATCATGGGGGCGAAGCGGACCCCCGACCTGATCCCGCTCTGTCATCCGATCGCCCTGCACGGCGTCACCGTCGACCTGCGGCTCACCACCGACACCGTCGAGATCACCGCGACCGCGAAGACCGCCGACCGGACGGGCGTGG
Source organism: Micromonospora sp. CB01531 (assembly GCF_001905095.1). Taxonomy (GTDB): domain Bacteria; phylum Actinomycetota; class Actinomycetes; order Mycobacteriales; family Micromonosporaceae; genus Micromonospora. The sequence goes on from NZ_LWLS01000083.1 coordinate 158,031, forward strand.
AGATGGAGGCGCTCACCGCGGTGGCGGTCGCCGGGCTCGCCCTGGTCGACATGGTCAAGGCCGTCGACCCGGCGGCCTCCGTGGATGCGGTACGCGTCCTGCGCAAGGAGGGCGGCAAGACCGGCGAGTGGGTCCGACCGGAGAACCGGCCGTGATCCGGGCCCGGGTGATCGTCGCCTCCAACCGGGCCGCCGCCGGGGTGTATGCGGACACCAGCGGCCCGCTGCTCGTCGCCGGCCTGCGGGAGCTGGGCTGCGAGGTCGACGAGCCGGTGGTGGTGCCGGACGGCGAGCCGGTGGGGGCCGCGCTGCGGGCCGCCCGCGACGAGGGCATCGACGTGGTGTTGACCAGCGGCGGCACCGGCATCACCTCGACCGACCGGACCCCCGAGGTGACCCGGGCCCTGCTCGACTACGAGGTTCCCGGGATCGCCGAGGCCATCCGGGCCTACAGCCGCGACACCGTGCCCACCGCGGCCCTCTCCCGGGGGCTGGCCGGCGTGGCGGGCCGGATGCTGGTGGTGAACCTGCCCGGCTCCCGGGGTGGAGCGAAGGACGGGCTGGCCGTGCTCGGCCCGATTCTCCGGCATGCCGTCGACCAACTGAGCAACGGCGACCACTGACGAGGCACCCGGCCGGCGATAGGCTCGCCGAATGAGCACGGAAACCGCAGCTACGGCGGCCCAGGTCGCTGCGCCGCCGCCAGCCGGGTGGGAGGAGGCCCGCTCCCGGGTGTACGAGGTGGGCCTCGCCGCCGCGCTCCCCGCGGTCGACCGGCCACTCGCCGACGCCGACGGCCACACCCTCGCCGAGCCGCTGACCACCCGTACCGACCTGCCGGCGTTCCCCACCTCCAGCGTGGATGGCTGGGCGGTGCGGGGAGACGGGCCGTGGCAGGTGGTCGGCCGGGTGCTCGCCGGGCACACCCCGCCCCCGCTGGCCACCGACGGCACCACCGTCGAGATCGCCACCGGCGCGATGGTCCCGGCGGGGGCCGCCGCGATCCTGCGGATCGAGGAGTCGACCCGGACCGCGGACGGTCGGGTGGCCGGCACGCCGCGTCCGGCACCCGAGTGGCGGGAGCCGGGCGAGGAGGCGTACGCCGGGGAGGAGCTGCTGCCCGCCGGCACCCCGGTCGACCCGGCGCTGATCGGGCTGGCCGCCTCCTGCGGTCACGACACGCTGCGGGTCCGCCGCTCGCCGCGGGCGGCGCTGCTGGTGTTCGGCGACGAACTGCTGACCGCCGGCCCGCCGGGTGCCGGCCGGGTCCGCGACGCCCTCGGCCCGGCGGTGCCCGCCTGGCTGCGCCGGTACGGCTGTCAGGTGCGGTCGGCCGACGTGGTCGGCCCGGTGGCCGACACCCTCCCCGCCCACGTGGCGGCGCTGCGCGGCGCGCTCGCCGACGCCGACCTGGTCTGCACCACCGGTGGGACCATGCACGGTCCGGTCGACCACCTGCACCCGGCGCTGGCGGAGCTCGGCGCGGACTACGTGGTCAACACGGTGGCGGTGCGTCCGGGGTTCCCGATGCTGCTGGCCCGGCTGGTGGGCGACGACGGGCGGGTCCGGTTCGTGGCGGGCTTGCCGGGCAACCCGCAGTCGGCCGTGGTCGCGCTGGTCTCGTTGGTCGCGCCGCTGCTCGCCGGCCTGCAGGGTCGGCCGATGCCGGTGCTGCCGCAGGTCACCCTCGCCGAGCCGGTCCAGGGCCGGGGTGACTACACCCACCTGGCTCTGGTCCGCTGGGACCGGGCGGCCGGCACCGCCCGCCCGCTGCGCCACGTCGGCTCGGCGATGCTGCGCGGGCTGGCCGGGGCGGACGGCTTCGCGGTGATCCGCCCGGGCACCAGCGGCGAGGCCGGCGACCGGGTGCCGCTCGTACCGCTGCCGTTGACCCCCGGGGAGCGGTCATGGTGAGCGTGAGGAGTGAGCCGGGGTTGCGAGCCCCGCAGTCGCGAACGAGGGAGGAACAGTGAGCCCGGTCGTGGGGCTCACCACCGGCGTGGTGACCGACCAGCCGCTCGACCTGGCCGCGCACGAGGCGGCGGTGGCCGACCGGCGGGCCGGCGCGGTGGTGTCGTTCCAGGGCGTGGTCCGCGACCACGACCACGGCCGGTCGGTCACCCTGCTCGAGTACGAGGGGCACCCCACCGCCGAGGCGGTGCTGCGCGAGGTGGCCGCCGAGATCGCCGCCGATCCGGACGTGTACGCGGTGGCCGTGTCGCACCGGATCGGCCGGCTGGAGATCGGCGACGCGGCCCTGGTCGCGGCGGTCAGCACCGCCCACCGGGCGGCGGCCTTCGCGGCCTGCGCCCGGCTGGTGGACGAGGTGAAGGCGCGGCTGCCGATCTGGAAGCGGCAGGTGTTCGCCGACGGCACCGAGGAGTGGGTGAACTGCCCCTGACCGGCGCACGAGGGCAGGGAACGCGGCCGGGTGGGACGGTCAGCGCCGGCCGGCGAGCTGGGCGGCGCGGATCAGCCGGTCGTGGTAGAACGCGGGCTCCGCGCCGGGCCGCCAGGGCAGTGCCGCGACGAGCACGATCAGGGCAATCGCCAGCGAGTTCTCCATCAGCGCGCCGAACAGGCCGTCCTGGTAGTGGGACACCTCGGGGAGTTGGTGCTCGTACGGCCAGATGGGCGAGACCAGGAAGAGCAGGTAGAGGGCGAGCGCGCCGACCCCGTGCCGCAGCCCGGTGAGAGCCGGATACCAGATCGGCGGGCGCAACGCGGGCACCCCGCCGGTGGGTGGCATACCGGTGATCCGGGCCGACAGACCGCGGCTCGCCTCGTGGCGGCGTACCGCGGCGTCGGCCAGCACGATGATCGCCGGGATCACCCAGACCAGATGGTGCGACCAGGAGATCGGGCTGATGACGTTGGCGGTCAGCCCGACCAGGGTGAACGCGGTCAACTCGTCGCCGTCGGCGCGAGCGCTGGCCGCCCGGGACAGCCCCAGCGCCAGCATCAGCACCGAGAACGCCAGCCAGAGCAGTCCGGGTGTCTCGATCGAGTCGTAGAGCCGGGCCAGCAGCCCGGCCAGCGACTGGTTGGCGGTCATGTCCGCCGCGCCGACCCGCTCGGTCTGCCAGAGCACCGTGCCGAAGTAGGTCCGCGACTCCGCCCCGACCACGGCGAACGTCGCGAGGGTCACGCCGATGGCGGTGCCGATCGCGGTCATCGCCGCCCGCCACTGCCGCGTGATCATCAGGTACGCGATGAACAGCGCCGGGGTGAGCTTGACCGCGGTGGCCAGCCCGATGCCGACGCCGGCCCAGGCTCCGCTGTAGACGTACCGGGCCAGCGCCGAGTCGGCGGTGTCGTGGTGGGTGCCCCGCTTCGCCCGCCAGCGCAGGCCGACCAGGTCCGCCATGACCAGCGCGAACAGCAGCAGGTTGACCTGGCCGTATCCGAGGGTCTCGCGGGACGGCTCGATGGCGACGGCCAGCGGCGTGGCGATGCCGACGGTGAACCAGAGCGACCAGCCCAGCCGGTCGACGATCGGGCGCAGCAGCGCGGCCAGTACGACGGCGAGCGCGGCGATGCTGGCCAGGGCGTTGAGCCAGCCGGTCGCCGCGACCGGTAGCCAGGACATCGGCAGCATGACCAGGCCGGCGAAGGGCGGGTAGGTGAAGCCGAGGGTCGTCGAGGGGGCGATGAAGTCGTAGAGCTCGTTGCCGCCGGCCCACCACACCACTGCACCGTGGTAGATCCGCATGTCGAAGAAGTTGTACGGACGTCCGAACGCGCCGATGGCGAGCCACGCCGCGTAGGCGACGGCGGCCACGACGCCGCTGCGTACGACTGTCCTGCGATCGATTCGACGGGTGCCGCGCTGGACTGGAGCGAGGCGGTCCATCCGTCTACCGACGGTCGTCGGCATGGCGGTGCCACCCCCGTACCAAGATCCTACTTCCCGTCCAGGTCCCGCACGGAGCCTAGAACGGCGCCTCACGTTGCTGCCTCCCGCGTTATGCGACCGTGTCCGATCCCACACGTGTTTTTGACATTTCCATCGCGTTAACGGGTCTCGGATGGTTCAGGTGATTAGTGGCCTTGCGGGGGGTGGAGGCCGTATTGATGCAGGTCAACCCGGTATTCGGCGGGCGGAGGCCGCAGAGCGTACGGCGATCTTCGCCTCTCGGCGGGCGGTCCGGACCGCGCGCTGCACCGAGCGGCGCGAGTGGTCGATCCGGTGACCGGCCCGCCAGCGCAGTCCGGGCTTGCCCTCGGTGTCCGCGGCGGCGAGGAGCAGGCCGCCGAAGAGGCCGAGGTTCTTCAGGAAGTGGACCTGGTTGTTGTTCCGCGCCATCGGGTCGTCGGTGCTCCAGAAGGGATGGCCGGCGAAGGTGGTCGGCACCAGGGTCCCGGCGAGGACGAGCGCGGCCGGCCGGGTGAACTTGCCGGTCGCCAGCATCAGCCCGCCGACGAGCTGGGTGGCCGCGTTCGCGCGGACCAGTGTCTCGGTGTCGGTCGGGATCCGTGGGTGCAGGTTCTGGATCAGCGGGGCGACCCGGTCGGTGACCGGCTTGGCGGCCGTGACCAGCCGTTCCGGGTTCTGCAGGTTGCGGGCGCCGCTGACCACGAAGATGCCGCTCAACATGACTCGGGCGAGGGAGCGCACGGGCTTCATAAACCAGTCATACCCCGTCGAGCCGGTCACCACCCCGGCAACACTCGAACGAGATCGGCCGACATGGACGTCCGGCCGGCCCGGTCGCCGGGCTGATTTCAGCGACCGTCGCTGATGGACCGGGTTCGGACGGTAAGGTCGCGCGGGTGACGACCCTGCGACTCCGACCCGAGGATCCGGCGGACGAGGCACCGGTCGCCCGGGTGCTGGCGACCGCCTTCGCCCGCCCCGACGTGGCCACCCCGCCCGAGGTGGGGCTGGTCGACGACCTCCGGCACAGCGACGCCTGGATCCCGGAGCTGGCCATGGTCGCCGAGTACGGCGGCGAGGTCGTCGGTTTCGCGCTGCTGACCCGGGCGCGGGTGTGCAGCGACGATGCGGCGTACCCGGCCCTGGCGCTCGGGCCGGTGGCGGTCGCGCCGTACCGGCAGCGGATCGGGCACGGCACGGCGGTGGTGCAGGCGGCCCTGGACGCCGCGACCGAGCTGGGTGAGCGGCTGGTGGTGGTGCTCGGCGATCCGGCGTTCTACCGCCGCTTCGGGTTCAGCCGAGCGGACCGGCTGGGACTGACCAGCCCCTGGTCGGGGCTCGGGGAGCCGTGGCAGGCGTTGGTGCTGCCCCCGTCCACCACGGACGAGGCCCCACCGCCGGGAGGTGAGGTGCTCTTCCCGCCGCCCTGGGCCAAGGTGTGAGCCGGGTGGTCAGGCCGGCTGGGTGCGCAGGTACCGGCCGAAGTGCGGGACGGTGAAGGCGACCGTGCCGCGCTCGCCGGAGTAGATCAGGCCCTTCTTGATTAGGGCGTCCCGGGCGGGCGAGAGGCTGGCCGGCTTGCGACCCAGCGCCCGGGCGATCTCCGCGGTGGGTACCGCCGCGTCCATGTCGTCCCGGCCGTTCTCCTCCCCTTCCACCAGGGAGAGTGTCGCCATCGCCCGCATGTACTCGCGTTCGGCCGGGGTGGCCCGCTCGAACCGGGATCCGAAGAAGCCGACGGCCAGCTCGGCCTCCGCCTCGGGTGCGGCGACCCGGACGTCGGCGGCGGTGATCGGCGAGCGGGGCGCGTGGTCCCAGGTGGCCTTCCCGTACGCCTGGACGAAGTAGGGGTATCCGCCGGACTTCTCGTAGAGCAGGTCGAGGGCCTTCGGCTCGTACTCGATCTCCTCCCGCTCGGCCGGCGCGCAGAGCGCCTGATCGGCGGCGATCCGGTCCAGCCGGTCGATCCGCTGGTAGCGGAAGAGCCGCTCGGAGTACGACTTCGCGGCGCTGAGCACGGCCGGCAGGTGTGGCAGCCCGGCACCGACGACGATCAGCGGCGCGCCGAGCTGGGACAGCTCGTGGCAGGCGGCGCAGAGCGCGGAGACGTCCTCCGCGCCGAGGTCCTGCATCTCGTCGATGAAGATCGCGACGCCGGTGCCCACGTCGGTGGCGACCGCCGCGGCGTCGGTGAGCAGCTCGACCAGGTCGATCTCGATGTCCCCGGAGTCGGCCCGGCCGCTGCTGGCCGGCACGTCGATGCCCGGCTGCCAGCGGTCGCGCAGCTTCGGCGCGGCCCCGCCGCGTCCGGTGGGCGCGGTGCGCTGGGCGAACGCCTTGAGCACGCCGAGGAAGGCGTCGATCCGGTCCGGGGCGCGGTGCCGGGGTGCCAGCTCGCGGACCGCCATGTGCAGCGCGGCGGCGATCGGCCGGCGGAGCGACTGTTCGGGCCGGGCCTCGATCTTGCCGGTGCCCCAGAGGTGGCTGATCGCCTGCGAGCGGAGGGTGTTCAGCAGGACCGTCTTGCCCACCCCGCGCAGTCCGGTGAGCATCAGGCTGCGTTCCGGGCGGCCCCGGGCGATCCGTTCCAGCACCACGTCGAAGACGTCCAGCTCGCGGCCCCGGCCGGCGAGTTCGGGCGGGCGCTGGCCGGCACCGGGGGCGTACGGGTTGCGGACCGGATCCACGAATCGCAGAGTATCGGGCCGTCTAGCTGGGAGGCTAGACATCCGTAGATGGGGCTACCGGCGTGTCGGGCTCCTCGACAGAAAACTAGGGCTGTCTAGCATTCACGCTAGACAGCCCTAGTTTTGGTTACCATCGGCCGTGCCGTCGCGTCGCAAGCCAGCGGCACAGGTCAGCGACGCAGGTCAGCGGCGCTTGAGGCAGAGCACGAAGTCGAGGGTGTCCAACTCGCTGTCGAAGAAGTACCAGTCGGTGTAGCCCTCGACCTTGGCGCACTTCGCCTCGGCGTCCTTCTGGCCGCTGGTCGGACCGTCGAAGCGGCGCAACACCTGGTAGGAGTTCGCGCCGCACTCGCTGATCGCCAGCTTCGGCTGCTGCCCGTCCGCGCCCTCGTTGCGGACGCACTGACCCGCCTTGACGAAGCGCGAGTCGGTCGAGGTCGCCGGAGTCGGGGTGGTGGTCGCCGGTTCGGGGGGCGTGCTCGCCCCCGAGGTCGGATCGGCCGGCGCGCCGGAGCCGCTCACCCGGGCCGGCTCGTCCCGGCCGAGGACCCAGTACGCCCCGGCGCCGCCGAGCGCCAGCACCGCCAGCAAGGCCAGCACCGCAACCAGCCGGCCCCCGCCGCGCTTCGACGGCGTCGGCTCGGCGTACGGCGCCGGCTCGGTGTAGGGCGGCTGGCCGGCGTACGGCGATCGCTCGGCGTACGTCGGCTCGGCGTAGCCGGGCACGGTCGGCGGGTACCCCTGGTGGACCGGCTGCCCGGTGTCCCAGCCGACGGTCGGCTCGTGCCGCTGGGCGGGCGGCTCGCCCCACCCGCCCGGCTGCCGGGCGTACCCCGGGTCGTAGCGAGGGCCGGCCAGCGGGGCGTACTCGTCCTCGGGTCGCCGTCCGTCCCACGGGCCAGGGGAGCCGCCACCCGGTGGTCCGAAGTTCGACATGGGACGTCCTCCTGGGTACGCCAGTGGGTGAGAGGCCGGCCACCAACGGGGGACACCGTGCCCTGGTCACCGTAGCCTGGTCCACCGATGAGCTCACGCCCCACAGCTGCGACGTCGACCGTCGACCACGCTCCCACCGCCGCCCGTCCCGCGTTCGTCTGGACCGCACTGGTCCTCGTCTACGTGCTCTGGGGCTCGACCTACCTGGGCATCCGGGTTGCGGTCGAGTCGCTGCCGCCGCTCGCCTCCGCGGCGATGCGGTTCGCCGCCGCCGCCGGAGTGCTCGCCCTGGTGCTCCGGCTCCGCCGCGGGCCGGGGGCGCTCCGCGTCGATCTTCGGCAGCTCAGGTCCGCCGCCCTGGTCGGCGTGCTCCTGCTCGCCGGCGGCAACGGGCTCGTGGTCCTCGCCGAGTCCGGCCCGGCCGGCGTGGCGCTGCCCTCCGGCATCGCCGCGCTGCTGGTGGCCACCGTCCCGCTGCTGGTCGTGCTGCTGCGTACGCTCGGCGGCGACCGGCCCCGGCTGTGGACCTTCGCCGGGGTGGCCCTCGGCTTCGTCGGGCTCGTCCTGCTCGTGCTTCCCACCGGTGGGCCGGGCAGCGTACCCATGGTCGGCGCGCTCACCGTGGTCGTCGGCGCCACCTGCTGGTCCGTCGGCTCCTATCTCTCCGGGCGCATCCGGATGCCCGCCGACCCGTTCGTGGCCACCGTCTACGAGATGGTCGCCGGCGCGGCGGCGCTCACCGTGCTCGCCACCGTCCGGGGCGAGCTGCGCGATTTCTCCCCGGCCCAGGTGACCGGCCGCTCCTGGGCGGCGCTGTTGTACCTGATGGTGGCCGGCTCGTTGGTCGCCTTCACCGCGTACGTCTGGCTGCTGCACCACGCCCCGATCTCCCTCGTCGCCACCTACGCGTACGTGAACCCGGTGGTCGCGGTGGGGCTCGGTGCGCTGTTCGCCGCCGAACCGGTCACCACCCAGGTGCTGCTCGGCGGGGCGGTGATCGTCGCCGGGGTGGCCGTGGTGGTCAGCACCGAGCGTCCCCGCCGGTCGGTCGACCGGGCACCCCGGCAGGCCGTCCGCCGTTGAGCAGGGCCCCTCTCCCTTCAGATCAGGCGTAGCTGGCGGTCCTTGGGGCGGCGGGGCTCGGCCTCGCCGAACCGTTCGAAGAGCCCCGGGTCGATCACGTCGAGGAACGGTGACGGGCGGCACTCGCGCTCCGACCCGTGCCGGATCCGCCGGGCGGCGTGACTCACGTACAGCCGGTCCTGCGCCCGGGTGAGCCCGACGAAGAAGAGCCGGCGCTCCTCGGCGATCGCGTCGTCGCCCGGTTCCGACCCCGGCCAGCGCAGCGGCAGCAGCCCGTCCTCAGCGCCGACCAGGAAGACCACCGGAAACTCCAGGCCCTTGGCCGCGTGCAGGGTGAGCAGGGTGACCGCCTCGGCGCGCGGGTCCAGGGCGTCCACCTCGGCCCCGGTGGCGAGCTGGGAGAGGAAGAGCCCGAGGTCGTCGCCGCAGCGCCGGGCCAGCGGGGTGAGCAGGTCCACCGCGGTGCGGACGTCCTCGGGGCGTACCGAGCCGGCGCCGTCGAGCGTCGGCACGGCGAAGCGTTCCGCCAGGATCTGCCCGGCCAGCCGGACGCGGGCGGCCAACGAGCCGTCCAGCCCGGCGTGCCGCAGCTCGCGGGCGATCGCCGTCACCCCGGGCCGGTCGCGGAGCCGGTCGTGCGAGCGCTTCTGCACCGGGATGTTGGCCCGGGCCAGCGCGTCCACGATCGGTGCGGCCTGCGAGTCGGTGCGGTAGAGCACGGCGATGTCGGAGAACGACAGCGAGGTGGACCGGCCGTCGATCCGGCCCGAGTCGAGCGAACGGTGGGAGAGGCCGCCGACCAGCTCGTCGACGGTGCGTACCACGAAATCGGCCTCGCCCGCGACGGAGGCCGCGGCGTAACGACCGACCAGCGGGGCCTCCGGGTCGAGCCGGGCCGGGTCGAGCCGGCGGCCACGGACCAGCGACGACGGCGCGATGGCCTGCACCGCGGCGGCCAGGATCGGTGCCGAGGAGCGGTAGTTGCGGTTCAGCCGGACCAGCCGGGCGTCGGTGAAGTCCTGGGAGAAGCGCAGGAAGTAGCCGACGTCCGCGCCCCGGAACGAGTAGATCGCCTGGTCGGGGTCGCCGATCGCGCAGAGGTTGCCGTCGGCGGGGCTGAGCAGCCGCAGCAGCTCGTACTGGACGGCGTCGACGTCCTGGTACTCGTCGACGAAGATCCACTTCCAGCGCTCGCGGTACTCGCGCACCAGCTTCCGGTCCGCCGTCAGCAGCGCCACCGGCAGGGTGAGCAGCTCGTCCAGGTCGACCAGGTCCCGCTTGCGCAGCAGCGAGGTGTACCGGTCGTCGTCGGCACCGGCCTCGGTCCGGGCCGCCACGCGGTCCGCGTCGTCGGCGATGCGGAAATCCGCCGGCAGCCCAGCGGCTTCGGCGTTTTCCCGCAGGATGGTCAGCCCCAGCGAGTGGAAGGTGCCGACCGTGATGTCCTCGGCGACCGGGCCGAGCAGCCCGTCCAGGCGGTGCCGCAGCTCCTCGGCCGCCCGGCGGGTGAAGGTGATCGCCAGGCACTGCTCCGGGAAGACGTTCAGCTCCGCGCAGAGGTACGCGATCCGGTGGGTCAGCGTCCGGGTCTTGCCGGTGCCCGGACCGGCCACGATGAGCAGCGGGCCACCCGGTGCGGAGGCCGCCACCCGCTGCATCGCGTCGAGCCGGTCCAGCAGGCCGGTGCCGACCTCCTCCATGCCGGCGAGCATCGGCTCGAAGGGCTCGTGCGGAGAGGGCACCGGCGCGATCGGTGGCGGCGGTGGCGGGACGGGCTTCCGCTTCGGCTCCGGCTTGGCCGTCGCCGGGCGCTTCGCCTTCGGCTTCGGCGCCGGCTCCGCGGGTTTCCGCGGCGCGGGCACGGGTACGTCGAAGAGGGTGTCCTGCGCGTTCGGCGCGGCACCGCCACCCAACTCGGCGGGGTCGAACAAGGTGATCACCCCGTACTCGCCGTCGTAGCCCGGGACCCGGCGCACCTCGCCGCGGCGGAGCCGGCCGATGCCCTCGGCGAGCAGTTCGCCGCCGACCCGGCCGATCTCGTCCAGCGGGGTGCCGGTCAGGATCTCCAGCTCCGGGCCGAGCGCGGCGACCAGCTCGTTGAGCTTCCCCTCGACCTTCTTCGACCGGGCACCCACCTTGTTGATCTCGCCGAGGATCTCGGCCAGCGGCACCAGGTGGGTCACCTCGCGGGCGTGTGCCGGCCGGTGCCCCTCGGGCCGGTCGGCCAGCTCCTCGACCCGGCTGAGCACGCCCACCGTCAGCGGCTTGCCGCACTCCGGGCACCGGCCGCCGGCCTCCCGGGTCCGCTCGGGCGCCCAGTTCACCCCGCAGAGGCGGTGCCCGTCGGCGTGGTACTTGCCCTCCTCCGGGAAGAACTCGATGGTGCCGGCGAGCCCGTCCCCGGTGCGCAACGCCTCACGGATCGCGAAGTAGTCGCGGGCCGAGCTGAAGACGGTTGCCTCGCGGGCCAGCGCGGGCGGCGAGTGCGCGTCCGAGTTGGACACGAGCTGGTAGCGGTCCAGGCTGCCGACCCGCCAGTTCATCTCCGGGTCGGAGGAGAGGCCGGTCTCCACGGCGAAGACGTGCTCGGCCAGGTCGGCGTAGCAGTCGGCGATCGCGTCGAAGCCGGACTTCGAGCCGAGCGCGGAGAACCACGGCGTCCAGATGTGCGCCGGCACCAGGTAGCCGTCCGGGCTTGCCTCCAGCGTGATCTCCAGCAGGTCCCGGGAGTCCAGGCCGAGGATCGGCCGGCCGTCCGACCCCAGGTTGCCGATCCGCCCCAGCACGGCGTTGAACCGGGCCACCGCGTCCAGGTCCGGCAGGTAGATGAGGTGGTGCACCTTCCGGGTCCGGTCGTCCCGCTTGTAGATCGTGGAGATCTCCACGCTGAGCAGGAACCGGACCGGGTCCGCCTCCGCAGTGCTGGCCAGCCGGGGTGGCAGCCGCCGGGCGATGTCCCGCTCCGCATCCGGGCTGAGCCGGAACAGGCCGGGCTCGGCCGGGTGCAGCGTCTCGCGGAGGTGGTCGTACCAGGCGGGATGGGTGAAGTCACCGGTGCCGAGGACACCGATGCCCTTGCGCCGGGCCCACCATCCGAGGTTCGGCAGGGTCAGGTCCCGGCTGCACGCGCGCGAGTACTTCGAGTGGATGTGCAGATCCGCGACGAACGGCGGGAGGCCACCGGGGGGTACGGCGCTGAACGGAGGCACGCCGCATCCTGTCACGAGCCGTCCCCGGCCCGCCCGCCGCCACGCGTACGCGTGACCTGAGCAATCCGTTGCTGGACCCGGCAGCCGGTTCGGGCTATTGAGCGCGGAGTTCGACGAGGGTCGCCTGCGGCGGCGCGCCGACCCGCACCGGCGGGCCCCAGAAACCGGCGCCGTTGGTCACGTAGACCTTGGTCCCGTCCACCTCGCCGAGGCCGGAGACCACCGGCTGCTGAAGCCCCACCAGCAGGTTGAACGGCACCATCTGCCCGCCGTGGGTGTGCCCGGAGAGCTGAAGGTCCACGCCGTACTTCGCCGCCTCGTACGCGGCCACCGGCTGGTGGGCCAGCAGCACCACCGGGCGGCTCGGGTCCCGGTCGCCGAGGGCGGCGGCGTAGTCGGCGGGGGCGGCCAGCCCGGTGCCGGCGGCGGTGACGTCGTTCACCCCGGCCAGGTCGAGTACGCCGCCCCGGGCCCGGATCTCCTGGCGCGCGTTCTGGAGGACCCGCAGGCCGAGCCGGTCCACCTCCTGGACCCATTCCTCGACGCCGGAGTAGTACTCGTGGTTGCCGGTGACGAAGAAGCTGCCGTACCGGGACCGCAGGTCGCGCAACGGTTCCGCCGCCGCGCCCAGCTCGGCGACCGAGCCGTCGACCAGGTCACCGACCACCGCCACCAGATCGGCGTCGAGCCGGTTGATCATCGCGACGATCCGCTCGGTGTGCGACCGTCCGCGCAGCGGCCCCAGGTGGATGTCGGAGACCGTGGCGATCCGCAGTCCGTCCATGCTGCGGGGGAGCTTGGCCAGCGGGATCTGCACCCGGTCCAGCCGCGGCGGTCCCATCGCCGTGCGGACGCCGTACCCGGTGAGACCGGCGGCGGTGAGCCCGGCGAAGATCGCGGCGCCCCGGGTGAGCAGCAACCTGCGGGACGGGTCATGGCCGGGGGCCGGTGCCGTGGCGGTGCCGGCCGGGGGCGGATTCGCGGGACCGGTCGCCGACTCGGCGGGCTGGTCGGCCGGCGGCTGGTCGGCTGGCGGCTCGGCGAGGCCGACGGACGAGGCCCGGGCGAGGCCGGCCGAGGGCATTTCCGCCTGGACGGCCGCGATGTCGAGCGGTGCGGCGGCCGGTCCACCGGCCCCGACCAGCGCGGGCTCGGACGCCGGCAGGCCGACCCGCATCCGGCGCCGCAGCGCCAGCTTCGCCACCGCCAGCGGCACTTCCAGCGCCAGCAGCAGGACCAGCAGGTAGAACATCAGGGCCAGCCAGAGGTAGCCCGGCCAGGCCAGCCAGTGCACCCCGCCGCGGGTCGTGATCATGGTGGCCGGCACCAGCAGCGCCAGCAGCAGCAGCGCGATCCCGCCGACGCGCCGCCAGCGCCCGGGCCGAGTGGTGTCGCGGATCAGCCGCTTCCACAGGTAGAGGTGGATCAGGGCGGTGACGAGCACGGCGAAGCCCAGGAACGTTGCCATCGCCAACACGCGATCCTCCTCAGCCGCCCGCGAACGGGGGCAGAACGTCGACCGTCGCCCCGGCCGGCAGCGGTGCCCGACGATCATGGCAGGCTAGGCCGTCGACCAGGAAGCTGGCCGCCTTCAGCACGCTGCTCAGCCCTTCGCCGTGCCGCTCGGCCAGCTCGTCCACCAGCTCGTCGAGGGACCGGCCGGCGGAGGCGGTCTCCTCGGCGCGGCCGGCGGCGGCACGCGCGCCGGCGAAGTAGCGGACAGTCAGCTCCACCGGTCAGCCTCCGATCGCGGACATGGGACGGGCGGGTTGCAGGAAGGTCGGATCGTCGATGCCGTGCCCGGCCCGCTTGCCCCACATCGCGGTCCGCCAGCGGCGGGCCAGCTCGGCGTCGTCCGCCCCGGCGCGCAGCGCGCCGCGCAGGTCGGACTCCTCGGTGGCGAAGAGGCAGGCGCGGACCTGGCCGTCGGCGGTGAGCCGGGTCCGGTCGCAGTCGCCGCAGAAGGGGCGGGTCACACTGGCGATCACCCCGACCCGGGCCGGTCCGCCGTCCACCAGCCAGGTCTCGGCCGGGGACGCGCCCCGCTCGGCCAGATCGGTGCTCAGGTCGAACTCGGCGCGCAGGTCGGCCAGGATCTGGTCGGCGGTGACCATTCGGCCGCGGTCCCAGCCGTGCTGCGCGTCCAGCGGCATCTGCTCGATGAACCGCAGCTCGTAGCCGTGCGCCAAGGCGAACCGAAGCAGTGCGGGGGCCTCGTCGTCGTTGACCCCGCGCATCAGCACCGCGTTGACCTTCACCGGGGTCAGCCCGGCGGCCGCCGCGCCGGCCAGCCCGGCCAGCACGTCAGCGAGCCGGTCCCGCCGGGTCAGCTCGGCGAACCGGGTCCGGTCCACCGTGTCGAGCGAGACATTCACCCGGTCGAGGCCGGCGGCGCGCAGGGTGGGCGCGAGGCGGGCCAGGCCGATGCCGTTGGTGGTCAGGGAGATCCGGGGCCGGGGTCGCAGCGCGGCCACCGCCGACACGATGCCGACCAGGCCGGGCCGGATCAGCGGCTCGCCGCCGGTGAAACGCACCTCGGTGACCCCGAGCCGGTGCACCGCGACGCGGATCAGCCGGATGATCTCGTCGTCGGTGAGCAGCTGCGGCCCGGAGAGCCAGGGCAGGCCCTCGGCCGGCATGCAGTAGGTGCAGCGCAGGTTGCACTTGTCGGTCAGCGAGACCCGTAGGTCCCGGGCGACCCGACCGTACCGGTCGACGAGGACTCCGTCGGTCGTCGGGGCGGTGGTCACTTGTCGACCGTAGCGCGTCCGGCGCCCCCCAGCGCAGTGTGGGCGGCGGAGACCACCGCATCCCGGTACGCCGCGCCGAACAGGGCGGTGTGCACCAGCAGCAGGTGGAGCTGGTGCAACGGCACCCGCTCCCGCCAGCCGTCGGCCAGCGGCCATGCCTCCTGGTAGGCCGCCATCATCCGGTCCAGGTGCGACGGGCCGCCGAAGAGCGCCAGCTGCGCCAGGTCGGTCTCCCGGTGGCCGCCGTGCGCCGCCGGGTCGACCAGCCAGACCCGGTCGTCCGCCCCCCAGAGCAGGTTGCCCGGCCAGAGGTCGCCGTGGATCCGGGCCGGCGGCTCGTCCCCGCCGAACTCGCCGATCCGGCCGATCAGCTCCTCGACCAGGCTGGCGTCCGCGCCGCTGAGCGCGCCGTCGTCGACCGACATCTTCAGGTACGGCATCAACCGGCGGCGGGCGAACCACGCCGACCAGGGGCCGGGGTCGGGGGTGTTGTCCTGCGGCAGCGCGCCGATGAATCCAGGCCACTCGGCACCGAAGGTGGGCGCTCCAGCTCGGTGCAGCCCGGCCAGCTCGCGGCCGAACCGCTCGGCCGCCTCCGGCGTCGGCTCGCCGGGCTCGACCCAGTCGAGCGCCAGCAGCTCCGGCAGCGCCACCACCACCTCGGGTACGGCCACCGTGCCCGGCTCGCGCAGCCAGCGGAGGCCGGCCGCCTCGGTGGCGAAGAAACCCTCCGGCACCGGGCGGGCCGCCTTCTCCGGCCAGGTCTTGGCGAAGATCGAGTGCCCGTCGTCGAGGGTGAGCCGGGACGCGGCGCAGATCTCACCACCGGAGACCGGCGTCTCCCGGATCCGCTGGTGGGTCAGGAAGGTCGGCAGGTGCTCCGGGTGTGCCCGCAGGTACGCCAGGTCCATGAGCGCAAGGTAGCCGGTCGGGACGGTCCCCGTGGGGCGGTGAGCGGTTCGGACGCCTGCCGTTCGGCGCTCACCTGCATCGATACTCTCCGTATCTGTGGATAACCCGCGTGTCGTCCACAGGGCCTGTCGCGCCGGCATCCAACCGCCGCACGCTCCCGGCATGACTCCCACCCAGCGCCCCCGGCTCGCCGTCCGCTCGCCCGCCGACCTGATCGCTGCCGTACCTGCTCGGCTTCCACCCCGCCGACAGCCTGGTGGTGGTGGCGCTACGCGGCCGGCGGGTGGTCTTCGCCGCCCGGGGCGACCTGCCCGAACCGGGATCCGACCCGGGTCCGGCCGCCCGCCATCTCGCGCAGGTCATCGCCCGGCAGGGCACCGAGGCCGCCACCGTGATCGGGTACGGCCCGGCCACCCGGGTGACCGGTGCGGTCGACGCGGTGGGCGAGGCGCTGGACGACGCCGGGCTGCTCGTCCTCGACGCCCTGCGGGTGACCGACGAGCGCTGGTGGTCGTACCTCTGCACCGAGCCCGAGTGCTGCCCGCCCGACGGCACCCCGTACGACCCGGGGGCCAGCGAGGTCAGCGCGGCGGCCGTCTTCGCCGGTCAGGTGGCGCTGCCCGACCGGGCCGCGCTGAACGCACAGGTGGCCGCGCTCGACGGGCCGGTCCGGGTGGCCATGCGCCGGGCCACCGTCCGGGCGCGCCGACGCCTGGCTGAGCTGACCGAGGAGGCGGCCGAGACCGCGCTGGCCGGTGGCCGCTCCGTACGCTCCGCGGGCGTCGCGGCGGTGCGCGACGCGTTCCGCGGGCACTGGCGCGGCGAGCGGCTGGGCGACGACCAGGTGGCCTGGCTGACGGTGCTCCTCACCCAACTCCCGGTACGCGACCACGCCTGGGAACGGACCGACGGCCGGGACGCCGACATCAGCCTCTGGACCGACGTGCTGCGCCGGGCCGAACCGGAGCTGATCGCCGCCCCCGGCAGCCTGCTCGCCTTCGCGGCCTGGCGGGCGGGGCACGGTGCCCTGGCGGCGGTGGCCCTGGAACGGGTGCTCGACACCCGCCCCGACTACTCCCTCGCCCTGCTCCTGGACGACGTGCTCCGCCGCGGGATGCCGCCGTCGGAGTTGGACGGCTGGCCGGCGGTCGGTTTCCCGGGGGTGGTGCGCCGCCGCATTCCGCGCCGGCGCATCTGACGTGTCGGCGCTCAGGGAGGTCGCGTCAACTCACGCAGGCCCCCTGGCGTTCCCACTATTCGCTGATCCGCGCTGCGCCCGTGTAGACGTTCATCGTCCGGCCGCGTAGGAAGCCGACCACCGTCATGCCGGCCTCCTCGGCCAACTCGACGGCGAGGGTGCTGGGCGCGGAGACCGCCGCCAGCAGGGGCACTCCGGCCATCCACGCCTTCTGCGTCAGCTCGAAGCTGGCCCGGCCGGAGACCAGCAGCACGTGCCCGGCCAGCGGCAGCCGGCGTTCCCGGACCGCCCAGCCGACCACCTTGTCCACCGCGTTGTGCCGGCCGACGTCCTCGCGCAGCACCACCAGCTCGCCATCGGCGGTGAAGAGTCCGGCCGCGTGCAGCCCACCGGTCCGGTCGAAGGCGCGCTGTGCCGCCCGGAGCCGGTCCGGCAGGGCGGCCAGCAGCTCGGCGGGCACGCGGAGCGGGTCGTCCCGCACCGCGAACAGCGACCGGGTGCGGACGGCGTCGATGCTCGCCTTGCCGCACACCCCGCACGAGCTGGTCGTGTAGAAGTTGCGGGCCGGGTCGGTGGTGGGCTCGGGCACGCCGGGCGCCAGCACCACGTCGACCACGTTGTACGTGTTCGGCGTCTCCGCCCCGGCGCAGAGCTGGGCGGTGTGCACGTCGTCGGCGGACCGGATCAGGCCCTCGGTGAGCAGAAAGCCGATCGCCAGATCCAGGTCGTCGCCGGGGGTACGCATGGTCACCGCGAGCGGCTTCCGCCGGCCGGGGCCCGCGGGGCCGACCCGGATCTCCAGCGGCTCCTCCACCGCCAGGGTGTCCGGTCGCCGTATCCGGGCGCGCCTGTCGGCCGCCGCGTCGAGATCGATCCGGAGCACGCCGCGCCGGTCAGTCGCCCGTCCCATCCCGCCATCCTGCCGCGCGCGGTCCGCCACCCGCACAGCGATGCCGCCCCGGCGCCGCATGGGTCCTGCTGGAGGGCGGACGGAGCTGCCTGCGGTTTACCGTGGGCGGGTGACGGCGTACGCGGCGGTGGTGCTGTCGGGCGGCGCGGCCCGCCGGATGGGCGGGGTGGACAAGCCGGCGCGTCCGGTCGGCGGCCGGCCCATGCTGTACCGGGTGCTGGCCGCGGTCGCCGACGCCGCGCCGCGGATCGTGGTCGGTCCGGCCGGCCCGCTCCCCGACGACGTACGGCTGACCCGCGAGCGCCCGCCCGGCGGTGGCCCGGTGGCCGCCACGGCTGCCGGGCTGGCCCTGCTCGCCCGCGGTACGACCACGGTCGCCCTGCTCGCCGCCGACCTTCCCCTGCTCACCCCCGCGGCAGTGGCGGACCTGCGGCGCGCGCTCGACGGGTCGACCGCCGACGGGGCCTGCTACGTGGACGGCGACGGCCGCCGGCAGCAGCTCTGCGGGGTGTGGCGGGTCGCCGCGCTGCGGGCGGCGGTGGACCGCCTCGCCGCCGGGCGGGGTGGCACGGTCGACGGGGCTCCGGTACGCGGGCTGCTGGCCGGCACGACGGTCCGGGAGGTGGCCTGGTCCGGCTCCGGGCCGCCGCCCTGGTTCGACTGCGACACTGACGAGGACGTACGCCGGGCCGAGGAGTGGACGAGATGACGGTGATGGACGACTGGGTCACGGCAGCCTGCGCCGAGTTGGGGCTCGACCCGGGCGACGTGTCGGTGCCGGTCGTGCTGGATCTGGCCAAGGACGTGGCCCATCAGGTGCTGCGCCCGGGCGCGCCGGTCACCGCGTACCTGCTGGGGGTGGCCGTGGGGCGCGGCGGCGACCTGGCCGCGACGGCTGCGCGGCTCAGTGAGCTGGCCAACTCCTGGCCGCTCGACCTGGACGGCACCACGCCGGCCGAGTAGCCCCCGGGCGTGCCGACCCACGCCCGGGTCCCGGGAGAGACGGGCCCGGCGGCGGGGCGTTTTGGGGTGACTGTCCGATCCTGGTCCGCCGTGATTCGACCCCCCACCGTCCGTGGGTAGGGTGGCCGTGACGGACGGAGGCGATCATGACGGCTGACCACCCCTCGGTGCCGACCGGTGAGTCCGCCGGCGGTGTGCCGGAGCAGTACGAGTCGATCCTGCTGGACGAGCCGACCACGGCGGACCTCCGGGCCAAGGTGACCGAGGCCTGGCGGGAGTTCGCCCGCGCGCTGGCCGACCGGCTGCGTGACCTGCCGGCCGGTACGCACCTGGAGCTGACCCTCGACCCGACCGCCTCCGGGACCGGGGACGCCGTCTACTCGATCAGCGTGGACGTCGGGGAGGAGGGCCGGCTGTCGGCGCGGGCCGTGGGCAACGCCACCCTGCCGCAGGGGTACCGCCTGGACCGGGCCGCCGTGGCCGACATGATCGCGCTCGGCTGGTCCCCGCCCGGGGTGGTGGAGGGCTCCGGCGAGCAGTTCGGGTTGGACTGCGCGGTCGACGAGGCCGCCCGGCTGGCGGCCGTGCTCTCCCGCACCCTCCGCGACGTCTACGGGGCGCCGCACCCCGCCTTCCTGGTCTATCTGATGCATGACGCCGAGGGCGAGCCGCTGCCGGTGGAGCCGCTGGGCACCGCGCGGAGCGAGTTCGGCCCGGGCCGGGACGTGGAGGCGGACCTCGACGAGGCGCTGGCCGCGGCGGCGACCGCGCAGGCCGGCGGGAACGACGTGCTCGCGCTCGAGGAGCGGGTCCGTACGGTCGTCTCCACAATGCTCAAGTCGAATGCCGACCAGTTGCAGATCGACTCGGACGGCGACATCAACATCCGTTCCGGCTCGGCCATGGTCTTCGTCCGGGTACGCGACAACCCGCCCCTGGTCGATGTCTTCTCCCCGGTGCTCACCGAGGTCGAGCCGACCGAGCGCCTCTATGTGAAGCTCTCCGAGCTGACCAACCGGATGCCGATCGGCCGCCTCTACTGCGCCGACGACACGGTGTGGGCCTCGATCCCGGTCTTCGGCCGCAACTTCCAGCCCACTCACCTTATGCTCGCCGTCCAGGTGATGACCGGCCTGGCCGACGAGTTGGACGACCGGCTGCACGGCGAGTTCGGCGGCCGGCGCTTCTTCGGCGAGGCCGACAAGCCCTCCCGCGCCCAGCCCGAACACCGCACCGGCATGTACCTCTGACCACCCACCCCACCCACCGCCGTGCCCGCCCCGGGCCGGAGGCGACAACTTCACGGAAAGAGTGGCCATTCGGACCGCCATGACCACTTTTTCCGTGAAGTAGCGCGAATCTTGGGGCGCCCGCGCCCGCGCCCGCGCCCGCGCGGAGAGCGCGGGAAGGCGTCAGAGGTCGAGGAGGGTTTTGCCGACGGTGGCGCGGGACTCGATGGCGGCGTGCGCGTCGGCGGCCCGGTCCAGCGGGAAGCGCTGCCCGATCAGCGGGCGCAGCCGCCCGGCCGCCGCCTCGGCGAGCACCTGCTCGGTGAACGCACGCAGTTCGGCCGGCGCGGCGGACGGCCGGAGCAGGGTCACCCCGCGGGCGGCCGCGAGGTCGGCGGGCAGGTCCGCCCAGGCGCCGCTGGCCAGCCCGAAACTGAGCATCCGCCCGCCTGGGCCGAGCAGGTCGAACGCCTCGCGGGCGAGCCGGCCGCCCACCCCGTCGAAGACCACGTCGATCCCGCCGGTGGCGGCGCGTACCCGGGCGGTCCAGTCCGGCTGCCGGTAGTCCACCACCGCGTCGAGGCCGCGTTCGCGGAGCAGGGCCACCTTCCGGGCACCCCCGGCGGCGGCCACGACCCGGGCTCCGGCGGCCGTGGCGAGCTGCGTCAGCAGGCCGCCCACCCCGCCCGCCGCCGCCTCGACCAGCACCCGCTCGCCGCCGCGCAGCCCGGCCGCGTGCACCAGCATGGCGGCCGTACGACCGTCGGCGAGCAGCGCCACCGCCTGGTCCAGCGGCAGCCCGTCCGGCACCGCGAACGGCGCGTCCCGGTCGACCACCACGCGCTCGGCGTAGCCGCCGGAGCCGCCGGTGCTGCTCACCACCCGTCGCCCCACCAGCGCCGGGTCCACGCCGAGGCCCACCTGGGTGATCACTCCGCCCACCCCGTTGCCGGGGATCAGCGGCAGCGACCCGGTGAACGGTCCGAACCCGGTCGATCGGAACATGGTCTCCACGAAGGTGAGGTTGGCGTGGGCGACCTCGATCAGCACCTGATCCGGTCCGGGTGCCGGGTCCGGTGCCGGCCCCGGCACCAGCGCCTCCGGGCCGCCGAACTCCCGTAGCCACACCGCCCGCACGCCGCCTCCTCCCGGCCGGGACGGCTGCCCCCGGCGTTCCACCGGCGTCCAGTGGACAACCTCAACCGGGGATGAGGTCAAGGACGGCGGGTGGGGCCGGACCGACGGTGTCCGGACCCACCCGCCGGGGGAGGGAGGAGGAAGGTCGAGCGCCGGTTGGACGACGGCGCGCCGCCACGGGTTCCCGGGTGGGCCGAGGCCGCGCTGCGGGAGACGGTGACGGCCGGCGTCAGCCCGCGGACGGGCCGACCCCGGGGGACTCGACCAGCCGGGAGAGCACGATGGTGCTGCGCGACGAGGTGACGAAGGACTCGGCCCGCAGCCGTTCCAGCGCCTCCTCGAGGTGGGCGATGTCGGCGGCCCGCAGGTGCACCAGGGCGTCCGCCTCCCCCGAGACGGTGTAGGCCCCGACCACCTCGGGATGCCGCCGTGCCGCGGCACCGATCTGCGCCGGGGTGGTCCGGCCGGCGCAGAAGAGTTCCACGAACGCCTCGGTGGTCCAGCCGACGGCGGCCGGGTCGACGACGGCCGTGAAGCCGCGGATGACGCCGGCGGATCGGAGCCGGTCAACCCGACGCTTGACCGCAGGGGCGGAGAGTGACACCCGCGCGCCGATGTCCGCGTACGAGGCGCGGGCATCTGCCACGAGCAACGCAATGATTCGCTGGTCAACCGCGTCTATCTGCAACGTTCCGCCTCTGGGAAGCAATGGTTGTGGCTGTTACCAAAGTTGTACCGTACCTACTCTTGGTGACCGTGAACCAGCAGCGAGTCCCGCGAAAGCGGACATACCTCATGTGCTCGCCCGAGCACTTCGCGGTCGAGTACGCGATCAACCCGTGGATGGACGTGACCGCACCGGTCGACGCGGAGCTGGCGGTCAAGCAGTGGGACCGCCTGCGGGAGACGCTCGTCGGCCTCGGCCACGAGGTGCACCAGCTCAGCCCCGAGCGCGGGCTGCCGGACATGGTCTTCGCGGCCAACGGTGCCTTCGTGGTGGACGGGACGGTCTACGGCGCCCAGTTCAAGCACGAGCAGCGGGCCGCCGAGGCCGCCGCGCACCGGGCGTTCTACGAGGCGAACGGCTGGCGGTTCATCGCGCCGAGCGAGACCAACGAGGGCGAGGGCGACTTCGCGTACCTGCCGGACGCGCACGGCGGGCTGATCCTCGCCGGCCACGGCTTCCGCACCGAGCTGGCGGCGCACGCCGAGGCGCAGGAGGCGCTCGGCCGGCCGGTGGTCTCGCTGCGCCTGGTCGACCCGCGCTTCTACCACCTGGACGTGGCGCTCGCCTCGATCGACGACGAGAACATCGTCTACTACCCGGGCGCCTTCTCCGCGGCCAGCCAGAAGGTGCTCGCCCAGCTCTTCCCGGACGCGGTGCTCGCCGACGACTCCGACGCCCTGGCCTTCGGCCTCAACCTGGTCAGCGACGGGCTGAACGTCGTGCTGAACAGCGAGGCGACCCGGCTGGCGGGCAAGCTCAAGGCGGCCGGCTACCACCCGGTGCCGGTCGAGCTGGCCGAGCTGAAGAAGGGCGGCGGCAGCGTGAAGTGCTGCATCGCCGAGCTGCGCCACTGACGCGCACCGGACACCGAGCACGGAAACGGGCGGCCTCCCCGCGGGGAGGCCGCCCGTTCGGCGTACGAGGGGTCAGCCGAGGGTGGCCAGCTCGGTGATCACGACGTTCGACAGCATCCGGCCGTCGAGCTGGACCTTCCGCAGGTACCACTTCTGCTGCGGGGTACGCGGCTGGTTGAACTGCCAGGGCCCGCGCGGGCTGTCGATCTGGCCGATCTTGCCGAGCGCCAGGTTGACCTGCTGCGGAGTCAGGTCCCTGCCGGCCAGCCGGATCGCCTTGTCCAGCACCTGCGCGGCGTCGTACGAGGCCATCGCGTAGGTGGTCGGCGAGGTGTTGTGCGCCTTCCGGTAGGCCGAGGCGAACACCCGGTTGGCGGTGTTGTTCAGATCGGCCGAGTAGTTGAGCACGGTCTCGATGCCGTGCTTCACGATCAGCGCCCGCTGCTCGCCGCGTTCCCCGTCGTCCAACTGGCTGAGCACGGCGCCCTCGGTGAGGAAGCCGGGGGCGTAGATCGGGCCCCGGTAGCCCTCGGCGTAGAGCTGTTTGATGAACTGCACCGCCTGCGTACCCGCGTAGTGGCAGAGGATTGCGTCGGGCCACTTGTTGTTCTTCAGCGCCTTGTGGATCGCGCCGGAGAAGACCGTCTTGCCCAGCTCGGCCTTGTCCGGGGTGAGAATTTCGCCGTCGATCGGCCGGCGGCCCACTTCGTAGTAGCCGCGCCGGAAGCCGTCGATGACGTCCTTGCTGCTCGAGTTCGACGGGGCGAAGACCGCGATCCGGCTGGACTTGTCCAGCGACTCCCGCAGGTGCCGGCCGAGCGCCTCGCCCGGCTCGTCGAGCACGTACGACGTACGCCAGACGTAGACGACGCTCTGCAGGCTGGCCGGGGACGCGTTGGAACCGACCAGCGGGACGCGGGCCTGCTCGACAGCGTCCCGGATGCCGGACATGACGGCCGAGCTGGCCACGCCGGTGAGCGCGATCACCCCCTCCTTGAGCAGCCGGTCGACGGCGGCCTGGCCGCTCTTGGCGTTCTCGCCCTCCTCGGCCTGCACCACCGTGACCGGGTGCCCGCCGAGCTCCTGGTCGTTGAGGCTCAGGAAGAGCTGGAAACCGTTGACGATCTCGTCACCGATGGCCTTGTTCGGGCCGCTTCCCGGCACGATGAGCCCGATCTTGATCGGGCTGCCCGGAGTGCTCGTACCTTCGGTGTCGGAGCCGCAGCCCGCCGCCAGCCCGGTGGTACCCAGCGCGGCCAGCAGTTGAAGGGCCCGCCTGCGGTTCATCTACGACACCGATTCCTTCCCGAAAGGGCTGCCAGGACGCACGCCCCCTCGGGCGTTCTACCTGCTCGGCGACGCTGCGTCAATGGCAGGAGGATCACCGTGTAACGACCGCAACCTGTCGACTACCTGCGGCCATGCCACCGACTCCGGGTCGATGAGCCCGAAGTGTTCGCATTCGGCCAGCTCAACCAGGGTGGCGGGGGTGTTGGCGGCTCGGGCCGCAGCAACCCAGGAGCGGCTGATCCCGACCGGGACCTGGCGGTCCAGCGTGCCGTGCATCACTACGGTCCGTGCTCGGATCAGCACCAATGCCGATGGATCCGCTGCCGCGTACCGGTCGGGCACGTCGGCCGGGCCGCCGCCGAGCAGCGCGGCCACCGCACCACCGTCCAGGTCCAGCCGGTACGCCTCGGCGAGGTCCGCCACCGGGGCCAGCGCGAGCACGCCGCCGACCGTGCCCGGGGCATGCGCGGCCACGTACAGCGCCAGGTGCCCGCCCGCCGAGTGGCCGACCAGGATCGGTGCGACGGGCGCCACCAGGCCGGGCAGCGCGGCGGCGGCCAGCCCGGGCAGCGCGGCCACCCCGGACAGCACATCGGTGAGGGTGTGCGGCCAGCCTCCGTCCGGCTGGCCGGTGCGCCGGTACTCGAGCTGGGCGACCGGGTGGCCAAGCGCCGCCAGCGCGGCGGCCATCGGGCCGGTGTGGGTGCGGTCGTACTCGACCCGCCAGAAGCCGCCGTGCACCACCACGACCAGCCGCCGGGCCGGGCCGTCGCCGGCCGGCCGGCGCAGGTCGGCGAGCTGGTCCGGGTGGTCGCCGTAGGCGACCGTAACGTCCGGCGGCGGAGCCGGCCGGGTCAGTACGGCGCGCGGGTCTGCGGGCATGACGGCGACGGTAGCGCGCCCCGGTCGGGTGGCTCCGGTCCGGTAGCCGATCCCGGCGCGCGCCGACGACGGCGGCTGGGTAAAGATGGGTCCCATGACCGAAGCGCGTTCCGCTGGACAGAACGACGAACAGGGCAACGATGGCATCCCCGGCACCGTGGTGGTGGTCGGGCCGGACGGTCGACCGGTCGGCACGGTGCAGACCGACGAGGGGCAGGGCGAGGACCCGACCCGCCTGGTCGAGCAGCCGGCCAAGGTGATGCGGATCGGCAGCATGATCAAGCAGCTGCTGGAGGAGGTCAAGGCGGCCCCCCTCGACGACGCCAGCCGGCACCGGATGCGCGAGATCCACGAACGGTCGATCGTCGAGCTGAAGGAGGGCCTCGCCCCCGAGCTGCGCGAGGAACTCGAGCGGATCTCGCTGCCCTTCACCGAGGACAAGGCACCCAGCGAGAGTGAGCTGCGGATCGCCCACGCCCAGTTGGTCGGCTGGCTGGAGGGGCTGTTCCACGGCATCCAGGCCGCCCTGGTCGCCCAGCAGATGGCCGCCCGGGTGCAGCTGGAGCAGATGCGCTCCGGACGGGCCGCGCTGCCCAGCGGCCCCGGCGGGGTGGCCCCGGGGATGCCCGGCATGCCGCCGACCAACGAGGGGCACGCCCCCGGCCAGTACCTCTGACCGGCCGGGGCGCATCCGCGCCCCGGCCCGCTCAGCCCACCCCGAAGACCTGCTCCAGGTACGCCGCCACGCCGTCGGCCGAGTTCGGGCCGGTCACCTCGTCGGCGATCTCCAGCACGGCGGGGTGCGCGTTGGCGACCGCCACCGCCCGGCCGGCCCAGGTCAGCATCGGTACGTCGTTCGGCATGTCCCCGAAGGCGAGCACGTCCCGCTCGTCGACGCCGAGCCGGGCGGCGTACCAGGCCAGGCCCGCCGCCTTGGTCACCCCGGCGGCGGAGATCTCCACCAAGCCGCTGTACGAGGAGTGGGTCGCCTCGGCCAGCCCCGCCAGGGCCGCGGCCACCACCCGTACGAAGACGTCCGGGTCCTGCTCGCCGGCCCGGGCGAGCAGCTTAACGGCGGGAGCCGCCAGCAGTTCCTCCGGCGACTCCACCGCCCGGATCGCCTCTACGTCGGCGTCCCAGCGCAGCGGATAGTGCACCTCGTGCCGCATCTGCCGGCTGTTTACGATCTCCACCGCGAGGCTCACCTCGGGCACCGCGGCGCGCAGCCGCCGGGCCACCTCGGCGAGCAGTTCGGGCGCGAGCGGGTCGGCCCGGAGCACCTCGTCGGTGGCCGGGTCGTAGACCACCGCGCCGTTCGCGCAGATTGCCGGCAGTGGCTCGGCGAGCTGGTCGTACACGAGTTGGAGCCAGCGGATCGGGCGGCCGGTGACCAGCACGACCGGCGTGCCCGCCGCGGCGATCCGGGCCAGCACGTCGGCGGTGCGTGGGCTGAGCGTCCGGTCGTCGCGCAGCAGCGTGCCGTCGATGTCGGTGGCGATCAGCCGAGGTACCTCTCCCATCACCGGGACAGTAGCCGGTCCAGGTAGACCGCGACGCCGTCGTCGTCGTTGCGCAGGGTGATCTCGTCGGCCGCCGCGCGGACCTCCGGGTGGGCGTTGGCGACCGCCACCCGCCCCCAGCCGGCCCACGCGAACATCGGCAGGTCGTTCGGCTGGTCCCCGAAGACCAGCACCTCGGCCGGGTCGACGCCGATCCGCTCGGCGATCACGCTCAGCCCGGTCGACTTGTCCACCCCGGGCGGGCAGATCTCGATGAAGCCGAGGCCGGCCTGGGTGAGCGTGGCCAGCTCCGGCGGGACGATCCGGCGGGCCATCGCCAGCAACTCGTCCACGTGGTGGTCGGCGGTCCGGGCGAACGCCTTGATCACGTCGCAGGAGAGGCACTCCGCACGGCTGCGCGCCTCGAACCGGTCCTGGTACGGCCAGCTTGCGTGGTAGTCGCCCCAGAGCGGCGCATCGTGCTCGTCGGAGGCCTCCACCATGACGGTCAGCGGCCCGACCGCGGCCTCCAGGTCGGCGAGGATCCGGGTGAGCACGGCTCCGGAGAGCCGCTCGTCCCGCAGCACCAGCGGGCCCGCCGGGTCGCTCTGGTCGACCACGCGGCCGCCGCCGGCCATCACCAGGAAGTCGGCGGCGCGGATGTCGTTGCGGGTCAGCTCGGTCAGCCGCGGTCCGCGGCCGGTCGCGCCGACCACCGGGATCCCCGCGGCCCGCACCCGGTCGAGCACCCCGTGGGTGTACGCCGAGACGGTGTCGTCGCTCCGGACGAGCGTGCCGTCGAGGTCGGTGGCGATCAGCTTGGGCAGTCCCGGGCGGGTCATCGTTCCTCCTTCGCCCGCCGCCGTCACGCCGGCCGTCCTGGTCCTCGATGCCGCGGCCGCTGGACGGCGGGCAGCAACCGTATCTCGCGGAACGGGGCCCAACCATGGCTTTTCGGCGAATCGGGCACCAACCCACGACGGACGTCAGGTGTCCGACCTCCGGGCACGCCCGGCGTGCCGATCCCGCCGACCCGGGCCGGCGGTTCGGGACGACCGCACCGGTCCCGGACGGTTCAGTGCGGCAGTTCGGGGCGGGCGAACGGGGTGGTGGGCTGGACCGTCAGGTCGGCCGGCGCGGGCAGTTCGTCGTCGGCCGACCGGCGCCGGCCCCGGCGGTCGCGATCCGCCGGCGGTGACCCGGCACCGGGCACGTCCTCCCCCGCCGGCATCGCGGCCATGGCCCGGCCGGACAGGTGCAGCGCGGCGGCGAACAGCACGGTGGCCACGAAGGCGGTGACCAGGCCGCGCCCGTAGTCGACCCGGAAGCCGTCCTCGGGCGAGTAGAAGAGGGTGCGCTGGCCCGAGTCGTCCAAGGTGACGGCGGCGGCGGTCAACAGGGCGAACACGGCCGCCGCGAGGCCGAGGCCGGCCACCCGGGCGTTCTGCCGCGCCGCACCGGTGCCGCGCAGCGCGAGCGCCACCGCGCCGGCCAGACCGAGCAGCCCCACCAGGTAGCCCACCCCGAAGCCGCCCACGTCTCCCACCCCGCCCGGCACCCGGATCATGGTGTTCCCCTCCGGGCCGCCGTTCGGGATGGTCATCACCAACCACTCACCGATCAGCGAGGCGACCGCGGCCACCGCGCCGAGCCCGGCGAGCACCGGCGGCAGGCGGTGGTCGCGAGCCAGTCCGGCCAGGGACCAGCCGACCCGGCCGGCGGGCGGCACACTCTCGTCGGCACCCCACTCCACGATGGTCGTGCCGTCGGACCGGTGGTCCTGCCTGGGGATGGGGAGATCCTGGGACATGGGCACCCTTCCGCGTGCGCGGGCCTGCGTCGAATCATGACACAGCCGACGCGCGGCGACGGGGACCGCGAGTCGGCGTCCGGCTCGTCACTGGCCGGTGCGGCGCCGTCCGGTTTCGGTTAGCGTCGGTGGCATGCCTATCCGTACCGCTTCCGCACGCTGGCAGGGCAACCTCACCGAAGGGGCCGGCACGGTCCGCACCGGCAAGGGTGGCCTGACCGGCAACTACTCCTTCAAGTCGCGTTTCGAGGAGGGCGAGGGGACCAACCCCGAGGAGTTGATCGGCGCGGCGCACGCCGCCTGCTTCTCGATGGCCCTCTCCAAGCAGCTCGCCGACGCGGGCGCGACCGACACCTCGGTGGAGACCACCGCCAAGGTGCACTTCGACAAGACCGACGCGGGGATGACCGTCACCCGGATCGACCTGGAGACCGTCGGCCAGGTCCCGGGCATGGACGAGGCCCAGTTCGGCAAGCTGGCCGAGGCGGCCAAGGAGAACTGCCCGATCTCCCGGCTGCTCTCCCCTGGCGCGCAGATCACCCTCAACGCCCGCCTGGCCTCCTGACCCACCGTCGCGCCGCCCGGAGCCGGGCGGAGACGCGGATCTTGGGGCGTGGGTCCGGGCGGCGCGGTGGGGGAGAATGGGCGGGTGGCCGTGGAGATGAGCCGTGAGCGATTCGAGGAGCTGGTCGGCGAAGCCCTCGACGAGGTGCCCGAGGAACTGCTCGGGCTGATGAGCAACGTGGTCATCCTGGTCGAGGACAACCCACCACCGGGCGAGGACCTGCTCGGCCTCTACGAGGGGCACGCGCTGACCGAACGGGGCTGGGACTACTCCGGCGTCCTGCCCGACCGCATCCTCATCTACCGGAACCCGATCCTGGGCATCTGTGACACTGAGGAGGACGTGGTGGACGAGGTCGCGGTGACCGTGGTGCACGAGATCGCCCACCACTTCGGCATCGACGACGAGCGGCTGCACGCCCTCGGCTGGGCCTGACCGGACGCGCCGCCGCTCCGCTCGGCCGATCCCCGGCGTTGCGCGGTTCCCCTAATCTGCGGGCAGGCACATCCCGATGCAGGAGGAAACCCATGCGCAGCGCGCTGTTCTCCGCGGAGAACCTTGAGAAGGAGTCCCAGCAGCCGGGCATGCGGCTGCAGAACTCCAAGATGCTGAAGATCGAGCTGAACGGCGAGGCGATGGCCCGGGTCGGGTCCATGGTCGCCTACCAGGGGCAGGTGCAGTTCCAGGCGCTCGGCTCCGGCGGCATCGGCAAGTTCATCAAGCAGCGACTCACCGGTGAGGGCGTCCCGCTGATGAAGCTCACCGGCCGGGGCGACGTCTTCCTCGCCGACCTCGCCAAGGACGTACACATCATCGACCTGGAGCCCGGCGACGCCCTGTCGATCAACGGCTCCAGCGTGCTCGCCTTCGACTCCACGCTGAGCTACGACATCAAGATGGTCAGCGGCATGGGCTTCGCCGCCTCCGGCCTGTTCAACTGCGTCTTCACCGGCCACGGCCGGATCGCCGTCACCACCGAGGGCACCCCGGTGGTGCTCACCGTGGACGCCCCGACCTACGTCGACCCGCAGGCCGCGGTCTGCTGGTCGGCCAACCTGCAGACCGGCTACCACCGGGCCGAGCAGCTCGGCCTCGGCACGCTGATCGGCCGCCGCACCGGTGAGGCGTTCACGATGAGCTTCGCCGGTCAGGGCTTCGTCGTGGTCCAGCCGTCGGAGGAGCGGCCGGTGCCGGGCAGCGGTGCCCAGCAGGAGCAGGGCGGCCTGCTCGGCGGGCTGCTGCAGTGACCGTCGGGTGCGCGGGACGCCGGTCCGGGTGTCCCGCGCACCGTCAGCTCAGCTCCCCCGCGCGCAGGCGGGACAGCCAGGCCGCCGCGTCGGCGTAGTCGGCGTCGGAGAGGCCGGCCGGGGCGGGGACCGGGCGGTCGTTCACCGCCGCGGTCCAGCGGTGCCGGGGGTACGACCCGAGGAAGCGCACGCCGGCACAGACGCGGTGCAGCCCCTGCAACGCCTCGCCGAGGCGCACGTCGGCGACATGCCCGGTGCAGTCGAGGAAGAAGACGTACCGGCCGAGCGCCTCGCCGGTCGGGCGCGACTCGATCCGGGTCATGTTCACCCCGCGGACGGCCAGCTCCATGAGCACCGAGAGCAGCGCGCCGACCCGGTCATGGGCGATGTAGATCGCCAGCGACGTGACGTCGTCTCCGGTAGGCGGCGGGGGTGGGCCCGGGCGGGACACCAGCGCGAATCGGGTCACCGCGTCCGGGTGGTCGGCGATCTTGTCGGCGAGCACGGCCAGCCGGTGCCGGGTCGCGCCGATCGGAGCACTGATGGCCGCGTCGTACTCGCCAGCGGCCGCGCCCGCCGCGGCGGCACCGTTGGAGAGCACGTCGATCACGGTCGCGTCGGGCAGGTGGTCGCGCAGCCAGCCCCGGCACTGGGTGGACGCCTGCGGGTGCGCCGCCACGCTGCGCACCTCGGCCAGCGAGCCCCCGGGCCGGGCCGCGAGCACGAACTCCACCGGCAGGATCACCTCGCGGGTGATCACCAGCGGCTCGCCCTCGGCCAACTCGTCAAGAGTCACCCCGACCGCGCCGCCGATCGAGTTCTCCAGCGGCACCAGTGCCGCGTCCGCCTCCCCGGCCCGTACGGCGTCCAGCGCCTCGCCGACGCTGCGGGCCGGCGTACGGCTGCCGTGCTCGGCGGCGGGCACGGTACGCAGCGCCTGCTCGGCGAAGGTGCCCTCGGGACCCAGGTAGACGAAGCGGGTCGGCGGTGTTCCCGGCATGGCGACCAGCCTACGCACCAGGGGTGCCGTCGCAGGCCAGGGTGCGGATACCGGATGGGGCGATCGTGCGCACCTCGACGCCACAGACGTCCGTCCCCGCGGTCACAAGCTCCAGGTCGGTGGGTTTGCCCCGGGTCACCACCTGGAGTTCCTCGTGCCCGGTCACCTGCAGCACCGTGTACTGCCATTCCTCGGCGCAGAGCGGCCCGGTCCGGACCGTGACCCGGACGTCGCTGGACAGCACCCGGGCCGGCCCGCGCAGCAGCGACACCACCCGGTCGCCGGAGGGGCCGGAGCGGCAGGGCGTCGCGGCATGGCCGGTGGGGGTGGGGGCGAGGGTGGCCGGAGCGTTCGGCGTCCCGGTCGGCGGGGTCGGGGTGGGTACGCCGGTGGCGGTCGGGACGGGGGTGGTGGGGGCGGTCGACTGCCGCAGCTCCGGCGGGGTGCCGCAGGCGCCGAGCAGCAGCGCGACCAGGACGGCCGGGATCGCCGGCAGGGTGAGCCGCGCCGCCGGGGCGGTCAGTGGGCGGCGGGTGGAGGGGCTGGGTGAGGTGGGGGGCACGGTCCGATCCTCGGCACGACGGACGTCATTGCGGCCGGCTGGCCGAGCCCATCGTAGGAGGATCTTCCGGCCGGGTGAAGGTCACGCGTGGAACCGGTGCCCGGCCCGCTCCAGTGCGTTCGTGGCCTCGGCCAGCCGCACCGCGGGCACCAACACGTGGTCGGTGTCGTACGTGGAGAAGGCCACCACGTTGACCCGGGCCCGGGCGAGCGGGTCGACCAGCGCGGCGAGGGTGCCGGTGACCGGCGCGTCCTGCGGGCCGACCAGGCGCAGGCAGCGCCAGTCGGTCTCGACGTCCGCGTGATCGGGCACCCGGCCGGTCGGGCAGATCAGCGAGATCCCGTCGGCGGTCCAGCTCACCGTCACCACGTCGGCGGCACCCAGGTCGCTCCAGACCTGTGGCGGCAGCGTGGTGCCGGCCGGCAGGCGACACACGGCGTACTCGCCGGGCAACAGGGCGACATCGAGCATGATGGCACCTTACGGCCTCGGTGGGGGCCGGCCCCAGCATCGCCCGGTGCGGCGAAGGCCACATCGACGCAGGTCAGACCGCCGAGAAGAAGGTCAATGAGCCAGCCACCTCACCCTCGGCGAGCACCGGCGTGGAGATGGCGTCCACCGTGGTGCCGGCGTCGGCTCCGGGGCCCTGGACCCGGAGCAGGCCTCGGGCCAGCCGCCCGGAGTGCAGGGCGAGCAGCGGCGGGATCTTGTCGGTCTCCTGCTCGGTCAGCTCGCTCGGCTGGGCGCTGAAGTCGACCAGGCGCAGCCCGCCCTCCAGCAGCGGCCGTCCGATCACGTCCTCCGGCGCACCGAGACAGAGCAGGTCGCAGCCCGCCAGGGAGATCGCCACCACGGTGGTGTCGGCGTCGATCAACAGGCACGGCTCGGCGGCCCGGGAGACCGTGCCGGACCACTGGCCGAAGTTGTCGAACTCCTGCTCGGTCGGTGTCCCCGCCGCGGGCACGAGCACTTCCGAGAGCGAGAGTTCGACGTGGGCCACCGCGCCTCCTATGTACACCGACGGTCTGTCCACGCTAGCCGGTCGTCACGGCGACCGCCTGACCGCGCTGCATCCTCCGGCCGCCGGTGCCGCTCGGCTGCGGCGGAGCCGTGGGATAGGTGTCGGTGCGAAGAGTGCCCGGTGCCGGGCGGCCGGCGACGGCGCGGGCCGACGGAACCACCGGGGCGGGTCCGTGGGCCGCGTGGCGTCGCCGGAGACGTTACCGGCGGGCGGCCCGCTTGTCAGCGGCCGTTCGGCCCTCGTCGTACCACCGGTAGTCGGCTGCTGGACGGTACGTGCCGTTGAGCCACGTCGACGGGTGCTGGGCGACCCGGGAGAGCTTCTCGGCGGTGGCCGGGCTGATCCGGTTGCCGGCCGCCACGAGCAGCCGGTCCAGCTCCCGGTGGGTGGCCATGAGGCAGTCCTTCGGCAGGCCGTAGACGCTGATCACCCCGGAGCCGACGAAGGTCAGCACCGGGGTGACCGGGATGGGCAGGCCGACCGCCTCGGAGAGCGCCTTGCCGGCCCGCTTGGCGTCCCGCCGGGCCTCGGCCACATAGGGCGGACGCTTGCCGTTGATCTGCACCACGTCGCCGGCGACGAGCACGCGGGCCCGGCCGTGGTCGGCGATGGTGACCGCGAAGAGGCCGCTCGGCCCGATGGCGAGGAACCCGGCCCGCTCGTCCTGCCCGCGATCGAGGAGCACGTCCGCGACGTCCGTCCGGGGCCACTCGATGACGTACCAGGCCGGACCGAGGTGGTTGAGCTGGCCGAGCGCGCGGGCCCCGGCCGCCTCCAGCCGGCGGGCGCCCCGCTCGGCCCGGCGGCGGCGGGCCCACTCGAGTGGTGTCGGCCGGGCCGGCTCGAGCACCGGGGTGGCCTCGACCCGGGGCGGTGGCACCGCCACGGGTGGCAAGGCCCGGGTGGGTACGGCTTGACGAGCGGGAAAGACAGTCATCGCGACCTCCGGCAAAAGGTCCCTCGAAGTTACGTCTTCACTACCCTACGTTGCGGACCCCGGTGGTCGGCAAGTTGGAGCACCGGAATGAGTGCGGATGAATGCCATATTCATTCACACTTCTTTTCCGGATGGTGCGGAAGCCCTGCCCTACGCTGCGAAGGTGACCCACTACGTGGACAGCGAGGTCGCCCGGCTCGGCACCGTGCTGCTGCACCGCCCCGGGCCGGAACTCGCCCGGCTCACACCACGCAACAACGACTCGTTGCTCTTCGACGCTATCCCATGGGTGGGGCGGGCACAGGAGGAGCATGACGCGTTCGCGGCCGCGCTGCGCGCCCGGGGCGTGGAGGTGCTCTACCTGTCGGCGCTGCTGGCCGAGACGCTCGCCCTGCCGGACGCCCGGGCGGAACTCACCGAACTGGTGCTGCGCTCGCCCCGACTGGGCGACACGCTGCGCCGGCGGGTCGCCGACCACCTCGGATACCTCGACCCGGCCGCCCTGGCCGACGTGTTCATCGCCGGGCTCGCGCACGAGGAACTGCGGATCGGCCGGGACCGGCCGGGCGGTCTGGTCTGGACACTGATGGACCGGCACGACTTCGTCATCGACCCGTTGCCCAACCTGCTCTTCACCCGGGACTCCTCGGTCTGGATCGGGGACCGGGTTGGGGTGACCAGTCTGGCCATGCCCGCGCGGCGGCGGGAGAGCGGGCTGACCGACGCGATCTACCGGCACCATCCGCGCTTCGCCGGTACGCAGTTCGTCTACCACGCCGAGCTGGAGCACCTGGAGGGTGGCGACGTGCTGCTGCTCGCACCGGGTGTGCTCGCCGTGGGGGTGGGCGAGCGGACCACCCCGGCCGGGGCGGAACGCCTGGCCCGGCAGGTCTTCGCCGCCGGCCTGGCCCACACCATCCTGGTCGTCCCGATCGCCCAGGAGCGGGCGACCATGCACCTGGACACCGTCTGCACGATGGTCGACGTGGACGCCGTGCTGATGTATCCGAACATCGCCAGCTCGCTGTCGGCGTACACGGTCATCGCCGGGGTGGACGGCGACGAGCCGCGGGTCGACGGCCCGGCGCCGTTCCTGCGCGCCGCCGCCGACGCGATGGACCTCGACCAGCTCCGGGTGATCGACACCGGCCTCGACCCGGTCACCGCCGAGCGGGAACAGTGGGACGACGGCAACAACACCCTCGCCCTCGCGCCCCGGCTCTGCGTGGGCTACGAGCGGAACGTGGAGACCAACGCCCAACTGGACCGGGCCGGCATCGAGGTGATCGCCATCGCCGGCTCCGAGCTGGGTTCCGGCCGGGGCGGGCCGCGCTGCATGTCCTGCCCGCTGGTCCGCGAGCCGCTGCGCCGCTGACGACGACGGGCCCCGGTCGACACCGGGGCCCGTCGAGCGAAGGATCGGTCAGCGCAGGGTGAGCTGGCGGCCGAGGAGGCCCTGGCGGGCCCGGCGCCCGGCCGCGTCCAGCGGCGCCTGCTCCTCCAGCGCCTCGGCGTACCGCTTGGCGAACTCGGTCACCGGCTCCTCCCACTCGGCGGCCGGGACCTCCTCGGGCAGGTCCCAGACCGGCACCAGGCGGCCGTGCGCCCGGAACATGCCGGCGAACCGGGTGCGTTCGCCGAGGGTCAGCGTGCCGGCCACGCTCAGCCGGGACAGCGCGTCCAGCGCCGTGTCCTCGTCGTCCGGCAGGACCCAGCGCACGTGCGCCTTCTCCGGCACCTGGCACCAGTACGCGGCCCGCGCCGCCGCCAGCTTCACCGTCGGGTAGACCGCCGCGTTGGCCCGCTCCAGGGACGCCTGCACGGTCGGGTCGTCGGCCGCCCCCGGGTCGAGCCAGAACTCGAACCCGTCGTGCATGGTGATCTCCAGCGGGCCGTCGACCAGGATGTCCTGGAGGCGGGGGCCCGGACCGGGCAGCGGCGGCACCGCCACCTGGCCGCCCGGTTCGGTACGCAGCGCGCAGAGCAGCGCGTCGGCCAGGTCCCGGGAGACGTCGCCGGACTGCTGGTGCCGCTGGAGCCCGATGAAGACCCGCCCGTCCGGCTTGGTCATCGCCGGGGCGGCCATCGGCAGCACGGTGGCCAGGGTGACCGGCCGGTCGCCGTACTCCTCGACCAGCTCGGCGGTCAGCCGCAGCGGCGCGGAGGCGGCCGGAACCAGCTCACGTAGGGCGATCCACTCCGGCTCGTCGGCCAGCCCCTCGAACGGTCGGGGCACGAAGACGTCGCGCACCTTCTCCCGCTTCGGGGTGGCTTCGGCCGCCCGCTGGCTCTTTCGACGCTTGCTCACGCGCCCGCCTCGCTTCGCTCCGCGGCCGCATGAGCCTCCACGGCACTGCGCCTGATGATTCGCTCGCTGCGCTCGCTCATGGCGACACAGCCTAGATGCCAGGGACGACCGGCGGGCGCAGGACCCACCCCCCAGAGGGCTCCGCTCAGCCGGCGATGGCCAGGCCCGGCTGGGCAGCGACGGCCGGGTCGAACTCGGCCCAGACGCTCTGCCCGAGGCCGTCCCGTTCGACGCCCCAGCGGCTGGACAGGCCGGCGACGATGTGCAGGCCGCGCCCGTCGATCGCATCCGGGGTGGCCGCCCGGAGCAGCGGGCCCGAGGCGGAGCCGCCGTCGGTGACTCGGAGCTGTACGCAACGGCCGTCGGCCGTGGGCCGCAGCCGCCAGGCCACCCGGACCACGCCGCCGGGCAGCGGGTCGGCGTGCCGGACGGCGTTGCCCACCAGCTCGGCGAGGACCGCGACCAGGTCGGCCAGCAGGACCGGGGGGACGACGTCGGCCAACTCGCTGGCGAGCCGATGCCGGGCCAGGCGTGCACCGGTGGCGTGATGGGGCACCACCACGCACCACGACCGTTCGACCGAACCCGTCGACACCGTGTTCCTTCCACCCCCCACTGCGCCCGGGTCACCCCCGGGGCAGCCGCACCTCTGCGACCGTACCCCCACCGGCCCTCGGTCGGAGGGATACCCATCCATTCTGCTGTTCAACGATCTGGCGGACTAGATACAGCCCCAGTCCGGCCCCCGGGTAGCGCCGGCGGTCACCGGACTCCCCCTGCCAGAACCGGTCGAACGCCCGTTCCACGTGTTCCGGCCGGATGCCGATGCCCCGGTCGGCGACCCGGAAGGCGACCATCCGGCCGCTCGCCTCGGCGGACACCTCGATCGGGGTGTCCGGCAGCGAGTACTTCCCGGCGTTGGTGCTCAGCTCGGTGAGCACGGTGGCCAGGCTGTGCCGGTCACCGAGCGCCTTGGGCAGGTCGACCGGCAGGGCGAGGACGATTCGGTGCCGGACGTCCGCCGGCAGGTCCGACACCGCGGCCCGCAGCGCGTCGGCGAGGTCGAACGGCGCGGCCGGCTCCCCGCCGGGCCGGCTCTCGGTGGCCGCGGTGAGCAACCGGTCGACCAGCCGGGCCAGCTCGTTGGCCCGCTGCCCGATGATCCGGGCGGCGTGCCGCCGGTCCTCGTCGCTGAGCGACTCCCAGTGGTCGGTGAGGGTGTCCGCGTACCCCTTGATCACGGTGACCGGGGTACGCAGCTCGTGGCTGGTCACCGCGACGAAGAGGTCCCGATCGTGGTCGCGGCGTTGCTGGTCGGTGATGTCGCGGAAGGTGACCACCCGCAGCGTGCCCGGGCCGGGCAGCTCCCCGGAGGTGATCCGCAGCCAGCGGCCGTCCGGCATCCGGTGGTCGAGCACCTGCCCGGGCGGGGGCAGCGGGAACGGGAGCGGACGGTTCAGCGCGTCGGCGGGCGGGTGGCCCGTCACCTGGGCGGCCGCCGGGTTCCAGAGCCGTACGTGGTGTTCCCGGTCCACCACGGCCAGGCCGTCGGCGAGCGCCGCCACCACCGGGCCGTCGCCGTGCACCGGCAGGCCGGTCTGGTCGCCGTACATGTGGGCGATGCAGGCGGCGATGTAGCCGAGGACGGCGTGGTGGGAGTCGTCGAGCGTGGCGTCGGCCGGGTAGAGGGCGTGCAGGCTGCCCACGGTGTGGCCGCCGACCTCGGCCCGCGCCGCGATCATCCGGCGCAGGCCCCGCCCGGCCACCTCGTCGGCGAGCGCGCTCGGGATGCGGTCTACGCGGACCTCGCGTACCGGGGGGCCGGTGAGGAGGCAGACGGTGGCCGGGTCGGTGGCCGGCAGCGGGCGGCCGATGAGCGACTCGGCGGTGCCGGTCGCCGCGATCACCCGGCCGCCGGCGGGGGCGAACTCCACGAAGGCCAGGCTGGCCGCGCCGACGGCGGGCTGGACCACCCCGAGCAGCCGGGTGAGCACCGGCAGGCCGGACTGACCCGAGTTGATCATCTTGAGCACGCTGCCGTGGCCGGCGATGAGGGCGGCGTAGTCGGTTCGCTCCGGCATGTCCCGAGTGTGCCGCGCCGACCGGTCCGGGAACACCCCTCGCCCGGGCGGGTGGGACCGGCGGTGGGGCGGCGCGACCCGGCTCAACGGCCCAGCCGGGCCAGCGCCCGGGCGGGCCGGTCGGTGATCACGCCGTCCACCCCGGCGGACAGCACCAGTTCCAGGTCCGCCGGCTCGTTCACCGTCCAGACGTAGACCTGGTTGCCGGCGGCCCGCAGCGCGGGGACGAGCTGTGGCCGGGCCCGGACCAGGCCGATCCCCGGGCCGGCGATCCGGGTGCCGAACGGCAGCCGACCCAGCCGCAGCCAGCGCGGGAGCACCTCCAGCAGCAGCACGGTGGGCAGGCCGGGCGCGAGGTCGCGGATCCGGCGTACGGCGAGCGCCGAGAAGGACATCACGGTGACCCGGACCGGATCGTCCGGTCCCGGGTCGGCCAGGCCGTACCGGCGCAGCAGGCCGACCAGTCGGCGTTCCACGTCCCCGCCGTACCGGGAGGGGTGCTTGGTCTCGATCAGCAGCCGGACCGGCCGACCGGCGGCCAGCACGGCGTCGAGCAGCCGTTCCAGGGTGAGCAGCCGGGTGTGCGACTCGTCGAGCGGTTCGTCCCCTTCGGCCGCCATGCCGCCGGGATGCCAGGAACCGAAGTCCAGCAGCTCCAGCTCGGCGAGCGTACGTGCACTGACCAGCCCGTGACCGTTGCTGGTCCGGTCCAGCCGGCGATCGTGCACGCAGACCAGATGGCCGTCCCGGGTCAGCCGGACGTCGCACTCCAGCCCGTCGGCGCCCTCGTCGAGCGCGCGCAGATACGCGGCGAGAGTGTGCTCGGGCAGGTCGTACGAGGATCCGCGGTGCGCGAACACCAGAGGCGTGGTCATGCCGCCCGACTCCTCAGGCGACCCGGCCCGGCTGCCCGTCGTCGGTGACCACCGGGCGGCCCGCGGCGGCCCAGTCGCCCATCCCGCCCTCGACGTTGCGCACCTGGTCCCAGCCGTTGCGCAGCAGGTACGCGACGACCTGCGCGGACCGCCCGCCGGAGCGGCAGATCACCGCCACCTCGCGGTCGTCCGGCACCTCGGCCAGCCGGCCGGGCAGCTCGGTCATCGGCAGGTGGTGGGCGGCGGGCGCATGGCCGGCGGCCCACTCGTCGTCCTCCCGGACGTCGAGCAGGTAGGTGTCGTCGGGCACGGCCGACGCGGGCACGCTGGGAACCTGGGGTCCGAACACGGCTACCTAGCCTAGACCGCGATTCCGCTCAGAGCCGGTTGACCCAGCGGGGATTCGCCCCGGCCCATTCCGGCATCCGGGTGTCCCGCACCGCGTCGAAGAGGCCGTTGCCGCCGTTGTCCAGCACCACGTAGGAGACCTCGCCGATGGTCTGCGGATACGAGGGCACCTGCACCCCGTGCAGCGCGTCCGGGGGCAGCGACCGGAGCGCGAAGAGCAGATCCTCCAGCGCTACGCCGTTGGTGTCCACGGTCAGCGCGCCGCCGACCGCCCGGATCACCCGGTCCAGCTGCACCGGATCGTTGCGCAGGTGCGTCTCGCCGGCCTTGTCGAGCACCGCGCGGAGCATCTGCTGCTGGTGGCGCTGCCGATCGTAGTCGCCGTCGGGCAGGTCGTAGCGCTGGCGGACGTAGTCCAGGGTCCGGGCGCCGTCCATCTGCTGGCAGCCGGGGGTGAACAGGGTCTTGGTGTGGATCGAGCGGACCTCGGTGTCGACGCACATCCGGATTCCACCGAGCAGATCGATGACCTGCTTGAAACCGGAGAAGTCGACCAGCGCGGCGCCGTCGAAGCGCAGGCCGGTGAGCTGGCCCAGGGTGGCGGAGAGCAGCCGGGCGCCGGCCTCACCGCCGCCGCCGTGCTCGTACGCCGCGTTGACCTTGTCCTGGCCGCCGCCGTAGCCGGGCGCCGCCGGGATGGCGACCAGCAGGTCGCGCGGGATGGAGATCAGGTACGCCTGCCGCATCCCGGCCGGGACGTGCACGATCAGGATGCTGTCCGAGCGCTGGTCCTCGGGATTGGCCCCGGGCCGGTGGTCGGAGCCGATCAGCAGGTAGTTGAGCCCGCGGGACAGGTCGGTACGCGGCTGCCGGGCGGCCGGGGCGAGCAGTTGCTGCTTCTCCACCGTGTGGTCGTACCGGTTGGTGAGCCAGTGCAGCCCCGCCACGCCGAGCGTGGCGAGCAGCACCAGGGCGAGGCCGGTGCCGAGGAGGAACCGGGGCCAGCGGACGGGTCGACCCCGTCCGCGTCTGGTCCGTCCCGGCCTGAACGTGACAGTCCTCCCCCGCAGCCCTGACGTGAGACCCGCTCACCTCAGGCTACGGGGCTGAGCCCCCGCGGTGGCCGGCTTTCGCCGCAGCCACCGTGGGTCAGGCTCATTTCCGGGTGGAGAGGACCTCCGGGTTCGCGGCGACGAAGTCGGCGAGCTTGTCCTCCTTGACCGCCTTGAACATGTCCAGACTGAGCGGGCTGAGCAGCTCGAACTTCTTGTCCGCCGAGGAGTTGTAGGTGCCGGCGTTCGTGCGCAGGGTGACCAGGTCGTTGCCGCTGAGGCCCTTGAGGGTGAAGATGAAGTTTTCGATCTTCACGCCGCCGATGTCCAGCATGAGCGACTCGCCGGCCGCCTTGATCAGCTGGTTTAGCTTGATCGGGTTGGTCAGCATGCCGCTCTCGGTGGCCTTCTTCGCCATCGCCTTGATCAGCTGCTGCTGGTTCTGCTGCCGGTCGTAGTCGCTGTTCGGCAGGCCGTAGCGCTGCCGGGCGAAGTCGAGGGCCTCCCAGCCCTCCATCTCCTTGCAGCCCTTCTTGTGCACCACCGGCGTCATCGGCTTGCCGAGCTTCTCGGCGTCCGAGTTCCACCTCGGCCTGCCGTCGACGAACGACATGTGCTTGGAGGTGACCTCGTGGTTGACGCAGATCCGGACGGTGCCGAGCGCGTCGATGACCTTCTTGAAGCCGCCGAAGTTGATGATCGCCGCGCCGTCGAAGCTGATCCCGGTCATCTGCTTGATGGTCTTGGCCATCATCTGCGCACCACCCTCCCAGCCGCCACCGTTCTGGGCACCGAACTGGAAGGCTGCGTTGATCTTGTCGGTGCCGCGCCCCGGGATGTCCGCCTTGGTGTCCCGGGGGATGGAGATCAGGTACGCCTGGTCGTGGCTGGCAGGAATGTGCAGGATGATGATGCTGTCCGACCGCACGTCGTCGGCGGCCCAGCTCGCCCGGGCGTCGACGCCGAGCAGCAGCATGTCGATCGGGCCGTCCAGGTTCTTGCCGCCCTCGGCCTCGCTCTTGCCCGCGTCGCCGAGCAGGCTGCCCTGCTTGATGTTGCTGGTGGCCTGGCCGATCACCGCCTTGCTCCCGACGATCGCGACGCCGCTGGTCATCATCAGCACCGCGCCGAAGATCAGCGTGAGCCGGGCCCAGAGCGGGTCCTTGCGCTTGGTCCGCCGCTTCCGGTTGCCGGGGCCGCGACCGCCCGGACCGGGCTGGGTGGGGATGATTGGCGGCACCCGCCCGGGTGCGCCGGGATCCAGTGACGGAGGGCGACGGCTGGTCTGAACCGGCATGCGTGCTCCAGCTCGATGATCAGGTTGACTGCGCCATTCTACGGATCGCATGTCAATCGAGCGACCCTGCATGGCAGGCAATTTCTCCAAACATCGCAATGCCCTCGCCCGGCTGATACAAAAAGATGAGCCCTGTTCTGGCCGAACGGTCGGTGACTCAAAGTTGCCGGTGGCAGCCGGCGAAACACGGTCGGGGCCTGCCGGCCGGGAGTTGTGGTGGCAGAAGGTCAACCTCGGCCGGGTCCCGGCGGTGCTGACGGCCGGGACCCGGCCCGGCTGTGTCAGGCGACGGGGACCTTGATGGTGCTACCGCAGGATGATGACGAGTCGATGCGGATCCCATTGGTGACCCCGTAGTAGCCGACATCGTAGATCGTGTTCGGCGTACCGGCGGGCATGCACCGCACAAGCCCGTTGGTGTACCGGACGAAGACCACGTCGTCGTTCCGGCTGTTCACGCCGTAGGCGACGTCGGCGCCATCCGATACCGACTGGAAGGTCGAGGTTACGACCTGGTAGCGGTGCATCATGACCTTGTTGAAGTCGTAGAGGCAGGTGTACGGATAGGGGCAGTTGAGGGCGGCGGCCTCGGCGGGTGTGGCGGTGGCGGTTACTGCGGCCCCGGACATGAGCGTGCCAGCCGCCACCACCCGCAATGCCTTCCGCAATTTGTTTGCCATCGGTTCTCCTGTTCCCCGTTATGGCAGGGCCCGTTCACCCGTATGAAAATGCGCTGCGTGGCCCATCGCGCCGCTGTTTGGCCATTCCGGAACGAGTCCTGCAGATCACCGGTGTCCGCGATCGGGACCTGCCGATCCTAAGATGATCTTTGAGAAAGGTCAATGGCTTCGATGCTTTTGATTGGAAATCATCGATGCATGGCTGGTCGTGTTGCCGGGAAGCGGGATCAGTTGCCGGTGGTGTCGCCCGGCTGGTTGGCCTTCACCCACTCCGTCATCGTGTCCGACCCGATGGCCTGGTACATGGCCAGCGCCTTCTCCCGGTCGGAGACCACCACCGACTGGCCGTCGATGGTCTGGCCGCCCAGGTTCGGGCTGGTGATGAAGGTCAGGTTCTCGCCTCGCAGGTTCCGGAACTCCAACGCCATGTCGGTCAACGAGAAACCCTGGTCGACGGTGACCGCGGCGGTCACCGCCTTGAGGAAGGCGTTCAGCTTCTTCGGGTTGGTCAGGGTGCCGGTGCTGGCCGCCTTGTCCATCAGCGCCTTGAGGAACTCCTGCTGGTGGCGCATCCGGGCGAAGTCACCCTCGGGGAACTGCTTGCGCTGCCGCACCCAGTCGAGGGCCTCGGCGCCGTTCATGTGGTTAACGCCCTTGGTGAACTTCCGGTACGGCTTGTGGATCGAGGTGATCGTCCGCTCCACCTTCAGGTCGACCCCGCCGAGGGCGTCGGTGACCTCCTTGAACCCGGCGAAGTCGATCGCCATGACGTGGTCGATCCGCACGTCGCTGAAGCACTCCACGGTCTTCACCGCGAGTGGCAGGCCGCCGAACGCGAACGCGGCGTTCACCTTGTTGCGCTGGCCGGAGTCGCAGGACGCGCCCGCGTTCTGCGGGATCGGCACGTACAGGTCGCGGGGGATGGAGACCAGGTAGGCCGTCTTGTGGTCGGCCGGGATGTGCATGAGGATCATGGTGTCCGCGCGCCACTCGCCGGCCTTGTCCATCGGCGCGTCCGGGTCCCGGGAGTCGGTGCCGACCATCAGGATGTTGAGCGCCCCGTCGACCTTCTTGGCGGGCCGTCCGCCCGTGATCGCCGAGAAGGGGTCGGTCCGGGCCAGATCGTTGTCGAGGTTGCGCGCGTAGAGCCAGGCACCCGCGCCGCCGAGCAGCGCCAGCACCAGCACCGCGACGCCCGCCACCAGGCCGATGCGCCCCCAGCGCGGGCGCGGTCCGGGCCGGCGCGGAGCGCCGGGACCGCCCGGGCCGCCCGGCCCGGCGGGTCCACCGGGGCCGCCGGAGCGAGGCTGCTCCTCGTCGTACGACGGGTACCGGCTGGCGTCGGTCGGGCGGGCGCGCCCGGTGGTGCTCCGACCGGGGCCGGGCACCTGGGCGCGTCCCGCGCTCCGACTGACGTACGGGAAGGGATCGTCGGCAGACGTGGTCGCTGACATGTACCGAGGGTAGGTCGGTGGCGCCAGTGCCCCCGTCAAGGGCAACGGGGTGTCAGCGTCCTCCCAGCCGGGGTCAGTACCCTAGCCGGCCGCGAAAGTAGTCGATGGTGCGCCGGAGGCCGTCTTCGGGCGCCACGGTCGGTTCGTACCCCAACAGCTCACGGGCGAGGGTGAGATCCGGGCGGCGCATCTCCGGATCGTCGGCGGCGCGAGTGATGTAGCTCACCTCGGAGCTGCTTCCGGTCAGCGACACGATCGTCTCCGCCAGTTGCCGCATCGACATCTCGTGTTCCGTGCCGCAGTTGATCGGGCCGGTCTCGGTCGAGTCGAGCAGCAGCAGGATGCCCCGCACCAGATCGTCCACGTAGCAGATCGACCGGGTCTGGTCGCCGGTGCCGTGCACGGTGATCGGCTCGCCGCGCAGCGCCTGGGAGATGAAGGTCGGGATGGCCCGGCCGTCGTCCGGCCGCATCCGCGGGCCGTACGTGTTGAAGATCCGGACGATGGCGGTGTCGGTGCCCCGGCTGCGGTGGTAGGCCATGGTGGCCGCCTCCGAGAAGCGCTTCGCCTCGTCGTAGACGCTCCGGATGCCGACCGGGTTGACGTTGCCCCAGTACGTCTCGCGCTGCGGATGCTCCTTCGGGTCCCCGTACGCCTCGGACGTGGAGGCCATCAGGAACCGGGCGCCGTCGGCGGTGGCCCGCTCCAGCAGCGCCAGGGTGGCGACCGAGCCGACCCGCAGGATCTCCACCGGCAGCTTCTCGAAGTCGGTGGGGCTGGCCGGGGAGGCCATGTGCAGGATCGCGTCGAACCGCTCGGCCATGGCCGGGTGGTGGGTCGGCAGCCCCTCGGAGACGTCCGCCTCGATCAGGGTGAAGGTCGGCTTCTCCAGCAGGTGGGAGATGTTGTCCTTGGACCCGGTGACGAAGTTGTCCAGCACCACGACCGTGCAGCCGCGCTCGATGAGCCGATCGACCAGGTGCGACGGCACGAAGCCGGCGCCGCCGGTGACGAGGATGCGGTGTCCGGGGCCGAAACGGGGAGCAACCTTCATGCCGGCCAGCCTACTCAAGCGAATGGGCCGGAGCCGACGCCGGCTCCGGCCCACCCGCGGTTGGGTCGTCAGTGCGCGCCCGCTCCGGTGAGGGAACGAACCTCCAGTTCCGCGTACTTCTCCTCGTCGTGCTCCTTCGACAGCAGGGTGCCGATCCAGCCGCAGAGGAACCCGAACGGGATCGAGATGATGCCCGGGTTGGACAGCGGGAACCAGTGCCAGTCGTGGTCCGGGAACATGGCCGTCGGCGCCCCGGAGACCACCGGGGAGAAGAAGACCAGTACCACGGCGGCGAGCAGGCCGCCGTAGATCGCCCAGACCGCACCGGAGGTGTTGAACCGCCTCCAGAACAGGCTGTAGAGGATCGCCGGCAGGTTGCCCGAGGCGGCCACCGCGAAGGCCAGCGCCACCAGGAAGGCCACG
The DNA here is from genome assembly GCF_001905095.1 of Micromonospora sp. CB01531. GTDB lineage: Bacteria > Actinomycetota > Actinomycetes > Mycobacteriales > Micromonosporaceae > Micromonospora. The sequence continues at coordinate 202,887 of NZ_LWLS01000083.1, forward strand.
TTCAGGCTCTGCGCGAAGATCGACAGGACGATCGAGATCGCGCCGATCACCAGGGCGGAGATCCGGGCGACGTTCACCTCCTGCCGCTCGGACGCCTGGCCGTCCTTGACCACGTTGGCGTAGAAGTCGTGCGCCAGGCTGGACGACGAGGCCAGGGTGAGCCCGGCGACCACGGCCAGGATGGTGGCGAACGCGACCGCCGCGATGATCGCCAGCAGGGTCGCGCCGCCCAGGTCGCCGCCGAGGAACTTGATCCCCAGCGCCTCGGCGAGCTGTGGCGCCGCGGTGTTGCCGGCCTTGTCCTGCGCGGTGATCGCCTGGCCGCCCACCATCGCCGCGGCCCCGAAGCCCAGGGCCAGGGTGAGCAGGTAGAAGGTGCCGATGATGCCGATCGCCCAGAGCACGCTCTTGCGTGCCGCCTTCGCCGTCGGCACCGTGTAGAAGCGGATCAGGATGTGCGGCAGGCCGGCCGTGCCGAGCACCAGCGCGATGCCGAGCGACAGCAGGTCCATCTTGTTGTAGAAGGTCTGCGTCGCGTCGCCGGCCTTCTCGACGCCGTACCGCAGGCCCGGTTCGAGGAAGGCGTCACCCTTGCCGGAGGCGGCGGCGGCGTCGCCCAGCAGCGACGACAGGTTGAACTTGTAGTGCGCCAGCACCAGCAGGGTCATCACGATGGCGCCGCTCATGAGCAGGAACGCCTTGACGATCTGCACGTACGTGGTGCCCTTCATGCCGCCCACGGTGACGTAGATGATCATCAGGGCGCCGACCAGGATGATGGTGGCGACCTTCGCGGTGTCGGCGTCCATGCCGAGGAAGGTGGTGCCCGGCTTGATGCCGAGCAGCAGCGCGACCAGCGCGCCCGCGCCGACCATCTGGGCCAGCAGGTAGAAGATCGAGACGGTGATCGTGGAGACTGCCGCCGCCGTCCGCACCGGGCGCTGGCGCATCCGGAACGCCAGCACGTCGGCCATGGTGTAGCGGCCGGAGTTGCGCAGCAGTTCGGCGACGAGCAGCAGCGCCACCAGCCAGGCGACCAGGAAGCCGATCGAGTAGAGGAAGCCGTCGTAGCCGTACAGGGCGATGATGCCGGCGATACCGAGGAACGACGCCGCCGACATGTAGTCGCCACCGATCGCCATGCCGTTCTGGAAGCCGGAGAAGGACCGGCCGCCGGCGTAGAAGTCGGTGGCCGTCTTCGTCTGCCGGCTGGCCCAGACGGTGATCGCCAGCGTGATCGCCACGAAGACCAGGAAGAGGGTGATGGTGAGGTTGCGGGCGGTGGTGCTGCCCGCCTCAGCCGCGAGGAGAGTCGTCATGGGTCACCTCCCCGATCTCGGCGCGGATCCGGTCGGCGACCGGGTCGATCCGCCGGTCGGCGAACCGGGCGTAGAGCCACGCGATGACGAACGTCGAGACGAACTGGAGCAAGCCGAAGACCAGGGCGACGTTGACGTTCCCGAAGAGCTTCGTGCCCATGAAGCCCCGCGCGTACGCGGAGAGGATGACGTAGAGCGCGTACCACAGGAAGAACGCGACGGTCATCGGGAAGACGAAGCCGCGCAGCGCGCGCCGCAACCCGGCGAACTCGTCCGACCGCTGTACGGCGAGATACCGCTCCGCCGGGGACTCGGCCGGTGCGGACGCGGGTGTGTCCGTGGACATCTGTGGATCACCACCTTCGCAGGCGTGGGGGAGTTTCGCGCACGGTAGAGAGCACGCTCCCAACCGGGGAAGGCGCAGACCGATTCCGGTCACCCGCTGCGCCGAACGGTCGCCCCCCTGCGCCGAGTGACCCAGGTCACTCCGGTCACCGGCTGTCGCCCGATCTCCGACCCGGATGCGTTGATCGACTCCAGGTCCGCAGGCTGCTTGATCGACTCCGGGTCGCTGATCCGGCGCCATCGCGGGTGCCCGGACACCGCCATGTCGGCGAGCTGGCGCGTCCCGGTCAGCCCAGCTCGTGGTAGCGGCCCCGGTAATGAAGCAGGGGGGCCGTCTCCTCGGCCAGCTCGACCGTCTCGATGGTGGCCTCGACCAGCAGCCCCCAGCCGTACTCCCGGGCACTGTCGAGCTGGCAGCCGGCCCACGCGCCCGCGTCGGCCGGGACCGGTCCGTACGGGGTGTCGATCCAGGAGCCGATGGCGAAGAGGCCGCCAGGGGACGGGAAGAGGCCGGCAAAGCGGTCGGCGAGCTGCCGGTGCGGCGGACCCAGCGGCGCGACCGCGAACCTCCCCGCCGCCTCCGCGGCCGCCCACAGGTCGGACTCCGGGTCGATCAGCCCGAGCAGCCGGTCCGGCTCCCCCTCGGCGACCAGGGTGGACGAGACCGTCAGTCCCGCCGGCCCGGGTGCCGTCCAGAGCGTGACCGGGGCGGCCAGCCGACCACGCAACCGGCGGGCCGGGGAACGCTGCCCGGCCGGCACGGCGAACGGGTCGGTGTGGTGGATCTCGGCACCCGGCTCAGGATTCACGTGAAACATTGTGCCGCCCCGGGCCCGCGCCCAACCGAGGAAGCGCTCGTGCAGGTCGCCGGGGTGGTCGTGACCGTTCAGCCGAGCGAGCTGCTCGCCGGCCTCGGCCATTAGCCCACCCAGGTACACCAGCAACGCCGTCCGGTCGTGCCGGTACTCGACCAGCAGGGCGAGCCGGGCCGGCTGGCACGGCCAGTGCGCGCCACACGCCCGACACCGCCACAGTGGCCGCATCGGCAGATGCCCCGCCCTCACCGCCACTCACCGTCCCGCTCGCGGCGATCCTCGCGCAGTCCACCCAAGGGGGCTCCGGCAGATCTTGGACGAAACCGGCCCTTCCAGGGGCCGATCGATACCAAGGTCTGCTTGGTGGTCACCAGCGGCCGCCGTTCGCCCGCCACGTTTGCGCCGGGGTGAGCCATCCAGCCCGGCCCGGTCGCGGGAAGGCCACCGTCGGCTGGGACGCCCAGGCCGGCGCGGCGTTCGGCCGGGCCGAGGCCGCCGCCGGGTACGGCGAGACCGCCGGGTACGGCCGGGTGGCGGCCGGGGGTGGTGGCAGGACTTTCCGGTACGCGTGCGCGGCGGCGTTCCGGCAGCGGCGGAACTGGGCGAACATCGGGTGCCTCCTCTGGTCGGACGAGGTCGCCCCGGCCGGGGGAATGGCCGGGGCGACCGGCGCAGGACCGGCCGCCGGGTCGTCGCCTCCACCAGCCGGGCCGCGTGTCTCCACCCTGGACTCGACGGCGTCGGCAGGGGAGGATGCCAGGGCTTACTACACAGCGCGGTCACGTACTTACCGGAGAGGTAAGGATGAACATCGAGATGTGGATCCGGGCGCTCAAGGCCGCCCGGGCCGGTGCGGACGTCTCCCAGGAAGGGCTGGCTGCCCTGATCAAGTGGAGTCCGTCCACGGTCGCCGCGATCGAGACCGGCCGTCGACGGCCGACCATGGAGTTCGCTGTCGCCGCCGACCAGGCCCTCGGCACCGGCGGCCTCCTCGCCGAACTGCTCAAAGCCGCAGACCAGGAGCGTGGGCCGTCGTGGTTTGTGCCCTGGCGGGGTTACGAGCAGCAGGCGATGCGGTTGCGGGCCTTCGAGGCGTGCTTGGTGCCCGGCCTGCTCCAGACCGAGGATTACGCGAGGGCTGTCATCTCCACCGGTGGCCTCCATCCACCAGCCATGGTGGACGAACTGGTGGCTGTCCGGATGGAGCGTCAACAGTTGCTGCACCGTGACCAGCCGCCGCATTTCGTCTTCATGCTGGACGAGACCGCCGTGCGGCGGCCGGTGGGCGGACCGCCAGTGCTCGACGCTCAACTGGGGCGGCTACTGGAGGTGGCCGAGCTTCCGTCTGTGCGCCTGCACGTCATTCCGTTGGCCGTGGGCGAGCACGCGGGGCTTGGTGGCGGCTTCGTGCTGGCCGAGTTGCCGGACGCTGACCAGGTGCTCTACCTGGAGAACGCTGCCCGGGGCCACGTCGTCGACGACCCCGAGACGATCGGCTTGATCGAGCGGAAGTGGGATAGCCTCCTCGGCGAAGCGCTGTCCACGGGAGCCTCGCTGGATCTGATCCGGAAGTTGAAGGTGACGCCATGACCATCGCCGAGCCCTGCTGGCGCAAGTCGTCCCGTTCGACCGACTCCGGCGGCAACTGTGTCGAGGTGGCGGACAATCTGCCTGGGGTGGTGCTGGTCCGGGACAGCAAGGATCGATCCGGCCCGACGCTCTCGTTCACCCCCGACGCCTGGCGCTCCCTCGTCGCCGCTTTCCGGACCGGCCACCTGGACTGACCACCCCGAAGATCGCGCTCGATCCAGGAAACAGTGGCCCCGGACGGCGTGGGACGCCACTACTTCCCGGTTCGCGCGCGATCATCGGGCGGCGAGTGCGGGTCAGCGACGGGGCGTGACCGCGGCCAGCAGTTCCGACTGGCGGCGGTCCAGCACGTCCCCGGCCAGGTAGGAGCCGAGCAGCGCGGCCCCCAACCCGTAGGCCAGACCGATCGGCAGGGCCAGCCAGAGCCAGAGGTCACCGAGCAGTGCCGCCGCCACCACCATCGGCACCGCCGCGGCGGTCGAGGCGATCATGGACAGCAGGGCGAGGAAGCTCTTCGCCACCCCGGCGCCGGTGTTCATGGCGAACGGGTTGCTCGTCTCCGGCAGCGCGTACGCGCCGAGCACCGAGACGAACGCGTTGATCGCGAGCCCGCTGCCGTACGCGGCGAACAGTGCGCCGGCCATCACGCCGAGCCAACCCGGGTGTCGCAGCAGCGCGGCGAGGATGACCGCGACCGCCACGAGCAGCGGCACCACGTAGATCGCGAACGCGGTCATCCGGGCGCGCAGTTCCAGCCGTCCCGGCACGCCGGCCACCACGTTGGCCGCGTACGCGCTGCCGTCGAAGCCGAACTGGTTGGCCACGGTGAGCGACGCGACAACCCCGACGAAGATCAGCGAGAGGCTGACCAGCACCGGCGACGAGTCCGCGGTCACCTCGCCGAACGCGTGCGTGTCCTCCACGGCCAACCGGGCGCCGCCCACGTTGACCATCACCGGCACGAAGATGCCGACCACCGCGATGGTGATCAGGTTGGCCCGCCGCCGGGCGTCCCGCCACCAGTACCGGGCCTCCCGGGCGACCAGCGCGCCGAACCGGTCCCGCCGGGCCCAGCCGGCCGCTCGTGGGAAGAGTTGGGCCACCGCCTCGCCGACCGTGCCGCGCCGGTCCCGGGACGGCCCGGCGCTCACCGCGCCGACCATCGCCGACTCCAGCGAGCGCGACCACCAGAGCAGCAGCGCGCCGATGGCCAGCGCGGTGATCAGCAGCTTCAGCCCGGCGGCCCAGGCCCGGCCCTCGGCCACGTCGATCCCGGCGGTCCACGGCGCCCCGAACGGGGTCCAACCGACGATCCGGGCCGCGCCGGTCAACTGGTCCCAGTCGGCCGAACGGACGGCGGCGAGCACCGCGATCTGCAACGGCCCGAGCAGGGCGGCCAGCACCGCGAGCAGCACGGCGGCTAGGTCGCGTACCCGGCGGGAGCGCAGCATGGTGGCGAAAGCGCTCGTCACCGCGCGGGCGGCGGCCACACAGAGCAGCAGGCCGACGATCACCCCGACCAGTTCCACCAGGGCGGCCGGCCAGCCGCCCAGCGCGCCGGCGGTGATCACCAGCCCGGTGACCGCGATCAGCGTCGCCAGCACCGGGACGCTGACCAGGGCGGCCGCGAACAGGCCGGTGACCAGGGCGCGGCGGGACAGCGGGAGCAGCGCGAACCGGGCCGGGTCTAGGGTCTCGTCCACGCCGAAGAAGGCCAGCGGCAGCAGCAGCCAGCCGAGCACCAGCAGCCCGCCGCCGAAGGCGGCGATCATGAGCGCGTACCGGGACTCGCCGGCCAGGCCGGGCGCGGCCAGGAGGAAGAAGCCGCCGGCGGCGAACCAGAGCCCGATCACGACGCCCACCACGAAGAGGGCGATCCGCCAGCCCTGGCCGCGGAAGTTGTTGGCCAGCACGCGCAGCTTGAGCCGGACGAAGTGCCGGGCGGAGACCTGCCGGACCGGCTCGGCGGGCGCGGTCACCGGGACAGCCACGACAGCTCCTCGCCGGTCGCGGTCCGCCCGCCGACCACCTCCACGAAGACCTCCTCCAGGGACCGCTCGCCGCGTACCTGGTCGAGCGTGCCGACCTGCTTGATCCGCCCGTCGGCGAGGATCGCCACGTGCGAGCAGAGCCGCTCGACGACCTCCATGACGTGGCTGGAGAAGACCACCGTGCCACCGCCGGTCACGTAGCGGTGCAGGATGTCCCGGATCAGCGCCGCGGAGACCGGGTCGACCGCCTCGAACGGCTCGTCCAGCACCAGCAGCCGGGGGCCGTGCAGCAGTGCGCAGGCCAGGCCGATCTTCTTCTTCATGCCCGCCGAGTAGTCGACCACCAGGGTGCGGCCGGCGTCGTTGAGCGCCAGCACGTCCAGCAGCTCCGCCGCCCGCTGGTCGACCACCGCGGGGTCCATGCCGCGCAGCAGACCGTGGTACGCCAGCAGTTCGGCGCCGCTGAGCCGGTCGAAGAGACGCACGCCGTCGGGCATCACGCCGAGCAGGCCCTTGGCGCGGACCGGGTCGGCCCAGACGTCGTACCCGAGCACCCAGGCCTGGCCGGCGTCGGGCCGCAGCAGGCCGACGGCCATGGACAGGGTGGTCGTCTTGCCGGCCCCGTTCGGGCCGAGCAGCCCGTAGAACGAGCCGGCCGGCACGTCCAGGTCGACCCCGGCGACCGCGACCTTGGTGTCGAACCGCTTGGCCAGGCCACGAAGGGACAACGCGGGGTGCTGATCGCTCATGAAGCAGACCGTATCCGGCCCGGACCAGGCGCCGCTCCGGCCGGAGGATGATTCGGCGTCATCCCCCAGCCGTACCTGGCACCCTCAGGTCGCCGTCCGGACCGGGCACGGGCCGGCGCCGGCCGCGGTGCGGCAGGTGATCGGCGCCGACACGCTCGACCAGCAGAGGTGCTCCCCGTCGATCTTGTTCATCGGCTGGAAGTAGGCGCTGTACTCGGTCACCTGGTGGTTGGTGGGCGACAGCCGGGCGACGCCGCCCGGCCGGGTCACGCTCGCCCGGCCGTCGGCGTCGGTGGTGGCGTGGAACAGGGCCTCACTGTGTGCGTTGTTCGGGCCCACCACCGCCACCGCCAGCTTCACGGTGACCCCGGCGACCGGCCTGCCGTCCCGGGTCAGCCGCGCGCTGACCGTGAGCGGGGCGGTCACGTCGTCGACCTCGACCGGCGACACCTGGAGCACGGTGTCGGCGCAGCCGTCGGAACAGCCACTGAGCGGACCGACGAGGCCGCCGGCGAGAAGCAGGGCCAGCAGCCCGATGCCTCGCCGGCGTCCCGTGGTCGGCATGCCGGTCAGCACGCCCCGCCGTCGCCGGTGTTCTCCTGCTTGGGCGCGTGCTCGCCGTCGAACGGCCAGGCGGCGTACGCCAGCAGGTCGAAGATGTAGTCGTCCACGTCGTCTCCCGGGTCGAGCATGGTCACCACGCTCGGCCGGCCGCCGGGCACAGTCACCCCGTTGCGGGACTTTTCCGCCAGGCCGGGCCAGATCGCCAGGACGATCTCGGCGAGCGGGATGCCCCAGGTGCTGACCTCGACCGTTACCTTGCTGGGCTGCTGCAGATCGTAGCGATGGTAGTCGACGCTGTCGTACAACCCGACCAGCTTGAGGTCCTGCTTGAAGAAGTCCGGCCCGACGATCTTGTCGATGCGGAGCAGCAATTCGATGTCGAGATCGAGATGGACGCCGGCCATCGACATGGTCGCCTGACCGAACGTGCCGTCGAAGGCCAGGAACAGGTAGCCCAACTCGCGGGGCAGCCCGAACGGCAGGTCGGTGCGGACGTTGCCGGGCCGCAGCGTCGCCGCCTGGATGTCGGTGAGGTTGAAGGTGATGTCGCTGATCCAGCTGTCCCCCACCTCGGCGTGTCCGGTGAACAACCCGCGGACCAGGCCGAAGCAGTTGAAGAACTCCAGGTCCATCTCCTTCCTCGACACCGAGAGGTGCAGGTTGCCGACCATCTGCAGTTCGTCGGTCTTCGGTACGGAGGTGATGGTGACGACCTGGGTGTCCGGCGCGAGCTCCACGGTGGTCCGGTGGCCGAGGTTGGTGATGTGCAGTTCGAGATCGTCGGGCCCGGCCTCGAAGTCGTCGGTCTTCTTCACCAGATTCGCCTCGACCTCGACGTCGATGTCGAGGGTGTCCCGCCCGTCGTTCGCCGTGTAGTCCACCGTGGGCAGGTTGTCTCCCTCGGCGTTGCCGAACCCTCGGGCGCTGAATGTCATGTCGGTGGGCACGTCACGCAGCTGCACCTGACCGGTGGCCGGTTCACCGCGGAAGGTGCCCGTGGCCTTGATCGACAGATCGTCGATGACCGTCGAGTTCTTGACCCGCACCGAGGTGGGCGAGCCGACCTTGCCGCTCACCTCCAGGCCACCGGGGATCGGGTCCAGGTGGGCCAGCGCCCGGGTCGACTCGAACTTCGGCACCTGGTCGGCCTGGGCGTGCACGTCCAGGATGCCGGCCGAGGCCACGTCCGAGTCGTACTTGATGCTGAGCGTGTCGGTGAGGGCGATCGGGCCGAGGGTGAAGTTGATCCCGGACGGCAGGTCGGTCAGGGTCGCCTCGGCCCTGATCCGGTCCGGCGGCGACGGTACGAAGACCGAGTCGTCGACGTACAGGGTCAACTTGTTCGACCGGGGCTGGTAGCCGGCGAACGAGTAGCTCCGGGTGGTCGGATCGACGGTCACCCGGCTGGGCAGCCCCGAGACGTTGATGATCCCGGTCAACCCGAAGCACTTCCCGTCCACGCAGAACGGGCCCTGATTGGCGCAGCCCGGCCCGACGGTGCAGCCCCGGTCCACCACCGAGGCGCCGTTGGCGTACCGCGGCGCCCCCAGCCCGTCCAGCGCGGCCACCTTGCCCAGCCAGAACTGCGTCTCCACGTCCAGCGTCGCGTCGGCGGCGTAGTTGATCACACCGCCGTTCGAGCTGAAGGTGATGGTGCCCGGAATCGGCCCGAGCCGGCCCAGTGCCCCCAGCCGGACGTCCTGCGCGCCGCCCGCGGCCAGCCGTACGTCGCCGTCGAGCGCGATGGTCTGCCGTTGCGCGTGGTAGCTGGCCGTGACCGACGAACCGGAATGACCGAACTCGGCGTCCTGCAGTCCGCTGATCGACGCGCTGCCGTCGATGTTGCCGTTGGCCTCGTCATAGTGGGTGGCCAGGTGCGACCCGGCCGGTGCCAGGGCGGTCGCGTGGTTGGTCACCGCGAACGCCGCGCTTCCCAGCGAGCTGCCCTCGGCGGCCCGGAACGCGTACGTGCCGTTGCCCCAGTCCGCGTCGAACCGGGCCGGCACACCGCGGACGTCCGCGAACGCCGACCAGGTCCGGCCCCCGTACGGCACGTGGGCCAGGAACGAGATCGCCGAGATCGGCGCCGACATGGTGGTCTCGGCGTGCCGCGCCGGCAGGTCGACCAGCGCGTCCACGGTGGCCGGCACGCCGGTCACCGACGCGGTCAGGTAACCCGTGCTGGCGTTGGTCACGGTGAGCCCGACCGAGTCCACCGCGGCCGAGTTGCGGACCGCCACCGTGGTCCGGTCACCGACCGTGCCGTTGACGTGCATCGTGGCCGGCAGCCGGCCGATCGTGGCCCGGCCGCGTACCACCGGGAAGGCCTGGTCGGTGGTGGTCACGTCGGCGTCGAAGCGCAGGCTGCCCAGCGGTGCCGAAGCGGTGTACCGGAAATCGATCGAGCCGCCGGCGACCTCGACCGGGCCGACCGTCATGTCCAGCTCGGCCGGCAACCCGGAGAGGCTGGCCAGGGCCCGCACGTCCGGCAGGCTGTCGACCAGCCCGGCCAGCCGCAGGTACGCCTGCAACGGCGCGGCCGGCGGCCGGTAGCCGGTGAACACCACCGTCCGCGCCCGGGTGTCCACGGCCAGGTTGCTCGGCAGTCCGGGCAACCGGACCGTGCCGACCAGCCCGAGGCAGCGGGCGAACACCGTGCAGAAGACGCTCTCGTCCCTGGCGCAGCCGTTGCCGGTGTCGCAGCCGTTGCCGACCAGGGCCACCCCGTTGGCGAACAGCGGTGCGCCCAGGCCCGCCAGCGCACCCACCTTGCCCACCCGTACCCCGATGGTCAGCCCGAGGTGGCCCGTCGCGGTGTAGCTGAGCCGGCCGTCGGCGAAGGTGGACCGGATGGTGTTCGGCAGGCCGTCCACCCGGGCCACCGCGGCGAGCTGGGTGTCGTCCACGCCGTTCGCGGCGAGCAGCACGTCCGCGTCCACGAACACCGGGTCGCCGCCGGTGTCGGTGTCCAGCCGGAAGGTCTGCCCGCCGCCGTCGCGCGCGTACTCCACCCAGGACAGGTTGCGCACCGACACGCTGCCGTCCAGGTCGCCGGTGACCTGCCGGTAGTGCACGCCCAGGTGCAGCCCGGTCGGGGCGACCTGGTCGGCGTGGTTGGTGACCGCGAGCCGGGCCCCGCTGAGCGGCCCGGACAGGCCCCGGAACCGGTAGGTGCCCTCGGCGAAGTCGGCGTCGAACCGGGCCGGCACGCCGGTCAGGTCGGCCATCGCGGTCCAGTCCCGGCCACCGGACGGCAACCGGACCACCGCCGCCAGGCTGGTCAGCGGATCGGACTGGGTGCCGTCGAGGTGCCGGGCCGGCAGGTCCAGCAGGAAGTCCATGGTGGTGGCCAGCCCGGCTGCGGCGGCCGACAGGTAGTGGTCCTGCTGCGGGCGCAACGTCTCGACGTGCGCCGGGCTGGCGAACACCTCCACCTTCTGCACCCGGCTGGTCGCCTGGTAATGCAGCCGAGGCCGGTCACCCAGGTCGTAGGAGAGGTTGATCCGCGCGGGCAGCTCGGTGACGGTGGCGAACAGGGTCGGCCCGGCGGCCGTGTTGGTGTACGCGGCGAACACCCGGTGGATCACCGAGCTGGTCTGGTACGCGACCGTACGCGCCGCCGTGTCCACGTCCAGCGACGCGGTGGCCGGCAGGTTGGAGAGCTCCAGCCGGGCCTTGTGCAGCCCGTCCAGGTCACCGGCGGCGACGAAGGGTTGGCCGCCCGGATCGAACGTGGTGGCCAGCCGGGGATGCCCGTCGTAGTAGGCGTCGACCTGCCGCATTCCGGTGACCCGGGCGGAGACGCCCAGCGCCGTGCCGGCGGTGACCAGCGTCGCGTGGTCGCTGTCGTACGGCGCGAACGCGCCGAGGTTGCGCGAGATGGCCACGGTGCCGGAGCCGAGCGGCTGGGCGCCGTTGAACGCCACGTGGCTGGCGCCGGTGTCGGCGGTGAGGGTCACCGCGGTGGGCAGCTTGCGCAGCGAGCCCCGGCCGACCAGGCCGCCGGCCTTGTCGTACACGGCGACGTCCAGCGCGGCGAGCTGGCTGCTCGCGGTGTAGTCGAGATCGACCCCGGTGTCGGTGTTCGCCAACGCCGCGTCGAACGAGGCGGGAATCGCCTCGGCGCTGGCCTGGACCGCGTTGACCAGGCCCGCCGGCTGGTAGCCGAAGTCGGCGAAGAGCACCCGGTCGATGCCGGTGGACGCCCGGTAGGCGAGGGTGGCCTTCCCGCCCGATGGCCGGGTCAACTCGACGGACACGCTGGTGGGCAGCTCGTCGACGACGAGCTGGGTGAACTCATCGACGCCGTCACGGTTGCTGAGCACCTGGACGTCCAGCTGGGTGGCCTTGTCGCTGGTCGAGTCCACCAGCACGTGCTGGTGGGTGGTGTCGCTGCCCGGATCGATCCGGGCCCGCGCCGAGAAGATCGACGGTACGGGGGAGAAGCGGGCACTCGCCACCGTCGGCTGGTACGGGTCACCCGCGCTGTCGTCGGTCACCGAGGCCAGCCCGGCGGTCACCGCGAGCGCGTCGCCGGCACCGCCCTGGAGCAGCCGGGCCTGGATGTCGTACACGCCCCGCAGCAGGGTCACCGGGTTGAAGGTGAACAGCCCCAGGGTGCCGGTCGGCAGGGTGGTGCCGCGCCGCAGCCCGTCGAAGCCGACCGAGATCCGCTGGTGGCCGGGGATGTCGTAGACGGCCCAGACGTGCGCCGGCAGTGGCTGGCCGGCCAGTTCGCTGGTGGGCAGGCGGAGCGCCAGCAGGGCGACGCCGACGTTGATCAGGTCGAGCAGGGCCTCCAGCTTGTCCGCCAGCTGCGCCTGGAGATCCGCGATCAGGTCCTGCAACCGCAGCCGTTCGAGCAGCAGTTCGGGATGGAGGATGACCTGGAGCGGGTCCTTGAGCAGCTCCAGGACGACGGCGAGGCGGTCCTGGGCCGCCTTGAGGGCGGACTGCACCTCGAGGAGCTGGCGCACCGCGGCGACCACGTCGCCGGGCAGCGCCACCGGCAGCAGGTCGGCCAGCACGTCCGGGGTGCCGTCACCGGTCACGTCCACGATCGCGGGTACGGCCAGCGGCAGGGTGAGTGAGCAGGACACCGTCTTGGTGGCCGACTCCGAGCAGATCCGGTAGGTGATGCGCGGAATGCCGTCGGGCAACTGCTCGAGCAGCGCCAGCGGATCGACCGGCAGGGGCGGCGGGATGTTTCCGCTGGCGAGGGCCGTGATCAGCGCTTCCAGCGTGACCGGCTGCGCCGGATCGACGAACTGGGCCGAGGAGACCTGGGGCTGGAGCTTGCGGGCGTCCAGGTCCGGGGTGCGGTCCGGGTGGAGCCGGCCGGCCCGGTCGAGCGTGGTGATGGCATCCGCGGCGGTGGCGTCGACCAGTTCCTGGCCCGGATGCAGCGGCAGGGTCAGCGGCGCGGGCCGGACCGGCGGGTCCGGCACGACCGGGGCCCGGTCGATGGCGACCGCCCCGGCGGCCGGATCGACTGCGGGTAGCGGGGCGATCGGCGTCAGCGCGGCGGACGGCCCCCGGTCGACCCGCACCGAGCCGGGTGCCGGGTTGACGGGCGGCACCTGGTCGAGCTGCGGCATGAGCGCGGTACGCGACGGCCCGTTCGTGCCCGGGGCCGTGCCGTCCGGCGTGGTCGGGTCGGGTTTCGTGGTTGCCGTGTTGGGCTTCGGTGCCCCCGGACCGGGCTCGGCCCGGGCCGGATCTGGTACGGCGAGCTGGCCGGTCAACAGGGCGATAGTGGCGGCGGTGGTCAGGAACGTACGGCCGAACCTTGCGCGGCTGCGCATGAGGACGCCTCCCCCGGGTGGCGATAAATGCGACAAGCCTGTCTTGCGCCATCGAAATATGTCCACTGATTAATCGGGTTCCGGACATCTCCGCCACTTGACACAGAAGCCCCTACTTCCGTGCCGTTCGCACAGCGCGCGTCGTCACGATGCGCCACGCGCTCCGGCCCCGGACGGCGCTCAGAGCCGTAGCGCCTCCGGGGCGTGCAGGCGGAGCATGGTGGTGCCGACGTCGGTCGGGAGCCGCCGCCGGGTGGCGATCGAGACCGCCACCATCACCGTGAACGCCAGCGGCACGGTCCACGCGGCCGGCTGGGTGGTCAGCGTGGCCGGCCAACCGGCCAGCGGCGGACCCAGCACGGTGAGCAGCACCGCGCCCATCGCGGCGCCGCCACCGACCAGCACCCCGGCGGCGGCGCCCAGGTCGGTCAGCCCGCGCCACCAGATGCCCAGCACCAGCAGCGGGCAGAAGCTCGACGCGGCCACCGCGAAGGCCAGCCCGACCACCTGGGAGACGTCCAGCCCGGACAGGTTGAGCGCGAGCACCGCCGGCACCCCGCCGGCGATCACCGTGGCCAGCCGGAAGCCGCGTACCGAGCCGCGGCCGAGGACGTCGGTGGAGATCACCCCGGCCACGCTGGTGAGCAGCCCGGACGAGGTGGAGAGGAACGCGGCGAACGCCCCGGCGGCGACCAGCGCGGCGAGCAGCCGGCCGACCTGCCCGTCGCCGAGCACCGCCCCGGGCAGCAGCACCACCACCGCGTCGGTCTGGCCGGTGACCAGCAGTTGCGGGGTGTAGATCCGGCCCAGCACGCCATAGATGGTGGGCAGCAGGTAGAAGACGCCGACCAGGGCGAGCACCACCAGGGTGGTCCGGCGGGCGGCCGCGCCGTCCGGGTTGGTGTAGAAGCGCACCAGCACGTGCGGCAGCCCCATGGTGCCGAGGAAGGTGGCCAGGATCAGCGAGTACGTCGCGAACAGCCCCCGGTCGTCGTCCCCGGCGGTGTCCGGCAGCAGCCAGTCGGCCGCGTCGGTGGCCGTACCGGAGACCTCCGGCACCGGGTCGCCGGCGGCGAAGTAGAGGCGGTCGCCGGGGCGTACCTCCCGGACGTCGCCGTCGGGGAAGGTCAGGGTCGCGCGGTGCTCGACCACGACGGTGGTCGCGGTCCGGAACGCCGGCCCGTCGGGCGGGGTCACCGCCGGGCGGGCGTCGGCCTGCCACTGCAACGCCAGGAAGATCGCGGGTACGGCCAGCGCGGTCAGCTTCAACCAGTACTGGAAGGCCTGGACGAAGGTGATCGCCCGCATCCCGCCCAGCGCCACGTTCGCGGTCACCACCACGGCGACCAGCAGCGCACCCACCGGGTACGGCGAGCCGGCGACCGTGGCCAGGGTCAGCCCCGCGCCCTGGAGTTGGGGCACCAGGTAGAGCCAGCCGATGAAGATCACGAAGACAGTGGCCAGCTTGCGCAGCCGCCGCGAGCCGAGCCGCACCTCGCAGAAGTCCGGCAGGGTGAACGCCCCCGAGCGGCGCAGCGGGGCGGCCACGAAGAGCAGCAGCGCCAGGTAGCCGGCGGCGAAGCCGACCGGGTACCAGAGCACGTCCACGCCGTACTTGAGGATCAGGCCGGCCACGCCCAGGAAGCTCGCCGCCGACAGGTACTCGCCGCCGATCGCGGCGGCGTTCCAGGTCGGGCTGATCGCCCGGGAGGCGACCAGGAAGTCGGAGGTGGTCCGGGCCAGCCGCAGCCCGTAGAAGCCGATCCCGACCGTGACCAGGGTGACCGCCACGATGGCCGGGACGACGTACCCGTTGCCCATCTCAGCGTTCCGGCCGCTGGACGAGGTCGGTGAAGTCCTGCTCGTTCCGTTCGGCCAGCCGCACGTACGCCCAGCCGACCGCGATCAGGAACGGGAACGCGGCCACCCCGAGCAGCAGCCACGGCAGGTTGACCCCGAGCACGGTGACCCGACCGACTGAGGGTGCGATGGCGAACAGCCAGGGCAGGCCGCCCAGCCCGATCAGCACCAGCAGGCTGAGCCGCAGGGCCAGCGCGAGCTGGGCCCGGACCAGCCCCCGGACCAGCGCCTCGCCGACCCGGGTCTGCTGGGTCAGCTCGGAGCGGGTGCGGTCCGCCCGGCTGCCCGAGCCGGACACCTCGGCCAGCACGATCCGGGTCCGCCGGGGCGGCTCGGCCGCGCGCGGGGCCGGCACCGGAGCGGCAGCCGGCCGCCCCGGAACGCCCCGATCGTCCGCTCCGGTCATCTCCGGCAGTCTCGCCTGATCACCGCGAATGTCAAGGTTCCGGGACGGCGTCCGTCGCACCGGCCTGTGGACAACTTGTGGAGAACGCGTCACTCCTGTGGACAACCCGGTGGATGACGGTGGGTTCGTTGTGGACGACGGGGCGGGATGTCAGGGTGGTCGGGTAGGGAGGAGGTGTGACGGTGACCAGCCCGGCTCGGCCCGGTCGAGGTGAGGCCTGGACGGTGGACGACATCCAGGACCTCCCCGAGGACGGCCAGGACTACGAGATCTTCGACGGGAGCCTGCTCGTGTCCCCCCACGCGGATGTCTTCCCGGGGCGGTCGCCAACCGCCTCCGGCGGCTCCTCGACCGGCAGGCGCCGGCCGGCCTGCTCGTCGGGCAGGCCATCGGAGTCAGCGCGAAACGCTCTTCGTACTTCGTGCCGGATCTCTTCGTGGCCGGGGAGGACGCCCTCGACCGGGGCGGTGCCGCGCTCGACCCGGCTGATGTGCTCCTCGTGGTCGAGGTGATCTCGCCGAACAACGCGGGCCGGGACCTGATGCTCAAGCGCCACGAATACGCCGCGGCCGGCATCCCCCGCTACTGGCTGGTGGAGCCGCGGAAGCAGACGCTGGCCGTGCTGGAGCACGTCGGCGGCGGCTATCGGGAGGCCACCCAGGTCGGGGTGACCGACGTCTACCGCGCCGAGGCGCCCTTCCCGCTCGCGTTCGCGGTGGCCGACATCTTCTGACGGGTCCCCGGAACCTTTCTCTCCGCCCGTGAGTGGGAGAGGTGGAGAAGGGAGGTGACGGTGTCCGACGATGTACTGATCGCCGAGGTGTACGCCGGCTCCTACCGCCGGCTGGTCGTCCAGTTGTACGCGGTGACCGGCGACCTCAACGAGGCGCAGGAGGCGGTCCAGGAGGCGTTCACCCGGGCGCTGGTCGCGCCGCGGCGCTTCGCCGCCCTGGAGAACCCGGAAGCGTGGCTGCGGCGGGTGGCGGTGAACGTCGTACGCAGCCGGCACCGGCGTCGTCTGGTGCTGGACAGACTGCTGCGGCGCATCGGCCCGCCGCCCGCCGTCGCCGACCGGTCGCCCGAGCATCTCGCCCTGCTCGCCGCGCTACGGGAACTGCCCGAGGGGCAGCGACACGCGTTGGCCCTGCACTACCTGGTCGACCTGCCGGTGGACGAGGTCGCTGCGACGCTCGGCGTGTCGGCCGGCACGGTCAAGTCCCGGTTGTCCCGGGGCCGGCAGGCCCTGGCGGCACTGCTCGGCAGCTCCGATTCCGACTCCGCAGAGATGAGCAGCATCGGGAGGATCAATGTCCGAGCGTGACTTCGCCGGTTTCGACGTCGGCACCATTGCCGAGGCGGTACGCCAGCCGCCGCTGGACGACCTGCGGCCGGCCGCCCGGTCCCGGCGCCGACACCGGTCGGCCGGGCTGGCGGTCACGGTGCTGGTCGCCCTGGTCGGCGTGGCTGTCGGGCCCCTGGCGGCCCGTTCCGTCGGGACCGACTGGGCCGGGCCGGACCAGCCCGCCCACCCCGACCGGGCCAGCGATTTCGTGCTGACCAGCGGCGATTCGGGGGTCGGCGTCGCAAACCTCAACTGCACGCTGTACTTCACGCGCACCCGCGACTACGGCCGAACCTGGTCCGCCTGGGGCGCGGCCCGCTACCGGGCCACCACCTGCCAAGTCGACGCCTACGGAAACGAGTACGCGGACCTGGAGTACGCGGTGCTCAGCGAGCGGGTGTACTTCGTCCGCGAGGGCGACCGGTCGAGCCTCTCCACAGACCGAGGCCGGACCTGGCAGGACGCGGACAAGGTGATCAAGCCGGTCGCGGCGTTTCCGAGGTTTGCCGCGCCGGTCTTCTGCCGGCAGGGCTGCGGCGCGCTGCGGGAGCTGCTGGCGGTGGACGCCGCCGGTACGGTTTACCGCCTCACCGGTGCGAAGCCGTCGCCGTACCCGCCGTTCAGCATCTATCCGAGCATGGACGGGACGATCTGGGTGACGTACTGGCCGGGCGAGGCCAACCGGGCGGTCGTCGCCCGCAGCGCCGACCGGGGCGCGACCTGGACCACCTGGCGGGCCGAGGCCGAGGCGAACGTCATCGCGGTGGTTGGGGTCGACGACCGCCGGGGATACCTGCTGATCGAGCCGTCGCCCCCGGCCGGATCCACCGTGCCGGTCGGCCAGTCTCGGCTGCTGCGGACCACCGACGGTGGGCGGACCTGGACCGACACGGGCACCGACCTGCCGGCGGCGCAGTACCACCGGAACATCACCGTGGGCTGGAGAGGATCACTGCTGGTGGCCGTGCCGGGAAACAGCTCGCCTAATGTCGGGTCGAAGCTGCTGATGAGCCGCGACGACGGACGGCACTTCGCGGTGGTGCGCGATTACGGCCGGCTGGACGGCGCGGTCGGGGTGGCGCCGGGGTACGCCTGGCTCTACGGCTGGGACGACATGTCGGACGTGGGGCCCGACCACGTCTGGGTCACCGGAGACGGGTCGAGCTGGGCCCGGTTCGCCCTGCCGCGCTGAACAGGTGCGTCGGCGCGGTCGTCCGGGCCGCGCCGACGCCGGACTCACGCCAGGCCGGCCCGGACCGGGTGGGCGGTTGCGGAGCCGAGCCAGGTGTGCGGGTTGCCGTACCAGCACCAGCCGAGCTTCGGCGCGCCATGGCCGGTGCTGCCGAGAGAAATTTCGGCTAGCGGTTCCAGTCCTGTTTCGCCGCCCGGACCAGCTTGTCCTTAAGCTCCCGCGTGTGCCGGCGGCTGACCGGCAGCTCCGTCCCGTCGATCACCACCACGTAGCCCGAGTTGACCAGCCGCAGCTCCGCGATCAGCTTCAACTGCACCAGGTACGACCGGTGGATCCGCACGAAACCGGCGTCCGCCCAGCGCTCGGCGAGGGTGGCCAGCGAGACCCGGACCAGGTGCGAAGCGTCCGCGGTGTGCAGCCGGGCGTAGTCGCCCTGCGCCTCCACCCAGCGCACCGCCGAGCGGGGCAGCATCCGGGTCGTCCCGGCCAACTCGATCGGGATGGTCGGGTCCTCCTCCGCCCGGGCGAGGGCCGCCGGGTGCGACGGCACCACCCGGGAGCCGATCACCCGGCGCAGCGACTCGGCCAGCCGCTCGGCGCGTACCGGCTTGCGCACGTAGTCGGTGGCGCCCAGGTCGAAGGCGTCGACCGCGCCGTCGTCGTACGCGGTGACGAAGACGATCGCCGGCGGCCGGGCGAACCGCCGCAGCACCCGGGCCAGCTCCATCCCGTCCAGCCCGGGCATCCGGATGTCCAGGAAGACGACGTCCACGTCGGCGTCGCGGAGCACCCGCAGCGCCTCGGTGGCGTCCCCGGCCGTGTGCAGCCGGGCCACCCGGGGATCGGCCCGCAGGTGGTACGCCAGCTCGTCCAGCGCGGGCGGCTCGTCGTCCACCGCCAGTACCCTGAGAAAACCGGCTGCCGTCACTGTGCTGACCCCGCCGTTCGCTCGCTCACGAACCCGCCCGTACCCCGGGATGGAACTTCGGCACCCGCATGCTCACCTTCGTACCCGAGCCCAGGCCGGTCTCGACGGTCAGGCCGAACCGGTCCCCGAAGACCGACCGCAGCCGCTCGTCGACGTTCGACAGGCCCACGTGCTGCCCCGCGTCGTCGGTCGGGTCGCCGCCCGCGGCGGCCAGTTCGGCAATGCCGGCGGTGAGCGTGATCGGATCCATCCCCACTCCGTCGTCCTCCACCGTGATGTGGCACTCGGCGCCCGCGTCCCGGGCCTCGATGCTCACCATGCCGGTGCCCGGCTTGCGGGACAACCCGTGCCGGACCGCGTTCTCCACGAGCGGCTGGAGGCAGAGGAACGGCAGGGTCACCGGCAGCACCTCCGGGGCGATCTGCAGGCGCACCTGGAGCCGGTCGCCGAACCGGGCCCGCTCGATGGTCAGATACCGGTCGATCGAGCGCAGCTCCTCGGCGAGGGTGGTGAACTCGCCGTGCGCCCGGAACGAGTACCGGGTGAACTCGGCGAACTCGAGGATCAGCTCCCGGGCCCGCTCCGGGTCGGTCCGGACGAACGAGCCGATCGCGGTCAACGCGTTGTAGATGAAGTGCGGGCTGATCTGGGCGCGCAGGGCGCGTACCTCGGCCCGGGCCAGCCGCTCCCGGGACGAGTCCAGCTCGGCCAGGGCGAGCTGGTCGCCGGCCCAGTGCGCGGTCTCCAGGGTCGCCTGCACCAGCCCCGGGGCCGGCTGCTCGTCGGCGATCGCCACCAGCGCCCCGACCACGCGGCCGTCCGCGCTCAGCGGCGCCACCACCGCGCCCCGCACCGGGCAGTCCACCAGGTCGCAGCGCAGCTCCGACTCCCGCAGCACGGTCGACCGCCCGGCGGACGCCGCCCGCCGGGCCGCCGCGAGCAACTGGTCGCCGTGGTGCGCGCCGCGCCCGTCGAGGGCGAGGAGGGCCTCCCGGTCCGTCAGGGCCAGCCCGGCCGCGCCCACCAGCGCCCGCAGGTGGCGTACGGCCTTCGCCGCGTCCGTGCTGCTCAACCCGGCTCGCAGCGGCTCGGCGGCGAGGCCGGCGGTGTGCAGCACCTCGTAGGTGGCCCGCTGGGTGGCCGTGGCGATGCCCCGCCGGGCGCGCAGCCGCAGCACCGCCCAGAGTGCCGCGGCGAGCGCGGTGACCAGCGAGACGACGCCGAAGACGGCGGAGAGGTTGCCACCCACGGCCCAGATCCTCGCGGCTCCGGGGCCGCCCGCCAAGGGGTCAGTACGCGCCCTTGCGGGCCACCACCACTCCGATGGTCCGCCAGAGGATGCTCAGGTCGTACGCCAGCGACCAGTTGTCGACGTAGTAGAGGTCGAGCCGGACCGCCTCGTCCCAGGAGAGGTCGGAGCGACCGGAGACCTGCCAGAGCCCGGTGATGCCCGGCCGGACCAGCAGCCGGCGGCGGACGTCGCCGAGGAAGTCACCGTCGTCGGCCGGCAGCGGACGCGGCCCGACCAGCGACATCTCGCCCCAGAGCACGTTGATCAGCTGGGGCAGCTCGTCCAGCGAGGAGGCGCGCAGGAAGCGGCCCACCGGGAACACCCGCGGATCCTGCTTGATCTTGAACAGCATGCCGTCGGTCTCGTTCTGGTCGACCAGGCTGGCCAGCCGCTCCTCGGCGTCGGTGTACATGGTCCGGAACTTCCAGACCTGGAAGGTCCGCCCCTCGTGTCCGACCCGGGGCTGCCGGAAGAAGACCGGCCCGGGGTCGGAGATCCTGATGGCGACCGCGATGGCGAGGAAGAGCGGGATCAGCAGCACCAGGCCCAGCCCGGCGGCCATCCGGTCCATCAGGTTCTTGACCAGCAGCGCCGGGCCCGACAGGGTCGGCTCCTCGACGTGCAGCAGCGGCAGGCCCTCGATCGGGCGGATGTGCACCCGGGGGCCGGCGATGTCGGTGAGCTGGGGCGCGACCACCAGGTCGACGCCGGAGCCCTCGAGCTGCCAGGCCAGCCGGCGCAGCTCGCCCGGCTCGGCGCTGGCCGAGCCGCAGACCGCGATGGTGTCCCCGCCGACCTCCCGGACCAGGGCGAGCACGTCCCGGCCGGCGTAGACCGGCACCGGGGTCTCGATGCCGCGCGCGGCGGCATACCCGTCCGTCAGGTGGATGGCCACCGGCACCAGGCCGGCCCCGGGGCTGCGGGTGACCGTGGTGTAGACCTCCAGGCACTCCGGCAGGGTGCCGACCAGCACCATCCGGTGCCCGGCCTGACCCGCCCGGCGTCGGACGGCGTGCAGCAGGAAACGGGCGACGAGACGCTCCAGCAGGATCAGCACCAGCGCCCCGAGCAGGGCGGTACCGACCGTCCACCGGGACAGCCCGGTCGTCTTCGTGGCGAAGGCGAGGAAGGAGACCGTCGCGGCGACCGCGACCCCGCCGCGGACCACCCGTTTGAACTCGTCCGGGCCGAGCCCCAGGTAGCGGCGGTCGTACGCCCGGTTCCCCCAGAGGATGACCAGCCAACCGAGTGGCAGGAGCAGGAACGCGACGGTGTAGAACCAGGTCGGGTCCTCGTCGGCACCGTAGAAGCCGGATGACGCCTGTTGGAAGCTCTGGATCGAGATGAAGCTCGCCAGCGCCGCCGCCGCGAAGTCGAGCAGGAGCAGGATCGCGGTGTAGGGGCGGTGCCAGCGGGACACCCGGCGACGGGCGCGGGCCCACGCCGACCGGGGTACGCCGTTGTGCGACGGCGGAGTCGGCGGCTGGATCTCGAAGCTGTCGACGTGCCGCACGCTCTTGCTCCGGCCTGTGTTGGTTACCGGGCGCTGGAGGCTTGTCGTCACCTCAACCCATGTCCTCCCGCATGACACGCGCCCTCACTCGCCGTGAGGACCCGGGTCGCCCACCGTCCCAGTCTCCCACGCGGGCCCGGGTCGGGACGGCCCCCCGAAGGAGATGCCGTCCGTCGGTGCTCGTAGGGATCTGGCCGGCTCCGTATCGGTTGTGAAGCCGGGGACCGAGCCACTATACCGATGGATGGCGGCCCCGGTAGAGGCGCGAGTGGGACGTTCGGCGATCCGCGGCTGATTCCTCTCCGTAGTCGTCCGGTGTGATTACTCACCGTACGAGACGGGACAACCTTCGGTCAGCGAGCAGCTTGCCGCCGGTCTGGCAGGTCGGGCAGTACTGGAGGCTGGAGTCGGCGAACGAGACCTCGCGGACGGTGTCGCCGCAGACCGGACAGGGCAGCCCGGACCGGGCGTGCACCTTGAGGCCCGAGCGCTTCTCCCCCTTCAGCTCGGCGGCCCGCTGCCCCATCGAGCGCCGGACCGCGTCGCCGAGCACCGCGCGGGTCGCCGCGTGCAGCGTGGCGAGCTGGTCGTCGGTGAGTCGGTCGGTGATCGCGAACGGGGACAGCTTCGCCGTGTGCAGGATCTCGTCCGAGTACGCGTTGCCGACCCCGGCCAGCACCGCCTGGTCGGTCAGCACCCCCTTGACCTGGCCCCGCCGGCTGCGTATCCGCTCGGCGAAGGTGGCCAGGTCGGCGTCGAACGCGTCCGGGCCCAGCTTCGTCACCCCGGGCACCTGCGCCGGGTCGGTCACCAGGTACGCGGCCAGCTTCTTCTGGGTGCCGGCCTCGGTCAGGTCGAAGCCGGAGCCGTCGTCGAGGCGTACCCGTACGGCGATCGGGCCCTTGCCGGGGCGCAGCGGGGCGGTCGACGGGAACGCCTCCCGGTAGTGCAGCCAGCCCGCGCGGGCCAGGTGGACCACCAGGTGCAGCCCGCCGTCGAACCGGACATCCAGGAACTTGCCGTGCCGGCCCGCGCCGACCACCGCCTTGCCCGCCACCGCGCTCGGCGGCGGATCGTACGTCTTCAGGGCACTGATCGCGGCGACCTCGACGCGCTCGACGCGCCGGCCCACCGCCCGCTCGCGCAGGTAGCCGGCGAGCGCTTCCACCTCCGGTAGTTCGGGCACCGTTCAACGGTAGCCTTCTTTCCCGTGAGAATCGTGGTGGCGCACAACCGGTACCGGGAAGCCCAGCCCTCCGGCGAGAACACGATCGTCGACGCGGAGATCGCCCAGCTCACCGCGGCCGGGGTGGAGGTGCTGCCGTTCCTGCGCAGCTCCGACGAGATTCCCACCATGTCGAAGCCGGCCAAGGCGCTGCTGCCGATCTCGCCGATCTGGGCGCCGCAGGCCCAGCAGGACCTGGACCGGCTGCTCGCCGAGCACCGTCCGGACGTGCTGCACCTGCACAACCCGTACCCGTTGCTCTCGCCCTGGGTGGTGCGGACCGCGCACAAGCGCGGCGTGCCGGTGGTGCAGACGGTGCACAACTACCGGCAGGTCTGCTCCTCCGGGCTCTACTTCCGGGACGGGGTGATCTGCCAGGACTGCCGGGGGCGGGCGCTGGGCGTGCCGGCGATCGTGCACCGCTGCTACCGGGGCTCGCGGGCGCAGAGCGCCCTGATGGCCACCACCCTCGCCGTGCACCGCCCGACCTGGCGGTCGGTGGACCGGTTCATCGCGCTCACCACCGCGGTCGCCGACCACCTGCGGGATTACGGCATCCCGGACGAGCGGATCGTGGTCAAGCCCAACGCCGTCCCCGACCCGGGTACGCCGGCGCCGCTCGGCGACGGGTTCCTCTTCATGGCCCGCCTCACTCCGGAGAAGGGGCTCGACCTGCTGCTGGAGGCGTGGCGGCGGCACCCGGTGGGGGCCCTGGGCACGCTGCGGATCGCCGGCGACGGCGAGCTGCGCCCGTTGGCCGAGGCGGCCGCCGTCGACCGCCCCGACGTGGTCTACCTGGGCCAGCTCGACCGGGCCGGGGTGCGCGCGGCGATCGAGGCGAGCGCCGTGGTGCTGGCGACCTCCACCTGGCACGACGTGCTGCCGACCGTGATCATCGAGGCGCTGGCCAGCGGCCGGCCGGTGCTCGGCACCGCCCTCGGAGGGATTCCGTACCTGGTCGGCGCGGACACCCCACGGGAACCGGCGGGCACCGGGCCGGCCGAGGTGGCCTCCGCTGTCGCCGGGGAATCCGCTGGCCCGGCCATCCCCGACGGCGTCCAGGTGGGCGAGGCCGGCTGGGTGGTGGCCCCGGACCCGGCCGCGCTGGCCGCCGCCCTGCCGGTGGCGCGGGCCGGTGCGGCGCGGCTCGCCCCGGCGGCCCGGGCCCGCTACGAGCGCACCTTCCACCCCGACGTGGTCACCAAGCGCCTCATCGACATCTACGCCGATGTGGCGCGGAGTCGGACGGCGGTCGCCGGGGACCGCTGACCCCCGCGAGTGGGGTGGTTGGGCGCGACCGCTTGCGGAAGGTCACGCACCGTTGGGACTGCTGGGCGTGGCGCCGGCCGGGGCGCGGCCGGTCCCAGCCGCGGCCGTCAGCGGAGGGAGGCGCGGGCGGAGAAGGCGATGCTGGCGAGCAGGAAGCCGCCGTTGACGATCGTGAAGGCGACGACCAGCCAGATGGCCAGCGCCGGGGCGACGGTCAGCACCAGACCGGCCAGGAAGATCACCGCGCCGTAGTCCCGGACCAGCTTCACCAGGCGTACCGGGAGCGAGGACGAGGTGACCATGCTGGCGGCGTTCGGGCCGGCCTGCATCACCGAGGTGACCAGGTTGACCATCCAGGTGCCGGCGAAGACCGCCACCAGCCAGGTCGGCGTCGACGGGCGCTGCGCCACGACGGTCGCCCCGAGGGCGGCGACCAGGGCGATCTGGGCGGCCACGTCGCAGAGCACGTCGATCCGGGCACCCGCTGAGCTGCCCTGCCCGGTGACCCGGGCGAGCTGCCCGTCCGCGCAGTCCAGGGCGTACGCGAGCTGCCAGCCGACCAGGGCGACCAGCCCGACCGTCCAGGCCGGGACGTCGCCGGCGGCCACCGGGCCGGCCAGCGCGACCACGGTGACCGAGGCGGCCAGGCCGAGCACCAGGTTGGTGAGGGTCAGCGCGGTGGGGCGCAGCCCGAGCCGCTGGGCGACCATCGCGAAGAAAGCCCCGATCCACTGGCTTATCGACTCGCTGAACAGGCCGCCACCCCGGTTGGCCCGGTGGAAGTCGGCGACTGCGGGGCGAGACGGGTCACCCAAGGTCATCGCGAAGTTCATCGGCGTAATCTCCCAGCCGCCGGCGGGTCTCGTCGGGCGACATCGCAAGGTGTTCGAGGATGGTGTAACGGCCCGGCCGGGTGGCCGGTGCATATTGCACCGCCTCGACGAACTGCTCGTCGGTCAGGCCCAGCTCGGCCGGCGTGGTCGCCAGGCCGTGCCGGTGCAGACAGCGGACGAGCTGCCGGAAGCGCTCGGTCTCCCCGCGCAGGAAGGTACAGAACAGCGCGCCGAGGCCGACCTGCTCGCCGTGTGAGCCGGTGCCGGGGTAGAGCTTGTCGATGGCGTGCGAGATCTCGTGGTCGCCGCCGCTGGCCGGTCGGGTCGACCCGCACACCGAGCTCGCGATGCCGCCGAGGATGAGCGCCTCCGCGAGGGTGGTGAGGAAGCCGTCGTCGGTGATCTTGCCGGGGTGGTTGAGCAGCGCCTCGGCGCCCGTCCGGGCGAGGGTGAGGGCCAGGCCGTCGATCGGTTCGCCGCGTACCTCGTGCGCCAGCTCCCAGTCGGCGCAGGCGCTCAGGTTGCTCACCGCGTCGCCGATGCCCGCCTGGGTCTGCCGGTCCGGTCCGCTCTCCACGAAGTCCAGGTCCACGATCACCGCGATCGGGATGTGCACCCCGTAGGAGCCCTTGCCGCCCTCGTGATCGAGTGAGGCGGTGGGCGAGGCGATGCCGTCGTTCGCCAGGCTGGTCGCCACGGTCACCATCGGGATGCCGTAGCGGGTGGCGGCGTACTTGGCGGTGTCGATGGTCTTGCCGCCACCGATGCCCACCACGGCGTCGTACTGGCGGCGGCGCAGCCGGTCACCGAGCTGGTTGGCCGCGTCGATGGTGCCGCCGGTGACGGTGAACACGTCGGCCGCGCCGAGGGACGGCCGGCACAGCTCGACGATCTTCTCGCCCTGACCGGGGCCGACCACCACCGCCACGTCGCCCCCGGTGGAGATCCGCCGGTCGGCGAGGAGCGGACCGAGGTCGGCGACCGCACCGCGGCGGACCTCGATCGCCAGCGGGGTGTTGACGGTCCGGGCTAGTAGCGGCACGCGATCTCCCACGCCCGAGCCAGGTCGGCGTGGTTGTCGACCTCGACCCAGGAGACGTCGCCGATCGGCGCCGCCCGCACCTCGCCACCCCGGTCGGCGAACTCCTGGTAGCCGTCCTCGTAGTAGAGGTTCGGGTCGCGCCGCCAGGTCGCCTCCAGGGCGTCGGCGAGCGCGTCGGCCACCTGCGGCTCGATCAGCGTCGCGCCGATGTACTCCCCGTACGCCTCACCCGGGTCCATCAGCTTGGTGATCCGGGTGAGCTGGCCGGCCGCGTCGAAGGTGGTCTTCATCTCCTCCTCGGCCAGCGGCTTGAGCGTGTCGACGGCGAGCAGGATGGCCGGCCCGCGCTCGGCCAGCAGGGTCTTCTCCACGCTCACCGGGTGCACGGTGTCGCCGTTGACCAGCAGCACGCCCCGGGAGAAGTGCTCCCGGGCCAGCCAGAGCGAGTACGCGTTGTTCCACTCCTCGGCCTTGTCGTTGAACACGAGGGTGATCTTGACGCCGTACTTCTCCTCCAGCGCCGCCTGCCGCTGCCGGACCGCGTCCGCCGCGTAGCCGACCACGATCACGATCTCGGTCAGGCCCACCTCGGCGAGGTTGCGCAGCGCGATGTCGAGGATGGTGATCTCCCCGTCCACCGGCACCAATGCCTTCGGCAGGGTGTCGGTGTACGGGCGCAGCCGACGCCCCGCACCGGCTGCCAGTACCATCCCGATCATGCCGACGCCTCCCCACGACTGACACATGGTCATCGTGGAGAATAGCGTCACCCGCCGGCAGTGCTCCGGCCAACTGGTGTTAGCCGGTCGTTCAGCCAGGAAGCGCCCCGAACTCGGCTATAATGCGCGGCCGTTTCCGCAGCTCAACGGTGTCGGTCACCGGGTGATCGAACGCCGGGCGGCGAAGACGTCCTCGGCGACCAGCCTTCGTTGACGTCGCGACACGCTGGTGGCGGTGACGGGCTTGTCCCGGTACGCATCGATGGCCCACCATGTCCGTACCGAGGCCACCGTCCCACAGGGGTGATGCGTGATGCAGGTTCGGGAAGCGATGTCCAGCGAGGTTCTCGTGGTCGGCCCGGAGCACACGCTCCGTGAGGCGGCCCAGATGATGTCGGCCCGCCGCGTCGGGTCGGCGGTCGTGATCGACCCGGACTCCGAAGGGGTCGGGATCATGACCGAACGCGACGTACTCAAGGCGATCGGCGCCGGGCTCGACCCGGATGTCGAACGCACCGGAGCCCACCTGACCTGGGACGTCGTCTACGCCGGCCCGGACTGGACGGTGGAGGAGGCGGCGGTCGCCATGGCCCGCGGCGGCTTCCGGCACCTGGTCGTGCTCGACGGCCGGGAGGTGGCCGGGGTGATCTCGGTACGCGACCTGATGCGGGTCTGGGCGCGCGAGCACACCGCCGCGAGGGTCTGAGCCGGCGGCGGGAATGACGATGGCCCGGCCGAAACGGGCCGGGCCATCGTCGTACGGTCCTCAGATCACGGGCCGACGAAGGCCGCCGAGGCCCGCCAGTCCACCTTGTCCACGCCGGCGGAGCATCCGAGGTACGACAGCTCGCGAGCCCGGTTCGGATCTCCGGTGCCCCTGGTCGGACGGATCGACCGCCCGCATGTTGAACTTCGCGTGTATGCCGGTCGGAGCGGCCGGACCAGGCCCTAGGCTCGTGC
Source organism: Micromonospora sp. CB01531 (assembly GCF_001905095.1). GTDB lineage: Bacteria > Actinomycetota > Actinomycetes > Mycobacteriales > Micromonosporaceae > Micromonospora. The sequence continues at coordinate 230,644 of NZ_LWLS01000083.1, forward strand.
GCATGACCGCCGAGCAGCTGATCTCTTTCGCCCGTGGCGCTCCCTCGCTGGACATCGTCGATGTCGAGGGGCTCAAGGCCGCCGCCGTCCGCGCGTTCGACGCCGATCCCGCCGGGATCACGGCGTACGGCACCTCCGTCGGTTACCCGCCCCTGCGAAAGTGGATCGCGGACAAGCACGGCGTCGAGGCCGACCAGGTGCTGATCACCAACGGCTCCCTCCAGGCCGACGCCTTCCTCTTCGACCACCTGGTCCGCCGCGGCGACGCGGTGGTGGTCGAGCGCCCCACGTACGACCGGACGCTGCTCAACCTCCAGCAGATGGGCGGCGAGATCCACGGCGTGTCGATCCAGCCCGACGGTCTGGACACCGCCGAGCTGCGCAAGCTGCTGGAGTCCGGGGTGCGCCCCCGGCTGGCCCACGTCATCCCGAACTACCAGAACCCGGCGGGCGTGACCCTCTCCCTAGAGAAGCGCCGCGAGCTGCTGGACCTGGCCGCCGAGTACGGCTTCACGATCTTCGAGGACGACCCGTACGCGGACATCCGGTTCCGCGGCGAGCCGCTGCCGTCGATGCTGTCGATGGACACCCGGGGCGTGGTGGTGCACGCCTCCAGCTTCACCAAGACGGTCTGCCCGGGGGTCCGGGTCGGCTACCTGGTCGGCCCGCCGGAGTTGATCGCCGGGATCGCGAAGCGGGCGACCAACCTCTACATCTCGCCCGGCATGGTCTCCGAGGCGATCGTGCACCAGTTCTGCGTCTCCGGCGACATCGAGCGGTCGATCCAGACGGTGCGGACCGCCCTCGGCGAGCGGGCCCAGGTGCTCGCGGAGTCGCTGCGCCGGCATCTGCCCGAGGCCCGGTTCGTCGAGCCGGACGGTGGCTACTTCCTCTGGGTGGAGCTGCCGGAGGACGTCGAGGTCGACCGGGTCGCCCCGGCCGCCGCCGAGCGCGGGGTGGCCGTGGTCAAGGGCAGCGACTTCATGATCGACGGCGGTCGGCACGCGCTCCGGCTGGCGTTCTCCGCGGTGACCGCGGACCGGATCGACGAGGGTGTCCGGCGGCTGGCCGAGGCGGTGGCGGCCGTCCGTGGCTGAATTTCTGTCGGGTTTCTGACAAAAAGGCGATGCCGACCGGTTCAGCACTCCCGCTGGGCCGGCCGGCAGCTCACAATGCTGCGAGCGCCGTTCGCCTGTCGTTGACGGGTCCGTTGCCCGGGGAGCCGCACCCGGCCCTCGTCCGGACCACCGGCGCGCGCAGCACAACTCCCGCCCCAAAGGGTGCCGGGTGGGCCGTGTCGCCCCTCACCCCCCTGACGCGGCCGGCCCGCCCGGCACCACCTTCGCGGCGTCGGGACGCGTGACGCCGGTCGCAGCGCTGCCGCCGTTGCCGGCCCGCTCGGGCTGCGATTCGCCCCGATCGGCGTAACCTGCAAGCCGCAGCACCGTCGGAAGGGGGCGAGATGACGGACCGGGTGGCACGCGAGCGCACCGCCGGGCAGAACGGCGGGCGGATGATCAGACCACGGGCCTGGGCGGCACCGGTACGCGCCATGTCCCGCATCCTCAACGCCGACGGGTCCCCCCGGACGCCCGAGCCGGCCGACACCGGCCGCAGCGGGATCGTCGACTGCGGCCTCTACGTGGACGGCAAGCGCCAGTCGGGCGAGTGGGGTTACGCCGCGGCCCTGGCGGCGGCCCACAAGGAGCGCAACGCCTTCGTCTGGCTCGGCCTGCACGAGCCGGAACTGGACGAGATGAGCGCGATCGCCGCCACCTACGGCCTGCACGAGCTCGCCGTGGAGGACGCGGTCAAGGCCGAGCAGCGGCCCAAGCTGGAGCGCTTCGGCGAGGTGACGTTCCTGGTGCTGCGCACCGCCCGCTACTGCGAGCACGCGGAGCTGACGGAGAACTCCGAGGTGGTGGAGACCGGCCAGGTGATGCTCTTCATCGGGCCGAACTTCCTGATCAGCGTCCGGCACGGCGACGCCTGTCGGCTCGCGCCGGTCCGGGCCGACCTGGAGGAGAAGCGGGACCTGCTGCGGCACGGCCCGTGGGCGGTCGCGTACGCGGTCACCGACCGGGTGGTGGACCTCTACCTGGAGGTCGCCGACCGGCTGGAGGACGACCTCGACGTGTTGGAGGCGGACGTCTTCGACCGGCAGGGCAGCGGGCGGATCCAGCGGATCTACCAGATGAAGCGGGAGCTGGTGGAGTTCAAGCGGGCGGTGGCACCGTTGCAGCGTCCGCTGCTCACCCTCACCTCCCAGGTCAACCGCGAGGTGCCGGAGGAGATCCGGCGCTACTTCCGGGACGTGCAGGACCACCTCAGCCGCACCGTGGAGCAGGTCAGCTCGTACGACGACCTGCTGAACTCGATCCTCCAGGCCCGGCTGGCCCAGGTCACCGTCGACCAGAACAACGACATGCGCAAGATCGCCGCCTGGGCCGCCATCGCTGCGGTGTGGACCGCGATCGCCGGTATCTACGGCATGAACTTCGATGTCATGCCTGAGTTGAAGTGGACGTACGGCTACCCGGTCGTGCTGGCGGTCATGCTCACCATCTCACTCGCCCTCTACCGCTGGTTCCGCCGCAACGGCTGGCTGTAGCCGGTCCCGGGCAACCGAAAGCGCCGGCCCGCACGGCCGGCGCTTCCGTGGTCGACCCGGGTCAGCGGCCACCGCTGGACTTGGCGGAGTTCTTCCCCGCGTTCACTGCCTTGCTGACGTCGGTGGCCGGGCGGCCGGAGCTGTCCCGGGCACCCTCGGCGACCGACGGGACCTTGTCGGTCGGCTGGATCACCGGCTGGCTGCTGGACTTGGCGGTGGCCGCGCTGCCGTTGCCGGCCGTCGTCGAGCTGCCGGCACCGGTCCTGCCGGCCTGGGTCACCTTCGCGGTCGGGTCGGGGGTCTCCACCACGATGGTGTCGACGTCCTCGCGCATCGGCTCCAGCGTTCCGGTCGGGTCGTACTCGGCCCACTCCTGCTGCTCGCGGCGGCGGCGCATGGCCATCGCGCCGGCCAGGCCGGCCACCGCGCCGGCGGCGAACAGGCCCGTCATCATGCCCCGCGACCGCTTCCGCTTCCTGGCGGCCTTGAGGTTCTTCGCCTTGGCCTGCCGCGTCACCGCGGCCTTCCGGGCGGCCGTCCGGCCAACCACCGCCTTCTTGCCCGCGGCCTCGGCCTGCGCGTTGCGCACGGCCAGGACCAGCGGCGCGAGCGTGGCCGCCGTCGAAGCGAGCCCGTCCGACGCCCGGTCCCGGACCATGATCGCGGTGGGCGCGGCGGCAGCCCGGGCTGCCTGGACCCGCGGGCCGACACCCTTCGCGGCATGCGCCGCGGCCTGCCTCAGGTGACCGATGCCCTGGCTCAGCTCCGCCTTCGCGAGCTGCCCCTGGGTCTTACGCCGCCCGATTCCAAACACGGTCCCACCTCCTGGGAGTTGTTCCTCCGTCATCCTCCACCTTCGGATGCCTCCGCATGGCCAGATCGGGCACATGGGAGGATCCGCAAGGAACTGACCAACGAGTGAGGAGTACCCGTGGCCGAGGCTGTCTACGCCACCTTGCACACCAACGCTGGCCCGATCCGGCTGGAGCTCTTCCCCAACCACGCGCCGAAGACCGTCCGCAACTTCGTCGAGCTGGCCGAGGGCACGAAGGAATACATCGACCCGCGGACCGGCCAGCCGGGTAGCGGGCCGTACTACGACGGCACCGTCTCGCACCGCGTGATCAGCGGGTTCATGGTCCAGATGGGCGACCCGACCGGCACCGGTCGCGGCGGCCCGGGCTACAAGTTCGCCGACGAGTTCCACCCGGAGCTGCGCTTCGACCGCCCCTACCTGCTGGCGATGGCGAACGCCGGGCCGGGCACCAACGGCTCGCAGTTCTTCATCACGGTCTCCCAGACGCCGCACCTGAACAACCGGCACACCATCTTCGGGCAGGTCGCCGACGAGCAGTCGGCGAAGGTCGTGGACTCGATCGCGAACACCCCGACCGGCCCGAGCGACCGGCCGCTGCAGGACGTGGTCATCGAGCGCGTCGAGATCGAGCGCAAGCCGTCCTGACCACGGCCCGGGTACCTTTGCTCGCATGACTGAGCGCTCCGGGCAGACAGGTGACGCCACCGGAGGACCGGTGCCGACCCCTCCGGTCTGCTACCGGCACCCCGATCGGGAGACGTACGTCCGGTGCACCCGGTGTGACCGGCCGATCTGCCCGGAGTGCATGCGGGACGCCTCCGTCGGCCACCAGTGCCCCGAGTGCGTCAGCGAGGGACGTCGTAGCGTGCGGCCGGCGCGTACCGCCTTCGGTGGCGGTGCCGCCGGCCGCCAGGGCTACGTCACGAAGACCCTGATCGCGTTGAACGTGCTGGTCATGATCCTGTCCATCGCCTCGGACCGGGGCGGGGACGCGGCCGTCGGCGGCTCCGGCTTCGGCGGCCTGCTCGGCGGCTCCACCCCGCTGACCGACTGGGGTGCGGTGCTCGGCCAGGCCGTCTTCCCCGACGGCACCGTCGGCGGGGTCGCCCAGGGGCAGTGGTACCGGCTGGTCACCGCGATGTTCCTGCACTACGGCGTGGTGCACCTGCTGCTCAACATGTGGGCGCTCTGGGTGCTCGGCCGGAACCTGGAGGCGGTGCTCGGTCCGCTGCGTTTCCTCGCGCTCTATCTGATCGCCGGGCTCGGCGGCAACGTCGCGGTCTACCTGTTCAGTCCGGTCAACCAGCCATCGGCCGGGGCGTCCACCGCCATCTTCGGCCTGTTCGCCGCGATCTTCGTGATCATGCGACGGCTGGGCCGGGACACCTCGGCCATCCTGCCGATCCTGGTGATCAACCTGATCTTCACATTCACCGTGCCGGGCATCTCCATCGCCGGTCACCTGGGCGGCCTGGTCACCGGCGCGGTGATGGCGCTGGTCCTGGCGTACGCGCCGCGGATGCGGCGGACCGGGTTCCAGGCGGCGGGCGGGGCGATCGTGCTGGTCGCGCTCCTCGGGTTGATCCTCGTCCGCACCGCGATGCTCACCGGCTGAACGGGCGCCCGGCCCGCCCTGCCGCCGGGCGGGTCAGCCGGTCCCGGCGGCGCGGGCGGCGCGCAGCGCCTCGGCCACCTCTTCCGGCGGCGCGTCCAGGTCATACCGGCCGAACAGGTGCAACGACTCGCCCGCGTCGATCTCCAGCGTCTCGGCGGTCAGCCCCCGTCGGGTACGCCGTTCCACCCGGATCGCCTCCACGGCCGGCCAGGGCAGCCGCCGGCGGCCGGCGAAGCCCTGGATCACCGTGACGCCCTCCGCGTCCACAGCCAGCCGGACCGGCGCGACCAGATCACGTACCCCCCAACCGGCCAGCGCCGCGGCGGCCAGCCCGGCGAGCACGAGCTGGACCCGGTCGCCGCCGGCGAAGAGCAGGCCGAGCGCGACCAGGACGAGCGCCGCGACCAGCTTGGCCACCGGCAGGACCGCGGGCACCCGCCACTGCCGGGCCGGAGTCGACTGGGGATGCACGGTCCCAGCATGCCAGCCGACCCGTCCCCGGCGCGACGGACGGGTAGCGGGGGGAGGACGCCCGGCCGGGTGAGGACGTAGGATCGGGGCAGCCCAAGTTACCGGGGAGTAAACATGAGTGACGCGGTCATCGTCGGTGCGGTACGGACCCCGGTCGGGCGGCGCAAGGGCAGCCTCGCCGGCGTGCATCCGGTCGACCTCTCGGCGCATGTGCTGCGCGCCCTCGCCGAGCGGACCGGCATCGACCCGGGTCAGGTCGACGACGTGGTCTGGGGCTGTGTGTCCCAGGTCGGCGAGCAGTCGTGGAACGTGGCGCGCAACGCCGTCCTCGCCGCCGGTTGGCCCGAGTCGGTCCCCGGCACCACTCTCGACCGGCAGTGCGGGTCGAGCCAGCAGGCACTGCACTTCGCCGCCGCCACCGTCCTCTCCGGTCAGGCCGACCTGGTGGTCGCCGGTGGCGTCGAGTCGATGACCCGGGTGCCGATGGGCTCCAGCGTGGCCGGCGGGATGCCGTTCAGCGCGGCGATCCTGGAGCGCTACCGCGGCGTCGAGGGCGTCGCCGCGGACAGCCCGCTGCCGTTCAACCAGGGCGTCGGGGCCGAGCTGATGGCGGAGCGGTGGCGCTTCTCGCGTAGCCAGCTCGACGAGTTCGCGCTGGCCAGCCACGAGAAGGCGGCCGCCGCGCAGGACGCCGGGGCGTTCGACCCGGAGCTGGCCCCGGTGGCGCTCGCCGACGGCGGCAAGTTCACCGCCGACGAGGGCATCCGTCGGGACACCTCGCTGGCCAAGCTCGGTGAGCTGGCCACCCCGTTCAAGGCCGACGGCGTGGTCACCGCCGGCTCCGCGTCGCAGATCTCCGACGGGGCCGCGGCGCTCGCGGTCACCACCAGCGAGTGGGCCAGCCGGCACGGACTGCGCCCGCTCGCCCGCGTACACACCGCCGTGGTCGCCGCCGACGATCCGGTCACCATGCTCACCGCCCCCATCCCGGCCACCGCCAAGGCGCTGCGCCGCGCGGGGCTGGGCATCGAGGAGATCGGCGTGTACGAGGTGAACGAGGCGTTCGCCCCGGTGCCGCTGGCCTGGCTGGCGGAGACCGAGGCGGACCCGGAGCGGCTCAACCCGCGTGGCGGGGCGATCGCCCTCGGCCACCCGCTCGGCGCGTCCGGCGCCCGGATCATGATCACCATGCTTCAGCACATGCGGGACAACGGGATCCGCTACGGCCTGCAGACCATGTGCGAGGGCGGCGGCATGGCCAACGCCACCATCGTCGAGCTGCTCTGATCGGACGATCTCCGCGCCCGCCGGTCGGCCACCCGTCCGGCCGGAACTGGTGATCGCCGCCACCCGGCGATCACGGGCTCGCCCGCCCTCGGCGGGCTGGGCCGGGGCCGGAGGCCGGACAACGAGTGCGATTTGCATGGCTGGAAGTTCCAGAAATCGGGGGTGACCCATATCACCCCTGCTCACATGCTCGTTGCATCTTGCATGGACGTGTTCTCGCGAACGTTCCTTCCGGCCGCCGCCGAGACCGGCCTGGCGACCCAGACCGTGAGCCGGCACATGCCGGTGTTCCGCCGGTGCGTGGGCTCCGGCGACGCCACCATCCTGGTGACCCGATGCAGCCGCCCGGACCATCCGATCGGCGGCGAGTACCTGATGCTCCTCACCCATCGCCGCCTGGTGGTGACCCAGCAGACCCGGGTGCTGCACCGGCTGCGCCTGCACCTCAACACCGAACTGCGCGAGCTGAGCAACGTGACCTGGAGCCCGGATCCCCGGTCGCACAGCGTCGAGCTGGCCGCCACCGCGATCGACGGGGTCCGCGAGCGGTTCCTCATCCGTACCCACCACCCGAAGCAGGTGTGGCAGGTCGACGCCCTACTCAACCACGCCTTCCGGACCCGGCTCCGGACGTCGGCGGAGCGGCTGGTCGCCACCATCGGCGAGCCGCCGGTCGGCACCCGCCCGGCCGTGTTCCGCCCGGCGCCGGTGCGCTGACCGGCTCCTTACCGAACCCGAACAGTCCCTGACGTCCCGGTCGGGCGCCGGTCGGTAATCATTGGCCGGTGACCGCCGACACCGCGCCGCGCGGGCTCGTTCTCGTGGTCGAGGACGAGCCGACCATCGCCGATCTGGTCCGGCTCTACCTGGCCTGGGACGGGTTCGGCGTACACCTGGAACGGGACGGCACGGCCGGGCTGGCCGCCGCGCGGCGGTTGCGCCCGGTGGCCTGCGTGCTCGACATCGCGCTGCCCGGCCTGGCCGGGACCGAGATCTGCCGGCGGCTACGCGAGGCCGGCGACTGGACGCCGGTCATCTTCCTCACCGCCCGGGACGACGAGGTCGACCGGATCGTCGGCCTGGAACTGGGCGCGGACGACTACGTGACCAAGCCGTTCAGCCCGCGCGAGCTGGTCGCCCGGGTGCGGGCGGTGCTGCGCCGGGCCGCCGGGGCGGCCGCCGGGGCCGAGCAGCCCCGGGTGGTCGGCGCGGTCACCCTGGACCCGGCCCGCCGGACGGTCACCGCGGCCGGCGCCCCGGTCCAGCTCACCTCCACCGAGTTCGACCTGCTCGCGCACCTGATGGCCCGGCCCGGCCGGGTCTTCACCCGGGAGGAACTGCTGGCCGGCGTCTGGGGGTACGCCGCGCACGCCGGCACCCGGACGGTGGACGTGCACGTCGCGCAGGTACGCGCCAAGCTCGGCCCGGCCAGCGTGATCCGCACCCACCGCGGCGTCGGGTACGCGGCCGATGCCTGAGCACACCCACCAGCCCACCGTCGCGCTGCCGCTGCTCGGGCCCCGCCCGGCCCCGCCCCGGCGACGCCTCACGCACACCCTGACCGCCCGCGCGGTCCTGGTCACCTGCGCGGTGGCGCTGGTGTCGGTGCTGGTCACCGCGCTGGTCGCGGTCCCGCTGGCGGTACGCGGCGCCGAGCGGCGCGACCAGGAGGCGCTGGCCGCCCAGGCCCAGCTCGCGGCCGGTGTGCTCCGGGTCAGCGCGGCGCGGCAGCGGGACGCCGCCGGGGAGCGGCTGATCCGCCAACTTCGCCAACAGGACATCGACGTGTATCTCATCCGGGCCGGCCAGGTGGATCGCCCCGGCCTGCCCCGGCAGGTGGTGAGCCGGGTGGCGTCCGGGCGGGACGTCTCCGGTCGGCGGCTGGTCAACGGCGAACGGGCGCTGGTCGAGGGGCGGGCGCTGGCCCGCGGCGACGGGCTGGTGCTGATCCGGGCCACCACCAGCGGACCCTGGCGGCAGGTGCTGCGCGGCCTCTGGCTGGCGCTGCTCGCCGGGCTCGCCGCCGGGGTGGTCGCCGGCCTGCTGCTCGCCCGCCGGCTGGCCCGGCCCATCCGGACCGCCGCCCGTGCCGCCGCCCGGCTGCGCGGCGGGGACCGGGCGGTCCGCGTACCGGTGGAGCCGCCGGACGAGGTGGCCGACCTGGCGTACGCGCTGAACGGGCTGGCCGCCGCGCTGGCCACCAGCGAGGGGCGGCAGCGGGAGTTCCTGCTCTCCGTCTCGCACGAACTGCGCACCCCGCTCACCGCGATCCGGGGCTATGCCGAGGCGCTGGCCGACGGGGTGATCGAGGCGGATGCGGTGCCGGCCACCGGGCGGACCATGCTCGCCGAGGCCGAGCACCTGGACCGGCTGGTCGCCGACCTGCTGGCGCTGGCCCGGCTGGAGGCCGCCGACTTCTCGCTGGAACCGGGCCCGGTCGACCTGACCCGGCTGGCCGCCGACGCGGAACGGACCTGGTCCGACCGGTGCGCGGCGGTCGGGGTGCCGTTCCGGGTGGAGACGCCCGGCGGGCCGGTGCCCGCGTACACCGATCCGGGGCGGATCCGGCAGGTCGTGGACGGGTTGCTGGAGAACGCGCTGCGGGTCGTACCACCGGGGGCGGCGATCGTGCTTGCGGTCCGGCCGGCCGGCGCGGACCCGGCTGCGGGCGGCGTCGTCGAGGTCCGCGACGGCGGACCCGGCTTCACCGACGACGACCTGGCCGTGGCGTTCGAGCGCGGCGCGCTGCACCAGCGGTACCGGGGCGTGCGCAAGGTGGGCAGCGGCCTGGGCCTGGCGCTCGCCGCCGGGCTGGTCCGCCGCCTGGGCGGCGACATCGCCGCCGGGCACGCCCCGGAGGGCGGCGCGGCCTTCGCCGTCCGGCTGCCCGGTGATCCTTACCTGACCCGAACATTCGCCTGACGGTCCGCTCGTCCGCCCGGGCGACGATGACGGCACCACGGACCAGAGAGGACAACCGATGGCACGTCAGGGAATCGTCACCGGCGTCACCGCGCTGCTCGCGGCCACCGCGCTCGGCCTCACCGGCTGCGGCCCGGCCCCGCTCGCCGCGGACCCGGCGAAGGAGACCGCGGTCGAGGTGGCCGCCGCCATGGGAGCGGACGGTCAGGCGCTCGCCGCGCTGGGCTTCGACGCCGCCGACCTGGACGTCGACCCGGTCGCCGCCCCCTCGGCCGCCGCCCCGGCCGGTGAGCAGGCCGGTCCGCAGGGCAAGCGGGGTGAGCGGGCGGAGGAGTGGCGGAAGCGGCACCGGACCCGGGTGCTGCTCCGGAAGAACACGCTGCACGGCGAGGTCGTGGTGCAGACCAAGGACGGCGGTACGAAGACGATTGCCGTCCAGCGCGGCCAGGTGACCGCCGTCGACGAGCGGTCGATGACCGTGAAGTCCGCCGACGGCTTCACGATGACCTGGACCTTCGGTGACAAGCTGCGGGTCGTTGAGCGGCGCACCACCGTGCGGTCCAGCGACATCAAGGCCGGCACCACCGTCGGGGTCGCGGGTGCCAAGGACGGCGACGGTGGTAGCGCCCGGCTGATCGTGGTGCCGGTCAGGCAGCGGTGAACGGAGGGGCCCCCGCTTGCCGCCTGGTGGTAGCGGGGGCCCCGGTTGACAGTTCGGATCAGTAGACGCGGGATCCGACGAAGTCGTCGTGGCCGTAGCCGACCGGGTTGGCGTACGACCGGGACTCGAAGGACCACTGCTGACGGGTGCTGGTGGTGCAGGCGGCCAGCCGTAGCCGCGGGGTCCCCAGCAGTGGGTTGTCGAAGCCGACGCAGAGGTTGCTCGCGCCGGCCGGCTTGAGCTGGTTGCCGGCGAAGACGAACTTCTGGTTGGGCCCGCCGTGGCAGTCGTAGCTGTTGACCGTGGTGCCGGCGGTCAGCGAGCCGCCGGTGACGTCCAGGCAGCGGTCGTGGGAGAGCTCGGAGTGCAGCGACTGCCGCGCCGGGTCGTACCAGAAACCCTGGTTCCGCCCGCCGTGGCAGGCGTACGACTGCTGCACGGTGCCGTTGCGGGAGTCGTATCCCTTGCCGTCCACGCAGGTGCCGGTGGCGACGTTGCGCAACTGGCGGAACGTCAGCAGCTCGTTGACCAGCACGCCCTGCCCGGTGCTGGCCGGGTCGACGCAGGTGGCCTGCTGCTGGCCTGCGGTCCAGAACTGGGTGATGCACTGGGCGAACATGCCGTGGCCCCGGTAGTTGGGGTGGAACGACTGCCGGGCCGCGTTCTCGTCCCAGATCCCGACCTCGATGTAGAGACCGCGGACCGAGGTGTTGTCGGTGCACACCTCGTGGCCGTGGAAGAGCCGACTGGCGTCCAGGTAGCGGGTCCCGGTGTTCGCGGCGGCCGCGCGCAGCGCCGACTCGAACAGCGGCACCGCCTTGTTCCGGGCGAACGCCATGTCGGCCAGGTAGAGCAGGCAGCCGCCGGCGTACCAGCCGGGGAAGTCGGGGTTGTCCTCGACGTCCGGGCTGGCCGGGCTCGGGTACGACATCAGCACCAGCTCGTAGTCGGAGCGTAGGTAGCCGGCGGAGGTCATGGTCTGCCGGATCGAGTTGATCGCGGCCTCGACCGCGACCCGACTGCCGTCGGTGCGGATCGTCCACTGGTCGGTGTACGTCGGCCAGCACGCCCCCTGGAAGAAGACCCGGCGGATCGCGCAGTCGGTGGCGACCGGCCCGAACTGGATGGTGCCTTCGCCGTTCGCGCCGACGACCACCCAGATCAGCTTGACGTGCGTGTTGCGCGCCTTGATCGCCAGGTAGTCGCCCTGGTTCAGCTCGTTGTGCTGGGTCGGGCCGCCGGCCATCAGGTGCCACGGGGTGGCGCCCGAGCAGGCCAGGTTGTAGCGCTCGTCGGCCGGGATGCCGGTACGGAAGACGGCCTGGTCGTACGAACGGTCGCACCAGTTGCCGGGCTGATGGGTGCCGGGGACGTAGTTGCCCACCCCCTCCCCGGAGATCTCGCTGTCGCCCATGGTGACCAGGGCGGTCCGCCGCTGCTCCAGCGGCCGGAGTTCGGGGGATCCGTAGAGAGCGGTGGCCTCGGCGGCCCGGACGGTTTCGAGGGCGGCGGGGAGCGGCTGGACGGCGGGCCGATCGGCGGCGGCCGCGGGGGCGGCCGGTCCGACCAGGAGCGGCAGGGCGAGAGCGGCGGCGGACACGACGGCCAGGGCCCGCCGTCGGGTCGTCCGCCCGCGCCTGGCGGGGGTACCAAGCATCGACGCACTCCTTTCGGTCAATCGCTCGACGTCGATTGAATTACCGGAAGGTAACCCGAATGGAGGAGGGATGTGAATGCGTCTCGGAAACGTTGCGGCGGGTGCGGAAGCGGACCCTTCCGGCATATCGGTTCGTCCGTGTGGGCGGCAGCGGACCGGCCGGGTGTTCAACCTCGTCGAATTCGCTGCCATGCTTTGGTGACCGCGGGGACCAGCCAGGTTACGCTAGGCCCGATCTGCCGTCGCCACCGTGGAGAACCCGTGAAGCTGTCGATCCTCATGCCGGTCTACAACGAGGAAGAACGCATCGCGGATGCCCTCAAGCAGGCGTTGGCAGTGGACTACCCGTGCGAGATCGAACTCGTCGTCGTCGACGACGGCAGCCGCGACGGCACCGCCGAGGTGCTCGGCCGGGTGGACGACGCCCGGCTGCGGGTCATCACCCACCAGCGCAACGCCGGCAAGGGCGCGGCGATCAAGACCGCCGTCGACAACGCCGAGGGCGACTACCTGGTCATCCTCGACGCCGACCTCGAGTACGACCCGCAGGACATCCCGCGGCTGCTCGAGCCGGTGCTCGACGGCCGGGCGACGGTCGTCTACGGCAATCGGACCTTCGGCAGCCACAGCGCCTACAGCTTCTGGTACGTGATGGGCAACAAGGGCGTCACGATGGCGGCCAACGTGCTCTTCAACTCCTACATCGGCGACCTGGAGACCTGCTTCAAGCTGATGCCGCTGGAGCTCTACCGCTCGCTGCGGATCCGCTCCCGCGGCTTCGGCATGGAGGCCGAGGTCACCGGCAAGCTGCTCCGCCAGCGCATCCGCCCGTACGAGGTGCCGATCAGCTACCGTGCGCGGGGCCGCGAGGAGGGCAAGAAGATCACCTGGAAGGACGGCGTCGAGGCGATCTGGATCCTCGCCCGTGAGCGTGCCCGGCGCCGCCCGGTCGGCTCCTGATCTCTCATCGCCAGGTTGCGGATCGGGCGGTGTCCCGGGCTGGTTGATCCCGCGATACCGCGACCCCCGGTTCAGACGGCGAGGAACTCCTCGACCGATCGGCGCAGGCCGGCCGCGTCCAGGCCGTGCCAGCGGTCGTGATCCTCGGGCGTGCCGTAGCGGCGCAGCTCCGACCGGCCCACCCCGAGAGCGAGCAACCGGTGCGGCCGGTCGGCCAGCGCCGCGCCGACCACCCGGGCCGAGGTGCCCGCCAGGTACGGCTCGACCAGGATCACCTCGGTGCCGGCGAGGGCCCGCAGCCCCGCCGTGTCGAAGGGCCGCGGCCGATGGGTGTACGCCACGGTGACCGGCCGGTCGGCGACCGCCGCGAGGGCCTGGTCGAGCAGCGGCCCGACCGCCACCAGCAGCGGTGCGCCCGGCCTTGCGTCGCGGACCACCCGTAGGTCACCCGCCTCCGGGTACGCCCGCGCGTTGCTCTGGGTGGACAGCCGCACGTACGCCGAATCCGACCCGCACACCGCGCCGCGTAGCAACCCCGGCACCTCGTCCCGGTGACCGGGCACGTGGACCGTCCAGTCGTGCAGGGTGTCGATCAGCGCGACGTCCGCCGGACTCAGGTGGGTACGGCCCGCCGCTGCCCGGTCGTACGACGCGCCGATGCTGACCAGCACCGCCCCGACCCCCTGGTGGTCGAGGTCCAGCTTGATCTGCTCGTACGCCCGCTCGACCAGGAACGGCGCGTAGCTGTGCACGATCGGGCGCTGACCGGTCAGCGCGAGGCCACCCGCCACGCCCACCAGGAGCTGCTCCCGGATGCCGACGTTGATGACCCGGTCCGGGTGGCGTTCGGCGGCCGGGGCGAATGCCGCGGCGGAGATGTCGGCCAGCACGATGGTGGTCCGGGGGTCGTCCAGGAAGGTGGTGGCCGTGGCCACGAAGGTGTCGCGCATGATCACTCCTCGTCGGTGACGACCGCGACGACGACGTGCGGCCGATGGTGGTCGTGCCCGGTGAGGGCGGTGTGCAGGGCCTCGTGGTCCCGGCCGGCCACGGTCGCGGCGCTCCACCCGTTGACGGTGAACCGGCTCGCCGCGCCGCCCGGCCAGCCGTGACTCGCCGACCGGTTGTCCAGCACGATCGCGGTCAGGTTGGCCAGCCCCGTCGCCCCGGCGTACGCGATCGCCTCGTGGTTGGAACCCTCGTCCAGTTCGGCATCGCCGAGCAGCACGTACACCCGGGGGTCGAACCGGCCCTGGGCCCGCAGCCCGAGCGCGGTGCCCACACCCAGGCCGAGCCCGTGCCCGAGCGACCCGGACCCGATCTCCACGCCGGGCACCAGCAGCCGGTCCGGATGGTCGCCGAGCCGGCTGTCCGGCCCGCCCTGGTCGTCCAGCCACTCGAGCGGGATGAAGCCCTTCGCGGCGAGCAGCGCGTAGTAGCCGGCGACGGCGTGCCCCTTGGACAGCAGGAAGCGGTCCCGGTCGGGGTCGTCGACGGTCTCCGGGGTGATCCGGAGCACCCGGTCGTAGAGCACCTGGAGCACGTCCAGCGTCGAGTACACGTTCGCGCCGAACTCGCGCCCGGCGCGGACCCGGTCGAGCAGCGCCCGCAGCACGGCGGGGTCGGTGGCGGTCGTCGTCGTCATGCCGCTAGCCTCGGAGTTGAAGCGCACTTCAACTCAAGGCCCTGTGATGCACGAAGCACTCACCATCGGACAGCTCGCCACCCGCAGCGGGGTGGCCCCCTCCGCGCTGCGCTACTACGAGCGGCTCGGGCTGATCCGGTCCCAGCGCACCGGCGGCAACCAGCGCCGGTACGCCCGCACCGAGCTGCGCCGGGTGGCGTTCATCCGGATCTCGCAGCAGGTGGGCGTCTCGCTGGAAGAGATCCGGGAGGCGCTCGACTCCCTGCCGTCGTCGCGTACGCCCACCCCGGACGACTGGGCCGCCCTCTCCCGCAGCTGGCGCGACCGGCTGGACGAGAAGATCCGGCTGCTCGGCAAGCTCCGCGACGACCTGGACGGCTGCATCGGCTGTGGCTGCCTGTCGCTGCAGCGCTGCACCCTCTACAACCCCGCTGACTCGCTGGCCGCCGAGGGCCCGGGCGCGCGGCTCATGCTGCCCCGCCCCGACTCGGACCCGGCGCCGGCCTGACCGGTCACCGGACCAGCAGCACCTTGCCCAGGTGGTCGCTCGTCTCCAGCAGGCGGTGCGCGTCGGCGGCGTCGGCCAGCTTCGCCCGGGCGTGCACCACCGGCCGGACCGCCCCGGACTCAACCAGCGGCCACACCTGCTCGCGTACCCCCCGGACGATCTCCGCCTTCTCGTCCAGCGGGCGGGAACGCAGCGCCGTCGCGTGGACCGAACCGCGTTTCGCCAGCAGCATTCCCAGGTCCAGCTCGCCCTTGCGACCGCCCTGCATGCCGATCACCACGAGCCGGCCACCGGTGGCCAGCGCCGCCACGTTCCGCGGCAGGTACGCGGCGCCCATGATGTCCAGGATCACGTCCGCGCCCCGCCCGTCGGTGACCCGGCGGACCTCCTCGACGAAGTCCTGCTCCCGGTAGTCGATCGCGTGCGCGGCGCCCAGCTCGCGCAGCCGGTCGTGCTTGCCCGACCGGGCGGTCACCACCACCGTGGCGCCGAGCGCCACGCCGAGCTGGATCGCGAAGGTGCCGATCCCGCTGCCCCCGCCGTGCACCAGGAGCGTCTCGCCCTCGGCCAGCCGGGCGAGCTGGACCACGTTCGACCAGACCGTGCAGGCCACCTCGGGCAGCGCGGCCGCGTCGACCAGGTCGACGCCGCGCGGGACCGGCAGGAGCTGCCCGGCCGGCACGGCCACCCGTTCGGCGTACCCACCGCCGGCCAGCAGCGCGCAGACCTCGTCGCCGACCGCCCAGCCGGTCACGCCCGGGCCGAGCGCGGCGACCACCCCGGAGCACTCCAACCCCGGGTACGCCGGCGCGCCCGGCGGCGGCGGGTACTGCCCCTGCCGTTGCAGCAGGTCGGCGCGGTTCACCGCGCTCGCCGACACCTCGACGACCACCTCGCCGGGGCCGGGCTCCGGGTCGGGCACCTCCGACCACACGAGGGCCTCGGGTCCGCCGGGTTTCGGGATCGTGATCGCGTGCATGGCCCAGTCTTACCCGATCCGACCGTCCGTCCACGCCCGAGTCAGGATCTCATCCACCGTCTCCGCCGGGGTCTGCGCCGAGGTGTCCAGCCAGAGCCCGATCCGGGGCGTCTCGGCGCGGAACCCGGCGTCGAAGTCGGCGATCGGCCAGTCCCCGTACCCCTGCTTGGGCCGGTCCCGCTCGCGGGCGGCGACCACCTCGGCGTGCGGCGCGAGCACCACCACCGCGAGCGGCCAGTGCCGGATCCGTTCGACCATGGCCGACAGTTCGGCGCCGATCACGATGTCCTGGAGTACGACGGTGAAGCCCTCGGCGGCGTACCGGTCCGCCGCTGTGGCGGCCAGGTCGTAGCGGAGCCGAAGCTGCCGCCACGCCTCGTCCGAGAGCTGCGCGGTCATCTCCGCGCGCCCGTTCACCACCATCCGCCGGAACACGTCACCGCGCAAGTGCACCGAGCGGGGCAGCCGCCGGGCCAGCAGTTCGGCCACAGTCGACTTGCCCGCCGCCATGATTCCGGTGATCAGCACCACCGCCGGGGTTTCCCACACGGGGGCCATCCTGCCAGCGAGGGGTGGGACGGCGGCTCGCCCGTGGTGCGGTCCGTGGCAGACTAGGCACGGCGCGCGCCCCGTGGGGGACGTGTCCGGGAGGGTTCGCCTAGTGGCCGATGGCGCTGGTCTTGAAAACCGGTAAGGCAGCGATGTCTTCGTGGGTTCGAATCCCACACCCTCCGCAACCCGGGTCCCCGTCGCGTCCTCGCGCACGGCGGGCGCTCGCGGGGTATGAAGGGGCGCAGGAACTCGCGCACCCGGAAGGATCCTCTCGATGACCCTGGAACGACCGATCGCCCCGGACCCGTACGAGCTGCTGCCGACGGTGCCGTTGTTCACGCTGACCAGTGACGACGTGCGTAACGGCGAGCCGATGGACGTGCGGTACGCGCACGGCAGCGTCGGCGGCGAGAACGTCTCCCCGCACCTGGCCTGGTCGGGCTTCCCGGAGGAGACCAGGAGCTTCGTGGTGACCTGCTTCGACCCGGACGCCCCGACCGGCAGCGGCTTCTGGCACTGGGTGCTGGTGAACCTGCCCGCCTCGGTCACCGAGCTGCCCACCGGCGTCAAGGAGAGCGAACTCGGCGCCGCTTTCAGCGTCCGCAGCGACTACGGCGACACCGGCTACGGCGGCGCCGCCCCGCCGGCCGGCGACCGCCCGCACCGCTACGTCTTCGCCGTGCACGCGGTGGACGTGGATCAGCTCGACGTCGGCCCCACCGCCAGCCCGGCCTACGTCGGCTTCAACCTGGCGTTCCACACCCTGGCCCGGGCGGTCATCCGCCCGACGTACCAGATCGCGGAGTGACTGGTCACGAGCCGTGACAGAGCGCGGGGCCCCCGCCGACGCGGGGGCCCCGTGCCCGTAGCAGCGTCAGCCCGGTACCCGGGCGACCGCGAAGACGGACTGGCCGAAGGGCGGGCGCAGCCGCTGCTCCGCCGCCTTGGTGGCGGGCAGGACCAGGCTGTCGTAGATCTTCACCATCGGGCCCTCCTTCGGCATCAGCCGGAAGACCTTGGTGGCCATGAAGTAGCCGATGAGGCCGAGCGCGTTGGCGTAGTGGATCTTCTCAACGGTGAGCCCGGCCTCGGTCATCGCCGCCGCGAGCGTCTGCTTCGTGTAGCGCCGGACGTGACCGGTGGCGATGTCCGCCGGGCTCATCGCGAACTGGAAGGCCGGCACGATGATGATCACCGCGCCGCCGGGCCGGACCAGGTAGCGCATGCTGCACAGCGCGCTCACGTGGTCCTCGATGTGCTCCAGTACGTTGTACGACACGGCCGCGCTGTAGTCGCCCCGCTCGGAGTGCGGCAGCAGCATCTGCCGTACCTCGATGGTGGGGTGCTCGGCCAGCCGCTCCTTGAGCCGGACCAGCCGGTCCGGGTCCGCCTCGGTGGCGGTGAGCCGGGGCAGGTGCGCGGACCACTCCAGGGCGTAGTCGCCCAGCCCGCTGCCGATCTCGATGGGGTTGTCACCGAGGTGGGGCACCGCCAGCTCGACGAACCATCTCCGGTGGTTGACCGCGGTCGCCAGGCCTTCGAGCACCTCCGACTGGACGCGTTGATCCCCAGTGATATCTGCCATGCGTCGATTCCTCACGATATGACTGACCCGCGCCTGGACCGACAGAGTCAACCATCCCGATGGATGGTGCGGGAATCGGGGTACCGGGAGTGGCCGAATTGTGGTCGGGGGTGGGCACGTGATCGGCGGTCGGCGAACTCGGCACATAGTACGCCAGTACCCAGAAACATGCACGGCCACCGCGATTCCCTGACTACGCTCTGAATTGTCATGACTACTCCTGAATCGGACGCCGGCCCTGGTGGCGCTGGCGAGGACGGGCCCGACGAGGGTGGACTGCCGGCGCGGGGCAAGTGGATCGATGCCGCCGCCGTGCTCAGTTTCGTGCTGCTCGCGTTCTGGGTGACCGCCCGGTTCTGGCTGAACCCCGCGCACGGGGTGCGGGACAACCGCACCGATCAGGCGCAGTTCGAGTGGATGATGGCGCACGGTGCCCGGGTGGTGACGGATTTGGCCTACCCCTTCACCTCGGACCGGATGAATGTGCCGGACGGCGTCAATTTGATGGCGAATACGTCGGTATTATCGGTTTCATTGCCAATGACGCCGATCACCTTGCTGTTCGGGCCGCGTACGTCATTTCTGGTCTTTCTCACCGTCGGCCTGCTCGCCACCGGTGTGGCCTGGTATTTCGTCCTGTCCCGGGTGCTGATCGGGGCCCGGGGGCCCGCCTGGCTCGGGGCCGGCTTCTGCGCCTTCGCGCCGGCGATGGTCTCGCACGCCAACGCCCACCCCAACATCGTCAGCCAGTTCGTGGTGCCGCTGATCATCTGGCGGACGCTGCGGCTGACCGACCCGGGCCGCTGGCTGCGCAACGGCGTGCTGCTCGGCCTGGTGATCGTCTGGCAGGCCTTCCTCAACCTGGAGATCCTGCTGATGACGGCGATCGGACTCGGGGTGGTGGTGGTCGCGCTCGCCCTCGGCCGGCCACACCTGCGCCGGTCGGCCCGGACCTTCTGGGCCGGGCTCGGAGTGGCCGCCGCCGTTGCCGCGGTGCTGCTGGCGTACCCGCTGTACGTGCAGTTCTTCGGGCCCGGGGCGTACGAGGGGCTGTCCCGGCTCATCCGCGGCTACCGCACCGACCTCGCCTCGTTCGTCGCCTGGTCCCGGGAGTCGGTCGCCGGGGACGCCCGGACCAGCGCCCGGCTGGTGAAGAACGCCACCGAGGAGAACGCGTTCTTCGGCTGGCCGCTCGCCGTCCTGGTGGTCGCGCTGGTGTGGTGGCTGCGGCGCAACGTCGTGGTGCTCGGCCTGGCCGCCGTCGGAGTGATCTTCGCGGCCTTCTCCCTCGGCCGGGAGATCCGCTTCGACGGGCGGGACACCGGCATCCCCGGGCCGTGGGCCGTGCTGGAGAAGCTGCCGGTGCTGCACTCGGTGGTGCCCACCCGCTGGTCGCTGGCGCTCACCCCGATCGTCGGGATCCTGCTCGCGCTCGGCGCGGACCACGTCCGGCGGGTGGCTCGGCGACACCCGGCCGCGCGCCCGCAGATCCGGTTCGCCACGGCCACCGTGCTGACCATGGCGCTGCTGCCGATCCTGCCCACCCCGCTCCCCTCGGTACGCCTCAACCCGACACCCGACTTCGTCACCACCGGCGCCTGGCGGCCCTACGTGGCCGGCGGGCACAGCGTCGTCACGCTGCCGCTGCCCGACACCGACTACGCCGACCCGCTGCGCTGGTCCGCCGAGACCCGGCTGGGCATGCCGCTGGCCCGCGGGTACTTCCTCTACCCTGACACCCGCCCCGACGGCCACCGGGTGGCCCTGTTCAGCGCTCCGCCCCGCCCCACCAGCAGCTTCTTCACCACGATCCGGCGTACGGACGGAGTGCCGCCGATCACCCCGGTGGATCGGATGGACGCGCTGGAGGACCTGCGCTACTGGCGGGCGGGGGCGGTGATCCTCGACCCCCGGCTGCGGCAGGCCGACGCGTTGCGCGAGGGGATGATCGCGCTCACCGGGATCGAGCCGGTGTCCACCGGCGGGGTGTGGCTCTGGGACGTCCGCCCGCTGGTCGACTGACACCGCCTCGGCGCGGCCGGTGTGCGGGTCAGGAGGGGCGGACGCAGCAGCCCTGGCAGATCTTCGGCCGGGGCAGGGTGAAGGCCAGGCAGCAGGTACGCCGCTGCACGGTTGCCTCCCCGCCCGGGCCGGGCACCAGCTCGACCAGGTCGCCCAGGCCGAGCGCGTCCAGCAGCGTCCCGATGCTCTCGGTCGAGGAGCCGGGCAGCGCGTCCGAGGCGCGCAGCACGCCGTGCGCGATGCCGGAGGCGACCGAGCCGAGCAGCGTACGGGTGCCGATCCGGACCTCGGCCTGGATGGCCGCGATCAGCGGGGCGAAATGGGCGTCGAGCAGCGAGGCGCGCAGCGCGTCGAGCAGCGCCGCCTCGTCGGCGACCACCCGTACGTGCGGGGCACCGGCCAGCGCCAGCGGATCGCTGGGCAGCACGGCGATCGTGGTCGAGCTGCGCAGGCCCAGGGTGAGCAGTTGGTGGTGGTCCTCGAAGTGGATCAGCACGTCGGCCGGGTCCAGCAGCGGCACCCGCCGCGCCGAGGCCCAGCCGAGCACCACCGGCAGCGCGGTCCAGTAGGTGTACGACTTCCAGGCCACCGCGGCGCAGGCGTGCGGGGTGCCGCCCCAGCGCCGGGCCGCGGCGTGCAGGAATTCCGGCAGCAGGGTGCCGTCGACCAGCCGGCTGGCCGGGGCCCAGCGGGCCGCGTCGTCGGTGACCAGCAGGCCGGGCGCGAGCCCGGGCAGGTCGTCGGTGCCGAACATGGCGCGCAGGGCCGCGGTGACCGGGGCGAGCGGCGTGGCGGCGTCGCGCCTCGGCATCACCGCTGTCACCTGATCCGCCCCTGTCTGCTCGCGCACCGGCCGGCGCGTCTCGTCGGCCCGAACTAAGGCTAGCCTAACCACAGCTACCGGTCGGGGGAAAGTCGCGTCGAGGGGTGGCGGGAGAGGTCCCGGTCACTCCGCCGGCCTGCTTCTCCGGCTCAGCGTGTCTGACGCCACGCTGCGACCCGGAGCAGTCGTCGTGCCGCGTTGTACCCGCCAGGGTGAGGGGAAAACGCCACCGGGCCGGCCGGCGGACCGCGCAAGCATCGACGGGAGCCGCTGGATTGTCAAGGCGAGTGTCGAATACGAGGCAGTTTCCGTACACGTTTGGCCACCCAACGTGAAAATGGTCTTCCCGCGTCCGAGGAAGCCGATGACGACCTCACCCATCGAGCGTGCCGCCGACTCGTTCGCGGCCGAGCTCGCCCGGCACCGCACCGGCCGAGGGCTGTCCAAGAAGCAGTTGGCCACCCTGATGGGTTTCGACCCGTCGTACGTCAGCCACGTCGAGGGGCGCCGGCACCGGCCCACCGAGGACTTCGCCCGCCGGGCCGAGGCCGTCCTGGAGGCCAGCGGCGCGATCTGGCAGCGCTTCCGGGAGTACGACGAGCTGCGGCACGGCCGCGCCGGCGGGACGCACCGGGACCAGCCCGGCCCCGGCCAGTGGCTGCCCCCCGGCACGGGCCTGGTGGTCGAGCGGGAGTCCGCCACCCTCACCCACACCGGCGAGGGCTACCACTGCGCGATCCGTCGTGAGCTCTACAACGCGGGCACCGAACCGGTCACCCGCTACCTGGTCCGGGTCGCCGTCGACCGCTACCCCAACGACCCGGGCCGCTCCAACCGGCACCACCGGGAGCACCCGCTCACCTTCGCCGAGCTGCAGCTGCAGGCCTACCGGGACGACGGCGGCGCGCGGGAGCCGATGCACTGGCGGGCGAAGCACGACCGGGACGCGTTCAAGGAGATCTGGCTGCTCTTCGAGAACGACGAGGGCCGCTTCCCGCTCTACCCCGGCGACCGGGTCACCATCGAGTACGCGTACCAGGTCGGCCGGGACA
Organism: Micromonospora sp. CB01531; assembly: GCF_001905095.1. Taxonomy (GTDB): domain Bacteria; phylum Actinomycetota; class Actinomycetes; order Mycobacteriales; family Micromonosporaceae; genus Micromonospora. Next base: position 252,811 of record NZ_LWLS01000083.1, read on the forward strand.
AGTGGGGCCCGTGGTTTCAACGTGCCGTCCGCCTGCCCACCCGGCACCTCGCCGTCCGGCTCGACCTCCCCGCCGAGCTCGACCCGAAGGTGTGGGGAATGGAGACCTCCCTCTCCGCCGAGGAGGGGCCGCTGCGTACCCCCATCCAGCGGCGTGACGACGGCGGCCGGGCACGCTACGACTGGGCCACCGAGGACCCCCCGCTGAACGCCCGCTACCGGATGCAGTGGCGGTTCCGCAGCGAGCCCTCGGACACCGAGCCCGACGCTCCCCGTGGCCGGGTACGCGCCAGCGACCGGATGCGCGCCCTCGGCATCGTGCAGCGTGGCGAAGACCTGCTCCGGCAGCCCGTCCGCCAGTTCGTCCTGCCCCGCGACGAACGCGCCGCCCGGGACGTCGTCGACCGGCTCTCCGCCGTCCTGGTCCGCCTCGACGAGCTGCACCCGTTCAGCAAGGGTGTCGGCATCGCCGCCCCGCAGCTCGGGATCGGCTGGGCCGCCGCGCTGGTCCGCCCCGCCGACCGGGCGGCCGAACCGGTCGTCCTGCTCAACCCGCGGGTGGTCGACACCGCGTCCGAGACCGACGAGCAGTACGAGGGCTGCCTCTCCTTCTTCGACCACCGGGGGCTGGTGCCCCGGCCGCTGCGGATCGACGTGGAACACGCCCAGTGGGACGGCAGCCGGGTCATCACGTCCTTCGAGTACGCCATGGCGCGGCTGGTCGCCCACGAGATCGACCACCTGGAGGGGCGCCTCTACGTCGACCGGATGGCCCCCGGCGTGCCGCTGGTGCCGGTCGAGGAATACCGGGAGACCGGCAACCCCTGGCGCTACTGACGCCCCGAACGCCGTGAGAATCCGGTACGCGTGAGAATCCGGTACGCGGGCCGGTTGCCGGCCCGGCCCGCGTACCGGCGATCGGGAACCGGGTCGCGTGCCCCAGGGGCAGGGCACGCGACCCGGTTCGGGGGGAGAAACGTCTACAGGTTGCCGAACGTGTCGTACCGGATGTGCTCCGGCGGAACGTCGTCCGCGGCGAGCGCGCGCAGGGTGGCCCGGACCATCGCCGCCGAGCCGGAGACGTAGCAGTCGTGGGTCGTCCACGGGCCGTACCGGGTGACCACCTCGGAGATGTCGCCCACTTCGCCGTCGAAGTCCGGATCCGCGCTGCACGCCGGGGTCACCGACAGCCACGGGTGCGCGGCCACCAGTTCCTCCAGGCCCGGCAGGCCGTACAGCTCCTCCGGCCGGCGTGTCCCGTAGAAGACGTGCACCCAGCGGGTCCGGTTGAACCCGGTCAGCTCCTCCACCAGCGCCTTGATCGGGGCCAGCCCCACCCCGCCGGCCACACAGAGGATGTCCCGGGTGGACGACCGGTCCAGGGTCATCGACCCCATCGGGGCGGCCACCCGCAGCAGGTCACCCGGCTTGGTCCGGCGGACCAGCGCCCCGGACAACCACCCCGCCGCGCCGGCCGGCGTCCGCACGTGGAACTCGAGCACGTTGTCGTCGTTCGGGGCTTTCGCCACCGAGTACGTCCGCCACACCCGGGGGTGGTAGCGGGGTGCCTCGACGCTGACGTACTGGCCGGCCTGCCAGCGCAGCGGCTGCTGGAGAGCGCGGACAGTCAGCACCGCGGTGTCCGGGCCGTACCGCTCGTGGGTGAGCACCTCGGCGTGCCAGAACGGCGGGTTCTCGTCCGCCGCCGCCCCGGCCAGCATCTTCTCCGAGATGCTCGCGTACGCCTCCCGCCACGCCTGGTCGTACTCCAGGTTCCAGCCGTCCCCGGCGGTGCTGCGCAGCGCGTCCAGCAGGGCGACCCCCATTGTCTCGTAGTGCGCGGCCTCGACGTGGTACTTCCGGTGGTCCCGGCCCAGCGCCCGGAGGTACTCGTCGAAGCTCTCCGGGTCGCCCACCGTCTGGGTGGCGGTGACGATCGCCTCCAGGATCCGGTCGCCCTGCCCGTTCATCTGCACCGGGAAGAGCTTGCGCAGCTCCGGGTCGAGGAGGAACAGCCGGGCGTAGAAGTGATCGCTCAGCCATTCCCGGTCCTCCTCGACCAGGGTCCAGCTCTCCTTCAGCAGCCGCGCGAAGTTCTCCACAGGGGGACGCTCCTTCTTCTGACGGCGGATCGGGCCCCCATAGAATCTCCACGCAGCGTGTACGGCGGTCGCACAGAATGTGCGACCGGCTCACCCGGGTCCCGCGAGGCCGCGCCATCCTCGTCAGGCCCGGACAGGTGCCGGCCCGCCCTGGCGTGCGGCACAGTGGTCCGGTGACGGTTGACGAGCTGACCCGGCCGGTGTCCCGCCGGACCCTGGGCACCGAGACGCTGCTGGTGCTCGGCCTCTCCCTCGGGCAGTCGGCGGTGTACGCGCTGGTCTCGCTGATCGCCAAGCTGACCGCCACGGGCGGGCTCGCGAAGCAGACCGCCGCGCTGAACACCTCCGCGTCGGCCCGGCCGTACCTCGACCTGACGTACCAGCTCCTCGGCATCTTCTTCGCGCTGCTGCCGGTGCTGCTCGCCGTACACCTGCTGGCCCGCGACCCCGGCGACCCGGCCCGGAAGCTCGGGGTGGACCTGACCCGACCCGGCGCCGACCTGGCCCAGGGGGCGGCGCTGGCGGCGCTCATCGGCCTGCCCGGGCTGGCGCTGGTCTGGGCGGCCGCGCAGCTCGGCATCAACGCCACCCTCGTCCCGGCCGCCCTGCCGCACCTCTGGTGGGCGGTGCCGGTGCTGATCCTCGCCGCTGTGCAGAACGCCGTGCTCGAAGAGGTGATCGTGGTCGGCTACCTGGTCACCCGACTGCGGCAGCTCGGCTGGCGGCTCGGCGCGGTCATCGCGGCCAGCGCCCTGCTGCGCGGCTCCTACCACCTCTACCAGGGCTTCGGCGCGTTCCTCGGCAACGCCGTGATGGGCGTGGTGTTCAGCCTCTTCTTCCTGCGCACCCGACGGGTGGCCCCGCTGATCGTCGCGCACACCCTGCTCGACGTGGTCGCCTTCGTCGGGTACGCGCTGCTGCCGAAGTCCTGGTTCGGCTGGCTCTGACCGCCCCGGCGCCGTCGGCGGCCCCCGCCGCGTCCGCTGGTTGCGGCATCTCGGGCTGTCCACGCCTGCTGATCGCCCGAAATGCCGCACCGCGTGGGCATCCCGGCGAACCTGGCGTGCCCGCCGGCGGCGACGCGGTCAGCGGCGGCGAGTTGGTCGGTAGAGGCTGACGGCACGGGCGGCCAACCGCTCGGCGGCGGCCGAGTCGCCCGCCGCGGCGGCGAGCGGCGCCGCCCCCGGCAACAGCCGCGACGCTACCCGCAGTCCCAGCCACCCGCCCGCCTGCGCGGCCAACGGCGTGGCCAGCCGCCACGCCGCCTCGGCGGCCCGCGGCCACGGGCCGTCCGCCGGCGCGCCCGCCGACGTCACCGCGGCCAGCGCCGCACGGGCGGTGCCGGCGTCCGGGTGCACCTGGGTCAGCACCAGCAGCTCGACCACCCGGTCCGGGTGCCCGGGGTCGCGGCCGTAGACCGCCGCCAGGTGCAGCACCAGGTTGGCCTGGGTCCACAGCACCGCCGCCAGCTCGGCCACCGGCGCGAGGAGTCCGGCGCCCGCCGCGAGCGCCCCACCCATCCCGGCCAGCCGAACGAACTGCCGGGTCGCCAGCCGGGCCAGCCCGTCGGCGTCCGCGTCCGGGTACCTGTCCCGGGTCCGCTCGGCCCAGTCGCCGGCGCGGGGCCCGAGGGCCTCCACCGCGGCGCGGGCCAGCAGCTCCGGCGCGAATCCTGGGTGGTCGAGCAGGCGCGCGCCCACCGCCCGCCAGCTCTCTTCAGGGGTACGCCCCGAGTCCGGCTCGTCCCCGGCGAGTGGACCCGGTGTCGCCGCGGTGATCTTCGGCGTCTCCGGCGGCGGAGCCGCGGCGGGCGTAGGGTCTTCGCCGGCCGTCCCCCTCGCCGGCCCGGTCTCCTTCGCCGGGGCCGCCTTCTTGGCGGTCTTCGCGGCCTTCTTCTCCCGTCCGATCCGAGCCGGAGATTGCTCTTCCGCCCGCGCGGTCCCGGCCGGAGCCGTGCTCGCTGCCCGCGCTTCGGTGACGCCGGCCACATCGGTCGGCCGGCTCGGTTCGACGGTCCGGGAGACAGCCGGCGGGCTGGCCGCTGCCGTCCCATCCGTTTCGGTGGCCCCGTCGTCGGTGGCGCTCCGCACGCTGGCCCGTCCCGATACGTCCGCCTGAGCGGCCGCGACGCCGGCCGCGCCGGCTGGTTTGATTGGCTCCGCCCCGCCGGCCTGCGCCGGTGCTGCCGCCGGATCCGCTTCCGTCTCGGCGGCCCGCTTCCGGGCGGCCGGGGTGGCCTTCTTCGCCGTGGCCGCCTTCCTGGTCGTGGTGGCCTTCTTTGCCGGCGGGGTCGCTTTCCCGGTCGTGGTCGCCTTCTTTGCCGGCGGGGTCGCTTTCCCGGTCGTGGTCGCCTTCTTTGCCGGCGGGGTTGCCTTCCTGGCCGGGGTGCGGCGGGTCGGCATCGGGGGCTCCTCGCCCACCGGAGCGGCATCGGCCGGGTTCGTCGCCCGGTCGTCGGCCGGTTCGGCCGACCCGCTGTCCGCCGGGTCCGTCCTTCCGCTGTCCGCCGGGTCGGACGTCCCGCCGGCGGCCGGGGGCGCCCCACGCCCGGCCGCGCTGTCCCGCGTACTCGAGGTCGGGCCGGCCTCTGCGGAAGGGCGGGGGCGGGGCGCGGCGGCCGATGCCTCCGGCCTGCCGCCGGCGCGCGGCGCGGTGGCGGCCGGGTCGGGCGGCTGGAAGATCACGATGGGAGCGACCTTCGCCCGCCTTGCGCTGGGCGCTGCCCCGGCGGCGGCTCCGGTACCTTCCGTGGTCGGTTCGGAGGTCGGGGGCGGGGTGAAGGTCGGTTTCGCGGAGCGGCTTCGCCGGGTGTCGGCGGCGGGCTCGCGACGGGGCGGATCGCTCGGCGGCTGCTCCTGCATATCGATGGAGCCTAGTCCGGAGCGTGACGTCGCACACGGGGGAAAGACAGCGAACGGGCCCTTCCCGGTAGTCGCTTTGCCCCGGGCGGGTGTCGGCCTGTATCCTCGGGCGCGGTGGTCTCCGGGCCACCGGGGAGACTTCGCCTAGTCTGGTCTATGGCGCCGCACTGCTAATGCGGTTGGGGTTTTAAAGCCCCTCCCGGGTTCGAATCCCGGAGTCTCCGCGCGAAAGCCGGGTGTGTAGACTGGCCGAGCAGCAAGCGCCCGTAGCTCAACGGATAGAGCATCTGACTACGGATCAGAAGGTTAGGGGTTCGAGTCCCTTCGGGCGCGCAAGATCATAAGGGGTCTGACCTGCGGAAACGTAGATCAGACCCCTTGATTGTTAGTGGAGTGTGGACGTTCGTTGTCACGCCTGTGTCATGCCTGCGCCGTCACTCTCGGTAGTCAGACTGGTGATCATCATGGCTATGGCCTGGGGTTTCGCCGTTCTCCTGCTGGTCCAGCCTGCGCTGGTTCTCTGGTTTTTTCGCGGTCCTGGCGGTCTTGCGGGCGGTGCGCCTGATGGCGGCGCGGCGGTCCCGGGCTGCCTTCCGGACGAGTTCAGCCGTGGCGGCGGCGGCCTCGTGTTGGGCTGTTGGTAGCACGCTGGTGTAGACGTCCGCGGTGGTGTCGATCCGGGAGTGGCCCAGTTGGTCTTGGATTGTTTTGAGGTCCGCGCCGGCGCTGTGGGCGAGGGACGCGGCGCCGTGCCGCAGGTCGTGTAGCCGGATGGGCGGCAGTTCGGATTTCTTGACGAGAATTGCGAACCGCTGGGTGAAGTAGCCGGGGTGGTAGGGCTGGCCGTCCGGTCGGGTGAAGACGTAGCCGGTGTCGCGGTACGCCTGGCGGGCGTCGATCCGTCGGGCTGCTCGTTCTTGTTGTTGCTGCCGGTGGTGGATCAGGGCGGCGGTGGTGGCCTTGTCGAGGGCGACGACGCGCTGTCCTGCCGCGCTCTTGGGTGGCCCCTGGTAGACGTGGTGTCCGGCGGAGACCCGCTGCTGGACGATGGTGAGTTCGTTGGCGTCGGGGTTGATGTCGGACCAGCGCAGCCCGGCGACCTCGCCCCTGCGTAGCCCGCGTAGGCCGATCAGGCGCCAGAGGGCGTGGAGCGGGTCGTTGGCGGTGAAGGCGAGGAACGCGGCGAACTGGGGTGCCGTCCAGACCGTGACCGTGGGGCGGATGCCCGTTTCCTGCCAGGCCGCGACGTTTTCGTCGGTCCAGATCCGGGCTCGGGTCTGGGTTGGGTTGGGCAGCTCGACGCGGCGTGCGGGGTTGTCGGTGAGCAGGTCTTCCCGGATCGCCGCGTTGAGGGCGGCCCGGAGCGTGGCACGTGCGTGCCTCAGCGTCGATGCCGAGTGCGGCCGGCCGTACTTGTTGCGTTGCCGCGCCATGGCCTGGAATGCCGCGTTCAGCCGGCCGGACGTCAGCTCGGACAAGATCGTCCGTCCGACGTGCGGGACGAGGAACCGTTGGATGTCGCGGGTGTAGAGCAGCTTGGTGGTCGGGCGCAGCCGGGTCCGTGTCTGGAGCCAGTGCTCCAGCCACCGCGCCACTGTCCAGCTCTGCGCGGTACGCCGCTCCGACGAGGAGGTCAGCAGCTCGTCGCGGGCGTGACGGGCTGCGGCCTGCGACGGGAAGCCGCCTCGCCGGACACGTTGCGGGCGGCCGAGAATGTTGGTGGTGGAGCAGTGGAAATACCAGCTGCCGTGACCACGATCGTTCAGCCGCGGACAATTACCACCTCGACGCATACCTGTCACACTGTCGGTACAGGCGCACTGCTTAAAGACGCGACCCTTCGATTTCATGACTCCCCCATCGAATGAGATTCCCGCCTATCTGGCATCTGTCTGACCTGCGGGAATGCGGGCACTGCGGGGGCCAACGCCGCTGCGTCATCGCCTGTTCCCCACAGGAGTGACCTCAAGTGGCCATTGAGGCTGGCGGTGCGGCCGTGAACACGTAGAGTAATGAGTCGATGGATCGGTGAATAGGGCCGCCTGTTCGAGAAACGCCAATACCATTTTTGGGCGTACCTGGCGGTGCGGGCAGGGGCGCGGGGCTGCGGGTGTGGCCGGGTGAGCGCTGCGGTGCGTGGCGGCCTTGAATGTCCTGGCCTCTGGGGTGCCAGGGGTCGATGAGGTGCGAGATGCGGCGTGGCCCGGTCGTATCTGGCTTCGCGTGCGATCACGCCACTGTGGATGGGGCGACTGAAAGCTATGTCGCGTTCGCGTGTCGTAGCGGACTCGGGCTTGGGTGCCGCATAGCCTCCATCAACGGCAACCTATGGCGTCCGTGACCGCCCGACCGCATCACGTGCCGAAGGAGAGCACCTGTGAGGGAAACCAGCGAACTTCCTGAACACGTGGCACCGTCGCCGCCTCCCGAGATGACCGCCGCAGCGGTCGACGCCGTCCTGGCGGACCTTGCCACAGTGGCCGATCGTCTCATCGCGGATTCGACTGCGGCGGCAGCGTGAACTCGATGAACGTGACGACGAGAGCGAGCGCTGGCTCGCACAGGACGGATCGCCGGCTGGCCATCGAAGCTACCCAAACCCGAGCCGGGCGCTGTCGTCGGTGCGCCGGGCCCACGCCATCGAGAACGCCCGCCTCCTCCGACAGTCCAGCCGAGAGATCGTCGCCTGGTGGGCGGACCTGGCAACCTACGCCGCGTTGTCCACCGCAGCCGGTCAACCGATCAACCCGGTGCGCGCGGCCGGCGCCGATCCCAGCGCCCACCTCACCGATGAGGAGCTTCGCCACCTGCCGGGACCGTCCGACGACGTCAGGGCGTTGGCCCGGCTCGCCGCGCTGTTCGCAGGCCCGTCCGTGAGCCCGGACGCCACCGCCGACCCGCCCGTGGACGCGGTAGAGTTCGCCGCCCGGGCAGGGCTGATGCTCCAACGCTCACCGTCAGGTGACGTGATCGTTGTTGATGACCCCTTCCCGGAGGCCCGGCTGCCCCGCATGTGGGGTGACACGTGGGTCAACTACCAGATGCCGGCTCTGCTGCCCGCGGACGAACTCGCCGCAGCGTTCACCGCCGCCGGTATGCCACCCACCGTTGTCGAGGCCATCCGGACCGCGACCGCAGCGGTCGACGACGTGCTCGTCGCCGCAGCCCGGCTTGCCGAACTGGAGGACGCCGATGCCCCCGTGCGCGACCCCGCGGTGGCCGCCGAGGAGGAGGCGCTGTGGGAACACGTCGAGCGGACAACGGACATCCTCGCGGCGTACGCCCGGACCCTGACCGACCACCTACCCGCGGTCCGCACGGCAGCCCGACAACGCGCCCAACGCTGACGTCCGCCGAGCACAACGGGTGTAGGACGCCCGAACAGGCGTCCTACACCCGAATCTGCCGCGGGCTGCGGAGCCGCTCTGGGGTATCGCGTCGGCTCCGCAACAGACCCAGCCCCTGCATAACCCAGGCAGAAGCCTTGCAAGCTGTCAGTCGATCTTGGCATGCCGGTAGGCGCGACACCGCGACACCGTGGTCCGCTGCTTGGCCTTCAGATGCCGCCGGGCCCCGGCTTTACGGCTGTCCGGCTCCGGGCCTGTGCCCGGAATTCGTCGCCGGACGCTCGGGGTCGCGGCGGCGATCTATCTGCTGTTTGACCTCCGCGCCCGGCTTGCTCGCCGTGAGGAGGAACGCGGCCGTGGCTTCGGCTGCGTCACGCGCGGTTGCCGGCAGGACGGTGGTGTAGACGTCGGCGGTGAGGCGGATGTTCGCGTGCCCGAGCTGGTCCTGGATGGTCTTCATGTCCGCGCCCGCCGCGTGCGCGAGACTGGCGGCGCCGTGCCGCAGGTCGTGCAGCCGAATCGGTGGTAGGCCGGCCCGGTCGACCAGAAACCGCAGACGCTGGGTGAGATAACCAGGGTGCAGCGGCAGACCGTCGGGACCGGTGAACACGTAGCCACTGTCATGGCACACCTTGCCCGCGCCGACACGCCTCGTCCGCTGCCCCTGCTGATGGGTGCGGTGCTGCCTCAACACCTGCACCGTGTGCCTGTCGAGCGCGACCGTGCGGCGGCTCGCTGCGGACTTCGGCGGGCCCTCGTGGACGTCGTACCCGGCTGTGGTCCGCTGCCGGAGCACCGACAACTGCCCCGCGTGCAGGTCAACGTCCGCCCACCGCAGCCCGGCCGCTTCACCGCGACGCAGTCCACGCAAGGCGATCAGCCACCACAACGCGTACAGGCTGTCCCGGCGGACGTAATCCAGGAAACTGGCGAGCTGCGCCGCCGTCCACACCGCCACCGGTGGGCGCTCACCGGTGGCCTCCCACTCGGCGACCCGAGCCTCGGTCCACACCACAGCGTGCGGCCGCTCCCGGACGGGCAGCTCCACCCGCCGGGCCGGGTTGTCCACGATCAGCCCCTCCCGAATTGCGGCGTTCAACGCCGCCCGCAGCGTGGTATGGACGTGCTGCAACGTACAGGCCGTCTGCGGCTGCCCGGACCGGTTACGGGTCACGGCGATCCGCGCGAACGCCGTGTTCAGCTGCCGCGCGGTCAGATCCCCCAGGACCAGCTGCCCGATGTGCGGAACCAGGAACTGCTCGACATCACGCGTGTAGTGCATCCTCGTCGTCGGCCGGATGCGCGTCCTGGCCGACAACCAGTACCGCAACCACCGGGCAACCGTCCACGACCGGCCGGCCTGCTCCTCCCGCGACAACGCCAGCAGATCATCCCGCGCCCGGCGAGCCGCCTCCTCCGACGGGAAACCACCCCGGCGCACCCGCTCCATCCGGCCCAACGGATTCCTGGTCGAGCAGTGGAAGTACCAACTTCCATGATCGCGCTCCGGCAGCTTCGCGCATGCCTTACCCAACAGACGATTGGTTGCAGGATCTACGCAACCGCACCGCTTCACAATCACACCCTGGCTCTTCATCGCCTTGTCCTTTCCGATCCGATGTAGGCACACCTTGACGGAGCGACGACCAGCGAGCGTCTGATTTAGGGCAGTATTGAGAATGTGTGCCGAATGGTCTCGGTATCGGACGAGCTTGGCTCGGCGCGTGTTCGGGTCGACGGACCACAGCGTCTCGTCAAACCGGACGTGATCCATACTCATGCGCCGTCGGGGCGGTGGGAGGTCTCCACATTGACGAGACTGAGCGTGCGGAGCATGGATCCGGTCGTCGGTGACGAGACGAACCTCAAGGTTCGGTGGGTGCCGTCGGACCTGGCTGCGCCGAAAGGCAGTCGCTGCGGGCTAGGCGGGTGCCGATCTGCCGACGTAACAGCGCCGAGGGGATCGCTCATCCAATCCTGGGATTCCGAGCTGACCGTTCGGGCGGTTGGCGAAGTCGCCGCCGCGCTGTCAACTGATATGCGAGCGCGTGGTGCGGCTCTCGGTGTGCGTAGCAGCATGTCCGCAGCGGCTTGAAGGAGATCGACACCCGACTCTGGTCACTGTTCGTAACGGATGGTCGTGAGCGCTTTCGGTGGCATCCGTGTTACGCGGACACGCCGCTAACGTCCATTGACGTTCGTCACTTATGCTTCGTCCGGTTTGTGTCTTGTCGACCGGTGATTTGCTTCTCTAGCCTGAGCGCGCTCATGGGTTCAACGGGGGAGCGGCGCGATGGAACTGCGGATTCGGCTTTTAGGCCCGGTGGAGGTCTTCAGCAACGGCCAGGATGTCACACCTAGCGGGGCAAATCGGCGGGCGGTTCTGGCCGGGTTGGCCCTGGAGGCGAACCGACCTGTCGCGCTGAGCCGGCTGGCGGGCATGGTCTGGTCTGCCGCCCCGCCGGCCTCCGCCGTGGCTAACCTGCGGTCTCACGTCGCCGCGCTGCGGCGCACGCTCGGCGATCGCCTCGTCGCCCACCCGAATGCGTACGAGCTGCAGCTGGCGGCGCATGAGCTGGACGTGACCGAGTTCCAGCGGCTGGCCGGGGAAGGACAGGCCATGCTGGCTGCGCTCGACGCGGCGAAACGCCGTCGGAGCATTGGCTAGCGCGGTGACGCATTGGCGCGGCGCGTCCGGTGACGGTCTGCCACGCGGTACGACGTTGGACAATCACTGGGCGAGCCTGGATGAGCAGCGGTTGCAGGTTTTCGAGGAGCTGGCGGAGGCCCGGCTGGCCGTTGGCCAGCATGCGCAGCTGCTGGCCCAGTTGCGTGCTCACCTCGCCGCGCACCCGCTGCGGGAGCGGACCTGGGGGCAGCTCATGCTCGCCCTCTACCGTTGTGGGGACGTGCCTGCGGCTCTGGCTGTCTACCGGGACGCGCGGGCCGTTTTCAGTGAGCAGCTTGGTATCGAGCCCGGTGACGGATTGGTTAGCTTGCATCGGGCGATGCTCGATCGGGCACCGGAGTTGTCGTATGCGGCGCCTTCCGGACCTGCGGTCGCGCCGGCAGCGCCGGCCGCCGAAGGGCGGACCTCCGTCGGCTGGGCGGTGCCGCGGGAACTCCCGGCGGACCTGGTCGCCTTCGTCGCCCGTGTCCGGGAGGTCGCTGATGTGGTCGCCGCCCTGCGCGGTCCGGCGCCGACCGCGGTGGTCGTCACGGGTCCGGCGGGCAGCGGCAAGACGGCGCTGGCGGTCCGCGCTGCGCACCAGGTGGCCGCTGACTTCCCGGACGGGCAGGTCTTCGTGGACCTCGGCCCCGGTACTGCGGTGACCCCTGGTGAGGTGCTGGCCCGGGTGCTGCGCGCTTTGAGGGTCGCTCCCGCCGACGTGCCGGAGAACGACGACGAGCGGGCTGGCTGGTTTCGCTCCCTGGTGGCCGGGCGCCGGCTGCTGCTGGTTGTTGACGGCGTCACGAGGGCGGCCCAGGTACGGCCGCTGATTCCCGCGGTTCCGGGACCCGCCCTGATCGTCGTTGGTGCGCGGCGCCTGGGCAGCCTGGACGGTGTTCGGCGGGTGACGTTGCGGCCGTTGGGTGTGGCGCAGGCGCGGGACCTGCTGGCCGCGTTTGCAGGACGGCGACGGTTGGCGGCCGATGAGGCGGCTACGGCGGAACTGGTTCGCCTGTGCGCCGGCTCGGTGCTGGCGTTGCGGATCGCCGCCGCCCGGCTGGCGCGCTGGCCAGCCATGTCGATGGCCACTCTGGTCGCCCAGCTCGGCGGCGATCGTCACCGGCTGGAGCTGCTCGCTGACGAGGACCTGTCGGTGCGAGCCAGCCTGGCCAGCACCGTCGCCGCTGTCCGTGCCGAGGTCGCCGGCCGGCTGCTGGAGCTGATCGGCGCCCACCCCGATGCGCCAGCTCTGATGGACCGGGCCGCCGCCGAACTCAACGTTAGTACCCAGCGAGTCCAACGGGCGCTGGACAGCCTCGTCGACGCCCATCTGCTGCATCCGGACGGTCCCGCTGGCTATCAGCTGCCGGCCCTCGTGCGCGACTACCTCACCGAGCTGGCCGCTGTGCCGCCCGCGCCAATGCCTGTCTTGCGGGCCGGCGGATCGACCCGGTCGCGGTCTGCGTGGCGGAACCTCGGCTGGCAGGGCATTGTTTCTCTTGTCGCGGTAGCCCCGGTCAACGCCATGCTGTGAGCAGGCCCTGCCTGCCCGCATTTCTGAGGTCTGTCGGGACGGGCGTGGGCCGCAACCGGAGCGTCGGTCAGCCCCGCGTCCATCGGGTCGGCCTGCTCGCTTGAGTTAACCCGACTGCCTCGCCGTGCATCCCACTCAGCCCGTGCTCGGTGCTCATCCGGTAATCGAGCCATGGATCGGTCACGTGACCGTCCACCAGGTAGCACCTCCGCCCTCCGGCCGGAGGTTCCTGCTTCAGCGAATGACGGATGACCGGGGCATCCTGCGTCCGGTCTCCTTTCACCCGCAGGTCAAGCGCGGAGTGTAGCTGGGCTATATCAGCCCGCATATCGATGATCTCTAGTCTTTACCCGTTGTGTCTTCAAGGGACCGGAGGGTGATGGTGACGAGACGATCGCGGGGCCTCCTGATCGGGGGGCTGGTGGTGGCCATGGTGGCCACGCTGGGCGGGATGGAGGCCCTACCGGGCGGCGATTCCGACCGCGCCGACCAGGCTGCGGGCAGCGGTAAGGACGACGAGGGTGGCGTGCTGTCGCGGCTCGGTGACGCCGCGCGCGGGCTGGTCGGCGGTGGCTCGGGTCGGGCGCGGCCGGAGGTGGTCAGCGCCGGGCTGTTCCAGGCCGAGAAGCAGCCCGCGGGGAAGGTGTGGCCGGCGCAGAAGCGGGTGCGGGAGTTGCCCGGTAAGCGGACGGCGAACACGAAGACGTATCAGCTGTCGGATGGGCGGACGCAGGCCGAGATCTCGGCGGTGCCGGTGCATTACCGGGACACGAAGGGCCGGTGGCAGGCCATTGACACCACGGTCCGTCCCACCACAGAGAAGGGGTACGTGCAGAGCAACCGCACGAACACCTTCAGCAGCCTGTTCGGTGACACCTCAAAAGACCTGGTCCGGTTCGAGGCCGAAGGCCGGAGCATCGAGCTGGGCATGGCGGGCGCGGCGAAGAGCGTGACGCCGAAGGTATCCGGTTCCACGGTGACCTACGCCGGGATCGCCGGCGGCGCGGACGTGGTCTATGACGTGACCAGCACCGCGCTGAAGGAAGAGATCGTCCTGCGGAAGCCGCCGGTTGGGCCGGTGTCGTGGACGTTCACGCTGGATACGGCTGGTCTGACCGCGCAGCAACGTACGGACGGGTCGATCGCGTTCGTGCGCCCGTCCGGCGGCGAGCCGGTGTTCGTGATGCCGGCGCCGTTCATGTACGACTCGAAGGACGACAAGGCCTCTCCGCTGGGCAAGGTGTGGTCGGACAAGGTCACCCAGCGGGTGCAGCAGGTGTACGGGCAGACCAGCGTCACCGTGTCGGCGGACGCGGCGTGGCTGACGGATCCGGCGCGGGTGTACCCGGTGGTCATCGACCCGACCATCAAGATCCAGCCGGTGCCCGATGGCACGCTGGGCGGGCAGGACACGCAGATCTACTCGGCCGACCCGAACCACGCCTATGGGCAGGACGAGGTCAGGTGGCCGTTGCACGTGGGCACCACGTCCAGCGGCGCGTGGCGGTCGTTGCTGAAGTTCAACCTGGACTCGATTCCGCAGAACACGCCGATCGACGACGCGCAGTTGCAGTTGTACTACTCGCAGACGCACACCGCCTGGGAGTACGACGTGCCGATGGAGGTGCGTCGGGTCACGGATGCCTGGGACGAGGACACGGCGACGTGGGGCACCATCAGCGGCAAGATCGCCGGTGCGCCGGCAGGCAACGTGGTGACCAAGGACGACGGAGACTCCGGGACGTCGGTGGTCGGGTCGTGGCCGTGGTCCGGGGGCACGCTGGCGCCGAAGGGGATCAATGCGGACTACCGCTTCCACGGCAGCACCCTCGCTTCGGATACCCACACGTGGGTGCCGACGATCACGGAGTCGGGTGACTACCAGGTCGAGGTGCACTACGTGGGTGCGTCCGACCGGCCGGACAGAGCCCCGTACACGGTGCACTACTCGGGCGGGTCTAAGACGTACTACGTCAACCAGAAGACGCCGGACAGTCAGGGTGCGTGGGTGACGTTGGGAACGCATCAGTTCGCGGCGGGCACCACCGGCAAGGTGGTGCTCAACGGTGTGCCGGGCACATCAGCGATCGCCGACGCGGTCCGGTTCACCAAGGCCGGTGCGGTGAAGAAGTACGCCAAGTCCAGCGTGTGGAACTCGTTCCCGGTGCGCAATCTGGTGCAGGACTGGGTGAACCGCACCTACCCGAACCACGGACTCATGGTCAAGGCCCTGGACGAGGCGACCAGGAGCCGGGGCGGCCCGGTCTACGAGGCCTCCGAGTACGCGTACAACAACGACCGCCGCGACTTCAACCTGCCGAAGCTGGTCGTCACCTACGGACGGCCGGGTGTGGCGGTGAACCCGCCGACCACGATTACCTCCACCGGTGCGGTGCTCGACTGGCCGGCGTACTCGGGTTCGGACATCGTCGAGTACCAGGTGCACCGCAGCATCTTCCAGAACTTCACCCCGTCGGCGGCGACACTGATCGCGCCGGTGTCCACGGCGACCCGCAGTTACCAGGACACCACAGCGGTACCGACGGCGGCGGACAACACCAACCCGATGGACCGCAAGTTCTACTACTACATGGTCGCGGTGAAAACCCGCGACGGGCAGCTCATCGCCGGCCCGACGCAGCCGGCGATGCTGCCGAAGGCGGGCCAGATCACCCGGATTTACCGCACCGGCGTCACCGACACGACGCTGGCGAGGAGCCGGCCGACGGAGAACGTGGACGTCTACGACGGGGACCCTTACGTCAGCCCGGGCAACAACTCCTCGTACTACGGCGTGACCCGCGGCCTGGTGAAGTTCCCGGCGTTGACCGGCATTCCCACCGACGCCCAGATCGTGGGCGCCGAGCTGCGGATGTACAACACCTACCTGTACGACGGCCTGGACCGGGACGAGTACGTCGATGTATACCGCCTGACCAAGGGCTTCAATGAGACAAAGGCCACCTGGGACACCTACGACGGCGTGAACCCATGGATCACCAAGGGCGGCGAATACGACACCAGCTGGAAGGCCGGCTTCAACGGCTTCAGCAACGACCCGGAGTGGGAAACCTGGGACGTCACCAGCCCGGCCAAGGGCTGGCTGACCAACCCGGCCAGCAACTATGGCCTGCTGCTGCGGCAGCGGGACGAGGTCAACCAGACCGCCCGGGCGATGCTGCTCTCCTCCGAGGGTGAGGAACCGCTGCTGCGCCCGACCCTGGAGGTCACCTACCTCGAGCAAACCGCCGAGTCGACCTACTACGCGGCGTCCACCCCGACGGTGGCGACCGCGAACGCCACCTACACGGTGCCGGTGACGCTGTCCAACCCGACCCTGACCGCCTGGAACCCGACCGACTGGGAACTCGGGTACGACTGGAAGCGGGCCGACGGGACCACCGACGGCGCGGACCCCACCTTCGAGGTGGTCACACCGCTGCCCAAGAGCGTTCCCGCCGGCGGCACCGCCGATGTGTCGGCGCAGGTGAAGACCCCGCCGTCATCGACGGAGGGCAACAAGCGCACCGACTACGTGCTCAAGTGGGACCTGCGGAACAAACTGACCGGCAAGAAACTGTCCGAGACCACCCCTGCGATCCAGCCGCTGCCGCAGAACGTCGCGGTGGAGGAGCCGACTTCCGACCAGCTCGGTCTGGAGAAGTTCTACTCGTACGCGGGGAAGAACACCGGCGCTGGCGGCACCCTGATGAACAACCTGTACGCCGGCAACACCGTCTGGTCGTACAACGCGTTTGCCAACCCCTCGCGGGGCCTGTCCACGTTCGTCCGCCTGGCCTACAACTCCCTCGACACCAGCGACACCGTCGCCGGCTACGGGTGGTCGCTGCAAGCCTCGTCGATGATGCGGCTGGGCACGCCACTGGACTTCCACCCGAACCCGAACCCGACCAAGGTCACCCTGACCGACGGTGACGGCACCAGCCACTGGTTCACCTGGGACGCGGCCGCGAACGAGTGGAAGAGCCCCAAGGGAGTACACCTCTACCTGCAGCAGAACAAGGCATGCGACAACAAGAGCCAGGAACGCAAGGCCTGGCTGCTCACCAAACCCGACCGCACGCAGTTCTTCTACGACTGCGAGGGCTTCCTCTCCAGCATCGTGGACAACAACGGCAACGAAATGGTGTTCACCTACGAGGAGCGGAAGTCCAACAACAAGCCCACCAAGTTTCTCCGCTACATCACCGACCCGACCGGTCGAAAGACCCTGACCGTTGACTACTACGCCAAGGGCCAGTCGTTCGACTACATCGACGACACCACCTGGACGCGGAAGTCCGCGACCAACCTGACCAACCCGAAGATCATCGATCACATCTCCCAGGTCACCGACATCTCCGGGCGCAAGCTCACCTTCACCTACACCGACAAGGGCCTGCTCGGTGAGCTGATCGACGGAGCCGGGTCGACCGACGGTGCGCCGAAGACGTTCAAGTTCGCCTACGACATGACCCAGGGCAACAAGAACGTCAAGCTGGTCAAGGTCACCGACCCGCGCGGCAATGCCACCGAGTTGACCTACAACTACCCGCAGACCGGCGACGACCCGAAGTTCCACTGGACCACCAAGTCCTACCGGGATCGGCTCCTCAACTACACCAACTTCGGCTACGTCGACCCTGACGGCCCGCAGGGCAAGAACATCGACACCACCGTGACCGACGCCGAAAACCACGCCACCCTCTACCTGATGGACGGCTACGGCCGGGCGTACCAGGCCACCAACGCCAAGAACGAAGTCACCAAGCTCGAGTGGGACAACGACCACAACGTCATCAAGCTCACCGAAAACAACGGTGCCGCAGCGACCTGGGCGTATGACCAGAAGACCGGCTACCCGACCGAGGTCAAGGACGCCGAGGCGGTCCGCAACGGCTGGCCGGGCACGGTCCTGGGCTACCAGCGGCAGCTCAACGGCTACGTCGCCGACCTGACCGAAAAGACCAGCCCGGAAGGCCGGAAGTGGACCTTCGGCTACGAGCCCGACGGTGACCTGTCCTGGGTCGTCGACCCGATCGGCAACACCACCCCGGCCACCGACGACTACAAGACCTCCTACACCTACGACGCGTGGGGGCAGATGCTGACGGCGACCGACGCCAACGGCAACTCCACCACCTACGACAAGTTCGACGCGAACGGTTACCCGCAGACCATCATCGACGCCGACACCAAGCAGACGAAGTTCGTCTACGACGTGCGCGGCCAGGTCCTCAAGGTCACCGACGCACTTAACCACGACACCACCCAGACCTACGACACATTTGGCCGCGCGCTGGAAAACAAGGTGGCCAAGAATCAGGCCATCGCTGACTGGATCACGACCCCGGCACCCACCTACGACGCCAACGACAACGTCACCCAGTCGACCGCGCCGAACGGCGCCATCACGACGGCCTTCTACGACGAAGCCGACCAGCTCAAGTGGACCAAGGCCCCGGTCGACGTCGCAGGAGATCCAGAGCGGAAGACGTCCTTCACCTACGACAAGGTCGGCAACCTCGAGACCACCACCGAACCCAAGGGCAACCTCACGCCGGAAGACGGCGACTACACCACCACCAACACCTACAACGCGATCTACCAGCTCACCTCGGTGACCAACACCAAGAACCAAAAGATCACCTACGAATACGACAACGCCGGCAACGTCGTCACCCTGGTCGACCCGCGCAAGAACGCCACCGCCGACCCCGCCGACTACACCACCAAGCTGGAGTACGACTGGGCACACCGGCTCACCAAGAGCATCGACGCGCTCGGCAAGTTCACCGCCAGCACCTACGACCGAGACGGTCTGGTCACGGCGACCACCGACCAGCTCGGCAACACCACCGAGGTCACCCTCAATCCCCTCGGCAAGCCGACCCAGGTGAAGGTGCCGCACAAGAACGACGCCGGCACTATTACGTACCGCACAACCGAGTACGAATACGACCAGGTCGGCAACCAAACCAAGGTGATCAGCCCACGCGGTGTGGCCACCACCGACGACCCGGACGACTTCGCCACCGTCACCGCTTACGACAAGCTCAACCGGGTCAAGGAGACCCGCACCGCGTACGACAAGGACGACAGCCGCTACACCACCGCGGACGTCACCACCTACACCTACGACGCGGTCGGCCGCCTGACCACCCTGTCAGCGCCGCCGTCCTCCGGTGAGTCGGTACGCAACGACACCACCTACACCTACTACGACAACGGCTGGACCAAGACCAGCTCTGACCCCTGGGACATCGTCACCTCGTACAACTACAACGAGCTCGGCGCCCAGACCAGCCGCACGGTCACCTCAGCCGGCGGATCGTCAAACCGCACCATGACCTGGTCCTACTTCCCCGACGGCAAGCTCAAGTCCCGCTCCGACGACGGCGTCCCGGTCGGCAAGCAGGTCGTCCTGGTCGACAACTCCGACTTCAACAACACCACCGCCACCGGCACCTGGACCGCGGCCAACACGGCCACGGGCAAGTACGGCACCAACTACGCCACCCGCCCAGCGGGAACCGGCACGAACACCTTCACCTGGCAACTAAACGTCCCGCAGCCCGGCACGTACGAGGTGTTCGCCCGCTACCCGCAGATCACCGGTGCCGCCACCGACGCCAAGTACACCGTCAGCCACGGCGGCGGCAACACCGTCAAGACGGCCAACCAGACCACCAACACCGGCACCTGGGTCAGCCTCGGCGCCTACAGCTTCACCGAGGGCAACAGCCACAAGGTGACCCTGTCCGACCAAGCGACCGGCACGGTCGTCGCGGACGCGGTGAAACTCGTCCGCGACAACACCGGTGAAGCGGACAACGAAAAGCACGACTACAGCTACCGCTACGACCCGAACGGCAACCTGAAGACCATCACGGACGCCTCGCCCGGCGCCCGGGTGGACGACTACTCAGTTGTTTACACCGAGCTGAACCAGGTGCAGACGGTCACGGAGAGCAGGTCCGGAACGGTCACCAACACCACCTCGTTCACCTACAACGAGAATGGTGCTCCGCTGACCACCACACACGACAAGCAGTACGCCAGCTACGGATACGACCCCCGCGACCTCGTATCGCAGGTGGTAAACGGCACTTCGGCCACCGATCCCGACAGCAAGACCACCACCTTCACCTACACCGACCGCGGTGAGAAGTTGAAGGAGATCAAGGGCAACCGCAACGCCGTCGACTACACCTACTACCTCGACGGCCTTCTGAACATCCAGGTGGAGAAGAAGCCCAACGGGACGCTGGTGTCGGAACACACCTACACCTACGACCTCAACGGCAACCGCGCCCGCGATATCGCCAAGAAGATGAACGCCGACAACCACTCGGCCTACCTCAACACCACCAGCGACTACACCTACGACCCCCGCGACCGCCTCGCCACGTTGACCAAGACCGGCGACGGCGCGAGCACCGAGACCTACATCCACGACGCCAACAACAACGTCATCAACCAAACCATCAAGGGCGCCGCGACGTCGTTCAACTACGACAGGAACCGGCTTCTCACCACCAGCGCGGGAGGTGTGACCGCGTCGTACAACTACGACCCGTTCGGCCGGCTGGACACGGTGACCGCCGCGGGCACGGTGATCGAGCGCAACGTCTACGACGGGTTCGACCACATCATCGAAAACCGAAAGAACAACGGCACCAGCACCTCCACGACCAAGTACACGTACGACCCGCTGGACCGGACCGCCACCAAGATCACCGACGCTGGTGGCGCGAAGGAGAAGACCACCACCTTCAACTACCTCGGCCTTTCTGGCGAGGTGCTGGACGAGGAGGTTGCCGGCAAGCTCACAAAGTCGTACCAGTACTCGCCGTGGGGGCAGCGCCTGTCGCAGGTCACCCACAACAGCGACGGCACGGAGGAGAACGCCTACTACGGGTACGACAAGCACACTGACGTCGAGCAACTGACCGACGACACTGGCGACACCAAGGCCACCTACGGATACACCGCCTACGGCAAGAACGACGAGGCCCAGTTCACCGGCATCGACAAACCCGACGCGGCCGACCCGACCAAGGAGCCGTACAACGCCTACCGGTTCAACGCCAAACGGTGGGACCAGAACTCCCAGTCCTACGACATGGGGTTCCGCGACTACAGTCCCGGCCTGAACCGGTTTCTCGCCCGTGACAGCTACAACGGGGCTTTGGCCGACATGAAACTCGGCGTCAATCCGTGGACCGGCAACCGCTATGCCTATGGCAGCGGAAACCCGATCAGCAGCATCGAACTGGACGGACATATTTGGATCAATGACGGGGCGGGGAAGTACGTTCCTCCGCCGCGTCCGACGCCAGCACCGGCCACCCAGGCCGGTGGGTCCTCACCGAGTCCTGCGCCGACCCCCTCGCCCTCTTCCTGGGGAGACGGAGGCGACTACCCCCAGGACTGGCTCATCCGCAGGGACCAGATGTGCTCCCAGCAGTTGGTCCAGCAACTCTGCATCGAGGCCAGCCGCCGAGACAACGCAGAAGTCATTAGCTGGATGCCGTACATCGGCGCTGCTGGTTCCGGATATCTGATTGCCGACGCATATGAGCATGAGGACTACGTCGGTGCGGGCCTCGAGGCCGCTGGAATCATCCCGCTAGGCAGGGCTGCTGGTGCGGCGGCAAGGCTTCCTAAGGGTGTCAGGCTGAACAAGCTTGTGGGCGACGCCTATCGCGACCATGTTGCTGACTTCTTCCGGCAGACCGGCAAGAAGGTGATCACTGATGCGGACGACGCGAAGGCGCTGACATTCGCTACTCCCTTCGGGGATCGAAAGCTTGACATGGCGGTCTACGACAAGGATGACAATCTGCTCGGATACATCGAAACCAAGTCGGGGAATGAGAAGGCCGATCCGGATCAAGTCAGGAAGGACGAGTGGCTCAGAGAACACTACGGGCTGACCATTGACTATGTCTACGATGACATGTTAAACGTTCTTTATTAAGAAATTAGGCGGGGATGCTAGGATTGCTGCGAAGGGTTTTCCCTTCGCGGCAATCCGGCTCTTGGAGGTGGAAGTGTCCCAAGGATCGCCTTATTCGGATGCATCCGAATCGGTGACGGCAGCGAAGCGGCTGGCCAAGGCCGGAGCCGACCGTGATGTTGCCCTAATTGAGGAACTGGCGGCGTCGCCCGTGGACGCTCGTGCCGCTGTGATCTCGGCCCTTGGTGATAGTGATGGTGATCGGGGCGGACCCGTTTTGCGTGGGATCGCATTAGATAAGAGAGCCGCAACCGGCGAACGTTGTGCCGCGCTCGTGTCCCTCGCCAAGCGGGAGAAGGCACGGGTGTCGGACGTGGCGGCCACTTGTCTTTCCGATTCAGACGCTGCGGTCCGGAGGTATGCCCTCCGCTGCTTGGCCTTCGCTGGCGATGACCGTTGTTGGCAGGAGGTGCTGGACATCCTGGACGAGATTCTTTCGGGGGCACCCCCCCGGTTCCCGGGCGCTCTCAACCCGGTAACGCTCTCAGTGCAGTCCGAGGTGATCCCGGCGGTTGTGTATCTTGCACGCCATTCGGTTACCGCTGACAACACGCGGACGGTGGTCGGTGCAATATCCGAAAATTGGAGCAAGCTTTACAAGGCTGAGCAGAATTGGCTGAAGGAAAACTGGCCCGCCTGTGTTCCTGGTGCGCCTCAGCGGGCTGAGATTTCGAAGCCGGACGTGGGCAGGATGGAGAGCTGGATCCGACGGCCGCTGTTCATGCCTGTTTAGAGCGACCGGCAATAGGTAGGGCGCCTGGGCGGACGGACCCCGAGGTAGCAAGCAGGCACGGGTCCATTGATCATCGGAGTTCTCTACGCTTCGTGACCGGTGGAGTCCCGTGCCTGCGCTGCCATCTTCGTTGTTCGAACCTGTCTGGGTCCAGTTCGCCGCGCTGTGGCCTGAGCAACCCGGGTTTGATCCGGCGCATCCGCTGGGCTGTCACCGGCGTCGGATCCCTGACCGGGTGGTGTTCGAGCATGTCATCGCCGCTTTGGTGCATGGTTGCGGCTATGAACGCGTCGCGTCGGATGCCTGCTCGGATCGGACGATTCGCCGCCGGCTGCGGTCGTGGGCCGAGGCTGGTCTCGGCGAGCGACTCCACGAGCTGGCGTTGGACGCCTACGACCGCATGATTGGCCTGGACCTGGCCGACGTCAGCGCCGACGGCGCGATCACCAAGGCGCCGCGCGGTGGCGAGCGGGCCGGCCGGTCTCCGGTCGACCGCGGCAAGGGCGGCATGAAACGCTCGACGGGCGTCGACGGCTACGGAATTCCGCTCGGGATCACCGGCGCCCCGGCCAACCGGCACGACTCCCCGCTGCTGCGGGACACCTTCGCCGCGTGCAGCATCCAGTTGCGGCATCACTGGCCCGAGCGGGTCACCGCACACCTGGACCGCGGCTACGACAGCAACCGAACCCGTGACCTGCTCGAAGAGATCGGCTTCGACGCAGCCAAGGTGAAGAAGCTGTGCCGGCAGGTCGAGGTGAGCCAGCCGCTGGACGAACTGATCCGACGGCTCAACCAGGCAGTTCGTGGCTGGTGCGCCTACTTCCGGCCCGGCGTGTCGTCAGCGACCTTCGCCTATCTCAGCCACTACCTGTGGCAACGAGTATGGCGATGGCTGCGATCCAAACACCGCCGGGCCACCTGGGGTTGCGTCCAGGGAAGTGGTGTACGACTTGCCCGTGATGGGCGTGTTGCGTAGATGAGAGACGGCCATCGCGTCGATCCTTCAAGACGACCAAGTCAGAGAAGGAAGAGAGAACGCGATGGCCGCATCTGAGAGTGTGAACCCTGTTGACCTGCTGCGCGAGCAGATCGAGGGCGCGTCGCCGGACGTGTTGCAGGCGATGGTCAAGACCTTCGCCCAGGCGTTGATGTCCGCCGAGGCCGACGCGATCTGCGGGGCCGGTTACGGGCAGCGCAGCGACGAGCGGGTGAACTCCCGCAATGGTTACCGGCAGCGGGAATGGGACACCCGTGCGGGGACGATCGACCTGGCGATCCCGAAACTGCGCTCGGGCAGCTACTTCCCGGACTGGTTGTTGACGCACCGCCGGCGGGCGGAGCAGGCCCTGGTGTCGGTGGTGGCGACCTCCTATCTGCTCGGGGTGTCGACGCGGCGGGTGGAGAAGCTGGTCGAGCAGCTCGGGATCCGGCAGCTGTCGAAGTCGCAGGTGTCGGAGATGGCCGCCCACCTGGACGCCCAGGTCGAGGCGTTCCGCAACCGGCCCCTGGACTCAGGCCATTACACGTTCGTGTGGATGGACGCGTTGACGATGAAGGTCCGTGAAGCAGGCCGCACCGTCAACGTCCACGCCCTGATCGCCGTCGGTGTCAACGCTGACGGTCAACGCGAGGTCCTCGGTCTCGACGTCGCCTCCGACGAGGACGGCGCCGGCTGGCTGGCGTTCCTACGGTCGTTGACCGCCCGCGGCCTGACCGGCGTCCGTCTGGTCATCTCCGACGCCCACGCCGGCCTTGTCCAAGCCATTGGTGTCGCCCTGCCTGGCGCGTCCTGGCAACGCTGCCGCACCCACTACCTGCGCAACCTGCTGACGAAGGTGCCGAAGTCGGCGCAGCCATGGATCGCCACGTTGGTGCGCACGATCTTCGACCAGCCCGACGGCGACGCCGTCCAGGCGCAGTTCCAACGGGTCGTGGCCACGATCGAGGCGAAGTTCCCCGCCGCGGCCGCCCACCTCGACGACGCCCGCGCCGACCTGCTCGCCTTCACCGGCTTCCCGCAACAGATCTGGCGCCAGATCTGGTCGAACAACCCCAACGAACGACTCAACAAGGAGATCCGCCGCCGCACCGACGTCGTCGGGATCTTCCCCGACCGCGACGCCGTCATCCGCCTCGTCGGTGCCGTCCTTGCCGAACAACACGACGAATGGACCGAAGGCCGCCGCTACTTCGCCCTCGACATCCTCGCCAAATCCCGAACGATCATCATCCAACCCGACCAACACGCCAGCGACCAAAACGACCCCACCCCGATCGCCGCATAACATCAAACCGGATCCCGCGATGGCCGTCTCCTACACCACCAACGCGGACGCGACCCCACCTGGAAGGAACTACGCCGTCGTTACTGCGGCGGCGGCTGGTGGCCCCGCGGGCAGCGGGAACTGTTCGACCCCGAGAAGCTGGGAACCACCCGGTATCGCTACCGCGGATCGATCATCCCGTCGCCCTGGCCGACCGCCTGACGAGGAACAACACGGAACAACGGGTCCTGTGGAGAGCCCGGTGCGCTGAAAGGCGCACGCCGGGTTCGGGAAGCGGCCCGGGAAAACGGACCAGCCCCACGGCTGGCACCGCGACCCGGGCCGACTTCACGGTCGGGGCCGCGATGACGGTCGGTTCGGCGCTCGGCGCACCACTGCTCGGCCGGCTGGTCGACCGGCGTGGCCTGCGGCCGATGCTGCTGCTGACCACGGCGGTCTCGGCGTTGTTCTGGGGGACGGCGCCGGTCCTGCCGTACCCGGTGCTGCTCGGCGTCGCGTTCGTCGGCGGGCTGCTAACCCTCCCGGTCTTCTCCGTGGTCCGGCAGTCGATCGCCGCGCTGGTCCCGCCGACCCAGCGCCGTCAGGCGTACGCGCTGGACTCGATGTCGGTCGAACTCGGCTTCATGATCGGGCCGGCGGGGGCGGTGGCCCTGGCCACCAGTGTCTCGCCCACCCTGACCATGTACGCCGTCGGCGGCGGCATCGTGCTGGCCGGACTCACCCTGCTGGTGCTCAACCCGCCGACCGGAGCCCGGGACGAGGAGACGACGTCTGGGCAGCCGCTGCCCCGCCGGCAGTGGCTGACCCCACGGCTGATCGGGCTGCTCGCCGGTGGCGCGGCCAGCACGCTGGTAATCGCCGGCAACGATGTGACGGTGGTGGCGGTGCTGCGTGACGCCGGTCAGGTCGACCGGGCCGGTGTGGTGCCGGCGCTCTGGGCCTCGTACTCGTTGGTCGGCGGCTTCACCTACGGTGCGCTGTCCCGCCCGGTGCCGTCGCTGACCCTCACCCTGGTCCTCGGTCTGGTCACCATTCCGATCGGTCTGGGCAGCGGCGAGTGGTGGCTACTGGCCCTGGTGCTGCTGCCGTCCGGGGCGCTCACCGCGCCGACCGTAGCCGCCACCGCCGACGCGGTGAGCCGGCTGGTGCCGGCGAGCGTGCGGGGTGAGGCGATGGGCCTGCACGGCTCGGCGATGACGGTGGGGCTGGCGCTCGGCGCCCCGCTGGCCGGGGCGGTGATCGATGCCTCCGCACCGGCCTGGGGCTTCGCCGCGACGGGCCTGCTCGGCGCGCTGATCGCGCTGGCCGTGCTGCCGACCGAGTTGCGGCACCGGCGTTCCGACGCCGCCGCCGAAGCCACCATCACCCCCACCGCCGCTCCCACGCCCGATTCCGCCTCCGCTCGATCAGCGGTCTAGACGAGTGAGTCCGTAAGGTCCATGCGGGCCGACTCCGAGCTGTCACTCGGGACAAGGAGGATACGAGTGGATGCCGCAGAATGGTTCGGTCTCGACCACGCCGACGCGCGGCAGCACGCGGCCTTGATCGCTGATGATCTTGGGGTGGGCCTGACCGAGGTCCGATGGCACGAGTTCGCCGGGCGGCGAGCGCCCGTCGCGATCTTCGACGTCGACGGCGCGCCGTTCGCGCTCGTTCCCGGTGGGGAGACGACCGTGGGCTTCGACGCCGACCGGTTCGCGCCCGACGCGCGGCAGCGACGCAGCTTCTCGGTAAGAGCTGACCAGCTCAACGTCGCTGACGACATTCACGCGTACGTCGCCGCGATGACCTCGCGCTCTCGTCCGGTCGTGCTGCCGTCACTGCTGGTCAGCGTGGCGGCGATCGACGCCGCGGCGGTCCCGGCGCCGGTCGACGACCCGCTGGTGGTCCAGTTGGTCGCCGACGCGCGTGCCGCCCACGGCGGTCCGAGCGGTCCGGGAGCCCGCCAGGTGACGTCGGCGGGTCGGGCCGCTGCCGTCGTCGGCGACGACTGGACGGTCGAGCGGGCATGGTTCATCCGGACTCCGAGCCACACGGAGATCGTCGAGCGCCTGGCGGCTCGGGGGCAGCGGCTGCTGACCGCCGACGAGTGGGAGCACGCGTGCGGTGCCGGCGCCAAGACGCTGTGGCGGTGGGGCGACCGCGAGCCGGACGGCCCCCCTCATGTCCCGGCTACCGGACTGCACCGAGAGGGGAACCTCTTCGGGCTGCGGATCGGCCAGAACCCGTACGACGACGAGTGGACTGCCGAGCCTGGCGTGGTGCGCGGCGGCGACGGCGGAAGCATGGCGCACTCAGGCATCGGTGGTTTCCCCGCCTGGCTGACCCTGGCGACAGCATACCGGGACGCTCACCACGAGGAATTCGTGCGCACGGACGGGGACCTGCTCGACCGGGTGCTGGTCAGACCGGCCATCCCAGTGCGATAGCCGGCCGGGCTGTTCCACCTGCCCCGGTGCCGCCGGCGGGCCGGCCCCGGCCGCTGCCCGGTCGGCCAAGGGCTGCCGGTCGTGCTCGAGGACGCGGGGCCGTCCATGGTCGACAAGGAGAACGAGGTGCGCATCGAGGGCCGTACCGCCCTGGCTCTGTTGCGTTCGGCGTAAGCGTGATCGATTATCGGCTTGACTGGTGTGGTCAGGCTGGGCCGGTGAGGTCGTCATCTCGTTCCCGGTCCTGGTCCCCGCCGCCGTCGGCGTTCGCCGGCTACCGGTTCCCGCCCGAGGTGATCGTTCTCGCGGTCCGCTGGTACCTACGCTTCAATCTGTCCTACCGGGACGTGGAGGAACTGCTCATCGAGCGTGGTGTCGAGGTGGACCACGTCACGGTCTTCCGCTGGGTACAGCGGTTCACCCCGCTGCTGACCGACGCTGCCCGGTTCTGTCGCCGCTCGCCAGGTGACCGCTGGTTCGTTGACGAGACGTACGTCAAGGTCAACGGTGTCTGGCGGTATGTGTACCGGGCTGTCGACCAGTACGGTCAGGTGATCGATGTGCTCGTCTCGGCCCGGCGGGACGCCGCCGCAGCCCGGCGATTCTTCCGCCGGGCGTTGGCCACACTGAAGGTGACCCCCAGCGAGGTGGTCACCGACGCTGCGACGGTCTACCCCCGCGTGCTCGACGAGCTGGTCCCGTCCGCGTGGCATCACGTCGAGCGGTACGCCAACAACCCGATCGAGTCCGACCACAGCCTGCTCAAACACCGGCTCAAACCGATGCGCGGGCTACGCAACGACCCCACCGCACAAACGATCATCGCCGGCGACGCCTTCGTTCAGAACCTCCGCCGCGGACACTACGAACTCGCCACCGACACTCCGCCGACGAGGCGGATAGCCGCAGCGTTCACCGAAATTGCCTCGGCCATCTGACCAGTGATCCCGTCGCAGCCCAGCGCGTCCACAGATCCTCAAACGCAACAGCGCCGGTTCATCGTCTGGTAGTCGACGCCGGTGGTCGCCGGGTCGTCCAGCCGCAGGATCGCCGAGTGGGCGCCCGGCGTCGCCGGGTTGACCGCTACCTCCACGTCGACCGGCTTGTTCAGTGGCAGGGCCACCGAGGTGCCGGAGGAGAAGGTGCCGTCGTTGCCGACCCAGGACAGGTCGTAGGTGATCGCCTTCGACCCGCCGGTGGTGCGGGTGAAGGTGTAGGTGCGGGTGTATTTGCGGCCCACCGTGACGCCTTCACGGTCGTGGATGCCGACGCCGGGGGTGGCGAGGAAGCCGGACAGCACGGTGTTCACGTGTTGGTGCCCGGCCCGCTGTTGCCGGCCGAGATGAACATTTGGTGCCGTTGTACCCGAACGCCAACCGCAACGAAATGAAAGGCTACGAGAACCAGATTGCGGCTTCTATCAACGCTGGCAACACCGTCTACTATACGGCGACGCCCAATTACATCGGCGAGAATCCGATCCCGATAAGCATTACCATGGAGGCGTGGACTTCGAGCGGTGCGTCGGTAGTCAGTGTGTCGATCCTCAACATACCGTGACTGTGAAGGGCCAGAAGACCACAATGAAATGGATAGACCGGATCGTCGAAGAGACGGAATGGCACCAGGAACCCGAGGGTCCTGGATGGGAGCAGGTGGAGGCCGAACTCGGCGTTGCGTTGCCTACCGACTTCAAAGAGTTGAGTCGGCGATTCGTGCCTGGATCGTTCTCGGGATACCTTAGTCTCCTGCGGCCGACGGATGAGCACGACGAACAGCCGCTGCTGTCGATGTGGTCCGGCAGTAGGCAGTCGGCGGCCATGAATGAGTTCGTCGCGCAGATGTACGCCCCCTACGGAATCTACGGTACGGAGACGGGCCAGGGGCTGATTCAGTGGGGCTCCGATATGACCGAGGGGGACCAATTCTGGCTGGCGGACCGTTCTGTAGATCCGGACCGGTGGCCGGTGATCTCCCGAAAGGAGTCCGGTGAGCCGTGGCACCGGTTCGACATGCCGACCGCGGAGTTCATCTACCGGATGATCGCGGACCCGGAGTTCAAGCCGTTCACGATCGCCAATCCGCCACGGCGGGCCTTCTACCTGCCGTACTGGGCGCCGTATCCGCCCAGCGCTGAGGAGTGGGAGGCGCTGAGCGACCGGAATCGGCGGAACTGAAGTGACGTCAGCCCCGGGCCTTAACCTAACCTCGATGATTCGCCGGTGACATCTGCCGGCTTGGCCAGGCCGTGTTGATCGAATGGCATTGATGGCTGTTGCGGTCTGGGTGTGCTGGTGGGCCGCCTGTCGCGGCGGTGGGCGTGGTCTCCTGGGGTCTCCGGTCGGTGGTCGGGGGCTGAGGTGGCTCAGCCGGGTGCGGGGATCGCCGCGATTCGGGTGAACGCGGCGGTGAGGTGGGTGGCCCAGGGCCAGGTGGCCGGGATGCGGAGCCAGCGGCGGCGTTGGCCGTGGGTCAGTCGGGCGGCGGTGTGCAGCAGGCGGTAGCGCAGTCGTTTCGGCTCGGCGGTGGCGAGGTCACCGTCGAGGGCGTGGATTTGCAGCCAGGCGATGAGGTCCGCGGCGATCGCGGCGGCGACACACCAGGCTTGGTTGATGGCGAACTCGCGGGACGGTAGCCGGCGCAGGCCGGTGTCCTTGGCGCAGCGGATCCGGTCCTCGACCCGGGCGTGGGCCCGGTGCCGGGCCTCGATCCATTGCAGGGCGCCGGCTTGGGTGTTCGTGATGATCGCGGTGTAGCGCCAGCCGTCACGTTCCTCGAACAGCGACAACTGCGCGCCGGGGTGCGGGCGTTCCCGACGGACGATGACCCGTGCGCCTTCTGGCCAGCCGGTCAAGGTCAGCAGGCCGGTCAACTCGGCGACCTGGGCACCCTCGCGGACACCGCCGTCGGCGGCCAGCGCCGGCGTCCACGCCGTGGCGGGCAGGGCGGTGATGGCGGCGCGTTCGGCGTCGGTGATCGACCAGCCGATCGAGTATTCGACTCGCCGGCGACGGGTGTTCAGGCTGGTGAGCCAGTCGAGCACCTTGTGGGTAGCGGCGGCGCTGTCACCCCGGATGAGCAGATGCCGCCGATGCGCGGCGGGCAGCTGCGCGATCGCGTCGGCAAGCACGTCGAGATGATCGGCGGCGGTGTTCGCGCCCGCGTTGCCCGGCCGCAGCGCGATGGCGAGCATCTCGCCGGTGTTGTCGCAGGTCACCAGGATGGGGTGGAAGCCGTACGTGTGTTTGTAGGTCGGCGCGGCGCCGTCCTTGTCGCTGTGGGCGAGCACGATCGTGGAGTCCACGTCCAACACGACCACGCCATCGCCGATGCCCCGGCCGGCCGCCCGAGCTGCCGGTGGCCCGCCGAACAGCTGCCACATCCGGGCCCGGACCTTCGCCCGCGCCGCCGCGATACGCCGCAGCTGGGTCGCGCCGATCTCGTCGAGGGCCCGCCAGACGGTGGTGTCCGAGGCGACCGGTCCGAACACCTCATGCTGGTGGCGCAGTACATCGATGTCGCAGATCGCCTCACCACCATCGGCGATCATCACGGCCAGATCGACCAGGACTCGGCCCCGGTCGTGGACCGGCCAGCGCCCCCGACGGGCCAGCCCGGCTGACAATGCGCCGGTCAACCCCGCCCGGTCGGCCAGCATCCGCAGCAGCGCCGCACCGACGTGCGACACCACACCCGTTCCGTCCGCGGTGACCCGCAGATCCTTCGACCACGCCGTAAACTGCACCGCGGAAGTGCCTCCCGGGTAGAGATCCTTGTAGATGTCGCAATCACAAGTTTCCCCTGCCAGCGAGGCACTTTCGTCCATCTACACGCGGTAAGACCCGACAACTTGTCGATCACTGTGAATCACCCGGGCTAAGGGGCAGTGGGTCGTGAACAAACAGTCCCCCCGGGCTGGGCTGGACCTGCCGAGGTCCGCGTCGTTCCAGCTCGGGGGACTGTGCGCATCCCCTCGTCGGTCCGGGCCGACGGCGGAGAGGCCGCTGCGCGGTGACCCGTACGGCAGCCGCTCCCGGTGCAGGTAGAGGAGGTGCGGCCCCGGTCCTCGTGGCGGCGGTGCGGGCGAGGCACCCTTCCGGTGGTCGCAGCTCACGGAAAGCGAAACTCGTTCCGAGGGTTATCGGCGAGATCGCTGCAGTGGAGGCCGGGAATGGCGGCCCGGCCCCGTCACCTACGCCGCGCTGGCTCAAAGCTTGACGATGCCGATCACACTCTTGACGGGCACCGGCCCAAGCTGCGAGGCGTCGTTGGCCACGCCTCGGTTGTCGCCGAGGAGGTAAAGCTGGCCATCCGGCACAGTGACGGTCTGGATGGCCGCCTGCCCAACTCCCGACTTGTTGATGTAGGGCTCGTCCACAGCCGTGCCGTTACGGGCGATCCGGCCCCGAGCGTCGCAACAACTGATGATGTCGCCGGGCACCGCGATCACTCGATAGATCCGCGGCTGATCCTGTCCCTCGGGGCCCCAAGCGGCCGGTGGATTGAACACCACGACGTCACTGATCAACGGCTAGCGAAATGCCGAGGCTAACAATTAGGATCGACGCCTCGCAGCCGCGCCAGCGGCTACGCCGGCGCCGTACCGTGCACTGTGATCGGAACGCGCAGCAGGCGGGACGTGATCCACAGGAGTGCCCATGTCGGCCACGAGCACACTGCCGAGCGACCGACCGCGGCCGGTGGCCGCCGCCAGCTGGCTGCTGTACCTGCTCGCTGCCCTGCCGACCCTGTCCGCGCTCTTGCAACTGGTGTTCCGTGCCGATCCGAAGGCCACCGGCGGTGACGCGTTCATCCTCGTGCCGGGTGCCGTCGTCATCGGTGTGCTGGTCGCGGCGCTCGGCCGCCTCTGCGCCATGGGCCGGAACGTTGCCCGGGTCGTCGTCTGGCTGATGACGGCCGGAGCGGTTCTCAATATCGTCGCTGTCACGGTGACGGTCCTGCAGCCCGGCAGCTTCGCCAGCCGGCCTGACTGGTACCCGCCGTTCCTCGTGACGGTGGCCGCGGTGCAGCTCATCGTTTTGGTCGCGGCGTCGATCCTGTTGGCGCTGCCCACCGCGCGGCCGTTCTTCCGTCGCCGGATGCCCCAGCCGCCGTCCGTGGCGGCGGCCGGAGGGTAGTCAGCGAGCGCTGCACCGATACCGGACTCGCGCTTCATTGAACTGTCTCGTCCCTTGCCATCCCCATCGGTGCGCTGTGTTCACCGGCTCCGTGGCCGAGGACGCGGCCGCACGGTTGCCGTCCGGAGATGTCGATCATGGTCCATCCCCGCCGCGACTCTTACCGGTGGATGGCCTTTACGATCACCTGCGTCTCCACCCCGCTCTCGGCTGCCTCAGCGCGCCGACTCGCGTTTCGTCTGCCAGTCGGTGGCAGTCGGCTTCCTGACAGTGCGGCAACCGATCGGCCAGTGCAGCCGATAGCTTCGGCCCAGCAAACTACACCGGGTGACCTATCAACCACCAAATGATCCCCACGTCCTGGCAGGGGCAGCCGCAGCCACCACCCACACGGCAGTTCCCATATGGGCAACCCCCGGTGCCGCCCCGTCGGAAGCTCGGCACCGGCGCCATCATCGGCATCGCCGTCGGCGCCGTCGTGCTCGCTTGCTGCGGCATCACCGGTGTCGCCGCGATCGTCGGTGGTGACGGCCAGCCGGAGGCGAAGTCGTCCCCGACCGTGGCGGCGGTCGCTGAGCGTGTCTCCCCGTCGGCCGAGCCGACGGCGGTGCCCACAACGGCAGCGCCGGAGCCGGCAACTCCGGCGGTAACGACCGCACCGGCCGTGCCGGAGAAGCTGACAATGCCCAACCTGAAGGGCATGAACGCGGCCATCGTCGACGACAAGCTCCGCAAGCTGGGCTTCACGAACATTCAGTACGGCAGCCAGGACGAGAACGACACGCTGGTGCTGATGTTGCCGAACTGGACGGTGACCAAGCAGTCGGCGAAGCCGGGCGCGAAGCTGGCACCAGACGATTTGATCGTGGTGACTTGCACCAAGCAGGACTGAACGGCGGCAAGCCCCGACGCGCCCCTGCTGCGGGTGGTCGGGGCTTCTCGCCCTCTCAGATCATCGGAGCCGTAGCCGGAAGTCCCGCCACGCCTCACCACCCAACCGCGGGCTGACGCACCGGCCACGGCTTCGCGGTCAGCGGCCCCGGCTACGTGGGGTACGGCATCCCGCGCACCCCGATGCGGCGGGAGGCCACCTGAGCTGAGTAGGTGTCGACGGATATTGCGATCCAGGGGCGGCCGGTTGGCATGGCGACACGTTGAGAAAGTAACGCTGGAGAGGATCGGCACGCTGTGCCCTCTGGTGGGACCCAATCGGAGGGAATACGACAACGTGAAATTGACGGGGATCCGCTGGAGCCGCCGAACCGGCGGGATCGTGGCGGCGATTGCCGCGACCGCCGTGGCCGGTACCGCCGGGGTGGTTGTGGTGGGTTTGGGTGACGAGGGGGCCGAGTGGGCCGTGGCGGACGGGCCGGTGACCACCGCCCTGCACACCGTGGACTTCCCGGCTGCGGCCGGCCGTGAGGTCGCCATTCCGCGGCGGGACACCGATCGGTTTTCCCTGCTCGGGGTGACGTGGGCGAATCCGACGGTCGACTTCCAGGGCACCGTCGCGGTGCGGACCCGTGCGGTCGGCGGTGGCTGGTCGGACTGGCGGCAGTTGGAGCTGGACAGCCACGCGGGACCGGAGCCGGGTTCCGCCGGCCGGGCGCGTGGCGCCACCGACCCGCTCTGGGTCGGCCCGTCTGACGGTGTCGAGGTGCGCGCGACGGCGGCCGGCGGTCGTACGGTCGGGCGGCTCCCTGACGGGTTGCGGCTGGACCTGGTTGACCCGGGCCAGCCGAAGCGCCGCAAGGTCGGGGCTGCCGGCGACGGCCGGGTCCGGCCGCAGCGTCTCCAGCCGGTCGCCGAGGTGCAGGCGCTGGAGCCGGCCCCCACCGACACCACCATCGGGCCCGCCCCCACCGACACCACCACCGGGCCCGCGCCGGCCGACGCCACGACCACCGCGCCCGCCGAGACGACCGCCCCGGCGCCCACGGAGACCACCGCTGCGGCGGAGACCACCGCGCCTCCGCCGGCCGCCACCACCGCGCCGGCGCCCACGACCAGCTCTCCCGCCGCGCCGCCCAGCGTCGCCCCGGCCAACCCGGTCCCCGTGCCGCAGGTCGTGACCCGCGCCGGGTGGAAGGCCGACGAGTCGATCGTCACCGACCCGCCCACGTACGGGACCACGGTGAAGGCGTTCTGGGTGCACCACACCGCCGGCAGCAACGACTACAGCTGTGCCGATTCGGCGGCCATCGTCCGGAGCATCGAGGTTTACCACGTCAAGAGCAACGGCTGGAACGACATCGGCTACAACTTCCTCGTCGACAAGTGCGGCGTGGTCTTCGAGGGCCGCAAGGGTGGCATCGACAAGCCGGTGACCGGCGCGCACACCTACGGCTTCAACACCGACACCGCCGCGATCGCGGTGCTCGGCACGTACATCACCACCGGGGTGCCCACGGTGGTGCAGGACGCCGTCGCGCACGTCGCCGCGTACAAGCTGGGCCAGTACGGCAACGACCCACTCGACAAGGTCACCCTGACCTCCGGCGTGGAGGGCAAGTACCACCTCGGCGAGCAGGTGGTCTTCAACCGGATCGGCGGGCACCGCGACGCAGTGGCCACCGAGTGGCCCGGTGACGCGCTCTACGGCCAGCTCGCCGTCGTACGCGGCAAGGCCGCCAGTGTTTCCGGCCTTACCCTGTCCGGGCTGACCGGCACCCGCAACGGGACCACCACCTACACGAAGACCTCGACCACCGCTACCTGGTCGGTCAGCACCCCGAGTGCCCTGGTCGACCGCTTCGAGGTGCTGGTGGACGGCGCGGTCGCCACCACCACCGCGGGCGCCGCCCGCTCGGCCGGTCTCACCCTGGCCCCCGGCACCCACACCGTGCAGGTACGCGGCGTGCACCGGCTGGGCCGGACCGCGACGACCCCGGCGCAGACCGTGGTGGCGGACAACACCGCCCCGGCCTTCGCGCTGCCGCCCACCCTGTCCCTGCGTACCGGTGGGGTGAGCAGCACGGTCGTGCCGGTGTCGCTGAGCTGGCGCGCGACGGACAACACAGCGGTCCGGCAGGTCGCACTGACCGCACCGACCAGCGGCACCTTCGCCGCAAGCGGCGTCTGGGCCACCACCACCCGGCCGGGCACCACCACCACCACCTGGTCGATGCAGGCGGCGGACTGGTCCGGCAACACCGCCACCTCCTCGGCGTCCTGGACCCCGGTGTTCATCCCGGAGGCCAAGGCCACCCGCACCGGCACCTGGTCGACCTACACCAGCAGCAACTACCTGGGCGGCTCGGCGCTCACCGCCACCACGGCCAAGGCCTCGCTCAACTGGGCCTTCACCGGCCGCTCAGTCTCCTTCGTGGCAACGAAAACCACCACCTCCGGGCAGGTGGAGATCTGGGTCGACGGCGTCAAGAACACCACCCTGGACCTGAAATCCAGCACCACCGAGTACCGCCGGATCCTCTGGACGAAAAACTGGACCGGCACCGCCCGACACACCGTGAAGATCGTCGTGGTCGGCACCTCGGGCCGACCCCGCGTGATCACCGACGGCCTGGTCTACGTGCGCTGACCCGACCGACACGACCGGCCCCCGGGAACGGCGGCGGATTCCAGGGGTCGTCGCAACATCGCCGTTAGTGGTTGGTGTCGAGAAGAGTAGCGAAGCGCTCGGCTGGGGCATCCCAGCCGGGCGTTTTGCGTGGGCGGCCGTTGAGTTCGGCGGCGACGGCCTGGAGGTTCGCGGGTGTGGACCGACAGGTTGGCGCCCTTGGGGAAGTACTGGCGCAGCAGTCCGTTGGGGTTCTCGTTCGAGCCGCGTTGCCAGGGCCATGCCCAGTCACGTGCTGACCCGTCCTCGCGGTCTCAGCCTGATCAGGTGTCACCCCGCCCGAGATGCCCCTCTCGGGAGCACCACGAGCAGCGCTCGTCACGGCGTGGCAACTGGGCTGAGCGTTCGCGCTGCCGCGGTAGGTGGATTGTGGAGGTGGTGTCCTCGGGGTCGTGGTGCATGCCGGTGGTGGCGAGCATGAAGTGGTTGATGGCCTCCATGGCGACGAGGCCATTGAGGGCGATGACGCTGGGTGCTGGGACGCCGGCGACGTAGCGGGCGGCAGCGCGCTCGTGGTCGGGGTGCATGTCGATCGCGAGTTCGGTCGGGTCGATGAGCTCGTTGCACCACATGCAGCCGTTTCCCGGAACGAAGAACCGGCTGACGGCGTGGATCTCGCCGACGTTGCCGTCGTCGTCGACCGGGATCTTGACGCCGATCTGAGTGGCGGGGATGAGGTACTGGTTCGTGGCAGCGTTGACCCAGAACCGGGCAGCGTGGCTGTCCGCAGCGAGAAAGATCCAGTCACAGGCGGTCAAGGCCTGCCGCGCCCGGCTGGTCTCGACCCGTTCCTCCATGGCTGTGAGACGGATCTGGGGGTTGGCCCGGCGGGCGTTACGGGTCGCGGGGACTGTCTTCGGTTTGCCGATGTCATCTCGCTCGGCGGCCAGCAGCCGGGGCAGGTTGGTCTCGTCGACGGTGTCGTCGTCGATCAGGAGAAGGCTGCCGACGCCGAGGCGGGCGAGGCCTTCGACGAGGATGCTGCCGACTCCGCCGAGGCCAACGACGGCGACCCGCATGCGGCCGAGGGACTCCTGGCCGAGCTGACCGAAGAGCCTCGCCTGCCGGTCATGCATGAGGTCGACCGTCCCCGCGCGGGCGGGTCGAGGCCGCAAGCGGATGAGGTTTCCGCCGGGGATGACGACTTCCGCCAGGTCGACGCGGGACCCGTCGGGCAACCACAGGTCACCCGCAGCGGCCTGGGGAGTGAAGACCAGTCCGCCGACGACCTGCCCGGTGATCTGCCGCAGCGCCGGGTAGCCTCGCTCGTGGCTGGCCAGGTCGACGGGGGAGAAGCCGACCGCGACATCGCCGAAGTGGTTGTGGACGGCGAGATAGGCGAGGCCTTCGTCCCGGGCCCGGACGGCGGCGTCGCGCACGAAGGACGGCGCGAGCGCCCGGTACCCCGTCTCGCCGGGAACGTAGTCGACCCCGTCCTTCGCGAGGATCAGCTCCCGGGCGAGGAGCCGAGGACCGCGAGGGCCGTCGGC
The DNA here is from genome assembly GCF_001905095.1 of Micromonospora sp. CB01531. Lineage (GTDB taxonomy): Bacteria > Actinomycetota > Actinomycetes > Mycobacteriales > Micromonosporaceae > Micromonospora. Next base: position 290,005 of record NZ_LWLS01000083.1, read on the forward strand.
GCGGCCGGCGAGGATGACCGCGCCGTGCTCCTCCTTGTCGCCTCTGAACAGGTGATCGGTCAAGGCGGCCCAGAATCGGGGCGGCAGGGTGAGGCTCCAGCCGTCGGTCGGCGGGTTCACTGGGTGACGAGCCACGTGATCACCTTCTCGGCCTTGAGTGCCGCGTTGTCGATCCCCGCGTGCCACCCGTTGGAGCGGCGGGACAACTGCATGGCCGGCCGGTTCTGCCAGTCGACCTGTTGGATGGCCTGCCCGTGAGGCTTTCCGTCGGTGCGGGTCAGCCTGCCGGTGTAGTGGGGGTAGACGTCCGCGCTCGGGTAGGCGGCGCTGATCTGGAAGCCCAGCCAGGTGGTCGACGGGGTGTAGCTGGGGCCGACCTCGATGTCGTTGACGATCACGAAGGCGCCGCCGGCGCCGTCCGGGGTGACCTCGACCGGCTTGCCGGCGAAGTGTTCCCGGACGGCGTCGACCGCGGTGGCGACCGCGGGAGTCAGCGTGGTCACGAGTTGTCGTCCGGCGCGACGGCGAGGAACTCCTGGTTCGGGTGGACCGCGATGGTGTCGTTGTCGCCGACGACCTCGTAGCGGTTGCCCCGCTTCAGCGACAGCTGGAAGTTCGGCTGGAGGTGGACGCCCTGCGCGATGGCGGCCTGCTTGATCTCCAGACCGGTGACCCGGCGCTCGGGCAACTCGACCTGCTGGTTGTTGACCGAGACCGTGATGGTCCGGGGTGGGCGCTGGTTCTGGTTGACGCTCTCGGCGGCGCTGGCCGTCATATTGATCTCCTCGGATCATTGCTGCCGTTGGAGGGCAGCGGGTACCGTAGGTGTCCTACGAGTAGGACACCGTTCGACTTGTCGAACGAGATCAAGCTACCACGCGAGTGTTCGACATGTCGAACGGTGGTAGAAAGGTGGTTCGCGCAACCCTGCGAGGAGATGTCCCGCCCATGGCCCAGACCAGGATCAACGTGCCGGCGCTGTATGCCGCCCTCGACGCAGCGCGAAGAAGCAAGAACCTCTCCTGGCGGCAACTCGCCGCTGAGGTGGGGTGCAGTCCCTCGACGATGACCCGCCTGGCCAACGGCTACCGGCCGGACGCCGACGCCTTCATGACCCTCACCCAGTGGCTCAGGATGCCAGCGGAAACCTTCTGGATCTCCGACACAGAAGACAGCCAGGACGAGGAGCCCGAACTCCTCGCCGAGGTCGGCGTTCTCCTGCGGGCTCGCAAAGATCTCGGCGAGGAGGAGAAGCAGCACCTACAGAACGTGCTGGAGGCGGCCATGAAGCTGCACGCTACCCAGCGCGCGGCTCGGAACCGGTGACACGTGGGCAAGAGGCTCTCCAAGGCCGAGATCCAGCGCCGAGCGATCGACATCCGCAAGACCGACCTTGGTCTCACCGAATACGTGCGGCTCTGCCCCTACGAACTCGCCCGTGAGCACGGCATCGCCGTGCACCCCTTAGGCGGCCTCTCGGAAATGGGGTGCCCTGAGGAATCAGTCGCCTTCTACGCCTCCGAGCGCCCGGACGTCTGGTCTGCCGCACTTGTGCCTGCAGGAACGGGCCAGTTCATCGTGGAAAACACCTCACACCTGCCCCGCCGCCGCAGATTTAACGTCGCCCACGAGATGGCCCACGTACTTCTCGAACACGAGTTCGACCGGGTCATGTTCAGTGCCGAGGGGCGCCGCGGTTGCGCCAACCCCAGCAGCAAGGACCAGGAGTGGGAAGCCGAAGAACTTGGAGCTGAACTGCTTCTACCCCTGGTCGCCGCGTACAAGGCGGCCAGGGAACGCAGGACCGACGAGGAGGTCGCCGACCTCTTCGATGTCAGCCTTCTGGTTGCCCGATGGCGCATGAACGGAACAGGGGCGCGGATCGTGGCCCAACGTGCAGCCGCAAAGCGGGCCAACTTCAGAAGAGGCAGATAGGCCCCGTACGCGCTGGCGGACGAACGCATGGAGGGCTATCCCGGGCTGGTGCGGCATGACGGGCGATCCATGGCTGCTCGGTGGCTGCTCGGACGCCGGGGAACTGGTACGGAGCCACCGGGACGCAGCCGGATTTCACGGCTATCGGAAGACCCGGTCATCGATCGATGATTGTAGATGCCGACCGCAGTCAGCCCCTGGACCAGCCAGAATTCGGCTGGACAGGGGCGCTACGGATCAGAAGGTTAGGGGTTCGAGTCCCTTCGGGCGCGCAAGATCAAAGGAGCCTGACCTGCGGGAACGCGGGTCGGGCTCTTTGCTTGTCCGTCCCTTGTGGACGTGTGGCTGCTCGGTGGCTGCTCGTCCGACGAGCATTACGTCGCGCCCGGTCCGGTCGGTTCCGGGGGTGTTCGGTCCGGTCCAGCGGTCGCTGGGCTTGATGATCATTGGATCTATCATCGGGTATCGATGTCGCAGACCTGTACCGTGCCATAACTCGTCGCACAGGCTGTGAGCTGGGAGTTCTCGGCTCGGGCTGAGGATCGCCGGTATGGTCGTACGGTTGCTGTACCTGGGGATGATCCGCTTGTTCAACGGTTTGGGCTTGCTGATCCGCAGCGACAAGGCCTTGCTGGTCGAGGTCCTCGCGCTGCGGCACGAGGTAGCGGTCCTACGCCGCCACGTTCACGGCCGGCCGCGGCTGTCCTGGCCGGACCGGGCGGTCCTATCGGCCCTGGCCCACCTGCTGCCCCGCCCGATACGGGCACACCGGATCGTCACACCGGCGACGTTGCTGGGCTGGCACCAGCGGCTGGTAAGACGCCGCTGGACCTACCCGAACAAGCCAGGCCGGCCACCGGTCAGCGACGAGATCCGGGACCTGGTGCTACGGCTGGCCCGCGAGAACCCGCGATGGGGACACCGCAGGATTCAGGGCGAACTACAACGGCTGGGCCACCGCATCGGGGCCGGCACGATCCGACGCATCCTGGCCCACCGACGGTTCAGCCCGCCGGCGCGGCAGCGGGACACCAGCTGGCGGATCTTCCTACGCAATCAGGCAGCTGGCCTGTTGGCCGTCGACTTCTTCCACGTCGACACGATCATGCTGCGACGCCTGTACCTGCTGGTGGTCATGGAGGTAGCCACGCGACCGGTCCACCTGCTTGGCATCACCGCGCACCCCACCGGGCAGTGGGTGGTCCAGCAGGCTCGCAACCTCACCATGGACCTAGGCGAGCACGCCGACCGGTTCCGGTTTCTGATCCGCGACCGCGACGGCAAGTACCCCGCCGCCTTCGATCACGTCTTCGCCGCCGAACGCATCACCGTGGTCAAGACCCCTCCCCGCACCCCGCGAGCGAACTGCTTCATCGAACGCTGGGGCCGCAGCCTCCGCGGCGAATGCACCGACCACGTGTTGATCTACAACGAGCGCCACGCGCTGACCGTGATCGGCGAGTATGTCGACCACTTCAACAACCACCGACCACACCAAGCACGACAGCAGCGGCCACCCAACCATGACCCGGCCGTAGTCATCCCAATGGACAAGCCCGTACGACGCCGGCGACGACTCAACGGGGTGATCAACGAGTACCACCGGGCAGCCTGACACGATCTTCAGAACACCAGGTCACGGCCGTTGAATGAGTTCTGGCACGCTACACGCAGCCTCCGCGAGGAATGCACCGACCACCTGTTGATCTACAACGAGCGGCACGCGCAGGCCGTAGTCGACCAGTACGTCGACCACTTCAACAACCACCGACCACACCAAGGACGGCAACAGGGACCGCCCAACCACGACCCGGCCGTCATCATCCCGATGTACAAGCCCGTACGACGCCGACGACGACTCAACGGGGTGATCAACGAGTACCACCGGGCAGCTTGACGCGATCTTCAAACACCAGGTCACGGCCGTCGAACGAGTTTTGGCACGGTACAGGGTGCGTCCCGCCGGCCGGGCCGTCCGACGCGGACCCCACCGCGGTGACGATGGTGTCCTGCCCGAATGCTGGCTGCTCGTGCAGTGGCCTCCCGGCTAGGACGAGCCCAGCGACTACTGGCTGTCCGACCTACCCGCCGACACATCTTTGACTGAACTGGTCCGCCTGGCCAAGAGCCGCTGGCGCGTCGAGCACGACTACCGCGAACTCAAAACCGCCCTCGGACTCGACCACTTCGAAGGCCGCTCCTGGATCGGCCGGCACCGCCACGTCACCCTCACCGCGGCCGCCCAACTGTTCCTCACCCAACTACGGACGGCACACCCAAAAGCAACGGGGCAGACCTGAGCCTGTACGCGGTCCTGCGGCAATTGCAGTACTTGCTCGCGACCTGGCTCGGGTTCTGCCCCCCTCTGCCGCCAACTCGTCCCAACCTACTAACAAAGCACTACTAGTGTGCCGAGTCGTTAATTCATTGATAGATTGTCGGTATGGGTGATGGCCGTGGTCCGAAGCTGGCGCCGCTGGCGTTGACCGCCGAGGAGCGGGAGGCGTTGCAAGGGCTGGCGCGGCGGCCGAAGACGGCGCAGGCGTTGGCGGTGCGGGCGCGGATCGTGCTGGCTTGCGCGGAAGGGCTGTCCAATTGCGAGGTGTCTCGCCGGCTTGGGGTGTCGCTGC
>NZ_LWLS01000084.1 GCF_001905095.1 Micromonospora sp. CB01531
GCCGTTACACCACTTCCAGGGGCTTGACCCCGGGCCCACGCCGCCGACCTCGGTATCGACCCATCCCGCATCGGTGCATGGGGTGCCAGTGGCGGTGGTTGGCTCTCGTCGATGCTGGGTCTGACCGGCCGGCAGGACGGGACCGGCCCGTACGCCGAGCAGTCCAGCGCGGTCCAGGCCGTGGTGGACATGTTCGGCCCCACCGACCTCAATGACTTCGCCGACGCGCCGCCGTTCATCCGGTTCCTGCTCTGGGCCGGTATCGGTACCTCCACGGCTACCCGCCACTCGGCCAGCCCGATCAACCACGTCACTGGCAACGCGCCGCCGTTCTTGATCCTGCATGGCAGGCAGGACGAGGACGTCGCGCCGCGCCAGTCCGTCCGGTTCGCCGAGCGGCTGCGCACCGCCGGCGTGCCGGCACAGTTCGTCGAGGTCGCCGGCACCGGGCACACCCTGGCCACCCCCGGACAGCGACCATCGACGCAGGAGGTGACCGACCTGGTGGTCGATTTCTTCAGGGCGACGCTGCGATGACGCCCATCCGGGTTGGGCGGGCCTCACCGCAGCGTGAACAGGGGTTTGCGATCCTCGTCGGCGCGATGGCCCATGGCGGATCGAGCGTGCGGGCGCATACGGTGAGCGCGTGTTGACGGGCGGGCCAGTGCTGCGGCGGTGGATGGTGGACGCCGGAATCGCGCTCGCGGTGCTGGTCGCCGCCGAGATTGCGATAGCGACCGGCAACGAGGACGGCTCGGTCGACCGGGACCGGTTCGCGTACCTGCTCGGAGTGGCGATGGCGGTACCGCTGCTGCTGCGCCGGCGGTACCCGACCGCCGTGCTGTACGCAGTCTCAGCGGTGCTGCTGCTGTTCTACGCCCTCAACTATCCGGGCTTCCCGCCGGCCGTGGTGCTCGCGGTACCGCTGTACGACGCGGCCCGCGCCGGGCGCCTGTGGTGGGCGGTGCCGGTACCGGTGTTCTTCCTGGCCGTCGGTGCGGTCGTGCTGATCGTGCACCGGGAGATGCCGCCACTGGAACTACTCGCCGCGTTCCTGCCGCAGGCCGCGACGCTGGCGGTGGCGATGCTGCTCGCCGCGTTGATGCGCAGCCGGGCCGCGCACACCGCGGAGGTGCGGTACCGGCTGGACCAGGCAGCACGGGAGCGCGAGTTGGAGGCGCGGCGCCTGGTCACCGAGGAACGGCTGCGGATCGCCCGTGACCTGCATGACACGGTGGGGCACGCGATCGCCACCATTACCGTCCAGTCCGCTGCCGCGCTGCGGCTGCTGGACGCAGAGCCGGAGCGGGCTCGGGAGGCGTTGGTGAGCATTCGGGGCACCGGCAAGGCGGCGCTGGCCGAGATGCGGGCGACCCTCGGCCAGCTGCGCTCCGACGGCAGGCCGGGCTCGGCGGGGCCGGACCTGCGCGGGCGCGGGCAAGCGGAGCGGGACACGGGACTGCACCGGCTGCCCGAGTTGCTGGCCGCAGTACAGGCGGCGGGTTTGCCGGTCGAGCTGACCAGCGATCTGTCCGGCGAGCGGTTGCCCGCAGCGCTAGACGAGGTGGCGTACCGGATCGTGCAGGAGTCGCTGACCAACGTGCTGCGGCACGCCGGGGCGGCCGCTCGTGCCAAGGTGCTGCTGCGAACGGTGCCGGACTCACTGTGTGTGGAGGTACGCGACGACGGGGTGGGCGCCGGTGCCGGCGGGACGCCGGCCGGCGGGCGGGGGTTGACCGGGATGCGGGAACGCGCCGAGGCACTGAGCGGCCGGTTCGAGGCGGGGCCGCAGCCGGGCGGGGGTTTCCAGGTCCGGGCGATTCTGCCCCGGAGTGCGCCGGAGGGGACGCCGCCGGCCCGGGAGACGCTGAAAGGTGGGGCGCGGTGATCCGGGTGCTGCTCGTCGACGACCAGGCCCTGGTGCGGGCGGGGTTCCGGGCGCTGCTGGAGGGCGTACCCGATATCGATGTGGTGGGCGAGGCCGGCAACGGCGGTACGGCGGTGGCGCTGGCCCGGGAGCTCCGCCCGGACGTGGTGCTCATGGACATCCGGATGCCCGATGTGGACGGGGTCACCGCGACCCGCCGGATCACCGGCGACGCCCAACTGTCCGGCGTACGGGTGCTGGTACTGACCACCTTCGCCGAGGAGGACGACGTGTTCGCCGCCCTCCGCTCCGGGGCCAGCGGCTTCCTGGTCAAGGACACCGACCCGGACGAGCTGGTGCAGGCGGTACGCGTGGTTGCCCGCGGCGACGCGTTGCTGTCGCCCAGCGTCACCCGAGCGGTGATCAGACGCTCGGTCGGGGCGGATCAGCCGGCCGTCAGGCCGAGGCCGGCGCCACCGGAGTTGGCCCTGCTCACCGCCCGGGAACGGGAGGTGGTGCAACTCGTCGCGGCTGGCCTGAGCAACGATGACATCGCTACCCGCCTGGTGGTCAGTACGCTCACCGCGAAGACCCACGTCTCGCGGGCGATGGTCAAGGTCGGCGCGCGGGACCGGGCCCAGCTGGTGGTCTTCGCCTACCAGAACGGCCTGGTCACCCCGGACGGATACGACGCTGGGAGCACGCTCCGGTAGCGGGCCGCCGGCAGCATGCCGGACCAGCGAAGGCGCCTGGGAGCGTTTACCGAACGGATCCGAACGTGTGGTGGGCCCAATCGGCGAAGCTGGTCCAACCAACCTCGGGGTAGGCGGCATGCAGCGTGGCGATGTCGACCTGGTAACCCGGCCCATTCAAGAACGCCCACATCGCGTGCATGTCCGGATTGCCGATCTCGGCCAGCGGCACCCTCTCGTGGTGCACTTCCCGTCCCAGCGCCGCGCTCAGCGCGGTCGTCATCTGGGCGGGGGTAGGGGCATCGCTGGCCAGCTCGATGCGCCGCCCGACATAGGGGGCGGGGTTGAGAAGTACCTGCGCGGCGAAGACGCCGAGGTCGGTGCGGGCAAGCTGCTGCAGCGGCCGATCCGCCGGCAGCGGCAGATCGAGCACCCCACTGCGAATGCGATCCGCCCCGCCGAGGGCGTTGTCGAAGAAGTACGTCGGCCCCAAGATCGTGTAGGGGACGTCACCAGCAGCCAGCTCGGATTCGATGCGCGCCTTGCTGTCGAAGTGCGGCACCCCGCTTCCCTGATCCGCGCCGGCCACGGAACTGAACACCAGATGCGGCAGCCGGGCTTCGCCGGCCGCTGCCAAGATCGCCCGCCCCTGGGCCACCTCGGCATCCACGCCCGCCTCGAATGGAGTCGTGAGCGCGAAGGTAGCCCCGGTGCCCGCCATCGCCGCGGCCAGCGAGCTGCGGTCGTCCAGCGAACCTGCGACCACCTCGACACCCCGGTCGGCCAACCGGCGAGCCGCACCCCGCTTCGGGTCGCGCACCAACGCCCGCACCCGGGCCCCGCGGCCCAACAACGCCTCGATAACGGCGCTGCCCTGACCGCCGGTCGCCCCAAGCACCAAGATCGGCGCATCGGCCATCACAGACACCTCTTCTCGGCGAGCAAGCGGCGGCGACTGGTCGTCGCCGCGCACCACAATATCCACGCGCCTCGGCCGTCACCCCACCCCTGCGCGCGTTCGCAGATTTGCTGTCGCCACCACGCGGGCGGCGCTCGGCCTGCTGAGCGCCCGAGCCGGGCAGCTGCCAAACGGCCGGCCCGGCGTTGTCCCCGCCGGGCAGTCGATGGAGCAGTCGCGGTGACGGTGTCAAGGCCGCTTCGTCGTGAGGCCGGTGCACCGCTGTGCCGTGGCGATCTTGTCCTCGATCCGCTCGCGGGCCGCGCCGGACACGAGCACGGGCTGCCCGGTGCCCGAGACCGTCGCTGGCAGGAACTCGGTGCGCGTCACCATCCGCGCACTCACGGTCAGCCGCAGGACCCCCGAGTCGGTGCTGTGCGACCCGCTGTACCAGAGGAAGTTGCCGAGCCCGTAGTGCACGTAGGTCCTACCGAGCCAACCGTCGGCGAGCAGGGTGTGCGCGTGGGTTCCGACCACGATGTCCGCTCCGGCGGCGGCCATCTGGCGGGCGAACGTCTTCATCTCCCCGGTTGGGCAGGAGTTGCCCTCGACGCCCCAGTGCATGAAGACGATCACCAGGTCAGCCTGCTGGCGGGCTGCCTGCAGCGCGGCGGTGGCCCGGGCCTCGTCGAACGCCATCGCGATTCCCGGCCGGGATTCCGTCGCTTTCCACTGCGCGGCCAGCTCGTGCACCTGCGACATCCCCAGCACCGCGATCCGCACGCCCTTCACGGTGCTCAGCCAGGGTGCATACGCCGCGTCGGCGTCGCGCCCCGCGCCGAACACCGGGAAGTCCGCGTCCGCCGCCGCGTCGAGGGTGTCCAACAGCCCCACCTGGCCGTAGTCAAGGGTGTGGTTGTTGGCGATCGACACCGCGTCGATCCCCGCCCCGCGAAGCGCCGAGTACGCGGTCTCCGGCGATCGGAATTGATAGCGTTTGGGCTGCGGCGTGCCGCGGTTCGTCACCGCCGTCTCAAGGTTGACCAGGGTGAGGTCGGCGTCGCGTAGCACCGCGGCGATGCGACCGAATGCCGCCTGCGGTTCGTCGAGCAGACGCAGCGTACGGCCCGTGAAGTGCACGTCGCCCGCGAAAGCCAGCCGCAGCTCGACCGGCGGGGCCACGCCCGGCTCGGTGCCACTCGGCGATGCCGTGGCGTTCGACGTCGTGGCGGCTGGGGGCTTCCACTCGGCCGCCGGGCGGCCTTCGGTGGCGCACCCGGCCAATGCTGCCCCGACCGCGACGGCCGCCATCGCCACCCGCACCTTGCTGATCACCCGCTCAGGATAGTGGGGCCGAGGAAGGACACCGGAGAACAGCTCATGGGAGGTACGTCTACGGGCTGTTCAGCGGCACCGCCTGATGACGGCGGCGACAGCTTCGCCTCCGGTCTGAGCTACGGCCTGCTGAAGCTGGTAGGGCTGGCAGCCGGCCCACCACCGCTACGTCTCGGGCAACCTCCGCTACGGCGCGACCGGGTAGACCTCCATCTCATACAGCGAATAGCCGTATCCCGTGCCGCGCAGAACACCCTGAATCCGGACGAACTTCGCCGCCGGCGCATCGAAGCGCAGGGTATCTGTCCCGCCGTCACCCGCGGTCACGGCCGCCACGGTCGTCCAGGTCGTGCCGTCGGCAGAGGTCTCGATCCGATACGCCCGGCCGTAGGCCGTCTCCCAGCGCAGCACGACCCTGCCGATCCGCTGCGGCTTCGCGAGTTCCACCAGCAGCCACTCGTTGTCCGCGTGGTTGGACGACCAGCGGGTCGTGAGATCACCGTCGATTCCATGATCGGGGGTGAACTGTGGGAGGTTCTGTTCGGTGGTTGACGCCGAGGCGGTGCCACCGTTCGTGGCCAGCGCGGCGTTGGTGTCACCGGTCTTCGGATAGACGTGGACCGTCAGCACCGCGCTGACCGGATCACCACTCGCTGGGCTGAAGGTCACCCGAACGTCGTACGTCCCCGTCGGCGTGCCAGCCGGGACGGTGACGGCCACGGGGACAGCCGTGTCCTGGCCACGGAAGATCGTGGTCGGCTGGCTCGCCGGTCGCGCGGAGATCCCCTCCGGTGCGGTGACGGTCAGGGTGCCGGTGAGGTCCGCAACGCGGGCCGGCATCAGGTGTGCTGTCGTCCTCGCGGGCTGCCCGCCCGCCTCGACGTCAACCATCGCCGGGTCGAGGGAAAGATCAACGACCGGAGTGTCGGCAAACCATGGAATCAGCTCGTTGATCCGCGGTGCGGCGGAGGCGTCCTGCCAGGCGAGCCGAATCGCGTCGGTCTTCACGCCTGCCGCGTCGAGCTGCGTGTAGCCACCGGACAGGACGCCGATGGTGGACCAGGTGCCGTCGGCGGCGCGCACCTGGACCGCAGCTGCCGCCGGGGCGCCGGACTGGAGGACCACCACCTGGTCGACGGGACGGGCCGGCGAGATGCTGACCTGGAGGGACTCGCCGGGCTGCGGTGCCCGGTCCGCGACATACGGGGTCCCGACGTCACCGTCGACGGCCTTCGCCAGGCTGGATCCGGTGGCTGGCGGCGGAGTGCCGGTCGCCGTCAGCTTGGTGCCACCAACCACGGCCACCTGGAACTCCCGGACCACCACCCAGGTGTCCTGTGCCGCCGTCGCGCGCATCCGGACATACCTCGCCTTGGTCCCTGGGGGGACGCTGGCGTGAATCTCCGGCTGGTCGGTGTAGGTGCCGATGGCGGTCCAGGTGGATCCGTCGGTGGAGAACTCCAGCGTGCCCCGGCGGATGTAGTCCGTCGGGCTGGTCGGCTTGCTCATGTAGAGGTCGATCGTGCTGACCTGCTGAACCGACCCGAGGTCGACGCCCACGTAGGCGCCGGAGGCCGCGGCCCGGTCGCTCCAGTAGAACGTGGTGAGGTCCCCGTCGACCATGTTGCCCGGCGAGTTGGCCTGCCACTGCCCCATCGAGGTCGTGCCCCTCGCCCCTCCGCCGGTCGCCCCGAGCCAGCGGTCACTTGCTGACGCGGCCCGTTCGAGGAACGGAGGCAGCACTCCCGGCGCAATGCTCTGACTGATCGCATCGGCCTGGGCCCGCGCCGTGTTGAACGCCTGGCGCTCGGCCCACGCCGTGTTGCCGTCGCCTGCCCGCTGTGCCAGCAGCATCCGCACGGCGTGCTGGCCCGCCTGACCGTAGCGGCCGAGCTTGTCCAGCCACGGCTTGACCTCGTCCAGGAACGCCTGGTTCCGCAGCCCGGTACGGAGCGCGGCCGGGCTGCCCGCCATCTGGCCGAAGTAGTCCTCGATCCTGGCTGCCGCACTCTTGAGTCCTTCGCCGCGCTCATAGGCCGACCAGAACGCGTCGATCATCGGTTTGAGGGTCGGCGACTCGATCGGATCAATGTTGGAGGAGTAGTTGCTCTCGGCGAAGACCTTCAGCGCCGGCCATGCCGGACCACCGATGTCCTGCAGCGCCGCCTCCCACGCCCGCGCCGCGTCGTACGCCGCCGGGTTCCAGAGGAAGGCACCGGACGTGAACTCCGCGATCTTCGACGCCTCGGCCTGAACCATCGGGTTGGCCGTCACACCGACGAGATGCTGCCCGATGCCGGGCTCGCGCCCGACGTACGGGCCGAGCAGCAGCCGGTTGGTCACGTAGTCGTTGACCGGGTAGTTGTCCCACACCAGGATGTCGTGGTCGAAGACATCGCGCGCGCTCTTGGCCTGGGCGGTGGTGATTACCGGAGCCACCACCCCTACACCGGTCCACTCGACGATCACCGCCGGGTCGAGCTTGGTACGGAGAGCGGTCTTGTAGGGCGAGTCGCTGACGTCGTAGTACTCCGTCGGCACCATTTGCAGCCTCTCGGCGCCGGGGTGGGTGGCGATGAACTCGTGCTGCACCCGGTTGAGAAGGAACGCCTGCGCCGCGCCCGCCGCGCCGCCGCCCGTGCCGAACCTGGCCGCATCCTCGGCGCAGTTCCATGTTGTGTAGCTGATGTCGTCCAACGGAATCGCGAACGAACGCACTCCGATGTTCCACAGCGACTGGAACTTGTCCACCAGTGCTCGCTGGTCGCTGTCAGAGCTGTAACAGACGGACAGCCCAGGCGAGAGCGCATAGGTGAACTCGACGTGATTGCTCGTCGCCGTCGCCACGAGTTGCTGAATCGGGCCGAGCTTGTCCGGCGGGTACGCCTGGCGCCACTGTTCCCGCAGGTAGGGGTCGTCCTTCGGCGAGTAGACGTAGATGTTCTGCTTGGTACGGCCGTAGAACTCCAGCTGGCTCAGCCGGTCCTGCTGCGACCACGGCCGCCCGTAGAAACCCTCGATCACCCCACGCAGTGGCATGGCCGGCCAGTCTCGGATGGCAACGGCAGGAAACACGTCCCGACCGGAGTGCGGCAAAAGGAGCTGACGCAGCGTCTGCGCGGCGTAGAACGTACCGGTCGGGTCGACTCCGTCCAGGACCACCCTCGCTTTACCGTCGCTACCCTTGCCGATGCCCAGGACATAGCCGTCGCGGGGCAGGCCGGTGGCGTCGTCGGCGATGCCGATCTTTTGGAGGGCCCCGTCGGAGGCGGAGTTCTCGCTCGGCCCGCCGATGTAGAGGACGATCCCGGCGTCCGGGGCCGGATCCTTGTCGGACACGGTCCGCACCTTCGTGACACCCGCCTCGGTCAGCACTTGGTTGACCACGGCGACCGCCGAAGGATCGGTCTTCGCACCCGTCACGAGCGCAGCGTTGGGCGTGACCGGAACCAGGTTCTTCTTGTCCTCGACGGACTGGGGCGGCGGCCAGATCGCCGGCAGTGGGACTGCCGCTGCGGCTGCCGGAGCCGCAGTTGCGAGAGAGATGGGCAATGTGGTCGCAACCGCGACGCTCGCAGCGGCGAAGAACGCGCCGAGCCGTGCGGGCATTCCCCTCCGCCGCGCGCGCACCCGGACCGTGACGGCAGGCCGTCCCGATAGGAGCGTTCGTCTGCTAGGCATGTGTCTCCTCTCGAAGACGGCACGCCAGCCTCCGCGCTGACGACCGTTAGTGCGCGACTCCCCGGCTATCTGCGCACATTCACACAAGGCCTTGGATGTGTCAAGAGGCACTCACTGTGCGTGACAGCTTCGCGCGGGATCGCCCGCGGAGTAACACCGCGTCAACGCCTGGGAATGCGGCCCCTTTGTAGACTCTTCGAAGCTGACGAATGGGTTCACAGACTTACGCCGGATCGCTACGCGCCCAGCCTGACCGCCTCACCGGGGGCGGCGCGACGACGTCCAGCCTTGCTGTTGGAGCCGTTCGATGCCGTCCAGCAGCAGGTCCAGCGCGAACTCGAACTCGAACTGGTCGTCGCAGCCCTGCCCCACGACCGAGGCGTCGTCGTGGGACGCCGCTGTGGCGATCTCCGCGAGGTGCGGAAACCGGGCCGCGACCTCCGGTGGTAGCGCAGCCGGCGGGTCCGGGTTGGCCGTGCCGGACCGCCCGGCGCGCCTGGAGGCGTCGAACAACTCCTGGCTGAAGCCCAGAATCCGGCTGCCCATCGCGTGCATCACGTGGTGGGCGAGGTCGGCGGAGAACCCGCCGGCCCGGAACGTCCCGACCATCGAGTCGAGGTAGGCGAGGATGGCCGGCGTCGCCATGTTCCGCGACTCGATCGCGAGCGGCGCCCAGGGGTGGCGCTGCAGCACCTGCCGCGCCGAGAGGATGCGCCGGCGAACCCTGTGCTTCCAGTCAGCGTCGGGCATCAACGGATCGATCTCGCCGACGACCACGTCGATCATGCCGTCGAGCAACTCGTCCTTGTTGGCCACGTGCTTGTAGAGAGCCATCGGCACGACGCCCAGATCCTGGGCGAGGTTGCGCATGCTGAGGGACTCGATCCCGGCCTCGTCGGCGAGCGCGACGGCGGCGCGCAGGATCCGGTCCCTGCTCAGCGGCGTCCGGCGCAGCGTTTCAGCCTGCTCAACCATCTCGGTCCTCGTCTTCCGGCGACGGTTGAACCATAACCGCCTTGACAGGTGTACGGCGTACACCTAGCCTACTGTCATGGGGGTGTACGCCGTACACCTGAGGGAGGGGAAATGAAAGCGATCGTCCAGGACCGATACGGCCCGCCGGAGATCCTGAGGCTCGCGGACGTCGACGCGCCGGTGCCCGCCGCCGACGAGGTGCTCGTACGGGTCGAGGCCGCCGCGCTCAACGCGTACGACTGGCATGCCATGCGTGGCGATCCACGGATGGCACGGCTGGCCATGGGCCGATCAAAGCCCCGAGCACGCATCCGTGGCCGCGACTTCGCCGGCCGGGTCGAGGCCGTCGGCACCCACGTTCGACAGGTGCGCCCGGGCGACACCGTCTTCGGCGACCTCGGCGAAGCCAACGGCGCGTTCGCCGAGTACGTGTGCGTGCCCGAGAACCTCGTCGCGCCGAAGCCGGCGAACCTGACGCCGCAGCAGGCGGCCGCCCTGCCGCTGGCCGGTATCACCGCGCTCATGGGACTGCGCGACGTCGCGCAGGTCGAGCCCCGCCACCGCGTCCTCATCAACGGCGCCTCCGGCGGCGTCGGCACCCTGGCCGTCCAACTGGCCAAGGCGCTCGGCGCGACCGTGACCGGGGTGTGCAGCACCCGCAACGTCAACCTGGTCCGCTCCCTCGGCGCCGATCACGTCGTTGACTACACCCGAGACGACTTCACCCACGACGCCCGCCGCCACGACGTCGTGTTCGACCTGGTCGGCAACCGCACGCTCCGCGCCCTACGGCGGGTGCTGACCCCAGCCGGGACGCTGGTGCTCTCCGGCGGCGGCGTGTACCGCGGCGGCAGTCTCATCGGACCGGTCTGGCTCATCACGCGTGGACGGCTGCTGGCACCCTTCGTTCGACATCGCATCGTCACACTCTCCACGGCACCCAGCCGGCAACACCTCGACACGCTCCGCGCCCACGCCGAGGCCGGCCGCCTCACCCCGGTCATCGACCGGACCTATCCGCTCCACGAGGTGCCCCAAGCCATCCGGTACCTCGAAGGTGAACACGCCCGGGCGAAAGTCGTGATCACCATCTGACCTGCCAACCACCGCTCATCCGAACAGGGACGATCGCCGGCGCGCCTCTTGCAACGAACTCCGCGCCCGCGACGTCAGCCACAACGCGGTACTACGCCAGATCCGGCAACCGCCTCGTCGGAATCGTCCACGGCTGCCTCACGACCTACACCCACGACCGCCTGGTCACACCGAACCACGCCCATCACCGCCGGGTCGTCGTTGTCGAACCAGTCAAGCGGCGGGCCAACATCACCCGACCGGGTTCTGAGAGTAAACCTCAGATCGCCGGAGAAGTCGTCCCTATACGTTGGGTTTGGGCTGGTTAGTGGTTGAAGGTCACGTTAGTCGAGTTTTGGGTAACCCGATCGAGAGGAGACGGACCATGGCGACCTTTCTCGTCGCGAACTGCTCAAGACGACGGCAGCCGTGGGCGCCGGCGCGGTCGTTGGCGCCGGCGCGGTCGGCTACCCGGGCGTTGCCGCCGGAGGCACCCCGGGCTTTGCGGCCGACGGCTCGGGCTCGTCCTACAGCGCGAAATCCCCGCCGGCGAAGCTGACCGGCCGCATCGTCCGTCCACAGGACCCCGGGTACGCGAGTGCGAGCCTCGGCTGGGACGAGCTGTTCGTTCACTATCCGCTGGTCATCGTCTTCGCCCAGCAGACCCAGGACGTGGTCAACGCCCTCACGTGGGCGCGGCAGAACGACGTCGCGCTGCGGGTGCGGAGCGGCCGCCACAGCCTCGAGGGCTGGTCGAACGTAGACAACGGCATCGTGATCGACGTCAGCGAGCTGAAGTCGGCCCGGATCGCCCCTGCCACTCGCACCGCAACAGTCGGTGCTGGGCTCAGCCAGTTGGAGGCGGTGACCACCCTCGGGAACCAGGACTTTGCGGTGACGACTGGAACGGAGGGAAGCGTCGGCTTGTCCAGTGCGACTCTCGGTGGCGGCTTCGGCTTCCTCACCCGCTACCTCGGCATGGCCTGCGACAACCTGATAGGGGCGGAGATTGTCGTCCTGTGGGGGGCCGACGGCGCCAGGGCGATCGAGGTAGACCTGAAGAACCACTCGGACCTGCTCTGGGCGCTGCGCGGAGCGGGAGACGGCAACTTCGGGATCGTCACCTCACTCACCTACAAGGTGACTCCACTGAAAAGTGTGGCCTACCTGCAAGCAACCTGGGAAGGCCTCGACGACCTGCACGGGGTCTTCGACACATGGCAGCGCACGGCACCGTTCGCCGACAACCGCCTCGGCACCCAGCTCGAGATCCACAAACCCCAGATCCTGCTGTTCGGGGTTCTCGCGGACGGATCGGAGGCACAGGTAAAGCAACTGCTGGCCCCGATCCTGTCACTTGGCAAGCCCAATGTCACCGTGCAGACCGGGCGCTGGGGCGACATATATGCCGGATTCCAGATACCGACCGAGAACGAGCCCGCGGACTCGAAGTTCTTCTCGCAGTTCACCAGCAAGCCGTTCCCGAGCAAGGCGATCAGCGTGATCCGCGCATTCATGGAAGATGCCCCCACAGATGACAGCAACTTCTTCACCCAGGCCTTCGGCACCGGGGCGCAAACGAGCGAACCCCGCGGCGGCTCGGCGTTTCCGCATCGCAACGCGCTCTTCTATTCCGAGCCCGGTGCCGGCTGGGGCACTCGTGGAGTGCCAAACAGTGGCGACGCCATCACGCCGATCGCCCAGGCCTGGATCGCCGAGTTCAGCCAGGCACTACGGCCCTACGTGAACGGCGCCTACGTCAACGTCCCGAACATTGGAATGGCGGACTGGGAAACGGCCTACTGGGGATCCAAGTTCAACCGCCTGCGCAAGATCAAAGCGAAGTACGACCCCCACAACGTCTTCCAGTACGAGCAGAGCATCCCACCCGCGTCATACTGACCGGCAGGCGTTTCATTGCTCGCAGCCGCCAGCTCAAGTGTTTCAGCATCGACCTCCGCCCCAATGTCGACAGCAGACGCGGCATTGGGGCGGAGGTCGATGTCGATGCTGAGCGGACTTGACAGGATCAAGCCGGCATCAGGGTTGTGCGGGCTCCCGCGGGCAAGCGCCGCCAGCACGTCGATCCGAACATCCCGAACGGTGGGGTAGGCCTGGCCGACCTACCCGCAGGTGCCTCGGTCGCGATCACCACTCCCGTCACACAAACATCCCCTCTGCACCTCGGTTGTTGCGGCGCAGGTGTCACCGCCGATGTCTTGTACGACAGACAGTCGGCACCGGCACGGGCGCAGGCAGGTACCGACCCGCAGAGGAGTCTCGATGGGTATTCGTCGACCGTTCGCGGTCGGGACGGCATTCGCCTTGGTTCTCACACTCAGTCCTGCTGTCGCCTCGGCCGTCGTTGACGTCGGCTCGCCGGGGGTCGGCAGGCTTGATGTCCGGCGTGCGGGCCAGTCCGTGCTGCCCACGGACGGGCAGGTCATTGCGGCGCGCGAGTTGGTCGCCGCTGCGGGCGCCCGTACGCGGGTCAGCTGGGACGGGCGGTTCGGCACGCCTCGGACGATCCGCAAGGATGGCGGCTGGCTCACCGGGCCCAGGTCGGGTGATCCCGCCTCGGTGGCCCGGTCGTTCATCGACGCCAACCGTGACGCGTTCGGCCTCACGGCGGCGGACGTCGCGTCGCTCGCTGTCGTACGCGACCACGAACTCGTCGGTACCGGCACGCACGTGGTGAACTTCGCACAGACGTACGCCGGCCTGCCGGCGGTGCGTGGTGGCCGCCTCGGCGTGGCGGTGACCAGCGACGGCAAGGTTCTCTCCTACGCCGGCAATTCCGCCCGTAGCGGTGCGCTGCTGGCCACGCACAAGCTCTCCGCGACAGGAGCGCTGGAGGGCGTGGCCGGCAAGCTCGCCCCCGGGGTGTCCTACACGGCTGTGCCGGTCGGCAACCGCGCCGGCTTCCAGATGTTCGCCAAGGGACCGTTCGCCGGCGAGTCCTACGTGCAGAAGGCGGCGTTCCCGACCCGGGACGGCGCCCGGCCCGCCTACCGGGTGCTGTTCATCAAGGCCCTCGACCAGGCGTGGGACATCGTCGTCGACGCGGCGACCGGGGAAACGCTGTACCAGGCGTCCCTGGTGGCGCACGACGCCGAAGGCACCGTGTACGAGAACTACCCGGGTGCCCCGGCCGGCGGCGCTCCGGTGGTCAAATCGTTCGGGCCGACCGCCCAGTCTTCCTCGGGTTACGTCGACCCGTCCGGGCTGGCGGGCCTGGCGGGCCCGACGACGCTCGGCAACAACGCCAACACCTACGCCAACTACTCGAACTTCCTGGTCCCCGCCGACCAGGGGCCGCGGCCGGTGAGCCTCACCGGGCAGTTCAACTACGCGTACACCGCGAACTGGGCCCGCAGCAAGGGCCAGTCCGTGCCGCCGGCCTACGTCCAGGATCTCGATCCGGCGGCGACCAACCTGTTCTGGCACCACAACCGCATCCACGACGAGCTTCGGGCGCTGGGCTTCACCGAGTCCGCAGGCAATTTCCAGGTCAACAACGGCGGCAACGGCGGGCAGGGTGGCGACCCTGTGCTGGGTCTGGTCCACGCCGGGGCGGCCACCGGCGGCGCACCCACCTACACCGGCCGGGACAACGCCTACATGCTCACCCTCCCCGACGGCATCCCCGCCTGGAGCGGCATGTTCCTGTGGGAGCCGGTCAACGACACCTTCGAAGGGCCGTACTCGGACGGCAACTTCGACGCCTCCGTCATTGAGCACGAATACGCGCACGGGCTGTCCAACCGGTACGTCAGCGGCGAGGACAACGCCCTCAACACCCACCAGTCCGGCTCGATGGGCGAGGGCTGGGGCGACTGGTACGCCCTCAACTACCTCTACGGCAACACGCTCGCCACCACCGCCGTGGTCGGCCAGCACGCCACCGGCAACACCGAACGCGGCATCCGCAACTGGAGCTACGACCAGAACCCCACCGGCTACGGCGACGTCGGCTACGACCTCGGCGGCCCCGAGGTCCACTCCGACGGGGAGATCTGGACCACCATCCTGTGGGACATGCGCAAGGCCCTCGTCGCCCGGTACGGGGAGGCCACTGGCGGTGAGATCGCCGCACGGTTGGTCACCGACGCGATGCCACTGTCCCCGGCCGACCCGTCGTTCATCGACATGCGCGACGCCCTCCGCACCGCCCTGGACAACCGTCACCACAGCCGCTCCGACTACGCCGCACTCGTGGACGTCGTCTACGGCGCCTTCGCCAAACGCGGCCTGGGACTGCACGCCACCAGCGACGGCGGCGACGACACCGACCCCACCCCCTCCTACGAACACCCGAACCCAGCCCGCAACGGCACCCTGACCGGCACCGTCGTCAACGCGGCCACCGGCAAGCCCATCCCCGGCGCCCGCATCATGCTCGGCGTGTTCGAAGCCAGGGTCACGCCCCTGCGCACCTCGTCCGCCGACGGCAGGTTCTCCGCGCCGGTCACCGCCGCCACCTACTCGGTGACGATCGCGGCCGAGGGCTTCGGCGCCCGGACCTTCCCGAACATCAAGGTCACCGCCGGCCGGATCTCGGCGTTGCGGTTCGCCCTGGCACCCAACCTGGCCTCCGCCGCCAACGGCGCCACCATCGTGTCCACCACCACGACCGGCGCCGCCCGCCTGATCGACGACACCGAGGCCAGCACCTGGAGGACCACCCCGGGAACCGGGAACGCCGTGATCAAACTGGCCGCCCCGGCCCAGATCTCGTCGATCCAGGTCAGCGCCTTCGCCACCGCCCGATTCGAGGGACTGCGCGGGTTCACCCTGCAGACCTCCACCGACGGGGCGAACTGGCAGACCGCCCTGACCAAGGCAGACGCCTTCACCTACCAGGCGCCTCGGCCGACCGCGCCCGACCTGCACTACAAGCAGTTCACCCTGCCGAAGCCGGTACAGGCGCAGTACGTGCGGTTCTGGGCCGACACCGCGCTCGGCGAAACCAAGACGGACGTGCAGACCGCCGAGCTGCAGGTCTTCTCCCCCACCGCCACCGGAGTCGAGCCGCTGCCCCCGTCACCGCCGGACGCGCCGGTGACCGACACCGGCGTGATCGCCACCGGTAACCCGTCCACCGGGACGGCCGACGACGCCACCGGCATCACCGCCACGGCGTTCAAGACGACCTGTGCCGTGCCGGCGGCACCGGCGCAGGGCGCGGACGGCTGGGTCACGCAGCTGCCGGACAGCTTCGGCGACGGCGCCCACGAGGCGCACGTGCAAAGCGACAGCATTGCCCCGTACGACTTCGACCTGTACTTCTACGACGAGTCATGCACCCTGCTGGGCGCGGCGGCCTCCTCGTCCGCGGACGAGTCCGGCACGATTCCCAGCGGAACCCGCTACGTCCTCACCCAGCTGTGGCTGGGCGCCGCGGTCCCGTTCACCCTCACCGCGATCGACACCAAGTGACCTGAGCACACCTTCCTTCGAACCCGAGGCGGGGTGGTGTGCGCCGGTAGCCCGGCCACACCACCCCCGCAGCCGTCAGCGGTTAGCCGGGTCGGCGGCGAAGGCCGGTATCCCGGGGCGTTGCGCGCTGTCGCACTAGGCTGCCTCGAGGACGAAGACAGGAAGCACAGGATGTACCCCGAGGGGGAGGTCACGAGGTCGGGGAACGCCTCGCGGGCACCGGGTGCGGGAGGTGGTAGCCGTTGATGAGGTTGGACTCGGTCTCGGCCGCGTACGCCTCGGCGAAGCTGTCGTAGTCGTTGGCCAGAGCCTGGCCGGCAGGCCGGGACGAGTGCTCAAGGTCAGAAGACATGCGGCCCATCCTGGCAGGTCTGATCGCATCGCGGTGCGAACACGGGCGAACGCTGCCTGACGCGGCGCGTCCTGTCCGTCCACAGTTGTCGAACCGTACCGCGCCCTGGCATCGATGCCGGCACGCCGGGTCGCCTCGCCGGTGATCAGTCGCACCAGCGACGCCCGGTCGTCGAACGATCGCCGGACCGAACGACAGCACCCCGCCACGAGCGCGTCGAGTCCACGACGCTCATCGGCCTCCCGAGCAGGACGAGCAACCTCGGTGCGGTGTTACTCCGTCTCCTGTGCGTGGCACAAGCGAGAGGTCCCGCGCGGTGAACCGGGTTGAGAAGAGTGGGCGCCGGCGGCGCGGTGTCGTGGAGACCGCGTGGCTCCTGCTCGTGCTGGTGATCGCGTCGCTGCTGTTCCTGGCCCGGTACGAGGCTAGGCGGATCTCCAGCTCCGGCGACAGCATGTGGTACATGCGTCAGGCGCTCATCTTCACCGGGAAGAGCCCCGACGAGGCCCGGATCGAGGCGGCCCGCCAGGTGTGCCGTGACATCAACCGCTCACAGCGGGAGCGCGGCATCGGGCCCTCCTGCAAGGAGTATCAAAGCGACGAGATCTCGCCGCGATACATTGGGATCTTCGACAGCCGGCCGGGTTATCCCCTGTTCGCCGCGCCATTCGTGGCGGTGCTCGGCGCCTGGACCGGCATGGTGGCCGCCACGATGCTGCTGGCCATCGCCGCCGCGGTGCTGGCCTACCTGGCGGTCTGGATGGCGACCGGGCTACGGCTGGCGGGTGTACTCGCGGCGGGCCTGCTGTTCGTGCTGCCGCCCGGATTCTGGATGACCCGTCTGCTCACCGAGAGCGGGGTGCTGGCCGGCTACCTGGCCGTGATCACCGGTGTCATGGTGACGTGGCGCGGTCGTACGAAGCTCGGCCTGTCGACCGTGGCGGTCGCGCTGGTGTGGCTGTTCGCGGTCAGATCGGCAAGTGGCATGGCGATGGCGCTGACGCTGGTCGGAGCGAGCACGGTGGCGCTCCTCGTGCGGACGCCGCAGCGTCGGCCCGCGCTGGCGACCGGCGGCGTGGGCCTGCTCGCCGTTGTCGCCTGGCAGGTCCTCAGCGTGGTCCTGAGCCTGCCGGGGCTCAACGAGACGATCCAGGACTTCGCGACCACTCATTTCGCGCGTCCCGACATCGCCCACCTGGTGAGCTGGCTGATCGACCGGAACATCGCCTTCTGGGCGGAGCAGGGAGCCGCTCAGGTCCCCCATCCGGAGGCAGTCGTCGCGCTGGTGTTCGCCGTGGTGGTTCTCGTACGCCGGATGCCCTCGGTCGCCGCATTGTGGATCTTCACCGGGCTGACCGGCGTGGCGATGCTGGTAGCCCATCCTGTGGCGACCGAGTACGACCGGCTGATGCTGCCGTTGTGGATTCCGGTGGCGTGCGCGCTCGGCGACGCCGCGGCGCTCGCCGTCAGCTGGGCGCGCATGCCCGACGTGGCCTCGCCCGAGCTCGGCGCAGGGCCGGAGGCGGTGGTGGCTGCGTCGGCGTTCTGCCTGGCCCGCTGCCGGTGCGGCGTCCTGTACGGGACGCTCCGCAACAAGACCCGCTACCGGCCCCCGAAACGGCTCTCACCCGGACACGGCTTCACAACCACATGGGCAAACCCCTGGCTCAGCGGTTGTCGCCGCTGCCACCCAGCACGCCACGGTCCTGGCGGCTGGCCAGCTTGGCCAGGTTGGCCGCAGCGATGGCGTCCAGCGACAGATCGAGGTAGTCGGCGAGCACCGCCACGTACCAGAGCACGTCACCGAGTTCCTTGGCGATGTCGGCACGGTCGATCCGCGACTCGTCGCTGTCGAGGTCTCGGACCCACTTCTTGAACTTTTCGGCGATCTCACCCGATTCGCCGACCAGCCCGAGCACCAGATGGAGCAGTTCGTTCCTCTTGTCACGCGCAGCGGCAGTACGGAGGGCGCCGCGCTGATACTCGTCCAGGTCCATGGCGGACCAGTATGGCCGAACCCCCTCACCCGACCAGCCGGGTCTTGCGACGACCGCGAGGAAGCCGCCCAGCAAGCACAACGCCGGAGCCGTTTCCGCCCGCGTTGACGGGGAATTGGCGGACACTTCGACTCCTGTCGATTTGTTTCCTGCAACATTGTCCGGGTTTCTGCGCGGGCGGCGCTGCTCGTCGCCTGCGGCCCTATCGCGCAGCCACCCACGTGCCTGGAAGGGGCTGTCCATGTTGCGCATGCGTGCTTTCTGGCGAGGCTTGCGCCGCTTTCCGCGACAGGGCGTCACGGTGGCTTCCCTCGTCGCCCTGCTCGCCGCGATGGTCGTCGTCGAGGTGGGCGCGAGCAGCCCAGCGCTCGCGAACACGAGTCAGTTCAAGGGGGTCAACTGGGCCGACCCCAGGGACAACTACGCCGAGGACCCGATCGTTCTCTCGGGCGTGTCGGCAACCGACGACTATGCCACCACGTACACCAAGGCCACCTCGATCATCGGAGCGTTCGAGACCAACCTCGGCGCGAACACCGTTCGGCTGCCGATCAACCCGTACACCGTCAACGGGCCTCGCTGGGCTCCGTACACGGGTGCCATCGATGCCGCCGTCGCCAAGGGCTTCAAGGTCATCCTCAGCTACTGGGAGGGTTCCGCCCACAAGGACGGGCTGATCGACAACACCACCGCCTTCTGGAACATGTGGACCACGGTCGTCAACAAGTACGCCGGCAACGGTCTGGTCCACTTCGAGCCGATGAACGAGCCCCACGGGTACACCCAGAGCGCCTGGGCGAACGTCGCCGCCTCGTGGATCAGCACCTACCCGTCGGTCCCGAAGAACCGGATCTTCGTCAGCGGCACCGGGTACAACGACAACGTCACCAGCGTGTGCGCCGACAGCCGGCTGTCCGGAACCTTCCTTTCGCTGCACTTCTACGGGTTCTGGAACCCGACCGAGGCCAGCTACGCGGCCTGGGCCACCGACTTCCGGAACCGGATCGGTTCGTGCGCCTTTCGCACCGTTCTGGACGAGTGGGGTGCGCCCATGACGAGCGGGCTGAACTACAACGGCCCGGACAACGGCAACGCCTACATCGCCTACATCCAGGCCGTCAGCGACAACCTTCGCTTGCTGGGCATGGGCTCGGTCTACTGGCCGGGCTTGCGCGCCAATGACGGCTACAGCATGACCAGGCTCGGCCCCAATTACACCCTCATCAACAACAACGCTTCCGGGGTCAACCGGCTGCAGTGGTCGTGGGGCGGCGGCGGAACCTTCAACGCGCCCATCCGCGGTGTCGCCTCCAACCGCTGCCTCGACGTGCCCAACTCCTCGACCACCTGGGGCACGAAGCTGTTCATCTATGACTGCAAGAGCAGCGCCAACCAGTTGTGGCTGCAGACTCCGTCGAAGACCCTGGTGGTGTACGGGAAGCTGTGCCTCGACGTAACTGGCGCCAGTACCACCGCTGGCGCGCAGGTCCAGGTCTGGGACTGCAACGGAATGCCGAACCAGCAGTGGAACATCAACAGCAACGGCACGATCACCAGCGTGCAGACCGGCTACTGCCTCGATGTGAACGGCGGCGGCACGGCCAACGGCACGAACGTCATCGTGTGGTACTGCAACGGCGGCGCGAACCAGCAGTGGAAACGCTCATAAGAACCCGCGGCCGGTAGCCCTGACCGCAACGGCCGCGCCTGGTGGGGTCGCTACGACGATCCCACCAGGCGTCTGGCGTTCGGCACCTGCGCTGCAGCTGATATCGGTACGTATCGGAGTTCGGCCCGCTCGCTCGGCGTCGCGACTCGTCACAGCACCGAGGAAGCGCACGCGATGCGGCGGGAGCGGACCCGACGGTTGCCCGTCCCCGCCGACGACCGGCGGGTTCAGTGGCAGACGGACGTGAGGCGCTCGTCGTCCTTCGGCTCACCGCCCGGGGCCGTGCTGAAGACATGGCAGCCGCTCGCGACGCCGTCGACGCGTAGGTACCCGCGCTCGCGTACCGTGGGCCACGCGCGGCCGTCGACGTACACGACACCTGTGGCCGCGTCCCCGGCCGGGACGAAGACCGACGCGACCGTGTTGCCGGGCACGTGTGCGCCGACGTCCGTGCGACCGTCATGGGTGTGGAACGCCGCGCCGATCCGGCCCTTCAGGGTGGGCAGCGTGACGCTCGCCCAGCTGACCGACTGCGGCTGGGGACGCAGGTCGAATGTTGCGTAGCCGGGCGTGGTCGGCCGGAGGCCGAACATGCCCTGCGGGATGTTGTACGCCGGCGACGCGGCCCACGGGTGGGAGTAGGTCATGTTCGCCTTCAGGGAGGCGTCCCACGCCTCCGCCGTGGCCCCCGCTCCGGTGGCGATCATGTTGAGCCAGCTGCGACGGCCGCTGCTGGTGAGCAACTGGTAGGCCAGGTCGGAGCGGTCGCCGTTGTAGAGCGACTCGATGAGGAACGCGGCGCAGTACACGCTGCACTGCATGCCGCGCGAGCCGATGTAGTCGGCGGCGCGCGCCGCCTGATCGGCGTCGGGGACGCCGAACGCGCTGGCGAAGACGCTGGCGTGGACCGCCCAGTGCTCGACCGGAGTACGGTCGGCGTTCAGGCCGTCCCGGTAGGCACCCTTCGCGTCGTCCCACAACAGCTCGTTCATCGCGGAGCGGATCCGCTCCCCCGTAGCGTTGAAGGAGACGGCGTCGTCGTCGCGGCCCAGCGCCTTCGCGATTTCCGCCATGTCCATGAAGCTGCGGTAGCCGATGGCGTTGATGACGGTGTTGTAGGGCCGGAAGACGAAGCCGTCGCGCTCCGACGCCGGCCAGTCGACGATGTCGCAGTCGGTCCGGCTGCTGCAGCCATCGGATCCGGTGTTCTTGCGGATCAGGCCGGTGCTCTCCTCGATCCACTGGTCGGGCAACTTCTCCCGTAGCTGGTCGTACCTGCGCTCCAGTTGCGCCACGTCGCCGGTCTGCTGATAGCTGTCGTGCATCGCCAGGATCGTGTACATCGGCCACTCAGTGGGCCAGGTGCGCCGGGTGAGCAGGTAGTCGATGGAGTAGTTGCCCAGGGACGGGTCCGGGGAGGTGAAGAAGTTGGCCATCATCTGCAGGTAACTGTCGGCCTCGTACGGTTCGCGCTCCCGGGTCCAGGAGTCGACGTAGAGGTTGTGGTTGGCCGCTTCGACGGTGTTGCGCGACAGGCGCCAGACCTTGTCGAGGGCGTCGTCGGAGGAGTCGAAGACGGCACTGTCGACGTCGAACGGGTAGACCTGCGCGAGGGCCGGGAAGTCCTCGGCTCCCAGGCCGGCCGGCGCGCCGATCACCTCGAGATAGCGGAACACCCGCATGCCCCAGGTCTCGACGTGCTGCGGCCCGTCGACGAGCGTCCAGCGGTCCTGGTACTGGTTGCCGGTCCGCATGTTGTAGCGGACGGTCTGCGGTGCGGAGAGCTCCTCGCCGAAGCGCAGCTCGAGGACCTGGCCGGTGTTGCCGTCCAGGTCGAGGCTCACGCCGCCGAGCCAGGTCCGGCCGTAGTCCACGAAGTAGTGGCCCGGCTCCTTCTCGACGACCTCGACCGGGTGCTCCAGCCGCTGCCGGACCTTGTCCGTGGGGGTGGCGACCAGCTTGGTGTACGGCGCCTTCGCCGCCGCCGGCTGCCACGCGGAGTCGTCGAAGCCGGGCTCGTCGAAGCCGGTCGGGTACGCCGCCACCTGGACGTTCTCCTTGGGCGCGGTGTAGTAGCCCGTGCCGATCGAGCCAGCCGACGGGTAGACGCCGGAGCCGTTGAGCGTGGTCCAGTTCTCCCCGGTGCCGAACGTCTGCCGCGTGCCGTCGGCGTACTCCACGACCAGCTGCGCCTGGAAGCGCCGGTCGCTGGTGGTCCACGTGAGCGCGCCGAGTGCATTGGCGCCGCCCTGCCGGACCAGGTCGGTCACGTCGAAGCCGTCGTACCGAATCTCACCGGCGATGGACCGCGTGGGGCCCAGGCCGACGAAGTCGCCGTTGAGCCACAGCTTGTAGACGTACTGGCGGCCTGGCTCGGGCGAGGAGCCGGTCGCGAAGACGGTCGCCCAGGCGACCTCCTTGTCAGCGGTGTTGAACTCGCCGCGGAGGAAGGCCCAGTCCGCGCTTCCGAGCCCGTAGACGCAGTTCTGGCTGGTGCCGACGTTCAGCCGCCCGCCGGCCACCGTGCCGCACGCGAAGTCGGAGCTGGAAGCCTCGAAGTCGTTGGCGTAGAGCTTGCGCCCGTCGGCTGCGGTGACCGTCAGGTTGTCCCAGCTGTTGCGCTCGCTGCCGCCGGTGCGGAACCCGATGCTGCCGCGCGTGAACCGCACGTTCTGCATGGTGTCGATGAGTCGGTCGTCGAGCCAGGTGCGGACCGTGGAGTCTGAAACCCCGATCCGCAGCCGATAGTCGGTGTTGCGTTGGAGCGCGACGCCCAGCGGGACCGTCTTCAGCTCCTGGAAGGTGCCGTTGACCCGCTGGTGCGGCGCGAGTTGGTTGACGCCGTCCCCCCTGAGCTGCCACATGAGGTAGTTGCTGGGGTCCTGCGCGTTGAACACGATGGTCGCGTTCTGCGTGGTGATCGAGAACGTCGTCTCGATCGTGTAGTCGCTCCACTGCAGGGGCGCGGGATCGCCGAGCCAGATCGGGTTGCTCTGCGCCCAGTCACCACCGAGGGAGGTGCCGAAGCCGGCCGGCTGCGACCACGGGGACACCTTCCCCGCGCCGTCCCACGTCCGCACCCGCCAGTGGTAGCGCTCGCCGCGGTCGAGGGCCGGCCCGGCGTACGCGACGTTCGTGCTCTGCGGGGACGTCACCTTCCGGGAGTCCCACACGAGGTCCTTGCCGGATTTCAGGCCGGAGAAGGTTTCCGCCACCTGGACCTGGTAGGCGGTCTGTTGTGCCGTCGGAACGTGCCAGCCGAGGAGCGGCGCATCGACGTCGTCGACGTCCGCCGGCCCGGAACGCTGCCCGACCGTGAGCGCCGACGGAAAGGCGTTGCCGGGCGCGGCGCCGCTCTGCGACGCGATGGGCAGTTCGAGAACTACGGCGAGCGCGACGGTCAGCGCGAGGACCAGCGTCCGAGTGGCCACGCGTGGACGGGAGGCGTGCTTCAGGAACATCTGCGTCCCCTCTATTGAAACGTTCCAACGCCTCGCCATGCTAACGATCGGTGACCTCGGTCACAAGATCCTGGCCGGACCCGGCCATGGCCCCTCGATGACCATGGTCCACCAGGCACCTTCCCTGGCTGCCGGCACGACGCCCAGCACCTCAGCGAAGAGCGACGGCCGACATCGCGTTTTCAACCCCGTCGAAGTGGTGCGCCCGTGCCGGGACGGCAGCTTTCGCATCCAGCTCGGCGTGCATCAAGGCCGGTAACCCGTCTTGTCGGCATCGGTGATCTCGCGCAGCACCCGGGCCGGCGATCCGACGGCGATGACACCGGACGGGATCGAGCGGGTGACCACGCTCCCCGAACCGATGATTGTGTTGTCGCCGATAGCCACGCCCTGGTTGATGGTGACGCCGCCGCCGATCCAGACGTGGTCGCCGATCGTGACCGGCTTGGCGTAACACCCGCCGGCTGCCCGTTCGGCAGCATCGACGGCGTGGTTCGAGGTGTAGATGCCGACGCGCGGGCCGAAAAGGACATGATCACCGATGGTGATGCCACCCCCGTCCAGCATCACACAGTCGAAGTTGGCGTAGAAGTGGTCGCCGACGCTGACGTTGAAGCCGAACTCGCAGCGGAACATCGGCTCGAAATGGCACTCCCGCCCAACCGCGCGGAGCAGTCGCCGCAGGATCGCCTCGCGCTGCTCCTGCGGCTGCCCGAAGCTGTCGTTGTACTCAGTGGTCAGCAGCACGGCCCGCTGCCGAGCCTGCACCAGTTCATCGGTGAGGTCGTTGTACATCCGGCCCGAGAGGATGCGCTCCCGCTGCGCTTCGAGCGTCACCGAATGATCCTCCCATCGTCCGGGCGGTGGCCGCTTGTCGGCACGCGAGAACCGCTCATCGCCCAGTTGGAGCCGTTCGTCTCAATTGCAGGACCAGATGGCCGTGCGTCATCGCTAGGCCACTTAGCGTGGTCCGCGCGTTGGCGATCAGACTAACGGCCGGCGATCCCGGTGCCTGACCGCCGAACGTACGGTCCCTGCTCGACCGGTCGCCTCGGGATCCATCCTGCTTGGCCAAGTGCGGTCATGCAGAACTCACTGAGGGAGTCATTCCTGATGAACCAGCCACGCATGCCCTTAGTTACCACCGGGCTCGCCATCGCCACCGGCCTGGCAACCGTCGCCGCCCTCGTCGGACCAGTCGCCGCCGAGCCGAGCTCCGACGCCTCCACACGGGCGACCTCGGTCACCACCGACCAGGTCGTCACCTGGGGCGCCAGCGCGGACCGTGTCGGCGGGTCGTTCGCCGACCAGACGGTCCGCAACATCATCCACACCAGCGTCGGTGGCAGCGATCTGCGCATCTCGTTGTCGAATGTATTCGGTGACCGCATCGTGACCTTCGACTCCGTCTACGTCGGCGTTCAGAGCGAGGGCGCCGGGGTCGTACCGGGCACCAACCGGCAGGTCACCTTCGCCGGCAGCGAGACGGTGACTGTTCCGAACGGTGCGGAGGTCCTCAGCGACCCGCTGCCAGGTGACGTGCCCGGCGACACCAATCTCACGGTCAGCATCCACGTCAGGGGCGCCAGCGGCAGCCTGACCGGACACAACCTGGCCATGCAGACCAACTACATCTCCGGGCCTGGTGATCACGCCGCGGACACCGATGGGACGGCCTTCACCCAGCAGGCGACCCGCTGGTACTGGGTCGATGCGCTGGTCGTCGACACGCGGCAGCAGGTCGACACTGTGGCCACGCTCGGCGATTCCATCACCGACGGCTACGGGTCCACCCGCGACGCCAACCACCGGTGGCCGGACTACCTCGCCCGCCGCATCGCGGAACAGCCCCCGGCGCACCAGTTCGGCATCATGAACGAAGGCATCTCCGGCAACCGGGTTCTCACCGACGGCGCCGGGGTGAACGTCCAGGCCAGATTCGACCGAGACGTGCTTTCCCAGCCCGACGTGCGCACCGTCATCCTCATGGAAGGGATCAACGACATCGGCGGCGGTGTCGCAACGTCGGCCGACCAGCTGATCTCCGCCTACCGGATCCTGATCGCCCGCGCCCACACCAACCACACCTGCATCCTCGGTGCCACGCTGACCCCGTTCGAGGGCGCCGGCTACTACAGCCCCGCCAAGGAAGTCATCCGTGAGGAGGTGAACACCTGGATCCGGACGAGCGGCGAGTTCGACGGGATCATCGACTTCGACCAGGTCACCCGCGACCCCGCGAACCCCAAGCGGTTCCTGCCGGCCTACGACGTCGGCGACCACCTGCACCCCAGCGACGCCGGCTACCAGGCGATGGCCAACGCCATCGACCTCAGGCAGCTCGAGTGCAACCGGTAGCGACACCAGCGCTCTAGGTCGGCAGCTCTCGCACCCACCCCTGTCAGCGGCTGTGAAGACCGTCGTAGGGCCCGCGCCACGTCGGTGCGGGCCCTACGAAGAGCGTTCGGGCACAACTGCCGTACCCCCGCGAATCGATCCATCACGTCATCCCCAACCGGAACGTGCAAGCCGCCGCTGAGCGAAGCGTCCTGACCGGTAATGCGTTGGCGCCGCGACGGTGCAGGTACATGATCGGATCGGACCGCAACGGTCGGGCGGGACCGGGGTCCTTCGGCCAGGCTTGACGTCGAAAGGAGGCCTCGTGATCTCGGCACTCAACCGGCTTGTCGACCTTGTCGAGGAGCACCTCACCGAGGAGTTCGACGTCACCGGACTGGCCAGGGCGGTCGGCACGACCGAATACCACCTGCGGCGGATGTTCTCGTCGTTGGCCGGCATGCCGCTGTCGGAGTACGTGCGCCGGCGCCGCATGACCGTCGCCGCTGCCGACGTCGTCCGAGGCGAGGACGATCTGCTGAGCATCGCCGTCCGGCACGGATACGGCTCGGCCGAGGCGTTCGGACGTGCGTTCCGGGCGGTCCACGGCGCCAACCCAGGTGACGTTCGCCGCGACGGAGGCCCCCTTCGCACACAACCGCAGCTCAGGTTCCGCCTGACCGTCGAAGGGAGCATCCCCATGGACACCCGCATCGTCGACCGCCCCGCGTTCCGGCTCGTCGGACACGCAGCCCGGGTTCCGCTGATTCATCAAGGCATCAACCCGCACATCCAGCAGCACATCACGGCACTGCCGTCGGAGGCGCATCTGCGGCTGAAGGCCCTCGGCGACACCGAGCCGGGCGGCCTGCTGCAGGTCTGCGACGACCTCGACCCCGACGGCACGGAGGGCAGCGAACTGACCTACCTGCACGCGGTCGCTGTTTCCCGGGACACGCCAGCCCCCGACGACCTCGACACCATCGAGGTACCGGCCGGCATGTGGGCGGTCTTCCGCACCGCCGGACCCCATCCGCAGGCCCTGCAGAAGACGTGGGCCGCGACCGCGACCGAGTGGTTCCCTTCCAACCCGTGGCGTCTGCGGCCAGGGCCCTCGATCGTCGCGATCCTCGAGCGCGCGGACGACTTCAGCACCGCGACCTGCGAGCTGTGGCTGCCCGTCGAACCGATGTGACGGACCCTGCGGGATGTGCTGGAGACCAGACACGCCGGCCCCCGGCGTCCGATTACGGATCATGCGCTACCCGGTGGCTTCACTTGACGCTTCTATGACTCGTCAAGGCCTCCCGGCCGGGCGAGCAAGCGTCCGGAGGGACACGTACCAACGGACCGGAGGCTGCCCCGCGCAGCCCACCGATACCAGGGCGTGAACACGATCAGCACACCCACCACCGGCCACCGGCCACGAGGAGCCGCCCTGGGCGCAGGATTCCACCTCCACGCCCACGCGGCCCCACCACGGTGGGAAACGATCCCGGAAGCCCATCCGACTCAGGATCGCCAAGCTGATCAGAGACGCTAAGAGTTCCGACGGTGGACTGTTCGGTACTGCGTCGGCGAGATGCCGAACCATGCGCTGAACGCCTGGCGCAGGGTTTCGCCGGAGCGGAACCCGGTCGCCTTGGCGATCGACGAGACGGTCTGGTCGGTGGTGACCAGGGCGGTGGCCGCTGCCTCCAGCCTCACTTGGCGGACGAGCCGGGCCGGGGTCTGCCCAGCGTGGGCGAGGAGCAGCCGGGTGAGGTGCCGTTCGCTTACACCGGCCACTGCGGCGAGCCGGGCGGTGGAGAGCTCCGTATCGGGATTGGCCGTGACGTGGTCGAGGACGCGCCGCACCACGGCGTGCTCGGGGCGCCGGGCACGCACGAACATGCTCATTTGCGCCTGGTTGCCCGGTCGCTGCAGGTAGGTGACCATGCCCATGGCCACCCATCGGGCCAACTCGGCGCCGTGGTCGGCCTCCACGAACGCCAGGGTGAGGTCAAGCGCCGCGGTGACGCCGCCGGACGTCCACACGTGATCGTCCCGCACGAAGATCGGTGCAGGGTCGAATCGGACCGCCGGATACGCGGCGGCCAACTCGGCCGTATGGTGCCAGTGGGTGGTTGCCCGCCGACCGTCCAGCAGCCCAGCCGCAGCCAGCACGCTCGCACCGGTGCACACCGACGCCACGCGGCTCGAACTGCGGGCCAACCTCTGGACCTGAGCAAGCAGGCTGCGGTCCGCGGCGGCCGCGGCGTGCCCAAGACCGCCGGAGACGACGAGGGTGTGCGTGCGGCTCACATCCTGCAGCGCCACTTGGCTGGACAGCTCCAGCCCGGAGTCACAGCGCACCGCGCCGCCGGACAGCGTGGCAAACCGCACGGCGTACGCGGGCGTCACGCCGAGCCGGTTGGCCATGTTGAGACAGCTGGTGACGCTCGCAACGTCCACCAGTTCGATGCCGTCATAGCCGACGACGACCACACGTCGCTCGTCCACGGTGCCATCGTAGGAGCGCATGAGGCCGTCCGGCAGGACACGTTTCCCAGAATCTCGGACATGATGGCCGCCGCACCTGTTCCCACAGGTGCGCGGCGAATACGGTTCGACCTCGTGGAGCTACACCGAACTCGCGCCCGGCGAGAGGGTGCTCTCGGCCGTATTAACGCTGTCGCTGACGGATCGCCCGGCTTCGCGTGGCGCCTTGTCAACAACACCCACGCCCTCTACCGAAAGAGACACACCGCATGGGCAGGCTGGTAGTAACCGAATACATATCCGTCGACGGAGTCGTGGAGGCCCCCAGCGGCAGTGAGCAATTCGCACGCACGGGCTGGAGCGATCACTTCTCCCGCGGCCAAGAGGGCCAACAGTTCAAGGTCGACGAGACGATGGCGGCAGATGCCCAGCTGCTCGGACGCGTCACGTACGAGCTGTTCGCGGCATCCTGGCCGCAATACGAGGGCGAGTTTGCCGACAGATTCAACCGAATGCCGAAGTACGTCGTCTCTTCTAGGCTGAAGGACCCGGAGTGGGAGAACACGACGGTCCTCAAGGGCGATCTGATCGAGGAGGTCACCGAGCTCAAGAGACAGTACGAGCGGGATATTCTGGTGCACGGCAGCCCGCAGCTGTCTCAAGCGCTCATTGAGCACGACCTGGTCGATGCCCTGCACCTTCTCGTGTATCCGATCATCGTCGGCGCGGGCAAGCGCCTGTTCGGCGGCACGAGCGGGACGAAGCGTCTGCGGGTCGCCTCGGCACGAACCTTCGGCGACGGCGTTCACCTCCTGATCTACGAACGCGCCGCCTGACGGACATACCTGCACTTCATACGCGCGTTCACAGCATGACGCTGACACAGCAGGGAGCAGCAGAGTGAGCCGCGGCAGGAGCGATGTTCAGCTTCGATGTAAGGGAGCGTGCCGAGATGCAGATCGCGGTCCTGCTTTATCCCGGCACCACCGCCCTCGATGCGGTCGGCCCGTACGAGGTGCTCAGCCGCATGCCGGGCGCCGATGTTCGCTTCGTGGGCACGGAAACCGGCCCGCTGCTCGCCGACGGGGGTGCCCTGCTGCTCGGCGTGACGCACACCCTCGCCGAGACGCCGGCACCGGATCTCGTGCTGGTGCCGGGCGGACCGACGACGCCAACCGCGATGGTGGACAAGAAGGTCCTCGCTTGGCTGCGGTCCGTCCACGAGGCCACGACGTGGACCGCCTCCGTGTGCAGTGGCGCGGTGATCCTGGCCGCCGCGGGAATCCTGAAGGGCCAGCCTGCGACCACCCACTGGGCCGCGATGGGACCGTTGCGGTTGATGGGCGCAGTGCCCCGGCCGGACGAACGGATCGTGCGAACCGGCAAGGTCGTCACGGCGGCGGGCGTGTCAGCTGGCATCGACCTGGGGCTCTGGCTGGTCGGTGAAATCGCCGGACGAAAGTTGGCCGAGTCGATCCAACTCACCATCGAATACGACCCGCAGCCACCGTTCGACGCCGGCCACACGGGCAAGGCCTCCGGACCGGTCCGCAAGCGCGCCAAGCAGCTGCTCGACGATCGGACGGACTTCAAACAGACGCTGGTCAAGCCGAGGATCGCCTGGAACCGACTGATCGACTTCGTGCGTACGGGCAGGTGATCCCTGCATGACCGAAGCGAAAGGAAATGTCATGACCGATCCCACCACTGCCGATGTACTCGAGCTCGGCCGGCGTTGGGCCGAGGCCGAGCAGCGCGCGGATGTCGAGACGCTCGACGCGCTCACCGTCGCCGACTTCGCGCTGGTCGGGCCACTGGGCTTCGTCTTGGACAAGCAGCAATGGCTGAACCGGTACCGCACGAAAGACCTGATCACCACATCGCTGACCTGGGGCGAGGTCACGGTGCGCGCCTATGGCGACGCGGCCGTCGTAATCGGGCTGCACACTCAGCAGGCGAGTTATCGTGGGCAGCCATCGGACGGGCAGTTCCGTGCGACGCACATCGCCGTCCGCGCCGGCGAACGGTGGCAGCTCGCCGGCATTCAGCTCAGCCCGATCGGTGCCTTCCGACCCCCGGAAGGAATTTGACGTCATGGCTGTACAGCTCAACCACACCATCGTCCATGCGCATGACGCCGCCGCGTCGGCGAGTTTCCTGGCCGAGATCCTGGGCCTGCCAGAGCCGACCCCGTTCAGCCACTTCATGGTCGTCCATCTCGACAACGACGTGTCGCTGGACTTCCTGGCCGTCCCCAACGTGCGGCCGCAGCACTACGCGTTCCTCGTCGGCGAGTCCGACTTCGACGCGATCTTCGGCCGCATCCGCGAGCGCGGCTTGTCGTACTGGGCTGATCCCCTTCACCGGCAGGCCGGCCAGATCAACACCAACGAC
The DNA here is from genome assembly GCF_001905095.1 of Micromonospora sp. CB01531. Lineage (GTDB taxonomy): Bacteria > Actinomycetota > Actinomycetes > Mycobacteriales > Micromonosporaceae > Micromonospora. The sequence continues at coordinate 30,653 of NZ_LWLS01000084.1, forward strand.
GGCGGTCGCGGCGTGTACTGGGAAGATCCGAACGGCCACAACCTGGAGATCATTACTCGTCCCTACGGCAACGGAAGTTGACGTGTCCTACAAGCCCAGGTGCCGCCGCGACACGGGTGAACTGAGCGGGCACGGTCCCCCGCTGATTCGGAGCCTTACTGGGGTACCGCCGCCTCGGCGGCACGGTTCACTACCTGATCACTGGCACGCGGCGGCTTGCTGTTCGTTCCCGAGGGTGGCGTGCACGTATTCTGCAACGAGGCAGGCGAGCGGGCGTCGATTTTGCTGCTGTTCGTGCCGGGCGCGCGCGAGGACTACTTCGAGACGCTGGAGAAGTTCGCGCACGGCTTCACGACGACCGAGGAGGAATGCGCCGACTTCGTGAGCCGCTGCGCGGCGTTTGCCGACCTGGGCATCGACCACGTCACCGTCATCACGACCGGGCCATGGACCGCCGAAGGCGTCGCCACGCTCGTGGAGGCCGCAGACAGATCGTCGCTCTCGGCACCGCTGCCTCCGTCAGACCGTCCTAACCCCTGCGGCCACTTGGGACGGAGGGAGACGGGTGTACTCGTGCACGGCGGACAGTGCACGTGAGACCTGTTCGGGTCGGTCCGGTGGGCCGCCCACAAAGGAAGCGTTCATGGCCTGGTGACTTGCGAAGGGTAACGCCAGAGATCTAAACAGGCGACGCACCCGTAGAGGAGAGAGCAATGAGCAAAGTGACCTGCGACCTGTCGATCTCGTCCGACGGTTACTCGGCCGGGCACAACCAAACCGAGGAGCGCCCGTTCGGTGACGACGGCGGAGACGGCTGGGGCAACAAGCTGCACGCCTGGATCTTCGAAACCGCCGAGGAGAACCGAGCTGAGGTAGACCAGATGACGGCGGCCAGCGTATTCGTCATGGGGCGCAACATGTTTGGCCCCGTGCGTGGCGAGTGGGATCGGGAGTGGAAGGGGTGGTGGGGCGACGATCCACCGTTCCACGCTCCGGTCTTTGTGCTCACCCACTACCCGCGCGACCCGCTGCCGATGAACGGCGGCACCACGTTCCACTTCGTCACCGACGGAATCGAATCCGCGTTGAGACAGGCGTGCGAGGCGGCTGGGGACGGCGACGTGTCGATCCTGGGCGGCGCGACCACGATCAACCAGTATCTCGCCGCCGGCCTGATCGACGAGCTGCGGTTGCACATTGTGCCGTTGACGCTCGGCGGCGGCACGCGACTCTTCGACGGCGTCCCGCCGCTGAATCTCGAGCAGGTCAAGTCGCGGGCAGCCAGCTCGGTCACGCACGTGACCTATCGATGCCACGACACACTGCGGAGAACACGATGACGACCACGACGGGCGACCCGGCCGCCGCGCTGCCCGGCCGCCCGCCCGTGGTCGACCTGGCCACCTGGCAGGCCGCCCGTGACGAGCTTCTGGGGCGCGAAAAGGCCCACACCCGCGAGGGCGACGCCATCGCCGCAGCCCGGCGTCGGCTGCCGATGGTGGAGCTCGACGGGACGGTCAAGGTCGTCGGTCCCGACGGTCCGGTCCCGTTCCTGGACCTATTCCAGGGCCGCGACGAGCTCGTGGTTTACCAGCACATGTGGTACGACGGCGCGCCGCACCAGGGGCAGTGCGAGGGCTGCACCACCACGGCCTGGCACCTGAAGGACGCCGTCTACCTCAACGCCCGCGGCGTCTCGTTCGCCATCCTTACCACTGGCCGTTGGGACGAGGTGGCCTCCTACGTCGAGTTCATGGGCTACACCCAGCCCTGGTACTCGGTGCACGACGTGGATGCGCCGGTCGGCGGCAGCATGGGTTACCTCACCTGCTTTCTGCGCGACGGCGACCGCGTGTTCCTCACCTACTCGACGACGGGCCGTGGCACCGAGCCGGTCAACGGGTCCTTCCGCCTGCTCGACATGACGCCCTACGGCCGCGGCGAGGCGTGGGAGGACAACCCCGATGGCTGGCCCGAGGGGCGGAACGCGTGCTGGTTCTGGCGCTCGGACGCGGACGGAAACGCCACCGGGGGCCCGACCAGCCGCCCCGTGCCGCAGTGGACCCGCCCCGGCGCGACTCCCGTGGAGACCCTCGGCCGACACGGCCACCCACACTGACGGGCCTTCGTCGACGGCGCCGTGTGAGGGCGGGCGGTCCGATCAATCTGTTCACGGCTGGCGCTCCTGGTGCCCTTCGGGAAGTGCGCTGGCCGACAGGCCCACGACGATCTGGGCGGCGCAGACCGGTGGGCCCGAACGCAGTACCGCGACGTGTGGGCTGTCCACAGATCGGCTGACACCGAGTTCCGGGCAATGCCAGGCCGGCGGACGATCGGCGCGTCAAACGGCGGTCCGGCCGAGCCACGGCGTTCCCTCACAATCAACGGTTTTGGAGACCACGATGCAACCCGTCTTCCGGTTCTGCGTCCATCTCCTCGAGATGGTCGCGGCCATGCTGGCCGGCATGTTCGCGCTGGGACCACTGTGGGCGTTGGCGCTGCCGGTCACGATCGCGCAAACGGACGTGCACACGCTCACGATGGCCACCGACATGGCCATCGGCATGGCGGTGTGGATGCGGATCCGCGGCCACGGCTGGGCCGGCATCGGCGAGATGACCACCGCGATGTACGCGCCGTTCATCGTGCTGCTCGTGCCGTACTGGTTCGGCGCCGTCTCCGCCGGAGTCGTCATGACCGGCGGCCACGTGCTGATGGTGATCGCGATGGTCGCGGTCATGCTGCGGCGGCGGTCGGAGTACACGCACGGCGGGCACCGGCTGCCGCGCGTCGTGGTACGGATCGGCGCGGTGGTGCTGGCGCTGGCGGTACTGCCGGTATCGGTCGGTGCGACGGTCGCCGCGGTGAACACGCGAAGCGTGTACGCGCCGGCGCCCTCGCCGGGAGCTCCGGCGCCGGTATCACGTCCCTTCGACCCGGCGCTGCCGACCGCAGTCGTGGTGCTCGGTGCCGAGGGGGCGAACATCGCGGACGCGTTCGGACCGTTCGAGGTGCTGGCCGTCACGGGGCGCTTCAACGTCCCCACCGCCGCCCCGACCCCGACGCCGGTCACCCTGACCGGCGGTCTGGACCTGGTGCCCGATGTCACGTTCGAGTCCCTGGCGACCCGGCTCGGCGGCCGCGCCGCGGACGTGGTCGTGGTGCCTGCCATGCCACGCACCGACGAGCCGGCGGTGCTGGACTTCCTCCGGCGGCAGGCCGACGGCGGCGCGTTGATGCTCAGCGTTTGCTGGGGCGGCGGTGTCACCGCGGCAGCCGGGGTGCTCGACGGGCACACCGCGACGTCGCACTGGTACTACCTGGACGGCCTGGAAAAGGACTTCCCTGACGTGCGGTGGCAGCGCGGCGTCCGCTACGTCGACGACGGTCAAGTCGTCAGCACGGCTGGCGTACTCTCCGGCATCGACGGCACGCTGCGGGTGATCGAGCGCCTGGCCGGCACGCAGGTTGCCGCCGCCGCGGCAGAGGCCGTGGGCTGGCGCCACTACTCGCCCGGAACCCCCCTGCCGATTCCCGTGCAGCGCTTCGGTGTCCGCGACGCGATCGCCGCGCTGAACCTGTCGTACCGCTGGGACGCGCCGACGGCCGGGGTCCTGCTGACGGAGGGCGTCGGTGAGCTCGAACTCGCCTCGGTGTTCGTCACCTACACCGAGGCCGTCTACGCCGCCCGGACGCTCGCGCTGTCGCCGGGGGCCGCAACCGTCCGCTCCCGGCACGGGCTGACGTTCGTGCCCCGGGCGACGCTTGCGGAGGCACCACAGCTGGACCGGCTGCTGGTGCCCGGCGCGGCGGCCGCCGCCCGGCACGACGCGCCCGCGACGCACGACCTCGGGCCGACGTATCTGCACGCGGCGCCCGGTTTCGCCTTCGACGGGCCGCTGCGCGACATCGCGGCCAACCTCGACGTCGCCTCGGCGGCGTGGCGGGCCAAACTGCTGGAGTACCCCGCGGGAGACATCACGCTCACCGGCCCTGGCTGGCCCTGGGACCGTACCCTCCGCCCGATCGTCCTGGCACTGGCCGGCCTGGCCCTGCTCGCCGGTGGGCTGGCCGTCCAGCGGCGCCGGGCACGCCGGCCGGTGCAGGTGGACGACCACCCCGCTCCGGCGGCCGCGTGAGGAGTTTTCGGTCCCAAGTGCCACCTCCCGTTTGCCGGCCCTCGCCCATGACCTAACCAGGAGGACCATCTTGAACAGCGACACGAACCCTCGACCCTGAACGCGACCAACCCGGCTCAGCAACGTGCGCACCATCCCGATGCAGGCCGTCTGAGCAGCATGTTCCCGCTCGCGAGCCTGCCTCTGCTCGTGATCCGCCAGGTGCTGTGGGGCGTCGGCGCATCCTTGGGTCACAACCCTCCCGCAAGCGCGGTCGAGTTCGCCGATCATTTCGCCCGGGCTTGCGTTGGGGGCCAGCGTGTGGCGCTCCAAGCGCGGCCTTCCAATCTGTCGGCCTGGCGCGGATCCGGCACACCCCGGCCTCGGTCGGCCTCCTGTTCGGCGCGGCGGACAGTGGTCAGTCTCGGCCGGCTCAGACGTGACCTTGGAAGTCGCGCCGCGGGTCGAACAGGCTGATGGGGTGGACCGTCGAGCCGCTCGTCGCCAGGTCGGCGAGGATCTCGCCGACGACCGGGACGAACTTGAAGCCGTGGCCGGAGAATCCGCAGGCCACGGTGACCTGCGGGTGCTCCGGGTGCGTCGCGATCACGAAGTGCTGGTCGGGCGTGTTGGTGTACATGCAGGTCGCCGCTCGCAGCAATCGACCCGGAAGGGCAGGCAGGACTCCGGCCAGGTGTTCCCGCATGTCGTCGATCTCCTCCGGGTGCACCTGCCGATCGATGGTCTCCGGGGTGCAGACCTGACCGCGCCGGAAGAACGCCACCTTGGCACCGCCGTCGGGCCCGTCGATGGCCGGAAAGCCGTAGATCTGGGTGCCGGCGCCGTCCTCGTGGATGTAGATGGGATGCCGCTCGGGCTGGAAGGGGCCCACCCCGGTCTCCGGCTGGAACCAGTACATGACCTGCCGCTCGACGATGAACGGCACACCGAGGTCGGCGAGGAGTGCCGGGGCCCACGCCCCGGGGCAGACGACGAGCCGGCCAGCTGTGTAGAAACCCCCATCGGTCGTCACTCGCACGCCGCCGTCGGGCAGCGCCTGCCATCGCAGTACCGGCTCGTTGTAGCGGAGGTCGGCGCCGTGCCGTCCGGCCAGCTCGAGGTGAGCGGTCACGGTCGCCTCGGGGCGGACGAAGCCAGCCTTGGCCTCGAAGAGCCCCACCTCCTCATTCCGGGGACTGAAGGTTGGGAAGCGGCGACGTAGCTCGCTTGCGTCGAGGATCTCGTGCGGCAGGTCCCACTCGCGCGAAGCGCGCAGACTGCCGGCGAAGGTGTGACTCTCCGGCCGGCCGACAAACACTCCGCCGGTGAGCGAAATGATCTCCCGTCCGGCATCGCGTTCCAGCTTGTCCCACAGTTCGTAGGCTCGAAGCAGAAGCGGCACGTAGGCCGGATCCTCGAAGTACGACTGCCGGGTGATACGCGAGCCGCCGTGGCTGGAGCCGCGGTCGTGCGCCGGCCCGAACTGCTCCAGACCAAGCACACGCTGCCCCCGCGCGGCCAGGTGGTAGGCGGCGCTGCTGCCCATGCCGCCGAGCCCCACGACGATGACGTCATAAGCCGCCATTTCTACGCCTCCCGTCTCCCTGCGTCATTCGACCAGGACGCTACCCGCCTGGCACGCTGCTGCCGCACAAGATCCAAACGGGCGCCTCTCGCACAGCGAACCGCCCCTTGGTCAGCTCGCAACGCCGTTTGGTCGGGCATTGGTGTGAGGGTCAGTTGAACCCTTCGCCCGACCCGCACCGTCCGGCGGTCACCCGGGCGTCGGAGTGGGCCCGACGGCGTGCGGCGGGACGGGTCCGGCACGCGTACGCGGCCGCCGGGTACGACCGGACCGACTGATAGATAAGCGTCTCTGTCGGCCGTTCGGCTGGGCAGAACAGCAGGTCAACCGGGCTTCGATCCCGAATGTTACTCGTCGGTAGCCCATTGACGGCCACGAACGCCAGTCCTACCGTTCCACTCAATCGAACGGCGTACGGTTCACACGAACACTCCTCGGCCCAGCCGAGCACGGCCCGAACAGGAAGGCCGAGCATGCCTGATGACAAGCTCCGTACCCTCCTCTCCCCAGTTCAGCTCGGCTCCGTCCAGCTCCGCAACCGGGTCTTCGTCCCCGGGCACACCACCAATTTCGGCCGGGACAACGTGCCCACGCAGCGGCTCGTCGCCTACCACGAGGAGCGCGCCAGCGGCGGCGTCGGCCTGATCATCACCGAGGCGATCCGGGTCCACCCGACCAGCGCGGGGCGCAGCATCAGCCTCGGCAGCTTCGACGACTCGTCGATCCCGGTGTACGCAGCGACGGCCGAGGCGGTCCACGCCCACGGCGCGCACATTTTCGCCCAGATCATGCATGCCGGTCGGCAGGCCAACGGCGATGCCACCCGTACCGCCGCCTGGTCGTCGTCCCCGGTGCCCTGGGCGGCCGGCGCGCACGTACCGCATGCCATGGGACGTCGGGACATCGCGGTGATCGTCCACGCGTTCGCCGCAGCCGCCCGGCGGATGCGGCAGGCCGGCTTCGACGGGCTGGAGGTGCATGCCGGACACGGCCACCTGCTCCAGCAATTCCTCTCCCCGCACACCAACACGCGCGTGGACGAGTACGGCGGCAGCCTCGACAACCGAATGCGGTTGACCCGGGAGGTGTTGACGGCAGTGCTGGCCGCCGCTCCCGAGTTGCCCGTCGGACTGCGGGTCAGCGCCGACGAGTTCCTGCCCGGCGGACTCGACCCGGCGGCGGTGCTGGAGATCGTCGGCAAGCTGCGCGCCGAGTTCCCGCTGGCGTACGTGCACGTCAGCCACTCCGCCTATCACGGCAGCTACACGCTGGCGACGCAGATCGCCGACATGACCTTCGGCCACGCCCCGTTCCGGCACCACGCCGCGTTGTTCAAGCAAGAGTTCCCCGACCTGCCGGTGCTGGCGGTGTGTCGGCTCGACAGCCTGCCCGAGGCGGCCGAGCTGATCGCCGCCGGCGAGGCCGACCTGGTCGGGCTGGCCCGTCCGCACATCGCCGACCCGCACCTGGTGCGCAAGGCGGCCGAGGGCCGCCAGCACCAGACACGCGCCTGCCTGGCCTGCAACCAGGGGTGCATCGGCCGGTTGGAGGCGAGCCTGCCGATCTCCTGCGTGGTCAATCCGGAGGTCGGCGCCGAGCGGGAATGGTCGCAGGCTTGGCCGGAGCTGCCCGGGCCGGCCGGTACCCGCCGGGTCCTCGTGATCGGCGGTGGTCCCGCCGGTCTGGAGGCCGCGATCGCCGCCCGGCGAGCCGGGCACCAGGTGACCCTGGTCGAGGCACGCGAACGGCTCGGCGGCCAGGTGGAGTTGGCCGCGCGGGTGCCCGGACGGCAGCGGTTCGGCCTGCTCACCCAGGACCTGGCGCGCGACGTGCAGGCCGCCGGTGTGCAGGTACGGCTCGGCCGCCGGATCAGCGTCGAGGAGGTGCTGGCCGGCGACTACCAGGACGTCATCCTGGCGACCGGGTCCCGACCCGCCCGCCGGTCGCTGCCGGACGGCCCACCGGTGATCGACCTCTGGCAGGCGGTCGACCGCCTGGCTGATCCGGCCTTCCGGCCCTCTGGCGCCATGGTGGTTCTCGACGACGAGGGCACCTGGGCGGCGGCCTCGATCGCGGAAAACCTCGCTCGGCGCGGAGCCCGCGTCCACCTGGTCTCCCCCACCGCCGGGTTGAGCGCCCGGATCACGACGTACTCGCGGCTGGCACTGCTCAAACGCTTCGCGGACCTGGGAGTCGTGGCCCATCCACTACGGACCGTCCGCGCGGCCGGCGCTTCGGCGGTCACCCTCACCGGCCCGCTCGCCGGCGACGACCTCCGCCTCGACGAGGTCAACGCGGTAATCGATGCCGGCTCGGCGCTCGCCGCCGACGAGCTGTACCGACAGCTCGACGCATTGCCCGACGGCCCGCGAGTCCACCTCGTCGGCGACGCCAACGCCCCCCGGACCGCCTTCGAGGCCGTCTACGAGGGGCGGTTGGCGGGCGCTTTCCTTGGCAGCTACGACACCGCCTCCGCGCAGCGGGTGCTGCACGCTCACTGACCCGTCCACCCGGTCGTCCGGCCCGCCTGGTCCGACCGTCCCCCACCACAGTCCGAAGAGGAGACAAGGCATGTTCGATGTCGAGGGGCGCCTCACCTTGGATGAGCGTTCCGCCGTGGATTTCGTCCTCAGTCTGCGCAAGCGCTGGGCGGACACTGTCTACCCCGCTCTGCGCCAGGAGTACGGCGCCACCGGCTCGCCGGCGACGACAGTCGCTGACGCCGGGCAGGTGCTGCGCGGCCTCCCGCTGTACCCGTGGTTCAGCCACCTGGAGCGGGTACAGCAGAAGATGTTGTGGAAGCTCGCCGGCGACGCGGTGCTGAGCCGCCGCGATGAGCTGACCGACCAGATGAAGGCGCTGCCCGAGCAGCCCAAGGGCTCCCTCGAGCTGGACCCGGGGCTGGACCTTCCGGACTGGTACACCGATTACGACATCCACATCCAGCCGGGGAGCTTCTTCTCCGACGACATGTCGGCGTATGTGTACGAGTTCGGGGCGCGCATCGTCATGCTGCGCGACAACGACGGCTACAAGTTCCACAAGCTGTTCACCGAGACCGCGCTGCCGGAGTTGCCGGCGGCGACGCGGGTGGTCGACATCGGCTGCGGGTTCGGCAAGAGCACTCGCCCGCTGGTGGGCCGGTACCCGACGGCGCAGGTGATCGGCATCGACCTGGCCGCCCCTGGGCTGCGGCTCGCCCACGCCGAGGCGGAAGCGGCCGGGCTGGCCGTCGACTACCGCCAGGCCGACGGCCGGGCGACCGGCTTCGAGGCCGGCAGCTGCGACGTGGTCACCGGGACGATGGTGCTGCACGAGATGCCGGCCGACGCGATCCGCGAAACGATCGAGGAGGCGGCCCGCCTGCTCAAGCCGGGCGGCTCGCTGCGGTTCCTGGAGTTCATGCTCACCGGCGACCCGCTGCGCGACGCCACCATCTATGAGCACGCCGAGCGGAACAACGAGCCCTTCTTCCGGGCCCTGTTCGGCTCCGACCTGATCGCGGTGTGCACCGAGGCCGGGCTCACCGATGTGTCCTGGACCCCGTTCGACGAGCGCCGAAACGGCGTCCAGCCGCAGGGCTGGGGCGACCGTTCGGAGTGGCACTTCCCCTGGGCCGTACTGACCGCGACCAAGCCGGAGGCGTGATGAGCACCGAGTTCGACTACTTCGGAGACCCCAAGGTCGGCAAGCTGCTCGACCTGCTGTTGCAGCTCTCCACCGAGCTGCACGTGACCCGGCAGCGGTTGCGCGTCGTGGAGGCGTTGCTGGTCCGCGGGAACATCCTCGGCGCGGGCGCCGTCGACGGTTTCGTGGCCGGGCAGGAGGAGCAGCAGGTCCTCGACCGCGAGCGGGACGAGCTGCTGGCCCGACTGATGCGCATCCTCACCGAGCACGGTCCCGCCGAGCACCCGCTGCGGGACCAGTGGGAGGCGGCGCTGAGCGGCAAGACCGGCTGATGGATATCCACGACGGGGTCCGACTGGTCGACCACTACCTGCAGTTGTGCGAGGACCGCCAGCTCGACGAGGCCGGCCGGTTCCTCGCGCCGGGAGCGCGGCTGGTCTTCCCCGCCGGCCGGGAGTACTCCTCGCTGGAGCAGATGGCGGCCGCGTCGACCGGAACCTACCGGTGGGTCCGCAAACACCGCGACCGGTACCTGGTGGGTGACGCCGAGGGACGGATCTCGGTGACCTCACTCGGGCGGCTGTACGGGCAGTGGCACGACGGCAGCCCGTTCGACGGCATCCGCTATGCGGACGTGTTCGTCCTCGACGACTGGCTGATCGTCGAGCAGCACGTCTACAACGACCTGGCGATCGCCGCCTCGCTGCTGAACACCTGATTGACGGCCGGCCGCCATCGGCGGCCGACCGGACCTTCCGACTGATGACGAGGTGTTGGAGATGAAACGCACGTGGGGTTTGCTGCCGGCGGCACTGGCCGCCGCGCTGGTCCTGTCCGCATGCGGCAGTGGCTCCGATGAGGGGTCCACGGCCGGCGGCGGGACCAAGGAGGCCAAGGTGACAATGGCGATCGCCTCCGCGGTGATCGGCCCCAAGGAGGAGGTGGCCGTATACGCGGTCGCCAAGGAGCTCGGCTACTTCGCCGACGAGAAGCTGAGCGTCGACACCATCAACGCCGACGGTTCGGTCGCCGCGCTGCAGGCGGTCGCCTCGGGCAGCGCCGACATCACCGCCGCCGATTCCGGCTCGGTGCTCGGCGCGGCGGAGAAGAACGTCCCGATCAAGGCGATCGGCGGCCTGGTGCAGAACTGGCCCTGGGTGATGGCGGTCAAGCCGGACAGCACCATCGCCGGCGGCGCCGACCTGCGCGGCAAGAAGATCGGTGTGATCAGCCTGGCCTCCGGCTCCGCCCCGTACGCCCGCGCCTACGTCCGGGCGGCCGGGCTGGACCCGGCCAAGGACGTCGAGTTGCTGCCGGTGGGTGTCGGTGCGCCGGCCGCCACCGCGCTCAACGAGGGCAAGGTCGACATGCTGGCGCTCTACACCCAGGCGTACGCGGTGATCGAGAACTCAGGCACCCAGCTGAAGTACTTGACCAACCCGGACACCTTCACCGGCATCCGCTCGCTGACCTTCAGCGTCGGGGCGCGCGACTTCGCCGGCAAGCGCGACGTGTACACGCGGTTCCTGCGCGCGGCGTACAAGGCGATGCTCTTTTCGGCGAAGAACCCGGACGCCGCCATGCGGATCGGTTACAAGGTGTTCCCGCAGATCCTGGCCGGCAAGAACGTCGACGAGCGGCTGGCTGCCGACACCAAGAGCCTGACGGCCTGGCTGAAGACGGCGACCCCGGCCAGCGGCACGCCGGAGCAGTTCGCCGACTGGGGCGCGATCAGCGACCAGGAGTGGGCGAAGACCCAGGCGTACACCAAGGAGGCCGGACAGATCACCGGCGAGGTCGACATGAAGAAGCTGTGGGACCCGAACCTGCTCTCCGGTGCCAACAACTTCGACAAGGCGGCGGTGCTCGACAAGGCCGCCCACTACACCGCCAGCTAGCGTAGCGGAAGGGATTTCGATGGCCATCAAGGCGGCGGCCCGCGCGACGCAGACCCCGGCATCGGTGTCGGAGAGTTCGTGGATCGAGATCGCCGGGCTGGACAAGGAGTACCGGCCCCGCAAGTCGGCCCCGACTCAGGCGCTCAGCGACATCAATCTGACCGTGCGTCGCGGCGAGTTCATCTCGGTCGTGGGACCGTCCGGGTGCGGCAAGACCACATTGCTGAAGATCCTCGCCGGGTTGAGCCCGAAGACCGGGGGGACCGTGCGGATCGCCGGGCGGGACGTCACGAAACCCCTTCCCGAGGTCGGGATGGTGTTCCAGGCGCCGACCCTGCTGCCCTGGCGCACCATCTTCGACAACGTGATGGTGCCGGCGGAGATCCAGAAGCTGGATCCCCGCCGGCACCGGGAACGCGCCCAGCAACTGTTGGACATGGTGGGCCTGAACGGCTTCGAGCGTAAGTACCCGCACGAGCTCAGCGGCGGCATGCAGCAGCGGGCCGGTATCTGCCGGGCGCTGGTGCACGACCCGGCGGTGCTGCTGATGGACGAACCGTTCGGCGCGCTCGACGCGATGACCCGCGAGTACATGAACGTCGAACTGCTGCGGATCTGGCAGGAGAGCGGGCAGACGATCGTGCTGGTCACGCACTCGATCCCGGAGGCGGTCTTCCTTTCCGACCGGGTGGTCGTGCTCAGCCCGCGACCGGGCCGGATCGCCGAGATCATGCCGATCGACCTGGGCCGGCCCCGTGACCTCAGCGTCATGTCCTCCGACCGGGCCGGGATCTACGTGGACCGGATCCGCCGACACTTCAACGCCGCCGGCGTAATCGACTGACGGGGAGGCAGCCATGGCAACAACCAACCTGGTCGACAAGCTGGCCGAGCCACCGACGTCGGCGGCCACCGGCGCCGCCCGGCGCCGCCTGGACTTCCGGGAGAAGCCGCAGCTCTGGCTGGTCCCGGCGGTCTTCGTCGTGGTCGTGCTGCTGTGGGAGTACGGCATCCAGCTGATCGGTGTCGACGAGTACGTCCTGCCCCGACCCTCGCAGGTGGTCGACTCGCTGTGGCGGCAGCTCGGCGACGACCTGTTCTGGGGTCACTTCTGGGTGACCAGCCAGGAGGCGCTGGTCGGGTTCGTCATCGGCGTGGGGGCCGCGGTGCTGCTGGGCACCTTCATCTCCCAGGTCAAGGTCGTCGAGGCCACCCTGATGCCCTACATCGTGGCCTTCCAGACCGTGCCGAAGGTCGCCCTCGCCCCGCTGTTCGTGGTCTGGTTCGGCTTCGGCCTGACCAGCAAGGTGGTCATGGCGGCGGTGATTTCGTTCTTCCCGATGCTGGTCAACGTCATCGAGGGGCTACGGGCAGCCGACGCCGACAAGATCCAGATGCTGACCGTGTTCGGGGCGAGCAAGACGCAGATCTTCCGGATGGTGCGGCTGCCCAGCGCGCTGCCGTTCATCTTCGCCGGCCTGGACATCGGCATCGTCTTCGCCATCCTCGGCGCGGTCGTCGGTGAGTTCATCGGCGCCAAGGAAGGCCTCGGCTACCTGCTGCTCCAGACGAACTACAACTTCGACATCGCGGGCATGTTCGCCGTACTGGTGGTCCTGTCAGTGATGGGTCTGCTGGCTCACTTCGTCATCCGGCTGGTGCAGAAGCGGGTGGCCTTCTGGGCCGAGGAGACCAAGGTGATCGGCGCGTGACGACCGTGGACGGGACCGTCGTCACGGGCGCGGGGCACCGGTCGGGCCGGGCGTCCGCCCGCCCGGCCGGTGACGGGCCCGGGAACCTGGAGCAGGCCATGAGCAGTGACCCGAACCGGTTCGACGGCCGGGTGGCCGTGGTCACCGGCGCGGCACGCGGCATCGGCGCCCGCATCGCCGCCACCCTCGCCGAGCGGGGGGCCACGGTGGCCCGCGCCGACGTCCTCGACGACTGGGACAGCGACCTGTCCGGCGGGGCGCACACCCGGCACCTGGTGGACGTGCGGTCGGCGCAGTCCTGCGCCGAACTGGTCGCGGCGGTCCTGGACCGGCACGGCCACCTGGACCTCCTGGTCAACAACGCCGGCGTGGTCCGCCGCGGGCCGGCGGCGACGATGTCCGAGGAGGACTTCACCACCGTCCTCGACGTCAACCTGACCGGTACGTTCCGGATGTGCCAGGCCGCTTACCCGGCCCTGCGGGACGCCCGCGGCGCGGTGGTGAACATCGGCTCCACCAACGGGCACATCGCGGTGCTGAACACGCTGGGCTACTGCGTGAGCAAGGCCGGCGTCATGCACATGGCGCGGGTGCTGGCCCTCGAATGGGCACCGGACCACATCCGGGTCAATGCGGTCGGGCCGACCATCGTGCCCACCGACATGACCTCCGACGTACGCGGCGACCCGGCGTACCTGGCGGACAAGATGGCCACGATCCCGTTGGGTCGGATGGCGGAGCCGCAGGACGTCGCCAACGCGGTCGCCTACCTGCTGAGCGACGCCGCCGCCATGATCACCGGCCAGACGATCTTCGTCGACGGCGGCGTCACCATCCACTGAGCCCCTGCCACCCCTGTGTGAGGAACCCGCATGCCACACCCTGACACCGCAGCCGCCTTGGCGGCGGTCGACGCGCACTTCGACGAGTTCGTCGAGGAGTTACAGCAGCTGTGCCGCATCCGCAGCCGCCGGCAGGAGCCGGAGCAGATGGCGGCCACGGCCGAGTTCATCGCCGGCTCGGTACGCCGCTGGGGCGGCAGCGCCGAGATCATCCCCTGGGAGCAGTCCTACCCGTACGTGCTCGCCGAGGTGCCCGGGGACGGTGATCGGGCCCTGCTGCACTTCACCCACTACGACGTGGAGGTCGAGCCGGCCGGGGACGACGCCGACTGGATCAGCCCGCCGTACGCGGCGGAGATCCACGACGGGCGGCTCTACGCCCGCGGCGTTGCCGACGACAAGGGCGTCGTCATGTCCCGGATCCACGCGGTGGCGGCCTGGCGGCTGGCCGGCCTCACCCCGCCGGTCACCAGCAGGATCATCTTCGAGGGCAAGAAGTGGCTGCACAGCCCCGGCCTCGGCTCCTTCGTGCGGGCGCACGCCGGCCGACTGGCCAGCGACGCGGCGCTGTGGGAGAACTCCTGGCTCGACGGCGACGACCGGCTGCTGCTCAAGCTCAGCGAGAAGGGCGTGCTCTACCTGCGGCTCACCGCGCAGACCCTGCCCCGGGACCTGACCAGCCAGAACACCGCGCTGCTGCCCGCCGCCACGGCCCGGCTGGCCGCCGCCCTGGCCCAGTTGCAGCGCCCTGACGGTACGGTGACGATCCCCGGCTTCGCCGACGACGCCCGCCCGCCGACCGACGCGGAACGGGAACTGCTGGCGAACGTGGCGTTCGACGGGGACTTCCTCCGCAAGCGGGCCGAGGTCGAGCGGTTCACCGGGGACCTCGACGACCGGCAGGCGGCGCTGGCCATCCGTACCGTGCCGACGCTGACCGTCGCCGGGTTCACCGGCGGCGACATGCGCGACGATGTGACGCTGGGCATCCCGTCGACCGCGTCGGCGAAGCTGGAGATCCGGCTGGTCCCCGGCCAGGACCCGGAGCGGGTGCTGGGCTGCCTCCGGGACCACCTGGCGGCGACCGGCTTCGGTGACCTGCGCATCGAGGTCATGGCCACCAGCCAGCCCAACAGCACCGACCATCGCGACCCGTTCGTCGCGCTGGTCGCCGACGCGGCCCGCCGGGTGTACGGAACGGAGCCGGTGGTCGAGCCGTACACCCAGTGGATCGGCAACCAGGGGGTGCTCGCCGACCGCCCGATCGTCGGGATCGGCGTGTCCCGGGCCGATTCCGGGGTGGACGGTCCCAACGAGCACATCCGGCTGGACGACTACCGCGCCGGCATCAAGCACGTCATCGAGATCATGGCGGCCATGGCGGTGGCGAAGTGAGCCGGGCGCGCGGGGTGGCCCGCCGGGCATACGTCGACCTGCCGTGGGGACAGGTGCACTACCGCCACGGCGGCGACCCCGACCGGCCGGTACTGCTGATCCTGCACCAGTCCCCGCTGTCCTCGGCGACCTACGACGCGGTCGTCGATCCCCTGGCCCGGCGGGGCCTGCGGGTCGTCGCCCTGGACACGCCGGGGTTCGGGATGTCCGACCCGCCGCCACGCCCCTGGTCCATTCCCGAATACGCCGACGCCGTGTGGCAGATCGCCGACGCCCTCGGACTGCCCCGGCTGCACCTGCTCGGGCAGCACACCGGCGCGATCATCGGGGCCGAGGCGATGATGCGGGCCTCCCAGCGGGTGCACCGGCTGATCCTGCAGGGCATCCCGCTCTACGACGAGCAGGAGCGGGCGGAGAAGAAGCGGTCGTACGCCCCGGGTTACCTCCCGGCGCGTGACGGCGGGCACCTGCGGGTGATCTGGGACCGGGTGTACGGCCTCTACCCGAGACTGACCCCGGAGGAGGCGAACCGGCAGGTCACCGAGTACCTGTTGACCGGACCGGACTACGCCACGGCGTACCGGGCGGTCTTCGACCATCACGTGGACACCGCGGCGTTGGACGCGCTGCCCATCGTGCTGCTGCACGGGGCCGACGACCTGCTCGACCGGATGACGCCGCAGGTGCGGGCCGCGCTGCCGCACGCGCCGCTGGTCACCATCCCCGGCGGGACGGACTTCGTCGCCGACGAGCAGCCGGAGGCGTTCGCCGACGCGGTGGCCGCGCAGGTGCAGGCGGACCTGGAAGGGGGGCCGGCATGAGCATCGGGACACCGGCCGAGGTCGCGACGGCGGTCCCGGCGAACGTCATCTACACCGCGGCGGTGCGGGTGTCGGGCGGGCGGGGCGGGTCGGCCCGGTCGCTGACCGGGTCGCTGCGGGTCGACCTCACCCGGCCGGCCCAGCGGGGCCCGGCCGCGGTGGGCACCGATCCCGAGGAACTCTTCGCCGCCGGTTACGCGGCCTGCTTCGACAGCGCGCTGGCCATCGCCGCCCGCCAGGTGGGGGCGAAACCGGGGCCGACCACGGTCACCGCCTCAGTCTCCCTCGGGCAGACCGAGGCGGGCCGGTACGCCATCGCGGTGGTGCTGGAGGTGTCGGCGCCGGAGTGCCCCCAGGCGGATCTGGAGCGCGCGGTGGCGCTGGCGGACCAGCTGTGCCCGTACTCGAACGCCCTGCGGGGCAACACTCCGGTGACGATCCAGGTCGATGGACACCGCTGACCTGTCCCGTGTCGCCACGGCGAGGCCCGTGGCGGCATCGCCGCGGCCTGCCGGCCCCGTCGCGCTGGGCGTCGGGCTCGGGGCGATCTACCTGCTCTGGGGATCGACCTATCTGGGCAACCGGGTTGCCCTGGAGAGCCTGCCTCCGATGGTGTGCACCTCGGCGCGGTTCCTGGCCGCGGCGCTGCTGCTGTTCGCGGTGGCGGCGTCGCGGCGGGGACGGGTCGCGCTGCGGCCGGCGCGGGGCGAGTGGGGCGGGGTGGTGGCCAGTGGACTGCTGATGGTCGGGGCAGGCAGCGCGCTGCTGGCCCTTGGGCAGCAGTACGTCCCGACTGGGCTGGCCTCGCTGCTGGTGGCCGGCATGCCGCTGTGGGTGCTGGTGCTCCGGTTGGGCGTCGGGCCGCGGCCGTCGTCGCTGGCGGCGGTTGGCGTACTGGGCGGGGTGGCGGGCCTGGCGCTGCTGTTCGCGGCGCCGGCCGGGCAGTGGCACCTCGGCGGGATGCTGCTGGTGGTGCTCTCCACGATGGTGTGGGCGCTGGGCTCGACGCTGGCACAGCGGCTGAGGTCGCCGGCGGACCATCTGGTCGGCACCGGGTGGCAGATGCTCGTCGGCGGGGTGGCGGTGGCGATGGCGAGCGTGGTCAGCGGCGAGGTGGGGCGGTTGCGGCTGGCGGAGGTGACCGGCCGCTCCTGGCTGGCATGGGCCTATCTGATGGTGGTCTGCACCGTCGTGGGGTTCAGCGTCTACACCTGGTTGCTGCGAAACGCACCGCTGCAATTGGCCGCCACCTACGCGTACGTCAATCCGGTGGTGGCGGTGCTGCTCGGCATGATGATGCTGAATGAAAGGCTGACCGGCCGGCAGGTGGTTGCCGGAGTGGTCGTACTCGCCTCGGTGGCGCTGGTCATCGCGGTGGAACGACCCCGGCAGGTCGAGGGTCTGCCGGCCGGCACACCTGTCGCACCCACCTGACGCCCGGCGGTTCCCGCCCACCTACGTCGACAGTAAGGACTGAGGATGACCACGACACCCGTCATTGACAATGACGTCAGCCGGACCCGGTCGGGGCTCGGACGTGCCCTTGATGTCATCAACATCATCGCCGCCCGGGCGCCGGAGACCCTCGGCGTGTCGACGATCGCGCGGGAGTTGGGGCTGCCGAAGGCGGTCGCGCACCGGATCCTCAAGGAGCTGGTGGCCGACGAGTTCCTCAGCTTCGACGAGGAGACCAAGCGGTACCGGCTCGGTGCCGGCGCGCTGACGGTGGGGCTGGCCGCGCTGCGCGCCCTGGACGTGCCGGACATCGCCCGGCGGTATCTGGTCCGGCTGGTGCGCACCAGTGGCGAGACGGCCACCTTGTCGGTGCGGCAGGGCTGGTACCGGGTCTACATCGACCAGGTGCTCTCGCCGCACGAGGTGCGGATGTCGGTGTCGCTGGGCACCAGCCATCCGCTGCACTCCGGGTCGTCGTCCAAGGCCATCCTCGCCGCGCTGCCCGACGCGGAGGTCGAGGACTATCTGGACAGCCAGCCGCTGGAGGCGGTCACCCCGTCCACGATCACCTCACCGGTGCGGCTGCGGGCCGAGCTGGCTCGGATCCGCCACCAGGGGTACGCGGTGAGCATGGGCGAGCGGCAGAGCGGTGCGGGAAGCGTGGCGGCGGCGGTGCGCTACTCCACGGGTCAGGTGTTCGGATCGATCTCGCTGTGCGGACCCCAGAACCGGTTCACACCCGAGGTATGCGCCGGGCACGGCGCCCTGGTCGCCGCGGCGGCGGCGGAGATCTCCGCCGAGCTGGGTTTCCGGGCACCCGCGCAGCGCGCAGGTGAGCCGGGTGAAGGTCGACCGGCACGCCGTTGACCCGGTAGGCACGACCGAAATTTCTGCTCAGCGGAATGCTCTTCCGCTGAACCGAGCGATGACTGGGGAGGTGGAACGGGTGAGCAACGGACCGCTGACAGGTCTGCGGGTCCTGGACGTCTCGACGATCCTCGCCGGGCCCCTGTGCTGTCAGATCCTCGGCGACTTCGGCGCCGAAGTAATCAAGATCGAGCACCCGACGATGGGTGACAGCATGCGTGGGCACGGCAAGTCCAAGGACGGCCATCCCCTGTGGTGGAAGGAGATCTCCCGCAACAAGCGGCTGATCGGCCTGAGCCTCTCCGCGCCGGAGGGGGCGGCGCTGCTGCTGCGCCTGGCCGCCCGGGCCGACGTGCTGGTGGAGAACTTTCGCCCGGGCACGCTGGAGCGGTGGAGCATCGGCCCCGAACAGCTGCACCAGGTCAACCCCGGTCTGGTGATCGCCCGGATCACCGGCTTCGGCCAGGCCGGCCCGTACGCCTCTCGGGCCGGCTTCGGCACCCTGGCCGAGGCGATGAGCGGCTTCGCCCACCTCACCGGCACCGCCGACGGACCGCCCACGCTGCCCGCGTTCGGGCTGGCTGACAGCATCTGCGGGATCGCCACCTCGTCAGCGGTGATGATGGCGTTGTGGCACCGGGAACGCTCGGGCCGGGGCCAGGTCATCGACATGAGCCTGCTGGAACCGATCATGACCGCCGTCGGTCCCGGTCCCACCGTCTACGACCAGCTCGGGGTGGTGGAACACCGGCAGGGCAACCGGTCCACCAACAACGCGCCCCGCAACACCTATCGGACCAAGGACGGTTCGTGGGTGGCCGTGTCCACCAGCGCCCAGGCCATCGCCGAGCGGGTCCTCCGGTTGGTCGGCCACCCCGAGGTGATCGACGAGCCCTGGTTCCGCACCGGCGTCGGGCGGGTGGCGCACGCCGACGAACTCGACGCGTACGTCGGCGCCTGGATCGGTCAGCGCACCCGCGACGAGGTGACCCAGGCGTTCGCCGAGGTCGGCGCCGCCGTCGCCCCGATCTACAGCGCCAAGGACATCGTCGAGGATCCGCACGTCCAAGCCACCGAGATGATCACCGTGGCCGACGACCCCGACCTCGGTCCGATGCGGATGCACAACGTGATGTGGCGGATGTCGGAGACCCCGGGCCGGATCCGGTTCACCGGCCGCGATCCCGGTGCCGACACCGACGCCCTGCTCGTCGACGAGCTCGGCTGCGACCCGACCGAGATCGCCGACCTGAAAGCCCGCGACATCGTCGCCTGACGACGCCGTGATGACAGCCGAAACGCGAGGAACCCCCGTGGCCACCACCGCCAGAACCGCCGACAGCCTGCTCGACGCCGTGCAGGCCGGCGTCACGATCTACGACCTGGGCCGGCCGCTCACCGTCGGCATGCCGCAGTCACCGAACCACCCGCCATTCTGGATCACCCTGCCGCGCCGGCACGGCGACACGGTCCGGCCCGACGGCGGCTCCGCCGCCAACGACCTGCTGGTGATGGGCACCCACGTCGGCACACACGTCGATGCCCTCGCGCACGTGTCCCACAACGGCCGGATGCACGGCGGGGTGGACGCCACCGCCGCGCAGGTCGGCGGCCGGTTCCACGAGTTGGGTGTGCACACCGTCGCGCCGATGGTCCGCCGGGGCGTCCTGCTCGACATCCCGGGCGCGCTGGCGCAGGAGAGCTGCCCGGCCGGCTACGAGATCACGGACGCCGACCTCGACGCCGCAGTGTGCCGGCAGGGCACGTCGGTGGGACCGGGCGACGTCGTGCTCATCCGCAGCGGCTGGGGGCGGCTGTTCGACCACGAGGACCGCACCCGCTACATCGGGAAGGAGTCTGGGGTGCCCGGGATCGGCGCGGACGGTGCCACCTGGCTGGCCGAGCGCCGGGTACACGCCGCCGGAGCCGACACCATCGCCTTCGAGTGCCTGCCGCCGGGCAAGGGACACAGCGTACTGCCCGCGCACCGCATCCTCCTGGTGGAACACGGCATCTACCTGATCGAGACGCTGGCGCTGGAGGAACTCGCCCGCGACGCGGTGTACGAGTTCACCTTCATCCTGTCGCCGCTGCCGCTGTACGGTGCCACCGGCTCACCGGTGCGTCCACTGGCGGTGATCAGCCGTGGCTGAGCCGACCCTGGGCCAGCGCCTGGCCGCCTTCGCCGCCGACACACCCGCCGACGCCCTCCCCGACGAGGTGGTCGCCAGCGTCCGCGCCCGGGTGCTGGACATCATCGGGCTCTGCGTGGCGGCGTACCCGCTGCCGACCAGTCAGGCGGCCCTGGCGTACGTCACCGAGCAGGGCGGCCGGGGCCAGGCCACCGTGGTCGGCCTGGCCGAGCGGGTGCCCGCGGCGCTGGCGGCGTTCGCCAACGGCGTGCTGGCGCACTCCCTCGACTACGACGACACGCACCTGCCGTCGGTGCTGCACCCCAGCGCGTCGGTGGTGCCGGCCGCCCTCGCCGCCGCCGAACTGGCCGGCGCGTCCGGCCGCGAAACGGTGGCCGCCATCGCAGTCGGCCTGGAGGTGTGTGTACGACTCGGCATGGCCGGCTACGACCGGACCGCTGGCAACTCGGTCTTCTTCGAGCACGGCCAGCACGCCACCTCGATCTGCGGGACGCTCGGCGGAGCTGTCGCCGCAGCCCGGCTGCTGGGGCTGGACGCCGACAGCACCCTGGACGCCCTCGGGGTGGCCGCCTCGATGGCCGCCGGACTGATCGAGGCCAACCGCAACGGCGGCACGGTCAAACGGATCCACTGTGGCTGGGCGGCGCATTCGGCGGTCAGCGCGGCGCTGCTGGCCCGGCACGGCGTGACCGGCCCACCGACGGTGCTGGAGGGACGGTTCGGCTTCTTCCAGGCGTTCCTGCGCGGAGAGTTCGACGCCGACGAGATCGTCCGAGGGCTCGGCACCGACTGGGCGGTGCCCGGCATCTTCTTCAAGCCGTACCCGGCCAACCACTTCACCCACGCCGCGATCGACGCGGCGATCGCGCTGCGGGAGCGGGGGCTGCCGGTCGACCAGATCGAGTCGATCACACTCGGCGTGCCGTCGCCGGTGATCCGCACCATCGGGCAACCCATCGAACGCAAGCGCGCCCCGCAGACCGGCTACGAGGCGCAGTTCAGTGGCCCGTACGCGGTCGCCGCCGGACTGTGCGGGGGCGGCGGGCTCGGCGTCGGGCTGGCCGACTTCACCGACGACCTGGCCCGTGAGCCGGCTCGCCGGGCCCTGATGGCAAAGGTCGAGGTAGTGCCCGACGAACGGTGCGACGCCATCTTCCCCAACCAGTTCCCGGCGGTACTGCGGGTGGTCACCCGCGACGGACGGGAGTGGACCGAGGCCGTCCTTGCCAACCGCGGCGGGCCGCAACGCCCGCTCAGCGAGGCCGAACTGGCGGTGAAGTTCCGCCACAACGCCGCGGCCGGGCTGCCGGCGCAGATCGCCGCCCAGATCGAGGAGGAGGTCCACCGGCTGGACCAGGCCCCCGACGTCCGGCAGCTGACCAGCTTGATCACGTGTGAGAGGGCCACCGACGCCGCGCCGGTGGCGCCGAGCCGCTGAACCGACAACGAGGAGCACCCCATGACTACCTTCGACCTGCTGCTGACCAACATCCGCGTCGTCCGGCACGACCGGCCCGAACCCGAGCTGCTGGACGTCGCTGTCACCGACGGCCGGGTCAGCCGAATCGCCCCACACATCGAGGCGAGCGAGGCCGCCCAGGTGGTCGACGGCGGGGGGCGGCTCGCGTTCCCCGGCGTGGTCGACGCCCACCAGCACTGGGGCATCTACAACCCGCTGGGCGAGGACACCGTGTCGGAGAGCCGCGCCTCGGTGCAGGGCGGCGTGACCACCGCACTGAACTACATGCGCACCGGGCAGTACTACCTCAACCGCGGCGGCCGGTACGACGACTTCTTCCCGGACGTCCTCGCCGCCGCCGAGGGGCGCTCCTACATCGACTACGGTTTCCACCTGGCCCCGATGATGCGCGAGCACATCAACGAGATCCCGCAGCTGGTGGCGGAGCACGGGGTCACCTCGTTCAAGATCTTCATGTTCTACGGCAGCCACGGGCTGCACGGCCGCTCCGCCGACCAGAACTCGTTCCTGATGATCCCGGAGGGCGAGCGGTACGACTACGCCCACTTCGAGTTCGTCATGCGGGGGGTGCAGGCGGCGCGGGAACGCTTCCCCGAGCTGGCCGACGACATCTCGCTGTCGCTGCACTGTGAGACCGCCGAGATCATGAGCGCCTACACCAGGCAGGTCGAGCAGGAGGGCAGGCTGCGAGGGCTGGAGGCCTATCACGCCTCCCGGCCACCGCACTCGGAGGGGCTTGCCGTGTCGATCGCGTCGTACCTGGCGCACGAGACCGGGCTGCCGAAGATCAACCTGCTGCACCTGTCCTCGTACAAGGCCGTCGACGCGGCGCTGCGAATGGCACAGGCGTTCCCGCACATCGACTTCCGCCGGGAGGTGACAATCGGGCACCTGCTCGCCGACATCAGCACCGCGCACGGGCTCGGCGGCAAGGTCAACCCGCCGCTGCGCCCCCGCGAGGACGTCGAGGCACTCTGGGAGTACGTCCTGGACGGCAAGATCGACTGGGTGGTCAGCGACCACGCCTGCTGCCGGGACGAGGTGAAGTTCGGCGAGCCGCGCGACGACATCTTCGTCGCGAAGTCCGGCTTCGGTGGCGCCGAGTACCTGCTGCCCGGCCTGGTCACCGAGGGCAGCCGGCGCGGCCTGTCGTACCAGCGGGTGGCCGAGCTGACCTCGTGGAACCCGGCGCGCCGCTTCGGTCTGCACCACAAGGGCGCGATCGCCGAGGGCTACGACGCGGACATCTGCCTGGTGGACCCGGACGTGACCTGGACGGTTCGGGCCGAGGACTCCGAGTCGACCCAGGAGTACACGCCGTTCGAGGGTTTCGAGCTGACCGCCAAGGTGACCGACACCTTCGTCCGCGGCGAGCACGTGCTCGTCGACGGCAAGGTCGCGGGCGAGCCGCACGGCCGATACATCTCCCGGCCGCAGCGGTAGGGAGGCGAGGAGTGCAGACGGTGGCGCGCAGTTACCTGTACGTGCCGGGCGACCGGGCGGACCTGCTGGACAAGGCTCCCGGGCGGGGCGCCGACGCGCTCGTACTCGACCTCGAGGACGCGGTGATCGCGGCCCGCAAGGAGCAGGCCCGTGAGACGGTCGGCGCGTTCCTCGCCGCCGCCCCGCAGACCGGGCCTGGCCTGTGGGTCAGGATCAACAGTGACCAGATCGAGGCGGACATCGCCGTCCTCTCCGCGGCGGCGGTGGGTATCTGGGTGCCCAAGGCCGAGCCGAACCTGCTCCATGAGGTCGACGCGGCGCTCACCCGGGCCGAGCGGCGGCTCGGCCCGGGTGCGCCGACCTTCCAGGTGGTGGCGCTGATCGAGACCGCCCGAGGGGTGCTTACCGCGGCGCAGGTGGCCGCCGCGCCACGCGTGCTCCGACTCGGCATCGGTGAGGCGGATCTGGCCGGTGAGCTCGGGTTGCAGCCGGGGGCGGACCGGGCGGAGTTCGGCCCAATCCGCTCGCAGGTCGTCGTCGCCTCGGCCGCAGCCGGGATCACCCCTCCCGTGGGGCCCGTCGAGACAACGCTGCGCGATGCGGCCCGGCTGGAGCAGACGACCCGGGCCCTGCTCCGGCAGGGCTTCCGGGCCCGCACCGCCATCCACCCCGGACAACTCGCGGTCATCAACGACGTGTTCACCCCCACCGCCGCCGAGTTGGCGTCCGCCCGGGCGGTCCTGGAGGCGATGGAGCGGGCAGAACGTCGTGGCTCCGGTGTGGCGACCGACGCCGACGGCCGACTGCTGGACCGGGCCGTGGTCCGCACCGCTGCCGAAGTGGTACGGCGGGCCGACGCGTCGGCCGGATAACTGGCGCGCGTCCCGCCCGGACCGGCACACGATCCGCTTGCTGCGTCATTTGGCCAGCCACCCATGCCGGCGATGCCCAATACCCTCGCACCGGTAGCGCCTGACCTCTTCGGTTGCGGTCTGGCCGTCGTGCCCCCGCTGGACGTGCCGGTCAAGCTGGTGACCAGTCTCGGCTTCGGCATCGACGCCTACGACGGCGTCAACCACGTGCGGGTGCTGGACAACCTCGCCACACTCGGCCGCGACGGCGGCCTGGAGGAGAACCTCACCGGACACGCCCGCGTTGAAGCGCGCTGGGCCAAGAAGGTCAGCCGTGTTCGCGGCCTGGTAGCGGATCACCACGAAGGAATGCCTCGTACGCCTGGCGGACGTCGTCATCGATCTCGGGCCGCATGCCGCTGTAGCGCGTGTCCGCGCGGTCGCGGTGTGGTCCGGAGATCCAATACTCCTCGTCGGTATCGACGTCGTAGAAGTTGGCGTCAGACATGCCGCGCCCGCGCCGGAGCGTCTTGCCATGCCAGTAAGCCGTCTGCCAGCTCTTGCTGAACCGCACGTGGCTGATCCACGCCGGCCCTTTGTCGGTGTCGTGGCCCGTCTTCAACTGAACGAACATCACGCGGTCTGGCACGGCGGACAGGATGCCAGTAGAGGACTCGCGACACAGCTCCAAATGAGTTCAGCGAGCCTGGAGCAGGCCGCGTTTGGCCATATAGGCTCGCAACGTCTCGGCGTCCTCGGCGGACATCAAGCGGCGTGGGATCACGGTCGCCGGCATCCGGCCGACGTACACGATCCAGAACTCAGGGGTGTCCCTTACCTGGGCCACCCCGTCCCAGGCGATGCCGCCGGACTCCGAGCCGCTGCGCATCATGATGTTGTCGTCGGTGATGTCGTAGGCGCCCTCGACGGCGTAGCGACTGGATCGGCGTCGGGCGCGCAACCGCACCCACGGCGAGTACAGCATCGACAGCAGGCCACCCACCACCATCGCCAAGCACAGCGGCGAGATCCGGTCGCCCCACGCGAACCCCCACGAGACGGCGAAACCGATCGCCCCGACCGCCGCCAGCACCGCGCCGATATAGCCGTACTTGCGCAGCCGAACACTGCTGAGCGCGGCGGCCACGCGGCCTGGGTAGTCGGGATCGGCTGGGACGTCAAAACGGATGTGCACGCCAGAACGATAGTGCCCCACCTGCGCCGGCAGTGCCTGACTCGCGCCCCGCTGGCCGGTGAGTAGGTCACCCCGGTCCGGTCTCCGGGCGGCGCCTGTGGACGCCGCTGCTGGCGTGGCGGTGCGGCCCGGGGCCCACGGGTTCTCCTTCGAGGGTGTCGCCGGCAGCCGCGGCGCGGCGGTGCGGCCGCGGCTGCCGGGGAGAGTGCGATCAGTTCCCGGTGGGGACGCCGAGCTTCTTGAGGACCCGCTGGGCGGTAGCGACGCTGGACTGTGGGTTCTGGCCGGTGACGAGGTTGTCGTCGACCACGACGGTGTTCGACCACGGCATACCCGTCTCGACCGTCGCCCCACGCTCGCGCAGCGTTGTCTCGACCCACCACGGGGTGGTGTCGCCGAGGCCGCCCTGGCGTTCCTCCTCGTCGGTGAACACGACCAGGCGGCGGCCGGCGAAGGTGAACGTGCCGTCCGGGCGGCGGGCGGCGAGCAGCGCCGCCGGCCCGTGGCAGAGGGCGGCGATGACCTGGCCGCGACCGTCGGCGTCGGTGAGCAGCCGCCCGAGATCGCTGTCGGTGGCGAGGTCGGCCATCGGGCCGTGCCCGCCCGGGATGTAGATGGCGTCGTAGGCGGAGGCGTCCACGTCGGCGATGGCGCGGGGGTTGGTCAGGTCGTAGGAGATGCTGGCGAGGTAGTCGCGGAAGGTGGCGGCGTCGGCGTCGCTGACTCCGCCGCGGGAGTCGAGGCTGATCGCGTCGACGGTTGGTGCGATGCCGCCGGGCGTGGCGATGTCGACCTCGGCACCGGCGTCGCGGAAGACCTTGTGCGAGGCGGCGAGTTCCTCGGCCCAGTACCCGGTCGGGTGGCTGGCGCCGTCGGCGAGGGTCAGGCGGTCGGCGCCGGTGACGATCATCAGGATCTTGGTCATGGCAGGCTCCTTGTCTGGGTGTGCGGGATCAGGTCGTGGTTCGTCGGGCGGAATGGGGTCTCGTGGCCATGCAGCTGGACGCCGGTGTCCAGGTGCATGGCTCGGTATCAGGCCCAGGTGCCGGCGGTGTTGACCGCGGCGGGCGTTGCCTCGCGGCGCACGGCGTGCCGAGTGGCGATCAGCAGGACCAGGAGGCCGGCGAAGCTGAGCGCGGCGCCGTCCCACAGCGTGGAGGTGTAGCCGAGTCCGGCGGTGATGGTCACGCCGCCGATCCAGGCGCCGAGGGCGTTACCGATGTTGAAGGCGGCGATGTTCGCGCCGGAGGCCAGCGT
The DNA here is from genome assembly GCF_001905095.1 of Micromonospora sp. CB01531. Classification (GTDB taxonomy): domain Bacteria; phylum Actinomycetota; class Actinomycetes; order Mycobacteriales; family Micromonosporaceae; genus Micromonospora. The sequence goes on from NZ_LWLS01000084.1 coordinate 57,352, forward strand.
GGGCGCCTGCCCGGCGTACTGCATGATCCGCATCTGCAGGCCGGGCACGGTGGCGAAGCCGAACGCGCCCATGAGCGCCAGCGAGACGACGGTCATGATCTGGCTCGGCGCGGTGACGGCGAAGATGACCAGGACCGCGGTCAGTGCGGCGAGGACGGCGGTGAGCGTCGCGGGCACCGACCGGTCGGCGGCCTTGCCGCCGAGGGTGTTGCCGGCGAACAGGCCCACGCCGAACAGGACCAGCAGCCACGGGACGGTGGCGGCGGCGAAGCCGCTGACCTCGGTCAGGGTGTATGCGATGTAGGTGAACGCGCCGAACATGCCCCCGAAGCCGAGGACCGTGATCAGGAGCGAGAACCACACCTGCGGGTGGGCGAAGGCCTTGACTTCGTGGCGCAGCCCGCCGGTGCTGGCGGTGGCGGTCCGTGACGGGACCAGGGCGGCCATGCCGACCAGGGCGACGACGCCGATGGCGGCGATCGCCCAGAACGTGGATCGCCAGCCCAGTTGCTGGCCGAGGAACGTGCCGAACGGGACGCCGAGCACGTTGGCGGCGGTGAGCCCGGTGAACATCATGGCGATGGCGGCTGCCTGACGGGACGGTGCGACGAGGTTCGCCGCGACGACCGAGCCGATGCCGAAGAAGGCGCCGTGGCTCAGGGCTGCGAGGATGCGGCCGACCATCATCAGTTCGTACGTCCCGGCCAGCGCCGAGGCCAGGTTTCCGGCGACGAACAGGAGCATCAGCCCCGTCAGGACGTGCTTGCGGTTGAACCGGGTGACGGCGGCGGTGAGGCCGATCGCACCGACGGCGACGGACAGCGCGTAGCCGGAGATCAGCCACCCGGCGGCGGATTCGGTGACGGCGAAGTCGGTGGCGACCTCGGGCAGCAGGCCCATGATCACGAATTCGGTGAGGCCGATACCGAACCCACCGATCGCAAGAGCGAGCAGGCCCAGTGGCATCTTCTTCGGTTCAGCAGACATCAGTTCTCCCGTTGCGGACATGTAGCGCGCCTGCAACTACCGGCGTACGCAACTCAGATACTTGCGCACGCCTCATATCGGCGCAAGCGTGCCACTGGTCACATAGCTGGCGTCTGCAACAATCCGCGTACGCGGCTAGAATTGCTGCGACAGGGCTGGACCCGATCCGGACGGCCGGCGACAAACGGTGACAGCAAGGAGTGCAGGACGTGGGCATCCGCGACGACGCGGTCGAGATCCGCGCCCAGGGCTGGCGGACTCTCGCGGCCCTGCACGGCCTCATCGACACCGCCCTGGAGAAGGCTCTGCAGGCCGAGCACCACCTCTCGGTCGTCGAATACACCGTGCTCGACGCCTTGTCCCGCCAGGACGGCTGGCACATGCGCATGCAGCAACTCGCCCGCGCCGCCGCCCTCTCCGGCAGCGCCACCACCCGGCTGGTCAACCGGCTGGAGGACCGTGGCCTGCTCACCCGCATCCTGTGCCAGGACGACCGCCGCGGTATCTACACCGAACTCACCGAGCAGGGCTGGGCTCTGCTCAACCAGGCGCGCCCGACGCACGACGAGGTTCTCGCCACCGCGCTGGCGCAGGCCGAGAACCTTCCGGAGCTCGCACCGCTGGTGGACGCGCTGCACCAGCTACCGGCACAGGCGTCGCAAGCCCCCGCCTGATCGGGCGGATCGGTCAGCCGTCCAGGGCAAGGTCTGCCACCTCGGCGGCGGATCCCCAGGACAGGGTGACCCCCGCCCCGCCGTGGCCGTACGCGTGCACCAGCCGGCTGCCGGGTGGACCCGCCGGGTCCGGGTCCACCTCGACCCGGGGACCGCCGTGCCGGGCCGGCCGCAGCCCGATCCGCTCGCCGAGCACCGGCGCGTCGGCCAGCGCCGGCACCAGCGCGACACAGCGGCGCCGGATGGCCGCCGCCGTATCCGGATCGGGCGCGGTGTGCCCCACCCCCGGCTGGTATGTGCCGCCGAGCACCACGTCGTGCCGGCGCGGGTGCACGTACGTGATCCCGGCCGGGTCGTCCTCGTCTCGCACCGACACGGTCAGGCCCGGGTTCGCCACCAGCACCAGATGCCCGCGCACCGGGTGCACGGCCGGGTCGGCGGCGAGCTGGCCGGCGGCCAGCCCCGTCGCGTTGACCACCGTCGGCGCGATCTCGAACGCGTCGGCGAGCCGTCGCACCCGGCGGCGCAGCACCCGCCCGCCGCCGGCTTCCAGCCGCTGCCGTAGCCAGGCCAGGTACAGACTCATCTCGACCGCCGGCGCCGTGAACCGCAGCAGCGCCGTGTACGGCGGCCGCGCCGCCTCGGCCACCAGATCCCCGCACGCCTCCGCCCACCACGGCGGGCTGGCGTACGGATGGCGCAGCAGCATCCGGGTCGGCCGGTCGACCACCCCCGGCACGCCGTCCGCCGCCTGGCGGCCCAGTTCCGCATGCGTCTCCCGCGCCCAGCGCAGCACCCGCGGGTCCTGGTCGGTGTGGCTCGGGTACCAGACCGCGGCGGCCACCGTGGACACCGTGTCCGCCGGGTCGTCGGCGGCCAGCACGGTCACCCGCGCCCCTCGCTGTTGGAGGGCGACCGCCGCCGTCATCCCGATGACCCCGCCCCCGACCACCACCACGTCCGTCGCCGCCATCATCATCCGCTCCCGTCGCTCGTGCCGTTGGCCTCGGATCGTCACCGCCCCGACGTGCCGCCGTCCAAGACGGATCAGGTAGCCGGCGATAAGCGCCGCTTATGATCGGTCCATGGTCGACTCCCCGACCCTGGACGTCTGGTCGGACCTGCGGCGGCTGCGCTACTTCGCGGTGCTCGCCGAGGAGCTGCATTTCACCCGGGCCGCCGCCCGGCTGCACGTCGCACAGGCCCGCGCTCAGCCAGCAGATCCGCACCCTGGAACGTCAACTCGGCGTGTCGCTGGTACACCGCACCAGCCGGGGCTGCACGCTAACCGAGGTGGGGGCGCGGATCGCCGGCGAGGCCGCCCGACTGCTCGCCGAGGTGGATGCGGGCACCGCCCGCATCCGGGACCTGGTACGCGGGCGGGGCGGCCGGCTCCGGCTGGCGTACACCCGGTCGGCGCGTGGCGGCCGGGTCGACGCGCTGGTCGCTCGGTTCCGGGCCGCCCACCCGGACGTCGAGGTGATCCCGGAGACGGCCTGGACGGCGCCGAACGTGGCCGGCCTGCTCGCCGGCCGGCTCGACGCGGCGTTCGTCCGCCCGCCGGTCGACGAGCCCGCGCTGGTCTGCCGGACCGTCGACACCGAGGAACTGCTGCTTGCCGTGCCTGCGGGTCACGTCCTCGCCGCTGGTCGCCGTCGGATCAGCCGGGCCGAGGTGGTCGACCTGCCGGCCGTGATGTGGCCGCGCGAGAACGGCCCCGGCATGTTCGACCGCACGATCGCCCAGATCTGGCCGCACGGTGGCTTCAACCTTGTCCGACAGGAGCCGGACGACGAGCAACTGCTGCGGGCGGTGGCGCAGGGAGACGTGGTCGCGGCCGTCCCGGCCGGCCGCGCCCGCGCGCTGCGGCTGCGCGAGGTACGGCTGCGCCGGTTCACCGCCCCGGCACCCACTGTGGACGTGACCCAGTGCTGGCCCCGCGACAGCACGAACCCGGCCCTGCGCCGCTTCCTCGCACTGCTCGACTGAGGCCGGCGAGACGGCGGTAGCCGTCACGGTCGCTGGAGAAGCCGATTTCGGGTGCCGTGGCGCAGCAGCCGGCCGTTGACGCTTGGCCTGTTGAAAATTGCCAGGCGTTGCGGTGGAATAGTCGAAATATTTCACCATCGGTCTTCGCGGATGAAGGTGGCACCAGGCCGGCCCACCCACCGTTCGGCGAGGTGACCTCCTACAACAGTTGTCGTTGTTGTTCCACACCCTCACGGAGGCAGCGCATGTCAACTCATCGGCACGAGGTCGACCGTCGCACCCTGCTCAAGGCAGGTTTGGGTACTGGGATCGCGGCGATCGTCGGCACTGACCTGTTCGTGGCGGCGCCGGCGGGCGCCGCGCCCAGCGCCATGTTCCCCTGGATCATTGACTGCGACACATGGGGTGCGCGTCCGCCAAGGGGTACGATTCAGATTACCGGCAACACCACCAACAAGATCATCCTGCATCACATGGCATTCCCGAACGTCACGGACTACTCGCGCGACCACGCGATGCAACTGGCGCGGGACTGCCAGGACCTGCACATGGACGGCAACGGCTGGGTGGACACCGGACAGCACTTCACGGTCAGCCGTGGCGGCTACGTGCTGGAGGGCCGCCGCCGCAGCCTGGAGACGCTCGACGCGGGCGCACACCAGGTCAGCGCCGCACACTGCCCGGGCGAGAACGGGAACGCGATCGGGATCGAGAACGAGGGCACCTACATCACCGAGACGCCGCCGGACGCACTGCTCGACGCGCTGGTGAGGTTGTGCACCGCCGTGTGCCAGCAGTTCCGGCTGCAGCCATGGGACATCTTCGGCCACTGGGACTTCTACCCCACCCAGTGCCCGGGCATCGCCTTCTACCGGTTGTTCCCGATGGTGCGCTCGCGTGTCGCGGCAGCACTCGGTACACCACAGTCGGACATCCCCGCGCGCCGGTGGCCCGACATCTGGCGTTTCGTCGACGGCCCGGTGGTGCAGGTCGCGCAGTACCTGCTCGCGGATCTCGGGTACCCGCTGACTCCGAACGGCAACTTCGGCTACGACATGAATCCCGTCGTGGCCGACTTCCAAGCCAGCCACGGAATTCCGGTTGACCCGGACGCGACCTTCGACGCGGCCACCTGGGAAGCGCTTGTGCCGACACTCGAGAAGGACGCCAGCGGTCTTCCCGTCAACGCGGTGCAGTTCCTGCTCGGCCGCAAGGGGTACGACGACGTCACGTTGACCGGCGACTTCGACCACAACACCATGAAGGCGGTCCAGGACATGCAGCGCCTGCACGGCCTGGTACCCAATGGGAAGGTCGACGTGGACACCTGGTGCGCGATTGTCGGCGGCACAGTTCGTTCGGCCTTCCAGCACTGAACGCCGCCCGCTGACTGGTTGCAGGACGCTCCGGGCCCGATCGACGCAGGCGCTGGAGCGCTGACACGGGACCGGAGCTGACCGAACTCAACCAGCCGTCCCTGTAGCTAACCTTCTTGACGATATATCGACATGTAGCTAAGTTTCAGTCATTCGGACTGAGAGGTCGTCCATGAAGGCTCGACTCGTCACCGCGTTCGTTCTGATGGCCGCTCTGGCGACCACCGTCCTGCCGCTCCCCGTCCAGGCCTCCGCCGCGCCTGTGGACCCGCCCACCGCCGCCGAGCACGGCTGGGTCACCTCGACTTTGCGGCACATGAGCCTGGAGCAGAAGGTCGGCCAGCTCTTTTCCACCTACGTCTACGGCGCTGACGCCGCCGAGCCCACGGCCGCCGACCGGGCCGCCAACCGGGCCGCGTTCGGCGTCGAGACGCCGGCCGAGGTCATCGACCGGTTCCACCTCGGCGGCGTCATCTACTTCTCCTGGTCGCACAACCTGGACAGCCCCCGGCAGATCGCAACACTGTCCAACGGGCTCCAGCGGGCCGCCCTCGCTGACGGCGCCAAGAGTCGAGTGCCGCTGCTCATCTCCACGGATCAGGAACAGGGCGTAGTGCTGCGGATGCCGGCCCCCGCCGCGCAGTTCCCCGGGGCTATGGCCCTGGGCGCCGGGCGGTCGCCCGAGGCCGCGTACACGGCGGCGGAGATCACCGGACGGGAGCTGCGGGCCGTCGGCGTCCGCCAGCCCTACGCGCCGATCGCCGACGTCAACATCAACCCGGGCAACCCGGTGATCGGCGTACGGTCCTTCGGCGCCGACCCCGCCCTGGTGGCCGAGCTGACCGCCGCACAGGTCGGCGGCTTCCAGGACGGCGCTGGCGTGACCGCGGTGGCGAAACACTTCCCCGGCCACGGCGACACGGCGGACGACAGCCACACCGGCCTGCCGGTGATCGACCACAACCGGGCGGAGTGGGACCGGATCGACGCGCCGCCGTTCCGGCGGGCGATCGACGCGGGCGTCGAGTCGATCATGACCGCCCACATCGTGGTGCCCGCGCTCGACCCGTCCGGCGACCCCGCGACATTGTCGCCGGCGGTTCTCACCGGCGTGCTGCGCGGTGAACTGGGCTTCCGGGGAGTCATCGTCACCGACGCGCTGAACATGGCCGCCGTGCGCAAGAAGTACGGCGACGACCGGGTACCCGTGTTGGCGCTCAAGGCCGGCACCGACCAGCTCCTGATGCCGCCGGACCTCCAGCTGGCGCGGGATGCGGTGCTGCGGGCCGTCGCCACCGGCGAACTCACCGAGCGGCGCATCGACGAGTCAGTCCGGCGCATCCTCGCCATGAAGTACCGGCAAGGGCTGGCCGGGTCGCCGCTGGTCGATGTCGACGAGGCGGTACGGACGGTCGGCGCGCCCCAGCACATCGCCGCCGTCGCCCGGGTGACCGACGCGACCCTCACCGCGGTCCGTAACGACGCCGGGCTGCTGCCGCTGGCCCACGCGAACCGGTCGGTGCTGGTCACCGGTTGGAACAGTGCCGCCTTCGCGCCGATCGCGACGGTCGCGCACGGGTTCACCGCCCGCGGTGCGCGAGCCACCGCCCAGCCCGCGACCCTACCGTCGGACGCGCAGATCGCTGCGGCGGCCGCCCAGGCGGCGAACCACGATCTCACCGTCGTGCTGGTGAACAAGGCGTGGGACAACGTCGTCACGGACCCACGCGGCACCCAGCGGCGCCTCGTTACGGCGCTGGTCGACACCGGAAAGCCCGTGGTGGTGGCGGCGGTCCGGGATCCGTACGACATCGCGTACCTGCCGGATGTGACCACCTACGTGGCGACCTACTCATACACCGTGGCGGCGATGGACGCCCTCGTCCGCGCGCTGCACGGCGAACTGTCCCCGAGCGGGCGGCTGCCCGTCACGATCCCCACGTCCGAGGGCGTGGGGACCGTGCTCTACCCCTATGGCCACGGCCTGACCTGGTAGGAGGCGACGCATGCAGCGTAGGAATGTCCGCACCGGTGCGGTCGGTGTGGGGGCGCTTGGCGCTGGCGCGGGGAGGAGATCCGCAAACATGTCCCCCCGCCCGCTGCTCCGCACGGTTTCGCTCGGCCTGACCGTGGCCCTCCTGGGCGCGGCGACGCCAGCCGCCGGGGCGCCCGCCGCCGCGCCGCCCCCGGCCGCGTCCGGACCGCCGGCCGTCACCCCCGCCGACATCCAGTTCCGTGCGGACACGCTGCGGCGCGGCAGTGCCCGCGAGGTTGGCCTGCTCCCGGACCACGTGGATCGTCTCCCCGCCGACCTGGCGGCATATCTGCAGCCGACCCCGGACCACCCCGGTTATCCCGCGTACACAGGTGCCGTGGTCCTGGCGGCCAAGGACGGTGTGATCGTGCAACACGCCGCCGTGGGAGCGGCGGTCAAGTACGCCGCCGTCGGGCCGCCACCCGAGCTGGTCGGGGTGGAGCTCCCCGCTGACCAGCAAATCCCGATGCGGCCCGACACGATCTTCGACATGGCATCGGTGTCGAAGCTGTTCACCACGATCGTCACCATGCAGCAGGTCGAGCGGGGGCGGGTGGACCTGGACGCACCAGTGGCCAGCTACGTCCCGGAGTTCGCGGCCGGCGGCAAGGCGGCGGTCACCGTACGCATGCTGCTCACCCACACCTCAGGTCTGCCCGCCTTCACGGCGCTGTGGAGCAGGTACCCGACGCCCGCCGAGCGGTTCGCCGCCGCGCTCGCCACGCCGCTCACGGCACCGCCCGGCACCCGGTACGTCTACTCCGACATCGGCCTGATCGCGCTCGGCGTACTGCTGGAACGGGTGACCGGCCGGCCGTTGGCCGAGCTGGTCCGCGACGGAGTCACCGCGCCGCTCGGCATGACCGACACCGGCTACAACCCGGGACCGGAGCGGCGGTCGCGGATCGCCGCGACCGAGTACCAGCCCTACGCCGGGCGCGGCATGGTCTGGGGCGAGGTGCACGACGAGAACGCCTGGTCGCTCGGCGGCGTGGCCGGGCACGCGGGGATCTTCTCCACCGCTGCGGACCTCGCCGTCCTCTGCCAGGCGCTACTCAACGGCGGCCACTATCGCGGGCAGCGGATTCTGCGGGACGACACGGTGCGAGCGATGCTGGTCAACTACAACGCTTCGCTGGAGTCAACCTATCCGGAAAGCGACCGTGGGCTCGGCTTCGAGCTCAACAAGCACTGGTACATGATGGGGCTCTCCTCCCCCGTGGCGTTCGGGCACACCGGCTTCACCGGCACGTCCATCGTCATCGATCCGCTCTCCCACTCGTTCGTCATCCTGCTCAGCAACCGGGTGCACCCCGATCGCGGCTGGGGCAGCAACAACGTCGCCCGGCGCGTGGTCGCGCGCGACCTCGCCGAGGCGATGCCGGTGCGCCCTCGGTCGCGGGAGGCCTGGCGGGCCGACCCGCGCGACCTCGCGACGAGCACGCTCACCGCTCCGCTGCGTCGGGCGGCGCAGAGCGGGACGGCGAGCTTCCTGCTCTGGTACGACACCGAGCCCCGTTACGACAACGCCCGCTTCGAGGTCTCCACGGACGGAGGGCACACCTGGGCTCCGGGGCGGATGCTGCTGCACCAGGGGCACCGGAGGTGGACCAGCGACGGCACGGTCACCGGCTATGGGGGCCGGGTCTGGTGGCAGGTCACGGTCGAGCTGCCCGACCAGGCGACCCACCTGCGGTGGATCAGCACCACCGACGGCTCCGGCCAGGGCCGCGGGGTCTACGTCGACCAGATCACCGCGACGGACCGGGACGGAGTGCTCTTCCAAGGCGAGGGCGGCGACGACTCCCGACTCATCGCTGACGGATGGTCACCCGCCCGCGACTGACCTGGCGGAGGCCATTGGATCCGGTTCCACCGGCCGATCGATGGTGTTCGTGGAACGATAGCGGGCGTGGCAACTGCGAAAACTGCTAAGCCTGCTATCTCGCCGCTGGCTGGCGAGCCGATCAAGCGCGCCGACGCCGAGCGGCTCGCGGGAGTGCTGAAGGCATTCGCCGACCCGGCCCGACTGCGGCTGCTCAGCCTGATCCAGTCCGCCCCGGAGGGCGAGGCGTCCGTCAGTGACCTCACCGCGCCGCTGGAACTCTCCCAGCCGACCGTGAGTCATCACCTTCGGATCCTCACCGAGGCCGGCCTGCTCGAACGCGAGAAACGCGGTGTCTGGGCGTACTACCGGGTGGTGCCGTCCGCGATCGCGGCGATAGCCGACCTGTTGACCCCACCCCGCAAGCGGACGACGAAGAGGACCCGCTGAGCGGCGCTGCCGACCGCGCTGTCGTGGCGGGCGGGCAGGATGATGCGGTGCGCATCATCCCTCGCCTCGTGGCGTCCGTCCGCGTGCCGGCGAACGCTCCTCCCGCATCACCTCAGGTCGGAGCGCTCTGCCCTGCCCGGCTGCGTTGAGGTGCCGGCAACGCCCCGCCCACCACGAACCCGGGCGCCGGTCAGCCGCGGACCATCGCCGCTAGCCCGGCGCTGACCCTAATCGGCTGGCTGGTCAAGCACCGCCTTCTCGCCGGCCCGGACGGCGAACGGCAGCATGTTCCCCGGGGGCGGCAGTGGGCAGATGAAGGCGTCGGAGAACGCACACGGCGGCAGGGTGACCCGGTTGAAGTCCAGCGGCACCGGGCCGGCCGCAGCCGGCAGGGGCAGCAACAGAAACCGGGCCGCGCCGTAGCTCTCGCGTCCGCTGGTGGCGTCCCGGAACGTGACGTGCGCTTCGCCCTCGTGGCCGGTGTACAGCGCGATCAGCTCGGCGTGCTGGCCGTCTACCGTGAAGGTGAACGTGCCGACGACCGGGTAGTCCACCAGCCGGTCGGAGTGGCTGTGTTCGGTGCGCAGCGTCTGGTCGGCGTCGGCCGGGGTGAACTCGGCGGTTACCACCCAGGCGGGGTCGGGGGCGAACGCGTCGATGCCGGCGAACCGGCGTACCGCCGGCGCGTGCGGGTCGTAGGTCCGTACCCCCAGGTCGGCGCCACGGCGGATGATCTTCAGTTCGACATCGCCGACCATGAGTCGCTGGTCGGGGCGCAGCAGGCCCTCGGCGGTCGGTACACCGCCGACGAGCAGGCCTGCGGCGCCGGACACGCGCACGTCGGTTCCGTCGGCCCACCAGGTGCCGGGTATCCCGTCGATCTGGGTGCGCCCCACCAGCCAGTGGGTGCCGGTCAGCGTGAGGTCCCCGCCCGGCGCCGACACGGCTGCCTCACGTTCGGCGTGCCAGGTCCGCCACTGATCAACAAAGGTCACGGTTCCTCCAGCAGGTCGAGCGGCAGTTGCGGGATGGCCGCCAGCAGGGCACGGGTGTACTCGTCAACGGGGTTGGTCAGCACGTCCGCGGTCGGGCCGCGCTCGACGACGCGGCCGTGGCGCATGACGAGCACCTCCTGGCACAGCTGGCTGACGATCGCCAGGTCATGCGAGACCAGCACGAGCGTGAGCCCGAGCCGGTCAACGAGATCCTTGAGCAGGTCGATGATCTGCAGCCGGACCGAGACGTCGAGGGCGCTGACGGGTTCGTCAGCGAGCAGGATCCGCGGGGCCGGTGCGAGCGCCCGCGCGATGGCGATGCGCTGGCGCTGACCGCCGGAGAACTCGTGCGGGTAGCGCCGTCCGTCTTCCGGGCGCAGCCCTACCGCGGTGAGCACCTCGGCGACGCGCTCGGCGCGGGCTGACCGGTCCGTACCGATGCGCAGCGAGCGCAGCGGCTCGGCGACGATCGACGCGACCGACATGCGGGGGTTCAACGACGACCGGGGGTCCTGGAAGACGACCTGGACCTGCCGGCGGAACGCGCGATGTCGGCCCCGGTCGAGGGGCTCGCCGGCGAAGCGGATCTCGCCCGAGGTCGGGCGGTCCACGCCGAGCAGCTGCCGCAGCAGGGTCGACTTCCCGGCGCCCGACTCGCCGACGATCCCGAGGCTGGTCCCCGGCCGCACGGTGACGTCCACCCCGTCGAGCGCCGGGCGGGTGCGGCCCGGGAACCATCGGGTGAGCTGATGCCCGGTGAGAATCGGATCGCTCATCGGTCCTCCCTGCGCACGCTGGGGCGGGCCAGCCGGGTCACCCTGGCGGCGCTCGCGACGAGCTGCCGGGCGTAGCCGGAGTGAGGCCGGCGCAGCACATCGTCGACCGGGCCGGATTCGACCAGCCGGCCCGTGCGCATGACCAGGAGGCGGCGGGCCAGTCCGGCGACGACCGGCAGGTCGTGGCTGATGAACAGCAGCCCCACCCCGGTCTCCTCGATCAGCTCGTCGAGCAGGGTGAGGATCTGCGCCTGCACGGTCACGTCGAGCGCGGTCGTCGGCTCGTCGGCGATGAGCAGCCGGGGCCGGCAGGCGAGAGCCATCGCCAGGGCCACCCGCTGTCGTTGGCCGCCGGAAAGCTCGTGCGGCAGGGCCCGTGCCAGCCGGGCCGGGTCAGGCAGGTGCACTCGGCCGCACCAGTCGATTGCGCGACGCTCGGCGTCACTGCGGTTGAGGCCCTGGTGCAGCCGCAGCGGGCCGGCGATCTGGCGGCCGACCGGCATCAGCGGGTCCAGGGCGGTCAGGGGCTCCTGAAACACGATGCTGACGGTGCGGCCGCGGACCCGACGCCACTGCCGGTCCGGCGCGCCGAGGAGGTCCTCGCCGTCGATGAGGATGCGGCCGCTCGTACGCATGCCCGGCGGTAGCAGTCCCAGCAGCGCCAGCGCGGTCAGCGATTTGCCCGAGCCGGATTCGCCGATGAGGCCGACCCGGTCGCGGGCGGCGAGGCCGAACGAGACGTCGCGAACGAGCGCCTGCCCGTCGAGCGTGATGGTCAGCCCGGTGGTCTCCAGGATCGTCATCGGTGCGCTGCCTGCCTTTCCTGCCGTAGCTGCGGATCGAGGACTTCCCGCAGGCCGTCACCGAGCAGGTTGACCCCGACGACCGTGACGGCGACGGCGAGGCCGGGCAGCAGGACGTTCCACGGGGCGACGCTCACCGTCGACTGCGCCTCCTGGAGCATGCGGCCCCAGGACGGCGCGGGCGGCGGGGTGCCGAGCCCCAGGTACGACAGCGACGCCTCGGCGATGACCGCGACGCCGAAGGCGAGGGTGGCCTGTACCAGCAGGGTGTGCCAGATGTTGGCCAGGACGTGCCGGACCAGGATCATCAGTGGTCCGGTGCCGCAGGTACGCGCCGCGAGGACGTAGTCCTGGGTGAACACGCGGCTCGCTGAGATCCGGGTCAGCCGGGCCACCTCGGCGGAGACGCCGATGCCGATCGCGCTGATCGCGACTGCGGTCGACGCGCCGTACACGGTGACCAGCAGCATCGCCAGCAGCAGGGTCGGGAAGGCGATCACGATGTCGATCACTCCGACGACGGTGTTCTCGAGGAACCGGCCGGCGGTCGCCGCGAGCAGGCCCAACGGGACGCCGATGATGAACGCGACCGCGACTGAGGCCAGCCCGATCCCCACCGCGGTACGCGCGCCGAGCATCAGCTGGGTGAACTGGTCGCGGCCCAGGCGATCGGTGCCCGCCCAGTGCCGTGCGGACGGGTCCGCCAGCCGGGCCGCCGGGTCGGTGTGGTCCAGCCCGTACGGGGACCAGACCAGCGACACCAGCGCCAGGGCGAGAACCGCCAGCAGCATCGCCGCACCGAGCACGAACGACGGCGAGCGCCAGCCTCGGCGTGGCCGGGCGGGGGTGTCGGGCGCCGCGATCGTTTCGACCGCTTCGACCAAAGGTGTGCTCATGCCGAACCTCGCAGTCTCGGGTCGACCAGCCGCTGCACGACGTCGACGGCGAGTCCCACCACCAGCACGGTCGCTGTCATGAGGAAGACCGTGCCCTGCACGATCGGCAGATCGCGGGCCTTCACGCTGGTCAACAGCAGCGAGCCCAGGCCGGGCAGGGCGAAGACGCTCTCGATGACCACGGTGCCCAGCAGTGAGCTGGCCAGCAGGATGCCGAGGATCTGGACCACGGTTGCGGCGCCGCTGCGTGGTCCGTGCCGCCACAGCGCCCGCGGCAGGCTGTACCCCAGGGAGCGGGCGGTGCGCACGTACTCCTGGCTCAGCACGTCGAGCGTCGCCGAGCGTACGTAGCGCACCAGCACCGCCCCCTGCGCGATGGTCAGCGTCGCCACCGGCAGGACCAGTGACTGGAGCGCGGCTTGCGGATCCTGCCAGCCGGTGCGGGGAAACCCGCCCGGCGGCAGCGCCCGCCACTGCACCGCGACCAGCCAGACCACCACGATCCCGACCCAGAAGATGGGCACCGCGATGCCCACCTGCGCCAGCGTCGACACCGCCACCCCGAGCAGACCTCGCCGCCGTACCGCCGCGAACACCCCGATCGGTACGGCCACGACGATCGACAGGACGAACGCGCTCAGCGCCAGCGGTACGGTGACCGGGAGCCGGCCGGCGATCTGGTCGAGCACCGGCATCTGGGTGAACAGGCTGTCCCCGAGGTTCCCGGTCACCAGATCGCCCAACCAGTGGCCGTACTGTGCCAGCACCGGCCGGTCGGTGCCGAGCTGGTGCCGGATCGCATCGATCTGGTCCGGGGAGGACCCGACCGCCAGCAGCGTGACGGCCGGGTCGCCCGGTAGGACCCGGAGCAGGAAGAACACCGCCGAGCCCGCGACGAACAGCGAACCGACCAGCCAGGCGACCCGACGGATGAGGTAGCTGAGCACCGCTTATCGCCTAGCGTTTGGTGATCGGCGCGACATAGAAGCTGTCCGTGGTGTTGTTCTTCTGGTAGCCGCTGACCGAGGTGCTGGCGACCTTGATGGCGGGGTCGAGGAACAGCCAGGCGCTCGCCGCGTCCTCGGAGATCTGCCGTGCCACCTTCTTCAGCAGGGCGGTCTGCTCGTCGGGCGTCGCGGCGATCTCGGAGTCCTTGACCCACTGCTGCACCTGCGGGTTGTCGTACTGCCAGTAGAACGTCGGGTCGCCGTACCAGACGAGGTCGCGCTGGTTGACGTGAGTCATGATGGTGGCCTGGAAGTGGTGGTTCTTGTAGACCTTGTCGGTCCAGGTCGCGTCGTCGACGGGGTTCAACGTGATGGTGATACCGGCCTGGGCGAGCTGGCTCTTCAGCCCCTGCGCGATGATGTTGACCGCGTCCGACGGTACGTAGTCGACGGTGAAGGACAGCCCGTTCGCGTACCCGGCCTTGGCCAGCAGTTGCTTGGCACCGGCCACGTTGTGGTCGTCGATGCTGGTCAGGTCCTCGTACCAGGGGTCGGTGGGCGGCACCATCGAGCCGATGACCTGGCCGCGGTCGGCCCACACCGCCGTCAGCAGCGCCTTGCGGTCGATGGCCTGCCGGATCGCATGCCGTACGTCGGGGTTGTTGAACGGGGCGACGGCGTCGTTGAAGTTGAACAGTTCCTTCGTCGTGGACGTGCCTTCCACGATGGAGAACTGCGGCTGGTTGTCGAACTGGGTGAGCACATCCGGCGAGGACACCTGGGTCACCAGGTCGAGTTGGCCGGCGAGCAGGGCGTTGTTCTCGGCGGTGGCGTCCTTGAAGAAGCGGTACACCACCTGGTTGTTGCTGGCCTTCGTGCCCCAGTACTTGTCGTTGCGGGTCAGCGTGATGGAGTCACCCTGTTTCCAGGAGGTCAGGGTGTACGGGCCGGTGCCGATCACCGTCGTCTCCGGGTTGCCGGCGTCGGGCCTGGTGACAGCCGCGCCGGTGCTGGTGAGGTAGAACAGGAACGACTGCGACCGCGTCGACAGGGCGACCTTGACGGTGCCATCGTCCGGCGCCTCGATCGTCTTCATGATCGAAAGGTTCTTCTTGCGGGCGCTGGTCGACTCGTCGGACGTCACGCGCTTGAGCGCGGCCACCACGTCGCTGGCCTTCAGCGGGGTGCCGTCGGAGAACGTCACGCCGGGCTGCAGGTGGAACGTGTAGATCGTGCCGTCCGGCGACACGTCCCACGACTTTGCCAGCAGCGGCTCGACCTTGCCCTCGTCGGTCAGCACGGTGAGCCCCTCGACGACGTTGCGCAGCAGCACCTGGGCGTGGCCGGTGTTGCCGCCCTTGATCGTATTGAGCGTCGTCGGCTCGTTCAGCGAACCGACCGTGATCGTCGCGTCGGCGGCGTCCGTCGACCCGGGGCTCGTCGACGAGCCGCAGGCGGCGAGCAGCAAAGCGAGAGTGGCGGTGGCCGCGAACGCGCCGAGCGGGCGCAACCGGCGTGCGAAGGGTAGGCCAGCCGGGGGCCTGCGGTGAATGGTCATGTCCTTACTCCAGGCAGACGGAACCTGCGTCGCGCGAGCGCGGGACGCGGTGATTGAGGCTCACAAATGAGGGCAGATCAGATGTTGATGACGGCGCGCGGGCAGCGTGGCACGACAGCCACGGGCGCGGGTCGGGGTGTCAGGCCGTCAACAGCAGCAGATGCGGCGCGCGGCAACGACACGGACCGCAAGCGGGGTCCGGTCCAACGACGGCGCACTGTTCACGCAGGTCAGGGTACATGATCACGTAGTTGGGGCGGCAAGCCGGCGATCGTGTCCTTTGACACAGGTCCGAATACCGTTCGCAATCCAGCGCGGAGTGCCGGCGCCAGCGGCGGTCGCGGTGGCGATCCCAGCGCCGGCCTCCCTGACCGTGCCGGCAAAGTCGTTGGCCGGCACGTGTGGAAACTCCACCGGCACGACGTCACGGAAATCCCCGGCGCCGATCGATCAGCGTCCACACGGCCGAACGCGTACCTGGAGCCTGGCAATGTCGCGGTGGTCAAAAGGCACGGGGCGTTCGGTCCTCCTCCGGCGTGCGGCCCGCTCCTGGTGGCGGGCCGCACTGGGGTTTTCGGGCGGGATGGTGGCGCGCCGGGGCGCGAAGATCATGCCGCGGCGGTGGCCGCGTGTTTGACCGTCGCGTCGGCGGGTTCCGGCCGCCCCCGCAAGGCGATGGTGCCGACCGCGAACAATGCCGCGAAGAAGACGCCGTCGGGCAGGAGGAACCAGGCCCCGGGCAGCCCGAGGGCGCCGATGAGGCACGATGCGATCAGGGCGGCCCCGATCCACCACGGCAACGTCCGGGCCCTGAGGATGGCGATGCCGAGGCAGATCGAGCCGACGACGAGGGCCAGGAGTGCGACACCCTCGAAGGCGGCGAAGCCCGACGGTTCCTGTGCGGGGATCCCGCCGTGGGCGGCCAGGTACGGCTTGACGAAGGCCTCGGTCGTGCCCTCGCCGATGTTGAGCATCACCAGCGCGGCGAATACGCCGGTGTAGCCGACGATGTGCAGCTTGGGCGCACGCCCCGCGAAGGTCAGGATCACCGGCAACCCCAGCGCGATGATGACATCCCCGACCAGCGCGATCCCCTCGAACAGCGGTCAGAACCGGTAGCGGAATACCTCGTCGCCACTGCCGGGCGCGAGCAGGTTGGCGGCGAGGTAGCCCACCGCCGCGACGATCGTGCCGGCGATGAGCGCCCATCCGGCAAGGCGCCTAACGTTAAGGGTCATGGTCTCCTCCATGGGTTGCAGTGCCGAGCGCTGTAGGTGATGCCGTCCATCGGCGGCGCCCTCAGCGTCGGCCGGAGGAGCCGCAGCGTCGTCGTGCCGCGGTCGGCACCGCGGCATACCCCAGTCGCGAACCTGGCTGCCGAAATGCGACCTGCGGATGACGCCATGCGGGTGCGTCCACCGGTAACTTGCGGGCGTGATCCCGGCAGGTCAAACCGCAGGCGCGGGCGGAGTCGGTGGTGCGTGCGTGGCTGCGGCGCCGGCCCGTGTGGCTCTTCCCCGACGCGCTGCTCGCACTTGCGATCACCACCTTCGCTCAGGTCAACCTCGTCTACAACCTGGACAACTCGACCCGATACGGCCCGATGCCGGCCGTGGTCGCCTCCACGCTGGTGGCGACGTCGGCGCTGGCGCTGCGCCGGGTGGCACCGCTCGCCACGGCCGTGATCGTCGCGGTCGCGATCGCCGGCCCGATGTTGGCCACGCCGCTGACGGTGACGCTGTGGGGTGATTTCCTGCCGATCCTGGTCGCCGCGTTCTCACTGGGCCGGCGCAGCGAACGGGCGCAGGCCCTCATCGGCGCGGCGGCGCTCGTCGCCGGGGTGGTGGTCCTGTTCCTGCGTAACCCGGAGTCCGCCAAGATCGGCAACATCCCGTTCGTAGCGGTGCCGCTGGTTGCATGCTTCGTCGCCGGCCGGGTGCTGCGGGTCCGCGCCCGCAGCCACTCCGACGATCGCGCGCGCCCAGCAACTGGAGGCCGAGCGCGGGGAGGCGATCCAGGCCGCGCTGGCCGAGGAGCGCGCGCGCATCGCGCGCGAGCTGCACGACATCGTGGCCCACTGCGTCAGCGTCATGGTGGTCTAGGCGGGCGCCGCCGAGGACCTGCTCGACCGCGACCCGCAGCAGGCGCGAGCGCCGCTGCGCTCGGTCCAGGACAGCGGACGGCAGGCGGTCGGCGAGCTGGGGCGGATGCTCGGCCTGCTGCGCGGAGAGCGGGCCCAACTCGCGCTCAAGCCGCAGCCGGGCACGGCGGACCTGGCCGAGCTGGTCGACCACATGGCCGAGATCGGTCTGCCAGTCGAGCTCACGGTGGAGGGCACGGCCCGCCCGCTGCCGCCCGGCGTGGAGCTGACCGTCTACCGGGTCGTACAGGAGGCGCTCACCAACGCCCTCAAGCACGCGGCACCGACCAGGGCGCACGTCGGGCTGCGTTACGACGATCAGTCGGTGCGGGTCATTGTCCGCGACGCCGGGCGGACGGACGGATCGGGCGGAGCCGACGCGAACCAGTCGTTGACAGTGCTGAGAGAGGCGTTGCGCCTCGCGTTCCCGGATCGGCCGCTGCCGGCGGCGACGCCCGCCGCGGCATTGGCGCCGCGACAACGACGGCTCGTCGAGGTGCTGAGCCGGTCACCCAATCCCTGGCTGATCGACGGGCAGGACTTCGGCAACGTCGCTATGCTCGTTGACGAGTACGGGCTGCCGGACAGCCGCGAAGCGCTGCTCGCGTACCTCGCGCGTCTGCCGTAGACCGCCGCAGGCCGGCGGCAGAGCATACTGATCACCTGCGCCTACTGGGGCTCGCCTGGTCTTCCTTGCCAGAATGAGCGACGCCAGCTGCTACATAGCCGAGGTCATGCGAGCGATCGATCTCAAGATCCAGACACACCGTGACATTGTCACCGCTGCCGAGGAACTCAGACAGCTACTGCTTCCCCACCTGCTCTGGCGAAAGTCGCGCCCGAGGAGCAAGTGGAGGTGGCTCACTGGTGAGTGCGCAGGCATCTCTCATCCCTTTAGGAAGGCTGATGGCCTGCGGGTGAAGGGGTGGCATCCGCCAATCCAGCCTGCCACCCCTTCATCGAGCCGATCGGCGCGTCGAGTCAGCAGCGCAGGTGGGATACGCGGGTTCGTTGCGCGACGCCCGCGGAGCCAAGCATGGCGATGCGTGGCTGAGTCCCCAACCGATGTGCGGGCATGTCAGGAGGTACAGGTGTTCAGCATGTTTTGCAGGGCGGACTTCTCCGACGACTGCAGGCTCAGCCCCCAGCTGTATTTCACTGTGATCCACATCTTGCTGTAGGTGCATCGGTACGACGACAGCGGCGGTTGCCAGGTGGCGGGGTCCTGGTCGCCCTTGGCCTGGTTGACGTTGTCCGTGACCGCGACCAACTGTGGGCGGGTGAGGTCGTTGGCGAAGCTCTGCCGCCGGCTGGTGGTCCAGCTGCTGGCACCGGAGCGCCACGCCTCGGCGAGGGGCACGACGTGGTCGATGTCGACGTCGGAGGCGGCGGTCCAGGTCGCGCCGTCGTAGGGGCTGTACCAGCGGCCCGACACGGCGGCGCAGCTGCTGTCGGTGACGACGGAGGTGCCGTCGCGCTTGAGGACGGTCTCCCGGGTGTTGCAGGTCCCGCTGATCGTGATCCAGTGCGGGAACAAGTCGCGAGAGTATCCGCTCATCGACCCTTCGGTCTTGACGGTGAGGGCGTTGAGCTGCGACTGCGCGGTCGCCTTGGACGGAATGCCCGGCGGCGTGGCCACCGCCGGCGCTGCGCTCACGGCGACCAGGGCGCCGGTTGCGGTGACAGCCGCGGCTGAGGCGGCGGCCCACCGCCGCAAGGGTGGGGTGCGGCTGGGCAGGTGTCGTACTCGCATGCGGGCCTCCGGTGACCGTCGTGGGGCATCGACCTTCTCGAAGGATGATGCCCATTGACAGACATCTTTGTGAAGAGGCGCCGGCCCCTTCGTGAAGATCGACCGGTAGTCGCGTCGGTGCGCCAGACGCGGCGGACGGGCTGGCACGTACTTCTCCCCGGACAAGCGCGCCGAGGTCCGCAGCTGGGCCGCCGACAACGACATCGAAATGGTCTTCCTACCGACCTATGGCTCCTGGCTGAACTGGATCGAGTCCGAGTTCGCGGCCCTGCGCTACTTCGCCCTCAACGGCACCGACCACCGCAGCCACGACGAGCAGAACGCCGCCCTCGCCGCCTACATCCGCTGGCGGAACAGCCGAGGGAGCCGAAGACTCGTTTCGCGCCCGAGTCACCGATCCGGCAGTGGACCGCATACCTGGCCGCAGCGGCGTGACGAGCCCCCCGACAGCCGGTCGCTGCGCTGTTGTCGCAGCCAGCGAGATCAAGTAGCCTCGTCCGACGTGAACACCGGACCGGCGCTACGCCACACACGGATTGGCCACCCGGTGGAGGGCTGATCGCACGGTGGGTGCGAAAGAGGCAGCCCAGTTCGGCACGCGGACCTCCCAGCGCTCGCGCACCGCGAGCCCGTTCTTCGTGTCGAGCAACAGCGAGGTCAGCCGAATGACAGTCAGGTTCAACCACACCATCATCGCCGCCAAGGATCGCAACGGGTCGGCTCGGTTCTTCCGGGCGCTGTTGGAACTTCCGGATGCACCGTCCTGGGGTCCGTTCACCAACATCCAGCTCAACGAAGGGGTGCTGCTTCAGTTCACCGAGCCGCCGATGGAGATCCAGATGCAGCATTACGCGTTTCTGATCGACGACGATCTGTTCGACCGGGCGTATCGGCGGCTGTGTGATCGCGGCATCGCGCACTGGGCCGATCCGCAAATGCGACGCCCCGGTGAGATCAACAACGAGCACGGCGGTCGCGGGGTGTACATCAAGGATCCCGCCGGTCACGCGATCGAGCTGATCACCCGCCCATACCTGTAACCGAGGGAGGGCCTGGTCGGGCGCCCGAAGCGCGGCGCCCGACCAGGCAACCGGCGCGACCATGTTGCTCCAGGGCGCCACCGGTGATCGCTCAAGCCGACGCCCTCAACCGGGGTTTTCAGGTCGAAGTAGCAATCGCAGGAGCTGGTCAGCCCAGTGATGGCAGGCAGGCCGCCGTGCCCCGAGTGCAGAGTCAGAGCTGCTGATTGCGACTGCGGCCGTGGTGGCGCGTTAACCCCTTCGGCCTCGAGGTTGAGAACGATCCGCGCGGACACTTTCTGGCACCCACACGCCCCGAGGCTCAGGCGTGGCGCTGCTCCCCGATCAAATGTGGACCGGGGAGCACCGCCGAACGGCTGCGGGGTCAGCCCTGGCGGCGGTTCCAGGGGCCGGTGACGGCGTACGTGATGCCCGGGTTGTAGACGTTGAAGAACATGGTGCGGCCGTCGGCGGAGAACGTCGCACCGGCCAGCTCGCCGTACTCCGGGTCCCCGCTGGTGCCGACGTTGACCCGGTTGCGAGCAAAGACGAACACCTCGCCGTCGGTGGTCGTACCAAGGATGTGCTGGTCCCCGATCCCGTCCTCGCACATCATCAGGCCCCCGTACGGCGACATGCAGATGTTGTCCGGGGCGTCGAACTCCGGGTTCTCCGGCGCCGGCGTGGGGCGGGTGAAGATGGTCTCCAGGCGCAACGTGTTGGCTCGCGGGTCGTACCGCCAGACCTGGCCGTCGTGGTCGCGGGCCGAACCCAGCTCGCGCCGGGCGAACGACGAGACGAAGTAGGCGCAGTCGTCCTTCTCCCCCCACCAGGCGCCCTCGATCTTGTACCCACCGGTGATCGGCTTGCGGTAGTCCTGGGCACGGACCGACTCCGTCGTCGCCAGTGGGTCCGGCACGTCGAGCCACTCGATGCCGGAGAAGGAGGTGCCCGCCGTTGTCACCACCGACAGGTCCGGCAGGTCCGGGACGTGCAGAGCCTGCAGCACGCCGCCTGCCCGCAGGCTCCCGTGGCCGCCGAGTGGTCGGTTCGGCAGGAAGCGGTAGAAGCTGCCCAGCGGCGCCACGAAGGCGTCCTCGGTCTCGTAGACGATGCCGGCGTGCGGGTCGACCGCGACCGCCTCGTGCTGAAACCGTCCCATCGCGGTCAGCGGTGTCGGATCGGTGTTGCGAGCATCGTCGTACGGGTCAACCTCGAAGATGAACCCGTGGTCCTTTGTGTACCCACGGATCCCTGCCTTGTCTTCGGTCTCCTCACAGGTTAGCCAGGTATGCCACGGCGTCCGGCCGCCGGAACAGTTGATGGCCGTGCCGCCCAGGCTCACGTGCTCAGAGACGGCGCGGTTCGACGCGTCGACGGCGAGCGTGCTGGTCCCGCCCCCGGCGGCCGGGTCGTACGTACGTTCCGGCGGAGCCACGACCGTGATCTTCGCGGTCGGGGAGCACTCATGGTTGCGGACCAGGCGAGCGCCGCGCGCCTCGTCGGCGAAGGCACCCATACCGTCGAACCGGCTCGGCACGATGCCACCGTCCGGCCGGACGGTGCCTTCGCGCGACAGCACCCTGTAGCGGAAGCCCATCGGCAGGTCAAGCATGCCGGCCGGGTCAGGCACGAGGGGACCGTATCCGACCTCCGGGCCGGACACCCCCAGGGCGGGGGCCGCCGTGAACAGGGCGTCGACCGAACCGACCACGGCCACAGCAAGACCGGCTCCGGCCGAGCGGGACAGGAACTGGCGGCGAGACATAGACATGGACAAGCCTCCTAGACGTCACAGACCGTAGCGGGCCGACGTGGACCGCGGCGGACGGATCAACCGGCCGGCCGGCCGAGATCGATTCGAGCCGCTCGATCCACTACGTCACATGCCGCCGCACCCGTCAAGATGCCGATCGATTTGATCCCGCCAGCTGTGACAGCTGACTCGGCGCAACCGGTCAAAATCTCGGAAACCAAGCGAACGCTAAGAGCCTGGTAAATAAGGGTTTCAGGTGGGTTG
>NZ_LWLS01000085.1 GCF_001905095.1 Micromonospora sp. CB01531
TGTTCAGATTCTCGAACCCAAGGATCTAGCCCGTCGCCGGGCGATTGCCCAGCTCGGCGAGCAGTCGCTTTGGCGCTGTCGCCCGGTACGCCTCCTCGCAGGCCTCCGCCACCTCGGCCCAGTCCACGTCCCGGTCCAGCCGCACCCCGATCCAGCCGCGGTGCCCCACGTAGGGCGGCCGGAAGTAGACCTGCGGGTTGGCGGCCATGAGTTCCTGCTGGGCGCCGGGCGGCGCGGCGCACCACAGGTGGGGGAAGACGTTGTGGTGATGCCCGTCCGCCCACAGCATGACGAAGGACGTTTTGTCGCGGATGAACCAGGTCGGCGCGCCGTGGCTGGGGCGCTCGGTCACGCTCGGGAAGGCCGAGCAGATCCGGCGGATCTCATCGAGCAGGCTTTCCTCGTCGATGGCCACGGTGCCTCCGGAGCGGTCGGATCGGGTGGCTTCAGCTTACGAGAGCACGGCCGCGCGGCGGGGGATGCGGGATCTGGGTGGTGCGTCGGCGGCGCGGGCTCGCGGATGCGGGGAACTGTCCGGCTGAGGCGGGGCTCAGCGGCGGGAACGGTTACCTGGAGTTTCCCGCCCCGACCTCGCCGGATACGACCTCGGCCCCGGCTCGCCGGAACTGCAGGCCGGCGTGCTCGGCAACTGCGTCACCCACATCTTCCTCATCAACGCGGCCGATTTGAAAATCCCGCTCGACTCGCTCGCCGTCGACGCGCAGGCCGAGTACGACCCACGTGGCCAGGCGCCTGACAACATCGACGCGCCCGTCTATCCCTACAACTTCCGCTACCAGGTGCAGGTCGCCTCGCCCGCCTCCGACGAGGACCTGGCCCGGCTGCACGCCGAGGTGCAACGGGTGTGCCCGATCCTGAACCTGCGCCGCAACCCGCAGGAGATCAACGGCTCGGTGGCCCTGGTGAGTCCGGCCGCCGAGGAACTCGCCGCCTGAGCTGGGGAAGCTTCACGAGCTCAGCACGGCGGGGTCAGCCGACCGTGCCCGGCCCCGGAAATCCAGGGCCGGGCACATCCGTCGTCGTCAACTCGGGCAACTCACCTGCTATGCCTGTCGGCTAAGGTCGGCGCCATGATCCTCCGCCATGTGACCGTCGACTGTGCCGAGCCGTATGGCCTCGCGACGTTCTGGAGCGACGTCACCGGGTGGCCGGTGTCGGACCTGGACGAGCCGGGTGACGCCGAGGTCCTCATCGAGGCACCCTCGCCCGTGCCCGGCATCCTGTTCATCCGGGTGCCCGAGGGCAAGACGGTGAAGAATCGGATCCACTTCGACTGGATGCCGACCGAGCGGACCCGCGACGAGGAGGTGGAGCGCATCGTCGCCCTCGGGGCGAAGATCTACGAGGACCATCGCACCGCTGATGGGCGCGGCTGGGTCACTCTGCTCGACCCTGAGGGCAACGAGTTCTGCATCGAACGGGGCGAGGCCGAGCGCGGCACCTAGGTGACCGGCCACGCCATGCCGGATGCCGAACGCCCTCCGGCGGCCGCACATCGGGAACTTCGCCGGACCATTCAACCGGCAGCTTTCTCGGGCCAGGTCACGGCCTCTTCGCCCACCGATTCCCGTTGCCCGGCAACCGCCACCTCAGTCAGCACCCTGGACGGCAGTAGCCGCGCGGCCACCACCGCGCTGGCAGCGAGAACGACGATGACCAGCCAGACCGTCAGGGTGAGCGGCAGCTGCTGCCCGGCCACGCTGCCGATCGCGCCGCCGGCCACCGTCGCGGCCATCTCCGCCGCGGAGAACGCCGAACTGACCCGGCCGAGCTGCCGGTCTGGTGTCTGCCGCTGTACCTGCACCTGAGCCAGCATCAGCAGTGAACCACCGGGCAGACCGGCCAGCGCGATGAACACCACTGCGGCGGCGAAGTGGGGAATGAGGAAGAGCCCGGCGAAGCAGCCGGCGATCGCCAGCAGGCAGCCGGTGACAGCCGCCCGGAGCCGGCCGCTGTGGGACAGGACGTTCCCGGCGTACGCACTGGCCAGGAAGCCCGCACCGAGCGCGGCCATGAGGACACCGACATCACCGGCGTCGCCGCCGAGCACGCGGATGACGTACGGCACGAGGAGCACGTTCAGAGCGGCGTTGGCCAGCAGGAACAGGCTGGAAACGACCAGCGTCGCGCGGAGCACGCGGTGCCCGAGCAGAAAGGCCAGACCGTCCCGGACCTGGCCCCGGAACGTGGCCGGCCAGGACGAGACGACCTTCGGCTCATGGTCCCGCTCGTCCGCCCGCAAGCGGCCCATGCTGAAGATCAACACGGCGGAGACCAGGTACGTCGCGGAGTCGATCAGCACTAGCCCGTCGAAGCCCACGATCGCGTAGAGCGCGCCGCCGACAGGCGCGCCGGCGAGGCGGACGATCCCGCCCGCGACGGTGTTCCAGGCATTCGCCGCCTCAAGGTCCCGGCCCCGGCCCACGATGGCGGGGACGACGGCCCGGGCTGCCGGCTGGAAGACGTGCCCGACGGCGCTCTCGGCGAACATCGCCGCGTAGAGGAGCCAGAGCATGCCGGGATCGTCGACCAGGAGCAGCGCCAGGACGATGACCATGCGCAGCAGGTCCGCGCCGACCATGACGAGGCGGCGGTCCCACCGGTCGACCAGCACCCCGGCCAGCGGGGCGAAGGCGACCGCGGGCAGCGTCTGGGCAACGAAGGCCAGGCCGCTGCTCATCGTCGAGCCGGTCATCGTGTACACGTAGACCGGCACCGCGACAACCATCAGCCAGTTACCCAGGTTGGACAGCAGAGTGCTGCACCACAGCAGGCCGAACCGACGATTGCTGGCAACGATCATCAGGCCTCGCCCTCACCCCTCGTGCCTCGGCGCTTGCTGGATCACACCACCCCGACCGGGCGCTGGTGGGCCCCGGTGATGTCGGTGCCGGCGAGGTAGGGCGTGGAACCGGTGACGAAGAGCCGGTAGCCGTCGTGGTAGCCGACGTAGGAGCCGCGCTGGTAGTAGGTGACGCGCAGCGTGAGCCGCGTGCCGGCGGCGACCTGGACCTGAATCGTGTCGGCCAGTTCGACGGAATCGGACGCGGCGAGCACCCGCCCGGTGTCGTCGGTCAGCTGCAGGTCGAAGTCGTCGACGAGCGCGCTGCCATGGGCCGTGCCGGCCGGGTAGTTCAGGTGGTTGCCCGCCGCGCTGCTCACGTAACTGGACAGTGTCGCCAGGTCGTAGCGCATCCACGTCGGCACGATGTTGATGGTGACCCATTGGGTGCTGGCGGAGGTGAACCGGTATTCGACGGTGCTGCCGGGTGCCAGGTAGCTCCGTTCCACCATGAACGAGGTGTCGTTGCCGTACCCGAGGGTGCGGGCGTACTCGTCCCGGTAGAGCTCGTACAGATCGTAGCGGCGGGCGGCGGAGTCGTACGGCACCTCCACGGCGCGGCGGACGCTTCCGCCGCTGTCGACGTATCCGCCGTCGGAGGTTCGGCCGAGGCCGTGCGCGCCGGTC
Source organism: Micromonospora sp. CB01531 (assembly GCF_001905095.1). Lineage (GTDB taxonomy): Bacteria > Actinomycetota > Actinomycetes > Mycobacteriales > Micromonosporaceae > Micromonospora. The sequence continues at coordinate 3,491 of NZ_LWLS01000085.1, forward strand.
GGGCCGAGTGGGCCCAGCGGGCCGAGCACACCCAGCGGTCCCGCGGGTCCCAGCACGCCCCAGACGCCGCCGGCCTGGAGTTGCTTGCTGAAGTCGCCTCGCGCGGGCAGCGTCTCGTTGTATGCGTGCGGGGAGAGCGGGCCGTTGGGGCCGAGCGGTCCCCAGTCGCTCATCGGCCCGTTGTACCAGGCGAGCATACTGGCCCAGTCGTCCCAGCAGGTGCCGGTGATCCAGGTGGACGGGTTCCAGACGGTGTTGCCGACCGGGCCGGCCACTCCGAGTGGTCCCCAGGGGCCGACCAGCCCGTAATGGCCGAGGGGGCCCATCGGTTTGAGGTAGTCGGCGGCGAGCAGCGGGTCGCCGGGGTAGGTGGTGCGCACCGTGGGGCTGACCGTGGACAGGTCGCCGTGCAGCGTCTCGACCGAGGCCGCCGACACGTACCTGGAAGCGTCCGCATGGGCGGGCGCTGCGGCCGTCACGACTGCTGTCACGGCCACGAGCACGGCGGTCAGGTAGCGCCACCGGGTGGTCCTCGCCGCAAGTGCTGATCGCATCAACGTCGTGCTCCTCTTCCCCGGACAGCTGCCGGCCACCATTGTGGAGGGTGCGGTGAACGCTGCCGCCGCACACCCGACGTACTGTGATCTGTCCGCCACAAAAAGTGGCAGGGATCAGTTGCCGAAGCGACGCCACGCGTCGTCGGCCACGGCGATGACACTGTCGCCTGCGGTGACGAGGTCGGTGGCGGTGAAAGGTTCCGCTTCGCCCGCGCGCCAGCGGACGGTCCGATACGCGAGATCGGCGTATTCGGGGAGCAGTTGCGCGAGGTAATCGCCCGCCGCGGCTTTCGAGATGATGTCACCGTGGGCGAGTGTGTAGTGCAAGCGCGCGGGGCCGAGCACGAACCAGGCGACGATGCCGGCGTCTACGACCGCGTCGGGGGCCACGCCGGCCAGCTCCGCCGGGAACGTTGCGACAAGCGCCTGCCAGTACTCACGCAGGTTGTCCAGGTTGTAGCGACGCAACTGTTCCGGGTCGACCCGAACCCCCAACTCGGCGACGGCCGGGCCGCGAACCGGGATGCCGTACCGCTGCAGCGTCAGCCACAGCACCGGCGTGAGCTCCCCGCAGGGCTTGCCGATCTGGAACTCGCCATTGACGACGAACGGCACCACCCGCCGGTCGGCCGGCCAGGACTGCGCCAACGCGGGCTCCAGGTAGACCCCGTCGAAATGGGGTGACCGAGGCATGTCGGCGTGGATCCCCGCGAGCTGGGCGAGGTCCTCGCCGCCGGCCGGCCGCGAGGTCATGATCACCGCGTCGACGTCACTGGCACCCGACTGCCAAGCACCGAGCGCGGCGGAGCCGACGACGTACAAGCCCCGCACGTAGCCGGGCATTGCCCGGTCGACCGCCTGAAGGTACCTCCGCGTCAGCTCCTCGATCACACAAGCGACCGTAGCGGTGCCGCAGCGGTCAGTGGTACTGGCACCACCAATGGCGAGGTGCTGATACTCCTGACCGGCCGGCCGGCGCCGGGTTGGATCGACGGTATGACGAACATGATCCACTCGCCTGAGCCGGTTCGGGCGCGACGTCGGTCATCGCGGCTGGCGCGCGGCGCGCTGATCGCGGTCACCGCCCTCAGCGCACTGGCCGCCGCTGCCGTCGCGCTCGCGCCGCCCTCGACCGCGGATACCACGACGGGCAGCGGCGCCTCCGCCGTCGTCGTGACAGACAGCGGCCCGATCAGGGGCGTGGTCACCGGCGGGTACCGGTCCTTCCAGGGGATTCCGTACGGGGCGGCGCCGGTCGGCGAGCTGCGCTGGGTTTCGCCGCAGCCTCCCACGCCGTGGACGGAGGTGCGCGACGCCACGAAGCCGGGCAACGCCTGCGCCCAGCCCACCGGCATACCGATGGGCCGGCCGAGCACCGCAGAGGACTGCCTGTTCCTGAACGTGACCACACCACGCGGCGGTGGCACCCGGCTACGGCCGGTCATGGTGTGGCTGCACGGCGGCAGCCTCACCTACGGAGCAGGCGACATCTACACCCCGACGGCTCTGGCGACCCGCGGCGATGTCGTCGTCGTGACCGTCAACTACCGGCTCGGCGCACTCGGTTTCCTCGCCCATCAGGCCTTCGACGCCGGCGCGGCCAGGTCGGGCAACTTCGGCCTGGAGGACCAGCAGGCCGCCCTTCGCTGGGTGCGCCACAACGCCGCGGCCTTCGGCGGCGACCCGCGCAACGTGACCCTGTTCGGGCAGTCCGCTGGCAGCTTCAGCAGCTGCGCGCACCTGGCCTCACCCGCGTCGGCGGGACTGTTCGACAAGGTGATCATGCAGAGCGGGCCGTGCACCGCAGGCTGGACCCCGGCCACCACGTCATCGCCGCGGCCCCGGGCGGTGGCGCAGCAGGAAGGGCTGGCTCTGGCAAGGTCGCTCGGCTGCTCAAACGTGGCCAACGCCGCGGCGTGCCTGCGGGCAAAGCCAGTCGACGAGGTCCTGACGGCGACGGCATCGCTACCCGACCTCGGACCCGTGCTGGGCGGCCCGATCCTGCCGACCGACCCGGCCGAGGCGCTGGCCACGGGCCGGTTCCACCGGGTGCCCGTGATCCACGGCTACAACCGGGACGAGGAGCGGCTACGCGTGTGGGGCCTGGAGGTGACCGGGGCGAACTGCGGCCCGGGGGTGCCGACCCTGCCCGACCGGCCGCAGGAATGCCCGCTGACCAACACCCAGTACCTCGACCAGCTCCGCCAGGAGTGGCACCGCAACGCGGGAAAGGTCGCGGCCCACTATCCGAGCAGCAGCTACGCGTCACCGAGCGAGGCTCTGGGCGCCGCGCTCACCGATGCCGTCTGGGTCCGATCCACCCTGGACACCGCTGCCGCATTGGCCCGTCACACCCCGACATACGTGTACGAGTTCGGCGACGGGCACGCGCCGTTCTTCGTCGGGGCGAACCCGCCCAGCTTTCCGCTCGGCGCCTTCCACACCGCCGAACTGCCGTACCTGTTCACCGTCGGCTACGCCCAGCCGCTGTCCGGCGCCCAGCAGGCGCTGGGCGAGCAGATGATCGCCTACTGGACGCGATTCGCGTACACCGGCGACCCAACGGCTCCGGGCGCACCGATCTGGGCTCGGTATGACGGGCGGCACGTGCTGTCGCTGAGCCCGGATGCCGTCCGGCCCGCCGACGCCAAAGCCGCCCACCACTACGACTTCTGGCAGTCGCTGTACGGCTGAGGATCTGGAAGCGCGGGGTTGGCGCCGATCTCGCCGACCCCGCGCCACCCGCTCGACAGCACCGGGCCACGGCCGGGCGGCTCAGCGCAGCAGCACCGGTCCGGCGTCGATCGGGATGCGAAACAGGGCGTACGGCTTGCGCCGCAGGTCCTGTCCGCGCTGGTACGTCGGCTGCCGCTGAAGCTGGTTGGCGGTGACGTACAGGCGGCGGTCCGTGGCCACGAACATCGTGTCGGGCCAGAGCAGACGCGGGTCGTGCGCCACGGTCTCGAACTCGCCGTCCGGCCGCCGGCGCAGCGCCGCGTTGTTCTCACGCGAGGTCAGGTAGCGCAGCCGGGCCGAGACAGACCTGGGCCGCGTGTCGGGTCCATGCGAACCTGCCTCCGGACGTCACACTGGCGGGGTGCGGAGTGAAAGATGGTCAGGTACGCCGCGCTGGGTTCGGGCTGTCGTCACCGCCGCCGCTTGCGTTTTCGTATACGGCGGAGTCGTCCACCTGATCGACCTTCTCGGCGGCAGGGGTGATCTACTGGCGTCGGCCCCGACGTGGCTGGAGCTCTACTTCATGTCCCTCACGCTGTTGGATCCGCTTGCGGCGCTTCTGCTGGTGCTGCGTCGTGTCGAAGGGCTGGTGCTCGGCTGTGTTGTCCTCGCGACCGACGCCGTCGCGAACTGGTATGCCAACTACCTGCTGGACCCAGCGGAAGGAATCACTGCAGGGCGGATCGGGCAGGGACTCATCGCCGCGCTCGCGGTCGCGCTGATCGTAGCGGCCCCTCGCGTCGCACCGTGGCTCCACGAGGCGCCACGCTCTCCGTAGCGCGCCTGATCATCGGCTTCGCCCGCCACCGGTTGCGCCAGGTCATTGCGCGCGACATCCACGGCGAGTGCCCTGCTGCCGGGTGGAGACATGTCTCCCCTCGATCAACCGGGGCGACGACCGTGACCGGCTCGATCAGTAGAGCAGGTAGGGCCGGCGCTGCCGGTCGAAGGCGGCCAGCTCGTCGGCCCAGGCGCCCACCACGTCGTCCACGTCGGCGCCCGCGTCGATCATCGTGCGTAGCCGGGGCGATCCGGTGAGCTTGTCGATCCAGTACGGCCGTTGTGCGTCCCACGCGTCCTGCCGCCAGGCGAAGGCCGGATACTTCCGCGCCTCGACCAGCAGCGCCACCCCGGTGCGGATCGGGTCGTAGGCGGCCCGGTCCACGACCTTCACCTCGACGCCGGCGCAGAGCTTGTTGAGCAGCGCCGGCTTCTGGCCGGCGGCGGTCGGCGAGAAGTACGCCTCCCGGAACTCGACTCCGGGCAGGTCGCGGGCGTTGAGGCGGTCACTCCAGTGGTAGTCGAAGTCGGTAGCGAGCCCGCCGATCAGTTCGAACGGCCGGCAGGTGCCGCGACCTTCGGTGATCGACGCGACGCCCTCGAAGAGGCAGGTGCCGGGGTAGACGAGCGCCGTGTCGGTGGTGGGCATGTTGGGGCTGGGCATGACCCAGGGCAGGTCGGTGTCGGCCGCCAGCATGCTCCGCTTCCAGTGCCGGCACTGCACCACGTGCAGGTCGACCTGCCGTCCCACCTCGGCCGGCAGGAACTCGGCGTTGAAGAAGCGTGCCAGTTCGCCGACGGTCATGCCGTGCTGCTGGACGATTTCCTTCAGCCCGACGCCGGAGGTGTAGGTGGGGGTCATCATCGGGCCGTATGCCCGGCCGCCGATCGGGTTGGGCCGGTCGAGCACGACGTACCGCTTGCCGACGCGAGCCGCGGCGAGCATGGAGGTGTACATGGTCCAGATGTAGGTGTAGAAACGCGCGCCGACATCCTGGATGTCGAACACCACGGTGTCCATCCCGGACTGGGTGAACATGGCCTCCCACTTGGCCTGCGAGGCGCCGTACGCGTCATAGACGGTGATACCGGTCCGCGCGTCGGTGCCGGTGCCCTCACTGCCGCCTGCCTGGGCCGAGCCCCGGAAGCCGTGCTCCGGGCCGAACGCCGCGACCACGTCGACCTGACCCGAGGCGTGCATCAGGTCGACCAGGTGCCGGTAGGCGGAGTCGACGCCGGTCGGGTTGGAGATCACTCCCACCTGCTGCCCGCGCAGCTCCGCGAAGCCGGAGCGCACCAGCACGTCCAGGCCCGTCTCGATCCGGCGGATCCCCGGGTCGGCGCTGCCGGGTGCGCTGGCCAAGGTCCCGGCGAGGGCGCCACCGGCGACCGCCCCGGCTCCGGTGAGGAAGGTCCTGCGCTCCATAGGGTGCCTCCAAGCAGCTCAGTTCATCGAAACTTAGCTACAGCCCCACGGTCAGTCAAGGAAGGATACCTACAATCCTGCGCCACCGTGGTGTGGCCGGACGTGCACCTGCTGCCAGCCGCAGCGGATCGACGACCTAACATGCCCGGCGATGATGTTCATGTTTCGCACCCTGCGGCTACGCCGCGCCGCCCGCAGGCACTTCGGCTGGCAGAAGCTACGCCCGGCGCAGCTACGCGCGATGCGGGCGCTACTGGCGGGCCGCGACGCGCTCGTCGTCCTGCCCACCGGCGGCGGTAAATCCGCCATCTACCAGGTTCCGGCGACGCTGCTGCGCGGTCCCACCGTGGTGATCTCACCGCTGCTGGCGCTGCAACAGGACCAGATCGGCAACCTCAACGAGCGCGACGATCCGGCATTGCGCGCGGTTCGGATCAGCTCCGCGGAGAGCCCCGGCAAAGAGGCCGCCGCCCTGGCCGAGCTGCGCTCGGGTGCCGCGACCTTCCTGTTCATCACACCGGAGCAACTCAGCTCGCCGGAGCGGCTGGCCGAGGTCCGCGCGCTGCGTCCGGCACTGGTGGCCGTCGACGAGGCGCACTGCATCTCCTCGTGGGGACACGACTTCCGCCCCGACTACCTGAGCATCGGCCACCTCATCCACGAGCTGGGGCGACCGCCGGTGGTGGCGTTGACCGCCACCGCGTCGCCGCCGGTACGCGACGACATCACCGCGCGCCTCGGCATGCGCAAGCCACGGCTTGTTCTGAGCGGGCTGGACCGGCCGAACCTCTTCGTAACCGCCACGCACTGCCCCAGCGAGGACTACCGCTGGCGCAGGCTCCTCGCCTTCCTCAAGGCGGCCGACCCGCCGGGCATCGTGTACGTGCCGACCCGGCGCGCCGCCGAGGAACTCGCCGAGCGGCTCTCCGACGCGGGTTTCCCCGCCGAGGCATACCACGGGGGCATGGCGGCGGGAGTGCGCCACCGCCGCCACGAGGACTTCCTCGCCGACCGGGTGCCGATCATGGTCGCCACCTCGGCGTTCGGCATGGGCATCGACAAGCAGAACATCCGTTGGGTGGCACACGTGGCGCTGCCCGACTCACCCGACAGCTACCTGCAGGAGATCGGCCGGGCAGGGCGTGACGGCGAACCAGCCCGGGCACTGCTGCTCCACCGGCCTGAGGACGTCGCCCTGCAACGCTTCTTCACCGGCGGCGCACCCGACCTGCACGAGCTACGAGCGGTCGCAGCAGCCCTGCACGGCGGCCCGATGACACGCACCGCGCTGGCGACGGCAACCGGCCTGGGCACCCGTAAGCTCGCCAGCCACCTCAGTCTGCTGGAGCAGGTCGGCGCGGTGGCCACCGGCCCCAGGGGACAGCTCACCGTCCCTCGGTACGCGCCCCTGCCCGAAGAGGCGGCGCGGCAGGCGCTGGCCGAATACGCCCGCTATCAGGCCGGGCAGCGTTCCCGCACCGACATGATGCGCCGCTTCGCGGAGATTCCCGGCTGCCGGATGCAATCGCTGCTGGGCTACTTCGGGGAGCAGTTGAGCCTGCCCTGCGGACATTGCGACAACTGTGCCGGCGGCACGTCAGAGGTGATCCCGGACGACGGCCCGTACCCGCTGCACAGCACGGTGCGGCACGCCAAGTGGGGACCCGGCGTGGTGCTCGGGTACGAGAAGGACCGCATGACCGTGCTCTTCGACGATGTCGGCTACAAGACCCTGTCGGTGTCGGTCGTGCAGACCCAGGGCCTGCTCCAGCTCGAGGTGAGCCGCCGCTGAGGTAGGAATCATCCATTGCCGGTTCGCCGCGGCGAAACGGGTTGACCATTGGGTAGACCCGCCTCAGCGCGGCCTGACTGACGGTGCCAGAATCCCGCGACGACCCTTCGCTCGAGTGATCAACACAGTGGCTACTGCCGCCGATGCCCAAACGGTCAGCCGCACCGGCTGAGCCATCAGGCTCTCCGGTGGCGGAGGCAGTATCACCATCTGCAGAGCGGCGCCGGCAGGCGTCAGCAGGGCGGCGAGTGTCCCGGCCGGACCGGGTCGCCGGATCAACGCGCCGGCAACCCCGAGCGCAGGGCCGACCACCACACTGCCGATCAGCCAGTACCGGGTCGCCATGCCCCACCAAGGGCCGCCGTCGAAGAGCACGTCCATGCCGTAGTAAGCGGTGGTGGCGAACGCCAACGTGAATCCCCCGGCTACCGCCCCGCGCAGCAACCCCGCAACGGGTCGGGTGTGCCAGCTCACCAGCCAGCCCACCAGCACCGCCGTCGCGGCCCACGCCCATCCGGCGTCGAGAACCAGACTCGCGAACTCTGCCGTCTGCGACCAGCCACCACGCTCCGCGCGTGCAGTGCCGACTTCGCCGAGCCAGATCGGCACATGGTTCACCACCGAGTCGACGCCACCCAACGCCATCCCGACGACCGGCCCAGCCGCCACCCATCGCACGCGATCATGGCTCCGCACCATGGCAAGCATTGTGCACGGTGCCAGTCGATCAACCCGCCTGCATGGGCGGATTGGAGCCCACTGTGCCTGGGCCGGTGCAGAGCCGGGTCATTGCAGCACTCAGAGTCGAATGCCGGGCACAGGCGACTCGAAGATGCGTGGGAGCGCTGGTGTGTCATGTCCCACTGGGGGTTCAAATCCCTCCTCGGACACCGGTATCCGTGCGACGTCAGGGGAGCTCACCGCCGTGGTGGCTCCCGATGAGGGCACCTTGTCGCACGTGTGCGCATCGAAGATCGGGGTGCCCGGCACCGGACGTAGAGGCCGCGCGAATGGCTGCGGCGGTCACCATGACGGCCGCCCGGCAACCGTCCCGCCGACGCCTTGACGAGCAGCTGATCGGCGCGGCCATCCCCGCCCCGCTTCCTCGCCCGGCACCGCCACCAGCCCCGGCAATCGCCGATTTCGGCCAGCAGGCGGGCGGCACGGATCATGCCGGAGCGTGGGAGGCTGGCGAAGATAGTGGTCGGGGTGAGCGTCGAACGCTGCTTTGATTTGGTCATCCAGCACCTTGATCTAGGTGTTGAGCGCCTCCAGTGTCGCGACCAGCCCGAGGGTGATCAGCACGCGGGCGTCTCCTTCCGCCCCCGTTAGGCCAGGCGCTGCGGTTGTTAGCCGTTGGTGGAGAACCGCTGGATCGACTCCGCTGGAGTAGCCGACTGAGGCCAACCAGTTGGCCAGGCGTCGGGGCGACAGCCATGCCACCTTGTCTGCGGTGGGGAACCGGCGCAGAAACGCCAGCATGATCGGGCTGTCTGGCTTGCTGAACAGCCCGATGGCGCCGGTCATCGCCAGCTCCAGGTTGGCCCGCAACTGGTTGACGACCTTCACCCGATTCTCGACCAGGTCCTTGCGCGCCCGGCACAACGCACGCAATGCGCGGGTATCAGCCCGGTCTTCGCGCAGCGGTGCCCAGCGTTGCCCGTCGATGCGTAGCGTGTCGGCCAGCATGTAGGTGTCGAAGCGGTCGTCCTTGTTCCCGGCCGAGCCGTAGCGGGTCCGCAACGCCTTGATTTGCCGACTGGGGACCACGAACACTGACAGTCCGGCGTCCAGCAGCGCCTCGACCAGCGGCCCGTCACCACGTTCGATGGCGACGTTGACCACGCCGGCGCGGCGCAGACGCTCTGTCATTGCGGCCAAGGCCCTCGCTTCGCTGTCGCCGTCGCGGCGGTGCTCGCGCTGTCAGCAATCTGACCGATTCCCACCTATCGGCAATCGGATTCCTTGGCGGATGTCACCCCCCGGTGGTTGATGCCGTCCGTCCACTTGCCAGTCGGTACCACCTTCGATACACAATGGCGGTGGGCTGAGCGCGCCGGGGCGACGACCAGAGTGATCCGCCGACACCGATGGAGGCATATTCATGGCGTTGACGCCGGCAGCTGGCAGCGGCTGCGGCGCGTCGTCAACCCCATCGCCGCCGACCCAGTCCGAGCGGCCGGCCAATTCCGAGGTCGAGTGGGACAGCTTCGATTCCCACGCCTATCTTCGGCACAACTACTCGGCGCTGCGCGCCGATGACCGCGAGATTCTCTGCCGTACCAGAGATTTCTTTGCCGATGCGGAGCTCTCCGACGTGCGCTGCGTCGATGTGGGGTCGGGGGCTAATCTCTACCCGGCGCTGTCGCTCCTGCCGTTCGCGCGCGCCATGGACCTGTGTGAATGGTCGGCGTCGAACGTGGGTTGGCTGCGCACGCAGATCGACGGCTACGACGAGCTGTGGGATCCGTACTGGCAGGTTTGCGCGGAGCACCCGGCGTATTCCGCGTTGGCCGACCCGCGGGGCCGCCTGGCGCAGGTGGGCCGGGTTCGGAAAGCGAGCGTCTTCGATCTGCCGAGGCGCACCTGGGACGCGGGCACGATGTTCTTCGTGGCCTGCTCGATATCGGCCGACCGGGCGGAATTCCAGCGCGCCGTGGGCCGGTTTCTCAGTGCCCTGCAGCCGGGCTCGCCGTTCGCCGTGGCGTTCATGCTCGGCTCCCGCGGCTACCACGTCGGCCAACGCTGGTTTCCGGCCGTGGAACTGCAGCGCGTCGACGTGGTGGCGAGCATCGCCCTCGGCGCGTACGACCTGAACGTCCACGAGGTGCCGCCCACGCCGCCGCTGCGGGACGGGTACCTGAGCATGCTGCTGGCCACGGGTCGTACTCGTGGCTGAAGCAGTGTTCAGAGCTTCGGATGAGGTAGCGCGTGGGCCGCGTCGACCGTCACGCCGTCCGCAGCCAGCCGAGGGTCTTCATCGTGGAGATGTCGGTGGCCTTGAGGCCGGCGTCGGAGACGGTCCAGAGCACCTCGTCGACCATCAGTGACCGGCGGATCGGCATCAGATCCTCGGGGCGCCCCGTGTCCAGCGGGTGGTCGACCGTGCCGACCTCGGTGAACCCGCTGTCGCCGACCCGCAGCGCCAGCGCCACGTTGGTCGGCGGACCCGGCCTTCCGGCGGCACTCTGGCCGTTGGCCGTGCCAGGCCGCACGGCGCCTCCGTAGACGGTCAGTGGGACCACGACCAGGCGTTCGGGCGGCCAGTAGAGGAACGCGTGCGGGTCGAACTCCGCCTCGGAGTTCCCCTGCTTGACGTGGTACTGGGCGGTTCGGGTCGGCTTGGCCGGATTGGAGACGTCGAAGAGTGACAGTTGGGTGCCCTGGACCCGGCCCTTGTCCGTCGCCTCCTGCCCGACGCCGAGGAGCCGCCCTTCGCCGGCTGGGTGCAGGTACGCCGAGTACCCGTTGATTTTTAGTGCACCGCTTACCTTCGGCGCTGTCGGATTCCGCAGGTCGACGGTGTAGAGCGGGTCGGTCTGCCGGAAGGTGACGACGTACCCGGCGTCGCCGACGAACCTCACCGCGTGGATACGTTCGCCCTTGCCCAGTCCGGTGACCTTGCCGACCTGGGTCAACGTCGTGCCGTGGGCGCGCAGGACGTACACGCTGGAGGCCGAGTCGGGCTTGTCGCCCCAGGTGCGGCCGCTGGTGGTGGCCACCCGCAGGTGCCCGTCCCACTCCGACATGGCGTACTGGTTGATCAGCCAGCCCGGCACGGTCGCGGCGGCGAGGTATCGCGGGGTGCCCTTGCCCGAGGTGTCGAACTGGTAGATCTCGGTGGTCTCGTCCTTCGGGTCGGGGGCGGCGTTCCGCCTGGTCAGCATCGGCAGCACGCGCCAGCGCTGATCGTTGGCGACGTACAGCCGCGACTCATTGCTGTAGACGGTGTCGCCATCGGCCAGCACGGTGACCGGGTCGCCGGCGCCGAGCGTGGCCGCACCCAGGTCGAAGCTGAGCACGGTCACCAGCGACGTGCCGGAGTAGCTGGCCGGCCGGCTCACCCGGTCGCAGCCGACCCGCCCGGTGCTGGTCCGCCCGCCGGCGGTGATCTCGTACCGGGGCAGCCAGTCGTCGGCGGTGGCGTTGTCGATGATCTCTCGGTTGGCGGCGGTGCGCTGCGCGTCGGTGACCTTTTCGTGGTACGGGAAGGCCAGTCGAGGGGCGGAGCGGATCACGACACGAACCGTCGTGCCCACCTGGCGGGCGTCCACCAGGCTCCCGTCGATCCGGTATTCGCCGATGATCTTCGGTGCGCCGGAGAGGTCAACCATGATCAGCCGTGGGCCGACGACGTCCTCCGACGTCGGGACGGGACGTCCGTCCGCCGGCGCCGCGCGGCCGCCCGCAGCGGCGGCGGGTTTCGCCGTCCAGGCCCGCCCTTCGCGGAGCAGTACCAGCGCCCGGTCGCCCTGGAGCAGCAGGCTGTCCTCGGCGCCACCGAACCCGTCGGCGCCGGGCACCAGCTCCAGTTCGCCGGTCAGCCGGCGGGCGGCCGGATCGATCACGTACAGCTTGCCCCGGTTGACGGTGACGATCCGCTTGCCGTCGGTCTTGACCAGGTCCGGCTCGTCGACTCCGGCCTCGTGGGTGTTGGTGCCCGAGTAGCCGGGGGCGCCAGCCCCGGGAGCCGCGTTCGCCTGCTTCGCTGCGGCGGGCGCCCCGGCCTGCTCCGCACCGCTCGCGGCATGCAGGTCCCCGTTCGGGCCGAACCCCCAGGGCCCGACGTACGCCTTGGCAGCTGTCTTGAGCTGCCGCAGCGCCTCCGCGCAGGAGTCGAAGGCAACGAGCCGGAAACCGCCGGCCGGTACTGCCCGGTCACGTGGTGGCGCGGCGGCCGGTTCCGCCGTACAGCCGGCGACCAGGGACAGGCTGACGACCAGCATCATTCGCATGACCTGGGCTTGAGTCATGACTCGGAGGACGCCGGTGGCGGCGGTTCGATGGGGGGCGTGGACGCTGCTACCCGTCATGTGGCCTATGACGTGTCCGCCCCGGGCCGGGTTCCTGGCGAACTCGCCCGCGCTGAGGTTTACCCGATCGATGACGCCGGGAGCCTCGATTCACGCGGCCCCGGCGTTCAGTCCCGAAAGTGGACTCACATCTTGCCGCCGTCTCGGATCAGGGGTACGAGTCGCACCTGGACGGCCGGCTTCCGCCGTCGACACGCGGCCATCGAAGCCGCTCTGGCGGTACTCGACGCGACCGATACGATGTGGTGGCACGCACCATCGTGGATCTTCGTGCGCACGGCAACACCAGCAGTTTCGAGTCGACGACTACAGCAGACGGCGGTGGATCATGCGGATACAGCCGCGCCAGGAGATCCTCGACATCTGGCGGGCCACGGTACGCAGTTGCTGGCTGGACGGTGAATGGCACTGGGGTGGCCGCAGCGGCAGCAACTCCATCAGCGACGCGGAGCAACTGCTGACTCTGCTGCTCCCGGCGGCCAAGGTCCCGGTGCTGTCGCTGGACGACCCGGACCGCACCGACGAAGAGGTCATCGAGGCACTGGGCCCGATCGGCGGTGCGATTGAGATTCCCCGTCGGCTGGTCGGCGTGATGATCGATTACTACACCCGGTACACCGACGACACCGGGACCCCACTGTTCGACGGTGGTAGCTACCTCAACCCGTTGGAGGGCGGCCCGGACCTCACCGACAAGCAGCGCTCCCAGGACATCGTCGACTCGTTCGCGGTGTCCGTCACGCTCACCCTGGCGACGATCGGTTTCGTCAAGGTTTACCGTGGCTCCACCCAGCGGCGCGACCTGCTGGCCCAACTGGACAACCTCGAGGCGATGGCCAGCGCGCGCCTCACGGCGGCCATGGTGGGGCTGCTGCGCAGCTTCAGTACCTTCGTCTTCACCGCCACCGACGAGTACGGCGTCCGGCTGTGCGACATGGTCAACCAGGACGAGTTGCCCCGCCGTGAACTTGTGGCGGCGCTGCGCGAACAGCTGCGGGACACCATGGCCAGCCTGCGCAGCGTGGTGATCGGGTCCGGTCGGGTGACCGAGGACCTGGACAACAGCGAGATGCTGTTCGAGTGCGGCTGGTCGTGGGGGACCATCGCCGGCGCCGAGGAGGTCCCGACCACCGAGCCGATCGGCCAGCAGCGCGAGGGTTCGGCGGAGAACGCTCCCTATCTCTACTTCACGGTCATCGCGATGGATGCCATCGAAGACCTGAACTCCGAGCGCACCCGCCTGCTCGGGTTGCTCAACGAGGAGCAGCAGCGGCTGTCCCGGGCACTGCAACTGCGCTGGGAGCTGACCCGCACCTACTGGGCGACGGTGGCGACCTTCGGCAACCGGCGGCGGTGGCCGATCGAGGACATCCCGTGGCGGACGACTGACGGTGACCGCACCGACTACTACACCCTGCAGGCCACGTCGCTGGCGGTGAAGGGACTGCTCGCCGGTGGGCGCGGCGCCGACGAGGAGCTCGGGCGGATCGCCGCGGTGCTCGTGGAGCTGGCGCAGCGGTCGCGGATCACCCGGCGTGCCTCGCCCGACGAGCCGGCGTTGATCGTGCATGCGCCGGGCAAGCGGGTGACGCTGAACGACGACACGTCGAAGCCGATCATGACGTGGAACGTCAACGAGTTCTCCACGGTGCTGCTGCAGCGGGCGGCCACCGTCGCGGGTCTGCTGAGCAACGCCCGGCAGCGCAGCGAGCTGCTCGAACTTGCCGACGAGGTGTGGGAGCACCTGCTGCTGCGGCGTATCCCGGACGGCCGGCACCGCGGGCTGTGGGACCACGCCGGCGGTGCCTTCCCCGGGCTGGCGTCGAAGCCGGACGCACCCTCCTGGTATCTGACCGAGCGGGTGGTGCAGGCCCTGGTCAGCGCCGGTCAGCTGCTCTGGGAGCGGCCGTTCCCACGAGCCGGCCGGCTCGCCGCGTACGCGCAGGATCTCATCGACGAGGCCGAGTACCTGTTCGACCGGGAGTTGATGCGCGGCACGTTCGCCGGTGAGGCGATGCAGCGCAGCATGCGCAGCATCCGGGCCAGCCTGCGCCGGGCGCAGACGCTGGTGGACGAACGGCCCGGCACGGCGGCCGCGCTGGCGAACACCCTGCTGCTGCTGCTCAACGACATCACCACCGGGCAGCAGAAAGCCAGCGAGGGGATCTGAATGCTGGTCTTCGTCACGTCGCACAAGGGCGGCACCGGGCGTTCGGTGACCGCGGCGAACATCGCCTACCGCAGCGCGTTGTCCGGCCGCCCCACCTGCTATCTGGACTACGACTTCGGTTCGCCGACGGCCGGCATCACGTTCCAGATCCCGCAGGCGGTCAACGGGGTGGAGGGCGCCGGACCCAACGGTGGTGGCCTGCACCGGTACCTGCGCGGGGAGATCCCGTCGCCGGAGCAGTTGGACGTGTGGGGCACCTCGGAGCGGGCCAGCCTGCGGCAGCGGCCGATCGGGTCCGGTCCCCTGGTGCTGCTGCCCGGGCAGCGCAACGGCAGCGAGTTCGGCTTCACCAACGACATCGCCAAGCGCTGCGCCGAGCTCTTCCTCCGGTTGGAGGAGGAGTTCGATCTGACGCTGGTGGACCTCAGCGCCGGCCGGTCCTATGCCAGCCAGATTGCGCTGGCGGCGACCGCCACGCCCACCCTGCGGAAGGTGACCGTTCGTTGGTTGGTCTTCCACCGGTGGACCCCGCAGCATGTCACGGCGGCCGCGGACCTGGCTTTCGAGGCCGGCGGGATCCTGGCGATGGGCAAGGAGTACGGCCACGAGCCGGAGCGGTTGCGGGAGTCGTTGCGGTTCATCCGCACCGCGGTGATCGATTCGCGCGGTCCCGAGGTCGGCCACCTCGACCTCGCGCAGCAGGCCTTCCTGCGCAAGTGCGACGCGGAGCTGTCGGAGCTGGCTCGACGGCGGGGCGTCGGGCGTACCACACTGCTCGGCGCGGTGCCGCTGGATCCCTTGCTGCAGTGGCGTGAGCAGCTCATCTCGGACCACGACGTGCAGACCAAGATCGCGAACGCCAAGACCGTGGACGCCTTCGTGGATCTGACCGAGAAGCTTTTCGACGAAACGGCATGGGAGACCGCGTGATCGGCGTGGATGTCAGGTTCCAGGAGGCGGCTGCGGTGCGTCGTACCGAGAGCGTGGCGTACTCGCATCTGTCGGTGGAGTTGGGCCACTTCTACGCGGAGGACTTCGGCGACGGGTGCCACGAACTGAGGCGCAAGTTCGAACGGATCGCGGACTGGGCGGGGGCGATCCCGGCGCTGGCCCGACGAGGACTGCCACCCAACCGGCAGCCCCGGATCAGCACCTGCTTCCTGGTGGACGACTACTTCCACCGGTTCGGCACCCCGCGCGAGGTGATCCCGCAGGTGCAGAGCGCCGCGGCGGAGCACGGCCTGACGCTGGACTACGTGGCCCGGGAGTCCAGCTTCGCCCGGCACGACGGGGTCGAGCTGGCCCAACTGGTGGTCGACACGCTGGTGGTGGAGCCGCCCCGGCACACCACCGGAAGCCGCCCGCCGCTGAGCGAGTCGGGCTGGCTGTCCAACGGCAAGCGCTCGCCCGGGCACGTCGACGCGCCGGCGATGACCCTGCCACTGCCGTGGTCCCCGCCGGTGCAGTCCGGCGACCCCCAGCACTCCATCTTCGTCGACATCGAGCTGTGGTCCGACGAGCCGAACACGCGGGTGTGGGCCTGCGCGCTGCTCGCCTCGGTCTGGCAGATGACTCGGCTGGGCGTGCTACGGCACCGGGGTGAGACGATCACGCAGCCGTGCCGGCTTGCCGGCGAACTGCCCACCGACTGGGACCAGCTGCCGTCGGTCGTCCAGCTGAACCCGGTCGCCGCGCCGTTCTGCGCGTATCGCACACTGACCCTGATGGACACCCGGTACCTGCCGGTGGAGCTGGCAGTGCGGACCATCCTCGGTCAGGTCGCGGTGCCCCCGCCGGTCGCCCGGCAGGTCGCCAAGCGGGCCGGCGGGGAGGGCCTGCAGCTGCCCAGCGAGCTGGTCGACCGGTTGAGCTACGTGTTCATCGGCGAGTGAGCGTGGTCAGCGTGGGAGCGGCTGGCTGACCGCCACCCGGCCGGCCAGATCACGCAGCAGGGCCTGGTTGCTCACGCTGATCTGATCTCGGATCCAGTTGACCGACGACTTCCACTGCCGGCTGAACCCGGGTACCTGCTCCAGCCGGTCCCAGATCGGCCGTAGCCGCGGGTCCACCCGCGCGCCGGGCAGCCACAGGTGCAGCAGGTGCTCCAGCACCGGCCGCAGCCGCTCGATGTGCTCCTGCCCGGAGACCGATCGGGTCACCGCGGCCTCCACGACGGCGGAGAGCATGGTGAGCAGCCAGTCGTGCAGGGCGAGATCTTCGCAGAGGCCGGCCACGGCGGCCGGCACGTCCTGCGGGCCGACCACGAGTTCGACCGTGCGCAGCGTCGGGGAGTCCACGGTGACCACCGCCGAGGAGACCTGGTCCGGTCGCTCGGCGACCCGCGCGGTCCAGCGCAGCCGGGTGCGCGCCGCGCGCAGTGGCGGGCGCCGGTCCAGCAGGTCGGACATCTGCACGCCGTCGAGCACCCGGCCGGTGATCGCCTCCAGGTTCAGCACATCGGCGGCGTTGCCGTGCAGGAAGCCCGCCGCCAGGTCCGCGGCGTCCAGCTTCCCGACCGTCTCCAGGACGCCGGGACTGGCCAGGTAGTGCGACCACGGTTGGCGGCGCTGCCCGGGGACGACCTGGATGACCGAGGACGCCTGGCCGATCCGGCCGCCGGTGATGATGGCCCGGGTGACCACCGCGCCCACGCCGCGTAGCTGGCGCTTCTTGGCGCTGGGCAGCCAACAGTCCACGCCGGTGCGCACGTCAGGCGACACCGCGTACAGCGACGGACGCCGCGACGTCAGCACGGCCTCACCCTCGACCAGGCTGAGCACCTCGGCGCTCTGCTCCTGTGCCAGCGCAGTGCTGTGCTGCAGCAGGCTGGTGTGCACCTCACCCACCGTGAGCATGGCTTCCTCCGCATCGCCGCCACCGGTCCGCGGTCACCCGCGGAATGCGGTCCCATGGTGATTGACGCACGCCGCCGTGACCCGCACCGACACGGACCCGTGCGGGAAATGTCGAAACACCCGTGGGCACGGGATTCCGCCCGTTCCGGGCCCGTATCTGTCCAGTGGCCATCATAGGCCTCCCCGCTGGCGGGAATCCCATGTGTGGCTGGGGTTGCCGGACGTTCGCGGGTCAGAGGGATGTGACGTCGGCTGATATTTTGAATGGTGCGGTCCCCAGCCACCCCCTGGAGTTTGCCGTTCATGAAGGTTTACATTTCGGCCACCCAAAAGGACCTGCTGGAATATCGCGCTGCCGTGCACGCCGCGGCACGTCGTCTCGAGATCGAGGACGTGGCCATGGAGGCGTACGGCGCCGACATCAGGCCACCCCTGGAACGCTGCCTGGCCGACGTACGCCGCTGCGACCTCTACGTGGGGCTGTTCGCCTGGCGGTACGGGTTCCGACCGCCCGGCCAGGAATCCTCCATCACCGAACTGGAATACCGGGAGGCCCTCGCCGCCGGGAAACCCTGCCTGATCTTCCTGCTCGCCGAGGACACGCCGTGGCCGGTGGACATGATCGACCGCGACGCCGACTGGCAGCAGATCGTCGCGCTGCGCCGCGAACTCAAGGAACGCCACCTGTGCGCCTTTTTCTCCAGTGTGGACGACCTGTCCGCCAAGGTCACCGTGGCGCTGGCCGACGTGCGCAGCGGCCGCTCCCCGGCCCGCGAACCCGCCGACCCCGACACCCACCTGCCAGACGCCGTACGCAACCACTACTACAAGCAGTTGGCGCTGCGCTACCAGGCGGTGCCCCTGGACGGAGTGTCGCCACGACCCACCATCGGATACCTCACGGTCGGCCTGCCGAAGGTGTTCGTGGAACCGCGGGTACACGAGGACGCCCGGCCGGAAATGCCGCTCGCGTGGTGGCGCTGGGCCGGCTCCACACCCGACGGTGACACCGGCGGCCTGCCCGGCGTGGTGGACCCGGAGGAAGTGGAGCGGCTCTGGGAGGAGTACGCGGCCAAGGACGCACTCGCCCTGTTCGACGTGGTGTGCGATCCCAGCCATCGGGCCATCGTGCTGCTCGGCGACCCCGGCTCCGGCAAGTCAGCAACCGCACGCTACCTGGCGCTGGCACTGGCCGGCGCCTGCGTCGAGCCCCGACTGGCCGCGCTGGACCGCTACCTGCCAGTCCTGATCGAGCTGCGCTCGTACGCCGTGCACTGCGGGGACGGCCGGTGCGACGGCCTGCTCGACTACGTCGGCCACCGCCACCAGCAGGGACTCGCCGGAATCGACCAGGACGTGCTGGAGTCGTACCTGCGCCAGGGCGGCCAGGCACTGTTCCTGTTCGACGGCCTCGACGAGGTGTTCGACCCCGCCCAGCGGGAGGAGGTGGCCGCACAGATCGCCACGTTCGCCAACGAATACCCCGGCGTACGGACGGTGGTCACCTCACGGGCAGCCGGATACCTGCGACACACTTTCGCCAACGCCGGCTTCGACCACTTCACCCTCGAGGACCTCGACGACGAACGGATCGCCCGCTTCCTCGGCAACTGGTACCGCTACGTCATGCCCACCCCGGCGGCCGAGGCGGACCGGCAGCGGCGGCAGATCCTCGACGTGGTGCGCAGATCCCGGGCCATGCACGAGATCGCCGGCAACCCGCTGCTGCTGATGCTCATGGCGATCGTCGGCCGGGGCCACCCACTGCCACGCAACCGGCGCCGGCTCTACGCCCACGTCACCGACGTCCTGATCTCCGAGTGGGACGTGACCAAACAACTGCGGGAAAGCCACGGCGACGTACCGCCGCTGGACCCGCAGGCGAAGCGGCGGCTGCTGCGCCACCTAGCGTTCCGGATGCAGTTCCGGGAGTCCGGTCCGGCGGGAAACTACATCGAATCCGACGAGCTGGCGCGCATCTTCCGGGACCACCTGGTCGACTTCTACGGATTCGAGAACGAGCGGGCGCTCGCCATGGCCTACTCAATGATCGACAAGTTGCGCCAGCGAAGCTTCATCCTGGAACGGTACGGCCTGCGGCTGTTCGGGTTCGTGCACCGCACGTTCCTGGAGTTCTTCTGTGCCGAGGAGATCGTGGACAGGTTCGAGCACGATCCGGACGCCTGGGGCCTCGACCAGCTGCGCGCGCTGTTCCGCGAGCACTGGGCCGACCCGTCCTGGC
Source organism: Micromonospora sp. CB01531 (assembly GCF_001905095.1). Taxonomy (GTDB): domain Bacteria; phylum Actinomycetota; class Actinomycetes; order Mycobacteriales; family Micromonosporaceae; genus Micromonospora. Next base: position 23,082 of record NZ_LWLS01000085.1, read on the forward strand.
GGGAAGTGCTCCGGCTGGTCGCCAGCGCGCTGCCCGCCCCGACCGCCAACGACCTGGTCACCCTCCTCGCCACCGAGGTCAACCAACCCTGGCCGCCGCTGAACCTCACCGGCCCACCATGGAACCTGGTGCTGGCCGCGCAGTGCGTGGCGGAAGCGCCCCAGCCGGCCGAGCTGGCCGGCGCGGGTAACGCCGTGCTGGGCCAGATCGTGCTGCTGGTCGAACACGGCATCTCCGCCGACGACCCGAACCTGGTGGAACTCACCGAACAGGAACTGCTGTCCTCCATCCGGGCGCTCGGACGGCACTGGCCCGGCCGAGCTGCCTTCCTGCACTGGTACCGCCGCCGCGGAGTGCGCACCAGCTGGCGCTCCGGCTCCGCGTTCGCGACCCGGATCGCCGCGGTGCTGTCCACCGCCGAGGAACAGCTGGAGGAGCTGCTGGTCCGGGAGCTCGGGCAGGGCCGCGAACGGCAGGCCCACCTCACCATGGTCGCCGGGCTGGCCGAGGCCGCCGGCCGGCTGGACACCACCAACCCCAGCCGCCGCCGATGCCGGGACCTGCTCCTCGCCCAGGCACAGGCGGAAGTCTCGACCGCGGTACGGCAGGCCGCCGTCCGGGCTCTGGTCGCACACTTCAGCGCCGACCCCGAGCTCGTCGACGTGCTGCGCGACCTCACCGAATCACCCGACCCCGCGGTACGCGCGCTCGCCGTGCAGTCCCTCGGCGGCCGGGCCGAGCTGTCCGAGGACGTCCGTCAGGTGCTGGCGAGGGCCACCGAAGACCCCGCCACCGCCGTGCGGCGGGCCGCCGTGGGAGTCCTCGCCGCCCGCTGCGCCGACCTGCCCGGCGTACCCGAGACGCTGCAACGACTACTGGACACCGACACCGACCCCGCAGTGGTCCAGCGCGCGCTGGAAGGCCTGCTGGCACTGCCGGAGCGCGCCGACACGGCCCGTACGCGGGCGCTGGAGCGGGTCGCCAGCGACGCCCCGGACGAGGTGCGGCGCGGCCTGGTGACCGAACTGCTGCCGGGCGGGCCCAGCCCCGACGGCACCGAACTGCTGCTGAAGCTGGCCTGCTCGGCCTCCTCCGCGCGGCTGCGCGCGGTCGCCGTGCAGCGGCTGGCGCTCGTACCCGATCCGGAGGGGCGCTGCCGAGCCCGGCTGGTCGACCAGATCGAGCAGGACGAGGACGCGTCGGTGCGGGCCGCGGCGGTGACCGCACTGCTCGAGCAGGACCGCGCGGACGACTCCGGATGGACCGTAGCGGCGTACGCCGCGCGTGCCGACGACGACGCGACCGTGCGCCTCGCCGCGGTGCGCGCCCTGGCCGAGGCCTACCCGGACCACCGCACCGGGGAACTGCTGCTGGAACGAGCCCGCCGGGACCCGACCGCGAGCGTCCGGCTCGCCGCGGTCGACCTGCTCACCGGCCGGCCGCTGCTCGGCCACGCCACCCGCGACCTGCTCATCAGCCGGGCCTCCCAGGAGCGGGACCCGATCGTCAGGCTGCGGGTCACCCGCAGCCTGACCCACCTCGGCGAGCCACCGGACCCCGAGGTGCGCGAATGCCTCGCCGAGCAGGTCAGCCGCGACCCCGACCCGAACGTGCTGCGCGCCGCCGCGCAGGCACTCGCCCGCCACGGCCAAGCCGGCAGCCTGCTGGAGACGCTGTGCCGGCGGGCCCGCCGAGACAGCTACGCCGGCATCCGGCTGGCCGCCGTGCAGGCCCTGTGCGCGTACGGCAGCCCCGACGTGGTGACCGACGTGCTGCTGGAATGCGTCGAGTCGGACACCGACCCGGCCGTGTTCGACGCGGCGGTGCGCTGCCTGACCGAACGGGGTTCGGCGTCCATGGCGGTGACGCTGCGGCTGATGCGCCGCCTGGCCGACCAGGACCCGGCGATCCGCGCCCGAATCGCCGCCGCGCTCGGTGAGCACTTCGGGGCCGATCCGGAGGTCCGGGTACTGCTGGTGGGGCTGGTCCGCGACGACCCGGACCTGGAGGTCCGGCGCCGGGCCGTGGAACAGCTGGGCGCGACGCTGGCCGACCGGATGGGGGTACGGGAGCTGCTGCTGCGGCTGGCGGACGACGATGACTGGGAGATCCGCCGCACCGCGCTGCTCGCGTTGACCCGTCACTACCGGGGGGACAGCCGGACCCGGGAGGTGCTCGTCCGGCTCGCCCACCAGGAGGACGACGGCACGGTACGGCGGCTGGCCGCCCAACTGCTGGCTTCGCTGCCCGACACCAAGCCCGACGACTTCCCGTGACCCGCCGCTGGACGGGGCCGCGCCCGGCGCCCAATGGCCGGCGGTAGCCACCTATCTGATTCCATCAGGGCGGCGGTGACCGGCAAGGTTCCGGTGAGCGCCAGGACCCTCCTTGGTCGAAGGTGGCGGGGTGGGTGATGCCCGGGCGCGCACGTTGCAGCCGTGCGGCAAGGCTTTTCCCGCACCACCGTCGCAGACCCTGTCCCCATCCGCCAATCCGTTGACTCCGATGCGTTTGCCGGGTAGGAAAAGCTTTACCTGCCCGTCCCGCCAGACCAGGAGAGCTTTCATGACGACCGAACACAGTAGACGTGACTTCCTCCGATGGGCCGGGGTGACCGCCTCCGCGGCAGCCTTCGCGCCGCTGGTCGCCGGCCGGGCAAGCGCCGATCCCACGCCGCCCGGCAACCCCTGGGCCCGCGCCGAGTACATCAGCGCGAAGGTACGCCGCCCGCACTTCCCCAACCGCTGGTTCGACATCCGGCAGTACGGCGCCGTCGGCGACGGCGCCACCGACTGCACGGAGGCGATCAGGCAGGCGATCGCCGCCTGTCACACCGCCGGGGGAGGGCACGTGCTGGTGCCGGCCGGCCGGTTCCTCACCGGGCCGATCCACCTGCTCAGCAACGTCGACCTGCACGTCACCGCCGAGGCGGTGGTGCTGTTCAGCCAACGCCCAACCGACTACCTGCCGGCCGTGCTGACCCGGTTCGAGGGCGTCGAGCTTTACAACTACTCACCGCTGATCTACGCCTTCGAGCAGGAGAACATCGGGATCACCGGCACCGGCGTGCTCGACGGCCAGGCGGACAACGAGCACTGGTGGCCGTGGAAGGGCAAGGCCGAGTACGGCTGGAAGCCCGGCGACCCGAAGCAGGACGCCGCCCGGGCCCGGCTGTTCGCCATGGCAGAGCAGGACGTGCCGGTCGAGCAGCGGGTGTTCGGCGAGGGCGACTATCTGCGCTCGTCCTTCATCGAGCCCTACCGTTGCCGCAACGTACTCATCGAGGGAGTCACGATCGTCCGCTCCCCGATGTGGGAGATCCACCCGACCCTGTCCGAGAACGTGCTGGTGCAGAACGTCACCGTCAACTCCCACGGCCCGAACAACGACGGCTGCGACCCGGAATCCAGCCGCATGGTCGTCATCCGCGGCTGCACCTTCGACACCGGTGACGACTGCATCGCGATCAAGGCCGGGCGAAACGCCGACGGGCGCCGGGTCAACGTCCCGAGCGAGGACATCCTCATCGAGGACTGCCTGATGCGCGACGGCCACGGCGGGGTGACGATCGGCAGCGAGATGTCCGGCGGGGTGCGCAACGTCTTCGCCCGCAACTGTGAGATGTCCAGCCCCAACCTGGACATCGCCCTGCGGTTCAAGACCAACTCCGTCCGCGGCGGGTTCATCACCGACGTCTACGCCCGCGACATCCGCATCGGCGAGGTCGCCGGCGCCGTCATCGACGTCAACTTCTTCTACGAGGAGGGTCCCGGCTACGGGTTCAACCCGGTGGTGCGCAACATCGACGTCCGGGACCTGACCGTCGGCCAGGCCGGGCGCGCCCTCAACCTTCGCGGCTACGCCGACGACCACATCACCGACGTGACCCTCACGAACGTGGACTTCGGCACCACGGGTAAGCCGGGCGTGGTGGAGTATGTCGACAACCTCGTGCTACGCAACGTCGTCGAGAACGGGCAACCGCTCGTGCTCGCCTCCGCCTGAGTGTCCGGAGCACCGGGGGCCGCGTGGTCAAATGTGGCGGTGCAGCGAACGCCCCGCAGCTCACCGCCCCGGTCGACCATCCACGACGTGGCCCGACTCGCGCAGGTGTCCACCGCGACCGTGTCCCGGGTGCTGACCGGCGCGAAACCGGTCTCGGCTGACCTGGCCCAACGGGTACGCGACGCCGCGGCGCACCTGGACTACCGGCCCAACCCCGCGGCGCAGGTGTTGCTCAGCGGACGGTCGCACACCGTCGGCGTCGTCGTCCCGGACCTCGCGAATCCCTACTTCGCCGAGGTGCTCAAGGGCGCGACGCCGGCGGCCGCCGAGCGCGGCTGGCGCACCCTCGTCGCCGACACCGACGAGGATCCCGAGGTCGAGTACCGGGCCGCCACCGAACTGGGCCGCTGGGTGGACGGCGTGATGCTGTGCTCACCCCGGATGAGCACGCTCCGACTCCGGGAGTTGGCCACCAAGCTCCCGGCCCTCGTCGTGGTCAACCGCCTGGTCCGACACCCGTCGGTGGCGGCTGTGCTGGTGGACTACCACCAGGGGATGACACAGCTGTGCGCCCACCTCGCGTCGCTCGGGCACCGCCGTCTCGTCTACCTGCAGGGGCCGCCCCACGCCTGGTCCGACGGGCAGCGCCGGCGCGCCCTGCGCACCGCCGCAGGCCGGGGACTCGACGTCGTGCAGATCCCGTGCGGCTCGACGGCCCCGGACGGCCACCGGGTGGCCGAGGAAGCACTGGGGCACAAGCCGACCGCGATCGTCGCGTTCAACGACTACGTCGCGCTGGGCGTGCTGAGCCGGCTCACCGAACTCGGCGTCACGGTGCCGCACGATGTCTCGGTGACCGGTTTCGACGACATTCCGCTCAGCGCCCTCACCCCGCCCGGGCTCACCACGGTAGCCGTGCCCAAGCGGACGGTCGGCCGGCTGGCCTGGGAGCGGCTCGCCACCGAGGGAGCCGGACCGTCGACGACGGCGACCAGCGTGCCGGTCGAGCTTGCCGTCCGCGGCTCCACCGCCCCACCTGGACAGGGGCGCAGGTAGCTCACCCCACCGGCCGCTCGGGCGGGGCGATGGCCCGGATCGGCTGGGCCTGCGGGGCGGGAGCATGGCGGCCATGGTCAACCGCTGGCAGCTACGGCGGCGTTCGCCGCGCGGGCGATGAGTTCGTGGCCCACCGCGTTGGGGTGATCGCCGTCGTCAGCGAGCAGGTCGGTGGGGTCCTGGTTGCCGGCGACGCCCTTGAACGCCGGGTAGGTGGGCACGTAGAGTGCGGCCGTCTCAGCGGCCGCGTCGCGTAGAGCCTGGTTGAGGTAGCGGGTGGCGGTAGCCGACTGCGCCATGCCGGCATCACCGTACTCGGCAAGCCCCACGGAGCCGTCCTTGACGACGTTCCAGTAGCCGAGCACGAGCACCGTGACGGGACCGTCGTGCAACTCGCGGATCCGGTCAATCGTGGCGGCCACGTTGTCGCCGACTCGCGCCGCGACTCGCTGGTAGGTTGCGTCGTTGCCGTCGGCGTCGAACGCGGCGGCCAGATCGTTCGCGCCAACCATGATCATGATGACGCCAGCCCGGCGCAGGTCCTCGTGCGTATCAGGGGACTCGAGCTGCGCCCACACGTCGTCGGAGCTGAAGCCGCCGCGGGCGAGGTTGACGGATGGGACGGCGGGCACCTGCATGCGGGCGTACAGGTCCGGGAAGGGCACGCAGTCGCAGGCCGACCCGGCCGGCACGGAGTCGCCGAGCGCGACCACCGCACCCGCGGCGGGCCCCGCTGCGGGCGGCGGCGGTTCGGCGCCGCTGATCGCAGGCGACAGGAGCATGGCGATCGCAGCGGCGCGTCGTAGGGCGGTGCGTCGCCGTGTCCCTTCTGCCATCACCTCACCCCGAGCGGTTCGAGGGATGGTGCGGTAGCGTGGCCGTCTGCGCGCCGCGCCCGGCGCCACCCGGTCGGCAGGAAGGCCTCCGCCTTCAGTACGGCCATGGCGAGCCGGGGCAGGTCGCGGGCAGTGGGGAAGCACAGGTAGCGCGGCTGCCACGCCGGCTGGTACTTGGCGTTCGCCCGGTACAGCGACTCGATCTGCCAGAACCGGGAGGCCAGCCGCAGTAGCCGGTGCCAGATCCGCAGGACCGGCCCGGCCCCCAGCCCCTCGGCGCGGGCGAAGACCGAGCGCAGCACGGCGAAGTTCAGCGAGAGCCGTCCCACGCCCAGGCCGGGTGCCGCCTCGATCGCGCTGACCACCATGAGCTCCATTACGCCGTTGACCGCCGAGCGGTCGCCACGCATGAGGTCCAGCGACAGGCCGTCGTTGCCCCATGGTACGAACTGCAGCACGCCACGCAGCCGAGCGGCGCCGTCGCGGCAGAGCACGAGCACACAGTCGCCGTCCTGCGGGTCGCCGATGCGGGACAGCGCCATCGAAAAGCCGCGCTCCACCGGTCCGTCCCGGAACTGGCTCGCCGCATGTACCGCCTCCGCCAGTGCGGCCGGCGACAGGTCGCGCTGGCGGATCACCTCGCTGGTGTACCCGGCGCGCTTCGCGCGGGCAACCGCCTGGCGCACGGCGCGCATCGGCCGGCCCTCGAGGCTGAACCCGGCCGTGTCCACCACTGCCTCGTCGCCGAGCTCCACCACGTCCAGGCCGCTGCGGCGGTACGACCGTCCGCCGGACAGCCCGCAGCCGAGCACTGCCGGGGTCCACCCATGTCGGGCGCTGTCGGCCAGCCACGCGTCGATCGCCTGCGGCCACGCGTCCTGGTCGCCGATCGGGTCACCGGTGGCGAGGCTGACCCCGTTGATGACGCGATACGGCACGGCAGCCTTTCCCGATGGCGCCCACATCAGCAGCTTGTCCCAACGCAGGGCGAAGTAGCCCAGCGAGTCGGCCGCACCGTACCGGCGTAGCAGCTCGCGTAGCCGGTGGTCCTGTTCCGCGGTTCGCTCGTCGGCACCGCGCCGAGCGTGGCGCAGCAGCAGCACCGTGGCGGCGCCGACCGCGAGCAGCCCGAACGCGCCGGTGGTGAGGCTGACCGCCTCGGCGCCCAGCGGGTGCCGGAATCGCAGCGGGCCGGGTGCGCCGACCAGACCGAGCGCGGCGTGCTCCGCCCACAGCCGCACGCCCGGCGTGCCGACCAGGCGGTTCGGCCGTAGGGCTATCTCCAGCATGCCGAGCGTGAAGCCGGCGCCCGCAAAGCCGGCGAACGCCGCCAGCGCGCGCCACGGACTGCGCGGATCGGCGACCGCCCGGAACTGGCCGTGCACCGCGACCAGCATGGCCAGCAGTGCGCCCGAGACCGCCGCCGCGTCAAAATCGAGCCCCTTGGCGATGTGCAGGACCATGCCGACGCTGGCCAGGAAGACGGCCAACCGCCAGGCGCTGCGCTTGCCCCGCCGCAGCCCCGCGCCCAGGTAGACCAGCAACACCCCGCTGACCGCCGTGGCTGCGCGGGCGGTGAGGACGCCGGTCAACGGCAGGTACTCCGCCAGGACCTCCAGCCCGCCACGACGCGGCGGCAGGAGCCAGGTGAGGATGGTGAACACGCCGGCCACCTGCACAAGCCGGGCCACGCCGGCCCGCGTCAGCGGCGGGCGTGGCCGCCAGGGCTCGCCGACGAATGCTGTGCCTCCTTGCGGCGCCATGGGGTCATCATCGGCCGCCTCGCTGAGCCCCATCAGCGTGCGCGCTGTGAGTGACCTGAGCGGCCCACACCGCCGCGTTCAGCGATCCTCCAGCAAATGTTGCAGCCTCTCTCAGCGAACGGGTGGACCATCAGCCCTACCGGCACGGTTCAGGGCGTGGAGGTGCACATGGCACTGACCGGCATTTCGTTGCTCGTCCTGGCGGGGCTGGCTGCCGTCGGGGCGGCCGCCGCAACCGTTGTCGGCTGGCGGCGGTTCGGCCGGCTCCGCATCCCGGTGCGGGTGGTGGGCGTGCTGCTGACCCAGGCCCTGGTGCTGTTGGCCGTGGGGCTGGCGGTCAACCGTTCCGCGCAGTTCTACACGAACTGGGACGACCTGCTGACTCAGGCCATCGCTGGCGGCCGTCACAATGCCAGCACGCCAGGCCAGCTGGACCAGTGGGTGCGCCAGCACGACCACAGCGACTCCGCACAGCCGTTCGCCTTCGAGTGGCGACCGGACGGGTGGGCGGACTGGCACCTGGCCGCCCCACCGACCGTCACCGTACCCGCCGACTACCTGCGCAACCCCGGCTGGCGATACCCGGCGGTGCTGGTCCTCAGCAGCGCGGGGGACGGGTGGGGCGATGCGGCCGTGACTGGTTTGGCCCGCTCGGCGGAGACGGCGGCAGGACCGGCCGTGCTGATCTTCGCCCATACCACCCCGGCAGCGTCGGTTCCGGCGCTGGCCATGGCGTTGCCCGCCCAACTGAGCCGGGACCTGCGCGTCACCGGGCACAGCTGGGCCCTGGTGTCGTCGGCGCGGCAAGAGCCGCTGGCCCGCCAGGTGGTGCTGGCCGCGCCCGGCCGCTATCCGGCGCTGGCGGTGGTTCCCGTCGGGGCGGGGCGCGGCCGGCCCGCTGGCGTGGCCGCACCGAAAGGGCTGCCGGTGGGCGTGACGGTGGCCGTGCTGGGCACTCCGGCGCGTACCGCCACCGGCGGCCCGGCCGTAGTGCCCCGTGCCGGCTCCACCCGGCCGTCCGGCGTGGAATCGCTGCGGGCGGCGCTGCTCTGGGCGATCCGGCAGTTGCCTGCCCCGCTGCCCGAGCCCGCGCCACTGGTGCGGCAGGTGCATACGCCGCCCGGCCAGCCCAGCCTGCTGCCGCCGCGCGGCTCCGCCGCGGTGCAGCCGCCCGTCGGCACTGCCAACACGTCCGCTTAGGAGGGAAAGATGGCGCCGGACAGCCTCGCGCTCCTGTTGCTCGCCGTCGCGACGGCCGTCGTCGCCGCCGTCGCGCTGGCGCTGACCTGGGAGCGTGGCAGCGGATGGTGGCGGGTGGCGCTGCGGGCCGGCAGCGCCAGCCTCTGCGTGGCGACCGCCCTCGCCGCCGCCCTGGTATGGGTCAACCGTCAGGTCGAGACGTACACCTCGTGGTCCGATCTGACGGGCGCACCACCGGCCGCAGCTGCGCTTTCGGATCCGCCGCCGCCCGGCGGCGGATCCGGTGGACGCCTGGTCAACCTCACCGTCCCCGGTAGGGCCAGCGGTCTCTCGCTGCCGATGATGGCGTACCTGCCGGCCGCCTACGACGCGCGCCCCACCGCCCGCTTCCCGGTCATCGAGGCGCTGCACGGCTACCCGTCGTCACCGATGGGGTGGACAAAAACCCTGCACGCACCCGAGTACCTGGACCGGGAGATCGCCGCCGGTCGGATGGCACCGACCGTGGTGCTGTTCCCGTACATAACGCCGGACCGGCTGCTGGACACCGAGTGCACCAACCTCAGTCACGGACCGCAGGCAGAGACGTACCTGACCGTCGACGTGCCGGAGGCCGTCAAGAGCCAACTGCGCGTACGGACCGACCGGGCCGGCTGGGGGCTGATCGGCTATTCGGCCGGCGCCTTCTGTGCCGCCAACCTGGCCCTGCGCCACCCGACCGGATACGCAGCCGCAGCGAGCCTCTCCGGCTACACCACCCCAGGCATCACCGTCGGGGACGGCTCCGAGAACACGCTGAACAACGATGCCTGGCGCTTGCAGCACCTACCGCCACCCGCCATCGCGCTTTACCTTGGCAGCGCCCGCGCGGACCACTCGTCGCTGCGCAGCGCCACCACCCTGGCCCGGCTGGCCCACGCGCCGATGAGCGTCACCACCGGGTATATCGACGGCGGTGGCCACAACGCCGGTACCTGGCTGGCGATGGAGCCAACCGCGTTCGACTGGCTCTCCAGTTGGCTGGCCCGACCACTGGCGGCGGGCTGACGCCACGTGCCGCGGCTACGGCGACGCTGGGCGCGTCGACCGGGATCGACGCCCTGACCACCGGGGAGCGGCGGTCAGCCGATTCTGACCCGGACCGGTTCGCCATCCGTGGCCCGGAAGGTCAGGGTGGTTCGACCGTCGGCGACGGTCACCTCGCCCCGGTCGGCGTGTACCGGCCGGTCGGTGGCGAAGACCGCGACATCCTCGGGCTGGGTCGGCCGGAGCAGCACCTCCGTGCCGTTTCGGGCCACCAGTTCGCAGCTGCTCTCCAGCAGCGTGGCCGGTCCGACGCGGACCCCGGCGGGCAGCATCAGCCCGGCGCGGGCGCCGATCCGCAGTCGCCGGCCGGACAGTACCGGCTCGTCCCGGTGCCACAGGCTGAACTCGATCGCTGACGGCGCGACGTTGATCAGGTGACGCAGCCGCTGGCCGGATCGGTCCACGGTCGAGGTGAGGACCAGCCCGGGTTCGCTGGCGTCGTGCCGGAGCCGGGGCCGCACCCCGAGCCGGTCCAGCGCTGCTCGCCAGAAGTCCAGGTGGCACGGGTAGTCGGTGGCGATAAGCACGGCCCGGCCGGCGCCCACGGTCACCTCGACGCCGCACGCCTGTCCGGAGCCGACCTCGGTGAGCAGCCGTTCACCCGACCCGGTGAGCAGTTGGGCGTAGCCGACCCGGACCTCGGCGGGGCGGGCCGCCCAGGCGTGGCCCACCACCGATGGGAAGTAGTGTGGGCCGCCCTCCAGCCAGCCGTCCGCCCGCAACCCGAGCGCGTTGGCCAGCAGGGTGCACGGCGTGCCGTCGTGGTCGCGGGTGGGCAGCGGTCCGTGCAGCAACAGCCGGCCGCCGGCCCGCAGATGGTCGACCAGCCGCTGCTGGACGTCCGAGCCGAGGGTGGGGGCGGTGGCCAGCACCAGCACGGGCGGCGTGCCGGCCGGCCCCTGTGCTGCGCCGCCCGCCGGAGCCTGCAGGTTCACTGCCGGGAACGAGTAGCCGGCGAGCAGCAGCGCCCGCGCCAGCACGTCCCGCGCGCCCATGCCGCGGAACCGTTCCAGCTCGGCGACCTGCTCGGACCGGTTGGTGGACGCCGGGTGGTGGTACTCGGTCAGGTAGTGGTCGGGTACGAAACCGAGGGCGAGCGCGTCGTGTTCCTCGTCGCCGTCGGCGAGCAGGTCGGCCACCCCGCGGACGGCGTGCAGCGCCCGCCGGGCCGCGGGATACGTCGGGTTTAGCTGTCCCTCCGGGCCGACCGGGGCGGCGAAGCCGTGCCGCTCGCCGGTGAACGCGATCCGGTCGTTGCCGTCGCCGACCGGTTCGGCCAGCGGCGGGTTGTGGCCGCCGGCGAACAGGTAGAGGTTGAGCAGTCGGTTGCCCTGCGCCACGCAGAGCCGGGTCTTCAGGTCGATCGCCTCGGGCGGGTAGCGCGTCGACAGGTCCTCACCGTAGTCGCCGTTGCCGGCCTCGAACTCCAGGCAGGTCAGTGGCTGGTCGCCGTCGTGCGCGGCGGCCAGGAAGGCGTTGGACACGTACAGGTCGGCGACGTTGGTGACGGTGAGGTCGCCGAGGTAGTAGTCCGAGCCGGAGGTGAGCTGCGGCTGCCCGCGGTACGACTCCATGAGCTGACTGATGCCGATCGGGAAGGTGCGTCCCCGCCCGCTGTCGGTGCCGTGCACGTTGACCAGGAACGGCACCCCGGTCACCCCGTGCCGCTCGGCGCTGGCTCGCAGCGCCGTCACGTACCGGCGGTAGCGGTCCCGCATGTAGCGCCCGAGGTCGTGGTGCAGCGCCAGGGAGCGTTCCTCGGCCGGGGTGCGCAGGGCGGCCGCCCACGCGGGCGGATCGGTCGGGTCGGCGCCGATGCGCGCCGCGGCGGTGTCCTTGCCGTACCGCTCGACGGCCCATCGTGCCAGGTCGGCGCAGAGGCCGTCGGTGAGGTCGGGGGAGTTGGTCACCCACGACAGCATCCCGATCTCGTTGTCGAGGTGGACCGCCACCACGGGGCCGCCGCGTGGCGCGAGGCGCTCCGCGACCAGCGGCATCACCTGGGCGTACCAGCCGTCGGCCGCGGCGAGGAACTCCGGTGCCAGGTAGTCGATGGTGCGGGTGCTGATCGGCGCGCCGTCCCAGGTGGTGGGGAGCAGGTGGGGGTGCTCGTCGTACACCCGGTAGGGGATGCCCTCGTTCTTGACCTCGGCCATGACGAACGGGCCGGGGCGGACCACGGCCCGCAGCCCATGCTGGTGTGCGAGGTCGAGGAAGCCGGCCAGGTCGCGTTGCTCGTGGGTACGCCCGGTCAGGTCGACCGAGCCGTCGGGCAGTTCGTGCCACAGCCACGGCACGTATGTGGCGACGGTGTCGCCGCCGCAGTCGCGGAGCTGGTCGAGCCGGTCCGCCCAGTCGGCCCGGGCGAGGCGGAAGTAGTGCACCTCACCGGCGAGCAGCAGCTCGGGCCGGCCGTTGATGAGGATCCTGCGATCCCGGAGCAGCACTTCTGTCATATGGGGCAGAGCTCCTCACACGGGAGATTGTGGATCAGAGACTTGTGAACTTCGTCTCGGCTGCCTATGGTCGGCTGAAACCGGTTTCTGTTAACCGCACGTTACGGATCGAGGGAGCGATGAGCAACAGCCGCATGACGGTTCGCGAGATCGCGAAGCTCGCCGGCGTCTCCGTGGCCACCGTCTCCCGGGTCTCCAACGGCACCGGCCAGGTCTCCGAGGAGATGCGCCGCCGGGTGCTGGACGCGATCGAGAAGCACGGATACCGCCCCGACCACCTCGGTCGCGCCCTGGCCGCCGGCCGGCACGGCGCTCTCGGCCTGGTCTTCCCCGGCCTGTCCGGCCCCTACTTCACCGAACTGATCCAGGGCTTCGAGTCCGAAGCGGTGCCGTCTCGGGCCAGCGTGCACATCCTCTGCACGCACCTGCGCTCCGACTCCGACGACCAGGTGCTGGAGATGGGCCGCCGGGTGGACGGAGTCGCCGTCATGGGCGGCACCATCTCCGACGAGACGCTGCTCCGGCTCGCCAAGACGGTCCCCGTAGTGGTGGTCGCCGGCGAGGGCCCCGGCGACATCCCCTCGGTACGCGCCGACAACGCCGGCAGCATGCTGGCGCTCACCCGACACCTGCTCGCCGACCACGACCTGCGCGATCTGGTCTTCGTCGGCAACCCGGAGGGCTCGCCCGACGTCAGTGAACGCTGGGCCGCCTTCCGGCAGGCGCACCACGACCTCGGCATCAGGCCGCCCGCCGACCCGGTCGCGGTCAGTATGCAGCAGGCCGACGGGGTGCTCGCCGCCGACCAGTTGCTGGGCGGCAGCACGCCCCGGCCCGCCGGGGTGGTCTGCGCCAACGACGAGATCGCTCTCGGTGTGCTGGTCGGCGCCCTCGGCCGGGGCCTGCGGGTGCCGCAGGACCTGATCATCACCGGCTTCGACGACATGCCGGCCGCCGCTCTCGTCACCCCCGCCCTGACCACCGTCCGGCAACCCGTCCGCGAGCTCACCGCCGAAGCGGCCCGGCTGATCCTGCGTGCCGCCGGCCAGCCCGGCGACACCCCTGCGGGCGGTCTCGTGCTGCCCACCGAACTCGTCCTGCGCCGCAGTTGCGGCTGCCCGGCGCCCCCGACCGGAGGCACCGGCAGGTGAACAGCTCACCCCCTGGAAACCACCAACCCCCTGGAGGTACGACATGAGAAGTAGGCGGTTAGCCGCCACGGCTGGGGTCCTCTTGGCCGCGTCGGTCGCGTTGGCCGGTTGTGGCCGTGACTCGGGCGGCGGCCAGGAAGAGGCGAAGTCCGTCGGCGCAGGCAAGGCGAGCGGGGACATCACCGTCTGGGCGATGGGCACCGAAGGCGAGAAACTCGCCGAGTTCGCGAAGGAGTTCTCCACCGAGAACCCCGACGCCAAGGTCTCCGTGACGGCGGTGCCCTGGGACGCGGCGCACCAGAAGATCGCGAGCGCCATCGCCGCGAAGCAGACGCCGGACGTGTCGATGATCGGTACCACCTGGCAGGGCGAGTTCGCCAAGACCGGCGCGCTCGACCCGACCCCGTCGGATCTGATCAAGAAAGACGACTTCTTCCCCGGCGCATGGGACACCACGATCGTCGACAACACCTCGTACGGCGTCCCGTGGTACGTCGAGACCCGGCTGATCTACTACCGCAAGGACCTGGCCGCCAAGGCCGGGTTCCCGGACGGCCCGAAGACGTGGGACGACCTCAAGGCCATGGCCAAGGGCATGAAGGACAAGGCCGGCGCCAAGTGGGGCCTCAACCTCCAGCCCGGCAAGACCGGCAGTTGGCAGTCGGTCCTGCCGTTCGCCTGGTCCAACGGCGCCGACGTGGCCAGCGCGGACAAGCTGAGCTTCGACACCCCGGAGATGACCGAGGCGCTCGCCTACTACCAGTCCTTCTTCAAGGAGGGCCTGTCCCCGACCGCGCTGCCGGACGGCTCGCTCGAGCCCGGCTTCGTCAAGGGTGAGATCGGCGCGTTCATCTCCGGCCCGTGGCACATGGGCATCGTCGAGGAGCAGGGCGGCGCCGGCTTCAAGGACAAGTACGCGGTCGCGCAGATGCCGATGAAGAAGTCGTCGACCTCGTTCATCGGCGGCAGCAACCTCGCGGTCTTCAAGGACGCCAAGAACCGTGACGGCGGCTGGAAGTTCGTGCAGTGGCTGAGCAAGCCCGAGGTGCAGGTCAAGTGGTACCAGGCGGTCAAGGACCTGCCCGCCGTCCAATCGGCCTGGACCGACTCGACGCTTACCGGCGACACGTTCCTGACCGCGTTCGGCCAGCAGCTCAAGAGCGCCAAGGCGCCGCCGGCGATCACCACCTGGGAGCAGATCGCGGCCGCGTTCGACCTCGAGGTCGAGAAGCTGTGCAAGCAGAACACCGACCCGGCCGCGACCGCCAAGGCGATCCAGCAGCAGGCGAGCGCCATCGGGACCGGGAGCTGACATGACCAGCGCCCCCGGGGCGACGGCACCGGCGCGACCGGCCGAGGCGACCAGCCCCGGCCGGCCCGCCGGGTCGGTCCGGCGACGTCAACGTCTGCGGCGGGCGCTGACCGGCTGGGCCTTCTCCGCGCCCTTCACCGTGCTGTTCGCAGTGTTCATGGCGCTGCCGGTGGTGGCGTCGCTGGTCATGAGCTTCACCGACCTGCGCTCCACCGACCTACGCAACCCGCTCGCCGTCAACGCCGTCGGCCTCGACAACTACACCCGCCTGTTCTCCGACGACCTGTTCCTGCGGTCGTCGGTCAACACCCTGGCCTTCGTCGTCGTCGGGGTGCCGCTGACCATGGTGCTGGCGCTGGCCGCAGCGACGGCGCTCAACTCCGGGCTCGTACGCTTCCGCGCGCTGTTCCGGGTCGGTTTCTACCTACCGGTCGTGACCAGCATCGTGGCGATCGCGGTGGTCTGGCGCTTCCTGCTCGACCCCGAGATCGGGCTGGTCAACAACCTGCTGCGACTGGTCGGGATCGACGGGCCGAGCTGGCTGTTCGACACCAGGCTCGCGCTGCCGTCGCTGATCGTCATGGCGGCATGGCGCAACTTCGGCTTCCTGATGGTGATCTTCCTGGCCGGACTTCAGGCGGTGCCGGCCGACCTCTACGAGGCGGCGACGCTCGACGGCGCGACGCGGTGGCAGCAGTTCCGCAACGTCACCCTGCCGATGCTGCGGCCGACGCTGCTCTTCGGCGGAGTGGTCACCGGCATCGGCTACCTCCAACTCTTCGAGGAACCGTTCGTCATGACGCAGGGCGGCCCGCTCTCCTCGACGCTGTCGGTGTCATTCCACATCTACAACCAGTTCGGCTTCGGCAACTACGGCTACGCGGCCGCCGCCAGCTACGTGCTCTTCCTGGCGATCGTGGCGCTGTCGGTCGTGCAGTTCCGCCTGCTCGGGGAGAGGAACTGACAATGGTCGCAAAGGACACCGCCTTGCGTACCCGTGACCGGGTCGCCAAGACCGTGCTCTACGTCGTCCTGGTCCTCGGGTTGCTCGCCGTGGCCGGACCGTTCGTCTGGATGGCGCTGGCGTCGCTCAAGCCGGAACGGGAGATCCGCCAGGTGCCGCCGACCTGGTGGCCCGAGACGTTCACGCTCGACAACTTCCGCGAGCTGTTCTCCCGGCTGGACTTCCCGCTCTACTTCCTCAACTCGGCCCTGGTCGCGGCCCTGGTCACGATCGGTAACCTGCTGTTCTGCTCGCTCGTCGGGTACGCGCTGGCCAAACTGCGGTACCCCGGCAAGCGAGTGCTCTTCCTGGCCGTGCTCGGCATGCTCATGGTGCCTGGCATGGTGACCTTCGTCCCGCAGTTCGTGCTGGTCAGCAACATGGGCCTGACCAACACGTACGCCGGCCTGATCCTGCCGTTCCTCGTCGGACCGTTCGGCGTGTTCCTCATGCGGCAGTTTCTCCAGTCGATCCCCGACGACCTCATCGAGGCGGCCCGGGTCGACGGCGCCGGCGAGTACCGGATCTTCTGGCGGGTGGTGCTTCCGCTGTGCCGGCCGGCACTGGCCACCCTCGGGATCCTCACGTTCCTCGGTTCCTGGAACAACTTCCTGTGGCCCCTCGTGGTCGCCACCACGGAGGACAAGTACACGTTGCCGGTCGCCCTCGCGCTCTACAGCGTCGGCCAGAACCGCACCGACTACGGTCTGCTTCTCTCGGGAGCGGTCGTCGTCGTGCTTCCGGTGCTCATCGTGTTCCTGTTCCTCCAGCGGCATTTCCTGCGCGGCATCGCGACCACTGGAATCAAATAATCCATCCCCGGAACGAGACAAGGAGATCCATGCGACGCCTTTTCGCACCGCTCCTCGCGCTGGCGCTCGTGCTGGCAGGCGGCTCGGCCGCTGTCGCGGCACCCGACGAGCGCGGCGCCGACCGGGCCCTGCTCGGCTATGCCAAGGACACATGGCGGTCGATGGTCGCCATGACCGATCCCGGCACCGGCCTGGTCGCCGACAACATCACCGGTGACCTGGCCGCGGGCAACCGCGCCACCTACACGTCCCCCACCAACATCGGCGGCTACATGTGGTCCGCGGTGGTCGCCCGCGAGCTCGGCATCATCTCCAAGGCGGAAGCCCGCGACCGGATCGCCAAGACCCTCGACACGCTCGCCGGGCTCAAGCACCACACCACGTCGGGCATGTACTACAACTGGTACGACCCGCGGGACGGCTCGGTCGTCACGGTCTGGCCCGACAACGGCAGCACCGTCTACCCATTCCTGTCCAGCGTGGACAACGGCTGGCTCGCGGCCGCGCTCAACGTGGTCAAGGGCGCCGTACCGGAGCTGCGTGGCAAGGCCGACGCGATCCTGCGGAAGATGAACTTCGGCTTCTACTACAACCCGGCGGCGGCCACCCCGTTCGGGGCCAGCGGCCTGATCGCCGGCGGCTTCTGGGACGCGCCACCCCCGGGATGCTCGCGGCAGCGCGACGGCGTCTGGTTCACCTGCAACCACTACGACATCACAGTCACCGAACCGCGCATCGCGACCTACCTGGGCATCGCCATGGGTCAGATCCCACCAAAGGCCTACTACAACACGATGCGCACCCTGCCGGCCACCTGCGACTGGAGCTGGCACGAGATGCAGCCGGTCGGCTTCAACACCACCTACGCGGGCGTTCCGGTGTACGAGGGCGCGTACCAGTACCGCGGCATCCAGTTCGTACCCAGCTGGGGCGGCGACATGTTCGAGGCGCTGATGCCCGACCTGTTCGTGCCCGAAGCAAGGTGGGCACCCAACAGCTGGGGCCGCAACCACCCCGCGACGGTCGCCGGCCAGATCGAGCACGGAATGAATGACGCCGGGTACGGCTACTGGGGCTTCTCCCCAGCCAGCGACCCGGCCGGCGGTTACATGGCCTGGGGTGTCGACGCGATGGGCATGGACACCGACGGCTACCCGTCCGACATGGAGCGCTCGAAGTACGACGCGGGGTTCGGCGACTGCCGCCCGGCCGGCCCGGACCCCGACTACGGCGACGGCGTGGTGACCCCGCACGCGGCGTTCCTCGCTCTCCCGTACGCCAAGGGAGCGGTCGTCGACAACCTCGCCCGGCTCAAGGCCAACTTCGACTCGTACGGCCCCGGCGGCTTCTACGACGCGATCGCGGTCGGCAGCGGCACCGTGGCCAAGCGCCACCTCTCGCTCGACCAGGCCATGATCATGGGGGCGCTCGGCAACGAGCTCGCCGACGACCTCGTCCGCCGCGCGTTCGTCTCGCCGCAGTTCGAAGGCCGGATCCGTCCACTGATCGCACAGGAGACGTTCAACGTTCCGGCCAACCAGAACCTTCCGCAGCTGCGCGGGGCCGCTTCATGACGGCGAGTGACATCGCGGCACAGGTGTAGGCACCTGTCCAACCCGTGGATCGTGCCAAGGGTCGTGCGTCGTTCGGTTAGCAAATGCCCTGGTCACGTTTGATCCGGGAAGTAGGCCCTCAGCCGATGGCTGAGGGCCTACTTCCCGGGCCCGCCTCAGGCCCCGAAGACCTCGACCAGCACCGCCCCAGGCTGCGGCAGGTCCAGCTCGATCACCGCGGCCCCGGCCTCGGCGGCCGGCTGCACCTTCTCCACCGGGAGCTGGTCAGCGGCGCCTAGCGCGGCCCACTGCTCGTCGGTCGGCCAGTCGGCGACGCCCAACCGGTCCGCGAGGGTGGTGATGTCACCGTGCTCCCAGTCGAGCCGGGAGACCACGGCGGGCCGGCCGGCAGCGCCGTCGATGACCAGCCGGATCCGCCGGGCCAGCGCCGGATCACCATCCCGCTTGTCCTGGTCGAGGGTGGCCACCCAGACCAGGATCGCGAGGCTGCCATCGGCGCGCCGGCTGGCCCAGGTCTGCACCAGGCCGTCGGCGCCGTCGCCGGTGGCCCGTACCGGCAGCTCGGTCTCGCCGAGCTGGGCGAGCATGTGCAGGGCGTGGTAGCGCGGCTTGGCGATGCCGCCGACGGTGAGCAGACCGAACCCGCCGTGCAGCAGCCTCGGCGGCCGGCCGAGTTCCTCGAAGTGATCGCTGGCTACCCAGTAGGACAGCGCGTCGACCCGGCCGGCGGCCGACCGCATGCCGGTGAGCAGGAAGGTGGCGGCCGAGGTGCCGTCGTTGACCGGGTGGAAGTGGGTGGGGGTGACGCCCCACTCGGTCCACAGGATCCGCGCGTCGGGGAAGCCGAGCCGGGCCAGGGTGGGCCGCAGGTCCAGCGGCGGGCTGCCGTACGTGTGGGTGGATACGAAGTCCACCGGCGTCCCGGACCGGGCGGCGTGCTCCAGCAACGCGTCCACCCAACCGGCGGCGGCCGACGAGGGGCCGCCCACCGGGATCCGCGGGTCGACGTCCTTGACCGCGCGGGCGGTCACGTCGTACAGCCGCATCCATTCTTCGCGGCTGCCGGACCAGAAGACCTCCAGGTTGGCCTCGTTCCACACCTCGAAGTCCCAACCGAGCACCTGCTCGCCGTACCGGTCCAGCAGGTGGGCCACCAGCGCCCGAACCAGCCCGGACCACCGGTCCCAGTCGCGCGGCGGGGAGATGATGCCGCGGTATTCGAAGACCGTGCGGTCCGGGTCGCTGGCCAGGTCGCGGGGCATGAACCCGATCTCCACCACCGGCGACATGCCGATGCCCAGCAGCAGGTCATAGACCTGGTCCACCCGGCTGAAGTCGTACACCGGCTCGCCGTCGACCTCGCGGTAGACACCGAGGTCGTCGTGCAGGATCGAGTGCGCCCGCACGGTGTTCACGCCGATCTCGTCGCGTACCCGGCGGAGCGCGGCCAGCAGTTCGGCCCCGATCTCCCGGCCGCCGGAGCGGTCCCGGCAGAGCAGTTGGGACAGCCGCTCGCTGCCGATCATCGGCTGCCAGGGCCGGTGCAGGGTCGTGCCCGCGGCGCCCGCGTCGAGGTGCAGCGTCACGGTGGGCGGTTCACCGCCGGCAGGTAGGGCGGCCGCCGGGACCGGGCCGCTCAGCGCGCCGGTCACGGTCACCTCAGGTACAGCGGCCACCGCATACGCGTACCGCTCGCCCGGGGTGCCGGTGGTGTCGACGTACCAGGTGTCCGGCACGGAGAGCACGTCTCCGCCGAGGTGGTCCACCGGGGTGAACGGCCCGGACACCCGGTCGCCGTCCAGCGGTGCACGGTGCACCAGGTAGCCGACCGCGCCGTCGACGGGCTGCCAGGAGAGGCGGACGTGTCCGTGGCCCGGGGTGGCGGTGAGCCCGGCAGGCGGGGGCAGGTCGGGTAGCGCGGCCGTGCCGCCTTCGTCGCTGCGGCGCGCTATGCGGGCTTCCCAATCGGTCCGGGCGTCGGACGGCCGGGTTCCGCTGGCGTTCGTCACCGGGTGCCTCCTGGCGGTCGTGGTTGATCCGGTTTCGAGGACTGTAACCGGTTACCGTCGCTTGCGCGATCCCGACGACGTACCGCGGCGGCGACCGTGCCGCCAACAGCGCCCTGCACATGGCCGTCATCTCCCGACTGCGCGTCAACGACCACACTCACCGGGCAACCCGCGGCGCTGGAAGCAGCCTCCCGCCTCCCCGCCAGCTCCTTGATCGCCTAGTGGTGTGACCGGGATGGTTCACCGTGATCGGAAGGCGGCTCGCGGGACGAGCGCACGCGAAACGGCTGGTATTACTGGGGCATGCAGGAAGAGATTGCACGCTCCGCGATCGACACGTTCATCTCCGCGTTCAACGCCTCGGACGACAGCTATGTGACTGCCCTGCTCTCCCAGGCTCTGACCTCAGACGTGGTTTTCTGGGGGCCGTTGGGTCGCAGCGAAGGAATCGCGGCGGTCGAGCGGTTCGTGCTGGACATCCGGCGCCACCCGGCGGGGACCGGCACGATGGTGCGCTGCTCGGCGGTGGACATGCCTGACGAGTGGGCCCGGTACCAGTGGGTCTTTACCACGCCGGATGGAGGTCCCCGCCTGGCGGGAACGGACGTCGTCCATCTGCGGCGGAGCCTCATCGACCAGTTCATCGTCTTTGCGGGGGAGATCGAACCGTCCGCCTCCTGAGTCATCCTTCTGTCGCTGTCCTTCTCCTGAACTTGCCCCCTTCGGCGCTCGGGGGCTGCGGTTCGCGGTTGGTCAGGCTGCGGTGTTGAGGGGGCGTCCGCCCCAGCGGATGCCCTTCTCGCTGCGGACGCGGGCGCGTTCCTTGCGTTGGGCGGTGAGTACGTCGGGGTGGCGGGCGTTGGTATTGCGGCAGCGCAGGTAGCGGTGCAGTGCCTGGGTTTGCGCGGGGTGGCTGCGGTGGTGGGAGTTGGCCAGGGTGAACTGCCGCAGCGGGCCGAAGTGGGCCTCGATCGGATTGGCCCAGGAAGCGTAGGTCGGGGTGAAGCACAGCTCGACCTTGTTCCTCTTCGCCCAGCGGCGGATGTCCGCGCCGGTGTGGGCGGAGAGGTTGTCCAGGATGATGTAGATCGGGGCGCCGTCGAGTCGGGCGGCGCGGATCGACTTGAGCGCGGCCAGGGTGTTGGCGGTGCCCTTGCGACGTCGGTTGACGCCCCACAGGCGGTCGTCGCCCACGGAGTAGCAGCCGTGGAAGTAGGTGACGCCATGGGTGCGGCGGTAGGTCGCCGGCAGCCGGTTTGGCTTGCCCTGTTTCGCCCAGCAGGAGCCCGCGGTGGGCCGGATCCCCAGAGGCCCGAACTCGTCGAAGGCGAAGACCCGGTCCGGGAAGCGGTCCAGCACCTGCTCAATCCGGTCGAGCTTGGCGTCGCGATCAGGGTCGGGCGACTCCTTCCAAGTCTTGGTGCGCTGGAAGGTGATGCCGCGGCGCCGGAGCAGGCACCGTAAGGCTTCACGGCCGATGCGGATGACGCGGCCGTGCACTTTCCGCAGGTAAGCGGCGAGTTTGCGGATCGACCAGCGGGTGAAGGGTTGGCCGAGCCTGGTGGGGCCAGTGGTGGCCGTCCGGATGACGAAGTCCTCGTCCTCACGACTGAGTAGGCGGGGACGGCCTCCCGCCCGCTGAGGGGCCAAGCAGGCCAGGCCGATCTCGTTGAAGCGGTGGATCACATCGTGCACGGTGTCCTCGTCGGCTTGGACCAGCGGGGCGATCACCGGCACCCGGTTCCCGCCCGCCGAGGCGAGCAGCATCATCGCGCGCCGGTAGCGCACCGAACTCGTGCTGCCCCTGCGCATGATCTGCTGCAGCTTCTGCCCCTCCTGGTCGGTCAGTCTGCGTACACGGGCAGGCCCGGCCACCGGGCCTCCAGCGATCGGATCGGACGTCGCCGCACATCCAACCGCCACGACCGCCAACCCGGTGAACGTATGCGGTCACAGCACTGGACAACCGACGGCGGCGCTGACCCCGCAGGGACAGCGGCGCCGTCGGGTCAGACCAGATCGCCCTTCGTCAACCGCGCGACGTGGTCGATCAGCGCCGTCCGGAAGCCGTCGTGCTCGGCAAGGTCCGCGCCGAAGATCTCCGGTACGCGCAGCAGCGAGTCGACCAGGCGGTGCGGGGCACCGTCGGCCGGGGCCGCCGCGGCGCGCAGCCGGTCGGCCATCGGATCGTCCAGCGGCAGCGCTCGCCCCCGTACGTCGTGGCCCCGCGCGACGTACACCATCCAGGCCGCGACCGCGAGCGTCGCGTGCCGTGGCACCTGCCCGGCGGACAGGCGGTCCCGAACCGTGCCCAGCAGCCGCACCGGCAGCTTCTGCGACCCGTCCATCGCCACCTGCACCGTGCGGTGCCGCAGCGCCGGGTTGGCGAAGCGGGTCAGCACCTGACGCCGGTAGTCGTCGAGATCAAGCCCGTCCGGCACCCGCAGGGTGGGCGCCACATCCTGCACCATCAGCGCTTCAGCGGCCGCCGCGAGCCGGTCGTCGGACAGCGCGCCGGCGATGGTGTCGTGTCCCGACAGGGCGCCCAGGTAGGCGAGCAGCGAGTGGCTCGCGTTGAGCATGCGCAGCTTCACCGCCTCCCACCCGGCGACGTCGGTGGTGAGGACGGCGCCGGCGCGTTCCCAGGCGGGTCGGTCGGCGGCGAAATCGTCCTCGATGACCCACTGGCTGAACGGTTCGGCGACCACCACGCCCCGATCCTCAAGGCCGAGCATCCGGCGGGCGTCCGCGCGGTCCTGCTCGGTGGTGGCCGGCACGATCCGGTCGACCATGCAGGACGGAAACCGTACCGACGTCGCGATCCAGTCCGCGAGCCCCGCCGCCTGCGACGGCGGCAGCGCGTCCACGAAGTCGTGCACCAGTGCGCGCAGCACCTGCCCGTTTCCGGTCAGGTTGTCGCAGGACAGCACGGTGATCGGTGCGCCGCTTCGCGACCGGCGGTGCTGCAGCCCGCGTACCAGTTGGCCGACGGCGGTTGCGGGCGGCTGGCCGGCGAGGTCGGCCGCGACCTGCGGATCGGACCGGTCCAGGCCGCCGGCACCGTCGCGCCGGTATCCCTTCTCGGTCACGGTCAGCGTGACCACGCGCACGGCCGGGTCGGTGATCCGGTCGACCACCGCCGTCGGGTCGGCGCCGCCGAAGACGACCTCCCGGACGCTGCCGATGACGCGCAGCGATGCCGCGTCGGCGGCCCGTTCGAGCACCGTGTAGAGGCCGTCCTGCGGCATCAGTTGCTCCCGCACGGACGCCGACCGCTGGGTGACGCCGGTGATGCCCCAGTCGTCGCGGCCCGTCGCCGCGGCGGCCAATTCGGTGAAGACGGCCTGGTGGGCCCGGTGGAACGCGCCGATGCCCAGGTGCACGATCCCGACGCGCAGCGCGCGCGGATCGACCTGCGGGCCGCGCCAGCCCTGGCCTGGCCCGGTGATCCGCTCCAGCGTGTCGAGGCGCAGCCGCTGCCCGGTCCCCGTCCCGTCGGTCACAGCACCGCTCCCAGCTGCCACGGCACGATCTCCTCGCCGCCCAGGCCCAGCTCCTCGCTGGCCGTGCGCCGGCCCGACGCCACGTCGAGCAGCAGGTCGTACACCTGGCGGCCCATCTCCGGCAGCGGTACGCCCTGCTCGACCACCGCGGAGCAGTCCAGGTCGATGTCGCCGGCCATCCGGGTGGCCAGCTCGGCGTTGGTGGCCAGCTTGACCGTCGGCACGGGGCGGCTGCCGAAGACGGAACCGCGGCCGGTGGTGAAGCAGATCAGGTTCGCCCCGCCGGCGACCATGCCGGTCACCGAGACCGGGTCGTAGCCGGGGGTGTCCATGAACACCAGGCCCGGCCGGGGGATCTGCTCGCCGTACTCCCGGACGGCGGCCAGCGGGCTGTGGCCTGCCTTGGCGACCGCGCCCAGCGACTTCTCGAGGATGGTGGTGATGCCGCCGGCCTTGTTGCCCGGGGACGGATTCGCGTCCAGCGTCGTGCCCTGCTGCCGGGTGTACTCCTCCCACCAGCGGATGCGCGCCATCAGCGCGTCGGCCACCGCGGGGTCGGTGGCCCGGGCGGCCAGCAGATGCTCCGCGCCGTACACCTCCGGCGTCTCACCCAGGACGCTGGTCGCGCCGGCGGCGACCAGCAGGTCCGAGGCGACGCCCAGGGCCGGGTTCGCGGTCAGGCCGGACCAGCCGTCGGAGCCTCCGCACTGCAGGCCGAGGACGAGCTCCGCCACGTCGACCTCGGTGCGGGCCGCGCCGGCCAGGTCGTCGATCATGGCCCGGACCAGTTCCACGCCGCGCCGCACCGCCGAGGATGTGCCGCCCAGCTCCTGGATGGTGTACGACGACACCGGTACGTGGTCGGCCACGCCGAGGTCCGCCATCAGGCCGGTCACCGTGTTGACCTCGCAGCCGAGCCCGATGACGACCAGCCCACCGATGTTCGGGTTGCGTGCGTAGCCGGCCAGGGTGCGGCGCAGCAGTTCCCAGCCGTCGCCCTGCGCGGCCATGCCGCAGCCGGTGCCGTGGGTCAGGGCGACCACCCCGTCGACTCCGTCGACCTCCTCGGCCAGGTCCTCGGTGAGCCGGGCGACCTTGCGGGCCACGGTCGCCGAGCAGTTGACGGTGGTCAGGACCCCGACGTAGTTGCGGGTGGCCACGCGGCCGTCCGGCCGGCGGTAGCCGTGGAACGTCCGCCGCAGGTCGGCGGGCAGCGGTGCGGCTGGCGCCGGTTGTCCCTGCGCCGTCCGGGCGGCGGCGTCCTGCGGCATGCCGAGGTTGTGCCCGTGCACGTGCTCGCCGGCGCGGACCTCGGCGAGGGTACGCCCGATCACCTGGCCGTACTTGCGCACCAGCGCCCCGGCGGGCAGGTCCCGCAGGGCGACCTTGTGCCCGGCGGGCAGGTCGCCACGCAGCGTCACCTCGCCCGCTCCGCGCACCACGACGGACGTCCCGTCCGGCATCGCGGTCGTCGCCACCGCGACGTCGTCGACCTCGTGCAACACCACCAGGCTCATCCCGAGACCTCCAGTTCGGTTTGCGCGACCAGTCGGCGGGTCTCGTCGAGCGCCGGCAGGTATCCCGTGCCGCCGTGGCCGCGCAGCGACAGTGCCGCCGCGGCCGCGCCCAGCCGTATCGCGTCGGGCAGGGTGTCGCCGAGGGCGAGCCGGGCGGCGACGGTACCGGCCAGCACGTCCCCGGCGCCGGTCTGGTCGACGATCTGCTCGGCGGGATACGCGGGCACCTCGGTCTGCTGCCCGCCGTCGTCCAGCAGTACGCCGTCGGCGCCCCGGGTGAGGGCGACCGCTGCCGCCCCGAGCGCGCGGAACGCGGCGCACGCCTGGGCGGGATCCGTCACCGCGGCGCCGAGCAGCGCTGCGGCCTCGCGGGGCCACGCCGGTGTGACCAGCCGGGCGTGCGGGGCCAGCGCCCGCAGGTGGCCGGCGGCGGTGTCTGCGTTGACGAGTCGTGGCCGCCAGTTCGGGTCGTAGACGAAGCAGTTCGCGGCGTGTGCGGCCACTTGTACTGCCTCGAACGTCGTGGTCGAGATGGCGCAGGCGACGCCGCTGGAGAGCACCACGCCCGCGCGTTCGGCGAGGTCGGGCGGCACGTCGGCGGGGGACAGGCAGGAGCCGGCGCTGCCGCGCCGGACGTAGACGAACTCCCGCTGCCCGGACGGGTCGGCGTGCTGCAGGTAGAGGCCGTGCTGCCCGGGGGTGCGGATCAGGCACGACGGGTCGATGCCGAGCGCGGCCACCCGGGCCACCAGTTCGTCGCCGAGTTCGTCGTCGGGCACCCGGGCCAGCAGGCAGGTGTGCGCGCCGGCCGCGGCGGCCGCGGCGGCGGCGTTCAGCGCGTCGCCGGAGAATCCCAAGCGCAGCGTCGCGCCGTCGCGCAGCGGTTCGAGTGCGGTCAGTTCGACGAGGATCTCGCCGAGGACGAGTACGTCCGGGGCAATGATCACCATGGGTGCACCGTGCCGTCCTCGAGCCGGTTCACCGGCAGGTACGCGGGGGAGTAGGGGAAACGGGCAGCCGCCTCCTCGTCGATCGTCATGGCGTCGCCTCGCCCGCGTCCTCGAATGCGTCCAGCAGCGACCGCAGCCGGTCTGCCGCGCCCGGGCGCAGCAGGTCGCTGCCGACGCCGACCGCGCACGCGCCGGCCCGTAGCCAGTCCGGCACCGCCTCGAGCGCGATCCCGCCGGTGGGTACGAGTTCCGCGTCCGGGAGCAGCTGCCGCAGGCTGGCCAGGAAGGCCGGGCCACCCACATGGGCGGGGAACACCTTCACCGGCCCCCGTGCGGTGGCGGCCGCCACCTCGCCGGGAGTGAAGGCGCCCTCCAGGAACGGCAGCCCGGCGCTCGCCGCGACCGCCCGGACGTCGGGCGCCGGCCACGGGCTGACCAGGAACTGCGCGCCCGCCTCCACCGCCTGCGCCGCCAGCGCCCCACTGGTGACGGTGCCGAGGCCGACCAGCGTGCCGTCGGGCGCCGCGTGGCGTGCGTCGCGCACCGCGCTGGCCCAGTCCGGGGTCGTCGCGGTCAACTCGACCACGCGCAGGCCGTGACCGAACATGGTGGCGGTGGCGGCCGTGGCCTCGGCCGCCGTCGGCAGGCGTAGCACCGGCAGGATCCGCTGCTCGCGCAGCAGCGTGATCAGGTCGCTCACGAGTCCGGCTCCTCCTTGACCCGGGCGACCAGTTGCGTCGGGTTGACGTAGCGCAGGCTGATCACGAGCAGCACCAACATCATGGAGGTGTAGATCACGGCCATGGCGTCCACCGACTGCTGTGCCCGGATACCCGCCGCGGACATGGAGTAGTACAGGGCGACCACCAGGGTCTGCGAGTCGGGGCCGGCGGTGAGGAAGGTCAGCTCGAACATGCCGACGGTGCGCACCAGGACGAGGATGGCCGAGGCGAGCATCCCGGGCAGCAGCAGCGGCGACAGCACCCGGAGGAACACCGACCACAGGCCGGCGCCGCACATCCGGGCGGCATTTTCGATCCGCGGGTCGATCTGCTCGATGAATGGCGTCATCGTGAGGATCACGAACGGCACCGACGGCACGAGGTTCGCCAGCACGACGCCGGAGAGGTGACCGGCCAGGCCGAACTTGTAGAGCACCGTCGCCAGTGGAATGCCGTAGGTGATCGGCGGCATCAGGATCGGCAGCAGGAAGACCAGCAACGCGAGCCGTTTGCCGGGGAAGTTGCGCCGGGCCAGCACGTACGCTGCGGGCACCCCGACCACCAGCGACAGCGCCACGACCAGTAGGGAGACCTGCAGGGTGACCACGATGACGTCGAAGAGCGCGAACTCGTGCCACGCCTCTCCGTACCACTTGCCGGTGTAGCCGTCGGGGAGCCAGGTGTCGAACCAGCGCTGGCCGAAGGAGCTGACCAGGACGGATCCGACGACACCGAGCAGGTTGAGGAAGAAGAAGACCACCACGCCCCAGACCAGCCAGGCGGCGGGGCGCGCGACGAGCCGCCGTCGCGGTCGGGGGTCGCCGGCGGCGATCGCGTCGCCGCGGCGGATGCCGGTGACCGTGCTCATCAGCCTTTACCTCCCGTCGATCCGGTGTAGAGGCGGGTGCGGGCCAGCAGTACCACCGAGATGACGACCAGCTCGATCAGGCCCATGATCATGGCGATCGCGGACGCGTACGGGTAGTCGTACTGCTCGTAGGCGGCCTGGTACGCGGCGATCGAGATGACCCGGGTCTCGCCGGCTGGGTTGCCGACCAGCACGGCGGATGGGAACACGCTGAAGGCCAGCACGAACGTCAGGCAGAACGTGGTGGCGAGCCCCGGCGCCAGCAGCGGCAGGGTGATCATGCGGAACCGCTGCCACCAACCCGCGCCGAGCGTCGCAGCCGCCCGCTCCAGCGTCGGGTCGATGCCGGTGAGGTACGAGAGCACGAGCAGGAAGGCGAAGGGGAACCCCGTGATGACCAGGGAGAAGAAGACGCCCCAGTAGTTGTGCACGAGCCGTACCGGCTCATCGGTGAGGTGCAGCGCCAGCAGCACGCGGTTGAACCAGCCGGTGGGACCGAGGAAGTTGAGCAGGCCCTGGGCGGTCAGCACGGTCCCGAGCGTGATGGGTACGACCAGCAGGATGGTGACCAGCCGCTTGCCGCGGAACCGCCCCCGCATCCGGTAGGCGATGGGCACCGAGGCGAGCACGTTCAGCAGGGCAGCCGGCAGGGCGAGGCGCAGCGTGATCCACATGGTGTCACGCTGGTAGGCGTCGCCGAAGAAGCGTGCGTAGTCGCTGAACGGGCCACCCTCGGTGGGTTGGAAGGACAGGCCGAGCCCGTAGAAGAACGGGTACAGGAACAGCAGGACGACGAAGAGCACTGCCGGCGCGAGCAGCCACAACTGCGCATCGACGCCCCGTTCGGCCAGGCGGTGCCGCCAGTGCGCCCGAGGAGACTGCGGCGCACCGGCGGACGGCGCGGGGCGGGTTGCCGTGGCACTCATCCGACGAGCCCCGCTTCCTCGACCACCGCGTCGGCCGGATCGCCGGGGGCGGCGGGAGGCTGCTCGGGTGAGTCGGTCGGGAAGACCAGCAGCCGGTGCGGTGCCACGCGCAACGAGACCGCGTCGCCGGGGGCGAGGCGCTGCTCGGTGCGGACGTGGACCTGCAGGCCGGCGGCGGTGCGCGCCTCGGCCGCGAGTTCCCGGCCCTGGTACTCGACCACCTCGATCTCGGCGGGCACGCCGTCCGGCGCGCCCGGCTCGGCGACCCGGACGTCCTCCGGGCGCACCCCGGCGATCACCGCGTCACCCGGCGAGATGTCGCCGACCGGGTCGCCGACCAGCCGCAGCCCGTCGGCCTCCACCGTGACCAGGCCGTCCCGTACGGACTGGGCCCGCATCGGCCACAGGTTGCGGTAGCCCATGAAGTCCGCGACGTGCCAGTTGCCCGGTCGGGTGTGCAGCTGCTCGGGCGACCCGATCTGCTGCACCCGGCCACCCCGGAGCACGACCAGGCGGTCGGCCAGTGACAGCGCCTCCTCCTGGTCGTGCGTCACGTAGACGGTGGTCAGCCCCAGCGACTGGTGCAGCCGGCGGATCTCGGTGCGCATCTCCAGGCGCAGCTTCGCGTCCAGGTTGCTCAGCGGCTCGTCCATGAGCACCAGCGACGGTTCGAGCACGACGGCGCGGGCGATCGCCACCCGCTGCTGCTGGCCGCCGGAGAGCTGACCGGGCAGCTTGTCGGCGTGCTCCTCGAGGCGGACGAGCCGGATCGCTTCCGCCGTACGCCGGCGGATCTCGTCCTTCGGCAGCCGCCGCATCCGCAGGCCGAAGGCGATGTTGCCGCGGACGGACATGTGCGGGAACAGGGCGTAGCTCTGGAACACCATCCCGAACCCGCGGCGTTCCGGTGGCAAAGTGTCGACCCGGCGCTCGTCCTGCCAGATGCTGCCCGCGGTCAGCGGCAGCAGCCCGGCGAGACAGTTCAGCGCGGTGGACTTGCCGCAGCCGGAGGGGCCGAGCAGGGCGATGAACTCGCCCGCCCGGATGGTCAGGTCGAGGTTGCTGAGCGCGTCCTGGCTTCCGAAGCGGCGTGACACACCGTCCAGCCGCAGCTCGGAGAAGCCTGAGGTCGCGGTACTCATCCCTGCTTCACCTTTCCGCTGCCGATCTCGCGGTCCCAGCGGTCGAACGCCGCGACGAGCGCCTTCGCGTCCAGCGGAACCTCGGTCGGGTTGCTGGCGATGAGCTGCTCGTACTCCGGGCGGCCGAACTCCTTGATGGCGTCCTGGCTCTTCTGCGGCGCCATCGACAGGTCGACGCCCTTCACCGCCGGTCCGGGGTAGAAGTAGCCCTGGTCGAACGCCTTTGCCTGCTGCTCGGGGGTGAGCATGAACTTCAGCAAGGCCAGCAAGGCGGCCTGGGTGTCGGTGGAGACGCCCTTGGGGACGACGGCGTAGTGGGCGTCGGTCACCCAGTGGAAGCCCTGCAGCGAGCTGACCTTCGCCTCCTTGGGCACCGTGCCGAGCACCCGCGGGTTGATGTCCCATCCGGTGGTCGAGGCGATCACCTCGGCGGTCCCGTTGGCGAGGTTCTTCATCGTCTCGGCGGTGCCGCTGGGGTAGTACTCGACGTACTGGTTGAGCTCCTTGAGGTAGGCCCAGGTCTTGTCCCACCCGTTCACCGGGTCCTTGGGGTCCTTGTCGCCGAGGATGTAGGGCAGTCCCATCAGGAAGGTTCGGGCCGGGCCGGAGTTGGCCGGGCGGGCGTACTGGACCTTGCCCGGGTGCGCCTTCGCGTAGGCGAGGAGCTGCTCGGCGCTGGTCGGCGGGTTGGACACCTTCGCCGGCAGGTATTCCAGGAGGGGGCCGGACGGGTAGTAGGTGACC
Organism: Micromonospora sp. CB01531; assembly: GCF_001905095.1. GTDB lineage: Bacteria > Actinomycetota > Actinomycetes > Mycobacteriales > Micromonosporaceae > Micromonospora. The sequence goes on from NZ_LWLS01000085.1 coordinate 53,717, forward strand.
GTCACGCCCGCGTTGCCGGCCAACTTCTGCATCGCAGCGGCCGGTTCCTGGTAGTCGTTCATCCCCGGCAACCGGTCCGCGTAGGTGGGCAGCAGGTCCATCCACAGGTTCTGGTCGATGCCGGCGGCGAGGCCGTCGACGCCGGTCAGGACCAGGCCGATGTCGACCCGGTTGGCGTTCTGCTGCGCCTTGATCTTGCCGGCCAGCTCCGGGGCGGGCGACTTGGAGTAGGTGACCCGCGAGATGACGTCGGGGTTCTTCTGCACGAACTCGTCGATCATCCCCTGCGTCAGCTGCAGGTTGCCCGCCACGTCCAGGACATTGAGCGTGACGGCCTTCTTCGGCTTATCGGGCACGGGTCCGCTGCTGTCGCCGCTGTCCCCGCCGGGGCCGCTCGGCGCCCCGCAACCGACGGCGAACGTGAGCACGGATGATGCGGTGGCAATCAAGGCACTGCGCCGAGTGATACCCATGGAACATCCCTTCCTCGGTCACCCCGAAGGTCGCGGCCGTGGGCCGGCGGTGGGGGAGGTGGTGGTCAGGTGGTTCGCGCAACCCCGGTGGAGCCGCGCACGAGAAGTTGAGCGGGCAGTTCCCGACGCGTGTTGCGCACGCTGTCGGGCTGCAACAGCAGGGCGAGCAACAGGTCGACCGCGGCCCGGCCCGCCTGTTCCTTGACCAGCGAAACGGTGGTGAGGGCCGGCGAGGACATCGCCGACATCTGGATGTTGTCGATGCCGATCACGCTGATGTCGTGCGGCACGTCGACGCCACGGTCCCGCAGCCGGCTGAGCAGACCGAGCGCCATGACGTCGTTGTAGGCGATGACCGACGTGACGCCGGAGGCGATGACGAGGTCGGCCGCCGCGACCCCGCCCTCGAAGTAGGGCGGGAAGTGACCGGCCACGTACAGGTCCATGCCGGCGGCGCTGGTCGCGGCGCGCATGGCGCGCATCCGGTCCCGGGTGGACCACGAGGTTCGCGGCCCGCCGACCCAGGCGACCCGTTGGTGACCGAGCGCTTGGAGATGGGCGATCGCCTGCCGCACGCCCTCCGCGTTGTCGAAGACGACGGACGGAAGGTTGCCGAAGCGACGGTTGACCATGACGAGCGTGGTGTGCTCGGTCAGCTCGCGGATCTCCTCCTCCGGGGCCCGGGGGGAGCACAGGATGAGGCCGTCCACCTGCTTGGCGAGGACCCGCACGAGCCCGATCTCGGCGGCCGGGTCCTCGTCGGTATCGGCGAGGAAGACGGCGTAGTCCGCTTCCCGCGCCTTGGCCTGCACCCCCTTGACCACGCTGGGGAAGAAGGGGTTGGTCAGGTCCGGGACGATCAGGCCCAGGTTGCCGGTACGGCCGGTGATCAGACCACGGGCAGCGCGGTTGGGCGCGTAGCCCAGTCGATCGGCTGCTCGTAGGACCCGCTCCCGGGTGGCGTCGTTGACCATCTCCGGCGTCGACAACGCCCGAGACACCGTCGATGCCGAGACACCCGCCTCGCGGGCCACCTCGCGGATCGTCGCTCGCACGGCTCACCTCCCTGCTCCGTGGCGTGCCTCGCAGTCTGAAACCGATTGCAGTTCCGTGTCAATACTTGGTTACGTGAATGTTTCCGGGAGACGGACGCAGCTTCCCCTTGTAGGCGGGCGGGGTCGATGCAATCCTTTGCAGGAGTTGTTCAGCCCTAGCCGGCAAGGAGATTTGCGTGGCCCAGCTGCGTCTGCACCCCGACCGAGCCCTGCCAGCCGGAGACGACATCCGCACCGTCGCCCGCCGGGTCTACCAGGCGACGCAGGCGCTGCCGCTGCTGTGCATGCACGGACACGTCGACGCGGCCGTCTTCGCCGACGACGACCGGTTCGCCGACCCGGCGCAGCTGCTGGTGGTACCGGACCACTACGTGACCCGGATGCTCGTGTCCCAGGGCGTTCCACTGGAGAGCCTCGGCGTCCACAGGGCCGACGGGGGCGCGGTCGAGACCGACCCCCGGCAGATCTGGCGGCGCTTCTGCGCCCACTGGCACCTCTTCCGCGGCACCCCCAGCCGCTACTGGCTCGAACACGAGATCGTCGAAGTCCTCAAGATCGACGTAGCACCCGGCCCGGACACCGCCGACCTGCTGTACGACCTGATCGAAGCCCGCCTGGCCGAACCCGGCTTCCGGCCCCAGGCGCTGCTCGACACCTTCAACATCGAGCTGATCTCCACCACCGACCCGGCCACCTCGACGCTCGACGACCACGCCCGGCTCGCAGCGGCGGGCCTCGGCGCCCGGGTGATACCGACGTTCCGTCCGGACGCCCTGACCCACGTCGGCTCCACCGGCTGGGCCCGGCGGCTCCAGCAGCTCCAGGACCTCTCCGGAGTGGACACCGGCGACTACGACGGCTTCCTCGCCGCACTGCGCAACCGCCGCGAAGCCTTCGCGCAGGCCGGGGCGCGGGCCACCGACCACGGTCACCTCACCGCCGCCGCCGAGCCCCTGCCGCAGACGGAGGCAAGGCGGATCTACGCCGATGCGCGCGACGGCGCCGTGCGCGACGACGACGCGGCCGCCTTCGCCGGTCACATGCTGTTCGAGATGGCGCGAATGTCGTGCGACGACGGCCTGGTCATGCAGATCCACCCCGGGGTGCTCCGCGACCACGACACCGCCATCCACACCGCCTTCGGCGCCGACAAGGGATTCGACATCCCCGTCACCACCGAGTTCACCCGCGCGCTGCGGCCGGTGCTCAACGCCTTCGGGCGCGACCCGAACTTCCGGCTCATCCTGTTCACCGTCGACGAGTCCGTCTACTCCCGCGAACTCGCCCCGATCGCCGGTGTGTACCCCTCAGTGCGGCTCGGGGCGCCATGGTGGTTCCTGGACAGCCCCGACGGGATGCGCCGCTTCCGTGAACTGGTGACCGAGACCGCGGGCTTCTACAACACCTCCGGCTTCGTCGACGACACCCGCGCGTTCCTCTCGATCCCCGCCCGCCACGACCTCGCCCGCCGCATCGACGCCGGCTACCTGGCCCGGCTCGTGCTGGAGCACCGGCTGTCGGAGGACGAGGCCGTGGAGACCGCGATCGACCTGGCATACCGCCTGCCGCAACAGGCATACGCCCCCGCCGCAGGCCGAGCCGACACCCACGCTGCTGCCGGGGAATAGCCGAACTGCTCCGCTCTGACAGTCGCGCAACGCGCCGCGGCCCGGCCCGGCTCACCTGAATTGTCCGGGCCGGGCCGGGCCGCGGCAACGGGAGCGAGGCGCAGGCGACAATCTCAGACGCTGCGGCCATGCAACGTCACCACCGCCGTTTCGCCGCTTCGAGGGCGACTTGCCGGTGACCGTCGTGGATTCGGGGCCACGGTGGGACGGACGTCAGCTGCCGTCCGGAGCTGTCGCCTGCACCCCAACAACTCCTACCCGCCTGTGGACCGACGACCGCGCGGACGAAGATCGATATTGAAACAAGTTTCAGTCTCGTAACGCATTGACCCACGGCCAACCCTTTGGTGTCGTGAACCTCGCACCGCAAACGATTTCAATCCTTTGCCGTGCTCGACCAGGGTTCGGAGGAGTTGCCATGCCGCCGATTACGCATCCCGCCATCACCCGACGAGGGCTGTTCGGCCTGGGGGCAGCCGCCACCGCCGCCACGGCACTCGGCGGCAAGGCTCGGCCGGCGCGTGCGGCCGGGGAGGCCGCCGACCCACCGAGGGACGCCTCCACCGATCTCCTGCAACAGTGGCGGGAGGCCCGCGGCTGCCACCCGCTCGTTCCGGACGTGTCCGCAGCCGGCTACCGGCTCGGCGAGCGCCCGCCGACGTCCCCGGTCATCGCAAAGGTCACCGACTTCGGCGCCCGCCCCGACGGGACGGACTGCACGGCGGCATTCAACGCCGCGGTACGTCACGCGGGCGAGCGCGGCGGGGGAGTCGTCCTCGTGCCGCCGGGGACCTACACCCTGTCCGGGCCGGTTTGGATGCACTGGTCCGCAGTGGTGCTGCGCGGGGCGGGCCGGGACTCCACCGTGCTGCACTTCACCCGTCATCTCGAGGACGGCTACCGGCCGAACCGCCAGCCCAACGGAAACAGCCGCTGGTCCTGGACCGGCGGCCAGATCTGGTTCGTCTCGCCCGAGCGCCGCGCCCGCTCGGAGGCCGAGGACTACGCAGGAACCGAAGGGTGGCTGCTCGGTGACGTGCTCGCCGAGGTCGGCGTCGCCTCTCGCGGTCAGCGGACCCTCATGGTGTCCAGCACGAGCCGGCTGACTTCCGGGGACATGGTCGTCCTGGAGTGCCAGAACCCGCCGGACGCGACCCTGTTGAAGCATCTCGCCGGCGACGTGCCCGGCACCCGGGACTACGACTGGCCACGCGGAGCGCCCCAACTCGTCACCGGATCCGGCGGGCAGTACGTGCAGTACGCGACCCTGCAGTGGCCGGTGCGGGTCGAAGCCGTGCTCGGCGAGCGGACCGTCCGGCTGGCCCAGCCACTCAAGTACGACCTCCGGCCCGGATGGCCGGCCCGGCTGCGCGCCATCGGCCCCACCGTCCACGACGCCGGCGTCGAGCACCTCACGATCAGGAACGAGCTTGTCCCGCAGACCGCGCACAACAGGCATCCCGGCTCGAACGGGGTGTGCTTCCAGGCGGTCCATGACTGCTGGGCGCGGGACGTACGTGTGGAGAACTGCGACCTCGGCTTCGGACTCACCTCCGCCAAGTCGATCACCATCACCGGAGTCACCGTCGGCGGACGCGCCGCCCACCACAGCTTCGCCTGCCGCATGCAGTCCAACGACAACCTGGTGGAAGACTTCGAGATCGAACGATTCACTGTTCCCGTTCCCTCCGACGCTATCCATCACGGGCTGAACCTGGAGGGACTGTCGGCCGGAAACGTGTACCGAGGCGGCCGCATGGCCGAGGGGACGTTCGACTCCCACCGGGCCATGCCCTTCGAGAACGCCCGGACCAACATCACGCTCGAGAACAACGGGCGGGTCGGTGGCTCCGCCGCGTCGGGTCCCCTCTTCGGCGCGCGGATGACCCACTGGAACGTCCGCATTACGAACGGCCGCCAGTACGCGGTCACGATCGCCGACGTGGCGCCGCGCAGCGTTACGGTGGGCGTTCAGGGCGTCGAGGCCACCAGCAGCGGGTTGTCCCGTGATTTCTCCGGTGACCTGGAATCGCTGCTCGCCGCCCACGGGTCAGCACCGTCGGTCGAGGACCTGTACGTGGCGCAGCGCGGACGGCGCTAATACAACAGCCGCACAGGTTGACGTCGTCGGTGTTCGGATACCGCCGCGAGCTGCGGTACGCGTACACGCGGCTACTGGCTGACGTGTTGTGACCCAGGCCGAGCACGTGCCCGAGTTCGTGGCAGGCGGTCTTCCAGCGCTCATACTCGGTGCCGCTGTATTGGGTGTTCGGCCGGACCGTCGCACCTGGGTTCCGCGCTCCCCGTCGCGTCGGTACCGCGCCTGCGCCAGCGAGCCGGACCACAGAGACTCGAACACAGGAGACGTTCAGCCCGCCACGAAACGTTAGCCGACGACCTTGCTCAGCGGCCCCGGACTCACCGCCGTCGCCCCGGAGCCCGGGGCCCGCTCGGCGGTGCCTGCGGTGGGGATCACAGCCGACTTTGTCACGGCCTGCCTCCCGGGCTGCAGGTCGCCTCGGAAGCCGTCCGCTGCGCGGCGGAACTGGAACTGACGTGAGAGTCGACGCGGTTCAGTTCTCTGGCGGATGGCCGGAGAAGCCGGACAGAGGAAGGGATTTGGCCGCATCCGGTCAGACACTAGCGACTTGCTTCGATGGCTCGATACTCTGACTTGCAGGATTGCCCGACGTGTCGTCCTGCGCCATCGCGTCGGAAGCCGGGCACCGGCTAGGCGTTCGCGCCCGCCCCGGGATGGAGAGCACTGGCGACCAGCGGGGCGGCGGCCAGGCTGCCGGCACCATGCCGGTGGTGCGCTGGGCGGGACTCGTGCCCGCGTTGTGAGGCCGAAGCCCCGCAGCTCGTCGGGGCAGCGCTCCGCTCTTGAAGGTTCTTGCCGAGTAAGGGAAACGACGAGGACCAAGGAAAAGGTTTACCCATCCACTTGTCAACCGACCGAGGAGACCTGCACATGCCGAGCCAACCGAGCCGCCGCACGTTTCTCCGCAGCATCGGTGCCATGGGTCTGGCGGCCTATGCACTGCCATCCGGCAGCGCCGCGGCGTCCCCGTTGCCGCCGGGCAACCCGTGGGCCCGGGCCGAGTACATCAGCGGCAAGGTGCGCAGCCCTCACTTGCTCGACCGCTCGTACGACATCCGGCAGTTGGCGCCGTCGGCGACGGCGTCGCCAACTGCACTGAAGCGATCAAGCGGGCCATCCAGACCTGCCACGCCGCAGGCGGCGGCCACGTGGTCGTGCCAGCCGGTCGGTGGCTGACCGGTCCGATCCACCTGCTCAGCAACGTCGACCTGCACGTCACCGCCGACGCGGTGGTGCTGTTCAGCCGGCGCCCCGCCGACTATCTGCCCGCCGTGCTGACCCGGTTCGAAGGGGTCGAACTCTACAACTACTCGCCGCTGATCTACGCGTACGAGCAGGAGAACATCGCCGTCACCGGCTCCGGCGTCCTCGATGGCCAGGCCGACATGGAGACCTGGTGGCCCTGGTGCGGTGCGGCCAAGTTCGGCTGGAAGCCGGGTGACCCGCGGCAGACCGAGGCCAGGAATGCGCTGTTCGCGCAGGCCGAGCAGGGAGTTCCTGTCGAGCAACGAGTGTTCGGCGACGGCGGCTACCTGCGGCCGTCCTTCGTCGAGCCTTACCGCTGCCGCAACGTCCTCATCGAGGGAATCACCATCGTCGGGTCACCGATGTGGGAGATGCATCCGGTGCTGTCCGAGAACGTGCTCGTGCAGGGTGTAACGGTCAGCTCGCACGGGCCGAACAATGACGGCTGCAACCCGGAGTCCAGCCGCATGGTCGTCATCCGTGACTGCACCTTCGACACGGGAGACGACTGCATCGCGATCAAGTCGGGGCGGAACGCCGACGGTCGCCGCGTCAACGTGCCGAGCGAGGACATCCTCATCGAGGGCTGCACGATGCGCGACGGCCACGGCGGCGTGACGATCGGCAGCGAGATGTCCGGCGGTGCCCGCAACGTATTCGTCCGGGACTGCGAGATGTCCAGCCCCAACCTCAACATCGCGCTGCGGTTCAAGACCAACAGTGTTCGCGGTGGCTTCATCGAGGCCTTCCATGCCCGCGACCTGACCATCGGGGAGGTCGGCGGGTCCGTGATTGACATCAACTTCTTCTATGAGGAGGGTCCGGGCCATGGCTTCGACCCGATGGTCGGCGACATCGACGTCCGCAACGTCATCGTGGGGAACGCGACCCGGGCGCTGAACCTCCGCGGCCACGCGGACGACCACATCAGGGGGATAACCCTGACCGACATCGACTTCGGCGCCACCAGCCAGCCCAACGTCGTCGAATACGTCGATGACCTCGTCCTCAAGAACGTCCGCCAGAACGGCGTGGAGCTGGTGATCTGAGCCTGGCCCGGACCCGAGCCGAAGAGTGGCCCGGACGGTGTTCGGTCCCACGGTGCTCTGGAAGGCCGGAGATCGTCGTGCTCGCCGGGCCTTTCGGTGCCGGGCACAGCGAGGTGGCCGCGCCGACTGGATGACGCGGGACGAACGCGCCGGTCATCAATTCGGCTGTTCCGCAAAACATGAACGGTAACGACACGCACACCGGAGGTATACCGATGAAGAGGCGAGGTAGGAGACGGGTCATGCTCGTCGCGGTGGCCGCGCTGGTGGTCGTAAGCGCACCACGCGTGGCATGGGCAGATCCCGTCGAATTTCAGGTGAGCACGGCGGAACTCCGTTCCACAGGGACCGTCGTTGTCGCCAAACACAACGAATCCGGCATGATAAAAACTGTCGGGACCTCGACCATCAGTGTCAGGAACGGCGTGACCGTTCAACAACTCAAGGCGCAGATCGTCGCCAAGGACATGTCGAGACAAAGCCACATCGTGGTGAACAAAGATCATCAGGAGAAGCGGTCGGGCGTCATCGCCGACGGCGATCAGCTCCAGGTTACCGCCGAGAACGGCGAGGGCCGATTCGCTTACCGGTTGGCAATCTACGACCCGGACGCCAAGAAAAGAGACGGCGCGTATTGGAACGAGGGCCAGTACAACGCGACAGACCAGACGGTCAACGCCAACACGCCGACCTTCAAAGCCAACTATTGCGACATCACCGACCCGAAGTATGCCGGCCTGGTGCGACGCGCCACCGAGACATTCTACGTCGGAAATCAGGCCGACAACCCGGCGAACAAGGCATCACCGTTGGTCGCGAGCTCGCAGGAGGTGTGGTACTACACCGAGGCGATTCATGCCGCGATCAGAGACTGTCACGAGAGCGGCGGTGGTATCGTCGTCATCCCCGCCATGGGTTCACGCAACGCCAACGGCGCCTACTACTCGGGGGCGATAACCCTCCTGAGCAACGTCAACCTGCGCGTCGAGACCGGTGCCGTGGTCAAGTTCATGCGGAACAAGACCAACAAGTACTACCCGGTCGTCCTGAGCAGCTATGAGGGGACCGACTTCTACAACTTCTCTCCGCTGATCTACGCGCTCAACCAGACGAACATCGCAGTCACAGGCGGCGGGACCCTCGACGGCCAGGAGGACATGTGGAACTGGCGACCGTGGAAGAAGGGCTACTGGGGTGAGCCGTCGGTGGAGAACAAGAGCCTCGACGCTCCGTACGGTGAAAACGGCATCCTCAACCAGATGAACCTCGAGGACGTGCCGATCACGAAGCGGCTATTCACCGACGACGGGCATATGCCGAGCACGATCCCGGTGATCGACGGGGACACGGTAAAACACGTTCCGCCGCCAGCGGACGCGGTGGCCATGAAATCCACCTTCCGGCCGCATTTCATCGAAACGAACCACTCTCGCAACGTCCTCATCGAGGACGTGAAGATCAGGAACACCCCGTTCTGGATCGTCCACCCGCTCAACTCCGAGAACGTACTCATCAGAGACCTCGACATCTACAGCGACAAGACCAAAGACTTCGAGGCCACCGGCTGGAACAACGACGACGGAACCAACCCGGAGTCCTCCAAGAACGTCGTCATGGAGAGGAACCGGGTTACGGTCAGCGATGACGGTGCCGCGATCAAGGCTGGCCGAAACGTCAATGGCAGGCTGCACCGGCAACCAAGCGAGAACATCATCGTCCGGGACTCGCTGTACAACAACGACAACATCGGCACCTACTCCGCCGCGATCTCGATGGGCAGCGAGATGTCGGGAGGCATCCGGAACGTGTTCATCGAACACAACGAGTTCGGTGGACCTGGGCTGGCGATGATCCTGAAGATCAAGACGAACTCGTACCGGGGTGGATTCGTCGAGAACGTCTACCTCCGGCACAACCTGCTGAAGATGGCGCGGTCCGCGATGGTCCAACTCGACAGCAACTACTCCGAAACCGTGTCGTTCCCCAACGCTGACATCTTCAACCCGACGGTCCGCAACATCTACCTAGACGACGTCAACACCGCGCCGACGATGACTCCGGGCAGGACCACGTTCCAGTTCTCCAGCGCAGCCTCGCGTTCCCCGGTGGAGAACGTCTACTATCGGAATTCGACCTTCCACACGAGCAACACGCTGCAGGCCGCATTCAACTCGAACAAGAACATAAAAAACCTGGTTGTCGAGAATGTAACCTACATCGACCCGTCGACCGGAGCGGAGACGGTTTACAACACCACACCGCTGAACGTCCTGAACGAGACGGTAGCTCACGCAGGTGATCAGACCGCGCAACTGACGCCGGTGAGCACCAGCAATCCGAACGTGATTAACAAGGTCTCCGGACACAGCTTCACGATCACCGGCCAGGTCGACCTGACCACATACCCCGGCTTTATAAGCGGTGGCACGGCCCGCATCTTCGTGGACAGGAGTGGCACGGCTATTCCGGTGACCATGAACGCGGACGGCTCCTTCACGAGTGGCACGATCACGCTGAACGACGACCAGTACTGGTACACCGATCGTCACTAGCCTCGGTCTTTCATTTGGGCGGCGGTTCA
>NZ_LWLS01000086.1 GCF_001905095.1 Micromonospora sp. CB01531
GCTCTGGCCGGCGCCCACGCGCCGGTGAAACCATCCTCGATGACGGAGGAACCCTGCCGCCACGAACACCCGCGACGGCAGGGACGCCCGAGAAGGGCGGTGTCTCATGACCCAACAGACTACTGAGACACGCTGTAGGTGAGGAAGCTCTTGAGCTCGAAGACGAGTTTGCGGATGTGACCGGAGATCACCGGTGTGCCCAGGTCCTTGAACCGTTGTCGGAACCAGGGGTTGACGCTCTGCTGGCCGGAGCTGTTGACCGAGCCGACCGGGATGAACCGCCCGCCGGAGCGAGTGCACGGCCTCGATGCCGTCGAACAACGGCTGCGAGCGGTCGAACTCGTAGAAGTCCGAGATCCAGACCAGCACCGTGTTGCGCGGTTCGGTGATCTTGGGCCGGGCCATCGCCATGGCGACCGGTCCGTCGTTGCCGCCGCCCAGGTTGGTGCGCAGCAGCACCTCGAACGGGTCGTGCACCCACGGCGTCAGGTCAAGCGCCCGGGTGTCGTACGCGATCAGGTGCACGTCCACCTTGGGCAGGCCGGCGAAGATCGACGCCAGGATGGTGCAGTTGACCATCGAGTCGACCATCGACCCGGACTGGTCCACCACTACGATCAGCCGCGCCGGAGTGGTCCGTCGGGCGGTCTGCCGGTAGTAGAGCCGGTCCACGTAGAGCCGCTGGTCCTCCGGGCTCCAGTTGGTCAGGTTCTGCCAGATGGTGCGGTCGAGGTCGAGGTTGCGGAACACCCGCTTCGGCGGCACCGACCGGTCGATGGTCCCGACGCTGGTCTGTTCCACCTGCGTACGCAGCACCTCGGCGACCTCGTGGACGAAACGGCGGATCAGCGCCTTGGCGTTGGCCAGGGCCACCCCGGACAGGTTGGCTTTGTCCCGTAGCAGCTGCTCGATCAGCGACATGCTCGGCGTGAGTCGGCTGGCCAGCGCCGGGTCGGCGAGCACCTCGCGCAGGTGCATCCGGCGCACCAGGTCGCCCTCCAGCGCGGCGAGCGTGCCGCCGAGCCCGGTGCCGCCCTGCCGGCGCAGTTCGCCCGCCTCGGCGCCGAGTGCCTGCTCGAACCAGCCCGCGTCGGACTGCCACCGGGCCAACTGGCCGGCGCTGACCGGTCCGGCGCCGGTCGCGAACACGTTGAGCAGCACCTTCGACACCAGTGCGGCGCGGCGTACCTCGGCCGGCCCCGGCCGCCCGTGGTGTCGTGGGACGTCGCCGCGTCTTCGCCAGTGGTCAGCAGGCCACGCAACTCGGCGGCGAGGGCCGGGAAACGCTGCACCACGGTGTCGACCGAGACCGCCGGGTCGAGCAGCGCGGCCGGCAGGCCCAGGTCCTCGACGACGGCCATGCTCGCCGATTCGAGGGTGGGCTGCTCGGTGGGGTCGAAGAGCCGGGCCAGCAGCCGCCAGTAGAGCACCTGCCGCCGGTTCTCGTCAGCGCGGTCGTGGATCTGCTCGGTCATCGGCGCAGCAACCGTCCTGCGCGTTCGCGCAGCACCGCCACGGCGTCGCCCGTCTTCGCCTCGGCCTTCGCTACCTTCGCGTCGCTGACGCCGCACGCCCAGTCCCCGGTGTGGACGTCGACCACCTTGCGCTTGACGTCGGCCCGCACCGCCAACGGTTGCAGCAGCCAGCGCCCGTCGTCCCAGCGCAGCAGGCCGAGGCAGGCCGACGACGCGGCGACCACTTCCGGGGTGAGCGGGCCGCAGGAGGGCAGCCGGTCGACCGCCACGGCGAGCGGGCGCCCGTCCAGGTCCGCGGCGAGGCCGCCGTCGTGGTCGCGGACGGCGTACCCCTCGAGCAGGACGGGTTCGGCGATCGCGGCCGGGTGCCGGTTCAGCGGCGCGATGGCCGCCGCCTGGGCGCCGGGCAGCAGGACCCGCGCTGCGGCGAACGGATCGACCGGCTCGTCGAGCTGCGCCCGGTCGTCGTGCCAGTGCAGGTCCGCACCTCGCGCCGGCAGGTCGGTGACCGTCACGCCGCGCCGCTGTGCCAGCGCGGTCAGCAGGGTGGGATGGGCCTGCAGCAGGCGCCACAACGCCGGACCGACGATGGTGTCCACCTTCGCGGCGCCCACCGCGGTGCGTACCAGCCGGGGCGGCCCGCCGGCGGCCGGCTCGAGGAGCCCGTGCACCTGGATCTGCATCGCGGTGTCGTGTTCGTGCACGTCCACCCCGAGTGGCAGCAGCCGCCCGTCGACCCGGTCGACGACGTCGGCCGGGGGGTCGACGGCGGCGGCGTCCTGGGCGAGCAGCACCCCACGGGCCCACAGGTCGGCCCAGCGGCGCGCCGGCACCTGCGGCATCGTGGCGACCGGCACACAGGCCCGCAGCTCGGCGGCGAGGCCGTCGAGCAGCACGGCGAGCCGGCGTGACTCCGGTGCGGCCAGCGCGGCCTCGACCGGCGTCCCGGCCGCGGCCACGAGCTCGTGGTCGACGCCGTGCCACCCGGTCACGGCCACCTCGTGCAACCAGGCCCGCACGGTGGCCAGCACGGGCGAGGGCCCGGCGGGTGGGGCCGGCGCCACCGACCACGGGTCGCGGCCGCGGCCCAGCGCGGCGTCGAGCTGCCCGAGCAGCGCGTCGTGCGCGGCGCCGAGCAGCGCCGACCGGGCACCGGCGAGCGCGGCGAGATGCTCCGGCGTCACCGAGCCGGCGCAGATCTTGTCGATCGCCTCTGCGACCAGGTCGGCCAGCGGGGTGGCCGCCAGCGCACCGGCCAGGCCGGCGAGCGCCGTCGCGTCCGCCTCGCCGACCCGGGCCAGGCCGCGGGTCAGGGCGGCGTCGACGCCCGCCACCAGGTCGAGGGCGTCGGTCAGCGCGGCCGGGTGCCCGCTCGTCAGGGCGGTGAGCTGCGTGCCGAGCATCAGCGACCTGCCCCGGTGGCGGGGAACCAGTGCAGCTCGGGCAGCGGCGTGCTGTTGCCCGGCGCCTCCAGGTAGGACAGGTGGCGCAGGAACCGGCTGAAGACCACCGCCGCCGGGGTCGGCTCGTGCCGCGCGTCCAGGCGGCTCAGCAGCTCCGCGCCGGTGGTCACCCCGTCGCCGGCGTCGGCCCGCAGGTAGCGGGCGACCCGGTCGAGGCCGTACTGCAGGACCGCCTCGTCGGCCAGGGCCGCCAGGTGCTTGCACGGGGTGCCGCGCAGGCCGCCGCAGGGCCGGTTGTTGTTGGTGCTGCAGTGGTAGGCGTGGGTGCCGGAGGTGAGCGACGAGACGTACACCCGCTCGATGTCCGACCCGCTGGACACCACGCCCTGCAGCCGTCCGTCGGCCAACTCCACGAAAGGCACCTTGGCCAGCTTCCGGGGCCGGGCGGGCGGCACCACCCGCACGCTGCTTCGCCGCGCCCATCCGGCGTCGTCCACGTCCGCCACCCTTCCGACCTCCCCGCCCGCCGCGACCCGGCGTCGCCCATGACGATGTCGACGCCGGAACGAGCCAGCGCCGCCGTGACGACAAGGATCATGGGCTACGGGTACGACAGGATCTGCGGGGCGGTCAGCGGCGGTCCGGGCCGGTGCGGCGGGCCAGGTAGACCACGTCCGGTTCGCCGCGCGGCACCTCGACCAGATGCGTGGTGACCGGACCGATCACCTCCGCCAGCCGTTCGGCGTACGCCGGAACGGCCGAGGCGCTCCAGACGGCCAGTACGCCGTCGGCGGCGAGCCGGTCGCGCAGCAGCGCCGTGCCGTCCGCGTCGTACAGGGTGGCGTTGCCGGGGAACACGGTCCAGTCCGGGCCGTTGTCGATGTCGAGGCAGATGGCGTCGAAGGTCTCGTCGGTGCTCCGCAGCCACGCCAGCATGTCCCGGTTCACGATCCGCACCCGGGCGTCGCGCAGGGCGTGCCCGCTGTGGGCGGCCAGCCGGTCGCGGTGCCACCCGATGAGCGTCTCCTCGATCTCCAGGACCACGATCTCCGCCGGCACGGCCGAGGCCGCCGCCTCGGCCAGCGAGAACCCCACCCCGAGCCCGCCGATCAGCACCCGCGCCCCCGGCCGTACCAGCTCGAGTGCCTTGCGGACGAGCAGCCGCTCCGACGCGCCGGCGCGGGTGTCCATCAGGAACACCCCGTTGCTGACGATCTCGAAGTGCCCGCCGCACTGCCGCAGGACGAGCTCGCCCCGCTCGGTCACCACCCGATCAACCACCGCAGCCGCTTGGTTCACCCGGCCAACCTATGCCGGCGGATGTGGCTCTGCGTCCGATTTATCGGCGTCCGGGAGTTTGTTGCGCGGGAAACGGGGAAACGGCACCGCGCCGTGGAAGGGGAGTGCGGGGTGCCGGCGAACGTGGACCCTGGGTGTGAGCTGTGCAGCCGGCCTCCGCCGGCCGGCTGGGTGTTGGCGTACCAGGGCGGTGCGGCACCGGCCGAGGAAGGCACCCGGGAGACGATGCTGACCCTCGGCAACGGGTACCTGGCAACCCGCGGGGCGGCCCCGGAGGCCTCCGCCGACGGCGTGCACTATCCCGGCACCTACCTCGCCGGTTTTCACAACCGGCTGTACGGGGCCGATCGGCCGGACAGCGACGAGGGCATCGTCAACCTGCCGAACTGGCTCCCGTTGACGTTCCGTCCTGCCGGCGGGGACTGGTTCGCGCCGGGGCAGGGGCGGCGGGAGCACGAGCACCAGATGCTGGATCTGCGGCTCGGGGTGTACCTGCGGGAGTTGCTGGTGGTCGACCGGGACGAGCGGCGTACCCGGGTCCGGCAGCGACGGCTGGTGTCGCTGGCGAGTCCCCACCTGGCGGCGCTGGAGACGAGCATCGTCGCGGAGAACTGGTCTGGCCGGTTGGAGGTCAGGTCGGGCCTCGACGGTGGGGTGGTCAACGCGAACGCGCCGGCGGAGGCGGGTAGCTGCGGTCGGCACCTCACGGACGTGGCCACCGGCGGGGACGACGCCGAGACCGTCTGGTTGACGGCGGTGACGACCACGTCCCGACATCAGGTGGCCGTGGCGGCGCGTACCAGGGTCAGCGGTGCCGGTGTCGCCCAGCTCAGGCTGGCGGCGGTCCACGGAACGAACGACGTGAGCCAGGTGATCGGCGTCGACGTGACTCCCGGAGACCGGGTGGTCGTGGAGAAGACCGTGACGATCTTCTCCAACCGCGACCGGGTGGTCTCCGAGCCGTTGACGGCCGCCCGCCGGGAACTGCGGTACGCGGGGACCTTCGACATGGTGCTGGCCGACCACGCCACGGCGTGGACCCAGCTGTGGGAGCGGTTCCGGCTGGACGTCGGAGAGGACCATGCCTGGCAGGTGCCGATCCGGGTGCAGACGTTCCATCTGCTGCAGACGCTGTCGCCGCACGTGATCGACCTGGACGCCGGGGTGCCGGCCCGGGGACTGCACGGCGAGGGCTACCACGGGCACATCTTCTGGGACGAGCTGTTCGTCTACCCGTACCTGAATCTGCGGATGCCGGAGCTGACCCGGGCGCTGCTGGCCTACCGGTATCGGCGGTTGCCGGCGGCCCGGCGGCAGGCGGCCGCGGCGGGCATGGCCGGCGCGCTGTTTCCCTGGCAGAGCGGCGACAGCGGCCGGGACGACAGTCCGTCCCGGTCGCGTTCGCCGGTGACCGGGGAGTGGGTGGCGGACCACAGCGGCCGGCAGCAGCATGTCAACCTGGCGGTGGCCTACTGCGTGTGGCGGTACTGGGAGACGACGGGCGACCTGCCGTTCCTCGCCCACTCCGGGCTGGAAATGCTGGTCGAGACGGCACGGTTCTGGGCCGGCCTGGCCACCTACGACCCGGCCGACGACCGGTACGACATCCGCGGGGTGATGGGTCCGGACGAGTTCCACGACGGCTACCCGGGTCGGCCGGGGCAGGGGCTGGACAACTCCGCGTACGTCAACGTGATGGTCGCCTGGGTGCTCGGCCGCGCCGAGGAGGCCTGCGCGATCCTCAGCCGGCATCCGGGGGTGGCGCCGTGGCGGAAGGTCGCCCCGGCGGAGGACGAGCGGCGCCGGTGGGCGCACATCCGGGGCCGGCTACGGCTGGCCTTCCTCGACGACGGCATCCTCGCCCAGTTCGAGGGCTACGGCGACCTGGCGGAACTGGACTGGGACCGGTACCGGCGGCGGTACGGCGACCTGCGGCAGTTGGGTTCGCTGCTGCAGGCCGAGGGCGACGACGCGAACCGCTACAAGATCTCCAAGCAGGCCGACGTGCTGATGCTGCTGTACCTGTTCAGCGCCGAGGAGCTCACCGGGCTGGTGCGCGGCCTGGGGTACGAGTTCGACCCGACCCGGATCCCCGCCGTCGTCGACTACTACCTGTCCCGCACCACCCACGGTTCCACGCTCAGCCGGGTCGCCCACGCGTGGGTGCTGGCCCGCACGGACCGTCGCCGCTCGTACGAGATGTTGACCACCGCCCTCGGCACCGACCTCACGGATCCGCAGCACAGCTCGACCCGCAACGGAATCCATCTCGGCGCCGCCGCCGGCACGCTGGACATCCTGCAACGGTGCTACACCGGCCTGGAGGTCCGCGGCGACGTCCTGCGGCTCAACCCGCTGCTGCCCGACGGGCTCGACGAACTCGACTGCGTGATCCGGTACCGCAACCAGTTGATCTTCCTGCACGTGGACGACGAGGGGCTGCGGATCTCCGCCGCCCCCGGGGCGGGCCAGCCCGTTCCGGTGGCCGTACGGGGAGAGTCCTTCCCGCTGCCGCCCGGGACGACTGTCGAGGTCGCGCTGCACGACGCCGCGACGCCTACCAACGCGCGTTCGTGGTAGTCAGCCACGACGAACCGGTCCCGACCCGAGGAGATCAGCATGACCGTCACGGTTCCCGAGGTGATCGTCCGCTACTACCAGCTGAGCGCCGAACCCGACATCGACGCCTTCGTCTCCTGCTTCACCGACGACGCGATCGTGGCCGACGAGGACCGGACCTACGAGGGCCCGGCGGCGATCCGGGCCTGGCGCGAGCGGACCGCGGCCGAGTTCGACTACAAGGCGATTCCGGAGGCAGTCGAGGAGGAGGCCGGTGGCAACGTGGTGGTCAGGACCCTGGTCTCGGGGACGTTCCCGGGCAGCCCGGTCCGGCTGCGGCACCGCTTCACGCTGCGGGACGGATTGATCGGCGCCCTGGACATCCGGCCGTGAGCAGCGCCGGTCAGCGGTCGGCCAGGGGCAGGATGGTGCGGCTCTTTCCCGGGCGGGGGTAGGCCTCGGCCGCCGCGGCCAGCCGGGCGGCGTGGTCGCGTTGCCGCTGCCAGTGGCCGTAGAGGGCGCCGTGCTGGGAGAGCCGGTCCACCTCCCGGATCGTCTCCGGGGCCACGTCGCCGGGCGGCGCGTCCCGCCACGGCGTGCCGGGCAGCGGCATGAAGGTGTGCGCGTGGATCCGGGCGCCGACGTCGGCCAGCTCGCGGGCCAGACCGAGGGAGGCGTCGACGTCGGCCTGGTCCTCACCCGGCATTCCGAAGATCATGTCGACGTTGATCCGGAAGCCCTCCTCGACGCCGAGGCGGACGGCCCGCTTCACCTCCTCGACGCCGTGTCCCCGCTTCGCCGCGTCGAGCACCCGGTCGGAGCCGGACTGCGCGCCCACGATGATGTTGTTGTTGGCGCAGTACTTCCGGACCAGGCGCAGCGCCTCCCGCGAGACGTGCTCGGGCCGGATCTCGCTGGGAAACGAGCCGAAGAAGACCCGCCCGTCCGGGCCGATCCCCTCCCGGCAGGACGCCAGCAGTTCCTCGACCGCGTCCAGGTTCGGCTCGTCGGTCTGGCTGCCGTACGACAGCGCGGTCGGGGTGATGAACCGGACGTCGCGCAGCCCCCGCCGCCGCATGGCGTCGACGTGCCAGCGGACGTTCGCGACGCTGCGGTGCCGGAACTTCGCCGAGAACATGAACGGGGTCTGGCAGAAGCGGCACGAGAAGACGCAGCCTCGGGTGATCTCCAGCGCGTTGAACCGGTCCCACCTCAGCGAGAAGCCGCGAAACTCGTCGAGCGGGCGGCGCTGCGGGCGCCCGGTGCGCACCACGGCGCCGGTGGCGTCGCGGTAGGCGAGCCCGGGGATGCCGGTCGGGTCGCCGACCGCGTCCACCAGGCTCAGCAGCGTGGTCTCACCCTCCCCGACCGCGGCGATGTCCCAGCCGGCGTCCAGGGTCTGCACCGGCTCGGCGGTCGCGTGGACGCCGCCGGCGAGATGCGCCACGTTCGGTGCGTCAGCCAGGGCCCGGATCTGCGCCAGTTCCCGGGCCAGCGCCTCGGCGTCGGGGGAATAGAACGACCACAGCACCAGCACCCGGCTCGCCGTGGCGGACGCCGCCCGGATGTGCGCCGCAGTCGCCTCCGGGGTCTCCCCGAACCGCACCTCGTACCGGGTACCGGTCTCGTGCTGCTCCAGCGCGCCGAGCAGGACGTGCAGCCCGTAGTCACCGCCTTGCGGTAGCGCAGCACCAGCACCAGCTCGGGGCCATCCATGGCGGCGATTGTGCCAGCCGGTGCCGGTCCGCTCGGCACTCGCCTACAGGTGGTGGCGGACCCAGACGTTGGGCTCGACGTAGACGGCGTGGTCGTGCGTCACGTCGCAGTGCACCGGCACGAGCGCGCCCGGCACGTGCACCGGGCCGCTGGTGTCGAACGGCAGGCCCGTCCAGGAGCGCCAGTCGGCGAGCGTCCCGCTGATCATCATGGACCGGGTGGCGACCCGCTCGATGCGCCCGCCCGCGCGGACGTGCACCCGCAGCCACGGGTCGACCGGCAGGCCGTCGGCGCGGACCCGTGTCGCGTACTCGGTCATCGGCAGGTCGGGGTGGGTGTGTTTACCGCTGGGGCGGACCGGGGCGACGAGCGTGTCGTAGCCGAGCTTCGCGACGGCCTCCCGCATGGCGGTGAGCATCAGCGCGGACAGGCCGCGTCCGCGCTGGTCCGGCCGGATGCAGATTTCCAGGGCCGAGACGATGTTCGGGACGGCCCCGGTGAGGCGGGTGATGGTGACCCGCTGGATGACCCGGTCCCAGCCGCCGTCGGGCAGCTCCGCCTCCGTCCAGCGCAGCGGCGCGGCGTACGCCCGCGCGACAGCGCGCCCCGGCTCGGCGGAGTCGATGGCGGCGAAGACGAACTCCGGGTAGAGGTCGTGGGCGACGCCGTAGTACACGGAAGCCATCGGGTCCCAGAGCATGAACTGGGGCCACGCCCCGTCGAAGTCCTCGTCCAGCAGCGGGGCGAGGTCGGGCCGCTCGGCGAGGCTCACGATGTCGAGGGTCACGGCGGAAACCTAGTGCGCCGGGCCGCGACCGGGCACCTCATTTTCGCGCCCCGGCTCGGCCCGCCACCGGCCGTCGGCTACTCCTTGTCCACGTGGGGGGCCCGCCGGGCGAGCAGGAAGACGGCGCCGGCCAGCACGGCCAGGGCAAGGATCTCGCCGATCAGGTCCCCCGGTCCCGTCTGGATCCGCTCGTCCAGCCAGAGCAGGCCGACGGCGAGCGACACCAGTGGGTCGGCCACGATGATCGTGGCCAGGGCCGGCGCGCCCAGCGGGCCGGCCTGGTAGGCGTTCTGGCTCAGCAGCACGCCGAACGGACCCAGGATCATGAGCCCGTACGTCTGCCAGTGCCCGAACACGCTCAGCGGGCTGCCGTTGTAGTGGAAGGCGAGGCTGCTGATCAGGCCGGCGGTGACGCCGTAGCAGACGCCGGCGGCCAGGGCCAGCGGCAGCGGGCGCCACTTGCGGCCCAGCCCGACGGCGGCCGCCAGGCACAACGCGACCGCCCCGACCACCGCGACGCCCAACAGCAGGGCCGACGAGAGCGTTCCCAGCCCCTTGCCCTGTCCGGCGGACGGCCGGGCGATCAGCAGGAACGCCGAGAGCGCGAGCAGGCAGAGCACCGCTTCCAGCATGATCCTGAGGTCGGGGCGCCTGCGCTCGGTGAGCGCGTGCAGCAGGATGTACCAGACCAGTCCGGTGATCAGCAGCGGCTGCACCAGGATCAGCGGCATCAGGCTGAGCGCGCCGACCTGGAGGCCGAAGGCGCCGGCGGCGAGCACCACTGACCAGCGCCATTCGGGTTGGCGGATCAGGTGCAGCAGCAGGGTGGGTCGCCCGGCGGGACTCTCGGGAGCGCGGTGGGAGGCGCGGAACTGCATCACCGAGGACGCCCCGAACGCCGCGGCCGCACCGAGGGCGAGTGGGGTTCCGGCCAGCACGTCGGCGGTCAGCATGGGCGTTGCGGCCCGATCATGCGGACCTGCCCCCACCGGTGGTGCGAGCCTGGCGGCCCTTCCCGTTGTGCGTGCGAGTAGACCTGGTGGTCGCTGGGGGGTGGCTGGTCGAGCCGGCGGGGCAGGCGGAGGGTCCGCCACGGCACCCGCAGCAGGAACCGCACGATCAGCAGCCCGAGCAGGTAGCCGCCGATGCTGTCGGTGAGCCAGTGGTAGCCGAGGTAGGTGGTGCCGATGGCCACCAGCACACCGGGCAGCCACTGCAGCACGCGCCGGACCGGCACCGCCAGGTACGGCGCGAGCAGCATGGCCAGCACCCCGTAGTAGACGATGCCGTTGCTCACGTGCCCGGACGGGTAGAACTCCTCCCATCCCTGGCTGAACAACCGCACCGAACCGTGGTGCGGGGCGCCGCGCGAGGTCCACTTCTTCAGGCCCACGATCAGGATGGTGCTCACGATCGGGGCCAGTCCGGCTGGGATGATCGGCCGGATCGTCCGGTGCCGCCAGGCGAGCCAGAACGACACCGCCACGGTCAGGGTGGTCAGCGGACCGCCCTGGCCCAGGTAGTCGAAGGCCAGCATCAGCTTGGCGACCGGCGGTGGCCGGTGTTGGTCGCACCAGTCCCGTACCGCGATGTCGACGTCGAGCAGCGGGGACCACCACACCAGCGCGGCGGTGAGCGCGGCGAGCGCGGCGACCAGCAGGCCGTCGAGCCACCAGCCGGCCGGTACCGGAGCCAGGGCGGGTTCACCGAGTGGGCGAGGCGGACGAACGTCGGGTTTCCGGGCGGGCCTTCCCGCTGCCATCCGCCTCCTCCCTCGTCTGGTCGAACCGGCACTGGTGCTGCCGAGAGCCTGAAAGTACCTTAGATGGGGAGAAATCCGCCGGTAAGCTGCTATTCATCCCGAGGGGCGGCGGCTGGTGGCGCGCTCCGCCTTTCGTCGCTGGAGGCGTACGACATGTCAACGACCGCGACCCGGTGCCCGGCGCCCACGGTCCGCCGGTCTGTCGGTTCCCACCCGGTGTGGCTGGGCGTGCCGGGCGAGCGCGACCGCGCCGCTGACGGCGAGCAGGAAGCCCAGCACCGCCACCGGCTCGGCGCCGGGCCGCACCCGGTCACCGAGCACCAGCCAGCCGGCCACCGCCGGGGCCACGGTCTGGCCGAGGATGGTGGAGGCGGAAGCGACCGTGACAGAGCCGCGCTGCAGGGCGGTGGCGTAGAGCAGCACGCCGGTCATCCCGGCCAGCACCAGCGTGTAGCTGACCGGGCTGGCCAGCACCATGCCCGGACTGCTGGCCCGGCCGAGCAGCCGGGCACCGACCGCCGCGGCGCCGAAGGAGAGCCCGGCCAGCAAGCCGGGCAGGGCGGGGCCCCGCATCCGGGGGCTGCCCAGGTATGCCCCGACGGCCAGCGCGAGCACCGCGCCGAGCAGCCACCAGCCGTCGTTGGGCGAGGCCTCGGCCGGCGGGCTGGTGCCGGCCGAGAAAACCAGCAGCAGCAGGCCGGCGACCACGCCACCGATGGCCACCCAGTCCTTGGGGGCCAGCCGGACGCGCAGCACCAGCATGGCGATCAGCGCCACCAGGCTGAGGTTGGCCGCCCCGACCGCCTGCACCGCGAAAAGCGGCACGGTACGCAGCGCGGTGAAGGTGAACCCGGAGGACGCGCCGTCGAGGGCCAGGCCGGCCGCGTACGGCCCGGTGCGCACCAGCCGCCACAGCAGCCTCGGGTCGAGGTGGGCCATGGCCGCCACCCGGCGCGCTCCGATCGACTGCAGGATCGCCGCGGTGGCGCTGCACAGTGCGGCGAGGAGCGCCAGCAGAAAACCGAAGGCCATGGAGAAGTCCCGAGATCGTCGGCGCCGGATCGGCCGGTCGAGGCCCGCCTGGCATACCCACCAGCGCGCGGGTCTCGCACCCGATGCCGCCCGAATCCGGCGGGCCTCCGGTGATCGCGCCCGACAACGGGCCGGGTCACCCGATCCGGCCGCCCGCCGAGTCGATCGCGCGGCGCGTGCTGATCGTTTCCGCCGACATCGGCGGCGGGCACGACGCCACCGGCCGGGCGCTCGAGGAACGCGTCCACGCGCTCTGGCCGGGCAGCCGGGTGGGCTGGGTGGACACCCTTGACGCGATGGGTCCGGGGGTCGGCCCGACCTTTCGTCGCACCTATCTGACCAATGTCGGGGCGACGCCCTGGTTGTACGAGTTCTTCTGGTCCTCGCTGTGGCGGCACCGGTGGTTCGCCGACGCCTCGAAGTGGTTCACCGGCTCCTGGGCCGGGCGGCGGCTCGGCCCGGTCATCGAGGCGTTCGACCCGGACGTGATCCTTTCCACCTACCCGCTGGGCAGTGCCGGGCTGGCCTGGCTACGCCGGAACCGCGGTCTCGGCGTACCGGTCGGGGCCTGGGTGTCCGATTTCGCCCCGCACCCGTTCTGGGTGTATTCCCAGCTGGATCTGGGGATGGTGGTGCACCCGGCGGCGCTGCCGGTGGCGGCGGTCGCCGCCCCGGGCGCGGCGCTCGGGGTCTGCGCGCCCCCGGTGCTCGAGCGGTTCCGGCCGGGTGACCGGGCCGAGGCCGCCCGGCGCTGCGGTCTCGACCCGGACCGGCAGGCGGTGGTGGTCGCCTGCGGCTCCTACAGCCTGGGCTCGGTCGAGGAGGCGATCGCCCCGCTGGTCGGCATCGGCGACGCGGTGCAGGTCGTCGCGGTCTGCGGACGCAACCAGCAGTTGGCCGACCGGCTGGCGCGCCTGGCCACCCCCGACGGGCGGCTGCTGGTGCGCGCCTGGGTCGACGACATGCCCACGCTGCTACGGGCCGCGCACCTGCTGGTCACCAATGCCGGCGGAGCGACCGCACTCGAGGCGTGGGCCACCGGCACGCCGGTGGTGATGTACCGGCCGATCGCCGCGCACGGCGCGGCCAATGCGGCGTTGATGACCGCCGCGGGGCTGGCCGAGACGGTCCGCGACCCGGCCGCGCTGGTCGCGCTCGTCCGCTCCCGGCTGGTCGGTCCGCACCCGCCGCACCCGGTGCAGGCGTCGGCCCACCCGCACCTGCCGGACCTCGGGCTGCCGGCCGTCGCCGGTGCGCGCTCTCCGGTGGAGGCACCGTCACCGGACGGGGGGCGCCCGGCCGACCCGGCCCGCTGGGGGTCTCCCGCCGGGCCGGCCGGCGAACAGCCGGCCAGCTGGCCGCTACGCCCACAGGACGCGTTCTTCCGGTACGTGCAGTCGGCCACGGTGGCGCAACAGATCGGTGTGGTGCTGGAGCTCGGGCCCCGACCCGACGGCACCGCCCTCACCCGCGAGGATCTGGCCGCGCTGCTGGCGCGGCGGCTACCCACGATCACCACCCTTCGTCGCCGGCTGGTCAGCCGGGGGCCGGGGCGCCGGCCCGGCTGGGTGGTCGACCGGTACGTCGACCCCGCCGCCCACCTGACCGAGGTGCGGCTCGCGCCGGGCGACGACGGCAGCGCCGCGGTGGACAGGTTCTGGTCCCAGCCGCTGTCCCTGGACCGGCCACCGTGGCAGATCCTGCTGCTCGGCGGGCTCCCCGACGGGCGTACCCGGGTGGCGGTCAAACTGCACCACTGCCTCGGTGACGGTCTGTCGGCGATCGGCGTCCTGCAACGGCTGCTCGACCCGGCCACCACCCGGCCGGCGAAGCCGGCAGGGCAGGCGCCGGCCCGGCCCGGGCGGGACACCGTGGGGCTGGGCGGCCGGGTCCGGGACGCCGCCAGCCGGGTCGCGCTCACCGCACGCGGGCTGGCCCGCCTGGCCGCCCAGGGGCCGGCGCCGGCCACCGTGCTCAACCGTCCGCTCGCCTCACCGCGCCGGGTCCTGGTCACCGCCACCCTGCCCGCCGCCGAGGTGTTCCGCGCGGCACGCGCCTGCGGGGCGCACGCCAGCGAACTCATGCTGGCGTTGACCGCCGGGGCGCTGGGTCGGGTCCACCCCGCGCCGGCACCGCCCCGGTTGCGGGCCATGTTCGCGGTCTCCCGCGACCCCCGCCGGCGGGCGCCGACGCAGGGAAACTGGACC
This sequence comes from Micromonospora sp. CB01531, assembly GCF_001905095.1. GTDB lineage: Bacteria > Actinomycetota > Actinomycetes > Mycobacteriales > Micromonosporaceae > Micromonospora. The sequence goes on from NZ_LWLS01000086.1 coordinate 14,241, forward strand.
GGTGCGGTCAATCTCGACCTCCCGGTGCGGCGCATCCCGCCCCGATTCCGGGTCGCCCTGGTCCGGCGGTCGCTGCGGACCGCGCTGCGCAGCGGGGAACCCGAAGCGGCCGGCCTGGTCATGCGGGCGATGGGCACGCTGCCCGCGCCGGTGCACGCCGCGCTGGCGCGGCGGGTCTACAGCAGCCGGCACCTCAACGTGATCGTCTCCTACGTTCCGGCGCCGTTGCGTCCGCAGGTGCTGGCCGGCGCGCCGCTCAGGACGGCCACCCCGGTGGTCGCGCTCGCCGCGGGGGTGCCCGTCGGGATCGGCGTGCTGCGCTGCGACGACACCTTCGAGGTCGGTGCGCTGCTGGACGGGTCGCTGGCCGACGTCGGCCCGGCCTTCGTCGCCGCCCTGCACGCCGAACTGGCCCACCTGCTCGCCGAGGCCGACCGCGCGCCGGTCGCCGAAGACCGGCCGGCCGAGGAGCCCGCGACGTCCGGCCCGCCCCGGTGGGGTTCGGCGCCGCCGGAGCTGCCGCGGTGCGGCTGACCGGCGCGGTGGTGCTGGTCACCGGTGCCTCGTCGGGCATCGGCGCCGCCCTCGTCCGGCGGCTGGCCGAGGCCGGAAGTCAGGTCGTCGCGGCCGGCCGGGACGCCGACCGGCTGGCCCGGCTCGCCGCCGAGACCGGCGCCACCACACTGCTGACCGACCTGACCCGGCCCGGCGCCGGCCGGGAGCTGGCCGAGCGGGCGCTGGCCCGCCACGCCCGGGTGGACGTGCTGGTCAACAACGCCGGCACCGGCTGGGCCGGCCCGTTCGCCGGGATGGCCGACGCGGTCGCCGACGAGCTGCTCGCGGTGAACCTGCGCGCACCGATCGAGCTGACCCGGGCGCTGCTGCCCGGCATGTGCCACCACGGCGGGCACCTGGTCTTCGTCGGCTCGATCGCCGGGCGGCTCGGGGTGGGCGGGGAAGCCGTCTACGCGGCCAGCAAGGCCGGGCTGGACGCCTTCGCCGAGAGTCTGCGCCTGGAGCTGGCCGGCCGCGGCGTGACCGTCAGCACGATCGTGCCCGGGGTGGTGGACACCCCGTTCTTCGTCCGTCGGGGCCAGCCGTACCACCGTCGCCGTCCCCGCCCGCTGCCACCGGAGCGGGTGGCCGACGCGCTGGCCGCCGCGATCGCCCGGAACCGGGCCGAGGTGTACGTCCCGGGCTGGCTGCGCCTGCCGGTGGCGGTACGCGGGCTGCTGCCCGCGCTGTACCGCCGGCTGGCCACCCGGTTCGGATGAACCGGGCCGGCGCCGGACCTCAGCGGCCGCGTACCGCGCGCAGCGACTGCCGCAGCGAGGACATCGTGGCCAGCACGGCGGTCGGTTCGTGGCCGCAGTGCGCCATGCAGTTCGCGCAGCGGTCGTCGCGTCCCCGGCCGTAGCTGTCCCAGTCGGTGGAGTCGAGCAGCTCGCGGTAGCTGGCGGCGTACCCGTCGGCCATCAGGTAACAGGGCCGCTGCCAGCCGAGCAGCGAGTACGACGGGATGGCCCACGCGGTGCAGGGGAAGTCCACCCGGCCTTCCAGGAAGTCCAGGAACAGCGGCGAGTGGTTGAGCCGCCAGCGGGCCCGCCGGCCTCCGGCGAAGGCCTTGCGGAACAGCTCCCTGGTCTCCGTGACGCCCAGGAAGTGGTCCTGATCCGGCGCCTTCTCGTAGGCGTACGCGGGCGAGAGCATCATCTCGTCCACCCGCAGGTCGTCGTTGAGGTAGTCGAGCACCTCGATCACGGTCTGCGGGGTGTCGGTGTTGAAGAACGTGGTGTTGGTGGTGACCCGGAAGCCGCGCTGCTGGGCGTCCCGCACAGCCGCCACCGCGGCGTCGAAGACCCCGTCCTTGCACACCGACGCGTCGTGCCGCTCGCGCAGCCCGTCGATGTGCACGGTGAAGGCGAAGTACGGCGACGGCCGGAACTTGTCGATCTTCTTGGGCAGCAGGACCGCGTTGGTGCAGAGGAAGACGTACTTCTTCCGGCGCACCAGTTCGGCGACCAGGGTGTCGATCTCGGGGTGCATCAGGGGCTCGCCGCCCGCGATGGAGATCATCGGTGCGCCGCACTCCTCCACGGCGGCCAGTGCCTGGTCCACCGGCATCCGGCGCTTCAGCAGGTGCGCCGGCTGTTGGATCTTGCCGCACCCGGCGCACTTGAGATTGCAGGCGAACAACGGCTCCAGTTCCAGCAACAGCGGGAACCGCTGCCGTCCGCGCAGTTTCTGTTCGACCAGATACCTGGCGATCCGCAGGCTCTGGCGCATCGGCATGCTCACGGCTGGCGTACCTCCTTGGGAAGGGTGAAGCTGACGTCCTCGACGGCTGCGGTGTGCTCGCTCACCTCCCTGGCACCGAGCGCGGTGAGTGCCGCGACGAGTTCGTCGACCAGGCCGGGCGGCGCCGACGCGCCGGCGGTCACCCCGACCGTCGTGGCGCCGGCCAGCCAGCGCGGGTCCACGCCGCCCACGTCGTCGACCAGGTGGGCCCGCGCGCCGGCCCGCTCGGCCACCTCGACCAGCCGGCGGGAGTTGGAGGAGTTGGTCGACCCGACCACCAGCACGACGTCGGCCCGTTCGGCGACGACCGTGATCGCCTGCTGCCGGTTGGTGGTGGCGTAGCAGATGTCGTCGGAGCCGGGGCCGGTCAGCGCCGGGAAGCGCCGGCGCAGCGCGTCGACGACGCCCGCCGCCTCGTCCACCGCCAGCGTGGTCTGTACCAGGTAGGACACCCGGGACGGGTCGGTCACCTGCACCGTCTCGGCGGCGGCCGCGTCGGGCACCAGCCGGATCCGCTCGGGCGCCTCGCCGAAGGTGCCCTCGGTCTCCTCGTGGCCGGCGTGCCCGATCAGCAGCACCGTGTCGCCCCGGCCGGCGAACCGGCGCGCCTCGGCGTGCACCTTGGTCACCAGGGGGCAGGTGGCGTCGATGACCGGCAGTTGCCGGTCGGCGGCCGACTGACGTACCGCGGGCGACACCCCGTGCGCGGAGAAGATGGTGAGCGCGCCGTCGGGGACCTCGTCGAGTTCGTCCACGAAGACCGCGCCGCGGGAGCGCAGGTCGGCCACGACCCGGGCGTTGTGCACGATCTGCTTGCGGACGTAGACGGGCGGGCCGTGCCGGCGCAGCGCCTGCTCCACCACCGCGATCGCCCGTTCCACCCCGGCGCAGAACGAGCGGGGCGAGGCCAGCAGGACCTGCTGGACGCTGCCGGCGGCCGCCGCCCACTCGGCCAGCGCCGCCGCCACCGCGGGCAGCACCCGCAGCGCGGCGCGTATCCGGCGGAGTGTGGCCGGTCGGTACAGCGGTCCGGTCGCGGTGTCGGCGACCACCCGGACGCAGGCGGTCGGACGGTCGGCGCAGCCGGCCAGCAGCCACGCCGACTCCAGGTCGGCGACCAGCGCTCCGGTCGCGGCCAGCCGGGCCCGGGCCGTGCCGTCGACCAGCCGGGTCGTGGTCACCACCGGACCGAGGTGAACCCGCAGCCCGCGGCGACGCAGTGCGGCGGCGAGCAGGGCGGCGGACGGCATCGGCACGACTTCCGGCCCCGGGTGCCCGGCTCGCGGGTCGGTGCGTACCTCGGTGGCCACCACGACGTCGCCCGGGGCCAGCCCGGGAGCCAGCCCGCCGCCGATCCCGGCGACCGCCACCGGGGTCGTCCCGGTCGGTCGGCCGGCGGCCACCGACCGGGCGCGCCGGGATCCCGCGCCGGTACGCCGCAGCGCCGGCCACCGGCCCGGATCGAGACCGGTCAGCCCCCGCCGCAGCGCCGCCGCCTCCGGCCGCATCGGCGCGCACAGGGTCCACGCCGTAACGGCGGGCGCTGCTGGCTCGGTCACGGCACCACCTCGGCGGTCAGGCCGCCCCGCGCGTTCAGGATCCGGCCGAGCGCGCTGATCGGGAAGACCAGCCGGTACATGCCGTAGTTGATGTAGAAGTCGCCGGGGAAGCCGGTCCCGGTGTAGTGCGGCTCGTCCCAGCCGCCGTCCGGCCGCTGGGTGTCGACCAGCCAGCGCACCCCGCGTTGGGCCGGCTCACCGGCGCCATGGCCGGCGGCGTGCAGCGCGAGCAGCGCCCAGGCGGTCTGCGACGCGGTGGACTCGCCCCGCCCGATCCAGGACGGGTCCCGGTAGGAGCGCATGTCCTCGCCCCATCCGCCGTCCGGGTTCTGGTGCGCGTGCAGCCAGTCGACGGCCGCCCGGATCGCCGGGTGGCCGGGCTTGACCCCGGCGGCGACGAGGGCGGGCACCACCGCCCCGGTGCCGTAGACGTGGTTGGCGCCCCAGCGGCCGAACCAGGAACCGTCCGGCTCCTGGGCCCGCAGCAGCCAGTGCACGCCCCGGCGGACCGGCGCGGTGCCGGCGAAGTTCTCCGCCGCCAGCGCCTCGACGATGTGCGCGGTCACGTCCGCGCTGGGCGGGTCGGTGACCTCGCCGAAGTCGCAGAACGGCAGGTCGCCGACGATCGCCCGGGTGTTGTCGGCGTCGAAGGCGCCCCAGCCGCCGTCGCGGCACTGCATGCCGAGCAGCCAGCGGGTGCCCCGCAGCACGGCGGCCTCCGCCGGTACGCCGGTCCGCCGCAACGCCATGATCACCTCGGCGGTGTCGTCGGTGTCGGCGTACCCGTCGTTCTCGAACTCGAAGGCCCAGCCGCCCACCGGGGTCTTGGGCCGGCGGATCGCCCAGTCACCGCGCACCCGGATCTCTTCCTTGAGCAGCCAGTTCCCGGCGCGTTCCAGAGCGGCATGCCCGGCCGGCAGCCCGGCGTCCGACAGCGCGGTGACCGCGAGCGCGGTGTCCCACACCGGCGACTGGCACGCCTCCAGCCAGCGGACCGGGCCGTCTTCGGTCTGCTCACGCACCGTGAACCGTTCCAGCCCGTCCAGCCCGGCGCGCAGCACCGGGTGGTCCAGCGGGTAGCCGAGCAGGTGCAGCGCCATCAGCGAGTAGACCCACGGCGGCTGGATCCCGCCCCAGGAACCGTCGGCCTCCTGGCGGGCCACGATCCACTCGGCGGCCCGGCGTAGCGCGTGCCGGCGCACCGGACCCCGGGCGATCCGCTCGTAGCCGCTGGCGACCCGGTCCAGCCGGTGCAGCACTCCGGCCCGCGACCGCAGTCGCGGCGGCCGCGACGCCGCCGTCGGGACGCACAGTTCGTCGACGCCGAAGCCGAGCTCCCGCACCGGGCGCAGCGCCCGGACGATGGACAGCGGGACGATGGTCTGCCGGGCCCAGCACGCGAAGTCGTAGACGTTGAACGGCATCCAGTGCGGCAGCAGCACCAGCTCGGGCGGGACCGCCGGCAGCTGTGACCAGGGCCAGTGGCCGAACAGGGCCAACCAGAACCGGGTGAACACCCGGCTCGCCGCCAGCCCGCCGCGCGCGCGGACGAACCGGGCGGCGGCGGCGAGATGCGGGGCGTCCGGCGTGTCGCCGGCCAGCCGCAGGGCCAGGTACGCCTCGATGGTGGTGGAGAGGTCGCCCGGCCCGCCGTGGAAGGTCGCCCACGAGCCGTCCGGGCGTTGCTGGGAGCGGATCCACCGCGCCGACTCGGCGGTCTGCTCGGCGGTCCGGATGCCGAGGAACTGCCGCAACAGCAGGTCCTCGGCGTCCATGGTGACGTTCGTTGCCAGGTTTCCCTTCCACCAGCCGGCGTCGTCCTGCAGCCCGAGCAGGTGGTCCCGGGCCCGGCGTAGCGCCGCCCAGGCCGGGTCGCTCGCGGTCCCACCCGCCGTGGTCGTCGGGCTGGTGGTGGGCTTCGGCTTCGAAGACAGCAGCTCAGTCATCAGTGGTCCCGTCCGGTGGTGAAGGTGGCGATATCGGCGAACTCATCGCGCACGTCGTCGGGCAGGTCGAGCGTGTCCAGTTCCGCCCGCGCCCGCTCGGCCTCCTCCCACGCCCGCTGCGCGGTCCAGTCCCGGGCGCCGGTCGCCTCGATCAGCGCGCTCGCCCGGGTCACGTCCTCGTCGGTCAGCGGCTGCGGCGACCGGTACCGCTCGGCGAGCGCCCGGCCGGCCGCCTGACCGCTGGTCACCGCCCGGACGACCGGGATGCTCCGCTTGCGGGCCCGCAGGTCCGACCCGACCGGCTTGCCGGTGCGTCGCGGGTCCCCCCAGATGCCCAGCAGGTCGTCGACGAGTTGGAAGGCCAGTCCGAGGTGGCGGCCGAACCGGGACAGCCCGTCGACCAGGCGCGGCGGGCCGCCGCAGAGGATCGCGCCGAGGGCGCACGAGCCGGCCAGCAGCGCGGCCGTCTTCTGCTCCGCCATCCGCAGGCACTCGTCGAGGGTGACGTCGTCGCGCCGCTCGAAGTCCAGGTCGGCTGCCTGCCCGGCGACCAGCGCGCGGATGTCCACCGCGAGCCGGCGGGCGGCCGGGCAGCCCCCGGGCGTCTCGACGAGCGCCTCGTAGGCCAACCCGACCAGGGCGTCTCCGGCCAGGATGGCCGGGCCGACACCGAACACGGTCCACGCGGTCGGCCGGTGGCGGCGTTCGGCGTCGCCGTCCATCACGTCGTCGTGCAGCAGGGAGAAGTTGTGCGCCAGTTCCACCGCGGCGGCGGCCGGCACCCCGGCGGCCGGCTCGGCGCCGGTGGCCCGGGCCGACAGCAGCGCCAGCGCCGGGCGCAGTCCCTTGCCCTGGCTGGCGGCGGGTGACCCGTCGGCGTCCCAGTAGCCGAGCTGGTAGCCCCCGACCAGGCGGTTGCCCGGGTCCAACCGGTCCAGCAGGGCACGGATCGCCGGCTCGACGTAGGTCTGGATCTGGTCCGTGCTGCGGCTGCGTGCGACGGTCATGATGCGGCCTCCGAGTGATGTCGGGGCCGGGACAGGAGTTGGCGGGCGACGATGTCGGCGGCGTCCTCGCCGCTGCGCACCGCGCCCTCCATCGTGTCCGGCCAGCCGGTGTCGGTCCATGCGCCGGCCAGTACCAGTCCCGGTAGGCGGGTGGCCGGACCCGGCCGGTACGCCCGCGTGCCGGGCGCCTGCCGGAAGGTGGCTTTCGGCTCCCGGGTCACGAACGCGTCGCGTACCGGGGTGTGCCGCGCGGCCGGGAACAGGTCGGCGAGAGCCTGGCGTTGTGCCGTCACCAGCTCCGCCGCCGGCCGCTCGAGTTCCGCGTCGGCGGCCGACAGCGACACCACCAGATGCTGCTCGCCGGCCATGCCGGGCACTGACCGATCGAAGATCCACTGTGCCGGGGATTCCACGGCGGCGGCCATGCCGAGGTCGGTGATCCGGGCGGCGTAGCGCAGGTGCACGTTGACGATCGGCGCCGCGCCCAGCCGTTGCCATTGCTCGGCGGCGGGCACGGCGGCGGGCGGCACCAGCGACGCGGCGGCCTGGTGCGGCACGGCCAGCACCACGGCGTCAGCGTCCAGCTCGCTGTCGCCCACGCCGATCCGGAATCCGGTCGGCTCCGGTCGGATCCACCGGACCTTCGCCCGGGTGTGGACCTTGGCGCCGAGCCGGTCGAGCAGCCGACGGGCGGGCACGCCGTGCAGGTCGGTCAGCGGGACCAGGGGCCGGCCGATGTCACCGGCGTCCGCGGCCTCCAGCAGCCCGGTGCGGAACACCCGCGCCGCCAGCGCCAGCGACGCGTGGGTGCTGGGCAGGTTCAGGGCCGCCACGGTGATCAGGTCCCAGAGTCGCCGGATCGCCCGGCGGCTCTGGCCGTGCGCGGCGAGCCAGTCGCCGAAGCTGCGCCCGTCGGTGGCGGGCAGGTCCGGGTCGACGTGCCGCAGCGCGGCGCAGGCCCGGACGGCGGCGACCCGCTCGGCGGGGCTGAGCAGCCGGTAGCCGGCCAGGGCCGGTAGCAGGTGCGCCGGGGCTGGCAGCCGGCGGCGGGCCAGCACGTGCGGCCGCTGTCCCGGCAGCAGCACCGGCACCGTGAACCGCGGCTGCAGGTCGGTGCCGCCGGCCGTGCCGAGCCGGTCCAGCAGCCGCCGGTAGGTGTGGTAGCAGCGCAGGAAGACGTGCTGGCCGGTGTCCACGCTGAGGCCGTCGCGGCGGAAGGAGTACGTCGCGCCACCCAGCTCCGGCCGGGTCTCCAGCAGCGTCACGGACAGGCCGAGATCGGCGAGCCGGACCGCCGCGGCGATCCCGGCCAGCCCGCCGCCGATCACGCACACCGTGCCGGATCCGCCTCCCGGCTGCGCGGCCGGCCCGGTCATGCGGAACGGCCGACGAGAGCGCGCGCCGCGACCCAGGCCTTCTCCCGGCCCGGCAACGACACGCGACTGCGGGTGACCGCCAGCGGATCGGCCGCGATCCGGGTGAGCAGGCGGCGGTAGATGCCGGCCATCGCGGCCGTGCAGGCGGCGCTGCGCCGGTCCAGCAGAGGCAGCAGCTGCAGGCCGACGTCGTACCAGCGCGCGGCGCGGGCGGCCTCGAAGCGCACCAGCTCCACCAGCCGCTCGGGTGGATCGGCGAAACCGGCCCCGTCCAGGCGGAGGGTGCAGCCGAACCGGTCCAGGTCCTCGGCCGGCAGGTAGACGCGGCCGCCGACGCGGTCCTCGACCACGTCGCGCAGGATGTTGGTCAGCTGCAGGGCTACGCCCAGCGCGTCGGCCAGTGGCGCGGCCCGGCCCGGCTGGGTGGCCCCGAACACGCCGAGGGACAGCCGGCCGATCGACCCGGCCACGCAGCGGCAGTACCAGAGCAGGTCGTCGAAGCTGTCGTACCGGCGGCCGGTCACGTCGGCGGCGCACCCGTCGATGAGCTCGTCGAAGGCGGCCAGCGGGATCGGCATCCGCGTCGCGGCGTCGCCGAGGGCGGCCAGCACCGGGTCGGCGCCGCTGTCGCCGGGCAGCCGGTGCAGGGCCGCCCGGGTCCGGGCCAGCGCGTCCAACTTCTCGTCGGGAGGCAGCGTGCCGTCCCCGATGTCGTCGATGCGGCGGGCGGCCGCGTAGATGGCCGACAGCGCCCGCCGTTTCGGCGCCGGCAGCAACCGGATGCCGTACGCGAAGTTGGCCGCCTGGCTACGGGTGATCTGCTCGCAGTGCCGGTAGGCGGCCTCGGTCCGGGTGGTGGTCGTGGTCATCCGGCACTCCGGACGGTGGCGGCCAGCCAGCTGCCGAGGATGTGCCGGCGGCGGGGCCGGGCGGTGACCGCCAGCGGGTCGTGGTCGGCGGCGGCCAGCGCGTCGAGCGTCGCCCGGCCGCCGGCCAGGTAGCCGCCGACCGCGAGCCGACCCCAGCCGTGCAGGGCCGACACCAGCGGGGCGCCCGCGTCGAGCCAGGCACGGGCCCGCTCCGCCTCGAACCCGATCAGCTCCCGCAGCTGGCGGCTCGCGGTGCTGCGGGCGAGGTCCGCCTCCGTGACCTCGAACCGTTCCATGTCGGCCGCTGGCAGGTAGACCCGGCCGCGGCGGTGGTCCTCGGCCACGTCCTGCAGGTGCTCGACGAGTTGCAGGGCGGTGCAGATCCGATCGGACAACGCGACGGTCGCCGGATCGGCCTGCCCGAAGACGTGCAGGACGAGCTCGCCGACCGGGTTGGCGGACAGGGTGCAGTAGCCGACGAGCTGCTCGAAGGTGGCGTAGCGGGTGACGTGCTGGTCGACCCGGTTCGCCTCGACCAGCCGGACGAGCGCGTCCAGGGGCAGCCGGCACTCGGCCACGGTGGGCGCGAGGGCGCGCAGCACCGGGTTCGGCACGTCGGCGCCCGCGTGGAGGGCGCGCAGTTCGGCCTCGACGTCGTCCAGGGCGGCGAGCCGGTCGAGCCCGTCGGCCAGCGGTTCGTCGCCCAGGTCGTCGACGTGGCGGGCGTAGCCGTACACCGCGAGGAGGTGACGGCGGTACCGCGCGGGCAGCACTCGGAGGGCGACCGGGAAGTTCTCCTGCGCCCGGGCCTGCTCCACCCGACGTATGTCAGGGGCGATGGCTTGTGGACTCATCCCTGGCTCTCTCCTTTCTCTGGGCACGGGCGGCGGCAGCTCAACCGGCGAGCGGGGTCAGCCGGCTGCGGACGCTCGCCCGTACCCGCCGCGACGCGTCCCGGCTCCCGGTGCCGACCCACGACAACCGGCGCAGCACGTCCGCGCAGATGCCGTGGGCGTCCAGGCCGTACTCGGCGAGCAGGTCGGGCCGGTCGCCGTGCGGTACGAACGTCGTCGGCAGGCCGAGGGCACAGACCGGCGTGGCGACGGCGGCGTCGGCGAGGCTCTGAGCGACGGCGGCGCCCACGCCACCGTCGCGGACCCCGTCCTCGACGGTGACGACGAGGGCGTGGTCGGCGGCCAGCACGGCGAGCTCCGGGTTGACCGGCCGTACCCACCGGGGGTCCACCACGGTGCACTCGACACCGCCCGCCGCCAGCAGTTCCGCCGCCCGCAGGGTGGGCCCGGCCATCGCCCCGACCGCCACCAGGAGCACCTGCGCAGCTGCCGCCCGACGCAGGACGTCGATCCCGGCGATCTGTTCCACCGCAGGGACGTCGTTGTCGACGCGGGCCTTGGGAAACCGCAGCACCGTGGGTCCCCGCCGCTCGTCGACCGCCTCCCGCAGCTCCTCGCGGAGCGAGGCCGCGTCGCGCGGGGCGGCCACCCGCAGGCCGGGCACCGTGCCGAGCATGGCCAGGTCCCACATGCCGTGATGGCTCGGCCCGTCCGGGCCGGTGATCCCGGCCCGGTCGAGCACCAGGGTGACCGGCAGCCGGTGCAGCGCCACGTCGAGCAGGACCTGATCGAACGCCCGGTTCAGGAAGGTGGCGTAGACCGCCACCACCGGGTGTTTGCCGCCGAACGCGAGCCCGGCCGCCGAGGTGACGGCGTGCTGTTCGGCGATGCCCACGTCGACGGTCCGCTCGGGGTAGCGCGCCGCGAAGTCGGCGAGTCCGGTCGGGCCCAGCATCGCGGCGGAGACCGCCACCAGGTCCGGGCGGTGTCCGCCGATGGCGACGAGCTCCTCGGCGAAGACGTCCGTCCAGGTCCGGCCGGGGGACCCGACCGGCTGCCCGGTGCCCGGATCGACCACGCCCACCGTGTGCAGCCGGTCGGCGTCGTCGGCCTCGGCCGGCGGGTGGCCGTGGCCCTTGTGGGTGACACAGTGCACCACGACCGACTGGTCCGACGCCCGGGCCTGCTGCAGCGCCGCTTCGAGTTGGGCCACGTCGTGCCCGTCGACGGGGCCGAGGTAGCGCAGGCCCAGCGCCTGGAAGAAGTCCGAGCCCGTCGCCTCCCGGGACCGCCCACCGGGTGACCCGGCCTTGGCCCGTAGCGACGCGAGATGCGCGGCCAGGCCGCCCACGGTCGGCGCGTACGAGCGGCCGTTGTCGTTGAGCACGACCACCACCCGGCCGGGGGACCCGGCCAGACTGTTCAGGGCCTCCCAGGCCAGGCCGCCGGTGAGGGCGCCGTCGCCGATCACCGCGACCACGGCGCGGTCGGGGCCGTCGAGGGCGTACGCCCGGCACAGCCCGGTGGCGTAGGACAGGGCGGTGGAGGCGTGCGAGTTCTCCACCAGGTCGTGCGGCGACTCGGCTCGCCGGGGGTAGCCGGACAGGCCGCCCGACCCGCGGAGCTGGGCGAACCCGGCCCGGCGGCCGGTGAGCAGCTTGTGGACGTACGCCTGGTGCCCGGTGTCGAAGATGATCCGGTCATGCGGGGACCGGAACACCCGGTGCAGCGCGATGGTCAGCTCGACCATGCCCAGGTTCGGGCCGAGGTGCCCACCACGCCGGCAGATCGCCTCGACCAGGAACGCCCGGATCTCCCCGGCGAGCAGCCGCAGTTGCTCGTGGGTGAGCCGCCTGACGTCGTCGGGCTGGTTGACGGTGTCGAGCAGGGACATCATCTCTCCGTCCGGCCGGTCGTGCGCGAACCCAACGGCCACAACCCCGTCCGCCGCGGCGGGCCGGGCGTCGATCGCCCCCCGGCAGCGGGGCGTCGCACAGCCTGCTGCGGATGCGGTGATCCGGCCGTGGGTGGTGCGGGTAGCGCCGTGGGCGATGGAGTCACCTGGAACATGTGCAAAACGAGCATAACCATGCTGATCACCCCTACCGCTTGAAATCGCTTCTAATGCCTCGCCCCGAGCGCGATGGCCCCGCCCGCCGAGCCTCCGGTCAGCCCTTCGACGCCCGGTCCGACTCCACCGCGGTGGCCACATCGATCGGATAGCTACGCCGAGCGGCGATCATGATCAGGCCGTTGGCCGCCAACGGGACCAGCATGATCAGGAAAGCGTTGCGCAGGCCGACACCGCTGGACTGTCCCCCCGCGCCGCCGAGCTGGTCGGCCAGCCAGCCGAAAATGGCCGGAGCTACCGCCTCGGCGGCAAGCCGCAGCACCGTCCGCAGGCTCTCCGCCCGCCCCCACAGCCGGCCGGGAACGATGTCCAGCCGGGCGGCATCCAGCGGCGGGTTCGCCACCGCGAGCGCGCCCGCGCCGAGCGCGATCAACGGGAGCGCCAACGTCACCGACGTGAACCACACTCCGGGTACGAACAGCAGCGCGGCGGCGACGAAACCGACGGCCGGCACGACGATGCGGACGCTGGTGTGTCCGCGGCTCAGCGCCCGGTCGGTGAGCCGGCCGGCGAGCACCGTGCCGGCCAGCGCCACCACCCCGACGACCGGCACGAGAGCGCCCAGCGCCGCCTGCGAGATGCCGAAATGACGCACGGCGAAGACGACGATGAACGTGCGCATGCCGGCGAAGAAGAAGTAGCCCATCGCCGAGGCCACGATCAGCAACCGGTTCGTGGGGATCGCGAGCAGGTAGGCCGCCGCACGGCCCAGCGACCACCCCGCCGGATCAGCGGTCAGCACCCGGTCGCTCGCCGGCGCGACCCCGCGTGCGGCCACCACCGCCTGCGCCCGGCCGGCCGGCTGCCGCCCGGACTCCGGTCCGGGCTCGAACGCGCCCCAGCCGGCGCCACCCCGGGCAGGCTCGGGCAGCAGCCGCCACAGCGCCACCGACAAAACCGCACTCGCCGCCGCGAGCAGAAAGAACGCATACCGCCAGGAGTACGCCGCCGCGATCTCCCCACCGGCCAACAGACCGGCGCCAGCACCGATGAGCTCGCCGGCGAGGATCCAGCCGAGCACCCCCGCACGCTCGGCGGGTGGGATGTAGTCGCCGGTCAGCGACACCACCACCGGACCGGCCGCAGCCAGCGCGGCACCGAGCAGCAGCCGGGACAGGAGCAGCCACCCGTAGCTGGGCGCGAAGCCGCCGACGGCCATGGCAGCGGCCCACAACGCGGTCGTGATCACCAACAGGCGCACCCGGTTGGTCCGGTCGGCGAGCACGCCCAGCGGCACGGAAGCGATGGCGCCGACCCCCGACGACGCCGTGGCCAGCAGCCCGAGCTGGGCGTGGCTGATGCCGAGATCCGCCTCCAACTGGTTCGCGGCCGCGCCGAGGGTGCCGGTGTCCGCACTGTTCAACGCGAGCGCCCCGCCCAGCAACAACACGACCCGGGCCCGACCGGGCCCGCCGAGCAGCCGGGCCGCCTCCCGCGCGACCACCTGCCCCGGCCCGCCGCGCCGGCGCCCGCCGTGGCTGCCCTCAGCCGGTCTCGCCATGGTCGCCCGATCCGCCCCCGCCCGGCACCCGGTCGGTACCCACTCCGACTCTGGCCGACGAGCGGGCGGTCCGCGCCCGCATCACACGAACAGGCGACACGTCCTGGCGTGCCGCCGGCCGCACGCCTGATCTTCCGGCCCAGCGACGGAGTGGTGCCGTCCGTCCGCGCAGCGCGTGGCGGCTAAAGGTCCGCGCAGCCGGTCTCGTCGGGCAGCAGCGGGCGTGGTGCCACCTGCCACACCTGGCCGGCGTTGCGCCAGCGGGTGTCGGCGCCGGCGGTGGCCGCCTCCCGGCGGATGGTGTCCAGGTCAGCGCCCCGCAGCACCAGGCAGGTGGCGCCGGCCGCCGTGCCGTCCAAGGGTTCGCCGGCCAACGTCGGCAGCGGCCAGGGCCGGGCCCGCTCGGCGGGATCGGCGGGCATGGCGACGATCGCCACGGCCGCCGGCTGGTACGGCATCGGCGGGCCGGCGGCATGACCGGCGAGTGCCGCCCGCAGTCGGGCGGCTGCCGGGTTGGTCCGGGGGAGGGTGACGGTGCGCGACCCGCCGGGCGCGCCGACGACGACCCGGACGACCGGCTCGTCCGGTCCGCCGGCCGCCTGGTCCGACAGCGCGGCCGCGTCACGGAACAGCTCGCGTACCTCGTCCGGCGGGATCCGGTCTACGCGTAGTTGCGGCCAGCCGGCGGAGGGTTGGGCCGGGACGCTGATCAGCCGGCCGTCACCGAACAGCGAGAAGCCCGGGGGTACGGCAGCGGTGCCGCCGGGTGGCAGCATGCCGGGCAGCTCGCTCAGCCGCAGCACCAACGCCCCGCCACCGGTTGGCGGCTCCGGGTCGGTGCCGCCCCGGCCGGCGCAGCCGGTGCTTGTCGCCGCTGTGGCGAGCAGCGCCGGCACGGCGAGCAGCGCCAGGGCTCTGCCTCGGTGCATGGCGGCCTCCCGGGTCGCGGTGGTGCCGGTCGGACGCCGCAGCGGCGCCGCCGGTTCCCTGCGGCGTCCGGGCCGGACCTTGGCGCGGCACGGACGGTGGTCCGGGGACGCCGTGGTCGGCGCCCCCGGACCGGTTCATCAGGCAGTCGTCTGGACGGTCAGGACCGGGTGAGGGTGTAGTTCCCCGAGCCCGCCTTGTTGATCACGACGACCCCGTACCAGGCGCTGCGGGCAGGGGTGAAGGTGATCGTCTCGGTCGCGCCGGCCCCGCCGCTCGTGGCGGTCGCCACCGCGGCCGACCGCGAGCGGATCCAGGAGCCGGCGTTGGCCGGGTCGCTGTCCAGCACGAACAGCTCCGCGTCCTGGCCGGTGTTGGTGGTCGCCACCGAGATGGTGACCGGCACCCCGGCGGTCAGGTAGGTGTCCCGCACCGTGACCACGTTGTTCGTGCCCATGGTGATCGTGCTGCTGCCGGCGTTCAGGACCACGGTGCCCTGGGCGAGTTCGATCCGGTAGCCACCGCCGCCGGAGTAGTTGACCACCCGCGGGTAGTAGTCACCCAGCGCACGGCGGTTGGAGTCCACCGCGACGAAGTCGACGTTGGTGCCGCCCTGGGCGCTGCCGGCCAGGTAGGCGCCCTGTCCCCGGTCGTCCCAGAGCTGCAGGTCGAGGTCGCCCGAGTTGGGCTTGAGCGCGACCACCGACCAGTAGGGCGACGAGGTCGAGTAGCCGAAGTTGTGCGGCGGAGTCGGCGTCGGGCGGGTCAGCGGGGCGTAGTTGCCCAGCGGGTCCCGGAACTGGTAGTCGATCGTGTTCTGGTAGACGGACGCGAGGGCGCCGGAGTCGGCCACGTTGAACCCGTCGGCGGCGCGCTGGGCCCAGAAGTCCGCGAAGTTGACGGAGTTGTGCCGCCGGGAGGTGGTCCAGATGTTCAGCGGGCCCTCCCCGTGCCGGTCCCAGGTCCCCTCGTTGGCGTAGTCGGTGATGTCGATCAGGGCGCCGGCGATCCGGCCCTCGGTCGTGTCACCCTCGCCCCAGCCGTTGCCCCAGCTCGGGTTCTCCAGGTTCAGCGAGGCACCGTTCGGCCAGCGGTAAAACGGGTCGTTGAAGACCGTGGCCGGGAACCACTCGGCCCAACCCTCGGTCCAGGCGCAGCCCGCGGAGCTGGTGCCCGTGATGCTGTGCGGGCTGCAGTTGGGCGCGGACGGGAAGCTGTCGTTGTACAGGTCGTCCATCACCGCGTGGCCGATCTCGTGCACGACCGTTACCGGCGCGTTCGGGTCGTCCGCGGCCAGGTGGACCTGGTTGTCGCCGGTGTTGTAGTAGGTGCCGTCGGTCGAGTCCGGGGCCCAGTTGATGACCACCTGCCGGCAGCTCGTGTCGTCCTGGTCCCAGCAGAGGTTGTTCGGCTTCGGGATCCACAGCCAGGCGTCGTTCGCGGCGTCGAACGCGTGCAGGCCGCGCTGCAGCGCGCCGTCGCCGGCGGTGAGCGAGCCGAGGTTCAGCGTGCTGCCGGTGGGCACGTCGTTGGTCGTGCCGGTCTGGAAGGACAGCGGGTTGCCGCCACGCTGCACCCGCCACAGCGAGTTCGAGCTGATGAAGCGGAGGTAGATGTCCGCGGTGCCGCTGTCCGGCCAGCCCTCGACCTGCGAGTCGAAGCAGATGTTGTAGTTGCCGTTGGCGTCGGTCACGCCGGTGGCGAGCAGCGAGTCGCCGAAGGTGTCGTCGTCCCAGACCTGCACCTGGAAGTTCATCTGGTTGTGCCAGCTGCCGTTCTGGTCCTGGTAGCTCCAGTTCCCGGCCACCCGGGTGTCGCACGCCGCCAGCGGGCTGATCGAGGTGAGGCCCTTGGCCGCGGCCTCCGCCCGCGCCTCGCCGGCCACCCGGTCCACGCCGACACTGCGCGGCTTCTGCCCCGCCAGCCTGGGCGCGCGTGCCGTGGTGGGCACCGGCTTGGTGGCGTTGTCGCCGGCCGGCGTGGCGTGGCCGAGCCGGGACAACCCGGGCTTCTCCCCGATGGTCAGGAAGACGTCGTCCTGACCGGCCTGGACGTCCTTGCCGTGCGGCGCGGTGGCCCGCACCTGGATCTGCACCGGGCCCGCCTTGACCGCGCGGACCACGCCGCTGAACGCGAAGCGGTCATCGGCTCGTAGCGTGCGGGTGGTCCGGGCGACGGAGACCGTTCCGGACCGTTCGGGCAGGATGCTCTTGCGATCCTGGACGCCCAGCTCGGCCGGCGTCTGCACCCACTCCAGCTCGGCGGGAAGGGTCACGCTGATCTCGCTCGGTCCGATCTTGCCCTGGCCGCGCACGGTGACCCGCAGGATCGCCGTCTCGCCCACGGCGGGGGTGCGGTCCAGCTTGGCGTCGACGCCGAGGCAGCTCAGCGTCTCGTCCTTCAGGCTCTTGCTCGCCGACGGGCGCAGCCCACACGTCTCGCCTCGCGCCAGCTGGTAGGCGGGTGTGGCACGGGCCTTCGCGGCGTCGTTCGGGTCCGCGGCGTACGCGGGACCACCGCCGGACGCGAGTGCCACCATCGCGCCCGACACGATCACGGCGAGCGCCGCTCGTGCGGGCCTGGTGGCCTTCGTGCTCAACATTTGTGTTCCTCTCCCTGATGCCGGGCCGTTGTCCGGCCCCGCGTCGACGGGCCATTGGTTGGCCCCGAGTGAGCATCGATATATCCGTGCCTTTCGGTAAAGCCTTTGACCGGTTGGTGACACGGTGACGGAAGACAATGGACAGAGCTGGTTTACAAACACGACGCATTCGACCGACCGGTGGCCGTGCTCCGTCCGAACGTCTGATTCGGTGGCGCGTACGCCGGACGTCCGGGGTCGTTTGTCATGTCGGGGACAGTGGTGCGCCGACTCATAGCAGGTCGGCCCGACCTCGGCAGCCGTGCGGACGGCCGTGGCGGTGTCGCTCATCGGACGACGCCGTTCGCATTGGCGGGAAATGCGTGGTCGCAATTCGAGAGAGCTGTCGCCGATAGGCCTTCCGAACGGAAAGTCGGGCGTGGCGCCCGTCGCATTCATGCGGGCCTTCGGGAGGTGAGGACAGTCGGGCGACGAGCAGCGCTCCGTGCAGAACGGGCAATCGAACAGATAGATGGAGGTCTAAGACCATGTGGTCGGTCAGAGATGCGGCCCGCCCGACCTCCCGCCCCGGCAGTCCGGCCTTGCAGCACGACGCGCGGGTGGAGCGCGGTTGCTGGCGCGGATTCAGGAACAAGAGAGCGCCTCGCAGTAACTGAGTGAACACACTCAGCTACTTTTCAGGTGGTGCTGCTACCTTCCTCGGCCAACGGCATCCATTATGGACGCCGGTGATCTTGTTGCGACACGAGGGTTCGGATGTGGGCCCTTCACGTCCGGGTCGTGTCGTCCGCTGCCTGATGAGGGAGACGTAGTGGTGTTCAAGAAGATGCTGGGCGCGTTCGGGGTGGGCGGACCCAGCGTCGACACGGTTCTGTCCAATCCCAACACCCGCCCGGGACTGACGCTGGGCGGGCAGGTGAACCTCGTCGGCGGCAGCCACGACGTGCAGATCGACCAGATCACCGTCGGGTTGGTCACCCGGGTGGAGATGCAGGGCGCGGGGGAGGAGTACGACGCGTTCGTCGAGTTCCACCGGGTCGGTGTCGCCGGCGGGCTGCTGCTGAGGGAGGGGCAGCACCTGTCGCTGCCGTTCCAGCTGGTGATGCCCTGGGAGACGCCGGTGACCAGCCTGTACGGGCAGCAGTTGCACGGCATGACCATGGGCCTTCGCACCGAGGTGGCCATCCGCGGCGCGGTGGACAAGGGCGACCTCGACCCGGTGTACGTACACCCGCTGCCGGTCCAGGAGCGCATCCTCGAGGCATTCGGTCGGCTCGGGTTCCAGTTCAAGGGAGCCGACCTGGAACGCGGCCACATCTATGGCCTGCACCAGAGCTTGCCCTTCTACCAGGAGATCGAGTACTTCGCCGGCCCGCAGTACGCGCAGGGCGTCAACGAGGTCGAGCTGACCTTCGTCACCAACGAACACGGTGTCGACGTCGTGCTGGAGTTCGACAAGCGCGGTGGCCTGTTCAGCGGCGGACACGACTCCTACGGCCGCTACCAGGTCGCCCACGCGGACGCCGACCGGGTCGACTGGACCGCCCAGGTCGACGGATGGGTCCGCCAGGCTCTGGACCAGTACCGCAGCCTGCACGCCGGCCACGGCTACGGTCAGCCCACCCCCGGGTACGGAACGCCCGGCGGCTACCCGCCGCCCCCGCCGCCGCCCGGCTACGGGCAGCCCACCTACGGCGCGCCCGGCTATGGCCACCCGGGCGGCCACTACAAGGAGGAGTACCACCACGAGCGGCGCGGCTCCGGCATGGGCGGCGTCGCCGCCGGCCTGGTCGGCGGCGCGGCGCTCGGCTTCGCTGGCGGCATGATCGCCGAGGAGGTCTTCGACTCGTTCGGCGACGACGAGGAAGGCGGCGACGAGGGCTGACCCTGGTGGTGCCCCGAACCGGTCGCCGGGTCGGGGCACCCGTCGGCGTCCTCCGACGGCCGCCGGGGTGGCCACTTGACTGCCCCGGCGATGATCGAGGAAAGCGGCAATCCGTCGGAAGGCAGGACACTCGTGGAAGTCACCGGCATCCTCTCCGCGATCATCATCGGTCTGATCATCGGCGCGCTGGGTCGGCTGGTCGTACCCGGCCGGCAGAGCATCCCGATCTGGCTCACGGTGCTCATCGGCGTGGTCGCCGCGGTCCTCGGCACCTTCGTCGCCACGGTGTTGGGCGTGGCGGAGACCCGGGGCATCGACTGGATCGAGCTGGCCCTCCAGGTCATCTTCGCGGCGATTGGTGTCTCGATCGCGTCCAACGCCTACGGCCGCGGCCGCTGAACCATCCCACTCCGCCGGCCTGCCGTCCCACGGCGGGCCGGCGGTGCGCTGTCGGGCTGCCGCTCACGCCGAAGCGGGCCGCGGCCGGGATGGCCCCGGTAAACGGGTCAGCGGCCGGAGCCTGGCAGGCTCCGGCCGCTGACCGGGGATCACATCCGGACTACAGTCGCGCGCACTGGCCCGTGGCCGAGCCCTTGATCACGTTCGGCCGGCTGTCGTTCACCGGGGCCGGGGTGTTGCCCGAGCAGCCCAGCGACCCGCTGATGGTGTTCGCGGCGACCACCACCGGCTGGCTGCCGGTGTTGCTGTTGACCGTGACCGGACCGCTGACCGTGACCGTGTCGATCTGTACCCCACCGGTGCTGCCGGTGATCGACACCGAGCCGCTCACCTTGCCCTTGCTGATGCTCAGCCCGCCGGTCGCGCCGGACACCGTCACCGAGCCGGACACGGTGGCGCCGGAGAGGTCGAACAGCACCGGGCGGGTGGCGGACACCGGTCCGCTGATGGTGCTGCCGGTGACCACCAGCGAGGCACCCGGGTTGACCGTGACGGAGCCGGAGATCGCGGCGTTCTCCAGGCAGGTCAGGCCAGCGGTGACCACCAGCGCCTTGCTGTACTTGCCGGTGATCGTCGTGGTGCACTGCGGACCGGCCTGCCCGATCGCCGAACGCGGCTGGGTGTCCGCGGTGACCGGCGAGTTGGCGGCGAAGTAGCTCACCAGCATGGTGAGGTCGTTGTCGCCGGTGGTCGCCGGGCTGGTGCCCTGACCGAGGGTGGTGAAGTTGTCACCGCCGGCGGCGAGGAACGAGTTCACCGTGACCCGGTACGTGCCCGACGGGTCGAGCGGCGTGCCGTTGAGCTTGATCGAGGTGATCCGCGAGCCCTTGGGCGCCTCGGGGTTGTAGGTGTAGCTGAACCCCTTCGAGACACCCAGCCACAGCACCGGGCGGGACGCGCCGTCCGGCTGCCACTGCTCCTCCAGCACCTGCTTGATCTGGGCGCCGGTGTAGCTCTTGGTGACCACGTCGTTGGCGAACGGCTGGACGGCGAAGGCGTCGGCGTAGGTCACCGTGCCGTCGGTCCGGTACAGCAGGTCGGCCCGCAGGCCGCCCGGGTTCATGAACGCGATCTGCGCCCCGCCCCGGCCGGCGTCCTTGGTGCCGGCGAGCTGCACGTCGGCGATGAGGTTGCCCAGCGCCGACTCCTTGCCCCGGTCCTCGTTGCCGTTGGTGTAGGCCCGCTTGACGTCCGCGGTGATCGAACCGAGCTGCTGCTTGCCCAGCTCGGTGGCCTTGGCCTTGGCGGCGGCCACGATGTCGGCCACCGCCGCGTCCTGCGGCGCGCCGACCACGTCGACCAGCTGCGCGGCGGCGTCGGTCACCGAACCCGTGTTCGGGTCGAAGGTGAGCGTCACCTTGCCCAGCCGCTTGCCGTAGTCCTCGGCCTGCACCACTGGGCGCAGCTTGTCCGACCCCGGCACCGGGACCTTGAACGCGTACGGCTGGTGGGTGTGGCCGCTGAAGATTGCGTCGATGGTGGCGTTGACCCGGGTGAACTTGCCGAAGACCGGGTCGTTGGCCAGCGCGTCGGCGGAGTTGATGTTCTCCGTCGCCGCGCCCTCGTGCGCGAGCAGCACCACCACGTCGGCCTCGCCGTTGTCCGGGTTGCCGTCCTTGAGCTGCCCGGCGACCAGGTTGGCCTCCGCGATGGGGTCGCGGAAGGTCAGGCCGGCGATGCCGTCCGGGCTGACCAGCGACGCGGTCTGCTCGGTGACGACGCCGACGAAGCCGACCCGGACCTCACCCACGGTGCTGACCGAGTAGGCCGGCAGCGCCCGGGTGTCGCCGCGGTAGACGTTGGCGCCGAGGTACGGGAAGTCGGCCCGATCGGACACCCGGCCGGTGAGGTCGGCGATGCCCTTGTCGAACTCGTGGTTGCCGACCGCGGAGGCGGCCAGCCCGGCGGCGTTCAGGGCGTCGATCGTCGGGGTGTCCCCGTCGATCGCCGAGATGAACGTGGACGCGCCGATGTTGTCACCCGCGGAGACGAACGCCGTGTTCGGGTTCTGCGCCCGCAGCTGACTCACCAGGCCGGCGAGCTGAGCGGCGCCGCCGACCGGCTGACCACCGACGGTGGCCGGGGACTCCAGCCGGCCGTGGAAGTCGTTGATGCTCAGCAGCTGCAGGTTGACCGGCTTCGCGCTGGTGCTGATGCCCACCACGACCGGGTTGTGGTCGCTGGCCCGGTACGGGTTCGCCTCGTAGAAGGCGGCCAGCCCGTCGTACTGGAAGGCGAAGGACTCGACGGCGTTGATCTGCCAGACGTCGACCCCGGTGACCCGCGACGCCAGCGACGGCGAGGCGAGGGCGTGGTCGAGCGAGCCGGACTCGCCACCGAAGACGTAGGTGGCCTTGCCGGTGTCGTTCAGGTCCTTGTACTTGGCCTGGTAGAGGACCTGCATCGGGTCCTCCTGGGTGTAGGCGTTGAAGTCACCTAGCAGCAGCACGTCGTCGCTGCCGCTGGCGGCCTTGACCCGGTCGACGAAGGCGGTCAGCGCCGTGGCCTGCCGGACCCGGTCGCCGTTCCAGCTGCCCTGGCCGTCACCGGAGTCGGCGTTGTCGCCGGTCCCGGTGCCGCTCTTGGACTTGAGGTGGTTGACGATCACGGTGAGGGAGATCTTCCCCGCGGTGAACGTCTGCGCGATCGGCTCGCGGGCGTTGAACCACACGCTCTCGTCGTTGACCGAGCGCGACGGCCCCTTCGGCTGGACCTTCGCCGGCTTGAAGATGATCGCCGTGGTGATGAAGTCCTGCTGGGCCGCGGCGGGCAGCTCGGCCGGGCTGCGGACGTAGTCCCAGGTGCCCGCGCCGTCTTTGGCGTTGAGCGCGTTGACCAGGCGCTTCAGCGCCTGCTGCGGGTCGCCTGCGTCGAACCGGACCGAGTTCTCGATCTCCTCGAGCCCCACCACGTCGGCACCCAGGGCGCTGATCGCCGCAACGATCTTCGCCTCCTGCTTGGCCAGCGCGGCCTCGTTCGCCGCGCCACGGGCGTCCCCGCCGAAGTGGACGAAGTAGTTGAGGACGTTGAAGCTGGCCACCCGCACGTCCCCGCCGACGTTCGCCGGGCCCGTGGTACGCGGGTTGGTGGCCTTGAAGGTGGTCCGGCTGACCGACGGAGTGTCCGCGCTGACCGGGGTGGTCGGCTGCAGCCGCCACTCGTTGAAGCCGTACGACAGCACCGACGGCCCGAACGCCTCGACCGAGTCGCCGACCCGCAGCGGGTTCTCCTTCGACAGGTACGGCGGCAGCTGCCCGGCGGTGGCCAGGTTGGTGGTCTTGCCGTCGTCGAGCAGGACCCGGCGGAGCTTGTTGTCGGCGATCACCTGCTTGGCGGCGTCCGAGCCCGGGCGGGCGACATCGGTCGCGTTCCGGGCCGGGCGGTCACCGGCGGCGAGCACGACCTCGCCGTACCGGTTGGTGTTGTACACCTCGGAGACGGTGTACTGGCCGACCGGCGCCACCAGCATCGACTCGACCGACTCGCGGGCGTCGTCGGCCAGCGGCAGGCTGACCGGCACCGGGGCGGGCAGGGTCGCGCCGTGCGCGCAGATCTGCACGTCGCTCTTGGCGGCGATGCTCAGCTGGGTGAGGCCGTTGAACTCGCTCGGGGTGCCGCTGACCCGCACCCGGTCGCCGATCGCGACCGACGGGTGGTTCGCGGTGCTCGTGGTGAGGTAGACGAAGATGCCGTCGGACGCGGTGCCGGCGGCGACCGCACGGTCTCCGCCGCTGCCGGCGGTCTGCACGTACATGCCGTTGTAGCCACCGGTGCGGTGGTCGGCGGTCACCACGCCCTCGACGGTGACCCGGGTGCCCGCCAGCGGCGTGGCGGTGCCGGTGCCCTGGACCTCCGCGATGGTGTGGTCGACGGCGACGGTGCAGCCGATACCCGGGTCCGGGTCGGGGCCCGGGTCGGGGTTGCCGCCGCCGTTGCGGACACCGAAGGTGTTCGGCGCCTCGGCGTTCCAGGTTCCGTTGATCTTCTGCAGCGAGTGGCCGACGGGGGTGTTCGTGGTCTCTGCGACCCCGATGTCGGTCCCGGTCATCCCGTTGGCGGGGCCGCCGACCGCGGTGAACGTCCCCTCGTAGGTGAGGAACTCCGCCACCGTGCCGGTGGGGGAGACCAGCGCGACGCCGTCGGGGGAGCCGTTCTGGATGCCGTCGGTCGGGTAGTTGGCGACGACCACACCGGCCGCCGGCACCGCCCCGCTCAGCGTGCGGGTGTTGTACGCCGCACTGTTCGCTCCGTTGTAGAGCACGATCTGCCAGCCGGTCAGATCGAAGCCGGCCGGCGCCTCGATCTCGATGGCCTCGCCGGTGTCGGTACCGACGTTGTCGTAGTGGATTTCGCTGATGAAGGGGGTCGCCGCCTCGGCGGCGAGGACTGGAGCGCTGCTGGTCAGGGCCAGCGCACCGCTTGTGACGACTACGCCGAGCACACTGAGTGATCTGCGTTGGCTACGGAGCTTCAAAGCTGGGGCCTTCGATAGGGGGATGGACTGGTGCAACCTACCGGCAATCGGTGTCTGCGCAGGAGCCACCAGATGTACGGAGCAGGCTAGCCTGTCGGCCGGAATGCAACGAAGATCGGACAAGAGTGTGCTAAGCGCCAAAGCGGGCGCT
Organism: Micromonospora sp. CB01531; assembly: GCF_001905095.1. Taxonomy (GTDB): domain Bacteria; phylum Actinomycetota; class Actinomycetes; order Mycobacteriales; family Micromonosporaceae; genus Micromonospora. Next base: position 38,280 of record NZ_LWLS01000086.1, read on the forward strand.
CTGGGCGCCGGGCTGAGCCAGCCCCGCCCGGACGATGCAGGTCACGGCCTTCACCGGCCGCTGCAACGGCGACCGGGTCGGCCGGTCGCCTCGGGGTGGCCCTTATCGTCGCGGGGGTGAGCAACGAGGAAGCGCCGGCCCCGGGGGAGTTGCGCTGGCGGTGGGATCAGCCGGTGCCGCTGCGGTGGCTGCTGATCGACGAGTACTCGATGGGTCAGCCGGACACGGCCGTGGCGGTGTGTGCGGACATCGACGGGCTGTTCGTCGACCCGCCGCCTCCGGCGCCGGCGGAGCGGTACACGCTGCTCGGCTGCGTACCCGTCGGACGGCTCCGGACGGCGGTGGACGGCACCGGTGAGACGTGGCTGGGCAATGTGGTGCTCGACGCGGTGCATCACCCCGATCGGCCGCCGGCTGGCGGGTGCGACCCCGTTCCGGTCGGCTGCTGCGCCTGCACCGAGGAGTTGCTCGACCTGGCCGTGGTCGGGCACCGGCCGTCGGCCCTCGGGCCGGGGCTGGTCGACGTCGACCTTGAGGGTCGGCTCCGACGCGAACCGAGGTACTCGCCGAGGACCCTGGCGGAGTCGCCCGACGGGGCCGGCTACCGGCTCGCCGGCGACGTCGACGAGGAGTTGGGCAACTGCCTCGACGTGGCAGGGGCGTTCCGACAGCGACCGGAGCCGCCGATGCACCCGGTGACGCTGCGTGGCTGCCGACCCGAACCGCCGCTGCGCGCCGCGTTGGACGCGTTGCGCCGGGGCGCGGGCAATCCCGGCGGGGCGCGGCACCGCCGCCGGATCACCGCCTCGATCTTCAGCGTGGCCGCCGACGGGGTGGCCGTGTCGACCCTCGGTGGCGGCGTACACGGCTCGGTCACCGACGTGCGTTCCTCCGGGCTGGGCGAGGGACTGCTCGATGTCTCGTTCGACACCGGTGTGCAGACGATGCCGGTGGGGGCGCGGCGGATCTGGGAGCGGTGGCGCGCCGGCCCGCCACGCCGGCGGGGCGAGTGGGCCGGCCATGACCGCGAATTGCGGCACCAGTGGGCGGGCGCGGCCCTGTGCCATCGGCGGCCGGCACCGGACCGCTCCGCCGGGACCACGTACCACCTCGACGGCCGGCACGTCACCGACGTCGAGGGCTTCTATTGCGCGATCGGGGAGGCGGTCAACGATGCCCGGGCGGCTACTTCGGCTGGAACCTCGATGCGCTGGTCGACTGCCTGTGCGGCGGGTGGGGTGCCGCACCGCCGTTCCGCCTGGTCTGGCACGACTCCGCAGTGGCTCGCGCGCGCCTGGGCGCCGGCTACGACCGGCGCAGCTGGGCGCCGGCGGTCACCCTGGACGACCTGCTTGCGCTGTTGGCCACCGGCGGCGTCGAGGTGGAGCTGCGCTGAGGGAGGGCCTACGTCCGGTCGAGCCGATCGTGAGCCTCGTCCAACCGGTACTCCCAGCCCTCCCGCCAGGCGAAATCGGCGTCGATCAGGTCCTCCAGCCGGACCCCGTCGATCCAGTGGTCGAGGCCCCACCGGGTGGCGACGTGCCCGATCACCAGGACCCGCCGGCCGGCCCACCGGAGGGGCAGGTCATCGAGGAAACGCCGAACCCGGTGTACGGCCTGCCGCCAGCTCTCCCCGCTGGGGTAGGGCTCGTCGAGGTACCGGTCGCGGTGCTCGTGCAGCTTGGCGGCCGGCATGCCGTTGCGCTCCCCGTAGTCGCATTCCCGCAGGCGCCAGTCATGCAGCACCGGTATCGGGGTGCCCGAGAAGGCGATGGCGGCCGTCTCCGCAGCCCGATGCAGGTCGGAGGCGAAGACCGCGTCGATGCCGTCGTCCCGCCTGCGCCTGCCGAGTTCGGCCGCCAGTGCTCGTCCCTTGCCGGACAGCCGGCCGGGCAGCCAGCCCGTGGCGAGCCCACGGTCGTTGTCCTCACTCCAGGAGTGCGTCTCGAAGACGATCTCGGTGGACATGGGGCGAGGCTACCGGCAGGACGGGACGTGCGAGGGCAGCCGCAACCGCTGGCGGCCTTAACCTGCTGGGGTCCCGTCGTCCGTCCGCCACCGGAGGCCACCGTGACCGAGTCAACCCGCCCGCCCGGCTCCTTCGGTGGCCTGCAGTTGATTTCCGAGGAGGCTGTTGCGGAGACCTCGGTCCGGGTCGCGGTGGACGCCCTGGAGGCCGCGCTTCGCGCGGGGCTCGATCCGGAACGGGAGACGCCCCGCTCGCGGGTGGCCACGCAGGCCGGCGAGCTGCTGGTCATGCCCGCCACGCGAGGGGAGTACACCGGCTGCAAGCTGCTCACCAGCACCCCGGACAACGCTCGCCGGAGCCTGCCGCTGATCCAGGCAGCGTTCGTCCTCTTCGAGGGCCCGGGACAGCGGCCGGCGGCCCTCATCGACGGCACCGCGCTGACGAACCTGCGTACCCCCGCAGTGTCCGCGCTCGCAGTGCGGCACCTGCTGCCCGGCGCGCCCGGGGCGCCGCTGCGGCTGACGGTCTTCGGCACCGGTCCCCAGGCGCATGCCCACATCGAAGCGATGCTCGCGTTGTTCGAGATCAGCGAGGTCGCGATCGTCGGCAGGGACGGCCCGCGGCGCGAACGGCTCACGGCACGGTTGGACGGCAGGGGGGTTCCGGTGCGCGCCTTCGATCCCGGCTCGAGCACGGAGGCGGTGACGGGGGCGGACGTCATCTGCTGCTGTACCAGTGCGGCGACGCCCCTTTTCGACGGCGCGTTGGTGAAGGGCGACGCCGTCGTCGTCGCGATCGGCTCGCACTCGCCGCACCGCCGGGAAGTGGACGACACGCTCGTCGCCCGCTCCCGGATCGTCGTCGAGTCGCTCGCCAGCACCCGGCTCGAGGCGGGTGACATCGTCATACCGCTCTCCGCCGGCGTGGTCCGCGCGGAGGACCTGTATCCGCTACGCGACGTGGTGACCGGCCGCGCGCGGGTGCCCGCCGGCGGGCCGCGGCTGTTCAAGGGGACCGGCATGCCGTGGCAGGACCTCGTCGTCGCCGTCGAGATCTACCGCACCCACCTCGCCGGGCGATCCCCGATGCGACCCGCCGATCGGGCCCCCGGCGTGGCGTAGCCTGATCGCCCGTCCGAACCAGGCGGGATCACCGGGGCCCGGTGATCCCGCCTGGCTCACGAGTTGGCCGCTGACCGCCTCCTACGCCGGGACGACGGCGAGCCGGGGGCCGGCGGGCTGCGGGGTGCCGGCGAGGCTTAGGAGGGTCTGCCCGGTGGCGTCGTCCACCACGGCGACCCGCACGGCGTCCGGCTCCGGGTCGGTCATTGGCACGGCGAACACTGCGGTCACCGGACGACCCTGGTAGAGCGCGGCGTGCCCGACGAAGCGCCAGTCGCCGTCGTCCCAGTGCTCCCGGACGTCGGAGCGGAGCAGCGGCGCTACCCGCCGGTAGGATTGGCTGAGCTGGAGCTGCTGCACGGTGGCGAGCAGCGGTACGCCGGAGCCGCCCCGCAGCGGGTGGGTGAGCTGGGCGCGCAGCCGGCGCAGCGGTAGCAGCCAGGCCGCGTCCAGCTCCGGCGAGAGCGCCACCACCACCGCGAGTTCGGCGAGCAGCACGGCGGCGCCGGTCAGCGGCCGTGCGGCGAGCGCCGTCCACCAGCCGCCGGTGGCCAGCACGGCGAGGGCGCCCGCCGCCACCAGGAGGCCGGCCCGGGTCAGGCTGCGGCCGGAGACGGGGGTCGATTGCGCGCTCAGGCAGCCGCAGGAGGAGGTCGGTGCCACGCGGCGGGCGTAGGTCAGGTAGGCGAGGAAGCCGACGGCCAGTCCGGTCGCGGCGATCGCTTCCAGCCGCAGCGCGGGTGGCAGTAGGAGCAGCGCGCCGAGGGTCAGTTCGATGCCGCCGAGCACCCGGTACGCGGGCAGCGCCCGGCGTTGCCCGATCAGGCGGACGAGAGCCGACCGGTTGGCGATCGCGGCGGCGTGCCGGCTGAACAGCTTGATGCGCGCGGACCAGATCAGCACCGCACCGATGACCAGCGGTTGCAGCGCCGCGAGCACTTCGATCATGGGTTCCTCCATCGGGTTGTCCGGCGGGCGGTGCCCGGGCGGTGCGCGTGCGGCGCACCGCCCGGGGTTTGCCGGTCAGGCGGCGGCGTAGACGGTGGCGACAGAGATCTCGTTGGTGTCCGGGTGCCAGGCGCCGAGCACCTGGACGTGCCGGCCGACCCGCAGCAGGGACATGTCGCTGATCGCGGGGGTGCCGTTGTAGACCGCGGCGGAGCGACCCGGTACGACGTGCGCCACGATCCGTTGTCCCTTGTGGTCGAGGTGCAGCATGTTGCGGCCGACCGACGCGATGTGTGCGTGCAGGTTGACGATGTTGACCCAGACGGAGTCCGCGGCGAGGGTACCGTCGGGCAGGCGGAGGCCGCGGGCGTAGAGCCCGTCGCCGACGGCCACCTGGTCGAACGTGGTCGGGTGCAGCTTCCAGATGCTCGTGCCGTCGGTGATCCGGATCGAGTGCAGGACGGCGTCCGAGCCGGTGACCAGCAGCATGCTGCCGCTGATCTTGCTGATGCGGCCCTCGGCGAAGTTCGGATCCGGAGCGCCGGGTTCGACGGTCACGGCCTCGGCGGCGAAGGCCGCCTCGGGGGCGAGCGAGCCGAGGCCGGTGGCGCCGACCAGGCCACCGAGCGCGGCGGTGGCGAGCAGTCGGCGGCGGTCCAGAGTCTGCTTCATCGTGCTGCCCTCCCCTTCAGACCGTGTCGACCGAGCAGGGCCGCAGCCCGGTGGAGAGACTGGCGATCGCGCTGTACGCCGCGGGCGTCAGGTCGATGATCCGGTTGGTGCCGCAGGACGCGCCGCAGCAGGTGCGCTCGCCGCACCACAGGTCGGTCTGCGGACCGCAGTCGGCGATCGTGGTGCCGACCCGCTTACCGCTGCACGGGTTGGTGGTGTAGTGCCGGAAGCCGCAGGTGCGGCGGGACATGCTGACGCCGCAGGTGTCCGGGCGGGTGATGGAAAAGCACGCGTCCGAGGCGTTGGGCCAGGCGTGCTGGTAGTTGCCGGATTTGCAGGTGCCGCAGGCGCCGCCGCCCGCGGTGCCGCAGGGACCCCAGGCGCTGCCGCAGCAGAACCACGACATCTCACCTACCAGAGCTGCCATGGAACCTCCTTCCCAAGTGACCGATCGACAGCGATAGCCATCGATATTGATGGCGATTGTTGTGTTGAAAACCACCGAAGTCAACGGCCTAGGGGAAGATTTCCTACGGGCGCGGCAACCGTCCTACCGCGGCTCCGGCTGGGGAAGCTGCTCGTGCTCGCTGCCGTCCCGCTGCCGAGGCGGTTGCTCATCACGCTGCCGGGGCGGACGGGGCGGCTGGCTAAGCACCGCGAGCCGCTCCGGGCTGCCCGCCCGGACCGACTGCTCGGATGCCGCCAGCGCGGTCAGGCGCCGGCCAAGAACGGGCGCGCCGAGCAGGTCCAGCAGGCTGCGCACCGCCTGCCGCCGCGAGGGCATGAACCACAGGAAGAACCCGGCCCGCATCAACCAGCCGAGCCACCCGGTGACCTGCACCCCGTACAGTTCGACGGCGCCCTTGCCGACGCCCAGGCTCGCCGCCTGCCCGAGCCCGCAGTAGGTGAACCGGCGCGGTGTCCGGCCGCGCAGCGTCGCCGCGATGTTCCCGCCGATCCATCTGCCGTGCTTGATCGCCCACAACGCGTTGGCCGGGCAGGGCTCCCCCTTGACCGGGTGCACCATGTGGGCATGGTCGCCACCGGACCAGACCCGCCCGCCGTCGCCGCGTACCCGGAGGTATTCGTCGGTGACCAGGCGGCCGTCGCGCGACTCCAGCGACTCCGTGCCCGGCACCGGGGCCACCGCCTGGCCTAACGTGGACACCACCAGGCGGCTGACGAGCACCGACCCGTCATCGAGGTACGCGCTGTCCTCGTCGACCCGCGCCACCCGGGTGCCCAGGTGCACCCGCACGCCCGCCCGCACCAGGTGGTGGTGCGCGTAGCCGGCCAGCCGGCCGAACCGGGGACGCAGCTGCGGCAGCAGATCGGGACCGCCGTGCACCAGGTGCACCTGCGGCTCGACCTCGCGCAGCACCCGGTAGCGAGGGCGCAGACTGCGGAAGATCTCGGCGACCGTGGCCGACATCTCCACGCCGGTGAAGCCGCCCCCGACCACGACCACGCTGAGCAGGGCCCGCTGGGTCTGCTCGTCCGGGCTCGCGTCGGCCAGCTCCACCTGCGTCAGCAGCCGCTCCCGCACGGCAGCGGACCCGCCCGGGTTCTTCAGCGACCAGCCGTGCTCGGCGAGCCCCGCCACCCGGGCCAGGTCGTCGTGGCTGCCGCAGCCGACGACCAGGTGGTCGTAGCGCAGGGTCAGCGTCTCTGCGGCGGTGCCGGTCAGCGCCACGGCGACCTCGCGGCGGTCCAGGTCGACGTGCTGCGCGGTGCCCCGCACCAGCCGCGCCCGCGGGCATGTCGTCCGCAGCGGGCTCCGTTCGTGCCCCTCGGCGATGATGCCGCCGAGCACCTCGGCGGTGAAACCGTGGTACGAGTGGTAGCCGAGCGGGTCCACGAAGACGATCTCCACCGCGCCCCGGCGCAACTGCCGGCCCAGCCGCCGGCGCAGCGACTTGTACGCCCACACCGAGGTGTAACCGGCGCCGAGCAGGACGATCCGGGTCGGATCAGCCGGCTGCGGTGCGGCGGCCGGCGCGGGTCGGGAGGCACGGGCGGGCGCCGCCCGGTGCCGCCCCGGCTGCCGGCGGCGCTGGACGTTGTCCAGGTACCAGCGGGCGTAGGCGGTGATCTCGTCGTCGGGGAACGGCATAGTCCCCGCGTCGGGCCGGCCCAGCGCCCGGTCGCTGTTGACCCGGTCGAAGAGCTTCTCGCCGACCAGGTACGAGCGGTAGAACTCGATGCCCCTGGCGAGCGCCCGGTCCGTGTCGTCGAGCTCGGACGGGTCGGTGACGTACTCCGGTTCGGGCAGCCCGGCCAGCGCGAAGATTCGCCGCAGCACGTCGCCGGCGGCCGGCGGGGTCGAGTTGGTGAGGTGGAAGATCCGTTCCGGGCTGCCCGAGGCGGCGATGCCGAGCATCTGCTCGACCAACGCGTCGACGGGGATGAAGTTCAGCGGCGTGCCCGGGTCCACCAGCATCCGCACGGGACGGCGCAGGCGCTGCGGCGCGCGCGTCGACAGACTCTGGGCGAACACGGCGAGCCGGCGCTGGAAGCCGTACATCCCGGTGTAGCTGCCGACGACCGCTCGCGTGCCGCGGTGGCCGACCACGATGCTGGGCCGCAGGATGCGGGTCGCCGTGCCGGCGTGGCCGTGGACCAGTGCCTCGGCGGTGGCCTTGCTGCGCTCGTATGCGTTGTTGTTGCTGTCGGGCGCGATGAGGCGCTCGGTGATCACCCCGTCGCGGGTGCCCGCGACGTAGGCCGTGCTGACGTAGTTGAACGAGGCGGCGCCGAGCCGGTCGGCGAGGGCGAGCGCATGCCGGGTGCCGTCGACGTTGGTGGCGAAGATCTCCGCCGCGGCGGACTCCTCGTAGCGCAGCGAGGCGGCACTGTGCCAGAAGTCCGCGATCGGGCCGTGGACCGGCTCGACCAGGCCGCAGTCCGGCCGGGCGATGTCGCCGGCGACGGTACGCACCCGCCCGTCGAGGTCGACGCGCTGGCCGTAGGCGTGCGCCGCCGCGGTCAACAGGCTGCGCAGCCGCACGTCCGGATCCTGTGCGCCGGGCCGCACCAGGCACACCACGTCGTCGTCGGTACGCCGCAGCAACTCCAGGACGAGCGCCAGCCCGACGAACCCCGTGCCGCCGGTGACTATATGTGTTCTGTTCATGATGATCCCCCCACCCACCGCAACTGGCTGTGATTACCGGCGAAGCTAGGTGCGGCCGCGGGGCGAGTCGCGCTCTTGTCGGACAGCTGCCAGTCGTCCTGGCCGAACGGCTCGCTCGTGGTCTCCCCGAACGGGCTCGGCGGCTCGACCGAGCCGGCCGGATGTCGGCCCCAACGGGTGAGCCGACCACCGGGCGGGCCGGGTCCGAGTTGACCACAGGCGTAGACAGACGTCGATAGAATGGCTAGCCTCCCTCCCACCCCTTGGTGAAGGAGGACCCATGCCCCGTCTCCGGATCGCGCTCGGTGTCGCCGCCGCGTCACTGCTCGGCGCGAGCATTCTCACCACCAGTCCCACCGCCGCCCAGGCGGCACCGTCGACCGAGGTGACCACCGCCGTCACCGCGAAGCTGCTCCAGCAGGCCAGCCTGAAGGCGGAGCCGGCGCTGCGTGCCGCCGACGCGTCCGACACCCGGGTGAACATCACCCGGCGAGCCGGCCAGCGCTGGGCCTTCGGCACCGCCGTCGTCGTCGCGCCGAAGCAGGAGGGCGCCTACCCGGCCGGGTGGCTGTTCGTGGCCCGGGCGCAGGACCGCGGCTGGCAGATCGCGTTCGACGGCGAGCCGGCCTTCGCCGACCTGGCCGCGGCGGCGCCCGCGGCGGTGGTCTCCGATCGCGAGAAGCAGGTGTTCACCGCGGTGACGCCGATGTACGCCGGTGGCGACTACCGGACCGGCATGCGACTGCCGTACGGAGTCGGCCAGTCCTGGTACCTGACCGGTGGACCCCACGGTTGGGGCGGCAGCGAGAGCCCGTGGAGCGCGATCGACCTGGCCGGCGGCGACCAGCGCGTGCTGGCGGCCCGCGGCGGAACCGCGTACACCATGTGCCGGGGCTGGATACGGGTGATCCACGACCGCGGCTACGCCACCGACTACTACCACCTGTGGAACAGCATCAACGTCAACGGCGCGGGAGTCGGCGAGGGAGCCTACCTCGGTGACACCGGCACGGACGTGACCTGCGGTGGCGCCGCGAGCGGCCGGCACGTGCACTTCGCGCTGCGGCAGAACAACGCCTACGTGCCGATGCACGGCCACAACCTCGGCAAGTGGGTGATCATCCCAGGCGGCGCCACCTACCAGGGGTACGCGCTGCACGGCTCGGCCCAGGTGAACGTCGGCGGGGCGCTCTACAACTACGGCGCGCTCGGCTTCACCCAGGGTGTGGTGGACGCCAACGGAGGCGGTTCGGTCAACAAGCGCACCGGACCTGGCACCGGCTACGCGATCGCCGGATCGGTCGGCGACGGCGCGACGGTGAGCATCGCCTGCTCGGCGAACGGCACCACGCACACCGGCCGCTGGGGCACCACCTCGCTGTGGAACAAGCTCACCGACGGCACCTGGGTGACCGACGCCTACCTCTGGACCGGCAGCAGCGGCGCCGTCAACGGATACTGCTGACCGTCGCTCCGCAGCCGCGGCCGTCGCCTGGGCGACCGTGCCGGCTCCGCGAGAGGCCGGACCGGCGCAGGCGCTAGCCGACCCGACGGTGCGGGGCACCCGCCCGCACCGTCGGGTCGCCGGGGCAAGGCGCCCTGGCCTGGCTGTGGGGGAGTGGGCGCGCAGCCCGTGCACGTAGGAGGCAGTTACCTTCCTGACACACCCTGTCCCTTCCCGACACCCGCCCCGTACGGTTCAGTAGCGGACTGACTACGGGGAGGCGCATGTCGATGGGTGCGATGCTGGAGCCGAGCCTGCTGCCGGACAATCACCACGCTGTCACCGGCCCTGACCGCCGGCCGGACCGGACCAGCTGGAAGGGCTTCCTCCGACTCGCCCGGCTCCGCTTCCTGCTCTACAACCTCCTGCCGGTGGGCCTCGCCGTGGCGGTCTCGGTGCACCAGGGCCACCCGCTCGACGTGACCTGGTACGCGGTCGCCCAACTGTTCGCGTGGACCGTCCACGTGATGACCCACTACTGCAACGAGTACTTCGACCTCGAGGCCGACCGCGCGAACGTCTACTTCACCCCGTGGACCGGCGGCAGCCGGGCATTGGTGGACGGGTCGGTCGCGCCCGTGGTGTCGCTCGGCGCCGCGTTCGTACTGTTCAGCGTGGCCACCCTGATGGTGGCGGTCATGCCGTCCTGGCCGGCACGCTTGCTCGCCACCGCCGCCGTGGTGCTGGCCTGGTTCTACACCGCACCGCCGGTGCGGCTGAACTATCGAGGCGCCGGCGAGCTGACGGTCGCCGCGATCCTCAACGGACTCTGGCCCGCGGTCGCCGTGGTGCTCCAGACCGGCACCGTACCGATGCTGCTGGTGGCCGTGCTGGCACCCACGGCGATGCTGCAGGTGGCGCGAATGATGGTGATGAACCTGGGTGACCGCCGATCGGACGCCGCGGTCGGCAAGCGCACCCTGCCGGTCATCGTCGGCTACCAGCCGGCGGTGCGCCTGATCGTCGCCGCGCAGCCCATCGCGTACGCGATGCTCACCGCCTTCGCGCTACTCGGTTGGGTGCCGTGGCTGGTCTGGGCCGTCATGGCCGCCACCGCGCCACTGTCGGTCTGGCTCGTCCGGCAGTTGCGCCGTGGCGCGATGCGCGACCTCGACGCCAGGCGGATGACGCCGGTGGTCTTCTGGGCCTCCAACCACGTGTCCCTGATCGTTGCGGCGGCGATGCTCGGCGTGATCCTGGACGCGGCGCGGCGGTCCGCCGACACCGGCGCACTGGCCGTGCTCGGCGCGGTCCTCGCCGGCTACGTCGCCCTGTTCGCCCACCGCCTGTGGTTGGCGCGCCGCGCGTCGGCCTGAGCTGGAAAAGGATCCGGTTACGGCTGACTTCAGCGGCCCGGGACGGCGGCGGGCGAGTGCGGACTGACTTCAGCCGGCGAGCACACCCGACCGTCCCGCATCGCCACGGTCCGGTCGGCCAGGTGCAGGTACTGCAGGTCGTGGGTGACCAGGACGGTGGCCACCTGCTGCTCGTGGGTGATGTCGCGCAGCAGCCGCACCACGACCGCGCCGCGGTCGTGATCGAGCGCGGAGGTGGGTTCGTCGACCAGCAGCAGGGCGGGGCTGCCCATCAACGCGCGGGCGAACCCGACGCGCTGACGTTCCCCGCCGGACAGCTGGTGTGGGCGCTTGTGCGCCTTGCCGCCGAGACCTACCCGGTCGAGCAACGCACGGGCGCGGGCCTCGGCCGAGCGTCGGGATCCGCCGGACAGGTGCGCGACGAGCAGGAGCTGGTCGAGGGCGGTGAGCGAGGCCAGCAGGTTGGCCTGCTGGAAGACGAAGCCGATGCGTTCGCGCCGGAGCCGGTCGCGGCCCTGCTGATCGAGCGAGGTGACGTCGATGTCCTCGATCCGTACCGTGCCGGATTCCGGGTTGGTCAGCGCGCCGGCGACCGCCAGCAGGCTGGACTTGCCGGATCCGGACGGTCCGGTCACCGCCACCAGTTCACCCGCGGCGATCCGCAGGTCGACCGCGTCGAGTGCGATCAGGCGGCGGTCCCCGTCGGGGTAGGTGAGGCGGACATCGGTCAGGGTGAGAGTCATCGGGCTGCCCCCAGGGCGGTGAGCGGGTCGACGGTGCTGACCCGGCGGACGGAGAAGGCGGCGCCGAGCGCGCCCACGGCGACCATCGCCGCGAGCGGGACGGCGATCGTGGTGGCGTCCAGGACGAACGGCACCACCCGGGCGGCCACCACACCCAGGCCGGTGGCGGCGCCGGCACCGACGGCGGCACCCACCAGCAGGACGATCCCGGCCTGGGCGAGGGCGTCGCGCAGCAGGTAGCCGCGGCTACCGCCGAGCGCGCGGACCACCGCCAGGTCGGGGCCGCGTTGCATGGTCCAGACGGTGAAGAAGGCGCCGACAACCAGGGCGGAGACCGCCAGCAGCAGGCCCCGCATCAGGTTGAGCGAGCCCTGCTCGGAGGCATAGCCGCCGACCGCGGTGAACGCCTCGTCGCGGCTGACGGTCGTGACGCCGGCGGCGCCAGCCGCATCGCCGCCGGTCGAGGCGACGGCGGTGATGCTGTCCGTCCGGGCCAGGTCCTGCCAGGTGCTGATCGGGGCGTACACGACGGGCAGATGGTTGAACGAGGTGGTGGCCACGACCGCGGCCACCATGACCCGCTGCCCGCCGACGGCGACGAGGTCGCCGACCGACAACGACTGCGCCTCGGCCAGATCGGCGGTGAGGGCCACCTCGGCGCCGCTCGGTGCCCGGCCCTGCCGCACTGCCGGGTACAACTCGGGAGCGCCGCCGATCAGGGTCACCGTCGTGGCCCCGCCGTCGGCTTGGAGGCGGGTGGTCGACACACCGAGTGGCCATGCGGCGGTGACCCCTGGCTGCGCCGCCACGGTGGCTGCCGAGTCCGCCGGTAGGGTGCTGGTGGCGAAGGACACCTGTTGGCTGTCGGTCGGCTGCTGGAACGAGACGTGGTCGACGGGGAGTGCCGCCACCGCCGACACGCTGGCCGCCCCCAGTCCCGCGGTGAGCCCGGTCAGCAGAACCACCATCAACGTCATCAACGCGATGACGGTGCCCAACAGGGCGAACCGGCCCCGGGCGAATCGAAGGTCACGTACTGCGATGAACATGCCACGAGCCTTCCCGCCAGCACCGACGATGCCATCGGACCGGGGCTTGGACGTGCGGCGACGAAAGAGGCATGGGTGAACCCATCAAAAGTTGGGGGTCGGGCCGGGCGCCGGCCGTTACCGTCGACAGGGCCATGGATCACCAGCAGCCGCGTGTCGCGGCGGTCACGCTGACCCTGCTCCGTCGGGCCGAGCACGTCCTGTTCGTCGCACTGCTGCTGGTTGGCGCCGTGCGCGCCGCAGGGTCCGGCCGTCCACCGGTCGGCGTGCTGATCACCGCGGTGGCGCTGGTGGCCCTGTGGTACCTGCTGGGCGTCGTACTCGCCCGGCGCGCTCGCCGCCCGGTGGTAGCCGGGCTGTGGTTCGCCGGGCTCGCCGCCGGCTGGATCGGGCTGGCCGCGTTGTCGGTGGACTTCGTGTGGCTGGCGTTCGCCCTGTTCCTGCTGGCCATGCAGCTACTCCCGCGGGTGCTCGGGCCGTTGGTCGTCGCGGGGTTGGCGGCGGTGGCGGTCGCCGCGTTCTCGGCACATCAGGGCAGGCTGAGTCTTCCGGCGGTGCTCGGCCCGGTCATCGGCGCTGGTGTGGCCGTCGTGATCATGACCGTCTACCGGGATCTCCGACAGCAGAACGAGCTGACCGCGCGGCTGCTGGCCGACCTCACCGCCGCGCAGGGCCAGCTCGCCGCCGCACAGCGCCACGCCGGCATGCTCGCCGAGCGCGAACGGCTCGCCGGCGAGATCCACGACACCGTCGCCCAGAGCCTGTCCACGATCGTCCTGCTGGTGAAGTCGGCCGCCGGTCGCTGGCTGGACGCTCCGGCGGCCGCCCACCGCCAACTGGACGCCGCCGTCGAGGCCGCGCAGTCGGCGTTGGAGGACACGCGGCGCCTCCTCCGCGCCCTCACCCCCGCCCCGCTGGCCGGCCGCCCGCTCACCGAGGCGCTCGGCCACCTGGTCGACGACAGCCGCCGCCTCGGCCTCGACGCCCGGATCACCGTCGACGGCCTTCCCTACGCACTGCCCACCCTGGTGGAGGTCGCCCTGCTCCGGGTCGGACAGGAGGCCACCGCCAACGTCCGCGCGCACGCCGCGGCCTCCCGGGTGGACCTCACCCTGACCTTCCTGCCCGGGGCGGTCAGCCTCGACGTCGTCGACAACGGGCGGGGGTTCGACCCCGACCAGCCGTTCAGCCCCACGACCGGCACCGGTCTGGGCCTGGCCACCATGCGCCGCCGACTCGCCTCCGTCGGTGGCACGCTCGTCGTCGAATCCGCTCCCGGACAGGGCACCGCGATCAGCGCTGCCATCCCTACCGAAGGGGACCACTCGTGACCCGCGCGCCCCGTCCTGCCGAACCGATCCGCGTCTTCATCGTCGACGATCACCCCATCGTCCGACGCGGGCTGCGGGCGGCGCTGGATGCCGATCCGGGCATCACGGTCGTCGGGGAGGCCGCCACCGGCGTCGACGCGATCGCACAGGTCGAAGCCAGCGCTCCTGACGTAGTCCTCATGGACCTGCACCTGGGGCCAGGCATCAACGGCGCGGAAGTCACCCGGCGGATCCTGGCCCACCCCCGACCACCACGGGTGCTGGTCCTGACCACCTACGACAGTGACGCCGACATCCTGCCCGCCATCACCGCCGGCGCCACCGGATACCTGCTCAAGGACACCGAACCTGACGACCTGCTGACCGCCATCCGCTCCGCCGCCGCGGGCGAGACCGTGCTCGCCCCCGCCATCGCCACCCGCCTGATCACCCGGGTACGCGCTCCCGGGCGGGCGCTGACCGCACGCGAGCTCGAGATCCTGCAGATGGTCGCCGAGGGCTACAGCAACCACGCCATCGCCCGGGCCACGTTCATCACCGAGGCCACCGTCAAGTCCCACCTCGTCCAAGTGTTCAGCAAGCTCAATGTCGACAACCGCACCGCCGCGGTCGCCGAAGGCCGCCGCCGCGGGCTCATTCCCTAGTCGGCATGTGGCCGGCTCCAGTTCCGCTTCTGTGGTGAACCGTCAGGCACCTCCGGCCGGGCATTGGCCTCGGTCCGGCGTGGTTAATCGTCCGGTCGGCCGGCGGTGCGGCGGGAGCGAAACGTCGTGCGGTACACCTGGGGCGGCACCCCGAGTTCCCGGCGGAAGCTGTACCGCAGGTTGCCCGCCGAGCCGATGCCGGTGCGTGCGGCGATCTGCTCGACCGACTCGTCGCTGGCCTCGAGCATCCGCTGCGCGGCGAGGATCCGCTCCCGCATGAGCCACTGGTGCGGGCTCATTCCCGTGAGCCGTTGAAAGCGCCGGGTCAGCGTGCGCGGGCTCATGTGCACCTGCGCGCCCAGGCCGCGCAGCGACCACCGCTGGTCCAGATGCCGGCGCATCCAGTCGAGCAGGTCCGGCAGCGGATCGCCAGGGTCGGGGCTCAGCGGCGAGTCGACGAACTGGGACTGGCCGCCGCTGCGGTAACCGGCCAGCACTAGCCGCTGAGCCAGGGTGGCGGCGGCATCCGCGCCGAAATCTCCGCGTACGACGTGCAGCGCGAGGTCCATTCCCGCCGACATGCGCGCGGCGGTGAGGATCCGGCGATCGTCGACGAACAGGGCGCGCGGGTCCACGGTGGCGGACGGGAAGAGCGAGGCGAGCAGCGGGGCCATCGCCCAGTGCGTGGTGGCCCGCCGCTGATCGAGGAGACCGGCGTAGCCGAGCACGAACGCGCCGGTGCAGATCGACATGATGCGCGCGCCCCGCCGGTACGCGCGGTGCAGGGTCGTCAGCAACGCCTGCGGTGGGACCTCGTGTTCTTTCGTCCAGCCGGGAACGATCAGCAGGTCGGCCCGTTCCGCCTCGTCGAGTCCGTACGGGGCCTGGACGGTGACCCCGCCGTCGAGCTCGACCGGGCCCGGTGCCACGCCGCACGTCCTGGTCCGATACCACGATCCGAACCGGCCGGAGTAGTCCACGCCGAAGATCTCGTTGACAGTCACGTAGTCGAAGCTGCCCGCGCCGGTGTAGGCCAACAGGGCCACCCCGGGTCCGTCGAGCGGCATCGGCGGCCTCCCACCACTCACACCACCTCCGCCCGACCGGCTGTAGGCGGATCGAGGCACATCCTAGAAACCCGGCGGGTGGGTGCGGCGGCGATGTCCGGTCAGGTATCGACAGGATCAGGTCAGCCGCCGGCCAGGCTGTTACGGGCAGGTCGATCCCGGTCCTAGCGTTCGTCCCTGACGCCGGGCGGGTCGAGGGCCCCGGCCCACACGAGAGGCAACTGCTGTGAGTGAGACTTCCCCCCAGTTCGGGCGAAGGACCTTCCTGCTCGCCGCCACGGCCGTGACGGTCGCCGGCTCCACGGGCGTGGCCGAGCTGGCGAGCGCGGCCCCGGCCAGCAGGACGGGGCGAGGGACCGGGGCGTCCCGGTCGGTCGGTGCGTTCGAGGTGATCCCGCTGCTGGACGCGGCCGGGCCCTTCTTCCTCGACCGGCAGGTCGCGTTTCCCGACGCGACGCCCCACGACTGGGACCTCGCCCGGGCCGTCGACCCGGCCGCGTTCGGCCCCGGGGAATCCTGGCAGCTCGACTTCCGCTGCTTCGCGATCCGCGGGCCGCGAGGCCGGCTGATGCTGGTCGACACCGGAGTGGGACCCGACGGCAGTCCCGCAGCGGCCTGGGCGCCGACACCGGGCCGGCTTCCGTCGGAGCTCGAGCGCGCCGGCATCGACCCGGCGGAGGTCGACACGGTGGTGCTGACCCACCTGCACGAGGACCACTTCGGCTGGTCCGTCGGGCTGGACGGGACGCCGATGTTCCCCAACGCCCGGTACGTCGTGCAACAGCGTGAGGTGGCTGCCCTGCCGGACGGCGATGCCGCCCGGTCATACGTCGTCGATCCGCTGCGCACGACCGGCCAACTGGACGAGGTGGGCGGTGCCACCCGACTCGCGTCTGCCCCTGGCCGGGCTGGCGGGTCGATCCGCGTCGTACCCACCCCGGGACACACTCCGGGTCACCAGTCGGTCGTCGTCGACGCCGGCGGCAAGCAGGTGATCGTGACCGGCGATGTGCTGGTCCACGCCGTCCAAATCGTCGACCCCGCGGTGGCCTACCGGTACGAGGCGGACCTCGACGTCGCTCGTCGGACCCGTCAGCGGCTCCTCGACGAGGCGCGCGCCAGCCGCGCCGTGCTGGCCACCGCACACCTGAACCACCCCTGGACCGAACTGGCGTGAGTTACCCAGTGCTGAGGAGTCACGGTCGCCGTGCTGACCCGGGCGTCAACGGGCTGGGGTGCTACCCGACGGTCTGGAAGGAGCGCTTGGAGAAGCCCATCATGTAGCCGTCGATGGCGGTGAGGACCGGTCGGTCGGGTTGGTCGGCAGCCCCGAGGGTGATGAACAGCGGGATGTAGTGGTCGGCGGTGGGATGCGCGTAGGGCATGCCGGGGGTGCGGGTCTGGTAGGCGGCGAGTTCGTCGAGGTCGCCGCGGGCGAGGGCGTCGGCGGCCCAGGCGTCGAAGTCGGACGACCAGGCGGGGACGGCGCCCCGGGTGAACATCTCCCGGGTGACGAACGGCAGGCCGTGTGTCATGAAGCCGGAGCCGATGACGAGGACACCTTCCTCGCGCAGCGGGCGTAGGCGGGCACCCAACTGGAGCAGGCGGGCCGGGTTCTGGGTCGGCATGCTGAGCTGGAGCACCGGGACGTCGGCCAGCGGGTACATGGCCATCAGCGGCACCCAGGCCCCGTGGTCGAGGCCGCGGCTGGGGTGCTGGTGGAGTGGTTCGCCGGCCGGCATGGCCCCGGCCACCCGCTTGGCGAGGGAGCCGGCGTCGGGTGTGTCGTAGCGCAGCGTGTAGTAGCGCGGGTGGAAGCCGCCAAAGTCGTAGACCAGCGGGGTGTGCGCGGCTGACGCGGACAGGCTCAGCGGGGCGCTCTCCCAGTGCGCCGAGATGATCAGGATGCTGCGGGGCTTCGGCAGCGACTGGGCCCAGTCGAACAGCTGCCGGATCCAGGGTCCGTCGTCGAACAGCGGCGGCGCGCCGTGGCTGAGGTAGAGGGCGGGCAGCGGCCCGTCCGCGGGGGTCCACTCCCGTTGGGCCCGGGCGCGGGGGAGGGCGTCGGTGAGGAACTGGTCGTACGCACCGGCGGGCACGGCCGGGTTGAGGATGGAGGTCATGTCGGCGCCTCTCGTGCGGGTGTGGGGGTGGTCAGCCGGGGCAGTTGCCGTCCGGGTCGACGACACGCATGATGCGGCGGCCGATGTCGCGCAGCTGTCGCTGCTGCGCTTTGGTGAGCGGGTCGAAGACGAGGGTGCGTACCGCGTCGACATGACCGGGCGCGGTCTCGACGACCTTGGCCCAGCCCTGCTCGGTGAGGATCGCCAGGGTGTAGCGGCCGTCGGTGGGATCCGGGATACGCCGTACCCAGCCGCGCTTCTCGAGCCGGCCGACCACCTGTGACAGGCGTGAGAGGGACCCTTCGGCCAGCACGGCCAGCTCGCTCATGCGCAGTGTGCGGTCGGGCGCTTCGGACAGCCCGGCCAGCACCTGGTATTCGAAGTGGCTGATCCCGGCATCTCGCTGCAACTGGGCGTCCAGCGACGACGGCAGCCTGATCAGCACGCTGACCAGGGCGAGCCAGGTCTGCCTCTCCTCGGCGTCCAGCCAGCGCGGCTCCTGCGGCGTCTCCATACCTCCAGCATAACTTCACGCCTGAAGTGATCCAGGCCACCTATCACTTGTAGCTTGAAGTGATCCGCTCTACGGTTCGCTCAACGCTTGAAGTCATGAGAGGTCCGGGAGGGCCGTGGTGAACATCGTTCTGTGGATCATCGCCAGTCTGCTGGCCATCGCGTTCCTCGCCGCCGGGGCGATGAAGCTGGTCCAGTCGAAGGAGAAGCTGGCCGCCTCCGGCATGGGCTGGACGGAGAACGCCAGCGCCAGCACGATCAAACTCATCGGCGCGCTGGAGGTGCTCGCCGCGGTCGGGCTGATCCTGCCCGCCGCGCTCGACATCGCCCCCGTGCTGGTGCCGCTGGCCGCGCTAGGGCTCGTCCTCGTCATGCTCGGCGCGATCGTCGTGCACGCCCGCCGCAAGGAGTCCCAGAGCATCGTGGTCAACGTGGTGCTGCTGGTGCTGGCCGCCGTGGTGGCCTGGAGCCGGTTCGGACCCTGGTCGTTCACCTCCTGACCGCGCCGGCCGGCTCAGCCCGCCGTTAGGTGCTGAGCCGGCACCGCCCGTCGAGGGCGCCGGAGCGGGCTGCGATCACCGCCGGTCGCGCAGGGACGGATCGGTACGCAGGTAGGTGAGGACCGCCAGCACCCGCCGGTTGGTGTCGTCGCTGGGCGGCAGGTCGAGCTTGGTCAGGATGTTTCCCACGTGCTTGCCGATCGCCGCCTCGGTGACGTGGAGTTTTGCCGCGATCGCCGCGTTGGAATGGCCCTCGGCGAGCCGCGCGAGCACCTCGCGTTCGCGGGCGGACAGGGCGGCGAGCGGATCGCGGGGGCGGTGCAGCAGCTGCCGGACGACGTCCGGGTCGATGGCTGTGCCGCCGTCGACGACTCGGCGCAGGGTGTCGGCGAACTCGGCGACGTCGGCCACCCGGTCCTTGAGCAGGTAGCCGACGTGCCGGCCGTCGCCGCTGTCGAGCAGCGCGGAGGCGTACTCGGTCTGCACGTACTGGCTCAGCACCACGACGGCCAGGTGCGGCCGCTTCGCACGGAGGGCGACGGCCGCCCGCAGGCCGTCGTCGCGATGGTGCGGCGGCATGCGGATGTCGGTCACGAGCAGGTCCGGCTCGTGCGCGCGGACCGCGTCCAGCAGGTCCGGCGCCGACCCGACGGCGGCGACCACCTCGAAGTCGAACCGGGTCAGCAGGCCGACGAGGCCCTCGCGCAGGAGGACCTCGTCCTCGGCGAGCACGACCCGGGTCATCGGCGGCACGGCAGCTCCACCCGGACGAGGGTAGGGCCGCCGGTCGGGCTGGCGAGCAGCAACCGCCCGTTGACCGCGGCGACCCGGTCGGCGAGGCCGGTCAGGCCGGTGCCCCGGGCCGGGTCCGCGCCGCCCCGGCCGTCGTCCTCGACCTCCACGACGAGGTGGCGATCGGTCTGGGTCAGCCGCACCTCGGCGCGGGTCGCGTGGGCGTGCCGGGCGACGTTGCCCAGGGACTCCGACACCACGAAGTAGGCGGTGGTCTCCACCAGTTCCGGCGCCGGTTGTGTGAGGCCGGCGTGTACGTCGACGGGGATGGTGGCCTCGCCGGCCAGTTCCCGGACGGCGCCGGCCAGGCCGAGCTCGGTGAGGTTCTGCGGGCGGATGCCCTGCACGATCTGCCGGAGCGTGACCATCAGGTCCTTGGCCTGTTCGTGCGCGACGGCCAACGGCCGGGCGGCGGGTGAGTCCTCGGGCACGTCGAGCCGGGCCAGCCCCAGTTGCAGGGTCAGGCTGGTCAGCCGCGGCTGCGCGCCGTCGTGCACGTCGCGCTCGATGCGGCGGCGTTCCGCCTCGTACGCGTCGACCAGGCGGGCCCGGGAGCGGGTGACCTCCCGCAGCGCCGCCCGGTCGTCGGGCGGCCCGCCGAGCAGCCACCGGGCCAGCGCCGTCTGGACGGCGACGAGCAGCCCGGCCAGATACCACAGCACCGGGACGAAG
The DNA here is from genome assembly GCF_001905095.1 of Micromonospora sp. CB01531. Lineage (GTDB taxonomy): Bacteria > Actinomycetota > Actinomycetes > Mycobacteriales > Micromonosporaceae > Micromonospora. The sequence goes on from NZ_LWLS01000086.1 coordinate 58,377, forward strand.
AGGACGCCTACGACGGCGTACGGGATCGCCTGGCGGGCGGTGTCGACCGTGCTCCAGACCACGACGATCTGGTCGGCGTCACCGGCCAGCCAGGGGCTGGCGATCAGCGTGAGGTCCAGCAGGGCGAGCAGCGTGAACAGCCAGTACGCGATCGGCACGACGCCGCCCAGGAAGAAGGCGTAGGCGACCTCCCGCCAGGCCGTGGCGCTGGTGTAGCGCGCCGCCAGGCCCCGGAAGCTGTGCGCGGGCAGTGGGCGCGGGTCGACGATGCCGAGCCGCCACCGTTCGAGCATGGTCACCGGGATGCTCACGATCGGGGCGAGCGCCAGCACGACGAGGCCGGCGACGGTCAGGAACAGGACGATGGGCAGCTCGACGGGGCGGCCCTGCCGTGCCGCGTTGACCACCGCCAGCAACGGTGCCCCGACGACGAGCAGCCCGACCGCCAGCACGCCGGCGACCGGCACAGTGGTGACGGCGTACGCCAGTGCGCGCCAGGGCCATGCGGAGATCAGATAGCCGCGTCGGCGAAGTGCCGCCGCCAGGTGCAGTGGTCCGTCCAAGGTCATGCGAAAGACACTAGCCAGGCGTAACCGGCGGGCCCAGCCGGCTGAATCCACTCTTCGGGTATGCCCAGCCCTACCTGATATTGACGCACTGGGCCCAGTGCGGCGCCACCGCGGGGGCGTTGGACTTGGCCCATGCGTATCCATCGCCTGGGCTCGTACAACTGGCTGCTGGCCACACCGCTGTTCCTGGCCGCGAACGTGATCACCGGGCTGGCGTGGCGGCAGCCGCGCTTCAGCTGGGCCACCCACAACATTAGCGACCTGGGCAATGTGACCTGCGGGGTGTGGGACAGCACCCGCCCGCGCGAGGTCTGCTCGCCATGGCATGCGGCGATGAACGGGGCCATGATCGTCACCGGCCTGCTGCTCGCGCTCGGGGTGCTGCTCACCTGGTCGGCGCTCGGCCGTGGGCTCGCCACCCGGGCGGCGCAGGTGCTGACGCTCGCCGGTGCGAGCGGATACGTCCTGGCCGGGGCGTATCCGGCGGACGTGCACGAGAACAACCACTTCCTGGCGGCACTGCTGATCTTCGTACTGGGCAACGTCGGCATGCTGGTGGCGTCGCTGGCCCGGCGGTCGCCGGTGCTGGGCGCGATGCGCGAGGACAGTCTCGCGCTGGGCCTGACCGGCCTGGCCGGCACGGCCCTGTTCCTGGCCCAGGTCGACCTTGGCTTCGGCGTCGGCGGCATGGAACGGGTGGCCGTGTTTCCCCTGATGGCCTGGACCGTCGCGGTCGCGGTGCGGCTCACGCGTACGCCGCCGGCCGCTGACCGACTCCTATGCTGACCGGATGGACCTGGAGTTCAGCGGCGAGCTGTGGTTCTGGCGGGGACCCGCGCCGTTCCACTTCGTCACCGTCCCGGACGAGCAGTGCGGTGCGCTGGAAGCGGCTTCCGCGGCGGTGACCTACGGCTGGGGCATGATTCCGGTTGCGGCCCGGATCGGGGGCACCGGATGGCGGACGTCGCTCTTTCCGAAGGACGGGCGGTACATCGTGCCGGTGAAGGCGTCGGTGCGGAAGGCCGAAGAGCTCGAGGTGGGCGAGGTGGTTGCGGTACGGCTCACCCTGGACGTGTGAACAGCGACGAGTGCGGGATGTTCGGCACGCCCGCACTCCGCCACCGCGACCACTCAACCGGCCAGCTCCACCGGCCCCGGTTGCACGACCTTGTCAACCGGGCGACGCCGGTTGCGGAGGTCGCGGGGCGGCTCGTCGCTGTAGCCGATCGAGATCGCTCCGATCGGGGTGAACTGCGGCGGCACGCCGAACGCCGCACGGAACGCGTCGATCCGGTCCACCGGCATGCCGAGGAAACACGCGCCCAGTCCGGCGTCGACCGCGGTCAGCAGCATCAGCAGCGACGCCATCCCCGTGTCGATGTCCCAGTACGGGGCGGGCCACCGGGCGGCGTCCGACCGGTCGACGAACCGTTGCTGATTCCGTAGTCGGATGTCAGCAATCCCAGTCTTTCGGCTGGGAAGGTCCGTAACGGTGTCACCGGAGCGCGGGTTGCGCTTCGGTGTCCTGATGACGGTCTCGCGTTTCCTGCTGCCGTTGGTGGGGCAGGGTTTCGCCACCTGCCCGCCCACCCGCGGCGTTGCGGCTGCGGGTGGTGGTGCGGGTCTTGTGGTCGGCTCCACGCGGTTTCGGCGCTTGCACGCCCGGGTCTCCGGCCACTCCGGTACCCGTTGTTGCTGCCGTCGCGAGGGCGGCGAGGTTGCGGGCTGCGTTCTCGTCCCGGTCGATAACCAGGTCGCAGGCATCGCAGGTGAACACTCGGACGTGCAGCGGCAGCTTGGCTTTCACCGTGCTGCAGGCCGAGCAGGTTTTGCTGGAGGGATACCAGCGGTTGGCTACTATCCGCCGGCCGCCGTTCCATGCGGTTTTGTACTCCACCTGGACCCTGCTGGTTAATTGAGGCAGGGTGGCAAGCCGTCGCGGTCACCGACACCCGCCACGCCCGCTACCGCGGCCTACCGAAAACCCACCTGCAACACGTGGCCAGCGCCGCCGCGCTCAACCTCATCCGCCTGGATGCCTGGTTCAACGACGCACCCCTCGACCGCACCAGAACCAGCCACCTCGCCCGCCTGGACCTGGCCCTGGCTGCATAAACATCAATTAACCAGCAGGGTCCACCTGCCGGCGGATCTCCCCGAAGCCGGCGTCGGCGATCTTGCGGGCGAGGCGTCGGTTGCGGAGCATGCCGGCCACGTTGAGGTCTTCGACCACGACGGTGCCGTACTCGGCGGTGATGTCGGTGGTGAGTTTGTGTAGGGCGTCGGCGCGGAGATTCGCCACCCGATGGTGCACGCGGTTGCGTTCGGTGTTCGCGGCGAGCCACCGCCTGGACGGCTTCTGCCTGGTGCGCCGGTCCGGCCCCTGACGGCGGGAGACCCGCCGGGACAGCCGTTTGAGTTGCTTGACCGCGCCGTCGTAGTGCGCCGGGTTCGGCACGAACCGCACTCTGCCCTGGCTCTCGGCGATCACCGCGAGGCATTTCACGCCCAGGTCCACACCCGCCGCCACATCCGGACGTGCCGGAGTCCGGTTGGTGGCGCGCTGGATCTCGACCTGGAAGGAGACGAACCACCGGCCCCGCTCGAAGCGGACCGTGGCGGACAGGATGCGGGCGGTGCCGCCTGCGATACGGCGTTGCAGCTTGCGGGTGGACTCGTGGGTGCGGATCGTCCCCAGGCGCGGCAACGTGACATGCCGCCGGTCCGGCTCCACCCGGATGGCGCCGGTAGTGAACCGGCAAGCCAGC